>CAWBCG010000001.1:0-50799 GCA_963787235.1 uncultured delta proteobacterium
TCGATACGCTTGGCCTCTCGACTGGTCGGGCGCATGTTCGGTGAGCGTGTTGGCGACCTCCCGGTAAAATAGAACGACCAACTCTCCGCTGCTTTCCACACCGCACTCCCCTGTCCCGGTGCGGTCGACGAACTGCGCCAGCATGCCCTTGACAAGATGGTGCCGGACATCGTCCGGACCGGATGTCGAACTCGGCGGCAGCCCCAAGGCGATGACGGCATAGAGGTGGTTTATCAAGCCGTGCGAAGGGCCGGCCTCATCTTGCAGAATCGGCAGAAAGGACAAGACCAGTCCCGGGTAACGGCGCTCGAGCAACCGCCTGATCCGCCCATGTTCGAACACCGTGAAAAGATCGGCAGCCAATGCCGGTAGAGGAAAGAGTTCCAAAAACCGCTCGATGTCTGATGTCATAGTGGTCGGTCGATCAGAGACCGGCGGTATTCCCAATCCGTCAAGTGCGCTGCGACAGTCACTCAGCGCTTGACAGCGGTCGGACAACCGTTCCAGGTCGAAATCGAAAGTGCCGAACTCGTGGTGACCGGATTCAAAACGTGCCAGACAGCGGTAGAGATCGGTGTTGGCCTGTTTGTTCCCGTAAAGAGCGATCTCTTCCGGCAGATAGATGAATCTGCCGTCCGTGCAGGCGGTGACAGCTGTTGCCGATATCGGGGATAGCCGACCGTCAAGGGCCGACAGGGGGCGTACCGAGATCTGAAGGCCGGTCCGGGCGCCGAGGTAGCGATTGAGTTGCGCCTCCACTTCTCGCAGGGAAACGGCAACCTGAAGTTCTGCAAATGTATCCAGACTTTGCCGCGAATCGAGCGACAGGAAACTGGCGGCCGATTCCGGTCTTTGGATTGTTTTGTCAAACGCTGCGGAAATAAAACGGTCTAGCGCAGCCGGTGTCAACAGCCCGAGGCCCTTTTTCATTCCGGCCAGGAACGACTCGGTGAGGAGCACGTCTGCACGCACCACCCGCAAAAGCTGCTCCAGCTGCCAAACACGCTTCGTCTTTGCGAAAGAAAGCATGGCTTGCGGCAGGTTAACGGAAAGGTGCTGGCACTGATTGTAGCTCAGATCCATTCCGAAGGCCACTGACAGAAGCTTGAGAAACGTGGCGGCCGCAGAGCGCTCACCGCGGTTGAGAAGCTGAGAGAGGGCTTCCAGCGGCCGCGTCAGGGTGTATATTCCTTTCGACTCCATTACCCCCACGGCCTCGGTGAAAAGCCGCAGCAGGTCACGGTCCCCGGCGATTAAAACGGGCACCAGGTGAATGGCCATCAACCGGCCGATCGTCGTGCCACGGGCACCGGCCGCTCGCACCAGGCGGTGGTAGTTTTCGAGCACGCCGTACTCGGCCCGGGGCATCAGTTGAAGATAACCGGCTGTGATGGCCTGTCCGAATGACATTTCCCGGGTCAGACCCCAGAAGATATCGTCAACCAACAAGGCGGCGACAGTTGCGGAGATCGCCGGATCGAATCGTTTCAGTTGACGATGAACGGTAGCAGCGAGATCCGGATCTAAGAGGTGCAGGGATTCAATTGGTTCTCTATTTTCCTGGTCAGGTGGCATGCATGACAGTTTGTGTCGTTCAAGGGTCACGGTAAGAAATAATTCCACAAGATTGCGCCGGATTATGGTTTGTCTACAAGGCACATCCACCTGCGCATATCTGGATACGTGTGGGTGGATGTAACGCAGCAGACGGGCCATAAGACAAGCAAGAGGTGGAATTATTTTTTCCCGGGGCCCTGAAACAGGTCGTCGATAAGTTCGTTCATGGTTTCCTGAAGGTGCATGTCGTCGGTTAAAGATCTGCAGATAGCTGCCCGGCAGGCTTCGCGCGCTGGTACACCGCGTCTGATCAGCTGCGCGGCATAGATCAGGAGCCGGGTGCTGGCACCTTCGGTCAGACCCTGTTCCCTGATTCGGCGGATTTTATGCGCCAGTGCCACCAGCTGCCGGGCGGTCTCCGGTGCCACGCCGCCTTCGTGGGAAACAATATCGGTCTCTTTTTGCGCCGCCGGATAGTCGAAGTCGATGGAAACAAATCGCTGGCGGGTGCTCTGTTTCAGGTCTTTCAGAACGGACTGATATCCGGGATTAAACGAGATCACCAACAAAAAATCGGGATGGGCCTTGAGGGCTTCACCCTTCTTGTCGATGGACAGCAGGCGGCGATCGTCGCTCAACGGATGGATGACCACCGTCGTGTCCTTGCGGGCTTCGACGATCTCATCGAGATAACAGATTGCCCCGATGCGCACCGCCCGTGTCAAAGGTCCGTCCATCCATACCGTCTCATCATTTTTGAGCAGATAGCGGCCAATCAAATCCGACGCAAACAGGTCCTCATGGCAGGCCACAGTATACAGGGGGCGCTTGAAACGAAAAGCCATGTACTCGACGAAGCGGGTCTTCCCACATCCGGTTGGCCCTTTTAACATAACCGGCAGCCGTGCGTCGAGAGCGGCTGCGAACAGCTCCACCTCACCGCCGGCCGGAAGGTAATACGGCTTCTCTCGAATGAGATTTTCCGAGGTGTCTACTTGCTCAGGCTGTGCCATCGGTTTGTCCGTTATCCGTGATCGTGACCTATGCTGCTATCCGGATGTGAATTAGTTTCCATCAATGAATTGACTTTTCGTTGACGAGGCCAATATAATAGCCATTTATGAACGGAAAATAGATATATAATGGAAAAGGATTAGAAACAAGTCGTATGACCCAACTCCTTGAAATTGACGGCAAGAAAATCTTCCTTGTGGGAACCGCCCATGTTTCGGAAGAGAGCGCCCGTCTGGTGGCCGATGTCATCGACAGGGAAAAACCGGACACGGTTTGTGTCGAGCTGTGTGCATCACGCTACCAATCCATCCGACAGAAAGACCAGTGGCAGAACATGGACATCGTGAAGGTCATCAGGGAAAAAAAGTCTTTCCTTTTGCTGTCCAATCTGCTGTTGGCGTCGCTGCAGAAAAGAATTGCCAAAAAACTCAATATTCGCCCGGGTCAGGAAATGATCCAGGCCATCGAATCCGCCGAGGCCGTCGGGGCCGCCATCCACCTGGCCGACCGGGATATTCGCATCACCCTCTCCCGCACCTGGCGCTTGATGAGATTGAGAGACAAAATCAAGCTGCTGGCCCAGCTCATCTTTTCCATCGGACAGGTGGACGACATCAGTGCCGAGGATGTGGAAAAAATGAAGCAGGAGGATGTGCTCGAAACCATCCTTGCCGACGTGGGCAAATCCTTACCCATCGTCAAGGCCATTCTGATCGACGAACGCGACCGCTATCTGGCCCACAAGATACGGCATGCCCCCGGAGAAAAAATAGTGGCGGTCGTCGGCGCCGGTCATGTTCCCGGAATTAAAAAGTACTGGAATAGCGAAACCGACATCGCAGCCCTGGAAAAACTGCCGCCCAAGAGCAAGCTCTCTGCAGTTCTCAAGTGGGTCATACCGCTGGGAATCGTTGCATTGATCATCACCGGCTTTTTCATTGGCGGCGCCAAAGCCGGCAAGGACATGGTGGTCTGGTGGCTGCTGGCCAACGGCGTGCTGGCCGGCTTCGGGGCTTTGGCGGCCCTGGCGCATCCGCTCACGGTCGTCTCCTCCATCGTGGCCGCGCCGTTGACTTCGCTGAACCCGATGGTCGCCGCCGGCTGGGTATCTGGCCTGGTTGAAGCCTTTTCCCGCAAGCCGCGGGTCATCGACTTCGAAAATCTTCAGGAAGACATTCACACTCTGCGGGGTTTCTGGAAAAACAAGGTAACCCGGGTGCTGCTGGTCGTCGTGTTTACCAACCTGGGGAGTTCCATCGGCACTTTCGTCGCTATCCCGTTGATGCTAAAGGCGCTCTGATTCGACCATCATGAACCGGAAGAAAAAAGATTGCCCACTGCACTGCCGGCCGGCCGTTATCGGTATTATCCTGCTGCTTGCCGGTTGCAGCGGACTGGAACCGTCACCGCCCTCCGAAGCCGACATTCCCACACCGTCCAAACAGCTCGAGCACGTGCGATTTGCCGTTCAACTGGGGGCATTCTCCAGTGTGGACAACGCCGTGCGAATGACCGAAGCACTTCAGCAGACGGGTCTGAACGCCTATTATTTCGGCGATGCTTCCGGTTTCTACAAGGTACGCTTCGGCAACTATTCCACCCGAGAACTGGCGATCGAGGCAGCGGAAGGCTATCAGGCCCGCGGGCTCATCACGGACTATTACATCGTCAGGCCCACCGCCGTTTACGATACCGTCGAACTGAGGGATCGGATCGTTAAAACCGCAATGAATTACATCGGCGTTTCGTATAAATGGGGCGGCGAATCGTCGGATGAAGGGTTTGATTGCAGCGGATTGACGATGACGGTCTATCAGCTCAACGGCCTCGATCTGCCGCGGACCTCCCGTCAACAGTGGCGGGTCGGCACTCCGGTCGCACGCAATGAGCTGCTGCGGGGTGATCTTGTCTTCTTTGCCACTGCCGGTGGACGCCGGGTTTCCCACGTGGGAATTTACACCGGTGAGAACAAGTTCATTCATGCACCCGGCAAGAGCAAGCGCATCCGGTTGACTTCCCTGTCGAAAAGCTATTACCGAAGCCGTTTCTTGGGGGCAAGGCGTTACCTGTAGCGGGCATTCAAAAGCGAAAACTCGGGTCCTCCGGCCATTCGAGCACAGCCATGGCAAAAAAATGGTGAAAAACGAAATGGGCTATCACGATGAATAATTCTGTCGCGTTCGATTATGAGAGATGCAAAATTCTCGTCGTCGGCGATGTCATGTTGGACCGATATCTCTGGGGCGATGTGAAACGCATCTCACCCGAGGCGCCGGTACCGGTATTCCACATCAAACGACGATCGATCGTTCCCGGCGGCGCCGGCAGCGTGGTTTTGAACGTCATCGGACTCGGTGTCTCGGTTATCTTGCTCGGCGTCATCGGCCGGGACGAAAATGGACGCACGCTCAAACGGTTGCTCGAGGACCGAAAGATCGAATCGATACTGATGGAAGATATTAACAGGCCGACCATCACAAAAACGCGAGTTCTGGCAAAAGGTCAGCAATTACTGCGGATTGACGACGAGAACACCATTTTTCTCGATGAATCTCTGAAAGCCGGAATCATCGAAAATGCGGCCAAAGAAATTCATCGATGTGCGGCCGTCATATTTTCGGATTATGGAAAGGGCATTTTTGATACGCAAGGCCTCACTGAAGCCCTCATCGATGTGGCCAATGGCTTAGATGTCCCTGTTATCGTCGATCCAAAGGGGAAAAATTGGGAACGATATGCGGGTGCAGCTTGTCTGACACCCAATACCGCAGAATTCGAACATGTGCTTGGCGCGCCTCTCGGTGATGACAACGCCCTTATCGAGGCCATGCAGACCACGCGGTCCAAATACAGGTTGTCGAACCTGCTGGTCACGCGCGGTCCGCTCGGGATGTGCCTCGTCGGCGAAGACGAGCAACCCCGGTTTATTCCGTCGATTGCGCGGGAAGTCTACGATGTGTCAGGCGCCGGTGACACTGTTATTGCGACAGTGGCAGTCGGTATCGCTTCCGGGCGGAGTTATTTGGACGCCGCACGCTTGGCCAACGTCGCTGCCGGGGTTGTCGTCGGCAAACTCGGTACACAACCGATCAGCACCCTTGAACTAAAGGCTGCGGTGGAGATAAGCGGCAACAGAATCGGCGGAAGGGTCAACCAAAAGGCCCATTCGCTTGCAGCTGCGATGGTTCAGGTTCAGGCATGGAAAGCCCTGGAACAAAAAATTGTCTTCACCAACGGGTGTTTCGATTTGCTTCATCCGGGACATATCCACTTGCTGAACGAGGCCAAGAGGTGCGGAGAGCGGTTGATCGTCGGCTTGAATTCCGACGAGTCGGTCAGGCGGCTCAAGGGAGCCAAGCGACCGATTTTGAGCGAAGCAGACCGCGCCGCCATTTTAGGCGCGTTGGATTGCGTCGATCTGGTGATCATTTTCGAAGAAGACACGCCGATCGAACTCATTGAAGCCCTGGAACCGGATGTCCTCGTGAAAGGGTCGGATTACCGCCCGGAGAAGGTGGTTGGAAAAGAGTTTGTGGAGTCCTATGGCGGAAAAGTGCACCTGGTCCCGGTGGTTGAAGGCTACAGCACAACCCGCCTCGCGCAAATGGTATCGGAAAAAAACGGAGACCATAATCCCGAAAGCGTTCACAAGTAATTTTGTAAGCGTTCACAGGGCACCTCATCTGCTTTGTTGTCGGGCACTTGAAGTACAAAAGTACGTCTGCGCACCCGACGCCTTGCATCTGCGGCACCCTGTAAACGCTTACAATTAGGTGGTTTGAAGCGCATCGGACCTTACAACCCTGTGAGCGGTTACGTAATTTTTACTTAAACGACAATTGAGGAACACTATATGGTTATACTCACCGGGGGAGCGGGGTTTATCGGCAGCAATGCGTTGACGGCTTTGAATCGCCTTTATGGTGACGACATTTTACTCGTTGACAATGTCGCCAGCACCGCTAAATGGAAAAACCTGGTCGGTAAATCTTTCATGCAATACGTGCACAAAACCCGTCTGTGGTCGTGGCTGGACCAAAACACGGACAAGGCGGTCGAAGCGGTTGTCCACCTCGGCGCTTGCACGGATACGATGGAAAGCGATTTCGATTATCTTTTCGAAAACAACGTTTCCTTTTCTCGACACATGTGGCATTTTTGCACAGAAAGGCAAATTCCCCTCATTTATGCAAGCAGTGCCGCCACATACGGCGACGGAAGGGATGGATTTTCCGATGACCATGAAAAGACCGATATCTACAAGCCGATCAATCCCTACGGTTACTCAAAACATCTCTTTGATTTATGGGCGCTGAAACAGCAGGAAACGCCTCCGCGCTGGTACGGTATTAAATTCTTCAACGTTTACGGCCCCGGCGAAAGTCATAAGGGAGGCATGGCCAGCGTAGCCCATTTCGCTATCCCACAGGCGCTGCAGAGCGGCAAGATCCGACTCTTCAAATCGTGCCGCGAGGAGTGTGCTGACGGCGAACAGAGAAGAGATTTTATCTTCGTTCAGGACATCGTCGATTTGATCGTTTATTTCCTCGACGCATCTCCACCCAACGGTCTTTACAATGCCGGCACAGGGCGGAGCAGAAGCTTCAATGATCTCGCAGGTGCGATCTTCAGCGCATTGAATCTGCCGCAGAGAATCGAATACTTCGACATGCCGGAATCGATAAAAGACAGCTATCAGTATGTGACCGAAGCGGATATGGGAAAGTTGTTGGCGACCGGCTGTCCATACGGACCGCTTTCTTTAGAGGAGGGAATTGAGCAGTATGTGAAATGGCTGCAAAAAGAAAGCAAAAATTAACCTCTTCCGCCCCAGCTTATCCCGGCAAAATCTTCACCACCGTTCTCTTCAACTTCTGACGCCTACCTGGCCGACTGTAGGTCATCTCTACAATTTTCAACTTTCCCTGCGCAAACAGGTCGATGCACTCCGGATAGAGGGCCCATTCCAATTTCAATCCTTTTTCACGGACCGTATCCAGAGTGTCGTTTTTTTCGATCGGAAAGGCTTTCTGCCCGATGATCGGTCCCGTATCTTCACCATAATCGACAAAATGGACCGTGCAGCCGGCCACCTTGCAGCCGAACCGAAAGGCATCTCCGTAACCATCGGTTCCCGGAAAGGCCGGCAGCAGGGCGGGATGAATGTTCATAATGCGGGGGTTTTCCGGATCGGTGTTGACCCGGTCGATGAAATAAGGCGTAAGGGTGCGCATGTATCCGGCCAGTGCGAGTAAATCGACGTCATGGGGGGCCATGGCCTTCAATAGTCGGGACTCGGCTATCACCCGCGATACCAGAAACGCGGTCACTTTTTGCGGATTGACAGACCTCGGAAAGAGGTTTTGTTTTTCCAACAGCTCGTTCAGGCTGGCGTCGGGAGGCAGCGCACTGTTGGGCAGGGCATCGCGGGAGGACCGAATGATGGCCCGATAGTCGACCACAAAAGTGGGGATACCATGCCGGTGGCCCAGTTCGAGGCCGGCAGCCTGCGGGTTGTCCGAACCGATAAAGACCACCTCCCCGGCCAGTTCTCCCTCTTTGCAGGCGTCTATGATTGCTCGCAGGTTTGTGCCGGTGCCTGAAATCAATGCACCAATTTTGATAATGTCCGCCATCGGCGACCTCCTAACCAGTGTCTATGTACAACGAAACGAGATCTATTTCAAATTGTTACAATAGAAACGTCACTTGCCACCGGTCGCGGCGCACTGAGCGGGTTGCGATGTTGGAATAAGGGTCACTGTAAGTAATAATTCCACACGAATGCGCCGGATTATGGTTTGTCTACAAGGCACATCCACCTGCGCATATCGGGATACGTGTGGGTGGATGTAACGCAGTAGACGAGCCATAAGACAAGCAAGAGGTGGAATTATTTTTTGCCGGGGCCCTAAGTTCCTGGATTGACTAATTTTGTAAAAGTTGACAACCATGGCGGCCATCACTATAATTGTGAAAATTTATTTCAGAAAGGAATTAAGATCATGGCTGAAGGTATGAAAGAGATCGAAGACGGAAATTTCGAAAGCGAGGTCTTGAAATCGGAAATGCCGGTGCTGGTGGATTTCTGGGCACCGTGGTGCGGCCCTTGCAAAGCGATCGCTCCCGTGGTCGAAGAGCTTTCCAAGAGTTTTGGGGACCAGATTAAATTCATGAAGTGCAATGTCGACAACAGCCCCATCACTCCGGGAAAATACGGAATCAAGGCAATTCCGACCCTTATTTTATTCAAGGGCGGTGATGTGGTCGAACAGATTACCGGCATGGTTGCCAAGTCAAAACTCGAAGATGTGATCAAAAAGGTCCTTTAGGCGTTCGGACGCTGCGATATTTAACCGAAAAAAAACGGCCGGCGGGCGATGTGACAACTATATGAGATCGGTTAGAACCCATCGGCCGACCCCACAATAGATAGATCGAGCTCTGTTCCCTTTATTGAAGGGCGGCGTCAGTTGCCGACCTTGTCACGCGGAATATCCTGTCATGCGGCGTCGGCGGGCAGTGTATGCGTTGTCGAAACCGGCCGTCGAACCTTACCCGCGGTAAGAGAAAATGATTAGACTCAATTCAATGAAAGCGGCTTTCGTCCTCTGCTTTTTTTTTCTGTTTCTTATTAGCGGATGTTCTATCTACAATTCAGTCCACGATTTTTTTTTCAAGGAAAAAGATGTCGAACCGGTGGAGGTGCTGGTCCAAGATGGCATGGATGAATATGACAGTGGAAATTACAAATCGGCCCTCGAGTATTTTCAGAAGATCAAAGACTGGTATCCGTTCAGCAAGTACGTCACACTGGCGGAGTTGAAGATCGCCGATGCGCACTATCACCTCGAAGAGTACGAGGATGCCATCTTTGCGTATCAGGAGTTTGCCGACCTTCATCCCAACAACGAAGCAGTTCCCTACGTTCTTTACCAAATCGGTCGCTGCTATTTCGACCAGATGGATACGATCGATCGCGACCAGACTGTCACCCGCAAGGCCTTGGAAAATTTCAGGCAACTTCAGAAACAATATCCTCGATCGCTCTATGCCGAAAAGGCGACCGATCACATCAACAAATGCTTGAAAAACCTCGCCGGCAACGAGTTTTACATCGCGATGTTCTATTACAAAAGCAAGCATTACGATGCGGCCCTGCAGCGCTTCAAGTCGCTCGTTGCCAATTATCCGGATGTCGGTGTTCATCGCATTGCCCTGCAGTACATCGCCAAGTGCGAGTCTTCACTCGCAAAACAAGCTCAAGGCAATTAAAAAAGACTTTACAGATTCCGACCTTTCCTGTAGAAATCCACTTTTAATTTTTCGGCATCGATATTTGGGTTTCCGGGTTCGCTCGCGGCCCGAGCCGAAAGGGCACCGAGTCATTTTTCAAGAGAGGCGATTATGTCGAAAGCATGTGAAATATGTGGTAAAAAGCCGATGGTGGGCAACAATGTGAGCCACGCGCACAACGTGAATAAACGCCGGTTCAACCCGAACCTGCAGCGCGTCAGGGCTAACGTAAACGGCAGGGTTAAAAAGATGACGGTCTGTACCAGTTGCATCAAATCCGGCTGCATCGTCAAGGCGCCCTGAGCTCTATCACAAACGCTTACGATTAGTTGGGTTGCAGCGTATCGGATTTTGCAACCCTGTGAACGGTTACCGGGGAAGACAATTCTGGACGAGGCGGCGGGGGCGTAGGGTCAGCTGATGCGTTTAACCTCGAACACTTGTTTGACCTTTTTAAGCGACGACATTATACGGTTCAGGTGCTCGGTGTCTTCCACATCGATGGTGAATACGCTGTTCACGATCTTGTTTTCCTGGGTTTCAGTTTTGGCGTTCAGTATGTTGGCTTCATTCTTGCTGATGTTGCTGACCACGTCGGCCAAAAGCCCGACACGGTCGTGGGACCGGATGTAAATTTTTACCGGATACGTATCTGACTTTTCAATGTTCCACTCCACTTCGATTTGTCGTTCGGGATTCATTTTCAGGGCGTTGACGCAGCCTGCACGGTGAACGGTCACGCCATAGCCGCGGGTGATGTAGCCGGTGATCGAATCTCCCGGTACCGGCTGGCAGCATTTGCCGAAGCGAATCAGAATATCATCTACTCCCTTGACCACCACCCCGCCTTTAGGCTTTTTCTTGCGCACCCGCCCGATGAGCTTGTTAAAGACTGACTCGCGCTTTTCATCGCTTTCGGCTTTTGCTGTAAAGCGTCTTACCACCTGAAGCGGTGTAATCTTGCCGTAGCCCACACTGGCGATCAAGTCTTCGACAGTTTTGAGCCCGAAGTGCTCAACCACCCGGTTCATTTCGTCGGTTTTGATCAGTGCCGAAAAATTGAGCCTTTCCTTGCGGAATGCCTTTTCGCACATTTCCCGTCCGAGTGAAATGCTGCGGTCTTTTTCCTGGGTTTTGATCCATTGACGGATTTTTGAACGGGCCTTGACCGTCTTGACATACTTTAGCCAGTCCTTGCTCGGCTGGTGGTTCTTTTGGGTTACGATCTCAATGACATCGCCGGTTTGCAGTTCGTACTGGAGTGGGACCATGCGGTCGTTGACCTTTGCTCCGACGCATTGGTCGCCAACCTCCGAGTGGATCATATAGGCGAAATCGACAGGTGTTGCCCCTTTGGGAAGTGTTTTTATTTCCCCGCGGGGAGTGAATACGTAAACCTCGTCCGGGAAAAGGTCGATGCGCACGTTTTCCATGAATTCGCCCGGATCCCTGAAATTTTCCTGGTTCTCGACCAATTCCTGGATCCAGCTGTACATTCGACTTACCCGTTCATCGACCTGCTTGCCTTCCTTATAGCCCCAGTGGGCGGCGATGCCCGATTTGGCCACCCGGTCCATTTCCCAGGTGCGGATTTGGACCTCCATCCGCTCGCCATAAGGACCGAAAACCGTCGTGTGCAGAGACTGGTACATGTTGGGCTTCGGACGGCTGATATAGTCCTTGAATTTGATGTCGATCGGTTTCCAGAGAGAATGAATCAGCCCGAGGGTTTCGTAACAATGAGGGATTGTATCGAGGATGATCCTGAAGGCGATGATGTCGTAGACGTCTTCGAAGGCTAGGTTCTGGCTCATCATTTTGTGGTAGATGCTGTAGTAATTTTTGTTTCGGCCCAGCACCTCGCATTTCAGGTTGGCCTCCTCCATTTTTTTCAGAATGTACTTCTTTACGGTTTCAACATATTTCTCGCGTTCCGCCTGATCCTTGGCGACCAGATTGCTGATGCGTTCGTACTCATCGGGCAGCATGTACTTGAAGGAGGTGTCTTCGAGCTCCTTCTTAATCCAGTAGATGCCTAACCGGGCGGATATCGGAGCATAGATATCCATGGTTTCACGGGCGATGTTGACTTTTTTCTTTTCGTTGCGGTGATACTGAAGGGTCCGCATGTTGTGCAGGCGATCCGCCAGCTTGATCAGGATGACACGGATGTCGTCGGCCATGGCCAGCAGCATTTTGCGGATGCTTTCGGCCTGTCGGGCTTCGGAGCTGCTCAGACGAAGTTTGCTCAGCTTGGTGACGCCGGAGACGATGTGAAGAACTTCGGGGCCGAAAATTTTCTCGATTTCTTCCGGTGTAGCCGCCGTATCCTCGAGAACATCGTGCAGAAGACCCGAGGTGACGCTGATTTCATCGAGATTCATATCGGCGAGGATGCCGGACACCTCCAGTGGATGGGACAGGTAGGGTTCACCTGAGAGGCGCACCTGGCCTTCGTGAACCCGCGCGGAGTAAATATAGGCCCGTTCGATCAGGCTGAGGTCGGCTTCAGGGGAGTATTCGGCAACTTTGTCGAGGATGTCGGTAATACGGATCATAGGCGATGAATAAGGAGGTTCGCTTTAACAACACATTTCTGCATCTTCCGGAAATGATACGATCTAAAGGCCCCGGCAAAAAATAATTCCACCTCTTGCTTGTCTTATGGCCCGTCTACTGCGTTACATCCACCCACACGTATCCCGATATGCGCAGGTGGATGTGCCTTGTAGACAAACCATAATCCGGCGCAATCGTGTGGAATTATTTCTTACCGTGACCCTAAGGCTCTAAACTCCAAGCATGACGATTTTAATAGGCTTTGGCGAAGACGACCCTTTGCGGTGAAGGCTTACCGCAAGCGATGCATCCGCCCGGACCCGTGTCATCGTTCAATGCGCCTGGCAGAGGGATGCAGCGGATGGTCACGCCGAGATCCTCCTTGATGACTGTTTCGCACGCCGCGTCACCGCACCAGTGCGAGAGTGCGAACCCGCCGTGAATTTCGGGCTTTTCTTTGTCTGAAGGCGTAAAATAATCATAAAATGACTTTTTTTCATCGATCACTGTCGTATGGTTCTTCTGGAAAGTCAGCGCGCGATCGAATAACGCGTTTTGAATGCTGTCGAGGATATCGGCGATTTCGGCGACAAACCGGTCGCGTTTGACGGAGACCTTTTCGCGGTGATCCCGGTCCCGGCGACCGACGAATACAGATTCTGCGGCGATGTCCCGCGGGCCGATTTCGACCCGTAGCGGAATGCCCTTCTTGATCCATTCCCATCCTCTGGCACCGCCGATATCACGCGTGTCGATTTCCACCTCTATCGGCCGCCGACCGTAGTGCTTCTCTTTCAGTGCCCTGGCCAGACTGTCGACATACGGCATCACCAGGGCGCTCTCCTCTGCATTCCGTACGATGGGCAGCAAAACGAGATGTGCCGGCGCGACCCGAGGCGGCAGGATGATGCCGTTGTCGTCGCCGTGGGTCATGATCAGGCCGCCGATCAGTCGTGTTGACGCACCCCAGGACGTTGTCCAGGCGAACTGCTCCTGTTCGTTGGCGTCCTGATACCGGATGCCCGAAGCCCGGGCAAAATTTTGACCGAGAAAGTGAGACGTGCCGGCTTGCAAAGCGCGACGATCCTGCATCATCGCCTCGACGCACAGCGTGTCCACCGCACCTGGAAATCTTTCCCCCGCGGTCTTACGGCCCTTGATGACCGGAATGGCAAGGTGGCTTTCGGCGAGTTCGGCATAGACGTCAAGCATCATAATTGTCCTTGCGAGGGCTTCTTCCTCGGTTGCGTGCGCCGTGTGCCCTTCCTGCCATAAAAATTCACTGGTTCTTAAAAATACTCTGGTTCGCATTTCCCAGCGGACCACATTGGCCCATTGGTTGATGAGCACGGGCAGGTCCCGGTAGCTGTTGATCCATTTCGAAAAGGAGTCACCGATGATTGTTTCCGATGTCGGTCTTACGACGAGGGGTTCCGTAAGCGGGCCGGCCGGCACGAGGCCCCCCTCCGGTCCTTTTTCGAGCCGGTGGTGGGTGACCACGGCACATTCCTTGGCGAACCCCTCGATGTGTTCGGCTTCCTTCTCGAGAAAACTCAGCGGTATAAAAAGTGGAAAGTAGGCATTTTTCACTCCGGTGGCCTTGAACATCGCGTCCAGTTCTTGCACAATGTTTTCCCAGAGGCTGTATCCCCAAGGTTTGATCACCATGCACCCGCGCACGGGAGATTTTTCCGCAAGGTCAGAAGCCTTTACAACTTGTTGATACCACTCAGAATAATCCTCTTCCCGGGTGGGGCTGATAGCCGATTTCGGTTGTTGCTGTTTACCCATTCTCATCCTCGTGTGACGATATGTATAATAGCCATGATGTCGTCAAGTTCTCGATTTCCACTCGTTTTCGTATTTTTCCACTTCGGCCAAAAGGACCTCCGCCAGTTTTTCTTCGGGAAATTTTTTGACGATTTTACCTTTTTTGAAAAGAATTCCCACGCCATTGCCGCCGGCGATGCCGATGTCGGCTTCCCGGGCTTCGCCGGGACCGTTGACCACGCAGCCCATGATGGCCAGTTTCACCGGCACCGATTTGAGCAGGAGCGCTTTTTCGATCTTTTCGGTGATGCCGAAGAGATCGATATTGCAACGGCCGCAAGTCGGGCAGGAGACGATATCAGGACCATGGCGACGAATGTCCAACCCTTTCAAAATCTCGTAGCCGACACGCACTTCTTCAATCGGATCGCGGGTCAGGGAAACGCGAATGGTGTCGCCGATCCCTTCGGCCAGCAGCATCCCGATTCCGAGGGTCGATTTGACGATCCCCGAGTAGAGTCCACCGGCCTCGGTCACGCCGACATGCAGGGGGAAATCGGTCTGCTCGGACAACAGACGATAGGCCTCCACCGTCCGGTGAACATCCGAGGCTTTCATGGAAATTTTTATCCGCTCGAAACCGAGTGCCGCTATATCTTCGATGTGGCGCAAGGCACTTTCAACCATCCCCCCGGCGGTCACGCCATTGTATTTCTTCAGCAGGTCTTTTTCGAGAGAACCGGCATTGACGCCGATCCGGATCGGTATACCGAATTCCTCGGCACAGTCCACAACCGCTTTGACTTTTTTACGGCCACCGATATTGCCGGGGTTGATCCGCAAACCGTCGGCACCAGACCGAATCGCTGCGATTGCCAAACGGTGATCGAAGTGAACATCGGCAATCAGCGGGATCGTGATCTGCGATTTGATACGCGTGATGGCGACGGCGGCCTTTTCGTCCGGCACCGCCGCCCGCACGATTTCACAACCGGCGGCTTCGAGCTTTTTGATTTGGGCGACCGTTGCCGCCACGTCCGGGGTCAGCGTATTGGTCATGGATTGGACGGCAATCGGTGCATTACCTCCAATTGTGACGCCGCCCACGGTTATCCGGCGGGTTTTCTTGCGCTTGATCGTGAAACTCATGAGCACCTATCGCAGTCCGAGTATCTCGAATCGACAACCGGCCCCTGAAGTACGGGCAACGGACTTACCCTTTCTTTCCTCAAAGCAGATAACCCGCTGACTATTTCCGGATTATGAAAAGGTATTTTTTGATTTCCTTGAACTTGCAGAAAATTGCTCATTTCTGAATCGGAAACTAACCTGTGCCCCTAATGAAACCGTGGATGGACACAACCTAACAAACCCGATAGACGAGTTCAAGGAAAATAGATACCTCCGAGTGAAGGCCTGGTTCATCCTTCCCCGGTCAGGGAACTCAAGGTTTGAAAGGTTAACAGGTGTTGCGATCAGGGTCATGGTATGCCCTCTTTTTTTGAAATTGAACCGTGTCTTCAAATGGACTATATAAGGGGATTATTACGGCGTCATATGCGAGAACAGAACATAAAAAAAGCGGGGGGCGAATGAATTTATCTGACAAGAACGATAATGATAACCAGCCGGATCAGGCCATAACACAGGAAATTAAAGTGCGCCTCGGAAAAGATGCGCTGGCGTGTGCCGTTGCCTTTGACATAGCCGGGAAACTTGGTTGCACACCGGCCGAGGTTGGCCGGACGGCCGACCAGCTGCGCATTCGTCTCGTTAAGTGTCAGCTGGGACTATTTGGATACAAGCCGCAGAAAAAGATCGTCGATTCGCGCATGCCACAGGAGCCGGCTCTTGGTGACGCCATCCGAGACGGGTTGGTCGACGATCGGCTGCCATGCAAAACGGCCTGGCGCATCGCCGCACAATTCGGTGTGCCGAAGATGACCGTTAGCAGCGCCTGCGAAGCCCTGGGGATCAAAATAAAGCCCTGCCAACTCGGCGCATTCTGAAAAGCAGTTGAGCCGGTTCAGCCTGTTGAGCCCGTTTAGCCGGTTAAATGACGGAAAGATCAAGCCCTACTGTGGGATCGTAAACTGCTTTTAGGTCTAAAGAATCATACTCCGAAAAGTTAATGTTTCCTCAGCCGAGAGAATCCAAAATACATTTTGGTCCTCGACTATTTACCTATTTTCTGCCACAAATCAGGAGAAAGATCTAACAATATGGTGATATCCTTCAACTGGTCACCGGACAATACGGGCCTAACCGGCTCAACGGGCAAAACGGGCTAAACCGGCTAAACGGACCTAACCGGCTCAACGGACTCACAGCATCCCGTTTTCGCCCACAAAGGGATTGGTGCGGCGCTCTTTACCGACTGTGGTCGGTTCCATGTGACCCGGATACACAACCACGTCGTCGGCGAGTGAAAACAGCTTGTTTTGAATATTTTGTTTCAATGTTGCGGCATTGCCGCCCGGAAAATCGGTGCGACCGACCGAACCGGCAAAGAGGGTATCGCCGACGAAAACGCAACCATTGGTGAAAAGCGATATGCCGCCCTGAGTGTGACCGGGCGTGTGCAGCACCTTAAGGGTAATGGTGCCGAAGCCGACCGTGTCGCCTTCTTCCAGGAGTTGGTCCGGAGCAGGTGAATTCTCCGCCGACAGCCCCCAGGAGGCGGCGCTGGCAGAAAGCTGGTCCAGCATCGGGGCATCGAGGCGGTGAATGAGAATCGGGGCGCCGGTGGCATCCTTGAGGCGTTTGTTCGCACCGACGTGGTCGAAATGGCCATGGGTATTGATGATGTAGCGGAGCTTCAAGTTGGAGCGGGCCAGGGTCATTAAAATCCGATCGGCCTCGCCACCCGGATCGATTACGACGGCTTCCCGTGTTTCTTCACAACCCAAAATGTAGCAATTGGCCTGAATTGGTCCGACTGTCAACGATTCGATAATCAAAGTATCCTCCTTAACCGGGACAGCCGGGCTCGCCTTTCTGCGCGCCTACCGGAAATACCGCTGTCCCGTTGAAAAAGATGTTGGTTAGAGCGGGTCAATTATTTTTCTTGCAGCTTTCCTCAATCAGCCGGTTGCGGGTGACTGTCGGGGATTTTCTGAAGAGGCAGGGCTTCGCTGTCGATTCGGACACTGTCCAGAATTCCGTTGATGAAGGCGCCGGACTCTTCGGTGCCGTATTTTTTGCCGATGTCGATGGCTTCGTTGATGGACACTTTAGCCGGAATGTCACCGCAAAAAAGCATCTCATAAACGGCAATGCGCATGATGTTCCGATCGACGCACGACATCCGGCTCAGACGCCAGTTACGAGAGAATCGCTCGATCAACTGATCGATCAACGCCCTCGAACCATTGACACCGCGGATCAGTTCCAGGAAGAACGGACGGGCCTTGGCCGGTGGATTGTAGTGATCGCAGAACCGCTGCAGCATCTCTTCGGACGTATCGCCGGTCATGTCCATACAAAATAGAGCTTGCAGTGCGAGTTCGCGGGCTTTGCGGCGGATTCCCATTTTCAGGCCTATGCGACGGTCCCCATTAAATTGGCCATTTCGACCGCCGCCATGGCGGCATGCCAGCCTTTGTTGCCGGACTTGGTGCCGGCCCTATCGATCGCCTGTTCGACCGTGTCGGTTGTCAGTACACCAAAAATGACCGGGAGTTCGAAGTCCAGGCCGACCTGGGCCACGCCTTTGCTGACTTCGGCGCAGACGTAGTCAAAATGCGGCGTGGCGCCTCGAATCACCGCTCCGAGACAGATCACGGCATCGTAACGGCCGGTCCGGGCGGCTTTTTTAGCCGCCAGCGGTATTTCGAAGGCCCCCGGTACTTTTATGATTTGGATATCGTTTTCCTTCGCACCGGTGCGCGTCAGTGCATCCAGTGCTCCGCCCAGCAAATTTTCGGTGATAAAATCATTGAAACGGCTGACCACGATCCCAAAGCGTTTGCCCTTGGCGATGAGCTGTCCTTCCAGGATTTTTACCATTTCGACTCCTCCCGGTTCGTTTGATCAGGTTGGCGAATCATTGATGCGATATCGGGGTGATGACGCTGTCATCGTCAATATGCAGCAAATGGCCCATTTTCAGTTTCTTGCATTCGAGATAGCAGCGGTTGTATTCGTTCGGTTCGATTTCTATGGGAATCTGCTCCACGATGGTCAGTCCATAGCCTTCCAACCCGATCATTTTTTTGGGATTGTTGGTCAGAAGACGCATCTTCCGGACACCCAGGTTGACGAGTATCTGGGCCCCCAAGCCGTAATCGCGCATGTCGGCCTTGAAGCCGAGTCTGCGGTTGGCCTCAACGGTGTCGAGTCCCTGCTCGCGCTGCAATTCGTAAGCCTTCAGTTTATTGACCAACCCGATCCCCCGGCCTTCCTGGCGCAGATAGAGAATGACGCCAACACCTTCCTTTTCAATCATCGACATGGCCTTGTGAAGCTGGTCACCACAGTCGCAGCGCAGCGAGCCGAAAATATCACCGGTCATGCACTCCGAGTGGACCCTGACCATGACCGGTTTTTCAGGTTCGATCTGGCCCTTGACCAGTGCAACGTGCAGCAGCTGGTCGACATCGTTCTCGAACGCGATCATCCTGAATTCGCCGCCGTGCTGGGTGGGGATGATAGATTCGGCCGCGCGATGGACGAAGGCTTCGTTTTTCATGCGGTATTCGACCAGATCGGCGATGGTGCAAATGCCGATGCCGTGCTTCTGGCTGAACTTTTCCAGGGCCGGCATGCGCGCCATGGTTCCGTCTTCATCCATGATTTCACAGATGACGCCGGCCGGTTTCAAGCCGGCCATACGTGCCAGGTCGACCGACCCTTCGGTCTGACCGACACGGACCATCACGCCGCCCTCGCGGGCGCGTAAGGGGAATATGTGACCGGGACGGACAAGGTCATTCGGCTTGGCGTTGTCCGCTACCGCGGTGTGAATGGTTCTGGCACGGTCGGCGGCCGATATGCCGGTCGTCACGCCGCAGCGGGCCTCTATCGATACGGTGAACCCGGTCTGAAAGGCCGAGGTGTTGTTGTCGACCATCATCGGCAGATCGAGCTTGTCGATCATCGCGTTCGACATGGCCAGACAGATCAGGCCGCGCCCGTATTTTGCCATGAAATTGATGGCTTCGGGCGTCACTTTTTCGGCCGCCATGCACAGGTCGCCTTCGTTTTCACGGTCTTCGTCATCCACCAGAATGACCATCCGACCGACCTTGATTTCTTCGATGGCTTTTTCGATTTCAAGAATTGGCATCTTGACTCTCACTCTCTTTTGAATCTAACGGTAAAGCAGAAAAAGCGATCCGGACCCGGCATGTTCCCGCAGGCCTCGGACAACGCTATTTGTTTGCTACAGGTATCCTTTTTTGGATACAAAATGATTGTCAACGGTATCGGACCGGTTTGCAGGTGCGGTCTTTTCGCCTCCTCTTCCAGAGACAAACCGTTCGATATATTTGCCGATCATATCGGTTTCGATGTTGACCGCGGCTCCGATTTTTTTGAGCCGCAGGGTCGTTGCCAGCCACGTGTGCGGAATGATGCTGACCTCGAACCGGTTGGCGGTGAACTGGTTGATGGTCAAGCTGATCCCATCCACCGCCACCGACCCCTTTTCGATCATGTACCGGGAAAGCGCCGCCTCGACGCCGATGGTGAGTATGGTGGCGTTTGCTTTCGTGCCGATGGCTTTTATAATCCCGGTCCCGTCGATGTGACCCGAAACCAGGTGGCCGTCGAGGCGATCGGAAAAACGCAGGGCCCGTTCGAGATTGACCCGCTCGCCGGCCCGCGCCGCTCCGAAGGTCGTGCGGGCGATTGTCTCGGGGGACACATCGGCCTCGAAACGTTTGCCGGATATCATCACGGCCGTCAGACAGGCGCCGCTGACGGCGATGCTGTCACCGACCCGGGTCCCCTCCAGCCCATAATCCGCCGTGATCGCCAGACGCCGGGCCTGTCCGACCGAGCGAATGGCAGTAATGCTTCCCATACCTTCTATGATGCCGGTGAACATTCAAACATACCCCTCGATCATCACGTCCTCGCCGACACTGTGTACCTGCATTCTTTTTATCGGCAGGCAGTCGTTCATCAGCTCCGGTCCCGGTCCACGGCAGATCGGTACACCATCGTCGCCGCCTAGAATTTTCGGCGCAAAAAAGAAAATCACTTTATCGACGATGCCGTCCCTGAAAGACGAGGCGATAACGCGGCCGCCGCCTTCCACCAACAGACTGGTAACCTCCGTCGCACCGATGGCAGCCATCAGTCGGTCAAGGTCGATCCGGCCCTCTTTGAGCGAAGAGGATAGAATACGCACGCCTTTTTTTTCGAGCCGTCTTTTCTTTTCTTCGGGGACAACGGGTCCGGTTACGATTATGGTACCTGTGGCGGCGTCCCCTTTCAGCACGCGGGCATCTTCGGAGATCGACAAATGTGTGTCCAGGATGTACCGTTGCGGGTCTTTGCCGTGAAACCCGTTGATGCGGGTTGTCAGGCTCGGATCGTCACTTTTGACCGTATTCACCCCGACCATAATGGCATCCGAGGCGTGACGCAGGCGGTGAACCTCTTCACGCGACGCAGCCCCCGAAACCCACCTGGCATCTCCGGTTCTGGTGGCGATACGGCCGTCCAGCGTCGCGGCACATTTGATGGTGACAAACGGCCGCCGGGTGCGCGCATACTTGATAAAAACCTCGTTTAGACGTGCCGCAGCGTCTTCACAAACGCCACTGGTAACCTCAATCCCGTTTTCTGCCAGAAATGCGAGGCCGCCGCCTTTGACATCGGGGTTCGGATCCCGCATGGCCGCCACGACCCGCCGGATTCCTGTCGTCAGGATCTTTTTCGTGCACGGTGGGGTTCGGCCGGTGTGATTGCAGGGTTCGAGCGTAACGTAGAGCGTTCCTTCCCGCGCTTCCAGTCCCGCGTCTTCAATGGCGTTGACTTCGGCATGGGGTTGGCCGGCTGCCGCGTGATAGCCTTTTCCGATGATTCGCTCGTCCTTTACGACAACCGCACCGACCATTGGGTTGGGTGAGGTGAACCCGGACCCTTTCCGGGCCAGATCGAGCGCGAGCAGCATGTACTTTTCGTCTTCCATGATATCACGTGCCCGGTCCGGATATCGGCGATTACAGTGGATTGAAAAACAACCGCCGGTGTTCGACCAAGACGGTTTAGGACGACTGCTGGCTGAGAAGATTTTTCAACTCGGAAACAAAGTCATTGACATCCTTGAATTCGCGATAGACCGATGCGAAACGGACATAGGCCACGCCGTCGAGATCGTGCAGCCGGGCCATGACCTTTTCACCCAAAATATGGGAGGGGATTTCTTTTTCACCGATTTCCCTCAGATCCCGTTCGAGCTCATCGATGAACTCTTCGATCGCGTTCATGCTGATATTGCGTTTTTCGCATGCCTTTTGAATGCCGGAGCGTATTTTTTCCCGCGAGAACTCCTCGCGACGCCCATCCTTCTTTATAATCATGATTGGGATTTCTTCAATATGTTCATAGGTCGTGAACCGTCGGGTGCAGATCAAACATTCGCGGCGCCTGCGAATGACATTGCCGTCTTTGCTCAACCTGGAGTCGATGACCTTGTTGTCGATTTCACCGCAAAACGGGCATTTCATGGAGGTCCTCCCTGATTGCTGAGGTCGTCATGTTTGATCAGATCGATCCCTGCTTCGGTTAGCATTTCCTGCGCCAGGGCGTCGGTATAGCCGGATTGATAGTATATCTTTTTTATTCCGGCGTTGATAATCATTTTGGCGCAGATGGCACAGGGTTGATTGGTGCAGTAAAGCAAGGCGTCTTTTACCGAAACGCCGTGATACGCCGCTTGTATGATGGCATTCTGCTCGGCATGTATCCCGCGGCACAGTTCATGGCGCTCGCCCGAGGGAACCTGCAGGGATTCCCGCAGGCAACCGACCTCCAGACAGTGTCGGATGCCCGTCGGCGCGCCGTTGTACCCGGTTGACAGGATGCGTTTGTCCTTGACGATGATCGCCCCGACAGCCCTGCGGGTGCAGGTGGACCGTTGAGCTACCAGAGTGGTGATGTTCATGAAGTATGTATCCCACGAAGGGCGTTGTGTAACTCGGGACATGAATCAAAAGGCCTCCGTGCCGAACTCCGGATAGAGCGGAAAGCTGTTGCACAGATCAACGGTCTTTCTGCGGACGCGCCGAAGTTCAGCATCGCTGTCGCGGTTTTGGAGCGCTTCGTCGATAAGCGCCGCGATGACAGCCATCTCCGGTTCCCGCATACCGCGCGTCGTCACGGCCGGTGTGCCGATTCGAAAACCGCTGGTGACCAGTGGACTCAAAGGGTCGAAGGGGATCGCGTTTTTGTTAACGGTTATGCCGGCCCGGCCCAAGACATCCTCGGCCTCTTTTCCAGTAATGCCGTGTTGGCGCAGGTCCACCAGCATCATGTGGTTGTCGGTGCCGCCCGACACCAGTTGCAAACCGGTTTCCATCAATCTTCGCGCAAGGGCGTTGGCGTTTTTGACAACGTTCATCTGATACGCCGCAAACTCGGGGTTCAGGGCCTCCTTGAACGCCACCGCCTTGGCGGCGATGACATGCATCAAGGGTCCGCCCTGAATTCCCGGAAAAATTTGCTTGTTCAAGCGATCACCGTGGTCGGCCTGTGCCAGAATCAGACCACCGCGTGGCCCTCGCAGGGTTTTGTGAGTGGTCGACGTTACGACGTCGGCAAAGGGCACCGGCGAGGGATGCAGGCCGGCGGCAACCAAGCCGGCGATGTGGGCCATGTCGACCATCAGAGAGGCACCGACGGAAGCCGCCACCTGGGCGAAGCGTTCAAAGTCGATGATGCGCGGATAAGCGCTGGCACCGGCCACGATCATTTTTGGGCGGTGTTCCTCGGCCAAACGACCCAGGGTCTCATAATCGATGGTGCCGGTCTCTTCCCGCACGCCGTAAGGAATGAAATTGAACAATCGGCCGGAAAAGCTGACCGGACTGCCGTGTGTCAGATGGCCGCCGTGGGCAAGGTTCATTCCGAGGACGGTATCACCGGGCTTGAGAAAGGCAAAATAGACGGCCATGTTGGCCTGGGAGCCCGAATGCGGTTGAGCGTTGGCGTAGGCCGAATTGAAAAGTTCTTTAGCGCGGTCGACGGCCAATTTCTCGGCGATGTCGACGAATTCACAGCCGCCGTAATAGCGCTTGTCGGGATAGCCTTCGGCATATTTATTGGTCAGAACGCTTCCCTGAACGGCCATCACTGCCGGGCTGGTGAAATTCTCCGATGCGATCAACTCCAGGGTGGTTCTCTGCCGGGCCAGCTCTTCGGCGATGGTTCTGGCCATGTCGGGGTCGGCATTTGCGATCAGTTTCAGATTCAAGAAACATTCCTTTGTTGCACGGCTCAGGACGATTCTTGCCCTGACTGGTTGAACATTTCGAGCCGTTTTTGGTGCCGGCCGCCGTCAAAGCTGGTGTTCAGCCAGGCGTCGACTGTTTCAACGGCCATGGTTTCACCCAGCATCCGGCCACCGAGCACGAGGATATTGGCGTCGTTGTGCTGCCGGCTCAAACGGGCTGAAAATGGATCCGAGCAAAGCGCTGCGCGAACATTCCGGAACCTGTTGGCCACCATCGACATGCCGATACCGGTGCCGCACAAAAGGATGCCGCGTTCATACAGGCCTTTCGAAATGTGAGCGGCAACCCGCATGGCGAATTCCGGATAGTCGACCGAGTTCTGGCTGAAAGTCCCGACGTCCTCGACCGGATACCCCGAATTCGCGAGGAAAGACTTAATCTTTTCTTTCAGAGGATATGCGGCGTGATCGCACCCGATGACAATAGCAGTGAGTGGCGGTTCCGACGGTCTTTTTTCCATGATCTTCTCCAAGCAAGGGCTGCGGCTGTTTAAAAATTATTAAAATCATAAAAAATAACCAATTCAGCGCATAACCGCAAGAAAAAAATTGCCCTCCTTAAGGGGGGCATGGAAACGTTACCGGTCGGGTAGGAACTGATGCGGCGTCGATATAACCGCCTCAATTGTGATTGTACGCTTTTAGCAGCAGGCAGCCGTTTGTGCCGCCAAAGCCGAATGAATTGGTCAGGGCGTAGGTTATCGGCTGCCGGCGGGCGACGTTGGGCACGTAATCCAGGTCGCATTCCGCATCCTGGTTTTCGTAGTTGATGGTCGGCGGAATGATCCCGTGACGGATCGCGAGAGCGCAAAAGACCGTCTCGATCCCGCCGGCCCCTCCGAGCAAGTGCCCGGTCATCGACTTGGTCGAACTGATAGGGATTGAATGGGCCTTGTCTTTGAAAACCGACTTGATGGCGCGGGTCTCATAAAGATCGTTCAAAGGTGTCGACGTTCCGTGGGCGTTGATATAGTCGATCAAATCGTAAGAGACCCCGGCATCGTCCAACGCCGCCTGCATGCAGCGTACGGCACCGTCTCCATCCGGCGAGGGTGATGTCATGTGATAACCGTCACCACTCATGCCGTAACCGACGATCTCGGCATAAATATTCGCCCCTCTTTCCAGAGCGTGATCGCGCGATTCGATGATGAGAATTCCGCTCCCTTCGCCGACAACAAACCCGTCTCGGTCCCGTTCGAATGGACGGGAGGCTTTTTGCGGTTCGTCATTGCGGGTGGAAAGGGCCTTCATTGCGTTGAAGCCGGCGATGCAGGACTCGGTGACCACGGCTTCGACACCTCCGGTGATCATGGCATCGGCCGCACCCTCCTGGATAATCTTGAATGAGTCTCCAATGGCATGCGCACCGGCGGCACAAGCGGTTGCAATGGATGCATTCGGCCCCTTGGCGCCGAAATAAATCGATATCATACCGGGGGCCATGTTGCCGATCATCATCGGGATGAAAAAGGGTGAAACGCGCTTGGGACCGCGGGTTTTCACCGAAACAATGGTTCGTTCCATGATCTGCAGGCCGCCCAGGCCGCAGCCGGTGATCACTCCCACGCGGTGTCCGTTGGACCCGTTGATTTTCAAGCCGGAGTCATCGATTGCCATTCGGGAGGCGGCGATCGCATAGGCGATGAAAAGCTCGGTGCGGTTGACTTCCTTTGCGGAGAGCCAGTCTTCATTGCGAAAGCCCCTCACTTCACCGGCAATCTTGGTCTGGTACTTGGTGGTGTCAAACCGCGTAATTTCGCCGATGCCGGACTTTCCGGCACAGAGCGCCGGCCAGGTTTCCTCGACACCGATACCCAATGGTGTCACCAACCCGACGCCGGTGATAACGACCCGTTTCTTCAAAGAGGGCCTCCTTCTGGCGACCTCAGGATTGCTGCCTTGACGAAATTGATGGCATCCTGAACGGTCTGGATTTTTTCGGCATCTTCATCGGAAATGTCGGTGTCGAATTCTTCTTCCATCGACATGATCAGTTCGACCAAGTCGAGAGAATCGGCGCCCAGATCGTCAACGAATGACGCTTCCGGTACGACTTCCGACATATCCACACCCAGTTTTTCGGCAATGATTTTTTTGACTTTATCTTCGACAGACATTCGGCTTTCCTCCTTTTAGATGTACATTCCACCGCTGACGTGTAGCACCTGTCCGGTGATGTAAGCGGCCGCCTCCGAAACCAGAAAAGCCACGGCGGCAGCCACATCTTCGGGTTTTCCAGGCCTTCCGAGCGGTACTTGTAACAGCATGGCCTCCCGGACATTCTCCGGCAATGAGGCCGTCATATCGGTTTCAATGAATCCAGGGGCAATCGCGTTGACCGTGATGCCGCGGGGCGCCAATTCCTTGGCGGCGGTTTTGGTCAAGCCAATCAATCCGGCCTTCGAGGCGACATAGTTAACCTGACCGGCGTTGCCGATCACTCCGACAATCGAGGCCATGTTGACGATACGGCCTGAACGCTGTTTCATCATGGTTCGAGCGGCTATTTGGGTGCAGCGAAAAGCGGCCTTGAGGTTGATGTCGAGCACGAGATCCCAGTCCGGTTCTTTCATCCGCACCAACAAAGCGTCTTTGGTGATACCGGCATTGTTGACCAGGACATCGATGCGACCGCTAACCTTGAGCACCTCCTCGAAGAACCGTTGGATTTCCTCCGCGGACGCCACGTCGACACTCATCCCGACAGCCTCGCCGCCGCCAGCGGCAACGGCCTTGATCGTTTCAGCTGCGGCCGCCGCTTCACCCTCCGGATCGACGGGTGAAAAATAGTTGAAGAAGATGCGGGTTTTCGGTCCTGCCAGAGCGATACAGATTGCCCGGCCGATGCCTCTTGAGCCGCCGGTGACGACCACTGTGCTTTTTTGCTGATCCGGCATAGTTACCTCTCGAATATGATGTCGGCCAAGCGATCCATCGCCGGAACGAGGTTGTGGACGCTTTCTGCGATTTCAGTCAGATCGACCGACGATCTGAAATCGTTGATGGCACCCTCATCGAATACACCGGTACCCATAAGGATGGTCATGATGATGCCGTGCACCGTCCGGGCCGCATCATGAGAAAATATGCGCGACATCAGACGCAATTTTTCGGCCGCGGCGTTGCCGGCTCGATCGGCAGCTGCGGCTTTGCGGGCCAGGGCGGCACCGACCTCGACGAGAACCATCGCGTCGGCCAATCCGAACATGATGTGCTGCATCCGGTTCAACCGGTTGCGGTGAACCAGCAGTATCGCTTCGTTAAGGGCATTGGCAGCGGCTGCATAATAGCGGCAGCCGGCGTCACCAAAGCCCTGCTCCAACGCAGCCATTTCCCGGGCAATGGCACCGTAAAATTCACCTTTCGACTTGACGGTGGTTCTCCAGCGGAAGGTGCTGATAATGTTCTGTTGCACCTCACTGGCGCCCTCATAGATACAGGTGATTTTAACGTCGCGCTTGATCTTTTCAACTTCGAACTCGCTGGTATATCCGTATCCACCGAGCGCTTGCATGGCATCGTCGGCAGCCCGGTTGCCGGTTTCGGTGGCAAAATACTTGGCAATCGACCCTTCCACCTGCAGGTCCCGCTCTCGAGCATCAAGCCGATCGGCGATCTCTTCGATATAGGCGCCGGCGGCTTCGAGCCGGATGGCATGGGGCAAGATCAACTTGTGGGTGTAGCCCTGTTTTTCGGACAGCAACGATCCGCTGACAAACCGCTCCTTGGCGTAGGGAATGGCGATATCCAGGGCCGCCTGGCCGGCACCCAGGCCCATGGCCGCCACCATCAGGCGCGTGTAGCCGAAGACCTGGTTGGCCTGTTTGAAGCCTTTGCCCGGTATCCCGCCGATCAGGTTTTCGATCGGAACAAAGACATCCGTAAAAGAGAGCTGAGAGGTCTGGGAAGCTCGGATGCCGTGTTTTTCTTCGCTGCGGCCCGGTACGTATCCTTCGGTCCCCTTTTCGATCACAAAAAAGGACGGGCCTTCCGGGGTTTTGGCCAGCAATGTGATAAAATTTGCCGCGCCGCCGGTGGAAATGAACTGTTTGGTGCCGTTGATCTTGTAGCCGACGACCTTTCCGGAATCGTCGACCACCGGTTCGGCCTTGGTCTTGATGTTGGCGACATCGCTGCCGGCGCCCGGTTCGGTCACGGCGTAGGCCACCAGGGCGTTGCCTTCGGCAATGGCGCCGAGCCATTTTTTCTTCTGCTCAACGGTCCCGCCGACCATCAGGGGATCGGCGCCCAATTGAATCGCAAAAAAGGCCGTGGTGATTCCGAGGCAAATTTTGGACATCTCGCGGGTGAGGATGTAACTGTCCTTCGCTCCACCACCCATGCCGCCGTATTTTTCCGGAATCATCAGCAATTGAAGACCAATCTCAGGGCCCAGCATTTCCCGGATCGTCTCTTCCGGAAAAATCTCTTTCTTGTCCCATTCGAGAACCTTGCCCTTGGCGAGCAGCCGCTTACTCAGCTGAGCGACCGTGTCCAGCACCATTTGGCGCATTTCGGAATCGAGGCCATAGCGTGCCTTCTCCGAAGCGGTAGCGGGTTCCGACATGATGATCGTCCTTTGGCAGTTTGATTATTCTTCGGTTTCGACAACGGTACGGCCCTTGTAGGCACCGCAGCTCGGGCAGACATGGTGAGGCAGAACGGCTTCACCGCATTCAGGACACGTGGACACATTCGGTGCAGTCGCTTTTTTATGCGTCCGGCGCTTATCGCGCCTTGACTTAGAAACTTTTCGCTTTGGCAAAGCCATGAGTAATCTCCTAATGAATTGAAAATATTATAATAACAGTTTAATTCGCTTATGCTAAAAATTAAATTGCCTAAGTAATTCAAAACGCCTGGGTTGTCAAGCTTTTATTGCCATTTTTGTTTTCTTGTGATCTCTTGATCGATATGCTACAAGGCTATCGCCCGGCAAACGAGAATGCCGACATGCAAAAGAACCTAAAATTATTTGATATATTTTTAATTTCAGGAACAAACCGGCGACTGTTCGATCTCGAGGGTTGGATCGAAGATCTGCACTGAAACCGAATCGCCGAACTGCATGGACAGACGACTCAATGACTCATCACTGGTCGAGCGCATCATAGCAAAACGGTTATTCTTTATCAATACAAAACAGACTCTTATCACTAAACTTGAGCAAATGCGAGAACAAGAGAATGGAAATAAAGCCCAAGAACCAGATTGTCACCCGTTTTCCTCCCAGTCCGACCGGCTATCTTCACGTCGGCGGTGCCCGCACGGCACTGTTCAACTGGCTCTACGCCCGTCAAACCGGGGGACGATTCGTGCTGCGGATCGAAGATACGGATACCAAGCGGTCGACCCAGGCCAGCACGGATGCCATCTTCGAGGCCCTCGAATGGCTGGCCCTCGACTGGGACGACGGACCCTACTTTCAGTCGCAGCGCTTCGAGATCTACCGGGAATTTATCGAGCGGCTCGTCGACTCCGGCCACGCCTACTACTGCACCTGCTCGGCCGAACGGCTCGAAACCATGCGCCGTGACGCCATGGCGGCCGGCGGCAAGCCGAAATACGACGGCACCTGCCGGGACAAAGGTCTCGAGAAGACAGCCGACGCCGTGGTGCGCTTCAGGGCGCCGCTATCCGGTGCGACCGTGGTGGCGGATGTCGTCAAGGGAAACATCGTGTTCCAGAACGACGAACTGGACGATTTTATCATCGCCCGCAGCGACGGCACCCCCACTTACAATTTTGTGGTCGTGGTGGACGACATCACGATGGGCATCAACACGATCATCCGCGGTGATGATCACGTCATGAACACCCCCAAGCAGATCCTGCTGTACCGGGCCCTGGACAGCACCCTGCCGGTATTCGCCCACGTTCCCATGGTCCTGGGACCGGACCGCACGCGCCTGAGCAAGCGTCACGGGGCCATGTCGGTCACCGCCTACCGCGACATGGGTTACCTGCCGGACGCCTTTATCAATTACCTCGCAAGGCTGGGGTGGTCCTACGGCGACCAGGAATTCTTCACCCGGACGGAGCTGATCGAAAAGTTTTCCCTCGAAAACATCGGTCGCTCGGCCGGCATCTTCGACCTGGAAAAGCTTTTGGCGCTCAATGCCGCTCACATCCAGGCCGCCCGACCGCAGGATCTCGTGGTACCCTTGAAACCCTTTTTCAAACCATACGGAATCGACATCGAGGAAGGACCCTTCATCGAAAGCGCCATCCGCACTCTGCAGCCCCGGAGCAAGACCCTTGCGGACATGGCCCGTGACGCGCTCTTCTATCTGCAGGACACGGTCGAGTTCGAAGAGGCGGCCGCGCGCAAATTTTTGAAAGCGGAAGCCCGCGAGCCCCTGGAGCTGCTGATGGTAGAATTGAGAAAGCTGGCGGAGTTCACCGAAACCGGGTTGGAAGATGCCTTCAAAGCCGTCATGGATAAGACCGGGCTCAAACTGGGTAAAATTGCCCAGCCCGTGCGCGTGGCCCTCACCGGCCGCACCGCCAGTCCGGGTATTTTCGAGATCACGGAGATTATCGGCAAAGAAAGGGTGCTGTCGCGACTTCAGGCCGCGGTAGACTATATAAAAGGCCTGGCAAAATAAGAAATTCTCGGTGGAAACATGTAAACTATGGATTACACCGGGTAACCGGATTTTAAAGCGCTCAAAACTCGCGCAAAAGCGAGCATAGAACCGAACAAGGCCGAGGCTTCGAAAATGAATGCATCCTAAACCTTACAATCCCAAATTCGACAGAAGCCTTCCAATTGTTCGGTTCAACGCTCGCTAATGCGCTCAAACAGTTGATCACTTTAAAATCCGGTCACCCGGCTCCATATGAAGAGTTAACCGAGGACCGCCGTGGAAAAATAGGTTGACTTGAAAAGGCAATTTTTATAATTAAACTTGAGCTTCTGCTGAGGGATCGTCTAGCGGCAGGACGACGGGTTCTGGCCCCGTTAACCCAGGTTCGAATCCTGGTCCCTCAGCCAATCGACATCAAGAGGTTATAGGCTGTTCGTCTATAACCTTTTTTTTATTTAAAAACCTAAAGATTTAAAAACCTAAAGATTTTAGATTTACGATCGCCTCTTGAATTAGGCGATAGCTCAAGGTTGGATTATCTACTGAATATTAATGCAGCCACCTTTATGTGCCTCGGGCAAAAATTGCATAGAATCTTTTGGAAGGTTTTCAAAAAAAATAGCCAAACACCATTTAGACAAATCGTCAATAAATACCATTGACGGAACAAATATAGCTTCAACTTTTAATGAGTTTCTCAGAAATGTGGCAGTCGACCTGGCAACTTGTATATTTTCAAAGCAATGCGGTGCGTCGGTTAAAGATAATGCAGCACAAGCATTGAGGTCACACAAGTCAACAGTTTTAGTTAGCTCGATTGAAAATCGCCATATCTGACGTTTATGGATTTTATTGCTAAGTGACAGGGATCTATTTTCTGAAAAATGACGAGCAAACTCTCCGATGGCAACGGATTTTTCCTTGGCAAGATAAAGTGTCGGCTCTCCTTGTACGTTCCATCGATTGGTTTTGGATAAAGCGCAATATTTAAAGTCCCGGACATCGGCGCTATCGATGTCCGGGATGTGCCTGAAAGCATAACCACGCCATGGCTTTATATATCCCGCGATACTCAACTGCCAAGGCCCTCATAGTCGGCAGCGAGTGCGCCCAGCACGGCGTCGAATTTCCCGATCGATAACATATCAAATGCCGTCTGATGTTCGAACTCTGGTAGCGCTGTTTTAAAAAAATCACGCAGGCCTTCTGCGGTATACACCTTAACGCCAAGTTCAATTATTTCATGAATTCGTGATAAACGTTCAATATGTTCACGTCTTTCAGGGCCCACGTCTGATTTGACCCATCTATTCACGGTTCGGGGACTCACGCCAAGAAGTTGGGCCAATTTTTCACGTGACAACGGGAACTTATCGATAACATAGTTTAGTCGCAAAGAAGGAGTTAGGTCCTTTAAATGCGGTCTCGGAGCGTTATCTGCTTGATTGTTGATCTTTAAATTGGTCAGAGCCATAATTCACCTCACGTTTTTGGTTTTACCAATACAATAATAATAGTCCGGACATATGTCAAGACATAATCGTTTAATTGGATTATTGTCGACATTCAACAATTCTTACTAAAATAGCCTCATCAAATCCACGATTTCCGAATGAAAAGGCCGTGAAGGACACAAAGGGTACTTTTGATCCGATATTTATTCCTAATCTTGAAGTATTTTGCCCCGAACCAATTCCGGGCGATTTCTTTAGGGGTTATTTAGTAATATGTGGGGTTTATGAGAAAATATATGAATACTACCAGCGTGATGGTATTTTCCCGGGACTCTTCGATGAGATTGATAATTTTTTAAATGAACATGAGGATTTATACGCCGATCCGCTTGGGCAACTCGAGAAAGACATCGATAACCATTAAGGGATTGAATTTGTATCGTCGAGTGACTCTGTTATTGGAGAATCTCGTGTAAGCGGATACCGTACTTGCGCATCCGGTTCAAGACGGTCATCCGGTGCACGCTCAGAGCCTTGGCCGCGTGGGTTTGGTTGCCGTTTGCCTTTCGGAGAGCCGCTATGAGTTCAAGCTTTTCCAGGGTGTCCGAAGGCTCCGGCACGGCCTCCGGTGTCGGACTGTTTTTCTGCCTGGATTCGATCAGCGGTCGAAACTGGGCCGGGAGATGCTCGATTCCGATCACTCCCGAACCGGCGATCGCCACCCCGTATTCCAACGTGCTTTTGAGCTCGCGGACATTGCCGGGCCATTCATAGCGCATCAACAGGTCCATCACCTCCGGTGTCACGCCGCTGATTCTTTTGCCGCTGGTTTCACGCAGGTCATGCACAAACGAATTGACCAGCAGGGCGATGTCTTCCTTTCTCTCCCGCAGCGGCGGCACGGTGATGGGGAAAACGTTGATCCGGAAAAAGAGATCCTGGCGGAACCTTCCTTCCGCAACGCGTTTTGCCAGGTCCTGGTTGGTGGCGGTGATAAAGCGCACGTCGACGCAGATGGGCCGCTCTCCGCCGATATGAGTGAATTCCTTTGTTTCCAGGACCCGGAGGAGTTTTGCCTGGGTGCTGAGCGGAATGTCGCCGATTTCATCCAGAAAAATATCGCCCCCGTCGGCGACCTCGAACAACCCCTGCCGATGACGGTGGGCTCCCGTAAAAGCCCCCTTCGTGTGCCCGAAGAGCTCGCTCTCAATCAGCGATTCGTTCAGCGCGGCACAGTTGATTTTGACATAGGGCCCGTTCTTCCGGCGCCCCAAGTCATGGATGGCCCTTGCGACGAGCTCTTTTCCCGCACCGGTCTCACCGGTTATCAGAATGGTGGCATCACTGCGGGCCGCTTTATCCAGGATCTGAAAGATTTCCTGCATCACACGGCTCTGACCTATCATGCCATGGAAGCCGTGATCGTTGTTTAAAAGCCGCGTCAGCTCCTCAATTTTGATGTCCTTGTTTTCGAGTTCAGTAATGTCCGTATAGAACTCCAACGCACCGATAAGACTCCCACCGAAATCTTTCAGTAACTTGGCGTTTTTCAGAACCGACACGTACGATCCGTTTTTGCGTGTCAGCATGCAGCGTTTATCTTTGACCACCTCGCGTTCAAAGAGCCGGCACCACTTGCTCTCGCTTTCGGATCGTAGAATCTCGCAGACGTCACATTCAAGGATGGTGCAGGTTGCCCCCACCAACTCTTCGACTTCAAAGCCGGTCATGCGGGCCATGGCCGCATTGGCCATCCGAATGACACCGTCCGGGGAGATAATCATCACGCCGTCATGCACTGCGTCGACTATCTCGTCGAAATACTGACTGAAATCTTCTCCGACCATGTTTCTCGATCCATCCTTTCGTGTAAAATTCGTCTCACAATAGCTTATGCAACTGATTAAGCAGTGCTTTCGAAAGTGTCAAGAATAGCCTTCACTTGTCTTTAGGCCTGCCGTTCTCCTGGCCTGGATTTTTAATTATAATCATTTGAAATTAATACCATATATACCATACCGACTATATGTGGCATCCGTTTTGCTCAAGTACTCCACAAAAATTGAGATTTCTCGATTTTTTTTGTCATCTGTTTGAATCAACCCAATCGGAGACTTAACCGAATGCAACCCCTGTTGAAGTCCTATTCCATCTTTTCGATTTTATCTGGCCTAGCGCTGCTAATTGTTTGTTCAGGAATGGCAACGCCGTTTGCAAACGCGCAAGAATACGGCAACACCCTTTCCATTACCCGAGTGGAATGGCGGGCCGGCGACGATTTGTTGATCGTTGCGGGTGATGGTGCCGGCCGGAGGGAACGGGTAACCGTGAAGGATGCCGATAGCGGTCTGGCACTCGGCAGTGTCAGGGCGAATAGAAACGGCAGTTGGTATTTCAGGGACAGGCATTCAGATTCAATCCCCTGCACGATTCTGGCTGTAGGTAGTGACGGGCAATCGACTGAATCCGGATACACGAACACGCCCCCCGAGGTGTGCATGATCACATCACCGGAGCCACCGGTCGACAACCCTCGAGAGCCGGGCACGCCACCAGATCCACCTGTAACCGTTCCTTCGGTACCTTTGCAGGTGTCCCACAAGGGACAGATCATATTATTCGAGGGCACCCGGACATGCCTCCAATGTCACGAAGACGAGGCCAGAGAAGTCCATTCATCCGTTCACTATCAGTGGAAAGGGGATGCGTCGGAAACCGTCGGACTCGATGGTAAACCGGCCGGGAAGCTGGACGGCATCAATGATTTCTGCATCTATCCTGACATCAACTGGATTGGCAAACTGACCAATGTCGACGGGGTTCAGGTGGACGGCGGCTGCGCCAAGTGCCACGTGGGCTTGGGGGACAAGCCCACGGCTGAAGCGACCAGGAACCAATTGGAAAATATCGACTGCCTGGTTTGCCACTCCGGCGAATATCGGCGCACCGTGGCTAAGATTCGACGGCGTCTTCCGCTTCGTGCCTGATGAATCAAAAATGACCGCCAACACCCTGGATATCTCCTTGCCGACCAACGACACCTGCCTCAACTGCCACACCAAGGCCGGCGGCGGCAACAACTTCAAGCGTGGCGACATCGAAGAGGCCCACCGCAACCCGACCCGCAGCTTCGATGTGCACATGGCCTCGCGAAGCAACGGCGGCGCCGGGCTCAGGTGCCTGGACTGCCACGCGGCGGCGGACCACCGCATTGCCGGCCGCGGTACCGACCTGAGACCCCGGGACCTGCCAGATCCGGTCAACTGCAGCATGTGCCATACAGAAACGCCGCACGACGATTCAAAGCTCGACAAGCACACCGCCCGGGTCAACTGCACGGTCTGCCATATTCCCACCTTTGCCAAGGTGGCCGCCACGGATATGAACCGCGACTGGAGTCAACCCGGGGATCTCGTGGCCGCCACCGGCCTGTATGAGCCTCATCATGACAAAGACACCAACGTTGTTCCCGAGTACCGTTTTTTCAACGGCACATCGTATTTTTACCAGTTCGGTGACGAGGCCGTGGCCGGTGAAAACGGCCGGATTGTCATGTCCGCTCCGCTGGGGAGTATCGGCGATGCAGGCGCCAAGATCCATGCCTTCAAGCGCCATCTGGGCGACCCAACCCGTGGATTCAATAACCGGCGCCCTGCTGCCCCTCAAGATCGGCAAATTCTTTATGCCACCGGTAGGCATTCGAAATGCGCGTTGAGCACCGGTGCGATGCTGGTTAATGGCCGATACGACGGTCACGGATTTGCCGATACCGAACGCTACATGGGCCTTTTCCACGAGGTGGCGCCGAAAGAGCAGGCGCTCAGCTGCAGCAGCTGCCACGACGGCGGCAACCGACTCGACTTCGCCGCCCTCGGGTATGCGCCCAACTCAACCCGCAATGGCAAGCCGCTCTGTGCCAGCTGTCACAAAGACGAGTCGAATGAATGGTCGCAAGGAGAATTCTTCAGCAAGGTGCACAGCAAGCACGTCACTGACAAGAAATTCGACTGCAGCCAGTGCCACATATTTCCTGCAGCCCGGTAAGAGCGCTTTAGAATAGAAACCAAGACGGATAAGAAACACTATTTTATTCGTCTCTATTTTTGGCTGGATAAGGGTCACGGTAAGAAATAATTCCACACGAATGCGCCGGATTATGGTTTGTCTACAAGGCACATCCACCTGCGCATATCGGGATACGTGTGGGTGGATGTAACGCAGTAGACGGACCAAAAGACAAGCAAGATGGGGAATTATATTTTGCCGGGGCCCTAAGGCCGGTGTCATTGTATCGATAAAACGTTGCGTTTTAACGGGTGTTTACAAACAAAATGCTATTGATAAGGAAAAAGGAGAATCTCTATGCAGTCTGAACAAGAATTTGAACGCCGACTGGAGCAAAGAGGCATCACCCGCCGGAGTTTTCTTAAATACTGTACGGTTGTCGCAGGCGCCCTGGGTTTGGGACCGGCTTTCGGGCCGAAGATCTACCAGGCCTTCGCCGCCAGCCCGAGACCGTCGGTGCTGTGGCTCCATTTTGCCGAATGCACCGGCTGCACCGAGGCGGTCCTGAGAACCAGTTCCCCAGGGTTCGCGGACCTGATTTTCGATGTCATTTCCCTCGATTATCACGAGACGGTTATGGCCGCAGCCGGCGACTTAGCCGAAAGCGTGTTATTCGAAACAGCAGCCGCAAATGAGGGGGAGTATTTCTGCGTGGTTGAGGGTTCCATACCAACTGCCGACGGGGGCGTTTACGGTATGATCGGCGGCCGCACCATGCTCTCAATTGCCCAGGTTGTCTGCAATAAGGCGAAGGCGGTTATCGCCCTCGGAACCTGCGCCTCTTTCGGGGGAATCGCGGCTGCCTATCCGAATCCCACCGGGGCCAAAGGAGTCAAAGATGCATTATGGCCGCAGTTGAAAGTTCCGGTGATTAACATCTCCGGCTGCCCCCCCAACCCGATCAATTTCGTCGGCACCATCGCCAATTATCTTTTGAACGGCAACCTGCCATCCCTCGATTCTTTGGGCCGACCGCAATTTGCTTACAGCCAAACCGTGCACAGCCGCTGCCCGTATCGTGAGAACGAAGGCCGCTGCCTTAAAGACGAGGGGTGCAAGGGCCCCCACTGTCACAACAATTGCCCGACTGTCAGGTTCAACGACGGCACCAGCTGGCCGGTTCAGGCCGGGCACCCCTGCATCGGGTGCAGTGAGCCCAATTTCTGGGACACGATGACGCCTTTTTACCGGGAGTCCAGAGAAAGCGGTGGCAGCGATGACCATTCCGAATACGGCAGCGGATCGTATGATGACTGATCTATGGAATTCGAACTCTGTGTGAATAAAAATCAGAATACCGAATAATCGTATAATAGAAAGGATGTAGCGATATGCCAAAACCGAGCGATACTCCCAGAAACAAGAAGAAAGATATTCCCCCGCCGCCTCCACCTGAAGATCCGTCTCCGCCTGAGCCGGACCCGAGTACGACACCGTCGGCCAATGGACGGATCGTGGTGGATCCCATCACCCGCATCGAGGGGCATCTCAAGATCGAGACCGAGGTGGCAGACGGCAAGGTGAGCGGGGCCTGGAGCACGGGCACGCTGTTCAGGGGAATCGAGACGATTCTCAAGGGCCGCAACCCGGAGGACGCCTGGCTCTTCACCCAGCGGCTTTGCGGGGTGTGCACCTATGTACACGGCGCTTCCTCGGTTCGCAGTGTAGAGGATGCGGCGGGCGTCACCATCCCGGAGAATGCCCGTATCATCCGCAACCTCCTGATGGGGGCCCAGTACCTGCACGATCACCCGGTTCACTTCTACCACCTGCACGCTTTAGACTGGGTTGATATTGTCAGCGCTCTGAGTGCCACCCCGGGCGATACGGTCAACCTCGCCGGGGATGTGACCCCGAACGCACCGGCGATCGATTTTGCGGCCGTCCAGGCACGCTTAAAGAATTTTGTCGACAGCGGTCAACTGGGTCCCTTCGCCAACGCCTACTGGGGACACCCGGCCTACAAGCTGTCGCCTGAAGCGAACCTGCTCCTGGCCGCCCATTACCTGGAAGCGCTCAAAATGCAGGCTAAAACCGCACGCCTACACGCCATTTTCGGCGGTAAAAACCCGCATGTGCAGAGCCTGCGGGTGGGCGGGGTCACCTGCCGTAACGACATCAACAATGCCCGCATCAACGAATTCCGCAGCCTGCTGAATGAAGCCAAAGACTTTATCGATACGGTTTATGTTCCGGATGCCGCATTTCTGGCAAGTTTTTATGCTCAGCCTAAAAATGGTGATTGGAGCAAAATCGGCGGCAACGATAATTTCCTGGCCTGCGGTGAATTTCCCATGACCAGCCAGGAACCGCAGAGCCTCTTTTTTCCTCAAGGCGTCATATTTAAACGAGACTGGCAGAACGTCCTACCGCTGAACACTGGAGAAATTCTAGAACATGCGCGACATAGCTGGTACCGCAACAACACGGCGTTGCACCCGTCGATCGGCGAAACAGAACCAAATTACAGCGGCTATGACCCTGACGGAAGCTACAGTTGGCTCAAAGCCCCCCGCTACCAGGGTGAACCGATGGAAGTGGGCCCGCTGGCACGCATGCTGGTGGCCTACGGCAGCGGCATGGCCGAAGCGCAAGGCGCCATCAATGGCTTTCTTCTCGACACCGGCCTTAGCGAATCCGCCCTGTTCTCCGTGCTCGGACGCACGGCCGCCCGGGCATTGGAAACCCAAATCATCGCCGATGCCATGGGGGGTTGGCTCAATGAGCTCACCATCGGACGCAGTGCCTATCAACCGACCGCCACTCCCACCAGCGGTACCGGCATGGGGCTGAACGAAGCACCCCGCGGTGCCATAGGCCACTGGATCGACATCCAGAACCAGAAGATCGGCAACTACCAGATGGTGGTGCCATCCACATGGAACTTCGGCCCCCGCTGCGCCAGCGGCAAACCCGGGCCGATGGAAAAAGCCCTGGAAAATATACCGGTGGCCGATTTGGAAAAACCCCTCGAGGTCCTGCGCACCGTGCACTCGATGGATCCCTGCATTGCCTGCGCGGTGCACGTGATCGATCCAGAAAACGACAGAGCTTACGAGATCAAAGTTCTATAATTACTAACCTGAGAGGCACCTCCAGACGGCCGGGCCTAAGCGCTTACAGCGCAGATCGGCCCGGCCGCCGCCTCCACCCACCCCAGCTTCCACTCCGAATGATAATCGGCGTTGACACGCAATCCGGTCTGTATGATAAAAGCACTTTCAGTGCATTGACTACTCAATTGAAATGCCAGCCTTTCGGTCCTGATGAAATTGAATGCTTATTCGTTCACTCGAATCACTCGCTACAGGCATTGGTCGTTTCCGTCCCTAAATGGCTATTTCCCGCAGCCGCGCACATTCAAAGCTCTTATTATCAGGGTAAAGGAGTGACAACATGCGAACTCGTTATCTTATCATCTGTGTCGTTTGCCTTGCGCTGATGGCTTGCGGCGGCGGGGGCGGTAGCAACAGCAGCAATATCGGCGACAACGGTGGTGACAGCGGTGGCGGTGACGGCGGCGGCACGAATCCACCGCCTGCGACAACCGCCGCTTCAACTGTCCTGGCTTTCAACGACCTCGGCATGCATTGCATGGACCGCGAGTTCTCGGTGTTTTCCATACTGCCGCCTTTCAACGTCGTTCATTCCCAGGTGGTGCTGCGCGATGCCGTTGGTAAGCCCTATCTGGCGGACGATGTCGATGTGGACGTGTTCTATGATGCCGTTGCCGACCCCTCCGGTTCGCGAAATTCATACAGCGCGGGTGCGGCCAAGACGGATTTCTGGCTGTATGCCAACAGTCTGTTCGGTGTCAACCTGACGGCAGGGGAAGGCCTGACCGGCCTGTACATGCCGGGCGACGACCCGCAGAATCGCGGCGCCCAGCCGATGGACTATTCCGCCTCCACCGGGTGGTTTTCGGCCGAAGGCATCCCGATCACCCCGGTGGACGACAATCTTAACACCAACACCTACTCGCTATTACAAATCGCCGCTCACGATAAGACCAGCGGCAGCAAAATCGGCAGTCTCGACGTGGTGGTGCCGGTGGCGACAGAAACCGACTGCCAGGCTTGTCATAAAACCGGGGGAATTGCCGCCACCGGCCAGGGATGGGCCAATGACGCGGACATAGAAGTTCAGAGCCAAGAAGAACATCCTCAGATTGCACGATTTAAATCGACCGGTGTACAATCTGGAAAATAACACACCGGTCCTCTGCGCCCAGTGCCATTACTCCCCGGCTCTCGACCTGGCCGGTGCCGGGCCGGCAGGAGACCAGATCAACAAACCAAATTTCTCAAGTGTTATGCACAAATATCACGGCGAACTGACGGATGGCACCGGGAATCCCATATTTCCGCCGAACGCACCGGTCAGCGCCACTTGCTATCAGTGCCATCCCGGCAATGTCACCCAATGCCAGCGCGGGGCCATGAAAACGGCCGGCATTGAATGCAACAGCTGCCACGGCGACATGCTGGCGGTGGGCGGAGAATACGATCTGCTGTCCGGTGGCAGCATCGACGGCACCAACGACGGCAATCCCCGCCGCCCCTGGCAGGACCTGCCCCGCTGCCAGTCCTGCCACACCGGCGATGCCGTGGATCACCTGACCGGTTCCGGGTTGGTGTTCGATGCCTCCGGCATTCGGCTGAAGCAGACCTTCAAAACCGGTGACGCTTCGGCCTCGCCCCTATTGGCACAGAACCTGCGCTTTGCCGAGAACACGAACACACTTTTCCGCTTCAGCAAAGGTCACGGCGGTGTCAACTGTGAAAGCTGCCACGGCAGCACCCACGCCATCTGGCCCAACAAAGACACGGCCGCCAACGACAACATCGCGGCCACTCAACTTCAGGGCCACGACGGAACCATCATCGAGTGCGGCACCTGCCATGGCCAGGGCAGCCTGCCCCTGACCACCAACGGCCCTCACGGGCTGCACAACGTCGACGATGCGCGCTGGGTGGATGAAAACCACGGCGATTTTTACGAGCGCAACAAGGCCGGCTGCAAGGCTTGCCACGGCCTTGAATTATTGGGCACGCCATTGGCCAAAACAGCGGCGGCGCGCAGTTTTAGAGCAGAAGATAGAACGGTGACGTTCGCAAAAGGAGACCTTGTCAGCTGCAATCGCTGTCACGAGAGACCCAGTCTTTGATGATACCGTGATCTTAATAATCCGGCCGCAAAGTACGCTTCAACTTCAAGAACCCGTGTGCCGTTTGGGGGTTCCACGGGTTCTCGTATTTTTATGGTGCCGGAAGGTTGTGCTGGTTGAAAAATCATTAGATTTCAGCCAAGGTTTGGAGGTTCAACGTTCGAGGTTCCCCGTTAGTGCCCATCCACGTTTTCATTTAGGGCACTGGTCAGTTTCCGATCTATCAATATGCAATTTTCTGCAAGTTCAACGAAATCAGCGATGATTCGTGGAGGCGGACTCAGGTACGCTGCACAAGCGATTTCGCCGATTAACGCCGAAATTGCGGAAAAGGGTCATTTATGGACGGAAACTAAACTGCATTCCCATGAATGCGCGTTTTGAAGCGTTTTCATCACTGTCCGCAACCCACCTGGTCCGTTAAAAAGAAATCATGTCCGCAGATCTAAAAACAGGCTTTTTAAAAACAAACAACCGTTGGTTGATCTTGATTGTCGGACTCCTTCTCCTAATAATATTCTCTCTTGTTGGATTCGGTTTATATGTAATTGAAAATAATCGGAGAATTGTCTCCCCACTGAAAACCACAGTCCACCACCTCCAGCTCGAAACTGCCGAGGTACACCGCTGGATCGAGAAACTTTTGGAGGGACAGTTGAAAGGCGACATCGGAAATGTATGGTTTCAGCTGGAACTCTCTGTCGATAATTTTCGTAATATGCTCGAGGGTGGTGACGATAAACTGATAGTGACCATTCCCCAAGAATTGGCTAAAGAGTTGAAAATGCATCTGAAAGGCCTTTATTCGGATATTGCCGAATACAAGGCGGATGTCATTTGGATATTCAAACCGGAAGTCAAGTCGGGCAACACATCCTCTGATAGTCACAATTATGAACACTCTTACGCTGCCATTTTAAAAAGATTGGACGCTATGGAGGGGCCGATCGACCTTTTTCTTCAAGAAGACTTGCGGTTTTTTAGAAGGCTTATGGGGGGAGGCGTCGTTACTTGCCTTCTGCTAACTGTGTTGATCGCAATTAGCTTCCAGCGTTTCCTAAAGCAGAAAGCGGATGATTACAGTGCACTCGATGAAATGCATAATAAGCTGAAGATTGAGATAAAGGAACGCAAACTGGCCGAGGAGGCGCTGGAACAGAGTGCCACCCTTTTCCGGACCGTGTTCGAGACCAGCCCTGACGCAGTCGTTATCACCCGGATCGAAGACAGCATTATCGTCGATGTCAACACTGGCTTCACAACCTATACCGGATATGACAGGGGCGAGGTGATCGGCCGGTCGGTGCTCGACATCAATATCTGGAAAAACCTGGATCAGCGTAAGACTCTTCTGGACGAAGTCTTCGAAAAGGGTTTCGCCCACAACTGGGAGACCACTTTCCGCACCAAAGCCGGTGATCTCATCACCTGTTTGGTTTCTACAAAAAGAATCGACATCAACGCTGAAGCGCATCTTCTCTCTGTCATACGCGATATCACCGACCGCAAAATTCAAGAAAAAATGATCCAGGCCGCCAACATCTTGCTTCGGATCACTAACCGCCACACCAATATGCGGCCCATGCTGAATGAGTTCATTGCGGAAATCAAGGACCTGACCAAATGTTCGGCAGCGGCTGTCCGGATAATGGATCAAGAAGGCAATATTCCCTATGCCGAGGCCGACGGATTCAGTACCGATTTCTGCACCTTGGAAGGCAATCTGTCGATCCACTCCAATGAGGGAATGTGCATCCGGGTGATAAAAAACGACCCCGATGGTTTGGCACCGTATTTCACTCAAAACGGCTCGTATTTCGTCAACAGCACGTCGGCACTTCTCACCACAATTACCGAAGATCAAAAGAACGTCCTACGCAACACGTGCCATCGTTACGGCTATGAATCCCTGTCCCTGATCCCCATCCGTTCCGGAAATACCACTCTCGGCCTGATTCACGTGGCTGATCGGGAGCCGGGCGCGATCACGACCGATATTGTCAACATCCTGGAGAATGCGGCCCTTCAACTCGGAACGGCCATTCAGCGCATCTGCGCCGAGCAGGCTTTGAAGGATTCGCATGACGAGCTGGAAAGACGGGTCGATCAGCGCACGGAAATGCTCGTGCATACTAAAGATCAATTGCTGCTCGAAGTCGAGGAGCGCAAGAAAAAAGAACAGGAACTCCTCGGCTATCAGCAGCGACTGCGGCACCTGTCTTCCACACTGCTTCAGACCGAGGAGCGGGAACGCCGGCACATCGCCACCGAAATTCACGATCGCATCGGTCAGGCTCTGGCCGTTACCAAAATCCAGTTGGGCGTCCTGCAGGCCGAGGTCGATTCCCAGGATCTGAAAATGAAAGTCGAAAACATACGGGGGGTGCTCAGCCAGACCATCCGCGACACCCGCACCCTCAGCTTCGAGCTGAGCCCGCCCGTCCTTTACGAATTGGGTCTCCAGGCTGCACTGGAGTGGCTGGCTGAAATCATCCGTAGACAGAACGGCCTGAAGATTGACGTTACCGGAGACGGCAGTGATCAAACACTCGATGCTGGAAAACGTGTGGTTCTGTTCAGGACATGCAGGGAACTGTTGTTCAACGTGGTTAAACATGCCGATGCCAGGCACGCCCGGGTATCCCTGCGCAGTGACGGTGCCGTGATTAAGGTTAAGATATTGGATGACGGCACCGGCTTCGATCCTGAACTGCTCCAAACCGGTTATGATCCCTTCGTACGCGGATTCGGCCTTTTCAGTATTCGGGAACAGTTGCAGCACCAAGGCGGCACGTTCGAAATCGATTCTGGACCCGGCCGCGGGAGTGCGGTGACGATCGTGATGCCGCTATCGATGGCTGGCAAACCTGAAGAGGAGGTGTCATCATAAAGCATCGAATATTTATCGCCGACGACCATCGAATTGTCCGCGAGGGGCTGCAGTCCCTGGTGGAGAAGGAAAACGACCTGGAAGTCGTCGGTATGGCTGACAACGGACGTCAGGCCCTAAAACTGACCCGCAGGCTCAAACCGGATGTGGTCATAATGGACATCGCCATGCCCGAGCTGAACGGCATCGACGCCACCAGGCAGATCCTCGACGAGGTGCCGGGCGTGAAAGTCATCGCCCTGTCCATGCATTCGGAAAAACAGTTCGTGGAGGGCATGCTGCGGGCGGGGGTGATGGGTTACCTGTTAAAGGAAAGTGCCTTCGAGGAGCTGATCAAAGCCATACGGGTCGTGTGTGCCGGCAAAAAATATCTGAGCCCGGACGTGACCGATATTGTCCTCCGGGATTATTTGAACCCTTCAAATGAAAACGATCGTGCACAAGCGCCGGATTTGACCGTGCGCGAGAGGGAAGTGCTGCAGCTCCTTGCCGAGGGCAGGGCCACGAAGGAGATTGCCGAACGGCTCAACATCAGCATCAAGACCGTCGAATCCCACCGCAAAAACATCATGGACCAAGCTCGACTTGCACACCGTGGCCGAACTCACCAAATACGCCGTGCGGCGGGGATTGACGTCGATCGAATAAAAATAAATTTTTCACCAAGGTGAAAAATTTATGCAAAGACTATGATCATAAAGCAATGCGGATGCTCAGAGGATGATTTTCTTCTCCACTGGGACAAAGACTTTGAGCGAGTATTCCGGATACGGCCTTTGCACTACGAACGCTTTTATTGGAGTTGATTCAAAATTGGTGATTCGATGGGTCATCTAAAACACTACTGCCTATCCGCTTTAATAGGGGCTGTCGTGATTTTACTGGCGAACACCGTGCTGGCCTGCCCGCTTGAGCTGCCGACGGTTCAAGTTGTCGTCAAGGGGCATGATCTCGTCATCGAACTGGCGACCACACCCGAGGCGAGATCCTGCGGCCTGTCCCTGCGAGACAGCCTGCCGACAAACCGGGGTATGCTGTTCGTTTACGCGGAACCCGAGATCCTGACGTTCTGGATGAAGAACACCCGCATGCCGCTCTCCATCGCCTTCATCGACCCAGCCGGCCGCGTCGTCGGGATCCAGAAGATGAATCCCTTCCCAACCACCACGGTCTACGCATCGCCCGTTCCGGCGCTCTACGCCCTGGAAGTCAACCAGGGCTGGTTCGAAAAAAACGGCGTTGGCGTTGGCGATGTCGTCGAATTTAACCTGCCCATTACGTTGGACATCCGTTAGCAGGGTGTTGAAAAACTACTGCGCTTGGCCATACGGCGTTAAAATCCTTCTCAAAATGCTCATTTATTGCACATAAACTCCGCTTTTTCGTCGGATTTTGCCTTGTCTTGTCGGCGCTCATGACGTTTTTCACCACCCTGCAGGGTTTATTCACACTTTCATCTATCCATCGTTTCCCTCGAAATCAGGTCCTTCGCTCCCTTCATTCAGGGTTTCCCCGATTGTCTCCTGATCACTGGTCTCGTAATTTAAAGTACAAGTTAATTTTTGCGGCCCGAAGAAAAATCCCCCGGCCTCCTTTTGTCAAAGGGGGAGAATAACCAGAGCGCATGGAGGTAACCGAAATCCGATCGGAGGCCCTGGCAATATTTATACCTGTAAATGAATGAGCAATCTGATTTAAAAATGAAAACAAATAGGCATCACGGTAGGCGGTCCAATAGGTAACAGCGTTCCCCCTTTGCAAAGGGGGAAAGGGGGATTTCACGGCCACTCCAAGCGCAAATAAATGGAAGGTCATCCATGACGATCAGGGTGCTCTTGGTCGACGACCACTGGGAGGTCCGCGAAAGACTGCGGGTTCTGCTGATGCAGGCGCCGGATATCGAGCTGGTGGGTGAAGCCGCAGACGGTGCGGAAGCATTAGCGGTGCTCGAACGGTTTCCGGCCGAGGTGGTGGTCATGGACCTCAACCTGCCGGAGATCAGCGGTATCGAGACCGCCAGGCGGATCCTGGCCGAACAGACCAACACGAGGATCATCATCGTCTCCCTGCAGTCCGACCCGCACTACGTGAAGGAGAGCTTCAAGACCGGGGTGACGGGCTACCTGCTCAAGGACTGCGCCTTCGAGGAGCTGGTGGAGGCCGTGCACGCGGTGGCGGCCGGCGGCTCGTATGTCAGTCCCGAGATCGAGTTCGGGGTGCCTTAGGCACCTTCGGGGATGCGCCGGAAATGAATCAGGGTTTCGGACACCCCAATTCAGGGGTTCCCCGATTTACATCATTCAACCGACGGTTTTATCTATAACGTAAATTCAGTTCAGTGTTCAGGAGCATTTTTACCAGTACCGGTAAAATTCAGTTGTTTTAAAACCGAAGGGAGGCATTATCATGAAAAAAAGAAAAAAGTTCGAGATGAAAGTATCACGCCGCAAATTTCTTAAAATCGGTTTTGCCGGTGGTTCCGCCCTATTCTTGCCCTGGCGATTCAAAATCCCCGAAGCGTTAGCGGCGATCCCAGGTGGCGATTTGTCTCCCGGTGACGTTGCTAAGTACCAGACTCCGATGCTTATTCCGCCGGTGATGCCGAAGGCCGGAAAATTAAAAGCTTCTAAAGGGAAAAACATAGACTACTACGAAATCTCGATGAAGCAGTTTTCCCAGCAGATCCTGCCGGCTGGAATGCCACCGACAACTGTCTGGGGATACGGCGCCGTCTCATCGGTCAGCAAAAAAGGCCTTTTGTTGCATAATGCTCCCTCGCTGACAATCGAGGCAAAGGTAAACACACCGGTGCGCATCAAGTGGATAAATGACCTAAAGGATGCCAGCGGCAATTACCTGCCGCACCTCTTGCCTGTAGACCAGACTCTGCACTGGGCCAACCCTCCCGGCGGCATGGCCGGCCGAGACACTCGTCCGGACTTCACTGGGCAACCTACTCCTGGCTCTTACACTGGCCCGGTGCCCATGTGTACCCACGTGCACGGAGCTGTGGGGGTGGGGGATGAGAGCGACGGCTATGCTGAGGCCTGGTACCTGCCTGATGCCAATGACATCCCTGGCGGGTATGCGACCGCAGGTACCTGGTACGATTTTTTTAAAGGCAAGGCGGCCAACAAATTCGACGTCACCTGGGAAACTGGCAATGCCATTTTCCAATATCCAAACAATAACCGCGCTTCGACCATCTGGTACCATGACCACACCCTTGGCATGACACGGCTCAATGTCTATGCCGGGCCGGCCGGTTTCTACCTCCTGCGTGGCGCCGGCAGTGATGTGATCGATAGCAGAACCGGGCTTGATGGGGTGCTGCCCGGCCCTGCTCCTAAAGAGGGTGACCAGCATCCCTTTACAAAGCCCTACTATGAGATCCCCATCGCCATCCAGGACCGTTCGTTCAACGAAGACGGCTCGCTCTTCTACCCAGCCACGAGGACTTTTTTTGAGCCCCCCATCTTCGGGCCCTATATTCCTTTTGGAGATTTCTCACCGATCTGGAATCCAGAGTTCTTCGGCAACATGATGATGGTAAACGGCAACACCTGGCCATTTCAAGTAGTGGAACGGCGACGCTATCGCCTGCGGTTCCTAAACGGCTGCCAGTCGCGCTTCCTAATACTCGACTTCAGCGGCATCCCAGGGGTGGAAGTTTGGCAAATCGGCAACGAAGGCGGCTACCTCACGGCACCAGTAAATCTTTCCGCTACGAACAATAACCAGCTACTGATGGGTTTGGCTGAGCGCGCCGACCTCATTGTCGACTTCACTAACGTGGTGGAGGGCGATTATGTGCTCGGTAATGTCGGCCCCGACGAACCCTTCGGCGGCGGAATACCGGAGGTAGACTTCGATCCGGCTGATCCGGATAGTACCGGCCAGGTGATGCAATTCCGGGTCGTCCCAACTGTGGCGCCAGATCCGACCACACCGCCGCAGTTCTTGCAGCTGCCAGATAGCACGCCTCTGCCCGCGGCGACCACCACCCGCAAGTTGGCGCTCATCGAGCTGGCGGGAACGGGTGACGATGGTAGTGAAGGTCCTATCGAAGCGCTTCTTGGAAACGTGGGCCCAGACTTTTTCGATCCTACCACCCCTGAGGGCGTTTGGACGGAACGAAAGTGGGCGGAACCCGTTACCGAGAACCCGGCACTGGGCGCTACAGAAATTTGGGAGTTCTACAACACCACTGGCGACGCCCATCCCATGCACGTGCACGAGGTGGTATTCGAGGTGGTGAATCGGGAAGGGCTGGTTCTGGATGTTGAGGTGAGGTCGTCGAACCGATCCAACTCGACGGCAATGTAACTCAACCCGAATCGTGGGAGAGCGGGTTCAAGGACACGGTCATCGCCTACCCCGGCCAGGTGACCCGTATCAAAGCGCAGTTCAACACGCCCGGTCAGTTCGTCTGGCACTGCCACATCGTCGAGCACGAAGACAACGAGATGATGCGGCCGTTCAGGATCGGACCGGCGCAACCGGGGCAGCCCGCATAGTATAGAGATCTATAGTCCTTAAAAACACTCCTCTGGTGGAGAGTCAGCCGCCACCAGAGGGGTACTTTTAACGGTTAACCCTTTCTCGAATTGAGATGCTAAGTTACAGGATAACGCCAGATTCACAGGGGCTTAAACTGAAATGGCATAAAAGTAATGCATTTCGGTTTTATGCTGCATGCGATCGCTTGAGTGCGTATGAAATTTTGATTGTTTTACTCTTCAGCTAACACAATGCCGTGAAACCTCGCTGTTTGAGCAGATTTCTTTTACTTGCAATTTTTACCCTCCTGATATTGCCTTGCCTGACGATTGCAGTAGCGACCGAAGACAGGTTCGAGGGAATCGAACCCACTGGTGTCAAGATTAAGCTCGTAGGAACAGCGGTAGCTTACCAGCCCAGTAAAAGTATAGCTGTTGTCGAGATCGACGGCCGCAATCAAATCTACTTGCGTGAAGGCGACGTGGTTGACCGCTTTCTGATCAAGGAGATCCTACGCGATCGGATCATCGTCGATTCCGGATACGGCGAGGAGACTGTCAAGCTGCGTCAATCGTTGTCCGCCGGCACCAAAACAAAAACTGCCTCAGCCTATCAGCGGACTCCGCGCCAGTCCTTCGGCCCACGCCCTCCTGAAGGCCGGAATCTGAAAGTAGTCTACCTTGATCGGGATACAAAGAAATCCATGTTCGGGGACATCAGTGGACTGCTGAAAGAAATGCGCGTCGATCCGGTCAGCGTTTACGGAAAGCCAATGGGCATAAGGATTTCACCGATCGAACCTGGAAGCATTTTTTCAGAAATGGGGTTGAAATCGAACGAAGTCATCCGGGAGGTGAACGGAAAAGCGGTGACAGGACCGGAAGATGCCATTGCCCTTTTTCAACAGATGAAGTCGGGAGGTGAATTTGACATCAAGGTCAAGGGAAGGCGAACACGTCAGATTCACATGATTGTCGAATAACTAGTTTCCTTTCATAAGGGGAAGATTCCTCATTTCTGGATCGGATATTCGTCAATACCCTTAAAGTTACCGTGGATAGGCAACAACTATCTGAAGAGTAGAGTATTAACTCTAAGAAGGTAAGGTAGTTCATAGGTGTAGCGTATTATGTGAGTATGCCATATCCATAAACAAAAGGCCGGAGAATAGGAACGAATTTGGTTTCCGGCTTAATTCTTAGAGGTAAACACCTCCACAGCATCGATCCTACTGTAATGCTCTGAATTCAGAGGATCAAGGCACTTTCGAGAACAACTGATAAACTATCATTTATCATCACCGACGCCGGAGGCTGCTCGGCTCAGCAGCTCTTGCATGCGCTGCTTGGTGTATTCGCCGCCCTTGCTCAGCATGGAATAGGCGAGCGCACCGTTTCCCTTCTTGTCTTTAGCATTGACGTCGGCACCTTTTTCAATAAGCAGTTTCGCAGCCTCGTAATGGCCAACGAAGGCCGCCACCATCAGGGCGGTCTTGCCGTCGAAGGTGCGCGCATCGATGTCGGCGCCACGCTCCAGCAGAACCTGCATGGATTCGGTTTGGTTGGCGGCCGAAGCCGCGATCAGGGCCGTCATCCCCTGGGTGACCTCTCGGTCTTCGGTGTCGGCTCCCTCGTCTAGGAGGGCCTTCATCGCGTCGACCTGCCCGGTGTTGGTGGTCCACATCAGGGGCGTGCGTGCGTCCCTATCCTTGGAATCGATCGCGGCGCCTTTCTCGAGCATCATCTTCACGACATCAATGTGCCCCTTTACCGCGGCGCCGTGAAGGGCCGTCATACCGTTTTTTTTCTCCCGGGCCTCGAGATCGGCGCCATGCCCCAACAAGAGTGCGACCGTTTCCGCTTGCCCGTTCAGAGCTGCCCAGATCAGGGCCGTCCCCTCGAATTCCGAGTCCTCGCCGTCGACTTCGGCACCGTTTTCAAGCAGAAAATTGACGACCTCGAGCCGGCCTTTCTTTGCGACGAGGATCAGCGCCGTGCTGCCGTGACTGTCCCGTGCGTTCGGGTTTCCGTCGGCGTGAATAAACCGCATTACCGCTTCGAGGTCGCTTTCTCCGGCACTTTTAACAAAATCATCCGTTTCCATAGCTCTACTCACAAAATTTTGGTTTCATATTGTTGATGCGATTTTCACAATATCGATATTTATTGTAAGGATCTCAAAATGCAACCCTAGCTAAGAAAGCGGCAGTTTGTCAACTTTTCACCAACACTCCTCCAATTGGGGGTTGATTTCGGTTGCCTAAAATGGCAAATTCTTCGGGAACAGGTTAAAAATCGTATAGTAAGAACTTGGAGCTTTATATGAAACACAAAAATATGACTGCCGGTCTTCTTCTTGTTATCATGATTTTCGCGGACGTGCTCGTGAGTGCGTCCGGTTGCGTTGCGGGTGGTGCGCAAATTTCCACCACCTCTGGTCAGAATACAAATCTGGAAATGTCGCCTTTCAAG
>CAWBCG010000002.1:0-95041 GCA_963787235.1 uncultured delta proteobacterium
TCTTATTGGCCAGGTCTTGGACACCGAGTTTTTGGGGATCGAAAGCCACTGAGACCTTCTCGCTGGCAAAATTGACGTTGACCTCCGCCACGCCGTCGAGCTTCTTAACGCCTCGTTCTATGTTTGCCGCGCAGTTGGCACAGGTCATTCCTGTAATCGGTAATGTTATTTTTTTTTCGCTCATGAGTTATCCCAAACTGCCAAGTCACGGAAGTCAATGCACCAATCGCTTCCGGGCACGGTTTATCGACGGACGACAAACCAAGGATTGAGCAAGTCGGGCCGATTGTACTTCAGTGGCTCGCCGGTCTTGTAATCGAGCAGCTTGGCTCCGGCCATTTCGGCAACCGCCTGCCCGGCCGCCGTATCCCATTCGCAGGTCGGCCCGAGACGGGGGTACATGTCTGCCAGGCCCTCTGCCACCATACATATTTTCAGCGAGCTGCCGGCACTAATGAGTTCGACCTCACCGTGTTCCCGCCGCTTTTCCTCGACTAATTTTTTAAGATCCGGATTGGCATGCGACCGGCTCCCTACGATCACAAACGGCGTTTTAGGTCGTTTACAGGCCGGCAGCCGGGTCGCAGTTTTCAGAAGCCTGCTAAGCGTTTTGTCAGGGTCATGGTCGTTGCCGCCGATTCTATTGGATCCGTCAGTCCCCAGCGTGTTGTCTATTTTAAAAGCACCAAAATTTTCGGCAGCAAAGTAGAGTCGGTCTTTGACCGGGGCATAGACGACGCCCATTTTAGGCAGACCGTATTCGACCAGAGCAATATTGACCGTGAACTCATCGTTGCGCTTGATGAATTCCTTGGTACCGTCCAGCGGGTCAATAATCCAGAGTCGCTCCCATGTTTTTCGGTCTTTGTAAGGAATTTCAAGCCCTTCCTCACTGAGTATAGGGATGTTAAAGCCTTTTAATGCGGCTATGAGCAGTTCGTGCGACTTTCGATCCGCGCGTGTCAAAGGCGAGTTATCGGCCTTGTGCTCCACCGCGAATTCCGAATGATACACATCCAGTATCACCTGTCCCGCCTCCAGAGCCGCTTTGATCGCTTTGACAAGAAACACGTTGTATCCGTTTGCTTTCATGATGCTCCTATGCCGCAGGATAATTGATCTCCTTAAGGGTTGCCTTGATCTTCTCCTCGGTGACCGGAGCTTCCCATTCGACGGTGACGGTCTTGGCGCCTGGATCGCCTTCCACCTTTTTTACCCCATCGAGTTCGCTCAGCTCGTTCTTGATGCTCATGACGCAGTGGCCACAGGATATATTCGGAATGGAAAAAGTTTGTTTGGACATTGTTTATTTCCTTTTTAATATGTCAGCTGCACATTCTTGTTTCATGACTAATTCAAAAATTATGACCATATTCATCAAAGTCAAATTACCTTTATATTGACGTTGAAGAAAAGTATCACTATCGTGGCTGTTATCGCCACGGTGGGATTCATCGTCTCGGCCTTTGCCGGGTGGGGCATGGGCGGTTACGGGCAGCGCGGAGGCGGCTGGCATCACAGGGGCTGGGGAAAACACGAAATGGATACGGGTAAACACATTTGAAATGAAACAACTGAAAGACAAGCTGCTTGCACGGCTCTTCACCCGATATCCCTCGATGCTGAACAGATGGGCACGAAAGGCCCGTATCGTTCGTTTCTCCGAAACCCCCTGGACGTCGTTCACGGATGATCCAGCCAAGAGCCGCCTGGCGCTGATCACGACCGGCGGGGTTCATTTGAAAAGCCAGCCGCCATTCGACATGAAGGATCGACAAGGTGATCCGTCTTTCCGTGAAATCCCCGCCGAGGCCAAACCGGCCGATCTATCCATTACCCACAACTACTATGATCACAGGGATGCGGTCCGGGACGTCAACATTGTTTTCCCTCTCGAAAGAGTGCGGCTGCTCGAACAATTCGGTGAAATCGGCCAGGTGAATCATTGCCACTTTTCCTTCATGGGGCACATCTCGAATCGCCACCTCGACACGTTAATCAACGAAACCGCCCCGTGCGTGGCTGAAAAACTTAGGGCAGACGGCGTCGATATTGCCCTGCTCACTCCGGCCTGAGGCCTTTGCAATCAGTCCGTGGGACTGATCCAACGGGCGGTCGAGGCGAGCGGCATTGCCACCATTTCGATCACGCTTTCAAAGGAAATCACCCGGAAAGTCAAACCACCGCGCGCCGTCTTCACGAACCTGCCCATGGGCCATCCGCTGGGATTCCCCGGTCAGCGCTTTCGCCAAATCCAGGTGCTGCGCTTGCTCCTGAAATACCTCAAAGACATCCAGATTCCAGGCACCATCATCGACCTCGATCTGACGGAAAGCGACGATCCGGTCACCGGGTGTTCTCTCTGCGGCGTCTAAGATAAACGGGTCAACCGGCACTGAAAATTATTTCTTGTGTCCTGTGGATCCGGGTTTTTTCCCACGCCGTGCGGAGTGTTCCGTGACTTTTGCCCGCACGCTCTTATATTGGTAATTAAAGGTCCAATCAGAGTAGATGTTAAGCACGCAGATTTCCTTTAAAATCAAATTAGGAGACTCGAAATGAACTCTATAGCCGGCACCCCCCACACGGTGGTCGATCCGGTATGCGGCATGAAGGTGGGCCCGCAAAGCAGCGAAATCGTGTCAACTTATAGAAAGAACAACTACTACTTCTGCGCCAACGCATGCCGTAAAGCGTTTGATGATAATCCCGAAAAATATCTGAGTGACAAATCCGCAAAGCCGAAAGGCTTCTGGAAACGGTACCTGGAGCGACTGAACAAGACCACCGGCGGCAAGACGCCCAAATGCTGCGGATAGAAAAGAGATGACGCCATGCCTCAAAAAACCGGATTAATTGTCAAGACAAGCGCAGACGGGTGGGCCGAGGTGATCACCGATAAACTGGACGCCTGTGCCGAATGCTCATCGTCCCGCAGTTGTCATTCAGATTGCAAGAGTACCCGGGTCAGAACCAGAGTGTATAACTCGGCCGGCGCCCATGAAGGGGACACGGTTGTCATCTATATCAGCCCGTCCTCGGTGCTCAAGAGCGCGGCAATCCTCTACCTGATACCGGTCGTTTTTTTGCTGCTCGGCGCCTTGACCGGATCGAGTGTCGCCGCACGGCTGGGTATGGAAGAATCCGGTTCGGCCCTGCTATTCGGTCTAATCGGCCTCGCTTTCGGATTCTTGATCGTGCGGACCTTTTCCACGCGACTCGAGGTCGATAGCGGCTTGGTTCCGAAAATAATACAGGTCATTGACCGTGTCGACGACCATCCGTTACCCCTTTCGACGCCCTGCGACAACTGTGGACCCGGACACTGACACACCCTCGTGCAGCAATCAGAAAATAGACGTCGTTCTGGGCCACCCTCAGGTGATAGGCTTCTACAGAATGCCATCCGTGGGCCCTTAGGACTGGATACTTTTTATCCATCTGTCGCATCGACCCGGGTATTTTCAACCCGAAACATATTTTCCCCCGTGATGGCAGAAAACCTCAGCCAATAAAAAATGTGACAAGTAAGTATATTTTACGTTTGTATTCTGTCACTTATTTATATGCCCCAGTAGTCCCCCCATCCCTGGCATTATGTTTGCTTCTCTGTATCGCGATGATACTGCGCTTATAACAATCACCTTTTACTCATCTTCAGGAGGCCTACCATGAAAAACATTTCCAAACTGATTCCCATTGCGGCCGTAATGGCTCTTTTGATGATCGGTTTCAGCGCACCGGTCTCTGCCGGTAGGGGTGCAGCCGCCGGTCAGCCGGGATGGCGCCCGTGGCATGCGGGCAATTTGAGTGATGAAGACCAAAAGACCCTGGATAAAGAGCGCCAGGCATTTTTCGATGAAACCCAAGACCTGCGGCAGGAAATGTACCAGAAGCGATTGGAACTGCAGAGCGAGCTGGCCAAGAAGAATCCGGATGCCCAGAAAGCCGCCGCCCTTCAGAAGGACATTTCAAAGTTTACAGAGGAATTTGATCAGAAGCGTCTCGACTTCGTTATGAAAATGAAGAAAATCAACCCCGATATCGGCCGGGTGGGGGGCTGGGGGACCAAGGACGACGACGATGACGTCAACTGCCCATACGGCGGCGGTCATCACGGCCGCCATATGGGACGGTGGAGTGGATACGGCATGTGGCCCGGCATGAGAGGACCCGCATACGGCATGGGACCCGGAATGATGGGTGACGATGACGGGGACTGGAATTGCCCTTATGGCGGCCGTTCCATGGGCTCGGGTCGCAGTTACGGCATGATGGGCCGCGGCTATGGCATGGGTCCCGGCATGATGGGTCCCGGATACGGCATGGGACCCGGATATGGTATGGGGCCTAGCTACGGACGGGGATCCGGATTGATGGGAAGAGCGCCCCAGCAGGGAGAAATCGGACCGGGAGCCGGCAACCTGGAAACACCGCTCAAAGAAGAGGGCGCCCGTACGACCGTTGAAAATTATCTGCACTCGACCCGCAACCCCAATTTGAAACTGGGAAAGATCACCGAGCAGGGTGATGCTTTTGAAGCCGAAATCGTCACCAAAGACGGCTCCCTGGTGGACAAATTGCTCATCGACAAATCCACCGGATGGATGCACCCGGCCAACCAGTAAAGTAGGTCAAAATGACGATCCACAGAAGAGAATTTCTAAAAGCAGCGGCAGGCGTCGCACTCGGCGCCTGCCTGCCGGCCGGTCTCTTTTCAAGAGCTCTGGCCGGAACCGGCAAACCGGTGAGAGAGTTTCACTTTTCCGCTTCTCCGGCCAAAGTCAGCCTCGGCAACGGACCTGAATTTACGGCCTGGACTTACAACGGCCAGGTACCGGGTCCGGAAATCAGGGTCAAAGCGGGCGAAGTCGTTCGGGTCGTGCTGAAAAACTACCTTCCCGAGGGAACCACGATTCACTGGCACGGCATTCCACTTCAAAATGCCATGGATGGTGTCCCGGGCATCACCCAACCGCCGGTCATGCCGGGTGAAAGCTTTGTTTACGAATTCGAAGCCGAAATACCCGGCAGTTTCCTGTATCACTCTCATGCCCGCTACCAGCTCGATCAGGGGCTCTACGGGCCGTTGATCGTGGAATCGGCCGGAATGGAAGAACCCTACGACCGCGAATACACGCTTGTTCTGGAAGACTGGGTAATGAGGGACGGCGGCGGCACTGCCCGCACCGAACGACGACCGCCCATGGGAATGATGCACGGCATGATGGGCCGCGGGCGGTCTTCCGGACCCGATCAGGGTCCCCTGTGGGAGCCGGTCTACGACGGTTACGCTGTCAACGGCCGGATTTACCCGGCGACAGAATCCCTGACCGTCACCAAGGGAGAGCGGGTCAAGCTGCGCCTGATCAACGCCTCATCGGCAACCATCTACCATCTGCGGCTGTCCGGTCACACCCTGAGGATCACTCATGCCGACGGCAACCCGATTCGGCCGGTCGAAACGGATGTTCTGCGAATCGGAATGGGAGAACGCTATGATGTGGTTTTCGAGGCGGACAATCCAGGTCACTGGCTGCTGGCGGCTGCCGATACGGGTCTCGGGGAAGACCGGCTGCGTGTTCCGATCGTCTACAAGGGCGTCAATTCGAATACAGCCGACCCACCGCGATTTCATCAGGGGCTGCGCTTAGCCTCTTATCCGGACTTCGCTGCCCGCGATGCAGATGAAAATTCGGGTGGAGATCCCGATCGCGTTTACAATCAGGTGCTCAGTGGCGGCATGCATTCGGAGTTTTGGACCATTAACGGAAGAGTATATCCCAATGCCGAAACGCTGCCGGTCGACAAAGGCGAACGCATACGCCTGGCTTATGGCAACCACAGCATGATGCCCCATCCGATGCACCTGCACGGCCACTTCTTTAGAGTCGTCAACCGGTCGCTTCCCCGCGAACACTGGGTGCTCAAAGACACGATCATCGTCGACCCGATGCAGCGCATTGACGTGGAGTTCACGGCCGACAACCCCGGCAGTTGGTTTCACCACTGTCACAACCTTTACCACATGGAAGCCGGGATGGCCAACGTAGTCGCCTACCGGTCGACCTCCCAGTCTGAAAATTTTTAAGTCGAAAACACAAATTTCATGCACCGTGGCATCCATGAGCGTTAAACTGGGCCGTTAATCCCGACTGGACGTGAAACCGCTTAACATAGAAGAGGTTACGCCTTTCTACTGGTAACGACGTTTTTGACTCCGTGCGTTAAATCGGCTATGATGCGGCAAGATATACGAATCAAAGGAAAATTTGACCTTGCCGCCTTTGAGTAGCGCCAACAGAATCACCTCGCAACCGCTTTTCAGCACCGTATTGACCGGCCTGTCCATCGCGCAACTGGTGGCAATGGGCCAGGTATATTTTTCCAATCTTCAACTTTTCGGAGAGGTTTCCGCCCTGCACCAAGCGGGCTACCTCGAAATCCCCACCCTTCAATCCCTGCAGCGACTGGGAACCCTCGCGCCGGCGGTATTCGGCGGACTGTTCTTCACCCTGAGCACCGGCGCTGGGCTCACTCTGGCCACTATTGTCGCTGTTTGGATCTGGCACAACCTGTCGCAGCGCAATCGACCCATATTGATCCTGCTTCTTATCATCTGGGTGGCCGGCCTGTTGATGGTCAATTTAAACGGGTTTAATCTCTTCGGTTCGCTTTACTTTGCGCTGATCCCGACGGGCGTGTCCCTGGTTTATCTCCGCTGCCTGCCGCCGGAACACGACCATAAAGGAGTATTAAACCGGCTGCTACCCCTCTACCCACTGGCTTTTCTGGCCGTAGTCTGGGGCGTTCAGGCCGACAACAACCTCTTCATCAATATCAGGGATTTTCTCCTGCTCTCCAACCCGGTCGGCAAGTCAGTCAATGATTTTTACTACCGCTACACTCTTTATCCGGCCGAGGCGTTCAAATCTCTGGAACAGAAACTGCAGCGACCGATCAGACTGACCGAAATCCGGCCGGCCGCACTCGACCGCAGGGTGGCATCCCAAATGCGATACCGCGATTATCTGGTAGTGGGTGACGACGAGCCGGTCGAATTGCAGATAAAACAGGCGGGGGATCACCTGGACTGGCTGAATAACGGCACGCGAATCCTGGTCATTACGCCCGCATCGTTCTTCTCGAACCCGAACGCCGTACTTGCGCAGTACAGCCGCCAAACGGACCGGTCGGCCTTCTTGCGCACCTTCACCTTTTTCGGCATCCTGTTGGCGTTCCCGATCCTTCTTTACGGCGCCGTTTTTGGTATCCTGCGGCTGCCGACGGGCCTTTTTATGCAGACTTCCCGCGCCAACCTTCTCTCCAGCATACTGTGCTTTATGATAGGGGTCGTGCTTCTTGTTCCGGTATACCAGGGCGGCCGGAGGCCGGTGAATGCCGGGAATCTGGCGGCAGCCCTGGACGCTGCCGACTGGCGCGATCGGGTAGCGGCCCTGAAACTGATTGAACAGCTGCAATTGGAAATCACCGCTTACCCGTCCTATGAAAAGTCGATGGCCAGTCGGCATCTTCCCGAGAGATACTGGCTGGCCCATGCGCTGGGATCGAGCAAAGAGGATCGCACGATTGACGATCTGTTCACGCTCCTGGACGATCCTCAGCCCAATGTCGTTTGCCAGGCCCTGTATGCCCTTGGCAAGTGGGGTGGAGACAGAAAGTCCGATATCATCGAAGCGATCCTCGCAAAAATCCGCTCAACCCACAGTTGGTACGTTCAGCGATACGCATACCTTGCCTTGAGGTCACTCGGATGGCAGCAGCCCGCATCGAATTAAAAACCCTTCTGCTCACCCTCCTGGGCATGACAACGGTGGAGTTTATGTCTGCCGGGGTCATGCTGCTGGGTGCCTCGAATCCGTTGGTGGTCACCGGCGTGGTCCGATTCCTGGAACTGCTGCTGATGATGGCAATCCTTGTCTATTCGGATCGGGGCCTGGCGGCTGTCGGCCTGTCAACAGCCACGGCCGCGAGAGGGTTTTCGAAAGGACTCATCTGGGCAGCCGGTTTCGGCTGTATTGTCGCAGGAATCGGCTTGGTCGTCTCCCTCTGGGGAATCAACCCCTTGCAATTGATCCGCATACCCCTGCCCTCCGATCCGTCCGAAACCCTGCAATTGTTTCTCATCGGCGGCCTTGTCGGGCCGGTGACCGAAGAGCTGTTCTTCCGGGGCATCCTCTACGGTTATTTTCGGCGCTGGGGAATTTTTCCGGCCCTTTTTTTGAGTACGCTTTTTTTCGTTCTCCTGCACCCGGTCAAGGCACTTGCCGTCACACAGACCGTGGGCGGTGTTCTCTTTGCCGCGGCCTACGAAATCGAAGGCAACCTCCTGGTTCCGATAACAATCCACGTTCTCGGTAACCTGGCGATTTTTTCACTCCCTTTTTTAGTTTGAATTATTGGTATTTGAGATTACCTTATCCGGAAGAGTAGAATAAAAAAGATCGAGTTTAAACTTTTTTTCTCCTAAACAAGTTTGTAATTTTGACTTTTGGTCATTGTGATTTTTTTGATATTTGCGATTTGGCATTTTTCACCATAACTGAACAGTTTCCTCTTCGATCAAACTGGATGCTTGCAGTCAGGGGCAGTACTGAACCTTGAACTGCTTACCCTGAGTTTCAAGCAGGAGAGATACATCATGAAAAACGCTTTGGGTGAGATGATGTTCGTTGCGGCAATTTCGGTCATTATCGGTGCCTGCTCCTTGGCCTCGATGGCCACCGAAGAGGTTCCCTTGATGACCACGGATGAATTGAGATCCAGACTCGACAAACCGGACACCGTCATCCTCGATGTCCGGGCCGGCAGCGATTGGACCAGCAGCGGCCAGAAAATCTCGGGAGCCGTTCGCAGCGATCCCAAGGAGTTCAGCAAATGGTCGAATATCTACCCGAAAAAGGATACAATCGTGCTGTATTGTGCCTGACCTAACGAATACACCAGTGTCAGGATGGCACAAAAACTGATGGCAGAAGGGTACCGGAACGTCTATGCCCTCAAGGGCGGCTGGAAAGAATGGGTGAAAGCCGGTTATCCGGTTGAAAATAAGTGATCGAGTGATGAGGTCAAAACCAAAAGAACGGGCGGCAACAGAACTTTCGTCTGTCGCCGCCCATTTATCCTATTGAAGTTAAGGTGGAACGTTTTATAAACACAATGAAGCCAGAATTATTCAGATATGACCTGTTTAAGGGCTTTTCAGCCCAGAACGTTTAATCCCGCCTATCTGGGCGGGAAACCGCTCAGCCAAGGTTTAACTATGGCAAATCCGTGCTTTGACGGAGTTCACAACTGTCCTCCGGGCAGAAAAGATTCAGCCAGACACCTCTCTTCGACTTGGCTTCCGTGCCGACAGCCGAAACGGTGATTTTACCGTCGGCATTGATGCATGACTTGTCAGGGCAGTTGATTTCAAGCCAAACACCCTGCTGACCCAATTTTGCGGCTGCTTGTTTCTTATCCGGCGGAAGCGCCTCGACCTCCTCCCCACGAAGAACCCGGGCCTCCGGGAAAAAAAACGTGAATTGTGCACTGTTGTCTTGCGTGGCCATTGCGTGGGCTCCTTTCTCCAACATATACGTTTTGAGAATCTCTGTACCTAATCTTACAATTTAAAAAATATAAACGAATCAAATTAAGTCAACCCAGCCACGGTGCCGGAAAGGAAATAAATGAAAGAAAATTTAAAGGATAAAAAGGACCGATTGGGTCCTTGCCCTATTGTGTTTAATGCCATAGCTTAATACGAAAATGAGGTGGTCGCCTCCGCCCGGATGAACGGTTTCGAAAGACGGCTGAAACTTGCCGCTTTTCGCAACAGTTCATCCGGCTCAAAGGGCACAACCATTCATCAAAGCTCCGGCAAGTCATTTTCATGCACCGTGGCTGCCCGCACGGCTATAAGTGTCTAGTCGATATTTCACGATTATCGATCCCCAAAAGATCAAGGAGGAAAAATGAAACCTTTGAAAAACTGGGTCCTGGTTGCCGCGACGGCATCGCTGCTGTTGGCTTGTTCAACCACCGGCCGATCAACGCGCGCAGCGGATATCCGCAGCGATATCGCCGGTTCTTACGGTATCGCCTCTTTCGGTCAAGTCGATGAGATCCGGTTCACGTTCAACGTAAAGGTCGGGGAGAAACAGGCCAAACGCTCGTGGATCTGGTGGCCGAAAAGCGATCGGGTCGAATACTGGCCGGGCGGCGATCAAACCAAGGCCGTTCGGTACAGCCGCAGCGACCTGAGTGGGAGTTCATCGGACGAATTGAAAAAGGTCGACGCGGCCTTCATCAACGATCAATACTGGCTGCTCTTTCCCTTTCATCTGGTCTGGGATCGACAGACGACCGTCGCGGATGTCGGGCGACAACCGATGCCCATCGGCGGCCAAACCGCCCGCAGCGTGGTCGTCACCTATCCGCCCAGCGGGGGGTACACGCCCGGGGATGTATACGAGCTTTTCATCGGCCCGGACAATCGTCTGATTCAGTGGATTTACCGCAAAGGCGGATCGATTGAACCGACACGGGTTGCGACCTGGCAGGACTATCGCAAGGTCGGCCCGCTGACACTGGCGTTGGATCACCAGGGGCCGAATGCCGATTTCAGGGTGCGGTTCAGTGATGTGGCCGTCAAACTGAAAGGATCGGACGATTGGAGCGCAGCACAGTGAATCGACCTCTACCGTTTAAGGGAAAAAGCATCTTGAAGGATCTGGTCTGCTATTGTTTTGGGTATACAGCCGAAGATATTCGGCAGGATTTTATTCGAAACGGCCGCTCGCTGGTCATGGAAAAGATTCAGGCCGCCAAAGACCTCGGCGGATGTCAATGCGCCGTCAAAAACCCGAAGGGCCGCTGATGTTTACCCGATGTCCGCCGGGTTGTGGACACAGTCAAAGCGGTCCCGCCGGAGGTCTGTGATTCATCCGGGCATTTCGATCAAGACGGTTGATCTGCTGCTGTATTTCCGGTAGGAATCAGATTCGAAAGTAGCCTACGGCCTGATGCCCATCGGCGGTTTCATTAAGACTATGGTCAGTTTCCAACAGGCTCAACGGCCAAACGGGCTAAACCGGCTCAATCCCGATATAGCGGGACTAAACCAGAGGGTACACCGGTGCACGTTCACCTCGATGACTTCGTCCCTTTCGTCTCCTGGATCCGGGGTTATGGAAAGCGTTACATCAAGGCCGACCTCTTCGCCGGCCTGACAGTGGCGGTTGTGGCCGTCCCTCAATCGATGGCCTGCGCCCTGATCGCCGGACTGCCGGTTCAGTACGGCCTGTACGCTTCGATTGTCCCCACCATCGTCGGCTGTCTTTGGGGCAGTTCCTCTCACCTGATCACCGGGCCCACGACCGCCGTATCCCTGGTCGTCTTCAGTTCACTCAGTCCGTTGGCCCGGCCGGATACCCCCGCATATCTGGTGCTGGCATTTTTTCTGGCGTTGCTGGTCGGCGTCATCCAGATCGGCATGGGTGCGGCTCGGGTAGGAGCGCTGCTTAACTTTGTCTCGCACGCCGTGCTGCTCGGGTTCACGGCCGGCGCCGCCGTGCTGATCGCCTTCAAGCAGGTCCCCGGACTGCTCGGAATAAAGGTCGCCAAAACCAGCGTTTTCCATGAGCACCTCTTTAACATCATCACTCACCTGCACCAGACCGAGGTGATCACGTTTCTTCTCGGTGTAATAACGATTGTCGTCATCCTGGTTATCAAACGCAGCCGCCCGAACTGGCCGGGAACCCTTATTGCCATGGTATTTGTGGGCATTTTGGTAACCGTCTTCAATCTTGATCGACGCGGTGTAGCGGTTGTCGGTGCGATCCCGCGCAGTCTGCCGCCGTTCAGTGTGCCGGATATCGGAGATATCACACAGATCGGGCAATTGGTGCCGGGCGCACTGGCGATCGCCATCCTCGGGTTGGTCGAGGCCGTGTCCATCGCCAAGTCGATTGCCGACCAGACCCGGCAGCGGCTCAACATCAACCGCGAATTCATCGGCCAGGGTCTTGCGAACGTGGCGGCTTCACTGTTCAGCGGCTACCCCGGCAGCGGATCGTTCGTACGGTCAACCGTCAATTTCAGATCCGGCGGGAAAACCCCCATCAGCGGTGTCATTTCCGGTTTGGCGGTGGCCGCAACGGTTCTGCTGGCGGCCCCGCTGGCCGCCAAACTACCGATGTCCGCCCTGGCCGGGGTCATAATCGTGGTGGCTTACGGCATGGTCCACAAGGAAAATACGGTGCGCACAATCCGGGCCACCCGCAGCGATGCAGCCGTGCTGGTCATCACCTTCCTGTCGACTCTCTTGCTGAACATCGAGTTCGCGATCTACGTCGGCGTGCTCCTTTCCATCGGACTGCATCTGGTCGCCACTTCCCACCCGCGCATCCAATCGGTGGTTCCGGACCCCAAAACAACCAAAATGGTCCCGGCAGACTTTGGCGAAACCTGCTGCCAGATGGACATCCTCGAAATCGAGGGATCGGTATTTTTCGGATCGGCCGCTTTTGTGCTGGACAATCTTCAGCGTCGGCTGCGCAGCGCCCCGCACATCGCCCACGTCCTTATTCGCATGCACCGGGTCAACACGATGGATGCCAGCGGCATTCACCTCCTTGAGATTGTGCAGGGGGAAGTACGGCAGCGTGGCGGCGGACTCTTTTTTTCCGGCTTAAACCACAGGGTATTCGAGGTTTTCAAAAACTCGGGTATGCTGAAGGAGATCGGAGAGACGCATATCCGCACCACCACGGGAGCCGCCATCCGCCAGGCCATGCGGGAGTCTTTCTGCCCGGCGGTCTGCGCCGCCTGCGAAGAGGCGGTCTTTCAGGAATGTCCGGAACTGAAACAAGGCAACTGGGAAATATTCGGCCAGGGGGTTCAGCCTCGCGTTTGTGTTCTGCCTCAGGTTGCAAAACGTCAATACACGGCCATCGACCGCAACGGAGACCCGGCCGCAGCAGAGACCGCAAAGGAGAAAGCAAAGGAATGATAAAGCTGCTTGTCTATACGGATGGAAAGCCCGCAGCAGTTGGTGCCCTGCGCTTTGCGGTCGAATTGAAAAAACGGCTGGCCGCCGAACTGGCCGTTATCACCGTTCGTTCCGGCACGCACGCCACCGAAGAGCCGCCGCCGGTCGGCATCGATGTGTCTCTCGATAACAGACAGGCTCTACCCCGCGGGCTGCAGATTTTGGTCGCAGCGGCCGATGTCCTCGCGGATGAAGGTCTGCTCGATCCCCAAACGCACATCAACATCCGCGACATTTCCAACGGCCACCTGTTTATCGGCAGAACGTCGTCCGGCGAACGGATCCCCTTCTGCGAATCCTTCGGTCATTTCATCGAGACGCTCAACCGGGAAGTGGACCAGCACGGCTACAACCTGCTGGTCATCTCGCCACCCAGGCGCAGCGGACTGCGGCGGCTGGTCACCGGCGACACGACCCGCAAACTGGCTCTGGACCTGCACACATCAGTTCTGGTGGTCCGCAACGGCGGTCCGGACAGCCGGTTTGTGGTGTGCGCCGACGGTTCTCCATCGGCCCGGCGTCAGTTCCCGTTGCTGAAATTACTGCTGCGTGCCATCCGAAATCAAGTCGATCTGGTGTGGGTGAAAAGACCGGACGATGGCGCAGAAGCGGCACGGGCGGCCACCGAATGCCTGCAGCACGCCCGCAACTGGTTGGAAAATTGTGACAAGAACGGTCGCCTGCACCTGCTCGAAGGCGACAATCCGGCCGAGTTGATCATCGAAGCAGCCGGCAACAATGCCGTTATCGTCATGGGGGCCAGCCTGCGGCACGACGTTTATCGCCGCATGCTCGGCAGTCTGCCGATGCAGGTGCTGTCGCAAACCGAGTCGAGTGTGCTGCTGGTCAAACTCCCACCTGAAGCTGATTCAGATTTTTTTAAAGATCCATTTACCTGTTGACGCTCAAATTTTTTGGTGCCATATAAAAAAACATTTGATTTAGGCAAAGATTGATGTTTTAACCGATCATCGCTTGGCTCTTTTAAATATTTTTCCACCAGCTCGGCCCGGATGTCACTCCTGATCCAGTTGCGTTCATTTTGACCTTCGACTCCTCGATCTCGTCTCCGGTGACCCTCTACCGACTGCAGAACGGCGGCGGCTTGGGCCTTGCGACGCCTTGATTCTCGTATTTTCTTCGCCGTTTCCTCGTTCTTTAACGGACGTGACGACGGGAACGCGGGGTGCACCTGCGGCACAAGACTGCAGGGATTTGGCACATAACATCAATAACGACAGGAAGGAGGAGTAAATGAAGAAGTATGCACTGATGATAGTGGTGTTGGTCATGGGTCTTTCGATGGCAGCAGGCGTTTTTGCGGCGGATAAAGATGCCATCAAGATGCAGGTCGATGAAATTGTGATGGCCATCGACGGCGGCAAAACGGCCGCTGATTTCAAGGACGCCGCCAATATGAAACCCAATTATGTGTATATAATGGAAGAGGATGGTACTTTGGTTGTCCACCCCTCTCTGGAAGGAAAGAGCCTCAAAGAAGCTGCCATGCCGGCCTATGAAGCGGTGATGAAAGCCACCCCGGAAGGCACCTGGGTGATGTACGAATGGAAAGGCGCGGAGAAAAACGCCTATGTCAGAAAAACAAAGGGCGGTGAAATCGTCGGTAGCGGTTACTAAAACTCAGCGTTATCGGCTTCCGTAAAACCGGTACCGGGAAGTTTTTATTAAAAGACTTGCCCACCTCGTAAAGAAGATTCGCGCGGAGTTCATACGCCTTATCCTTGCGATCTGTATCATGATGGATATGGGGAGTGCCGGTTGACACAGCGCTCAGTACGACGGATGCAGGCCTTATCGTTATGGCCTGCATCTTTTTTTGTCCCAAACACCCACGGGCTTTCGGGCCATCACGGTGCATAAAACTGACGCACCGGAGCCCGGATGAGGGGTTGTGCCCGTTGAGCCGGTTTAGTCCCGCCTCGGCGGGATTGAGTCGGTTAAGTCGGTTTTGTCAGTTGAAGGATATCATCGATTTTAACGACTAAACGCTCATGGTCTTTTGGACCACCACTGGTTCCGCGTTTCGAGTTTTAAATTTCAAGTTTCTATTTGCGGGTCTGATTCTATTTTCGTACTAATCGGTTCGCTGTGATGCATCAGACACTATCTCCTCCAGTTCCGCGGCGGTCAGAGAAACCGGATTGGTCTGCATGCTGCTGGCCTTCTGGGCCTGATTAACCAATCTCGCGGTGTGACTTGGCTGCAACCCGTAATTTAAGAGTGGCGGGATCTGCAGAAACTTGACCAATTGGTTGAGCCACTCGATGCCGTCGGTCGCGGTTGCGGTCCGGGAGCCGGTCAACCAACGGAATACCTCTTGGTACCGGACCAGGGCCGCCGATGTCGGCTCTCGATTCTGCAAGGCCTGCACGTTGATTTTCACGACAGTCGGCAGCAGTTTTGCGCAAATCACACCGTGGGGGGCATCGCACAGGCCGCCCAAAGGTCCGGCTATGCCGTGAACCGCACCGAGCCCGGCATTGGCCAGCGCCAGGCCGCTGAACAAGCTGGCCAGGGACATGTCGCTGCGGGCGCCCGCGTCGTCCGGCCGAGAATAGGCTGTTCTCAAAGAGCGGGCGACCCTTTTGATTCCGTCGCGGCACAAACTGTCGGTCAGGGGATTCGATTTCTTCGACACGAAGGCTTCGATGAGCTGGGTCAGGGCGTCCATTCCTGTGGCGGCCGTCACTTGGGGTGGCAGCGACAGCGTCACCTCGGGATCGACGACCGCAAAACGCGGGAACATCATCGGACTGCGCAGGCTGACCTTGACGTCGTGTTCGGTCGATTTCAAAACGGCGTTGCAGGTGACCTCGGCCCCGGTGCCGGCCGTAGTCGGAACGGCGATAAAGGGCGCCGGAACATTCGTCAGCGGCCGGCCCCGGCCGATGACTTCCAGGTAGTCCATCACGTCACCGGGATTGTTAAGCAGAGCGGCCAAAGCCTTGCCGGCATCGATGACACTGCCGCCGCCGAAACCGATAACCACATCAGCGCCATGACCTCGTGCCTGAGACAATCCCTCTGTCAACGTTTTCAGGGTCGGTTCGTTGGTAACGCTAAACCGGCTGACGAGGAGGTCGTGTTTTTCTAGCTGTTGCACGAGCACATCGGCACGCTCGGGTGAGCGGCCGGTGACCACCAAGGCGCGACGCCCCAGATCTGCAGCCAGCCGTCCCACGCGTTCGATTGCACCGACACCAAAGATGATGCGGTTCGCCGTACCAAATTCGAAAAGCATTATTCTACCCAGTTAAACGTTCTTGCGACCAGGTCGCCACCGCTGATGCCGGTTTTTCCCAAAGCCCCTTTAATAACGGCCTGAGAATTGCGCCAGATTTCCATTGGGTCGTGCTCTACCCAGCCCGGCCGAGGTAAAATCTGTTCGTGCTCCATCTGGTCAAAGCCTATGATCCGGCCCTGGTGGTCGAAGGCGATAAACCGATTGCTCGTGGTTCCCAGATCCAATGCACCGATATATTTGGCCATTGTTTTAACCTCCTCTCGTCTGTTAATGAATCCGCGGATGGGCACGAGTTACTGAAATACGCATTAAATAAGAACCAAAACGGGCTAAACCGGCTTAACGGGCTAAACGGACTAAACGCTCTTTCAAATAGGCGTTGACGGCACCATAGGCCGTGGCAATCGCAAAACCCGAGCCGCATTTCATTCGCATCCAATCACAATGTGCCAGGATGGATCCGGCCGCATAGAGATTTTCATAAGCCGGGCGGCTGTCAGCCGTCAAGGGCCGAAAACACTCATCGATTTCAAGGCCGGCCCGATTGACGGCATGACCCTTGAGATCCAGAAATTGCTCACGGTGCCAGTGTTGGCGGGTCGACGGTTGAGATACGGTCAGATCGAAAAGGGTTTCGCGGATGCGTTTGCGATCAGCGGTCAAGCCCTGACCGATAAACCGGCCGGTGGTCAATATCGCCGCTTGCGCCTGGACGGTGATCTCTTTTTCCCCGGCCCCGATGTCAAAAATGAGATGGCCGCGGCCGTCTATCTGCACCCGGATCACCTTTTTATTATAAAATGTGACGACCCCGAGGGATGCAAGGGATCGCTCCAAGGCGTTCTTCAGACGCAAGCCGGAGATGGCCGGCGGCAAGGTGGGAATCTCAAATACCGGAACCCCGATTTTCTCCTGCAGGTCAGCCATCACGCTCGATGTCTGGTAGGTACCACAAATCGCCGGCAACCCCAACATTTTTGCGTCTTTAACCAGCGGCCTCACAGCGGCAGCCAATTGCTCGCGGGTGCGGCTCAGTTCCAGAGCATGGGCCATGCGTTCGGGATAGAGCTCGGCCGGCAAATCGGGAAAAGCCAAGCGGGCGGCACGCAGTGCAGGCCATCTATCCTTCAGGACAGACTGGATCTGCCGTGCACTGAATCCTTTCATGCCGTGAAAATCGATGATCAGGCAGGAACATTTGCGGTTCCAGGCCATCACCCCTCTCCACATGCTTTCAGGTACGGCATATGTCCGCTTGATGCTTCCAACCGGCGTGATGACATCCGCATTGCGATTCAAGTAGCACCGATAGGGCAATCCTGCGGTTGCCAAAAAACCGATAAATTCATCCAATGCGGCCCGGATATCACTTCGGGACAGACGGGCAAAGGGATGATTCGGGCACGACTTGGAGACCGCCGCTATAGCCGCCCAGGGATTTCGCCAGCGTCGGCCTTTCTCGATCGGGTGAACCCCCAGCAGGTCGATCAAACCGCTGGCATATATAATTTCGGCGGATAGCCCGACCTGGACGGTAGCAACATGGCGCCGGGCGGCGAAAAGGGCCGCGGCCATTCCGGCCATTCCGGCGCCGATCACCAGCAGCTGACAATGGATGGTATCCGATTGAGCCATTTATTTCCTGTATGCCGTGACACTGTCGACCTCAGGAGCCTTCTTCGAGCTCAAGACCGAGAAGCCCGCAGTGCATGGCCTCCTGCAGTTCGGCCTGAATGAGCGAACTGCCCCACATCAGGGGTTTTTGTCCTCGCCAGCGCGAATCGAGAAACGCTTTCAGGTCTTCGATACCGTACCGGGCATCCAGCAGTCCTTGATCATACAGATAAGCCGTCACGCGCGTGCTGCAGAAAGCTCCCTGGCAGGGACCTTTCCCGATCCGGCTGCGCAAGCCGATCGATTTGAGGTCCGTCCGGGCGCCCAGAGTGCGGATACTTTGAACGATGCTGTCAACCACGCTCTGCGGTATCATTTCGCATTCGCACAGGATAACGTCGTCTGGATTGCGGTTTTGCAACCAGTATCGTGGCGCCAGACCCGGCTCGGTCCATCGCCCTTCGGATGCCACCGGCAGAGGTTCGGTTTGTGTCCGACAGGGGCGCGGCGTGCCGAATCGACGGCAGATGAAATCGGCCGTCTTTTCGGCCATCAGACGGTATGTGGTCAGTTTCCCGCCGGTAATGGTGGCAAAATTGTCAACGCCTTCCGCTGTGTGATCGATCAGGGCAAATCCGCGACTGACGCTGCGATCATCGTCTGTGGCCGGTGCATCGAGCAACGGCCGTATGCCGGAGTAAGCGCGAATGAAGCGGGTGCTTTCCAGCGCGGGCACCATCATGGCGCCCTCGGAAATGATCTGATCGACCTCTTCCACGGTAGGGCGATAATCGGTCAGTGATTCGATGCGCACGGAGGTCGTTCCGAGGATGGAAACCGTCCCGCCCGGCACGAGAATATCACCATCGGTCGGACGACGCAGCCGGTTGATCACCTGAGCGGCCATCCGACTCTGTGTCACCAGCAGGCTGCCCTTGGAGTAAACCATGCGGAGCCGAATGCCGGCCAGGGCCGCCACTTCTCCGGCCCAGGCCCCGGATGCGTTGACAACGAAATCGGTTTCGATTGTGGTGTGCCGGCCGGTTTTGATATCGGTCAGGAGAACCGTTCGAACGCGATGGTTGCGGCACTCGAACTTAACCGCCCGGCTGTGGGGCAGAAACACAGCGCCGCGCTGCCGGGCATGCGAGATGTTTTCCAGGCTTAGTTTAAAGGGATCGATGGCGGCATCGTTTACCTTAAAGGCCGCGATGATCTTCTCCGACAAAGCCGGTTCCGTGTCGCGGGCTTCCGCAGCTTCAAACGCTTGAGATTCTATGCCTAATCGTGCACACAAAGCGGCAAAATCAGCCACGTAGTTCTCGTCGTCGCCTTCTACGGCAACAAAAAGTCCGCCGGTATCCTCGATGCACTGCGGTGCCAGTTTTTTGAGCAGCCGGTTTTCCTTTTGGCATTCGACGGCCGCCGAAGGATCGGATACCACGTAGCGGGCGCCGGAATGGAGTAATCCGTGATTGCCGCCGGATGCGCCGGCGTTGAAATCCTTTCTTTCGGCCAGTATGCAGGGAATGCCGCGCAGCGATAGATCACGGGCGAGACCAGTCCCCGTCACGCCGGCACCGATGATGAGCACACCGGTTTTCAACAAATCTGCTGTTGACCGAGTCATTGAGGCCACGTTAAATTCACGGCCGAAGAAATCCTTTTATTTTCACTTGTGAAAATACAGCCGGGCTGTTAAACGAAGAATAGGCAACCAAGTGAAGCCATATTTCTCTTCTCAGCCGTAACACAACCGGAAAAGCGTGTCACGATAAATTTTCGTTTGCGAATTTTACTTTCTGTTAATTTTCATAAAAGAAAATATTATCCTCGAATCCGGTTGGATGGAGGACATATGAAGGCTGGCAACGGCCGATTCGATCCGGCAGGACGCAACGACAAAAAAAATAATTGTCGGAAAGACGAAGCATCGCGTAAAAAGACGGCACCGATGCGAAAGCGGCATGAAAAAATCCTCGAACTGGTTCAAAGCAGGGGATTTGTAACGATCGAGTCTCTGTCACAGGCATTCAACGTGACCCCCCAGACGATTCGACGCGACATCAACACCCTGTGTGAAGAAGGGTCGGTCAACCGGTATCACGGTGGCGCCGGGGCTTCCTCCAGCACCGAAAACGTTGCCTACACACAACGAAAAGTATTGTGCCTCAGAGAAAAACAGCAGATTGCCGCAATGGTTGCGGATAAAATTCCGAACAATGCGTCTCTTTTTATCAATATCGGCACAACGACGGAGGAAATTGCAAAGGCACTGTGCAACCATCAGCGTCTCAAAGTAATCACCAACAACCTCAATGTCGCCTCCATTTTAAGCGGCAATGAAAACTTCGAAGTCATTGTGGCCGGCGGCTTGGTAAGGCATCGCGACGGCGGAATCATCGGCCCGCTCACGATCGACTTTATCCAGCAGTTTCGCGTCGATTTCGGCATCATCGGCATCAGCGGCATCGATATGGACGGCACTCTTCTCGATTTCGATTACCGTGAAGTCCGTGTCTCGCGAGCCATTATCGACAATTCACGACGGATTTTTCTGGCAACCGATTATACCAAATTCGGACGCAATGCCATGGTCCGGCTGGGCAGTATCGATGAAATCGATGCCCTGTTTACCGACCGGCCGCCCCCCCAATCACTTTCGGAGGTGTTGGGTGCAGCGAGTATCGAGCTCTACGTGGCGTCCAAGACCGATAAAGCCGACATGTAAAGCCGATCAACAGAAAATGCGGCTATATTTTCGCTTGTGAAAATCAAGGGGCGGTGCTATGGCTGTTGTCTATACGGGCTAATGGGGATCATCGTCGCCGATATGCTCAGTTTCACAGCTCAAGGTTTTGTTTACTCGTAGGCTTCAAGATAACGGTTTTGGCAAGGCCAGAAGGAGAAGGCTGTATTGTAATACGCCGACGACCGATAGCGCAACCCAAATCCGTTATCTCAAAGCTCAAGGCTCCATTTGCTCGTAGGCTTTAAGATAGCGGTTTTGGCAAGGCCAGAGGGAGAAGGCTGTATTGTATAATACGCCGACGACCGATAACGCAGCCCAAAACCTTTATACCAAAGCTCAAGGTTCCATTTGCTCGTAGGCTTTAAGATAACGGTTTGGGCAAGGCCAGAGGGAGAAGGCTGTATTGTATAATACGCCGACGACCGATAACGCAGCCCAAAACCTTTATACCAAAGCTCAAGGTTCCATTTGCTCGTAGGCTTTAAGATAACGGTTTTGGCAAGGCCAGAGGGAGAAGGCTGTATTGTATAATACGCCGACGACCGATAACGCAGCCCAAAACCTTTATCTTAAAGCCTATAGATTGTCGGGAGACTGCTCATGGCCTTATCCCTTGAAAAGATCGATAAGATTGTTGGCCGCGAAACCCATCTCAAGGCCGTCGACCTCGACCTTGCGCCCGGATCCCGCAATGTTATTTTAGGCCGCACGCTGGCCGGCAAGACCTCCCTGCTTCGGATTATGGCCGGTCTCGATCGACCGACCCGGGGCCGGGTGCTCATGAATGGACAGGATGTTACCGGCATATCCGTGCGCAAGCGCAACGTCGCCATGGTCTATCAGCAATTCATCAATTACCCCTCGCTAAACGTCTATAAAAACATCGCTTCGCCTTTAAAACTGGCCGGAATGGATAAAAAAGAGATCGACCGGCGCGTTCGCGACACCGCCTCCATGCTCAGAATCGAAGATCTACTCGACCGCCTGCCGGCAGAGCTTTCCGGCGGTCAGCAGCAACGCATTGCCATCGCCCGGTCCCTGGTAAAAAATGCCGATCTTCTGCTGCTGGATGAACCTCTGGTTAACTTGGATTATAAATTACGCGAGGAACTGCGGGAAGAGCTTCAGGATATTTTTAAACAGCGTGAGGCCATTGTCGTCTATACGACCACGGAGCCGACCGAAGCGTTGATGCTGGGCGGCGACATCGTCGTCCTCGATGAAGGTCGCATACTTCAGAACGGAGCAACCGCGGATGTGTACCATAGTCCGGCAACACTGCGGGTTGCGGAGGTCTTCAGTGACCCTCCTATCAACTACATCAGCGCCAAGGTGCAGGGAAGTGTCGTCCAGGCGGGTCGAGATGTTCGGGTGCCCTTGCAAGGTCACATGCAAGGACTGTCGGAGGGTAGTTACTTACTCGGTGTGCGGGCCCATCATCTTTTTCTCTCAAAAACCGGAGACCGGGATATCGAAATTAAAGCCGTCGTAGAACTGTCGGAGATCAACGGTTCCGAAACCTTTATCCACGTCCGTTATGCCGGCACCCCGTTAGTGGTTCAGGAAACAGGTATTCACAGCCGCAAGATCGGCAAAGAAATCGCCATCTATGTCGATCCCGCCAACTTATTCGTCTATGATGACGCGGGCAATCTGGTTGCATCACCGGCCAGGAGCCCTTCGAATCGACAGTAACCGTCCGGAACAGGCCGCAAGATGCTTTCTGCGACAACGGCGACAGGAGTACAATATGGCCCGAATCGACTTGCAGGAGATTGCCCACAGCTACGTCGCCCAACCCGGGGAAGAATCCGACTACGCCCTGAAACGCATCCACAACACCTGGGATGACGGAGGAGCTTACGCTTTACTGGGCCCATCTGGCTGCGGCAAAACAACTTTGCTGAACGTTATTTCCGGGCTGTTGACGCCCAGCAAAGGACGCGTGTTTTATGACGGACAGGACGTTACGGATCTACCGCCGGAAAAACGCAACATCGCCCAGGTTTTCCAGTTCCCCGTTCTTTACGACACCATGAGTGTATTCGACAATCTGGCTTTTCCTTTGCGAAATCGACGGGTGGCGCCCGATGAAATCAACCAGCGTGTGCGCGAAGTCGCCGATATCCTCGACTTAACCCCTTACCTCAAGAAAAAAGCCGCCGGGCTGGCCGCCGATGCCAAGCAGAAGATCTCCCTGGGCCGCGGGTTGGTCAGAAGCGATGTGGCGGCTATTCTTTTCGATGAACCGTTGACGGTTATCGACCCGCAGTTGAAATGGGACCTGAGGCGCAAGCTCAAAGAAATCCATGAACAGCTGCAGCTGACCATGATTTACGTCACCCACGACCAGGTGGAAGCCCTGACCTTTGCCGATCAGGTCCTGGTCATGTATGAAGGCGAACTGGTTCAGATCGGCACCCCGCAGGAGCTTTTCGAAAACCCCCAGCACAAGTTCGTCGGATATTTCATCGGCAGCCCCGGAATGAATTTCTTACCCTGTACACTGGACGGAAATATGGCGTGGGTGGATGGTGTCGGCATCCCGCTGGACGATAAAATGATGGCGATGGGACAAAAAGCGCGGGGCCGGCTGGAACTGGGGATACGGCCGATGGGCCTTGAGGTGTACGCCGAAGCAGTGGTCGGCGCCGTGCCGGCACGGGTCAAGGCGTTGGAGGACCAGGGAAGCTTTAAAATCTTCACGGTTCAGCTGGCCGGCCACACGCTGCGCGCCCGGCTGCCGGAAGAGAAAAGCGTTCCTCAAACCGACGCCTGGCTGCGGTTTCCGCCGCGATGGACCAAGCTTTTTGCCGATGGCCGCCTGGTGAGTGGATAGGAACTTCGTTATGGAAAAATGGGAAAACAACAGGGCCTGGTTTCTGGTTCTACCGGTTTTCGTCGTCGTTGCCTTCAGCGCCATCATCCCGCTCATGACGGTGGTCAACTACTCGGTCCAGGATATTTTTGGACCGGGCCAGCGCGTCTTCGTGGGTGCCGAATGGTTCAAGGAGGTGCTTGCCGATTATCGCCTGCACGATGCCCTTTGGCGTCAATTCCTTTTCTCCGGACTCGTCCTTTTGATCGAAATTCCCCTCGGCATCCTGATCGCGCTGGCAATGCCGAAACGCGGTTGGGGCGTTTCCGCAAGCCTTGTGACCCTGGCGCTGCCGCTGCTCATTCCCTGGAATGTGATCGGAACGATCTGGATCGTCTTCACCCGGCCGGATATCGGTTTGTTCGGTGCCGTCGTCAACGGACTCGGCATCGCTTTCGATCATACCGCACGACCGCTGGATGCGTGGGTCACCTTGATGCTGATGGAGGTCTGGCACTGGACCCCCCTGGTCGCCCTGCTGGCTTACGCCGGGCTGCGGGCCATTCCCGAAGCCTATTATCAGGCGGCCAAAATCGACGGGGCATCGGCTTGGGCGACCTTTCGCTACATTCAGCTGCCCAAGATGCGCGGCGTGCTGACGATCGCCATATTGCTGCGGTTCATGGACAGTTTCCTGATTTACGCCGAACCGTTCGTTCTGACAGGCGGAGGGCCCGGGAATTCAACCACTTTTCTATCGATCTACCTGGTAAAAGTTGCCGTCGGTCAATTCGACCTCGGCCCGGCTGCCGCCTTTTCGCTCATATACTTTCTCATCATCCTGCTGTTCAGCTGGTTGTTCTACCAGGCCCTCCAGAACGTTGGCACGGGAGAAAAGCGATGACGATACAGAAAAGAACCATCGGACTGGCGATCTATTTCGCGCTGCTGCTGCTGCCGATCTACTGGATGCTCAACATGTCTCTGAGAACCAACGCCGATATCCTCGGCTCTTTCGCCCTGTATCCGCATGATCCGACGTTGACAAATTATATTAAAATTTTTACGGACGAGTCCTGGTATTCCGGGTATATCAACTCGATCATCTACGTCACCATCAACACCGTCATCTCCCTTTTCACCGCCCTGCCGGCCGCCTACGCGTTTTCACGCTATCGTTTCATCGGCGACAAACACATGTTTTTCTGGCTTCTTACCAACCGTATGGCGCCGGCGGCCGTATTCCTGCTGCCTTTTTTCCAGCTCTATTCGACTTTCGGTTTGATCGACACGCACATCGCCGTGGCGCTGGCGCACTGTCTGTTCAACGTGCCGCTGGCGGTCTGGATATTAGAAGGCTTCATGTCCGGTGTTCCCCGTGAAATCGACGAAACGGCCTACCTGGACGGGTACAGCTTTCCCCGCTTCTTCATCACCGTATTCCTGCCCTTGATCCGCGCCGGTGTCGGCGTCACGGCCTTCTTCTGCTTTATGTTCTCCTGGGTCGAACTACTGTTCGCCCGGACCCTGACAGTGACCAACGCGAAACCAATTGCGGCCACCATGACGCGCACAGTCAGCGCGACCGGCCTCGACTGGGGCCTGCTGGCCGCAGCCGGTATACTGACGATCGTGCCGGGAGCGCTGGTGATCTGGTTCGTTCGCAACCATCTGGCCAAGGGCTTCGCCCTGGGCCGTGTTTAAAGAGGTACAGCCATGACTCTGGAATGGATGGCATGGACCTTGCCAACGGCGATTTTTTTCATAGCGATCGCCGTGATCCTGACCGCCATGGGAATCTGGCAGGTGATCTCGCCCAGCATCGAACGGCGCGGTTTCCTGCCGATCGCCACCACGCGGGGCGACCGCCTTTTTATCGGGCTGCTGGGCAGTGCCTACATCCAGCTCGCCTGGCTTGGACTCACCGACCTTTCACTTTACTTCTCTCTGGCGATTGCGGTGGTCTGGATGATCCTCGTCATGCGCTGGGGATAGAGTCGACTCTGCGTCGCGCGGCGTTCATGGCCTTCGCGTCGACGGTGCAGACCGGGAAACCGGAAACCCAATTTTGAGGGCCGATAGGAGGGGGGCAATATGGAAAGCCAGTTTAAAAGGAAGCGGAAAAAGTTGATGTTCGCAGGAGGTCTTGTCGCAGCACTGTTCGTTCTGTTCGCAACCTCTGCGAGCGCGGACATGGCCGCCGCCAAGAAGTGGGTCGACCAGGAGTTTCAGCCGTCAACGCTGAGCAAGGCCGAACAGATGAAGGAAATGGAATGGTTCATCAAGGCCGCCCAACCTTTCAAGGGCATGGAAATCAAAGTGGTCTCGGAAACCATCCCGACCCATGAATACGAGTCGAAAGTCCTCACCAAGGCCTTCGAAGAGATCACCGGAATAAAAGTCACCCACGATCTGATTCAGGAAGGTGACGTCATCGAGAAGCTGCAGACCCAGATGCAGTCCGGCCAGAATGTCTTCGACGCGTATATCAACGACTCCGATCTGATCGGCACGCACTTTCGATATGGTTTCGTGGTCAATCTGACCGACTGGATGGCGGGCGAGGGCAAGGATGTGACGCTACCGACCCTCGACGTGGATGATTTCATGGGCAAATCATTTACCACTGCACCCGACGGCAAGCTCTACCAGCTACCGGACCAACAGTTTGCCAATCTTTACTGGTTTCGATACGATTGGTTTCAACGCCCCGAGCTGAAGAAAAAATTCAAAGAGCTCTACGGTTATGAGCTCGGTGTCCCGGTCAACTGGTCGGCCTATGAAGACATTGCCGAGTTCTTCACCGACAAGGTAAAAGAGATCGACGGTGCGGCCGTGTTCGGACACAACGACTACGGTAAGAAGGCGCCGGACCTCGGCTGGCGCTTCACCGATGCCTGGCTCTCGATGGCCGGCGCCGGCGACAAGGGCCTGCCGAACGGCAAGCCGGTGGACGAGTGGGGCATCCGCGTCGAAGGCTGCCGCCCGGTGGGTTCAAGCGTCAGCCGTGGCGGGGCCGCAAACGGCCCGGCGGCCAAGTATTCCTTACGCAAGTACATGGAATGGCTCCGGAAATACGCCCCGCCGGGCGCCCTAGGGATGGACTTCTACCAGTATCTGCCGTTTTTGGCCAAAGGCAACGTCGCCCAGCAGATCTTCTGGTACACGGCCTTCGTGCCGGACATGGTCGCTCCTGGTCCGACGGTCAATGCCGACGGGACCCCGAAATGGCGCATGGCCCCCTCGCCCCACGGACCCTACTGGGAAGAAGGGATGAAACTGGGCTACCAGGACTGCGGATCTTGGACCCTGATGAAGAGCACACCGGTCGACCGCCGCAAGGCCGCCTGGCTCTTTGCGCAGTTCACCGTCAGCAAGACGGTCTCGCTGAAGAAGGCCCACGTCGGACTGACCCCGATCCGCGACAGCGACATTCGGGACAAATCCTTTACCGAACGGGCACCCAAACTCGGCGGTCTGGTCGAATTCTACCGCAGCCCGGCCCGCGTCGCCTGGACGCCAACCGGGACCAATGTGCCCGATTATCCGAAGCTGGCCCAGTTGTGGTGGCAGAATATCGGTGAAGCGGTTTCCGGTGAGGTTACCGTGGATACCGCCATGGACAACCTGGCGCGCGAAATGGATCGTGTCATGGAGCGCATTGCCCGGTCCGGCGCCCAAGGCGAATGCGGTCCGAAGCTAAATCCCGAAAAACCCGATTCGTACTGGCTGAACCAGCCCGGCGCCCCCAAGGCGAAGCTGGCCAACGAGAAGCCGAAAGGCGAGACGGTCAACTATGACGACCTGATCAAGGCCTGGCGCGAGGGGCGGGTGAAATAGGCATATATCGAAATAAATTTCTTTTTTTAAGGGGCTTCGTGAGCATTGACGAAGCCCTTTTTTCGTGACTGTTCACGGGGTCGTAGAATCCGATGCACCTCAAACCACCTAATTGTAAGCGTTTACAGGGTGCCGCAGATGTACTTTTGTACTTCAAGTGCCCGACAACAAGGCAGATGCGGTGCCCTGTGAAGGCTTACCTTTTTTTCTTTTTGGTCAACGGTAATCAACTGGCCGTCCAACCAAACCGTGTTTGAATCCATTGCCCGGAGTTCATAAATCTTGACAATATTTGCCACATCCCGTTAATAATGATTATTATCTGACACTCAATCTAAATCTGCCCTGTCGTTTTTTGCTGCGTTCCCCATCGAGTAACTCCTCCTCGACCATCTATTCAACTATAGTCGCGTAAAGTTATGGAGGTCTCTTGGTATGAAATTAGGGTACAAGGCTCATACGCCGCGTCTAAAAATCGTGGACCAGTATATAAGGGCATTGTTCAGAGATGAGTTGCCAAATGGCATCAAATACCATGACGCTGATCACACACTTCATCCAACTAAAGGAGTCGTTGCAATTGCCAACGAGATCGCAATAGCTGAGAATATCTCTGAACATGATAGAGAACTGTTAATCACCGCGGCTTATTTCCACGACACTGGCTATATCAGAGAATATGATAAAAACGAGCCAATTGCCGCACGGATGGCAGGCAGAATACTAAAGCTGATCGGTTATAAACCAAACGAAATTGAAAAGATTCAAAATATGATTCTATCAACTGATCTTGGGGTTGAGCCGAAAACTCATGTTGAAAAAATCCTGTGTGATGCCGATCTCGACCATCTTGGCAGACCTGATTTTCTCGAATTTGATGCAAAATTAAGGCAGGGACGAAGCAATCGGGGAGTAGATGTCAGTGATGACGAAAAATGGTATAATGGAACTCTCGATTTGATAAAAAAACATAAATTTTATACTGAATCCCGGAAAAATTTGAGAGAGAAAGAAAAACAGAAAAACATCCAGAGGCTCTCGAATATACTGAAAAATATACAAAAAGAAAAATCTTGATACACCCAGATATCGTGGCCCAAAATACATCAGGCGCAGAGGAAAGTGCTATTGCGCCATGGCAGGAGCGAATGGCGTTGTCATGTGTGAACGATTGAAAAAGGAGTTGACTGAAAAGCAAATTAATGTTAGCTGAAAAGAATTATTACTTAGGATAAAGAGGCTTCAGTTGGCAGACCATAAAAAAAGATTTGACATCATCATCCAAAAATTAAGGGATAATGGCCACAAGATAACGCCTCAGCGGCTGGCTATCGTTAAAATCCTTGCCAAAAGTGAAAGCCATCCCAGTGTTGAAAATATCCATGTCCAGATAAAAAAAGATTTTCCGACAATGAGTCTTGCCACTGTATACAGAAATATTGTATTGATTAAATCACTTGGTGAAGTTCTTGAGTTAGGGTTTCCGGATGGAAGTAACCGATATGATGGAAATAAGCCGAACCCCCATCCACACGTCATCTGTATCAAGTGTAAAAAAATTGTCGACCCTGACCTGGATAGCCTGGATGAAATGAAAAAAGAGGTCGCATTAGAGACTAATTTTAAAATTCTGAATCATCGGTTGGACTTTTTCGGTATATGCAGCAATTGTATGGCAGAGAAAGTTTAATATATTTTTTTGCCTTTAATTGATAGTTGTTATCATATGATATCTAGTTCTATTATAAAATGAATGCGGAAGTCGACATGTCTGAAAAGAAAAATCTGACCCATAATGTTAGTGCCCTGATGCTGAAAATCGAAATGTAATGACAGCCGGCCCCAAGTTTTGCGCTCAAAAAATGGTGCGACGTTCTTCTAACGATCCTTCAAGTTCACGATTATCATTAAAATCAATCGATAAGTCCGCTAAATTTAATTAGCTATACGGACACCGGAGCACGATATTCAATGCAGCACGGTGCGTTAGCTCAGACAACGAAAGGAGGAAACATTATGAGTGAAGAAAGCAAGTGCCCGGTAACGGGCAGGACCAGCAAACCCATTGCCGGTGGTGGCATGTCGAACCGGGACTGGTGGCCGAACCAGTTGAACCTCAAGATTCTTCATCAGCACTCCCACATGAGCAATCCGATGGGCGAGGCGTTCAACTATGCTGAGGAATTCAAGAAACTCGACCTGGAGGCCCTGAAGAAGGACCTCTATGCGCTGATGACCGACTCGCAGGACTGGTGGCCGGCCGACTACGGTCACTACGGGGGGCTCTTCATCCGGATGGCGTGGCACAGCGCAGGCACCTACCGCATGGGCGACGGCCGCGGGGGCGCGGGGTCCGGCAATCAACGCCTTGCGCCCCTCAACAGCTGGCCCGACAACGTGAACCTCGACAAGGCACGCCGTCTGCTCTGGCCGATCAAGCAGAAATACGGCAGGAAAATCTCCTGGGCCGACCTCATGATCCTTGCCGGTAACTGCGCTCTGGAGTCGATGGGTTTCAAGACCTTCGGCTTCGGCGGCGGGCGCGAGGACATCTGGGAACCCGAAGAAGACGTCTACTGGGGTGCCGAAGAGGAATGGCTGGCTACGAGCGACAAGCCCAAGAGCCGTTACAGCGGCGACCGGGACCTGGAAAACCCCCTGGCGGCCGTGCAGATGGGACTGATCTACGTGAACCCGGAAGGCCCGGACGGCAACCCGGATCCGGTCGCTTCCGGCCGTGACGTTCGCGAGACCTTCGCACGCATGGCCATGAACGACGAAGAGACCGTCGCGCTGGTCGCCGGCGGGCACACCTTCGGTAAGTGCCATGGCGCGGGCGATGCCGCGCTGGTCGGCCCGGAACCAGAAGCCGCCGGCATCGAGGAACAGGGGCTCGGCTGGAAGAGCAGCTTCGGCAGTGGCAAAGGCGGCGATACGATCAGCAGCGGCATCGAGGGCGCCTGGAAGCCAAACCCGACCAAATGGGACATGGGCTATCTGAAAGTGCTGTTCAAATACGATTGGGAGCTTGTCAAGAGCCCGGCCGGCGCGAATCAGTGGCTGGCCAAGGACGTGGACGACGAGGACATGGTGGTTGATGCCCACGACCCGTCGAAAAAGCACCGGCCGATGATGACCACGGCGGACCTCTCGCTGAAGTTCGACCCGATCTACGAGCCGATCTCACGGCGCTACCTGGAGAACCCCGAGCAGTTCGCGGATGCTTTCGCCCGGGCCTGGTTCAAGCTGACCCACCGCGATATGGGACCCGTCTCTCGCTATCTCGGTCCGGAGGTCCCGGCAGAGGAACTGATCTGGCAGGACCCCGTGCCCGCAGTGGATCATAAGCTGATCGACGAAAAGGACATCGCAGACCTCAAGGGCAAGATCCTGGCCTCGGGCCTGTCGATTCCCGAACTGGTCTCGACCGCCTGGGCGTCGGCGTCCACGTTCCGCGGCTCCGACATGCGCGGCGGGGCGAACGGGGCGCGCATTCGTCTCGCGCCTCAAAAGGACTGGAAAGTTAACCAGCCGGCCCAACTGAAGAAGGTGCTGGAGACCCTGGAGGGAATCCAAAAGGCGTTCAACAGCGCGCAATCCGGCGGGAAGAAGGTTTCGCTCGCCGACTTGATTGTCCTGGGCGGATGTGCCGGTGTCGAGCAGGCTGCGAAGAATGCCGGCCATGATGTGACCGTTCCCTTCACGCCCGGACGCACGGATGCGTCGCCGGAGCAAACCGACGAGGTGTCATTCAGTGTACTGGAACCGAAAGCCGACGGATTCCGCAACTACCAGAAAACCAAATACGCCGTCTCGGCAGAGGAGATGCTGGTTGATCGGGCGCAACTGCTGACGCTGACCGCTCCTGAGATGACGGTTCTCGTTGGCGGTATGCGCGTCTTGAATGCCAACTTTGGACAGTCCCAACACGGCGTCTTCACCAAGCGGCCTCAGACGCTCACCAACGATTTCTTCGTGAATCTGCTTGACATGCGCACGACGTGGAAGGCAACCTCGGAAGACGAAGACGTGTTCGAGGGACGCGATCGCGAGAGCGGCGAACTCAAGTGGACCGGCACCCGTGTCGACCTCACCTTCGGTTCGAACTCCCAGCTCCGGGCCGTCGCGGAAGTCTATGGAAGTGAGGACGCCCAGGAGAAGTTCCAGCACGACTTTATAGCGGCATGGAACAAGGTCATGAACCTTGACCGCTTCGACCTCGCCTGATCATAGCATAAACGTTTTCGAGGGCTTCTGAAGCGTATTCCGATCTTCAAATCGGATGATCAGGAAGCGATAACCGTCACGCGTTGACGGATAAAAGGGGTAAAAGCCTTAGCTTTTACCCCTTTTTCTGTTTCATTTATTCTTTTTGGTACGAATGGCATGGATGCCCGCCAACGAAAAGTGCGTAATGTGGTCGGCCAGCCTCTTGATTAGTTCCGGCGTCAAGGGCTGCTGAACGAGGTATTCCAGATCGCTGCGATTGAGCATCAGCAAGGCCCGGCACTGATTGATGATGCTCAGTTCGCAGAACCAGATGTCTTCATCCGTCGCCGCAGACCCGATCAGGTCCCGAATGATACCTATCAGGTGCCGGCGGCGGGGCTCTATCAATTCGCGCCAGCTGTCGTCGATCAGGCCGGTGGGATTGGCCAGTTCCATCAAGTACATACGCGTGAATTGTCCGCCGGTACCGCGGTCGAAAAACTTGCGCACGAGAACGTGGATGCGGGCGCACAAACGCTCTTCCGGTGTCGCATCGGCGGCTTCGGGCGGGTCGGGGATGATATCTTTCTCAAATGCCTGCTTCCATGCCTCCGCGTAGAGGGCGGCCTTGCTGCCGAAATAGTAGTTGACGGACGCGACATTGGTTCCGGCCTGCCGGCAGATATCGGCAATCCTGGCATCGCGGTACCCTTTTTTCCCGAAAACTTTGCAGGCCGCTTTCAGCACACGACTGCGGGATTTCTTGGCACCCTTCACTTGTACCATGTGAAACACAGATCCATTTCTTGAAAAAAAACCATAAGTCCAAACTCTGTTTTATAATCTTTAATTTAAATAGTATTTTTAAATTTAAATTTGAATTTGTCAATTCATTTTGCTATCCTTCCTCATTCAACTCAAACAATCCTCCTAATAAGGAAGAAAATATGCAGCAGCGAATCTCCCTCGAATGCCCCGGTCCAGTTTCCTCGGCAGCATCCCGCGACAGGGTCATACCGTCGATCACCTTCTCAGCGCCGGACCACCGACAGACGATAAGCGGCGGCCGTGCCGTATCAGTTACCGTATCTATTGTTTACGTGTGCCTCATTTCGTTTTTAGGACTGACCGGCCGCGCGGGAGCCGCTCCAGCGCAAGGTCAAAAAGCACCGCCGCCGATGGTCACCGTCGAAGCGGTTACCGAACAGGAGGTCAACCCGCCGTCTGATTACGTTGGCCGCGTGGAAGCCATCCAAGCCGTCGACCTGCGCGCCCGCGTGGAAGGATTCATCGAACACGTTAAATTCCAGGAAGGCGGCAAGGTGAAAGCCGGAAACCTCCTCTACATTATCGAACAGGCACCCTACAAAGCCAAGGTCAACGAAGCTGCGGCCAAGGTGGCCGACGCCGAGGCCTCCCTCACCGAGGCCCGCCAGTACCTGAGACGGCTCCAGTCGGTGCGTTCCGGTGGGGTATCGGCGACCGACCTGGAGGCGGCTGTCAGTGCGGAACTCAAGGCCAAGGCCCTGCTTCAGCAATCCCAGGCCAGCCTGGAGCAAGCCGAACTCGACCTGGGGTACACCGTCGTCAAGGCGCCCATCAGCGGGCGTATCGGCCGCACGACTTACACCAAGGGCAATCTGGTGGGCCCCGCATCGGAAGCCCTTGCCCGCATCGTTCAGATAGACCCGATCCGGGTGGTTTATTCAGTGAGCGAGAACGACCTCGTAAACGATAGACTGGCCCGGGAGGGGAGCTGTGCCCAAGATCCCGAAAACCGGCTCGTCCCCCGCATCCAGTTGCCCGACGGGCAGATGTATCCGGCCGCCGGCCGCCTGGACTTTGTTGACAACCAGGTGGACGCCGGCACCGGCACGATTGCTGTTCGAGCTGTGTTCGACAATCCGGACGGCATTCTTCTGCCGGGACAATACGTCAACGTGCTCATCAGATGCAGCGAGGGCAAACGTCTGCCGGTTGTGCCGCAGTCGGCGGTTCTAGAGGATCGTGAAGGCCGTTATGTGCTCATTGTCGATGCCGAAAACAGGGTTCAGCAGCGGCGCATCACCACGGGGGCGGCCATTGGCACGAACTGGCCGGTAGAATCAGGGCTCATGACCGGGGAGACGATCATCGTTCAGGGGGTACAGAAGGTCAGCCCCGGCCTAATCGTGGAAACTGTGACCACTAACGGCCAGAGCAAGGAGTAAGGCATGTTTTCGCGTATTTTCATCGAAAGGCCGCGGCTGGCCATGGTCGTGTCGATCATCATCACCCTGGCCGGTGTGCTTGCACTGTTGAACATACCGATCTCCCAGTATCCCCAGATCTCGCCCCCCGAAATCCGCGTCAGCACCACCTATCCCGGGGCCAGCGCCGAGGTGGTCGCCAACAGCGTGGCCGCCCCGATCGAGGCCGAGGTCAACGGCGTTGAGAACATGCTCTACATGTCCTCAACCTGCTCCGACAACGGCAGTTACAACCTGAGCGTCACCTTCGAGGTCGGTACCGACCCCGACATCGCCCAGGTCAATGTCCAAAATCGTGTCCAACAGGCTGTTCCCAAGCTGCCCACCGAAGTCGTCGAACAGGGAGTGTCGGTGCGCACGCGCTCCTCCGACTTCCTGACAGTCATCAGTTTTTTCGCCCCCGAGGGCGCACGCGACGCCCTTTTTCTCAGCAATTACATCAGCATCAATGTCAAGGATGCGGTGACGCGCATCAAAGGGGTCAGCGAAGCCTATATTTTCGGCGCCCTGGATTACAGTATGCGGATCTGGATGGATCCCGAACGCTTGACCGCTCTCGGCCTGACGGCTGATGACGTTGTCACCGCCATTCGAGAGCAGAACGCCCAGGCAGCCACCGGCTCCATCGGCACGGCACCCGGCAGCGATTCGCAGCAAGTTCAGTACACGCTGCGCGCCAAGGGCCGTCTCAATGAAGCCGAAGATTTCAAAAACATCATCATCCGCACCAATCCGCAGGGGGGGCTGGTGCGGGTACGGGACATTGCGCGGGTCGAGCTGGGCGCTCAGTCCTACTCCTCCAGATCGACCCTGAACGGTTCCCCGGCGGTCAACATGGCCATCTACCGGACCTCCGGCGCCAATGCACTGGAAACCGTGCAGGCGGTAGCAGACGAAGTCAAACGGCTATCCAAGCGTTTCCCCGAGGGTATTCAGTACCGGATGGTCTACGACACGACCAAATTCGTCCGGTCCGCGATCCAGGAAATCGTGCTGACGCTCTTTATCACTTTCTGCCTGGTTGTGGGGGTTACCTATCTCTTTTTACAGGACTGGCGGGCAACCCTGATTCCGACCCTGACGATCCCGGTGTCGCTGATCGGCACTTTCGCGGTGCTCCTGGCCTTGGGCTTCAGCGCCAACACTATCACCTTGTTCGCACTGATCCTGGCGATCGGCCTGGTAGTGGATGACGCCATCGTGGTGGTGGAGAACGTTCAGCGGATCATGGAAGAGGAAGGTCTCGGCCCCAAGGACGCGGCAATCAAGGCCATGAATCAGGTAATCGGACCGATCATCGCCACCACCCTGGTCCTTCTGGCCGTATTCGTTCCCGTCGGATTTCTTCCCGGGATCACCGGCGAGCTGTATAAGCAGTTTGCTGTGACACTTTCCACTGCGGTTGTGCTGTCCGCTCTCAACGCACTGAGCCTGAGCCCGGCCCTGTGTGCGACACTGCTGCGCCGACCGGTCACCATCCGGCGGGGGCCACTGGCCTGGTTCAAGCGGGCATTGGATGCCTCACGCAACGTCTATGTGACCGCGTCGGCTTGGCTTCTTCGGCGCATGGTCGTCGTTCTGGGGATCTTTATCCTGATATTCGGTGCCGCCTATTTCTTGTTCGTCAACCGACCGACCAGTTTCCTGCCCAGTGAGGACCAGGGTGTCTTCTTCATCAATGTCCAGCTGCCCGAAGCATCGGCCCTGGCACGCACCAACACCGTGATGCAAAAGGTTTCCGAACGCCTCAAGAAAACCCCCGGCGTGGCGGATGTGATTGCCGTCAGCGGTTTCAGCATTATCAGCGGAGCCAGCGAAAACGTCGGCCTGGGTGTCGTCGTGCTTGACCCCTGGGATGAACGCAACACCCCCGAACTGCAGCTCGAGGGCCTCTTGGGCCGAGTGCGCCGTGAGTTGGCTTCGATCCCGTCGGCCAACATCTTCGCGTTCAGTCCGCCGGCCATCCGGGGCCTGGGCAATACGGGCGGGTTCGATTTCCGGCTGCAGGCACTGGGAAACAAGAGCCCCCAGGAGCTTTCCGCCGTAACCCGCGCCCTTGTTGTGGCCGCCAACCAGGACCCGACTCTGGGGGCGGTGTTCAGCACGTATTCGGCCGACGTACCGCAGCTGTTCCTCAACCTCGACCGCACCAAGGCCGAATCCCTCAATGTACCGGTCAGCCGCGTTTTTTCGACCCTACAGGCTCAGCTCGGCTCACGCTTTGTCAATGACTTCAACCTTTACAGCCGGGTCTTCCAGGTCAAGGTTCAGGCCGACGCACCCTACCGTAACGCGGTCGATGATATTAGAAAACTCCACGTACGCAGTGACGAAGGTAAAATGGTGCCGATGAGCAGCTTGGCCTCCATCTCTACTGTACTGGCGCCCCAACTGGTGACCCGCTACAACCAGTTCGCCGCCGCCCAAATCAATGGCGAGGCCAATACCGGATTCAGCTCGGGTGATGCCATAGCAACGATGGCACAAGTCGCGGCCAAAACCCTACCCGACGGGTATGGCTACGAATGGTCGGGGCTTTCCTTTCAGGAACAGAAGAGCAGCGGCCAGGCCCCTGTTCTGCTGGCCCTGGCCCTGCTGTTCGGCTATCTTTTCCTGGTCGGTCAATACGAGAGTTGGACCATCCCGCTGCCGGTTATCATCTCGATTTCGGTAGCGGCCGCCGGGGCCCTGACCGGTCTGTGGATTGGTGGTCTGAACCTCAGTATTTACGCCCAGATCGGCCTGGTGCTGCTGGTCGGCCTGGCGAGTAAAAACGCCATTCTTATCGTAGAGTTTGCCAAAACAAAACGCGAAGAAGGGCTGTCCATTGCCGACGCCGCGGTAGCCGGCGCACGCATCCGGTTCAGGGCCGTGTTGATGACCGCCTTTTCATTCATCCTGGGGGTGCTCCCCTTGGTGATTGCCTCCGGCGCCGGCGCCAACAGCCGGCGGGCAATCGGAACCACGGTGTTCAGCGGCATGCTGGCGGCAACCCTGGTCGGTATCTTTTTGATTCCGGCGCTCTACGCCGCCTTTCAGAGCTCGCGGGAAAAAGTATATGCCCGGCGGAAGCGGCGGCGCGAACAAGCGAAGACAAGTTAGCAGAAGAGCTGAAGGGGGTCTTCTCCGGGTGCTCCAAGAGAAAACGATATGAAAACCACTAAAAAAATGCCGCCCGCCGGTGGGACTCTGCAGAGGCTCCTGCGTGTGCTGGGTGCAGCCTGCACGATCTTGTCTCTCTGCGGCTGTTCGGCCGTGGGGCCCGATTATGTCAAGCCCGAGACCCAGGTTCCTTCAGCCTGGTACTCCGAACTCCAGGACGGTCTGACCAACAAGGCCATTGACCCCCAGACCCTGGCCCAGTGGTGGTCGACTCTCGAGGACCCGACTCTCTCCAGTCTTATGGAACGGGCCGTTCGTGGAAATCTCGATCTAAAAAACGCCCGGGCGCGTGTCCGCGAGGCAAGGGCCCTCAGAGGCATCAATCGCGCCAGATTGTTCCCCATCATCGATGCAACGGGATCGGCCGCTAAAAGCCGCAGCAGCGAAAACAGCGGCGACGGCACCGAAAGCGAGCTCTATTCGGCGGGCTTCGATGCCGGCTGGGAGTTGGACGTGTTCGGAGGGGTGCGTCGTTCGGTGGAGGCGGCCGAGGCGGATTTAGAAGCCAGTTGGGAGAATCTCCACGACGTTCTGGTGAGCCTTTTGGCCGAAGTCGCCCTCAACTATATGGAGGTGCGCACTTTCCAGGCCCGGTTTGCCGTGGCCGAGGCCAATATTGCAGCCCAACAGGAAACCTTTGCGTACACCAGTTCCCGGTTCGAGGCCGGTCTCAGCAACGAGTTGCCCGTGCAGCAGGCCTTGACCAATCTCGAAACCACGCGCTCCCAAATCCCGAGCCTGAGAACCGGCCTGGCGGCAGCCAACAATCGCCTGTCGGTGCTGCTGGGAGAGCAGCCCGGCACGGTCAACCGGGAGTTGGCCGATCCCCGGCCGATCCCAGTGCCGCCTCTCACAGTGGCCGTGGGCGTGCCCGCGGATACCCTGTTGCATCGGCCTGACGTACGCCGATTCGAGCGACTGCTGGCGGGGCAGACCGCTCGAATCGGTGTGGCCACGGCCGATCTTTATCCCAAGTTCTTTCTGACGGGTACCATCGGACTCGAATCCCTTTCAGCCGGTGACCTGTTAAATTCAGCCAGCCGAACGTGGCTCTTCGGTGCGAGTGTACTCTGGAACGTGTTCGACGCAGGGGCCGCCCGCCAGCGCATCGAATTCCAGTCCGCTCTGCGGGAACAGGCTTTGAATGAATATGGATCCAATATCCTCCTGGCATTGGAAGAAGTGGAAAACGCCTTGGTGGCTTACGCCCAGGAACAGCTCCGGCGGGAATCGTTGAAAGCGGCCACTGCCGCCGCCCAGCGTGCGGTCTTGTTGGCACAGGACCAGTATGCAGCGGGTTTGGTCGATTTCAACAACGTCTTGGTTGCTCAGCGTTCCCTGCTCACCCTTGAGGATGAACTGGCCCGCAGCGAAGGGACAGTCACCTCAAATCTGGTGCGACTCTACAAGGCCCTCGGCGGTGGGTGGGAATTTCAAGAATCGACTGCGAGTGAAATGGCTGTGGATACTAAACACTCACGGCCTTTCGGGTCGCCACGGTGAATGAATATTTTATTTTCGTGTGAGATCGGTTGTGCCAGTTGAGTCGGTTGAGCCCGTTTGGCCGGTTGAGCCAGTTGAGCCAGTTGAGCCAGTTGAGTCGGTTAAGTCAGTTTTGTCAGTTAAAGGATACAATCGATTTTATCGACTAAACGCTCATGGCCCCTGGTGTCGCCACGGTACATGAAAATTCTATCTTCGTTTTAAACACTCATGGCCTTGCGGGCAACCACGGTGCATAAAAATGACGCTCCGGAGCCCGGATGAACGGTTGCGAATAGCGGCTGACTGTCTAAGTCGCTAACGGGGTCTTAGACCGCACGCTATGCCGATGAAGGGCTTTTCAACCCAGAACGTTGAACCCTAAACCGCTCAACCTATGTTTTAATTTTCATACTCAAGTACTAGTGCACCTTAGAGGGCCATCAGGCGCACTCCAAGGCGGATTCTTCGGTGCCCTCCCTCTGTCGGTGAGCAAACCGCTCGCTATTTTCAGACTTCAAGAGCCTTAAGCCGGGCTTGAAAAAGAACTGCTTTTCACCGAACGCCGGTCGCAGGTCATCCAACCAGGCGGCGGTCTCGTCATAGCGGGCAAAGAAAATGCGGTTGACCCATTCGGACTCTCGCCCTTGAATGAACTTGAGGGCAAAAACCCGCTCCCCGCCGATATCTGTAATACCGTCAATCAACACTTTTCCAGGCGTCGCCGACATGGAGGGACCCCGCACCGTCCGGCAGAGACCGGACACCCTCCGGTAGGCTTTTGAAAATATGCGAAATGCGTCGACCAGCGGCACCTCGAAATAATGCTGCGGGCCGGTGTCGCGCAGAACGAACATGTAATACGGCACAGCGCCAAGAGTGACCTGTTTTCGCCACATGTCGCTCCAGATCTCCGGCTTGTCGTTGACATGCCGAACCAGAGGCGCCTGGCACCGGATCTGGGCCCCGGTCGCGAGGATGCGCTTGATGGCCGCCTGAACCGCCGGTGTTTCCAATTCGCGCGGGTGACTGAAATGGGCCATAACGGCCAGGTGCAGCCCTCCGGCGACAATCTGCTCAAAGAGCCTCAACAGGTCGTCCGCATCACGGTCGGTGAGGAATCGGTAGGGCCAGTACGCCAGCGCCTTGGATCCGAAGCGGATGGTGGACAGTCCCTCGCGTTTTCGATCGAGCAGCGGCGCGACGTAGCGCCGGATCAGCCGGGTGCTCATGGTGAGCGGGTCCCCACCGGTGTAAAGGACGTCCGTCACTTCCGGGTGGTGGTCGAGGTATTCGGCCAGGTCTTGCGGCCGCTTGTTCATGAACTTCAGTCCATCGATGCCGGCAAACTGAGCCCAGCGGAAACAGTAGGAGCAATAGGCATGACAATTCTGGCCTTGGCTAGGGAAATAAAGCACGGTTTCCCGGTACTTGTGCTGCATCCCGTAGTACACTTTACCGTCTTCGACCGGCACATTCAGTTGCAACTGTCCGGCCGGATGAGGATTGAGCCTCACCTGGATGCGCTCGGAGGCCCGTCTGATGTGAGACTGTGGGGCATTGATAGCGAACAACCGTTCGATAACTTCCCGGTCCGTTTCCTCCAGCATACCGAGTTGCGGAAAGGTGAGCCGGAATATCGGATCATCCGGGATCTTTTGCCAGTCGATCAACTCATCCACAACGTAGTTGTTGACACGAAAGGGAAAAACAGCCGCCGCCATGTCGATGCCTCTTGTAATTCCTCGCGGCATTGACGCCAGTTGGCCGATTGACCGAAAATTCTTGCGGTTGTAAAGGCGAAACTCTTCTTTTCCAAATTTCCGGGTGTCGGGCATACTCATAATCCTTCTCTTTTTAAAATATACGGACAAAATAATAATTTTCAGCTGAAATATTTCGTATGCAAAATATATGATCCGGCTTTATTTGTCAAGTTCAGGTGTGGCCGATTCCTGACATTGAGGCGTCCGCCGGTTATGGGGGCCGCAGCGAGAAATAATTCCCCGTCCAGCTTGTCTTTTGAGCCGTCTTTCACCTTACATCCACCGGCACATATCCCGATACCTGATAGGCGCCGGCGCGTGTACCTTGTAGACGAACCAGAATCAGCCGAAATTTTGTGTTTTTATTTCTTAGCCGAGGCCTTAAAATAATTTAAGCGATTGAACTTTAAATGAAGTTATGTCATCACCCAGTGAGTTGGAACTCGTGCCCATCCGCGGTTTCATTTAAAGCACTGGTAAGTTTCCGATTCATAAATGCTCAATTTTCAACAAGTTCAAGGAAATCGGCGGCATTGCACGGAGGCGTATTCTTATACGCCGTACAAGCGATTCCAATACCTGTCACGCCGTAGGCGTGATTGACGCCGACCTGTCCCGAAGCAGGCGGTGAATTGCGGAAATGGGCCATTTTGGGACGGAAACGAATTAAGTTGCTTGAGACACAGCGGGCCGGTGGTTGCAAACCAAGAAACCGGCCGTTCGTCCAACCCTTCCGGCAACCATGTTTGCAATAGAGGACGAATAAGGTGGATCCCATCCCGAAAATCGTCAGTGGCCTAAGGCACATCGCCCGTGAACTCTCCGTTCACTCCAAATTCATCCAGGACAACTACAACATCACGGTACCGCAGCTGGTCTGCCTCCGTGAAATCTGCGACAACGAATCGATCTCCTTAGGGAAACTTACCCGTTCGCTGCACCTCAACAACTCGACCGTAACCGGAATCATCGACCGTCTCGAGAAGCGCAACCTGGTGCGGCGCGTCAGGCAAAGCCGGGACCGACGGCAGATTCACGTGGAGGTCACCGACGAGGGCAAACGTTTTATCAAGCAGGCCCCCAAAGCCCTGCAGGATCATTTCATCGAACAAATCCGCATGATGGATCCCCTTGAAGTCGACAAAATCCTGTGGGCAATCGGCAAACTCGCCGACATGCTGCAGATTGCCAGCGCCGCGGAACAGGAGAAAACGCCGTCTCCCAAAGAGTGACGAACAAGGCCACACGCAGTTTAACCAAGCCGCACCATCGGAGATTGCCGAGCGCGGCCGACAACGACCGGCTTTTTAGTTTTGCATCGGGGTTGAAATCGTTTTCGTGAGTGGAGGTGATGCCGACATAGCTTTCAGCATCGCATTAATTATACTTCTAGGCCTGGGAGCCGCCATATTTCTGACCTGGCTGGAAAGTGTCACCGAAAGGTGGGTCCCAATTGCGAGTCTGCTGGGAGTGATGGCCATCGGTTTCGTGATCCTCGAAAAATCCGAACCGATTGCCCACCTGATCTCTCAGAAATTAAAAAAATTGTGGGTCTTTGCCGAACTGCTGCATCATGCTCGTCGGTGAAAAATTGCTGGATCACAGCGAACGCTCGGCCTACCGGTTCAAAGAATTGCGGGAAAAGATGGACCTGCCTCGCGTAAGGGAAAAGGTCCGCAGCAAGCGCTACGGAACGGTCTGGAAGATGATCGAAGAGAAAGAAAACTGGCTCCCGGAACCGGATGGAATTCAAGTATCGTCCTCCGGTCGAGGGCCGGGTGCTGGCCGATGAAACTTAAATGGGTTGTTCATTAATACATTTGGTTTCCTTATCACAAAAATGAATGAAAAAGGCCAACCACAAGATTTTTGGGTTGGCCTTCATGCTCCCAGAGCTAATAAAAGCTGTGCATAGTAGCAGCTATACCTCAGGTTTGCCCAATAATGGAATAACCATTCCGTTGTTTGATTTTTTTAGCTCAGTTAAGGGTCGTTTTTCGCACTGTTCTTCACTTAATGAACTGAGTTCCCCCAGCAAGATTTTAGCCTCTTTGAGATCCGTGGTGTCGAATCCTTCAGTGAACCAGCCGTAAATATCCTGAAGCATCTGGCGGGCTTCTTTTTGCTTGCCCTGATCCTGCAATAAGCGACTGAGGCTCATCACCGCCCGCAGTTCAAGAGACTTTGCTCCTTGGATGCGGGCTTTTTCAATAGCTTGTCGATATAATTCCGTCGCCTCAGCTTCAGGTTTTGCCTCTAGCCTCAACAACTCTCCCTTAAGCCGATAAAGCTCCGCTTCGTACCAGCGTTCATCACTGTCGTTAGCCGCAGCTAATGCCTCTTCAATTACTGACAATCCTTCATCGGTCTGTCCAATTTTCAGATGTGCCTCGGCCAGCAATGAAAGAAAATACGGTAAACCTAACTCTGACCCTGTAGTTTGCCAATCGACCAAGCCCCGGCGCATTTGTGCGATCCCTTCTTCGCCCTGGCCATTTTCAACCAAGGCCCATCCCCGCATTATCATTCCCCACCCCAGCCAGAACGGGAACGCCTGGTCGATGGATATCGCAAAGGTGGCCTCTGCCCGTTGTCGGACAGTTTGCCACTGCCGACGAAACTGATGAAGCCAGGCAGCAAAACTTAGGGCAAAGGCCTGGCTGAAGGGATGAGACAGTTTCTGGGCAAGGGAGAGCGCTTCATGGCTTTTATCCAAGGCTTGGTCTGGATAGCCGAGCCACCACATGGCCCAGGCCGCATAGGAGAGACATGCCACACCGGGGTCAACCACCCCGAAAAGGAGGTAAGATGAGTGCTGCTGAGGATCGTAGAGGCTCACCCCCTGTTCTAAATGTTTTCGGGCCGCGCTCATTTCGCCGAGATAAAACAAAGTCGCCCCTATCGCTCGATGGGCGCCTACAAGGAAGGTGATGTCTTCTGAGCAATGGGCCTTGGTGCAGAGCAATTCCCCTATGTCACGCGCCGTTTTGTACTCCGCCCGCAGAAGATAAAACCGCCACAAACCAAACAGCACCGGATATGGCTGCGCCCCTACCAACTGACATAGGTCCCAAGCACGGGTGTAGGTGCGTTCCACTTCTGGAGCCCCATAGCCCTTAGCGGCTGTCATCGGCAAGCCCAAGGCAACTTGCAGCGTTAGTTCTCGCTGCGTACGCTCTTGGGTACCCGGCAGGGTCCCAAGTAACTCCAATGCTGTGTTCAAGTGACTGATTGCTTCCGAATGAGCCGAACGTTGAGTGGCACGGTTGCCTGCTTGTTGCCAATAATCAATAGCCTGCTCATTAAGGCCAGCTTCTGTATAATGATGGGCAAGCAGTTCCGGCTGCATCTCCATTGTATTGGAAAAGTTTTTCTCCAGCGCCTGTGCAATCTTTCGATGGTATTTCTGGCGAGTGCTTTTCAGCAAGGACTTATAAGTAACCTCTTGAGTCAGCGCATGCTTGAAGATATAGGTCGATTGGGGATAGATACCTCTCTCGTAGATAAGCTCCGAGTCCTTTAAAACCGATAGGCGCGGCAGTAATTCTTTTTCCGTGAGACTCGTCAACTTTTTGGTCAGATCGTAACTGAACTCCCGCCCCACCGCTGACACAGTCTGAAGAAGGTCTTTGGCTCCTTCCGGCAAAGAGTCAATCCGGGCCATAATGACATCTTGAACCGTGGCAGGAATGGTTGTCTCCTTGATTTCTTTTGTTACACGATATCTGTTGTCCTTTATCTCTATAATTTTTAGATCTTTAAGAGACATTATAAACTCCTCGAGGAAAAATGGAACCCCTTCTGTCTTCTCCAAGATCAATTTTTCAAGATTTTTGTCGATATCCTCCGTGCCCAGAAGGTATGACGCCATAGCTATGCATTCCCGGTTGGAGAGCCGGTTCAAGTTCAGTTGGCTGTGGTACGACTTTGCACCCCACGTGAGAATATAATCCGGCCGGTACGTGAATATCATTAACACCCTTGCCCCCGATATACTTCCTAAAAAATGTTTCAATACTTCCTCTGAACTTTTGTCCACCCAGTGGAGGTCCTCAAAGGATAGAACCAGGGGCCGTATCTCTGATCCTTTAAGCGTAACCTGCTTAATTGCCCTCATAATTCGATCTTTTCTCGCCTCAGGGCTCAGGGGGATCTTGTCGATCCCGCTCTCTTTCATCGAGAGCAGATCAAGAAGATACGGGAGTGTCGACGCTTTATCCACTCTCAATATTTTCAGCCCTTTTTTCACCTTTTTCTTGATCTCTGAATCTCCGTCGGCCTCATTAATATCGAAGCTTGCCTTCAGGATGTCTATCACCGGATGATAGGACATGCCTTTGCTGTAAGAGAGGCACCTTCCTTCCAGGAACATCATGTCTTCGCCGGTCACGGCCTTTCTGAACTCGAATAAGAGCCTCGATTTACCCAATCCGGCTTCGGACACGATGGAAAATGCCTGACCGCGGCCTGACTTGCAGCGCTCAAAACCATCCAGTAAAAGCTCGAGTTCCCGCTCTCTTCCCACAAAAGGGGTCAATCCCCGTTCGGCACTGACATCGAACCTTGTTCTTCTGGTGCTGGGCGCGATGACCCTGTAAACGCTAACAGGCGCTTTCTTGCCCTTGACCTCTTTCTCTCCCATGGCTTCAAACCGGAAGATTCCCTCAGTAAGTTTGAAAGTATCTTCCGTCACATAGGTGGCGCCCGGTTCTGCCAGCCCTTCCATTCTGGATGCTAAATTAACCGTATCCCCCACTGCCTTAAACTCCACCCTGAGGGTGTTCCCCAGCGAACCCACAACTACAAGTCCGCTGTTTATACCTACTCTCATTTTCAGGGCTGGTAATTCTTCATGTTCTTTTCGTTTCTCATCGCTGAACTTAGCTATATCCCTATGAATCGCTATTGCCGTCCTTATCGCTCGCTGGGGGGCATCCTCCAATGCTATGGGTGCTCCAAAAAGAGCCATTATGCCATCACCGGTCATCTCGTTGACTGTGCCTTGATAGCTGTGCACCTTGTGGATAAGGAGTTCGTAAACCTTGTCCATGAAACCGTAGGCTCTCTCAGGTCCGAGTTTCTCGGTAAATTGTGTAAATCCCTCCATGTCGCAAAACATCACAGTGACGTGTTTGAGCTCACCTTCAATTTTTTCCCTGTGAGATAAAATTTTCTCAGTGAGGCCTTCAGGAAGATAGCGTTGAAATCTGTCTAACTTTTCCTCAAGAGAAGGGTCGGTGGGAATTGTAATAGAGGACGGGGTCAGGTTTTGCCCACATTGCATGCAGAATTTCCCAGTACCCGGGGTGATGGCCCTGCATTGCGGACAAAGAAACTCGATATGGCCGCCACATTCTATGCAAAATTTAGCGGCTTCAGGATTGTCAAATTGGCATTTTGGGCACTTCATAGTCTGCACCAAAAGGAAGAGTTAAATGATCTTCCACCTGTGAGACGGACGTGTCATCGGTTGAGCTGCCAATCAAACATTCGATATCATAATTTATTCTTTACCGTGAACGTCGTGTTGTGAGGGGACGGTTTTTTTTCAAGAAGAAATCCGGCAGCCGGTCGTGCGGAGCCGTGAAGCCAGCTCGTGTGTTAAAGTCTCTAACATTTTTGAGATTAGACCTGCCCACTTCTGTTAAATCCATGGCCGTCAAATTCAGCCCATAAAAACCGTTGATTATATCAAACAGGACCTGAAATGTTTCCGGATGTTCGAGCATGGCAAAAGTGTTAAACAGACGTATGCCGGCGGCGTCCATGACGGCGGTGACGACCTGAAGGTCGCGTGAAAGCTCGATCTTTTCTTTGGTGTTGAGTAAATCGAACTTTCCGCAACTGCCCGTTAAAGCGTTTTAACATATTCGGCCCAGTCGACCTCATCAACCTTCATACTATCGATAGTCAAATAGTCAAGCCACTTCCCCAGCGTAGTCTCGATATCTTTAGGTTTTTCGGCTTCCCACAGACAGAACATGTAGTCTGTCCGCCCGTGTGGTAAGGGATTCCATGTTTTAATGCATTTGGCGGGAGTATCACCCGCCGCCATTGCCCGTGCCATCTTAGGGGCCAGTTCGGGCCAGACGTTGTTGATTTCATCAGGACTTTTTTTAAGAGTATGCACGGCGAAATAAAGAGCCATTGTAAGTTCTCCCATCCATTTGAAGTCTATGTTTAATATACTCTTTCTGGCCTATCCAAAAAGAGTCGGTCAACCAGTCATGGATACTAACCCAATCCGGTTTATTGACTGCAGCTAAATGCTATAGCTGTAGTTTTGAGTTTTTTACTCACGTGGAAATGTAAAAGAAATCGAACTATGAGGTGGATTGGGAATTCGGTGGCGAGAGCAATATATTCAGTATACTTGGATAAGCTGCAGAATTGAAAACGTAGCGTCAGATCAAAATCAATGCAATATGAATCAATCCGCCTATGGTTAAATTACCACAATGTGGTAGTTTGTCAAGTAATTTTCGCGTAACATATCGTTCGAAGGGGACATCCGCAGCACCTGCTAAATTTTTGCGTCGAAAAAAGAAAGTTGGTGTCAGATGCTAAAGGTGGTGTCTACCAATCAGACCCTATCCCCACTCAATGCCACATCATAGCAATTGACAAAACTGTTCGATACTGTATTGATAAACTTCAATTGGAATAGTTAAATTGAAATTGCTGTATAGGCATGAACCCATGCTCGTATTTAAGACGGATTTGGCGAGGAGGGGAAAATGGAAAAAAGCATGATCCGACATTATCGTCTGGCAAAGGAACTGTCACAGCTTTTCGACTTGGAGAGCGACATAGATGCGGTACTTGCAGTTTCCATGTACAAACTCAACCACTTTATGGATTCCGAAAGGTCATCGATTTTCTTATTCGACCCATTGAAACAACAACTCACCTCTTTTTCATCCCAGGATCTTGAAAAGAAGGAAATCCGCATTCCAAAATCATCCGGTGTGTCTGGATGGGTGTTTGAACACCGTATGCCTGCAATAGTTAATGATACCGATAATGACAGCCGTTTTTTTAGTGGGGTGGATGATATGACAGGTTTTCGAACCCGTAATCTGATCTGTACCCCCTTGATTGACTACAAGGAACATTGTTCAGGCACACTTCAATCATTAAACAAGAAAAGCGGGGACTTCACAACCGACGACCTTGAATTGTTGGACCTGACCGCCCGATTGGTGGCTGTTGCCATTAACAACAGCAGACGCTACAGTGAGATACAAACCACAAGCATGGTCCATAAAAAAGTGATAAAACAGATTATCAATAATATTGGCAATACCTCCGAGAAAAAGTGAACTTACTTTACTGTTTATTCTGGTGCTTAACGTTTTGTCTTCCATGCAGGTAAAAAATAATCGATATCAATTATTTTTCCGCCGTTCCGACATAGGTGCCGGCCGCCTTCAACGCTGAAACCATCTCGTCCATCGTCAGTATGCGCGGATCGAAAATCACCGTGTTTGTTTCCCGGAACTTCCGAAAACCATTGGTGACCTCTATTACACCCGGCAGCCCTTCCAGGGCTGATTTGCCGACATCGTATCACTTCACATAAAAAACGGCTTCGGCAAGTCCCGACGCGCTTGCGCTTACAGTCGAGAACAAAAAAGTACCGACGATCATCATTGCCAGGAAAATTGAAAGACGGGCTTTCATGGAAAATCCTCCCCATAGAGAGCACTCGAGATACCGATGTGTTTAAGCGCCTTCTCTCACGGCATCGCTCAATAGTCGCTTACTCGAAAAGTTTGCGGTATTTCCCGTAGCCCTCTTTTTCCAGGTCCGCAGCGGAGATGAACTGCAGGGACGCCGAATTGATGCAGTACCGCAGGCCGGTGGGTTCGGGTCCGTCGTTGAAGAGGTGACCCAGGTGTGAATCGGCATGCTTGCTGCGCACCTCGGTCCGCACCATGAAAAAGCTGTGATCGGTATTTTCGACCACGTTCTCCGGTTCCAGCGGTCGGGTGAAGCTCGGCCAACCCGTCCCGGACTCAAACTTGTCCGTCGAGCTGAATAGCGGCTCCCCCGAGACGATGTCGACGTAAATACCGGCTTCGTGATTGTTCCAGTATTCGTTGTTGAACGGCGGTTCGGTGGCGTCCTGCCGGGTGACCTTATACTGCAATGAACTCAACCGGCGGCGCAGCTCCTCATCGCTTGGAATCTTGTAAGCGCTATCGGTCTTGGCCGCCGTCATTCGACCCGGTTCCATACCGGTTTTCACCACTAAGGGCGAAATGCTTTTGTTGTTTGTCATCGGGCCTCCCGTCATTCCAGCCTCTTTCGTCGCTTTCGTATTATGTCCCTTCCCTTTCGGATTCACCATCGAGGTCGCATCTCCCCACACCTTCTCCAGGAACTGGTCGCGACCCGAGCCGGAGCGGTACCAACCGTAGCGGATCGGATTCTTCTTGTAGTAATCCTGGTGATAGTCCTCGGCCGGGTAAAATGCACCCAGCGGGAGGATTTCGGTGACGAGTGGTTTGTCGAACCGCCCCGAAGCCGCCAGCTTCTTCTTGGAGGCCTCGGCCATTGCACGCTCATTGTCGTCGGCATAGAAGATGACGCTGCGGTACTGCGAGCCCCGGTCCACAAACTGACCGCCGCCATCCGTGGGGTCCACGTGCCGCCAGAACACGTCGAGCAACTGTTTGTAGGTGATCTTGGCCGGGTCGTAAATCACCTTCACGGCCTCCACGTGCCCGGTGCCGCCGGCTGAAACCTGCTCGTAGGTGGGATTGGCCATCTCGCCGCCGGTATACCCCGAAATGGCCTCGATGACGCCGTCGACTTTTTCGAAATCGGATTCGGTGCACCAGAAGCAACCGCCGGCAAAAACAGCGCTCTGCGTCGGACCGGGTTTGGTGTCCATTTGTGAATTCATTTTTGCACCGGGGCTTTTGATCTGATAATAGCCGAAAAGAACCATCCCCAAGGCAAAAAGCGTGATATATAATCTCTTCATGCAACACCTCCAGATATTCTGTTCATACGTTTTCCCTGATTGCCTGAAATCATAACCGGTGACCAGCACCACAAATCAGGCTCTTTGTATTTAAATAATAAGACATCTTTTTAAAGGTGGCGTAAAGATAGTGTAAAGATTGGGTAAAGATTTCAGATGGGCCTGGCTTTGAACTCGAATTTCGTAAGCGTTCACAGGGCACCGCATCTGCTTTGTTGTCGGGCACTTGAAGTACAAAAGTACGTCTGCGCGCCCGACGCCTTGCATCTGCGACACCCTGTAAACGCTTACAATTAGTTGGTTTGAAGCGCATCGAACTTTGCAACCCTGTGAACGGTTACCGAATTTCTGAATCCGTTTCGCCACATCGTGAATGAAAATCAAAGTCGAGTCTGAGCCCTTCCGAGGTTAAAATCATCAAGGTCGATTCTCCTGCTGAGGCGGAACGAGGGGAAGTGCAAACCAGACCCGAACTCTGCCGTCGGTCACTTCGGCACCGACCGTGCCGCCGTGAGCTTCGACCAATTCCTTGACGATGGCCAGTCCGATGCCGGCGCCGCCGTGCTGCCTTGACCGCGACTTTTCCCCACGGAAAAACCGCTCGAAAAGGTAAGGCAGGTCAGCGGCGATGAGCTCATTGCCGTCGTTGCTGAAGCCGACCCGCACCTGCTCGGCATCGACGTCGATTCGGATGTCCACCGTCCCGTTTTGCGGGGTATACCTGGCGGCGTTATCGGTTAAATTGCGCAGAATTCGGGCGATCCGAGCCCGGTCGGCCGACACCCTCACAGGACCATTCGGGACGTGGCGTTTCACGACGACCGATTTCCGGTTAAACCTGGGCAAAAATGTTTCAATGGCCGTATCGATCGCCTCACTCAGGTCGATCGGTTCCAGGTTCAGGCTGCCGCGCGCTGCATCGGCCCTGGCAAGCTGGAGGACGTCCTCGACGAGCTGGACCAGGCGCATGGTTTCATCCTGCAGCAGCGCAAAAGTCGAAGCCGACGGCGGCAGCACGCCGTCAGTGAGGGCCTCAAGGTATCCCCGGATGTTGGTCAAGGGAGTTCGAAGCTCATGAGCCACGTCGATCATCAAGGTGCGGCGCAGATTTTCGATCTTCTCAAGGCTTGACGCCATCCGGTTGAAGGCCTGAGCGAGCTGACCTACCTCGTCCTGGGTGGCGACCGGTACCCGCTCGGCGAAGTTGCCCGCCGCAACTTCGCTGGTCACGACGGTCATCCGGGTCAAGGGCGCGAGTATTCTGCGCATCATTACGAAGCTGAGCACCACGGCCAGAATCACGGCCGCCAGGCAGGCCCAGAGCAGATAGCGGTGCACCGCGCCGACGAACATGGCGTGCGCGGGTCCGGGAGAAATGTGGTACTTCTCCATCAGGGTGACGAAATAGCCTGCGGCCAGGGTGTCGATCGAAAGCCACACGACGATTATGACGAAAGCGATTACCGCCAGGTTGACGGCCAGCAGTTTGAGGATCAGGTGCCGTTTCACGTCGGGCTCTCTCCTTCATGCAGTTGCCGGTCGACAAACCGGTAGCCGACGCCGCGCACCGTCAGAATATATCGGGGATGGGCCGGTTCCGGTTCGATTTTTTGCCGCAGCTTTCCGATGTGAACATCCACCACGCGATCAATCACCACGGCTTCGCCCAGAGGATACAGCCTGTTCAACAGTTCGTCGCGGGTATAATTCCGACCGGGGGCGGACATGAGGGCCTCGAGCAAGGCATACTCGTGCGGTGTGAGCGCAACCGACCGCCCTTTGACCCTGAGCCGGCGCTTTTCAAGATCCAGCTGCACATCGGCGTGCGAGAGTATCTTCTTCCTTTCGGTTGCCGGTTTGGACACTCGTCGCAGCACGGCTTTGACACGGGCAACCAGTTCACGGGGGCTGAAGGGTTTCACCACATAGTCGTCTGCCCCCAGCGTCAGTCCGGTTACCCGGTCGATCTCTTCGCCCCGAGCGGTCAGCATGATGACCGGCACGTCGGAAAACCGCCGCAGACGCCGACAGATCTCCCAGCCGTCCATTTTCGGCAGCATCAGGTCCAGGATGACCATATCCGGCCGGTACTGCTCGGCTAAAGCAAGGCCGGTTTTACCGTCACCGGCCGTCAACACCCTGAAACTTTCACGCTCGAGGTAAAGTGCTACAAGAGCGGCCGTATTAGGATCATCTTCGATGACCAGAACGCTATGTCGATCTGATGTGGGTAACATTAAAAAATCAAAATTCCGATCGAGAAATGGCCCGGGTAAAAAAAGTCAACCACTATATTTTTTTGGGATCACAGGCAGCCCCGCATTGCACGAACGAATCACTTCTTTCCCACTGCAATGTCATATGGTCGATGCCGAAGTTTTCAAAGAGGTCACGGCGCACCTGTGTGATCAAGACGTCGTCATCGATCGGATCGGGCTTGACGAGATGGGCTGTCAGGGCGGTTTCGGTTGTGCTGATCGCCCATATGTGCAGGTCGTGAACAGCCGTGACACCTGGAAGACGGGACAAATAGTCGCTAACCATCTCGGTGTCGATTCCGGCCGGAACGGCTTGCAGCGCCAAGTTCGTCGATTCTTTGAGCAACCCCCAGGTGCTCACCAAAATGATGGCCACGATGACGAGGCTGACCAGCGGATCTATCCACAACCACCCGGTGGTCATGATACCGATGCCGGCCAGAACCACACCGACGGACACACCGGCGTCTGAGGCCATGTGCAGAAAAGCCCCGCGTATGTTCAGGTCCTTTTTCCGGCCTGCAAAAAACAGCAGCGCGGTGACCGTGTTGATGGCCACGCCGATAGCGGCCACGATAATAATTGTCTCGCCGGCCGCAGGTGCGGGGCTTTTGAAGCGCAGAACCGATTCCCAAGCGATGCCGCCGACCGCAACCAGAAGGATGACGGCATTTACAAGCGCCGCGATTATCGTTGTACTCCTGTAGCCATAGGTCCGCTTGGTGGTCGGCCGAAGACGGCTTAATACGCTTGCCCCCCAGGCGAGCAAGAGACCGGCGACATCGCTCAGATTATGGCCGGCATCTGCGAGAAGGGCAAGCGAGTCGGCTGTAAGGCCAAAAATGGCTTCTGCAATGACAAAACCAAAGTTCAGAACGATCCCGATCGCAAATGCCCGATTGTAATTCGCCGGCCCGTGATTGTGTGTGTTGACCATGGATAACCGATTTTACTCAGTCGTTACACGAACAGTTTTTGCCACGGGCCTTTTCAAACGCTTCCCTTCCTTCCCTGAAGGCAAAAACAGAAATAGCGACGGCACCGAGAGAATCGAGGCCGCCGATTCCGGTGGCAGCATAGCCGGCGCTCGCCAACAACAGCACGAAAGACAGATACAAACAAGTCTTGGTGCAGTTGGCATCGGCGATGATGGCATCCGACTGAAGCTGCCTTCCGACGCGCATCTTAAAACGGACACGAGCCCTTCCAGCAGATTATAAAAGACGGTGATTTGGGACAGCAAGATAGCCGTTTTGTATAATCCGACCCTCCGGTCGTTTGATCTCTGTGAGACCATTTGCGTCTCCTGAACCATATCGTCCAACCCCTTTTGCATACCGTAAACCCGATTCATCGCCTGACTCCCAATCACCGAATTGGAATGAAAATTTTTTTCGTTGGGCAAGGCCGCACAAGGGTTTGCGGCGAGGCGTACTTTACGTATGCCGCAGCCGGAAACCCGCTACGACCGGCAGTCCAGCAGAATAAAGCCAATTTATGAATGGACAATAGTTAATACCGCTTCGACACGTTTCAAGGGAGGAGGTCCCTCATCACTCGAGCAAGGCGTCGATCTTGGCTTCGATCTGCTCATCGGTGCTGTGCTTGAGGGTGATGGCCCGGGCCGGGCACTCGACGATGCAAATGCCACAGCCGCGGCATTTGGCGGGGGGAATTTCAGACACTCCCTCGGAGTTTATGAAAGGAGCTGCAAAGGGGCAAGATCGCACGCAGGCCAGGCAGGCGGCGCACAGGTCGGGATCGACGACGGCCACGGTTGCCGGCGTGCTCATTATCTCTTTGCAGAGAATCTTGGCGGCCTGCTGGGCCGCGCCTTTGGCCATGGCAAGGGCCTCGGGAATGAACCTGGGGCTGTGGGCGAGACCGGCCAGGAAGATACCGGGCGAGGCAAATTCCAGGGGTTGCAGCTTGACATGAGCTTCCAGAAAAAAACCCTCTTGGGCGCGCGGCAGCTTCAAGACCGCCGCGATCTGGTCGGCACCGGCGTGAGGACGCATGCCGGAACTGAGCACCAGCAGGTCAGGTTCCACCCGAAAATCCTGGTGCGAACTGCGGTCGCTAAAGTCCACGATCAGCTTTTCGGCGCTATCGTTGTATACCCGTGGCTGATCCCCGGGAATGAAGCGGAAGAACATCACGCCCATCTGACGGGCTTTTAAATAATAGAGTTCCTTGAATCCAAAAGTTCGCAGGTCGCGATAAAGGATCACGATCTGAGCGTCAGGGTTTACCTTTTTGATGGCAATGCTGTTTTTGACCGCAGCGCTGCAGCAGACGCGGCTGCAGAAACTGAATTCCTCGTTGCGGGAACCAACGCACTGAATCATGACCACCCGCTTGAGACCTCGAGCCCACTTCGGGTCTTCCTTGAGCCGGCGGGACAATTCGACCTGAGTGAGCACGCGCCGGTCCTCGGCGTAAAGATATTCCTGCGGTTCGTAAGCCCGGCCGCCGGTGGCCACGATGACGGCCCCGTAAGTGATGTCATGATTGCCGCCGTCTTTTGTTGCGACAGTCCCGCGAAAATTTCCCTGATGACCCTGGTGGGCGGTTAAGCAACTCTCCAGATAAACCGATATCAAGGGATGCCGCATGACCCTGCCTCCAAGGATGCGAACAAGTTTTTGAGGCGAATCCCCCTCCAAGGTTTCGGTGAGATGCCGGGCAAATCCTCCCAGACGAGTGTCTTTTTCCACCAGGCAGACCGAAAATCCCTGGTCCGCCAGGGTCAGCGCGGCACTCATACCGGCCAATCCTCCGCCGATGACCAGCGCTCGGGGATCCACGCGATAGGTCTGATCGGTCAGCGGCTCCAGCCACAGGGCTCGCGAAACACCCGCCCGGATCAGTTGGAAAGACTTCTCGGTGGCTTGCTGTGGCTGCTGACTGTGGATCCACGAGCACTGGTTGCGGATATTGGCCATTTCAAAGAGATACGGGTTTAAGCCCGCCTTTCTGAGCGTGTCCTGGAAGAGAGGTTCGTGGGTCTTCGGAGAGCAGGCAGCCACCACGACGCGATTCAGTTCGTGTTTTTGCATCAGCTCGATCAGCTTTGGCTGGGTTTCGGCCGAACAGGTGAACATGAAGTCGGTGGCCAACGCCACATTCGGCAGTCGCTCGATCCGCTGCATCAGCTGCGGGATGTCGACCACACCGGCGATATTCGACCCGCAGTGGCAGACGAAGACGCCGATTCTAGGTGGGCCTTCGGTGGCCCTCTCCGGTATGGCCTCGGTGGAAAAAGTGGCCGAATAGCGCCCGGTTTGAATGACCACCGCCGCTTCCGCCGCAGCGGCACCGGCCTGGATGACGGTCTCCGGGATGTCCTTCGGCGCTTCGACGCCGCCGCAGACGAAAATGCCAGACCGCGAAGTCGACACCGGCTCGTCGAAATCGGCGGCCAGAAAGCCGAAAGGATTGGTCGTCAATCCCAGCCGCTTGACCAGAGCGCTCGATCCGCTCGAGGGTTTGAAGCCGCTTGAGAGCACCACCAGATCATATTCTTGTTCCACCTTGCGGTTGCTGTGATGATCGAAAGTCTCGATGATAAGGTTCTCGTTTTCCGGATTCAGATAGACCTGCGAGATCATGGAGCGTTGGTACCGCACGCCGTGGTCGTGACGTGCGCGTTCGATGTAATCATCGAACCCCTTGCCGTGAGCCCGGATGTCCATGAAGTAGATCACGGTTTGCGCCTCCGGGTCGTGACTACGCGTCAGCACGGCCTGTTTGGCGGCGTGCATGCAGCAAACCGATGAGCAGAACGGCCGGTTGCGGGACGCATCCCGCGACATCACACACTGGATCCAGGCCACCTTCTTCGGCAACCGGCCGTCCGATGGACGCTGCAGATGCCCGGCATAGGGTCCGGTGGCGGACAGCATGCGTTCATATTGAAGCGATGTGACGACATTGCGATAGCGACCATAGCCGTATTCTCCATCCCGAACCGTCAGCGCCGGTTCGAAACCGGTCGCCACCACGACGGCTCCGGCTTCGAGGTCAATCATTTCCGGTTGCTGGTCGAATTCGACCGCCCCGGTGGGGCAAATTTTCTGACACAGGCCGCAGCGTTTGCGGGTCAAATAGAGGCAATGTTCCGCGTCCAGGGCGTATTTCAACGGAACGGCCTGGGGAAAAGTCAGAAACGCCGCCTTGCGGAACCCCAACTCCCCGTTGAACTCATCGGGCACCTTCTTGGGGCACTTTTCCGCGCACTGGCCGCAGGCAATGCACTTTTCTATGCTGATGTAGCGCGGCTGTTTTTCGACACGCGCCGTGAATCGTCCCGGCTCACCCGCAAGATTCAGCAGGCGGCTGGAGGGGATGATCTCGATATTGGGATTGCCGGCCGCTTGAACCAGCTTGGGGGAAAACATGCAGGTCGAACAGTCGTTGGTGGGAAAGGTCTTGTCCAAGCGGGCCATGGTCCCGCCCAGGGTGTGGGTTTTGTCGAGCAGGTAGACGTAAAACCCGGTGTCGGCCAAGTCGAGGGCGCACTGGATGCCGCCGATTCCGCCACCGATGACGATCACCCGTCCGATCGCACGGCCGGCGTCGGCTTCCTTTTCATTTAGACCATTCACCGCAGTAAATCCTTTGCTCTCAACAGGGGCACCGGATCGGCGATATGCATCCGGAACCACCCGGCAGATCCGTTTCCAGCCGCGAATGCCAGGCGCAACAGTTCCGTAAAGTAGAAAACCGGCAGGTGCCCGGATGCCTTGTCTCTTTGTATGAGATCCAGGTTGGCCTGACACAGCGGGCAGGAAACCACGACGGCCTCGGCGCCGGCTTGTCGCGCTTTTTCCAACAATCGGGCGGTAAGGGATTCCTGGATATCCCGTCGACCGATGCCGATGCTGGCACCGCAACATGTGGTTTTATAGGACCAGTCCAACACCTCGGCACCGGCAGCGGTCGCGAGCCGGTCGAGGGTCATCGGATTTTCGTAGTCGGTGAAGCCGGTCAGACGCGGCGGGCGGACCATCTGGCAGCCGTAATAACAGACGACCTTAAGGCCTTTCAAGGGCTTGCGGATGCGGTCTTCGATGCGCTCGACCATGTAAGGCCGGGCCAGAAACCGCGTCATGTCGTGAACCTGAATGCTGCCGGTGACCTTCCAGGGAACGTCGAAGATCTTTTTTTGGATCATCACCTTGGAAAACAACATCCGATTGAAACAGTTGGCGCAAGGCGTCACAATGTCGAGCCCCATTTTTTCGGCGGCCGCGAGGTTTCTGGCCGGCAGGACCACGGCCATATTTTCACTCAGGCTGTGAGCCGCAGTCGCGCCGCAGCAAGACCAGTCCTCAATTTCCACCAGCGTAATGTCCAGATGATTGAACACCGCCAAGATGGAACGCGCATAGTCATTGGCCATGCCTTCCAGTGAACAGCCCGGGTAGAATGCCAGCTTCATCAGGAACGATCACCTTGTTGTTTGCGGTATAGAGCCCGGATCTCTTTGATGGCTTCACAACGTTTCGGCAGCAGTTTTAATTTCCCCTTGCGCCAGAGCGTCAGCCCCAACTCGATTTCCGTTTTCAGTTGGCCCGAGCGCATCTTTTCTTTGAGGATGCCGGGTTTGCGGTTCAAGGCCGCCATCAGCCAAACCTCGTTGACCCGGCCGAAACGCTGGAGTTCATCGAGGAACGTCTGGTGAAACACCGCCAGCTGTTTTTCCCGCGGCGCAATGGTGGACTGCGCCGCCAGGCTGCGGAGATGCAGAATGGTCTCGGCGACGGCGACTTCGTTTGGGCAATAGGTGGTGCACATTTCGCAGGATAGGCAGACCCAGATAGTGGCGGACCGCAATAGTTCCTCGCGCCAACCCAGCTGAATGAAGCGGATCACCTGGTGAGGCTTGACATCCATGTAGAAACTGACCGGACAGGCATTGGTGCAACGCTCGCACTGATAGCAGGCAGCAATATTGGCGCCGGTCTCACCCTCCATCCGCTTCAAAAAATGACTGCCCCGGTCACCGATCAGCCGGCGCTTGCCGGATGACGCGCTTAGTGTTTCCTCGCTGCCGCGTCTCTCTTTTCCGTCCTTTTGTTTGCTCAAAATCGGCCCCTTGCCTCCATTATTGGACTGCCGGAAGACGGTACTGGGTTTCCAATCCATAAACGGTCTATTTTTCACAAGGTCCAGGAAATCGGCGACGATATTGCGGGAAGGGCCATTTAGGACGGAAACAAGCTATAAAACAGCTAACTTTTGTGTGCCACAATGTGTCAGGACGTGTCAAGGTAAATCATCAAAAGCTTCCACCTTTAATCTGATCCTGTTCGGGGATACCTCAAACAGCTGTTGACATCATTTCTCATTTTAATATTATTCAGCCGGGGAAAGGATACTATTGCTCAACACAGATGACGCTGTTTCATTTCGAACAGAGGGGAGCGAATGAAGCTCGATCTTACGTCTGATAGTTGTCTCCGTTTCGTACGGCCGACATCCATCCTTTGGGCCTGCCTCGCTTTTTCCCTCATCCTCCTGAACGGCCATGCGCAAGCCGTTACCCTCGAAGAGTGCATCCGTGAAGCCCTTCAGCGGAACCCCGACGCCAATGCCGCCGCCATCCGGGTCGAAGCAGCCCGAGCCGTGATCTCGGAAGCCGACTCCGCTTATTTCCCGCAGTTGTCGGTTGCCGGCGGCTACGCGGTGACGGACAACCCGACCCAGGCATTCATGATGCAACTCAACCAGCGTAACCTGGACATAATGGCCCCGGGCTTCGACCCCAACGATCCTGGCAACACCGACAACCTGCGCCTGTCCGCCGAACTCAAATACCGGATTTACGATTTCGGACAACGGCGGATGATGTCCGAGAGCGCCGCGCTCGGCGCGGACGCTGTCAAACTTCAGCTGGCCGCTGTCCGCAACGAGTTAATCTACCAGATCACCCGCGGGTACTTCAGCATTCTGCAGGCCCTGGACTATGTGACGGTTCAGCAGGAAACGGTTCACAGTTTCGAAGAGAGCCTACAGGTGGCCCGAGATAAATACAAGGCCGGGACGGTGATAAAAACCGATGTTTTAAACCTTGAGGTCGCCTTGGTGCAAGCCCGCGAGGATTTGATTCGGGCCCGCAACAGCGTGGATCTGGCCATTGTCGCCTTGAATACAGCCATCGGGTACGATTTTGTCACCCGCGAGAGCCTGCCGGTACCCGAAAAAAAAGTTTCGACGCCGCCGGTCATGGAACAAGATTTCAACGCGATCGACAACAGGCCGGAGCTTCAGGTGATTCAGAAAATGTCTCAGGCAAAGGAACTTTTGTACATCAAGGCAAAGCGCCAAAATTATCCGGTTCTCAACGCTTACGGTTCCTATGATCTGGACACCGGTGACCTGGCAACTTTCGAGGGCAGCTACACGGTCGGGCTTAAAGCCGAATGGGACATTTTCACCGGTTTTCGCAATTCGAGTGCCGCCCGCAAGGCCGAAGCAGAGTGGCGAGCGGCTCAGCAGGATGAGGAAAATGTTCGCAACAAAATAAAACAGGATCTTCGACGTGCACGAATTCAGGCCGCCGAGTCGTGGCAACGGTTGGAAACGATCCGAAAGAGTGTCGAAAGCGCATCGGAATCCCTGCGCATCACTCGGGTACGCTATCGGGAAGGCGTTGCCGGCATTACAGATCTGCTGACCGCTCAGGTAGGCCTGACCGCCATGCGCACCCGCAGCGTTGCCGCCGTCTATGACCACGCTGCCGCAGTCTCAAACCTTCAGCGCGCCCGCGGTGAACTCTACACGCTTTACAGTGTTCAATAGCTAGTTTCCGTCCATAAATGGCCCTTTTCAGCAATTTCTGCGTCAATCGGCGGAATCGCTTGTGCGACGTACACGAGTACGTCTCCGCGCAATTCCTTGATTTCCTTGAACTTGCAGAAAATTGCTCATTTCTGGATCGGAAACTAATCAGTGTCCTCAATGAAACCGTGGATGGGCACTAGCTAGTTTCCATCCCTAAAAGAGACGTTATTAATTCGATCGCTTGACCAGTTTCGCAACCAGATCGCAAATACGTATCTCTTCCAGGACGCCTTCCTGATATAGCTTGAAATGTGCCGTGTCGTTTTTAAGAGGGTTGAGGAAAGAAATGGTGCGGTCGAATGGCAGCGCGCCGGCGATCCAAGCGGCCATACCGCGTAGAACCGGTCTGTCGGATTCCAAATAGGGTTGCAGAAAGGGGAGCGCATCCTTCGCATGCCCGGGCCGGGCATGGGCCAGACGCCCAACGCCCCAGAGCACCCCCGGCTGCAAGTCCTCATGCTCGAGATAGTTTCCATCCGGATTTATGTATGACAGCAAAATACTGGCATATTGATCGGCAAGGGCCAGGTTGAGGGCCATTGCCTCACCCATGGATTCCGGGGAACCCCAGCCGATGCCGCCCGACTCGTCGTTCAGGTTCCAGATGAACCGCCGCATGACGATGCGGGCCGATTCCATGTTTTCTTCGGCCGACCGGGCGATCACCGCTCCCATGACGCTCACCGCGCGCCACTTGATCGGCTCGTCGAGGCTGTACAGAAAAGAGAAAAGCGGATTGACCACCTGCCGAAAGGGAAAGCGGGAAATCTGTTCGACACAACTCCCTAAATCCGAAAGCTGCAACAGCTCGAAAACGATCCTTTTAAGCTGGCGGCCGGTGAGTTTTTGGTCTGAAGGTGGCATCGATTCCCATTTAAAAAGTGATAATTTCATCACATCTCGGCCCAGTGAATACAATCCGCCGGGCAGTTCTTGATCGCCTCTTCAACTTCGGGTTCCGGATAGAACGACAAATCCGCCACGTCGATGTAACCCGCATCGTTCATCCTGAAAACGGCCGGACAGACTTCGACGCAGACCTCACATTTGATGCATTCGCTCAATTCGACAACGGGTATTTTCATAGTTAGATGGCGTTCGGTATCAGGCATTTTGTTTCCGGATTAACCATTGACCGCCTTGCCGATCTTCTGCCCGTACTCATAGCACGCATCCAATGTCTCGCCGTCGGGCACATACTGTACTTTGAGACCCGGTTCGACCAGCTCTATACCGATTTCCGTCAGTTCCTTTTCGATCAGCTTGACGGCTTCACCGCTCCAACCGTAGGACCCGAAGGCGGCTCCGATCTTGTTCTTCGGTTTCAAGCCTTTCATGTAGGATAAAAAGTCGGCCAGTGTAGGGAACAGGCCGTTGTTGAGGGTCGGTGAGCCGACCACCACGGCCCGCGCATCGAGCACCTCGGTCATGATGTCACTGCGGTGCCATTTGCGCAGATACATGGGCCGGACATCCACGCCTTCGGCGCTGATGCCGGAGGCTATGGCATTGGCCATCTTCTCGGTGCTGTGCCACATGGTATCATAGATGACAAGCGCCTTGGGCTTAGATTCCTGGCGGCTCCAGCGTCCGTAGGCATCGATTATCCTCGACGCGTTTTTACGCCAAATCACCCCGTGGTCCGGACAAATCATGTCGATTCCAAGCCCCATTTCGGCCACCTTATCGATGAGCTTCAGAATCAGGGGGGCGTAGAGCATCAGGATGTTGGCGAAATATTTTTTAGCATGCGGCATAATGGCATCACCGATCTGGTCATCGAACTTTTCGTGCCCTGCGTAATGCTGCCCGAACCCGTCGCTGGAAAACAGAATCCTGTCCTCCTTCAGATAGGTGAACATGCTGTCCGGCCAATGCACCATTCGGGTTTCCAAGAAGGTAAACGTGCGTCGACCAATAGTGAGCTCCTGCCCGTCGGCCACAGGCTGATAGTTCAGCTTGCGGTGGAAGTGCCGCTGCAGATTTTTTTCGCCCATTTTGGAACAGTAGAGTGGTTTGTCCTCGCCGATGCGGTGCATGACGCGTTCGAGACTGCCGGAATGGTCCATTTCGGTGTGGTTGCTGATAACGAGATCGATTTTTTTCGGATCGACAACCTTGGAAATGTTAAAAAACAACTCATCGGCGAACCCGCTCTTGACCGTATCGATCAGCGCAATCTTCTCATCCAGGACCAAATAGGCATTGTAGCTCGTTCCAAACGGTGTCGAGTATCCGTGAAAATCACTGATATTCCAGTCATTGATACCCACGTCGTAGATGCCTGGTGCGATTTCGATGGGTTTCATGTCAACTTCCTCTATCCGACGGTTAGCGTTTTACATGGGATTCGGCTGCGACCGAACAAATAATGCCCTTTTTGTCATCACCGAAAGGCAATGATAAAAAGGGCATTCTAAAGTTTTGCCGAATCAGGGTATTGTCAACCGATGACAGATATGTCTTTACTCTTTTTCAAAATCCTCTTTGCCCGCTCCACAAACCGGGCAAACCCAGTCATCGGGAATGTCATCGAATTTAGTTCCGACTGCCACGCCGTTGTCAGGGTCACCCAGTGCCGGATCGTAAACATAACCGCAAACCGTACATACGTATTTATCCATGCTTTCATACCTCCTTGTGTTGATTGACAGTTACCTTTTTTTTAGGTTCACGCTTTCGGAAATTCTTGAACAAGTTTTTTCACGTTATCTTCGATCTGGTCCCGGACCTCGCGCATGGCGTCTAAGCCCTGACTTGACGGATCCGGCAGGTCCCAATCTATCATCCGGGCACCGGGGACATGCGGGCAGGCTTCCCCACACCCCATGGTGACGATGGTTGCCGGCGGTCCGTTTCCCAAAGCCGCTTCGATCGTTTGCGAACCGCGGAAGGCCATATCGATGCCCTTCTCCTGCATCACCTCCACCATGATCGAATTGACGGTGCCGGCCGGCTGGCTGCCGCCGGTGGCCACATCGATGCGATCTCCGGCGTAGTGTTGGGCGAAAGCACCGGCCATCTGACTGCGGCAGGCGTTTTCCCGGCAGGCAAACAATACTTTCCGGCGGGTTGCCAACGGTTCGAGCAGGTCCCGGGCGGCTTGCTTGATGTCATCCCGCACCGTCGCATGGTTTTGCATGTCTTTTGGCCCTTCAATACCATGATATGTCAAGCTGCCGGCAAACTCGGCGGCGACGGCATCGAAGAAATATTGAGCGGTCAGCTTCATGCCCTCGAAAAGATTCCGCCCCCGGGTGGCACCGGCCGCCAGCAAGAATCCGCGGCGGTATTTTTGGGCTGGATCGGCCAACTTCAACCGGTATTTTCGTGCCCAGAGGGTTTGACAACGATCGATCAGTGCTTTCAATTGGGCCGTCACGTTGTAGAAAAACACGGGACTGGCCAAAAGAATGACATCGGCTTCACGCAACAATGCATAAATGCCGTGTTTCATGTCGTCATCGATGGGGCAAAACCCTTTTTTCTCGCAGACGACGAGTTCTTTACACGGAAGGATGTTGCGGCTGGCGACCTCAATTTTTTGAGTCCTCGCCCCCAGTCGTTCAGCTTCATCCAGCAGCGTCGACAGAAGAAATTGGGTGTTACCCTTTTTTCGCGGACTGCCCTGTAAGCCTAAAACCAGCATGTTTTTTCGTCCCACAGGAGCGGCTTTGGTCAACCGACCATTTTTTCGACAATGTCAGAAAGCGCAGTTTCGTCGAACGGGTCCTACGTGGGTTCCGTTGTCCCGGCTCCCCCTTCCAAAGTACACTGTGTAAAATCGATTTCCTTGCCGCATTTGTTGCATTTGTGCGTCCGATCGAATTCATCGGAAAAGATTTCCTTTTCGGCGCCGCACGCAGGGCACTTGCACATGAACGACTTGAGGTTTTTCAAACTTGTAAAACCGGGACAATGCTGAGGTGTCGTGGGCATAACGATCTCCTTTTCAATTTCGCTTGGCTCGATCAAGAGGACGCCATCATCTTGGCCACTTGGCGTCCATAATCCTGGGCCATCTGCAGGCCGCCTCCGAGTGAACTGGATTTGAGCATCAGCGGTTCTTTGGCCATCTTCATTTTAAAGATGTTTTCCATGGTTCCGTAAATACGTCCCGGCGCCTCGCCACTCCATCCGAAAGCACCGAAAGCCGCGCCGATCTTCCCCTCGAGTTGGGCTTTTTCCGCCAGAAACAGGAGCGTCTTCATGCCCTGCATCAGATCGCCGTGGTAGGTTGCCGAGCCGAAGACATAGGCATCATACCCTTCGAGATCGGAGGTCTTCTTGATTTCCTTGTCGCTGGCAAGCGTGGCCTCATGACCGGCAATTCGAATACCTTCCGCAATCAACTCGCCTATTTTCTGAGTCTCACCGGTGCGTGTGGTGTAGACGATAAGCGCCTTGGCCATGTTCGCCTCTCTTTCTACTTGATCCGTTTATCGACCCCTTCCGCCTGGCAGTCGGGCGTGTAACAGGAGTTGTCCAGAAATTCGCACTTTTCTTTACAGGACGGGCAGGTTTCCGGCGGTTTATCGGCATCAAACGTATATCCACAATTATGGCATTTCCAACTTGGCATGGCCATCACCTCCTTTTATTGGAGTTCAGATGCCCGTTAGCGACGATACGCGTCTGCAACGGCGCCGGTTCCCGAATGAAGCCAACGCGGGAACCGGCAATCTTGGGTTGATTATGCTTTCCAGAGCCCGTGCAGATTACAATACTCCCTGGCCGACACACTTGCGGCATCAATCTTGAAAATCGCCTCCGGAGCCTGGCCCGGCTTAAGGAACTGTCGGTAGGCTTTACCGTCTGCAATCAACTCCACCCATTCAATGTAGTGCTTTTCTTCCATGGGATGCGCCACACTGCCGACTTTGACCTTGTATCCGCCCTCGACCTTCTCGATAACCGGAACGTGTTTTTCCTTGGCCGCATCAACCGTGTTCTCCTTTAAAAGGACCATCGGTTTCCCGCAGCACACCAGTTCACCTTCGCCGCCGTGCAGCACCTCGACGATGTTTCCACAAGCCTCACATTTGTAAACCTGCAATTGTTCCGCCATGCTTTTCCTCCTTTTCATGGATTGAGGTTAAAAGTAAACGCCCGTTTTGAAAAAGGGCGATGGGTCTGCACGCTCTGAGCGATATGAAAATTATTAATTGTCATATTTCAATGGCACTGTAAAGACTATTTTGAGCCTAATTCTCAATTGATAGCGGCCGCCCGGCTCAGTATGGCACCCTTGGTACTGACCACAATCTCTTCCACGGGAATGGTTTGGCCGGAGGCCTCAAGACCTTTTCTGACGATAGTGGGCAGGCCGGAACAGCACGGGACCTCCATCACAACGATGGTGACATTCTTGATGGCGGCCGTTTGAAAAATCTGGGTAAACTTGTCGATATAGCTCTGGGCATCGTCGAACTTAGGGCAGCCCATCATAACGGCTTTGCCCTCGAGAAAATCGCGATGAAGCGTTGGAAAGGCCACCGGCACGCAGTCCGCTAGAACCAGAAGTTCGGCGCCTCTCAAGAAAGGTGCGGTCGGCGGCACAAGTCGAATCTGCACCGGCCAGTGAGCCAGAGCGGATCGGTCCGCCGCTTCGACCGGTGCTGGTCGAGATCTCTCGGGAGACGGCGCGCGGTCGAACTGCTGGATACGGGCCGAAGGGCACCCGCCGCCGATCATGCGGTTCTGCAATTTTTCCTGTTTCTCCTTTTCGGCCAGGTATTCTTCTACCGCCTCTTCGTCAAACTCCTCGGCCTCGCGTTCGATAATTTTCAGCGCCCCGTTGGGGCATTCGCCGAGACAGGCGCCCAAGCCGTCACACAGGTTTTCGGACACCACTCTCACCTTGCCGTCCACAAGCTCGAGAGAACCTTCGGCGCAGGCCGGAACGCACTGTCCACAACCATCGCATTTTTCTTCGTCGATCTGTATGATTTTACGTTTGACTTTCATGGTATACCCTCTCTATTGGCCATCCTGGAATGATCCTTGTCCGCATCTTTGTTTCTATCACACCGAGGGTGTGGCAGGTCTGCGTCATCACTTCTGCGGCTGACAAAGTCCACCTCCGCGCTATTTTTCTGATTTCCCTGCCCTCTTGTGCATCCTATCTTAGCAAAATAGCGCGCGCCTCCTCCTTGCCCGCTGCGGTCAGCAGCTCTGCTTCGATCCGGTCGGAAAGTTGACCGTCATCCAGCGGCTGCGACTTGATACGTTCTTCCATCTGTGCCACCCAGTCCGCATCGTAAACAATCTTGTGATCCGGTGGCGCGTCCGAACCCGGGGCAAGATGGTGACCGACAATGGTGCAAACGGCATCGATGAGCGGATCTTTCGCCTGCAATGCGGTGAGAATCTCTCTGGCAACCACCGGACTTTCCTGTTCCAAATGGTCTTCCGTGGTGTCCCCGAATTTTTGCAAGGCCTGCGGGGCGCCTATTTCCAGCAGATAGGCGGCACAAAGCACAACCGGGAGCGCACCACGCGCTTTTCCGGCAATGCGTTCGGCATAGCGCGCGCGTCGTGAGGCCTGCCCGATCCGTTTGAAATCACGCTTAAAAGTGCGTTTCATCTCCACCGCCACCCGATCCTTGAGCAGGTCCTCCTTTTGCGCCCGAACTTCCTCTGGAAGGGTTCCCAGGCATTGTTCGGCATACTGGCAATAAGCCGCACAACCAAAGTCCATCTTGGGATTCACAAAACGGTGCCCGCAATGGTTGCATTTACGGGAGGTGTCATCCTTGAAGAATTCCACCGGTCGGTCGCAGTTCGGACAGTTCGCCTCGAAGATGGCACCCGGCTTCCAGTAGAGCGTATCCTGACCCGGACATTTCATGGCGGGTTTCCCCCTTTGTATCGTCGTGTGGTTTGGGGGCATTCCGGATTCCAGCAAAAACGTCCGGAACGCCCCGCAGTAATAATTTAGCCGAGGATTGCCTTCAGATCTTCGTCCGGCGTTTTGATCGGCATGATGTTGAAGTTTTTAACCAGTACGTCCAGTACGTTGGGAGACACAAAAGCCGGTAGGCTCGGCCCGAGCCGGATATCCTTGATCCCGAGGTATAGCAGGCTCAGAAGGATGGCGCAGGCTTTTTGTTCGTACCAGGACAAAATCATCGATAGCGGCAGATCATTGACGCCGACATCGAACGCCTTCGACAAAGCCACGGCGATCTGAACCGCCGAATAGGCATCGTTGCACTGCCCGATATCCAGCAGCCGGGGAATACCGCCGATGTCGCCCAAGTCTTTGTCGAAGAAGCGGAACTTGCCGCAGGCCAGGGTGAGAACCACGCAGTCCTTGGGCACCTTTTCAACGAATTCGGTGTAATAACTACGGCCCGGTTTGGCGCCGTCGCAGCCGCCCACCAGGAAGAAATGCCGGATGGCCTTGCTCTTGACCGCCGCGATGATCTTGTCGGCTACGCCCAAGACCGCGTTGCGACCGAAACCAACCAGCACACTCTTGCCCTCGACATCCTCTGTGAATCCAGGCATTTCGAGCGCTTTTTGGATGACTGGGGTGAAATCCTTGGAGACATGGGTAACCCCCGGCCAGCCGACCAGACCGGTGGTAAAGATGTTGGCTTTGTACGACTCCTGCGGCTTCTGAATGCAGTTGGTGGTCATCAGAATAGCCCCGGGAAATTTGGCGAATTCTTTGGCCTGGTTCTGCCAGGCCGTCCCGTAGTGTCCGAAGAAGTGCGGGTATTTCTTCAATCCGGGGTAGCCGTGACAGGGCAGCATTTCACCATGGGTGTAAACATTGATCCCCTTTCCCTCGGTCTGCTGCAGAAGCAACTCCAGGTCTTTGAGATCGTGCCCGGACACGAGAATGGCCTTGCCTTTCTTGGCGCCCAGAGAGACCGGGGTGGGAACCGGGTGGCCGTAAGTGCCGGTATGGGCCGCATCCAGAAGCTCCATGGCCCGCAGATTGATCTCACCGCACTTCAACACCAGGCCGACCATTTCTTCGACACCGAGCGAGCCGTCCAAGGTGGCCGCCAGAGCTTCGTGCGTAAAAGCGTACACCCGTTCGTCCTCCTGCCCCAGGATGGCGGCATGATCGGCGTAGGCGACCGCGCCCTTGAGCCCGTAAACCAGAAGTTCCTTGAGTGACAGTATGTCGGGATTGATATCCGGGTCCGACTTGACACCGACTTTTTCACCCTGGTTTACCATTGCCTCCAATGAGCTTTCCGGCTTGAAAACGGCCGGGCCTTCCGTGAAACCGGTTTTTCCGCCCGCAGACCGCACCTTTTCCTTGAGGACTTCCCGGTGTTTGACGGTTTCATTGATCAGTTCGACGAAGCGGGCCGGATCGAAATCGACGTTGGTGAGGGTCGAAAAAAGTGCCTTGGAGGTGAACCTGTCGACCTCGGGGTCACTGACCCCGACTTTGCGGCCTTCGACCGCATACTGTGAGAGGCCTTTCAGGGCATAGACCAACAGGTCCTGAAGGGCCGCAACTTCGGGTTTCTTGCCGCATACGCCGATTTTCGTGCAGCCTTCGCCTTTTGACGTCTGTTCACACTGAAAACAAAACATGATCCTTCTCCTTTTCTTGGGGTTTGAAAAACTCGAATATGCTTTCGCCGCTAATTACTTAAGAAGAACATAAACACTGGCAGGTGACCTTGCATTGACTTAAGTCAACTAATCGCATTTTTGCCTCGGTGAATTGATTTATATATCAGTCGATGGTGATATGCATTGACATAGGTCAAAAACCGGTGGTATGTCGCAAAAAAGGTGTTTATGAAAAAAGTAATTGAAATTATAGCGAATATATCCGCGTTCAGCGGAATTTCGCCTGCCCAGTTGGAAGAAGTTCGTCAGATTGCCGTCAAGCGGGGTTTCAACAAGGGGGAACCGGTCTTTTTCGAAGGAGATCGGGGCAACGGTTTCTACATCGTCATCGACGGACTGATAAAGGTTTTTAAGCTTGCACCGGACGGCAAGGAACAGATCCTTCACGTCATCGGTCCGGGAGAACCGTTCGGTGAGGTGGCCGTGTTTGCGGGGCGATCATTTCCTGCCAATGCGAAAGCGCTGGCTGACAGCCGCTTACTGTTTTTTCCCCGGGATGCCTTTGTGGCCCTCATATCCCGCAACCCGTCGCTGGCCCTGAAAATGCTCGCCGTGCTGTCGATGCGGCTGCGCCAGTTCGCGGTTCAAGTTGAAAGCCTGTCGCTAAAGGAGGTGCCGGGCCGCCTGGCATCCTATCTCCTGCTGCTGGCAGACGAACAGGAGGATCCCGAGGGGGCGGTACTGCCGATTTCCAAGGGGCAGCTGGCCAGCCTGCTGGGCACGATCCCGGAAACCTTGTCACGCATCTTCGCCAAAATGGCCGGCCAGGGATTGATAGAAGTCAGCGGCCGGGACATTCGGATTCTGAACCGCGCCGGTCTGGAAGACATATCGATACAGGGAAAGGTTCCGGAGTGACAGGTTCTGATTTATCGTTCCATTTACTTTTTCAGTTGGGCCAGCTCCCGGCTCAGCAATCGGATGTGCCCCATTTCCTCTTTTATAATTCCCTCGATTCGATCCTGACCGAATTTCTCCGGTACGGCATTTTTCATGCCGAGATAGAAAACGATTGAATCTTTTTCCGCTTCAATGGCGGCTTTTAAAATTTTCTCCATCGAGGAAACATCGACCTTTTTTTCGAAGAAGACGCGGGTGTCGACCAGGGCGCGCAGGTAAAGAGCGGCCTCGCCTTCGGGATCGAAAACGGTGGCAGATTTTTCGGCGGCCTTTAAATCGCTGCGCATGGCTTTGAATGTTTTTTCATGGTCGACTTCCATCGCAGCCAATTCAAGCAAAAGCTTCTTGTGCGCTTCGTCGTCGATCGTGGCAGCTGCGCTTTTGTAAAATTTCTCGCCGTTTCTTTCCATCTGTTCGGCCATTTCAAATACTTCATCTGCGTTAAAATCGTACCTCATCATGCCCTTCCTTTCGTCCGCCTAAAGTGAATGTAAATAAAAACGGTTTTAAATGCTTAGAAATATAAAGACTCTGAGCGGTTTGTAAAGCCGAGACTTGCATATCTATACTCTTCAACAATATCAACGGAAGCAAATTAGGGTTGACAATAATTAAAACACATTCCAGTATCTCGAAAAAAACCGACGGCAATGTGCCGAATATGCCTCTATGACTTCAAAACATCATACCGTTATTATTAAAACGCTAACAGTTTCTCTGGCCGTTATACTCGGATTGGGCGTTTTTGCCAACAGCAGCTCCGCGCTCTTTGTCTGCAGTGCCGCATGTTGTATGGACAGCAGGGCGTCGTTAAATTCTCATCACACGCCGAAGATCACATCCACGATCCCCTGCTGTTGTTGCCCCGATGCGGCGGCTTTCCCATGTGAATATACCGGTGGCCCAGAGCAGCGGTTATCGCCGCCGGCGGTCTTAAGGGTGCACCAGCACGATCACCGTGATTTAACCGCCGACCATACCGATGCGGCAGCTGCACCGGCAACCAGTCCGGAGACAGCAGGTTCGCCGGCCATGTTTTGTTTTGCCTCCATTCTCAAGGTACCCATCTATCTTTCCACCCTGACTTTCCTCTGTTAAAACGCCTCCATCCAACAACGGGATAATTTGGTCTAAACCCGCAATCTCGAGTCTTTACAGTCAACGACCGAATCAATCTGTTGGCCATTCTCATGTTCAACAGAAAAACTGATGGGTCTCCGACTCTTATTGCGAAATCTTTCTCAATTTCAGGCGGAACCGTCGGCCGATATTTTATTCAATCAGCTTCGAATCTTTAAAATCGGGTCCTGTTTGCAAGCAGGACCGGGAGGACGTAAAAATGGTTAAAAAAGCAAAGATCAAACCGAAGGATGTCCGAGCCGCCAAAAAAGCGGCCGTTCTCGGAAACGACAAAAAAAACCGTTTACCGATGATACTCGTTCTTTGCGCCGTGGTTATCGCCGGCGCCGGGGTTTATCTGATATTAAATTCGGGCGGCGGCAACGCGGTCTCAGTCGAATCTAATGTGTCGGCGGAAAAGGTCGGTGATCAAGTGAGCTACCCGGCAAGCCTGTTCGCCGATGGTCGCGCCCGTTTTTTCGAACTAAAGCATGCGAACCTGACCATCCGTTATTTCATTCTCAAAAGTTCGGACGGTATCATTCGCGCCGCTTTCGACGCTTGTGATGTCTGCTGGCCGGCCGGTAAAGGCTACTATCAGGACGGCGATGTCATGGTCTGCCGCAATTGCGGCCGCCGTTTCGCTTCCGTTCTGGTCAACGAGGTCCAAGGCGGCTGCAACCCGGCGCCCCTCAAAAGATCTCTTCAAGGGGAGCAAGTCGTGATTCTGGCACAGGATATTTTGGAAGGAAAACAGTATTTTGATTTTACTGGAAAGGCAAAGTCATGACGCTGAAACAAATCGCTATCCGTAATCTGATGCGCCGCAAGGGCAAGGCCGCCTTCGTGTTGGCGGGACTCGCCATCGGCATCGCTACGGTCGTTGCCGTCATCAGCTTCGTCGAGGCCATGACCGGCGACATCAACCACAAACTCGAAAAATACGGCGCCAATATCCTGATCGTTCCCCGTGCCGAGAGCCTGCCGCTCACTTACGGCGGTCTCTCGCTGGGCGGGGTCTCCTTTGAAATGGAGGAAATCCGCGAGACAGACCTGGCCCGGGTGAACTCAATTAAAAATTACCGCAACATTGCCGCGCTGGGACCGCTGGTTCTGGGCGTCGTTAAAATTGACACCCATCGGGTCCTGCTTTCGGGCGTCGACTTCAAAACCGCCCGGATATTGAAACCCTGGTGGGTCGTTGACGGCGACTTTCCCGAGGCCAAAGGTGTCCTATTGGGAGCCGAAGCGGCACGTGTTCTAAACCTGCAGACCGGCAGCCCTGTCAACATCAAAGACCGACAGCTGCTCGTGTCGGGCGTTCTGCGTCCGACCGGCAGCCAGGACGACCAGCTGCTCTTCACCACCATGGCCACTGCGCAAGAAATATTGGAAAAAAGCGGCCGGGTATCGATGGCCGAGGTCGCGGCACTTTGTCAGAATTGTCCCATCGACGATATGGTGCAGCAGATCTCCGAAGTGTTGCCCGGCGCCAAAGTCATGGCGATTCAGCAGGTGGTGAAAGGCCGCATGGAAACCCTGGCCCATTTCAGAAAGTTCAGCTACGGGGTCTCGGGCGTGGTCATCCTGATCGGCGCCCTGGTGGTTCTGGTAACCATGATGGGCAGCGTCCGGGAACGGACCGAGGAGATCGGCATCTTCAGAGCGATCGGTTTTCGTAAAAGCCATGTCATGCGGATCGTCTTCCTGGAGGCCGGCATCGTTTCGGTGCTCGCGGGATTGATAGGCTATGCGGCCGGCTTTACCGCCACATCGGCGGGGCTGCGGCTGTTTATCGAAGATCGCATGATCCACCTGAATGTCAGTCCCGGACTGGCCGCCTTTGCATTCGGACTGGCGCTGGTCATCGGCCTGGCATCGAGCGCTTACCCGGCACTGATGGCCGCGCGCATGGACCCCAACGACGCACTCAGAGCCCTGTGAAAACTTATTTCGTGGGAGACAACCATGAGTTACATCGAAGCCAGTAATCTTGTCAAAAAATACGGCAGTGGCGAAGCGACCGTCACGGCCATTTCCGATATGAATTTCACCATCGCTTCAGGGGAATTTGTCGGCGTCATGGGTGTATCGGGATCCGGCAAATCGACTCTCCTGTCGGTCATGGGAGCAATGAACGCACCCACCTCAGGCTGTTTCGTTGTGGACGACATCGACATCTACCGCCTGAAGTCCGAAAAGCGTGCCGATTTCCGTCGGGAGTTTCTCGGGTTCGTTTTTCAGAGCTTTCATCTGGTGCCCTACCTCACGGTTATCGAAAATGTCATGCTGCCGCTGGCGATCGTCAAAGCCTCCGGTAAAAAAAAGCGGCTGATGGCCGAGTCCGCCCTGGCCGCCGTTGGTCTCCAGAGCAAGAGCCATCGTCTGCCGAACCAGATCTCCGGCGGTGAAAAAGAAAGGGTCGCCATTGCACGGGCCATCGTAAACGAGCCGCCGATTCTGCTGGCCGATGAACCCACCGGAAACCTGGACTCAAGGACCAGCCGTGAAATCATGGACCTGCTGCGGCAGCTCAACGACGGTGGAATGACCATCGTCATGGTCACCCACAGTCCGGATTGTGCTGCGTTCGCCGGCCGGGTCTTGCAGATCTCAGACGGCCTTTTGATTTCAGACAATTAAAGATCCTTTTTATGACAGCACCGGCGGGAAGCGGCTTTGTTTTACCACCACTCCCCGCCGGTCTTCCCCTGCACAGTCAAAACTCAAATCAATTTAGTGCTCCGCGAACATACGAACGATCATACTCGAACGAGTACCGAAAAAACGGCCGTGTGAATGTTATTTGCGTCAATATCGTTCACAAGAACTGTCTTGACAGGCAGGGTTGTTAACTTGTAATAGTTCTTTTTTTGTTATTGGTTGCGGTTCGGATCGATCCGTGTTCAGTTGCTCCCAAGTGCTTTAAATCTCAACAATTCAGCAGGGGAGCCCAGCTCGAAGCGTGTACAATTGACGTCGAACAATCGATCGGCTGTATGATAAAAACGGCCATCGCGGCTAAAAGTTGACACGTCGACAATCATATCTTGTTTCCGTCCATAAATGGCTCTTTTCAGCAATTTCGGCGTCAATCGGCGGAATCGCTTGTGCGGCGTACACGAGTACGCCTCCGCGCAATGCCGCTGATTTCCTTGAACTTGCAGAAAATTGCTCATTTCTGGATCGGAAACAATCAGTGCCCTTAATGAAACCGCGGATGGGCACTATCTTGAAGTATGGTCAAGACTTGGAGTTAAGGTTCATGTCAGACACCGGTTTACCAGATAAACACCCTCTTTTGCTGCTTGTTGCCGGGGCCAAGGGCGCGATTGCATCGACGCTGGCGATCGCCATTACAGCCTGCCGCAAAACGCCCGAAATCGTCCTACCCAGCCTGACAACCCAAGGCAAATTTCCGTTTCTCGCAGCAGTTCAAGAGACGCAGATCGCCGGCTGGGACAATAACCCGCAGGCCCTGACGTCATCGGCTCTTTGTCAGGGCGTCGTTCCGGAGCCTGTTTGCCGTCTCCATGCCGACAAACTTGATCGAATTGCGGTCAAGACGGCCCCGGCGCCGGGCCTTACCCTGCAAGACCAGGTAGAACAATTGGCAACCGACATTCGAGAATTTCGAAAGGCTCATGATAAATGCATACCGGTTCTCATCAACCTGCTTCCCGCCGCTCCCCTTAATCATTTCGATCACTGCCGAAGTCTGTCGGAACTCTATGAAACCGCCGGCAACCGCAGTATGCCGGACCTTGCCTACGCTTTGGCAGCGGTTACATCAGGTGTTCCGGTGGTCAACTTCACACCCAATGCCGTCGAGATTCCGGTACTCGTTTCAGAGGCCGTCAAACGGGGTGTGCCGCTGTGCGGACGCGACGGCAAGACCGGTCAAACCTACCTAAAAGTGGTTCTGGCGTCGGCCCTGAAGGCCCGGAGTTTGACGATCGACGGATGGTACAGCCTCAACATCCTCGGCAATGCGGATGGAAAAAATCTGATGGAGCCGGAACGGGCCGCAGGTAAAGTAGCCAACAAAACCGACCTGCTCGACGAGATTCTAGACTACCCGGTCGGCGGGCGCTACGGTACACCGACCCACAAGGTTCACATCGATTACTACGCGCCCCGCGGGGATGCCAAAGAGGCCTGGGATGTCATTGACTTCAGAGGGCTGTTCGACCTGCCGATGAGCATCCGTCTCAACTTGCAGGGTCGGGATTCCATCCTGGCCGCGCCGATGGCGCTTGACCTCAGTCGCTGGATGGCCGCGCTGCAGCTGACCGGCCATAGCGGGCCGGTACCAGAACTGGGATTTTACTTCAAAAAACCGGTCGGTCCTAAGGCGCCCCGGACCTTTCAGGAGCAGCTCAACAGCATGGATCTGTTGGAACGTCACTGTGAGGAAATAATGTCATCCGCTGCGTCCAAAGCAGGAGAGTGACTATGATATTCGGTTACAGCACCAACGCGTTCGTCAAATCCAATCTGTTCGACGCGGTTGAGAAAATCGCCGGCCTCGGTTTCCGCGGGATCGAAATTATGGGGGACCGTCCCCATCTCTACCCGCCCGATTTTGACGCGAAAAAGATGGTCCGACTCAAAGAGCTTCTCGAACACCATCGTCTCGCGATTACCAATATCAACAGCTTCACCCTGTTTGCCGTCGGCGACACCTACCTGCCGTCCTGGATCGAAGCGGACCCAAAGCGGCGCGAAGTCCGTATTCGTCATACACTCGACAGCCTTGAGGTCGCCCGTTTCCTGGGGTGCGACAATATTTCCGTACCACCGGGCGGCCCCCTAACCGACGAAATTTCCCGGGAAACAGCCGTCAGGCTATTCCATGAAGGCCTGGAGCGCGTGATACCTCTGGCAGAGGAGCTGGGAGTCAAAATCCTGATCGAACCAGAGCCGAACTTGCTGATGGAAAACACACCGGAATTCAAATCGTTTATCAAGGATGTCAAATCCAATGCTGTCGGCTTGAACTTCGACATTGGCCACTTTTACTGCGCCGGCGAAAACCCGGCTACGGCGTTCGAAGAGCTCTTCGAGTGGATCGGTCATGTTCATATCGAAGATATCGCTCCCTCCCGCCTGCATGCCCATCTAATTGCCGGGCACGGCGACATCCGCTTCATCGATGTCTTCGACACCATGAAGCGGCTTGGATATCACGGCGATATCAGTCTTGAACTCTATCCTTACGTCGACACTCCCCTGGAAGCCGGACGGGAAAGCCTTTCCTATCTGATGCCGATCTTCGCTCAGGCCGGCCTGGACATCGGCACCTCATATTAAATTTCATTTAAATAAAAACACTCTATTTCCAAGAACACGGAGCCCTGGATGTTATCCAGTATGGTGCGGCGGCGCCGCTGAATTTCTGGCGGTACCGGCCGCAAACCTGGCCGCCAAGCCTGACGGTTTCGATTTCCCTGCTGCCGCAGCACCGCTTTTGGTCAGCCTGACCGCCTGGCGTATGCTGATCCACAGGGCACGCTTGAGAACCGGTGAAACGGTGCTAGTGGTCGGATCCGGCGGTGGGGTTAACAGTATGGCGATCCAAATTGCCAAGCTCGCCGGAGCCAGAGTCTATGCAGTGGCCGCAAACCGATTTTAAATTTTAGGCCTGCTTGGCGCTGAGTTCTGCGCCGAATGAGATCGAAGCGACCACCGGCGGCAACTCAGGCACCGGTTGTTGGCAACAGAAGGTCGCAAAAACCTGAAAAACCGAATCTTCGCAACAGTATTGGATCACTCCTGGCGACCGCCATCATACTTCTTCATCAATTCCCTGAATATCACCAGCTTCTGCACATCCTGCGTCCCCTCGCCCAGTGACGAAGCCCAGGCATCCATCGGGTATTTGTGGATCGGGTGCTCGAAAACGACCGAAGCGGCACCGAAAAGGTCTGCTGCCCAAGGCGTTATCTCCTTTGCAATCTGAACGGCGAGATATTTGGCCAGTGATGATTCCTGGCGAAAATCACCACCGGCATCCGCGACACTGCAAGCTTTCAGGAGCATGAGGCGCGCCGCTTCCATTCGGGCGTAGAAATCGGCGAATTCGAATGTCTTGGCTTGAAATTCGACTATCTTTCTTCCAAAAATTTCCCGTTTTCGGGCCCGGTCCAGCGCCATTTCGAAGGCACCGGCCGCCGTTCCCAATGTCAGGGCGCTGATCGGCAGACGGCTCCATGTGAACACCTCGAGCACCTGCTGAAGTCCGCGTCCGCGCTCGCCCAAAAGGTGGTCGTCCGGCACGAACACATCAATGAACTGCAGTCGTGTAAGGTCCGACGGAATCCACACCTGTTTGTTCAGCTTCGTGCGTTTGATATTCGGCGAGTTTAAATCCACCAGGAACATCGAGAGGCGGCGGGTTCGGGTCGCCTCGGGGTCCGAAACAGCTGTGATGACGCATAAATCGGCGACATAACCGTTGGTAACGTATGCCTTGGTTCCATTCAGCCGCCAACCGCCCTCGGTTTTTTCCGCTTTCATCGATATGCCGGCCACATCGCTGCCGGCCATGTTTTCGGTATTTCCGAGACACATCAGGGTTTCACCGCGCGCAACCTGCAGGCCGTAGCGTTGTTTCAGCTGTTCCGAGCCGAACAGATAGAGCCCTATCAAGCCGAGATTCACGTGAGCCAATACGGCAATGGCCACGCCGGGGGACAACTTCGCCAGTTCCTCATTGATCAACGCTTCTCTGAGCGTCGACGTCTTCACGAGGCCACCGTCTTTCCATTGAATGCCAAGCCAGCCATTTCCACCCATTTGGCGGTAAAATTCCGCCGGCACCTCCCCGCCTTTGTACCATGAAGACAGGTGCGGTTTAAGATGGGTCACAAGAAAACGGCCAAAGTTTGCGGCATCGCCACCGATATCATCCGGGATGTTGAAATCCATATGAAAAACCTCCAGCGAGAAAGAGCGCGTCAATACGTGCTGGTCCATTTTTTTTGCAACCGTTCACAGGGTTGCAAAGTCCAATGCGCTTCAAACCGCCTAATTGTAAGCGTTTGCAGGGTGCCGCAGATGCAAGGCGTCGGGGGCGCAGACGTACTTTTGTACTTCAAATGCCCGACAACAAAGCAGATGCGGTGCCCTATAAACGCTTACCGTTTTTTTAATCATAGTCACCCGATAAATACAAGTAAACCTTGCCGAATGAGGCAGCCATGATTGTAATAATGCCGGAACCTTAGAACGCCAATCGCCGGCTACTTGACTAAGATGATAATGGTTGCATATTAATCGGTAAGCGCAAGAAATGGCATGAGAAACTGCTTAAATACCGGGCCACATTACATGTGACATCAAGCTTTTCCTTGAATAATGGTTCATGAAATTGGTCATTTGTTTCAACTGACGCCACCGAGCAAGCTTCTCCTGCCACTCGTTTCACAGCCTTTCCTTGGATGTCATCGTGCCGGAATTTCATGTTCCGGTTTTTGAGCAGGCCGACCCATGAAGGAGTTTTGCCATGCCAAGAAGCAAAATTGACCTCCCCTACCACGTCGACTTCCTCTCTATTCTGGATGCGGAGGGCAACCTGGATGAATCATTGGAGCCGGACATACCGGAAGAAATCTTGTTGAGAATTCACGCCACCATGCTTCTCGGGCGTCGATTCGACGAGAGGTTGCTCAACCTGCAGCGACAGGGCCGCATCGGAACCTTCCCGCCGATAACGGGGCAGGAGGCTTCTCACGTCGGAGCGATTGCCGTGTTGCGCGATTCGGACTGGATGGTCCCGTCCTTCAGAGAAACGGCCGCTGAAATATGGCGCGGCCGAACGCTGGAAAGCGTCATTGTTGCCAACAACGGTTTCAACGAGGGAGCGCAGATGCCCGAAGACAGCCGCAACTTGCCGGTGTCGATTCCAGTCGGCTCCCAGATGCTTCACGCGGTCGGCATCGGGTTCGGAATCCGGTATCGAAAAAAAGACGACGTCGTTATGACTTTCTTCGGTGACGGGGCCACATCGCAAGGTGATTTTCACGAGGCCCTCAATTTTGCCGGGGTATTTCAGACGCCGGTGATTTTCGTCTGCCAGAACAACCAGTGGGCCATCTCATTACCGCGCAAGAAACAGACCCGATCCCAGACACTGGCGCAGAAAGCACTGGCCTATGGTCTGCCGGGCATTCAGGTGGACGGCAACGATGTGCTGGCCGTGTATGCCGCGGCCGCAGAAGCGGTGGAACGTGCTAGAAAAGGCGAGGGCCCGACCCTTATCGAATGCGTCACCTACCGCATGTCGGCTCACACCACGGCCGATGATCCCAAACGATACCGAACCGACGACGAAGTTGAAAGCTGGCGAAAGCGTGACCCTCTGACCCGACTCCAGAAGTACCTTACCCGGAAAAAACTTCTCTCCGACGAAAAGATCACGGCCACGGAAACCGAGATTAAAGAAAAAATACAGGCTGCCGTCGATCGGGCCGAACAGCAGATGAAGGGATTCGGCGCTCCGTCCGACATGTTCGATCATGCCTATGCCGAAATACCGCCGCATTTGAGAGAGCAAAAGGAATTTCTGGAGCGCGAGCTGGCCGAAAACAGGGAGGAGTAAACCGATGGCAAAAATGACGATGGTTCAGGCCCTCAATCTGGCACTCAAACAGGAAATGGAAAAGGACGACCGGGTGATCGTGCTGGGTGAAGATGTCGGGCAGGACGGCGGTGTCTTCCGCGTGACCGAAGGCCTGATCGATCGGTTCGGGGAACAGCGTGTTTTAGACACCCCCTTGGCGGAAGCCGGCATCGTCGGCATGTCGATCGGGATGGCCGCGTTCGGTCTTCGCCCGGTTTGTGAAATGCAATTTTCAGGGTTCAGTTACCAGGGGTTTCATCAAACCGAAAACCACGCCGCGCGGCTGCGCTGGCGGTCGCAGGGCCGATTCAGTGTCCCGATGGTGCTCCGAATGCCTTACAGCGGCGGTGTGCGGGCCTTGGAGCACCACTCGGAGAGTCGCGAAATATACTATGCTCACACACCGGGGCTAAAAATGGTAATTCCATCCGGACCGCGCAATGCGCGTGCCCTGCTGGTCAGTGCCATACGGGACCCCGATCCGGTCGTTTTCTACGAATCCAAGGCTCTCTATCGGTCTTTTCGTGAGGAAGTTCCGGAGGAGGAAGAAACCTTTCCGATCGGAAAATCGCAGATTGTTCGGGAGGGCTCGGATATCACCCTTGTTTCCTACGGATCGATGATGCGTCCCACGCTCGAGGCGGCTGAAATCCTCAAAGAAAAGGAGACCGTTGAGGCCGAAGTCGTGGATCTGCTGACCTTGTCGCCGCTCGACGACAGCCTGTTCACCGAGTCCGTGCGCAAGACCGGGCGCGCCGTGATCATACACGAGGCCCCGCGCAGTTATGGTCCCGGGGCCGAAATCGTGGCCAAGCTGGTCGACAGATCGTTTTACTACCTCGAGGCCCCGATTGGCCGGGTTACCGGTTTCGACATCGTCATTCCCCTGTTCAGCCGGGAGAGCCACTATATTCCCAATGCCGAGCGGATCGTGCGTGCCGCCCGGAATGTACTAAAAACCGCCGCCTGACAAATGTCTCGGGCATGCGCGCTCACTTCGGCACGGGCAAAGCAGTTATTTGTGGAATTTGTCATGTAGTTTATGCAATGTTGGGGGCAACACGAGGAGGACCTATGACCCGTTCGTTCAAACTTCCCGATCTGGGTGAAGGCATCCACGAAGGCGAAGTCATCGCAGTCCTGGTTAAAGCCGGTGACGCCGTGGAAGAGGGCGACCCGATTCTCGAAGTGGAAACCGACAAGGCTTCGGTCGAAATTCCTTCACCGTTTACCGGCACAGTGAAGGAAATTATGGTCAAAGCGGGCGATGTCGTAAAAGTCGGTAACCTGATGATGACGTTCAGCGACGATGCCGTCGGAGTAAAAGGAGAAGAAAAACCCGACCAGGAACCCGACAAAAAAGAAGCCGCTAAGAAAAAAGAAAAGGCCCCGACCGAGAAGAAGACAAAACCTTCTGAACCCGCGGTAGAAGACGCTCCGCGGCAGGTGGATGACCAAACCGCCGGGGCGCAAGAAAAAAACAAGGGCCCGGTGCCGGCCTCACCGGCGACGCGGCGGTTGGCACGCGAACTTGGGGTCGATCTCCGCGTGGTGCCGCCGAGCGGACCCGCTGGGATGGTCACCGCCGAGGACGTGCGCGCCTTTGCCTCTAACGAGAAGCGAGGTGAAGGGGCGGCAGAGGAACCGTCGACAGGAGCCGAACCACTTGTCGTTGGCGGTACAACGCCCCCCGGATTGCCGGACTTTACCAGGTGGGGATCCGTGGAGCGGTTGCCGCTGCGCTCTATCCGAAAGGCGACCGCCCGGCAAATGGCACTGGCCTGGTCCCAGATTCCGCATGTTTCCAGCCAGGACGATATCGATGTCACCCGGCTCGAAACTCTGCGACACCGCAACAAACAGGCTGTCGAAAAACAGGGCGGACGGCTCACCCTGACCGTGTTTGCCGTAAAGACTGCCGCAGCAGCCCTGAGGCAGTTTCCGCAGTTCAATGTTTCGTTGGATGTGGCAAAAGGAGAAATCGTCCGCAAGCACTATCGCCACGTCGGTGTCGCCACCGATACGGGGGAAGGTCTGGTTGTGCCTGTTTTGCGCAACGCCGACCGAAAAAGCATCACCGAACTGGCCGTCGAACTCAGGCAACTCGTCGAGCGGACCCGAGCGCGCAAGGTCGATCTGGGAGAGCTGCAAGGCGGCACATTCACGATCACGAACATAGGCGCAGCCGGCGGTCGGGGGCACTTTTCTCCGATCATCAACTACCCGGAAGCCGCCATCCTCGGAATGGGGGCCGCCCGGCTCAAGCCGGTAATCAGGAAAACCGAGACCGGGTCCTCTCAAATCGTGGCGCGCATGATTCTTCCGGTAGTTCTGGCAATCGACCACCGGGTCCTGGACGGTATCGACGCCGCCCGGTTTCTGGAATTTTTCCGCACCGCGCTCGAGAATCCTGAAAAAATGCTGCTGTCGATATAGCAGGGTATCGTATCACAGGTTAATCCATTGTGGCACTGTGGGCCGCCACAGAGCATGAAAATTGGGTCTTCGAACTAAAAAAAAGGAGCGGAATCTCCCATGGTCATGGGTGAATTGTCACAGGAAACCGAATTACTGGTCATCGGCGGGGGACCGGGCGGTTATGCAGCTGCTTTTCGGGCCGCCGATCTTGGAATGGACGTCACATTGGTGGAGATATCGGAAAAACCCGGTGGCGTATGCCTCTTTAGAGGCTGCATTCCCTCGAAAGCATACCTGCATCTTGCGGAACTGCTGCACGACGCCGCGCACGCCGGCGCCATGGGTCTCAAATTCGGATCACCGGAAATCGACCTGGAAAACGTGCGCAACTACAAGAACCGGGTGGTCGAAAAACTTGCCGACGGGTTGGTCAGTCTCGGCAAATCCCGCGGCGTGCAACGCATCCGGGGCAGAGCCGCTTTCGAAAACTCTAAAACCGTGCGCATCTATGAATCCGATGTGAGCCATATCAAATTCCGCCAGGCGATCCTGGCCACCGGTTCACACCCCACCCCGTTTCCCGGTGTTCCCTTCAAAAAAGGGGGTCGGATCATGAATTCCACCGGTGCCCTCGCTCTGGCAGAGGTCCCCGAAAGTCTTCTGGTCATCGGCGGCGGATACGTGGGACTGGAACTGGGGTCGGTCTATGCCGCCCTCGGCAGCCGGGTCAGTGTGGTGGAACTGGGTGATCGTTTACTGCCGGGCATTGATGCCGATCTGGTGGAACCGCTCAAGCGCCGTCTGGAAAAACTCTTCGTGTCGATCATGCTGAAGACGAAGGTCGAAGGGATCGAAGAAACCGTGGACCGGGTTAAAGTAATCTTCGAAGGCAGCGTCGATCCGGCGGAGCAAGAATTCGATCGTGTCCTTGTCGCCATCGGCCGTCGTGCCAATACGGCAAACATCGGGTTGGAAAATTCAAGCGTCGAGGTCGACGACCGCGGTTTCGTCAAAGTGAATGAGAGGCAGCATACGACCGATAAAAATATTTACGCCGTAGGCGATGTGGTCGGTGGAATGATGCTGGCCCACAAGGCCAGCTATGAGGGGAAAATAGCCGCCGAGGTGATTGCCGGTGAACCCTCTGCTTTCGATGCGCGGGCCATACCGGCCGTGGTCTACACCGACCCGCAAATTGCCTACTGCGGTCTGACCGAAGAAGAATCCCACCGGCAGGGAAAAAAGATTGAGGTCAACCGCTTTCCCTGGAAATTTTCGGGACGCGCCGCAACCATGGATGCCGGGGAGGGGCTGACCAAAATGATCATCGATCCGGACACCGGCCGCATCCTGGGCGTCGGCGTCACCGGTCGAAGCGCCGAAAGCCTCATCGCCGAAGGCGTTTTGGCGGTCGAAATGGGTGCTCTGGCCCAGGATATCGGCCTGACCATCCACCCGCACCCCACGCTTTCAGAAACCGAAATGGAAGCGGCCGAAATTTTCACCGGTACAGCCACCCACATTCTCGGCAAGAAAAGGAGCCGGTAACAACGAAAAGAACCAAAAATACAAACCTTAAAATCCGTATCTTGACACAATATGCATTAAATGTTAATTTTATGCATAAAATTAGAGGGCAATCATGAGAACAACACTTGATTTACCGGAAGATTTAATAAATGAAGCGATGAAAGCCACTCACATTAATACAAAAACCAAAGTTATTATCACCGCCTTAGAAGAGTTGATAAGGAAATCAAAAATCTCCGGATTGAAAGAATTTAAAGGCAAGGTCGATTTGGATATTGATATGAACGCCATCAGAGGGCGTCAATGTCGGTATTAGTTGATACATCCATATGGGTAGCGTATTTCAGGAGTGGAGATAATTCTGAAAAACTTGATTTCTTAATTGATGAAAACCTTATTGTTATTAATGATCTTGTTCTTGCAGAATTGGTTCCATCTTTAAAAGTTCGCAATCAACGCAAAATTATTAATTTATTATATAATATTTTAAAATTAGAACTTTCTATTAATTGGGATCAAATTATTACGTTCCAATCAAAATGTCTGGAAAATGGTTTAAATGGAATCGGTATTCCTGATTTAATAGTTGCCCAAAACGCAAAACAAAACCGATGTGAAATTTATTCGTTAGATAACCATTTTAATCTCATGAAAAACTTTCTTGGGCTCCAGCTATTAGAATAAAATTGGGAAAGGGCAGGGGTATCCCCCGCCCTCTTTTTGCTTATTGACCTTTCTTGTAATGCTCGTTGACCCTCTCCCAGTCGATCACATTAAAAAAGGCCTCGATGTATTCCGGTCGGCGGTTCTGATATTTCAGGTAGTAGGCATGCTCCCAAACATCCAGCCCCAGAATCGGTGTTTTACCCTGACTCAAAGGGCTGTCCTGGTTCGGGGTGGTGACAATCTCCAACCGGCCGTTATCCACGACCAGCCATGCCCAGCCGCTGCCGAACAGCAACGCCGCCGACGTTGAAAATTCTTTCTTGAACGGCTCGAAACCGCCGAACCTCTCCTTGATGGCATCGGCCACCGGTCCGCCGAAGGACGCTTCCTTCTTCAGGGTCAACCAGAAAAAAGAGTGGTTGGCATGGCCGCCGCCGTGGTTCCTTACGGCGGTTCTGATTTTTTCAGGGATTTTGTCCAATATTTTGACCAGCTCTTCGGCGCTGTAGCCCTTCAGCTCCGAATCATCACCGATGGCGGCGTTCAGTTTGTCGACATAGGTCTGGTGATGCTTCGTGTGGTGAATTTCCATGGTTCGCGCATCGAAATAAGGTTCCAATGCATCGTATGCGTAAGGAAGTTTAGGTAGTGTGTGTGACATTGTTTTTCTCCTGTATGTTGGAACAGCCCCCTTGGGGACCGGTTCGTCTAATATCGGAATACGCCGCGCAATGGCCACCAGCACCCTCGAACTCGGATGCGATCGCCAAACCGTTTCCGGCTCCCGCGGCCAGTTAGAATATAACGATGATCCGTTGTCTCTCAAGTCAGAGACTTGTCAGCGGGGCGGGGATGCCGTTTTGGGGAGGCCGGCGCCGTTTAGGGAAATTCGTGCCGGCATTGCCTTTCCAGATAGCGGAATATTCGGGACGCACTCATTATTGAAGAAATCGCGGCGCCCGATTCTGCGAGCGACGACTTGGTGCCTGGCACCGGAGGTATCAATTCTGGATTGAATTATTTTTCCGTGGTTTGAATCAAATGGACGTCACGTTGCGGAAAAGGAATTTCGATGCCCACTTTTTTGAATGTGGTATAAATATCCCGATTGAGTTGGTGGGTGAGCTTGCCTTTGTCGTGAGGCCGGTGAGCCCAGCAGAGTAAATCAAAATCAAGGGAAGAGTCACCCATCCTTCGGAACCTCACGCGCGGCTCAGGTGCATCGGCAGCTAAAGGGTTTTCTATGGCCAATTCCAGCAGGATCTTTTCGACATTATCGACATCTGTGCCGTAAGCCACGCCAACCTCTATGTGCACCCTGAATCGTGATTTTGGCGCACTTTCATTGATAATCTTGGAGTTGGTCAAAATATGATTGGGAATCGAAATTTGGACGTCATCGCGGGTGATAATGCGAGTGCTCCTAAGACCGATATCCACGACCTCACCCCTCTCACCTGATTCCAGGACGATATAATCCCCGCCTTTGAAAGGACGATCGGTCAATAGACTCAACCCTCCGAGAATGTTAGCCAACGCTTCCCGGCCGGCAAGGGCAACGGCCAAACCGGCAATCCCGGCAGAAGCCAATACGGCATGCACCGGTATGCCCCAGTAATCCGCTACGTTCCATAAAAACACGACCAGAACCGCGATTGTGATCAGGTTCGAAACGATTCGAATCGCATTGGCATCCAAGGATCGAATACGTTTGCGGGTGGATGAAACGACGGATTCTGAAATACCTCTGCCTAAAGACAGTATCGTCCAGCAACTGGAAATATAAAAAACCAGGGCAAAAATACGGTGAGTTATGTCAAGTACATATCCGGACAGGTTAATTTGCGAATTGATGAACCACCACATAACCAGGGATGTGATTGATAAGGTGAGTGGAAAAATCGCCTTGGTAAACCAATGCCGAGTTTCGGATTCATCATCGGATCGTGAACGTGTCAGGCGGAAAACAATTAAATTAAAAAAGTAGCCGATGCCAAGGACGAATAAAAAGGCCACCCATTTCCATAGGGTCTGTTCTAAAAATATAACTTTAGACCACTTTGGTAGAATATTGATTAAACTTCCAGGGATCAATGGTCCCGGAAGGCTGATAAAATCTTCATAGGCGTCAACTGACGCACCGGGCTTGTATGGCAAGTGTTTGACTCTCTCGTAAAAAGACTTGGCCCGGTTAACCGTGTTAGCACTGAACAAAAATTCTCCCTCGCGCTCACCTTCTGTGATCCGTTTTATTACAATTTCTGTATAAGGGATCGTCCATTTTTTCAGACTTTCGTTTTTTACTGCTTCAAGGCCCGGGATCTCATCGATTGGTGGGATTTCAATTCGATCGAGGATTTCTTTAAGTAAAAATGCACTGTCATCTCCTATTTCTCTGACAGAACTCCGGGCAACCTCACTCAGATCCAGACACAGCATCGCGCGGGATAATGCTGCCGCGCCTTCTTTGCTTAAGTGTCCGGTTTGCAGCTGATCATTATACACCTGGTTCATGTTATTGATAAAGGCCTGATAGGTGCTTCTCGGACTGCTTGTGTCGGGGGGTGCCAAGGGGTGACGGGTGATTTCAATGGCAGCGACCGACAAGGAAAACAGAACCACGAATACCAGAGATATAAGAGAAAGAATAAATCTCGATACGATAGATTGCACGCACAACTCCTTGTAAAATTATCCTAATATGAACGTGCGTTTTTAGCCAGGATGTCTTCCTGGGCTTTTCTTAATTTCTTTATGCGTCGATCGATCACTTCCTGCGGAATTTTTCCTTCTAGTTTGCTCGCCTGGGTTCTCGGTCTGTCTTCATATCCGTAAATGTCGACATAGGGAAATGCGAATTCTCTTATAAAGTCAACGGATTTTTGGAAGTCTTCTTCGGTCTCTCCGGGGAATCCCGCCATGATGTGTGTGGTTATGTTCAATTGCGGAATGTTGTTTTTCAGGCTTCGTAGGCAGCTTTTCACATTTTCAATTTTATAAGGTCGTTGCATCAACCGCAGAATTTTATCCGATGCGGATTGCACTGGCACGATGATGTAATCAATTTTGTCGAAATTTGTCGTTAACAAAGTTTCCAGTTCGGATTGGTATTTAATCAGCCATTGGGCATTAAATTCCTTGATAATCAACTTGTACGCGCCGTCAATTTTAAAAATATCGGTCAACAGCTCAACCACGCTGGTGCCGATATCGATTCCATAGCACCCCGTATCACCGGCAATCAGAGTGAATAATCGATGCCCCTGGCTCAATCCCTTTTTAAACTCCAAGAGTATCTCACCAATGGGTTTACTCTCCAAAGTGCCGGCGGCAAATTTGATGGCACAATAGCTGCAGTTTCCCAAGCACCCTCTCGCCAATCTGATGGTGAACAGATCATCCCTGTCATACTCCGAATCAAGGCGCACATTGAGTTTGGGTTTCATTCTTTGGGGTTCTATGGCGGCAAAGTCGTAAAATAGTGGATGACTGTAAATTTTGTTCGGTTCGGGGATGTCCCTGAATTTAATGTCCGCCCCGATGAGATCATCAAAATGATCCAACTCGCGTGGAGACAGGAAATCGATATCTTTATAGTCCTCGATCATATCCGGACTTATTTTAGATAAACACCCCGCCACCACAATCTTGGAGTTGTCATGGCAATTGTCTCTGTAGTAATTTAAAGCTTGAATGGATTGATTCTCTCTATCTTTAACAAACGCACAGGTGCTGATAACGATTAATTTCGCATGCCGGTAATCTTCGGTAAAGCTGTAACCATTAGTTTCCAGGTAATTGAATATTTTTTGGGAATCGATGCCTCGACGAGGACAACCCAGGGCACAAAGGAAAAATGTTTTCATAATTATCGTTCACCTCAATGAATCATTGATTTTAGGGGAGCAGAAAGAAATAATTGAACATCTTTCACAATTAAATTTTTCCCGCGTTCCTTAGACTTTGCGCTGATGGCCAAAACTAATCAACATATCTGGTTACGATTTTTCGTGTTTTAACAGTACCACCATTTACCAGCGTCGGGTGCGTCCCCCGGCTGCGGCGTCGCCTGCCTTCTACGGATGTGGCTGTTAACGGCATTCCGACCAGGTTGCATATGGCTCTCGTGAGCTTCGCCAACGCATGGATTCCGGTCACATTTCAGTACCGCATGTTATCTTCGTCCCCCTTCAACTCTTACCGGGCCGCCGTGCTGGCGTCCATTTTCTTGCCAGTTTTCACCGCTATCTAATGCTTTCGCTCTTGCATCATATCGATCTAATTGTCTCCTGTAACCCACCTCATCGTCATCGAAATATTCAGGCTCAACGTTTTCAGTGGGTTCGGCCGGGGTCCTTTCATTTGTTTTTTTTGCGGCTTCGAATGTTTCCCGCTCTTCACTACCTGTCTGGGACTTTTGGAGAACGTCCTGATCTTGTTGCGGGGTTTGCGGCCTGTAATCGAGTACACTTTTTGATCTGGCATTGGGCGGGGGAGGATTTTTTGAGATGTGGCTCACTCCTTTATTGTCCGTCCACATATAGAGCCGGTCTGCATAACCATCTAACGCCCAAAGGCCCAATATCGGTAATACGAATAAAATAATTCTGTAGAAAAACTTACTCATTCTTTTTAACCTTTGAGACGCTCAATTTAGAAGTTTCATAGAAAATTTAAGATATGTTGCTAATTAAAAGCTTCGTTTACGATAAATTTTGTACCGCTCACTTTGGGTTTTGATTACCAGTGCCGCCGAACCGGCTCCGGAGGCAATGATTCAACGGCTTTTTTATCGAGCTTGAGGTAGACGGTGTCCTCCTCGATGCGATCGATGGCCGATACGGGTATCGTCACCTCTTTTTTCCCCCACAAGTGCCCTTCCATCAATATCAAGTGTGAGATATGGCCGGTTAACGGGTTGACAAGGAACTCACCCAGCATACCGGCCTTTCCATCCGTGGCTTCCACTCGTGCGCCACGATAAACCGCCAGTTCGCCTGGTGGGATCTGTTCTTCATCGATCGGTATGTATTCGGTTTTCATGGGGGTCGCGTAAGGCATGAGGTAAAAATCGAAATCGTGACCGATGTAGCTTTCCATGAAGTCGATGTTTTTAGTCTTGAGGTAGCGGGTTTTGACAAACGGCTCCATGCGGGCCATCTCGTCCTTGCGAATGTTCAGCTGGACCCGTTTCTCTGTGGTTTCTCCGAGGTGTTCAATAGGAACCAGCCGTTCATCGTCGTCGTCAAGTGTCTTGTCACGCACGACAACGTGCGTGACGCTTTTATTGGTGGGATTGATGATGATCGAAATGGTTTTACCGCAGGGTCCGTCCAAACACTCGACTTCTGCACCTAAAGGGATTTCAGACATGTATCCTCCTTCGTCCGCTTGGCGGCACAATATTATGGATTCATTTTCGAACCCCTATTTTTTCAGGTTTTTTTCACGAAACCTTCGATTCGAAATGGACACCGCCTGTGACATAATAAACAGACTGGCGATCCGTTTACCGTTCTTCGGCCTCGGGGGCAGATTTGTATCTTGCCATGAGATAAACGCCTGCCGCGGCTGCCAACACCACCATCAGAACAATCCAGAGGAACTCTTCCAGATAGGTGGCCAGAATCAGGGCGCCCCCCAAGAAGACCCCAAGAAGGCACAACCGCCAATCCTGACGCAGTCCAGCCATGAAGGTGGCCAGGGCCAGTATTAAGAGGATGACGAGCCCGGTGTTCTCACTGTCGAGGCGCCCCGAGTGAAAAAGGAAGTACACCAAGTTAACCGCGACCAAAACGCTGAGCCATATGAACACTTCTTTTTTAATGAGGGTCGCTGCACTGAGGCCCTTTTTCCGGGCTCGGGACCACTCCATGACAATACAGGCAATCCCGATAACGACAACCATCGCGAGCCAGTACCAATGACTGAGTAGTGGTGAAAAGTCCGTTATGCCGATCCCGACAATGGCGAGCAGCACCAGCAAAATCATGATGACGCCGTCAGGGCCTAAGTACCGCTTAAGCGTGTTGCGGATTCCGGTTTCTTTGGGAAGACTACCCGTGTTTGTGTCGGTCATCTTTTTTCCTTTTCGACGTAATTGTTTCTTCTCTATTTCCTTTGGGCTTTCCAGGTTCCCTTGGGTGAATCGGGTGCGTCCAGAGCGAAGGTGCCGCTCATGCTGTTCTCATCGCGGGCCAGAACCCCTGAAATTGTACTGCCTCCAAAGAGCCCTTCACCGGAGAAGGTTCCCTCGAGAGTGTAGCCTGTCATTTCTCCTTTCATGCTAAAGAAATAGTCTTCATTGATCGCCTGGAAGTAGCCTTCAAACGTACCGCTACCGTCTGCTAGCCGGTAAAGGTCCACTTGGCAGATTCCATTAAACAAAGCAGTTGTAAAAGTGCCCTCGTAGCGACCGATTTTCTGAGCCCCTTGAGGCAGGGATGCCCCGCCGCAACCGTAAAGGACTAACAGAAAAAACAACCCTAACACGATAAGGTGTCTGTACCTTTTCATTTTACCTCCTCACAATTATCTGCAAATTTGGGGATTTTGAATACCGGCAGCGCGGAAAAGGCGGCTGAAACATTGCGCAACACATCACCGACCGCTTCCGGACTGGCCGGTGCGCTGTCTCCAGGCGTCGGTTTCGGCAGCATGATATTGAGATCCGGTTGCTGGATCCGTGCGTTGCTCAAATTGATTTTTCCGGTTAACAGCGGCAGGATTTCAAGGTAGACTTCGATCACCTGTGCCGAGGCAGTTATTCGCTGCGGGAGATTTAACGTGTCATCGGCAAGCAACACGGGCGGCATCGGGAAAAGCGAGAGATCTATGCGCTTGAAGTCGAATTCACCCTTGACAAGCTTCGACACCTCGCTGCGTAATTTATCACCCATGCTGCCGCGATCGATAAATCGGGGAACAATAAGGATGGCAGCCAGCAGTAAAATGAAGCCGGCACCCAAGCAGGCCAGCAGGTCGACGGCTATATTTCGACCTCTTCTATTCGTCCATTATTAATATTGCAGAATGGTGAAAGTTCTGCTGGATCGCTTGGGGCTACCCGGAATATCGGGAGACAATAATTTCTTTGACATAACCAGCTTCGTCGATTTTCAAATTGACGTCCTGGCCCTTGCCGAAGTACCGCCACCACGTGTAAGAGGCGGCATCGAGGCTTTCTTGGCCTCCGAGAGCAGTGCCCGTCTGATCGGTCGAGTCGTACGTCATGCCCTGAACGATTGAATCGGGTTCGCCAACCAATTCTCTGACTTTCTCTGACGACATGCCAACCGAAATTTGATGCCCCTTCAATTCGATTGAATTGAGGGTTTCTTCAGAGGTCTGCATACCGGCGCAAGCGACAACCGCCAGGAGTAAAGAAAAAATGAAAGCGACCTTTAACTTAACCATATAGCGACCTCCTTTGAGATTCTTTTCCGGCAAGCGTTCACAGGGCACCGCATCTGCTTTGTTGTCGGGCACTTGAAGTACAAATGTACGTCTGCGCACCCGACGCCTTGCATCTGCAGCACCCTGTAAACGCTAACAATTAGGTGGTTTGAAGCGCATCGGACGTTGCCCCCTGTGAATGGTTACCTTTTCCGCTATACCATTCAAAATGTAACCTGCCGAAATGTAGATCACAGCTTAATCATTACCGCTGACTTGAATACGCCGCACCTGACCTTCGGAAAAGGTGACATAGTAAACGAAGTCGTCCGGTCGGCGGTCGTACACCCATACCCGACCGTTTTCTTCAGTAGTGGTAGGGGGGCCGCATTTCTGCTGGAAAGAAAACTGCTGATCTCCAATTTCGGCGATGACGTCGCCGCAGTTCATGTTCGATACATCATCAAGAGCGTAAGCTGCAGTCGCACCGCCTATCAGCACCAGCGATACGATCAGCAGGAGCCTAACAAAGACACGATTTTGCATGAGCCCCCTCCAATTTATTCCTTATTGGCTGCTGCCCTGGTCTTCCATGATTCGGATGGTGTTGCCGTTTTCGTCAAATTCAATCGTGTAAACCGGTAGGGAAGGACCGAAATTATATCGCCAAAATTTCCCTTCTTTACTGGAAGGTTCGCCGCACTTGTCCTGAACGGTTTGGAAGAAATCTCCAATTGCAACCACGCCATTATCGCACATGATTGAATCAGTTTCGCCAGCCCTAACATCCGTCAAGCCACCCATTCCCAGTGTTAAAATAAATAGTGCCAGTACGATGCTGAGGTTTCTCTTTATCATTGTCATTTCTCCATGGGTTGTTGCGAAGCCGGAAGGGCAGCTGCATATTAATCCATTCGACTCTTTTTTGCCGAGCCTTAAAAGAACGATGCGTTTGCCCTTAGTCCCGCGTGTCACATTTTTTTTTACTTGGCGTATTGGACGACTGTCTTGCGAAGTTCCGCCGATCCGGGATTGCTGACCGAATGCGTCACAAGAATGTCGACCGGTGACGCAGGCTTGCCGTAATACGCTGCATTCCATTCGTCCCGCGTTGCGACTACAGAGCCGTCCAGGGCTAAACCCGCAAAGGCGCCCTGAGATCGCGAAAACGAGAAAATGTCGGTCATGACATTCGACTTGGCCCCGACCCCCACCGGCCCGGCGGAGATCGATGTATCACCACCAAGCTTGACGGAAGTGGTGAGCAGCGCGTCCACAGCCTTTTGGGTCCTCACCATCATGATCACTTCTGCATCCTCGCCGCCGATCTGCAGCCCGAAGCTCACCGAGCCGATGGTGTAGAACGCCGGCTGGCTCCACTGTCCCTTCTTGGCGTCATTGACGATCAGCACGCCGCTACCGCCCGAACCGCCAAAGATAAAGCCGGCTTTAAGCAGACTCGGAACGATCAAAATACCCTTGGCTTCCTTGAGGTGTTCCTTCAAATAGCTCATGTTCGGATCGGACATGAAGCTTTCGAAGGTTATGCGCGCCTTATCCACGAGCAGCTGTTCCTCGGAGGCCGCAGCCACCAGGGGCGGGGAGAGCAGGACGCTAAAAAATGTGCCGACAACAAGGACACAAATAACGATTAGATAGTGACGACGGTTTTTCTTCATTTCAAACCTCCTTTATGTTTGACTGGATTTAGCGGTCAATTTAGCCTTCTCTTTGGCAATTTCAAATTCGTAATAGTCCAAGCCGCTGATTTTCTACCCTTCTTTTTTGAGAAGAGTATGGTCGACAAAAGTACAGCATACGCAATGCCTGTCAAGCGCCTGGCCCCCATGTTTGCATAAACAACCCCGACGTTGTTTAGGGAAAAATCTGGATTACGCCGTCACCGCCGCACGCTTGTTGGGTTTGACCTTCAAACGGGCCGTCGGGCCTATTCTGGTGATCGTAGAGGATCATTGCGGTGTTGCTGATAACCCTCTGCTGTTGGTTTTTCGGGATCACACCGCTCCAGATTTCCACCTGCTGGTCGCCGAAGCTGTCCACGGAAAAAACACGGACATACACATCCTGATCCGGTGCCTGAAGATAACAGCTGTATTGATCGGCGAAGGCCATATCCATAGCCGGACCGGCGAAGCAGAGTAAGAAGATGGTCAACATCAATCGATTAATTAACGATCGCATGGCGTTGCTCCATTTTTTAATCAAAATTCGGAAAGTCGCCGTCGTTGACTAATTCCAGTCCTTCACGATCTAATGTTGCCGTCCAGAGTCCTTCTACCTGTTTTTCCGTCAATTTCTTTTCATACTCCAAATGCCGGAGACGTTGAAAGGCGGCTTCATCACCTATGTAAACGCATTTACAGGCAGCAACATCGACATAGATAAAGGTCTCCTTGCCCTGCCGGACATGCCGCAACAGTTTGCGCTGCGGCAGTCGGTTCAACTTTTCAAGTTTTGCGGCGGTATCTGCAACCTGGTAAGTGAAATCGGCGGACACGAGAAGTTTTTCCTCATCGAAGGTTTTATCCTTCGACCCCATCATGGCACAGCCCAGCAGGAAGAACACTGTACAAAGTGCAATCATAAACGGAACAAACCAATTTTTTCCCATTTCCATTTTGTTTCCTTCACATATTTCATGACAAGTGGTGACGTATGCCAAAGACCTCGAACGCGTAACTTTCTTCGAATTACCCTTGATGATTTTGATTAGGTCATAGAACCATGCTATTAAGTTACCACCCCGGTTCCCACGGACCCCACATGCCCCAGTCCATCGACGCGGCCTCGTTCATTTGCGCAATATTTTGTTTTACGGCCAGGTTCTCATAGCGCTGATAGGCCTCTTGATTTCCCGCGTACAGGCATTGGCAATCGGCTGCATCCGCATAAACGTAATACATTTTGCCATTGCGATCATGGGGAACAACCTTCAACTGGGTCAGGGTTTTTAAATGTGCGAGCTTCTCGGGGGTATCTGCCGGCTTCATAATGAACCCCGCAGCGGCAAGCAATTGTTCGGTGTCGGTCGCCTCACTCTTTTCTATCGCCGCACATCCGGCAAGCGCGATGCCCAAAACCATGATGACCGCGATAGATTTTAACCAAGTCATTCGATCTTTCATCGTGATAATCCTCCTTTATTGATTTAAAAATAGGGTGTTATTTTCGTATCGATTTAACAACTCTCTTGTCATAAATCTGATCCGATTGGAAGGAATGAGTGTAAATATAGAATCCCCTTACCCCCCTTAGGCAAAGGGGGTCAAGGGGATTTTATAAAACGGCCTATCGGAATAAATGCCTGAATATTCCCATAACCCTGCCGCCCCGGCTACTGCATGCCACCCGGTGATCTCTCGATAGCCTGCATAACGGTCTCCATGGACTTTTGCATGCTCAGAGACTCTGCGCGCTGTCTCGGAGGCCACTCCTGCAAGCTTTTGATGTGCTCGGCGATAATCCCCTGGGCCGGAATCAAGGTCCACAACTTCTCGGCGAAGAGCTTGCGACCCATGTAGCCCCATTCGGGCGAATGCGGATCGAAAAGTTCCATGGGGTCCATGCGCAGATTAAATAGGTAGGGCACCCGCGGGTAGACCAGTGGGTCCCACCAGAGGCCTTCTTCCTTGACCGCGAAGGACATCTTCCAGTCGCCGACCCGCACGCCGGTCAGATCCGACTCGTCATAGTAATAGTAGCTGTTGCGGGCCGACTTCTCGGTCTTGCCGGTCCAGAGATCCAGGTTGTTGTATCCGTCGAGGTGCACCTTGTAGGTCATCCCGCCGATCTTCTTGCCCTTGAGCAGCTCCTCCTTGATTTCTGCTGCGCCGGCGGCGGCGGCAAGCGTCACATAGAGGTCCTCGTGACTCTGGATCCCGTTTGCGGCACTTCCGGCCGGAATCTTGCCGGGCCAGCGCACAACGAGAGGAACGCGCACGCCGCCTTCCCAGGTGGTGCCCTTTTCGCCCCGGAAGGGTGAATACCCACCGTCCGGCCAGAACAGCAGCTCATAACCGTTGTCGGTGGAATAGACCACGATGGTGTTGTCGGCAATCCCGAGGTCGTCCAGTTTCTTCAAAAGCTGACCGACCTGTTCATCGTGCTGGATCATGCCGGCCCGGTAGACATCGATTTCGGGGCGACCTTCGTCCACGGCCTTCTGGATGTATTCCTGGGGAACGTGCGTCCAGATGTGCATCCGGGTGGGGTTGAACCAGACGAAAAAGGGCTTGTCGTCCTTGACGCTGCGATCGATGAAATTCTCGGTGGCTTTCAGGAACTCGGCGTCCACGGTCTTCATGCGCTCGCGGGTGAGCGGCCCGGTATTCTCGCAGCGCTGTTTGCCCATCCGGCCGAATTTGGGATCTTCGGCCGGGTCGTCTTTGTCGGTCGCCCAGCAGTGCAGCACGCCGCGCGGCCCGAACTTTTCCTTGAAAGCCGGGTTCTT
>CAWBCG010000003.1:0-93326 GCA_963787235.1 uncultured delta proteobacterium
ATCTACCGACCAGGGAATCCGATACGGTTTTCCGCTGATGGTCCAGCCATCGTGATACAAGCCGACAAATCCTGTCATTTCAAAATACTGGGTGGGATGGTTTGTTTTGGCATCGGGATTGTTCCATGCATAGGTGAGCGATTTTCCCGGATACGGCTTTCGTTTCTGGCCGTTCACATAGTCGGGCGCCGGAACACCGGTCACCTCCAGGATCGTGGGAACTAAATCAATAACGTTTTGAAATTGTCTTCGCCATTCGCCCCTGGCCTTGATGGCTTTGGGGTATCTTATGGCTGTAGCGGACATGGTTCCGCCGAAATGGGACGCCATCTGCTTGGTCCACTGGAACGGTGTGGAGGATGCGTAGGCCCATGCCACGGAATAATGGTTAGCCATGTGCGGCCCGCCCCAGGCATCCAGCCCTCCGAACTCTTCGAGTTTTTCCAGCTGCTGTTCCATGGTCAGCGGCGGGAACCCGTTCTGCATTAACAGCTCGGAAAATGTGCCGGTGGGGGTTCCTTCCGCCGTGCAGCCGTTGTCGGCGGTCAGATAAATAACCAGGGTATTGTCCAGCTCACCCATTTCCTCGATGTGGTCGATGACCCGTCCGATGTGATAATCCACGTGTTCCAGAAAAGCGGCATTGACCTCCATCTGCCGTGATAAATACCGTTTCCCCTCTTCGCTGAAGGAATCCCATGTGGGAAGGACTTCCGGCCAGTCCACCATCTTGGCGTCTTTGGGCACCAGGCCGAGTTTTTTCTGGCGTTCCAGCAGTTTTGCCCTGTAGGCATGCCATCCGTCATCGAACTGTCCCTTATACTTGTCCCGCCACTCTTTTGGCACCTGGATGGGCGCATGAACCGCACCCGGCGTGTAGTAGATAAAGAAAGGCACATCCCGCAGCCCTTTCCAGTTGTCCAGCCACCTGATGGCCTGGTCCGCCATACCCTGGGAAAGATGGAACTCCGATCCATCGGCATTTGTTTTCGGGGTTTCAATGGCCGTGGTGTTTTCGTATAATAAGGGATAGAATTGGTTCGTCTCGCCGCCCAAAAACCCCCAGAAATATTCAAAACCCCAGATACCTGTGGGCCAGCTCTCAAAAGGGCCGGCAGGTGAAGCCTCTTCCATAGGGGTGTTGTGCCATTTGCCGAATGCCGCCGTGGCATATCCATTGTCGGTCAAGATCTTTGCGATGGACGGCGTGCTGTAGTCGATTTGTGAATTGTATCCCGGATACCCGGTGGCAAACTCCGATATGATCCCGGTTCCGATCTGGTGAATATTGTAGCCGGTCAGCAGCGAGCCGCGGGTGGGGGAACAAACCGCGGCCACGGACATGTGCGTGTAACGAATGCCTTCATCACCCAAACGGTCGAAAGTGGGTGTGCGCATGACGCCTCCATAGGATGTTGCATTCGAATAACCAGCATCATCCAGCATAATAATAAGGACATTGGGAGCACCCTTGGGCGCTTTTGGCTGTCCGATAAAATCGGGTTTCGAGTCCGCCAGGGTCTTTCCCTGGACTCCTTTCCATTCCTTCAACGGATAGGGAATGGCGTTGCCTTCGCCGCTCTTTTGAGCGACAGCTACCTGGCTGTAGACCACAACAGTGAGAATGCCCAAGAATAAAATGACGATCTTTAAATATTTCATCGTTGCCTCCATTCTTTTTCTTATCAAAATCGAAAATTTTTAACTTTTTGTTTCATTTTTTCAGCGCCATTCGGAATCCATGTTTTATTAGAGTACGGCTTCTCCGGGCCTCACAGGCGAAGATAAGCAAACCATCCCTTGGCTGGTCGAAAACTGCCGAATACGGCAAAGACCTTGACGAACGCATCTTTTTTTCCTTTTGCCAACCCAACCCTTTCGAGCCGGGCGAAAAGCTTTCATTAGACCGCGCCGATAAGGTGATCCAACGGCCTGACCTTTTCTTTGCGGCCAAAGGCGTACGCGCTGTCAAAGCCGAGGAAGACAAAATCGTTTCGCATTCCGTAATTCCACTTTACTTCACCGTGTAGCCCCTCCCCTCCATGCAGACCGCCTTGGCCCGGTTGTATTGTTGGATATTGGCGGTCTGGTTGGCCTGGGCCTGCTGATTGCCAGCCTCCCGCTGCTGATTGCGTCCTGCCTGCGCGGCACCCCCTGCGAGCGCGCCGGCACCGGCACCGATGGCCGCCCCTTTACCGGTATTACCAGTGATAGCCCCGACGCCTAAACCGACCAGTGCACCACCCGCCGCCCCGCGAACCGCGCCACCGCGCTGCGGTGCCTGCTGCGTCGGTGGTGACTGAGCTTTGGTAGGATCGAAGCCGGTCTGGTTGACGGCCCACTGGTGACACTCGAACTCGTCCTGTTTCTGTTGATCGGGGCTCTGACCCTTGGCTGGATAGATAATGGGATCTTGCGCCAGGGCAAACCCGACAAAAAGAAAAACGATAAGCACCGGAATGAAGCGTAACGCTGTCCTTTTCATGACCGTCTTCCTCCTAATTCGTGTGTGAGTTCTCAAGCCTACTTTTATTCCATGTAAATTAAACTTTTCAGAACCTCTCAAAACCGCCATGAAAGTCCTAAAACGAGACCATTCTGGGCGACGTCGTACAGGAAATCGCCGTTTTCGTAGTCCACGTCCAAATAGCGGTAGCCCACCGTGGTGGCTATGTTTTGGGTCCACTGGTAGCCGAGATTGGCCCAGGCCTCCCACATGAAGTCGGATCCGATATGAAAGCCTCCCAATACGAGTCCCCCGCTGACGAAAAACTTCGATTCCCCCAGAAAAGAGAGGCCCTTCAAACCGACGATGGGATCGATCCAGTCTTCTCTGTTGGAAATCTTCCGGGCCGGCAGCAATGCGGCGGTCAAGGAAAACTCCGAATCGACGTTCCAGTAGCGAATACCGCCGACCGCATCGAGGAATGCGCGCGGCTTTTCAACCAGTCGGTATAACCCGGCCGCCGTTATCATCCACGACTTCGTCCTGGAGTCGGCTGAGGACCAAAGCACACCGTTTGGAAAGGCGTTTTCGTCCTCGATATCCGTATAGGCGATATCAAACAGCCCGCCCCAGCGCCCCTTGCGGGCTTCACCAACTAAAAATAACGCAAAATTGATGTTCCCCAGGATGTCGTCGTAAAAGTCGACATCGATGTCGGTCGGCGGAAGACCGGGTAGAGTGCCGACCGTTCCGTTCTGGCCGGCCAGCCATCCGTAGAGCGTCAGTTGAAATTCCCATTCCTGGCCGCCGTTCGATTCGGCATAAACTGAAAAGCAAGCGATCAGCGACCAGCATACGCCACAAAGGAAAACCCCAATGGACTTGTTGACCGAATTTTTCATGCCCTCTCCTCTACCTAAACGAATGAACCATTCTGCAGCTATCGTAAATAACCTGATTTGCAGGCAAATCGCAGGAAGGTGTCTTTACGTTGGTACAGCCACGATTTGCAAAATTTCCTCTTCAAGTTCCCGCAGAAGGGCTTTGTATTCCCGCGTTCGCGCTGGCGCGTCTTTGTCCGAGGCTCTGTTCCAGTATCGCAGCGCCTCGGCACATTGGCGGTAATCATCGCATAGCGTTTGAAAGGATTCGCTTTTTTCAAAAAGCGCTTTGATCGTTTGCTTTCGATCGGGAAATCGCTCAAAAAGACTGTAAAGGCCCGGCTGGATGACAGTCATGTCTAAAGTTTTCCTCTCAACAAGGTGTGTTGTATTTTACGGGAAAACAGCTGGCTGAAAAAAACCCGCTCAGCAGCAGAGCCATCAGCAATCCTCATCGGCTTGCTGAGAATCAAAGACGGTAAGAGATTGCTATGGTTGGGTGTTTGTGTAATAAAATAAAAATCGTTTGTGAACCTAATTTAGGATATATTATCCTAAACATGATCCTTATCTAATTGGAATTTATAGACATACGGGAATCCGAAATGCGGAGTCTTTAAGATGACAGCGGAAAATAAATCCCCCGAGAATGTCCATGCGAAGACGGATGTGCCGATGCCAGCCGATCGAATCCGGAGGCAACTCCGACGCATTCTGGATAGCTCTGCCTTCGGAGCCACTCAGGCCCAGAGGTCATTTCTCGAGTTTGTGGTAGAAAAAATGCTCGCTGGAGAATCCGATGAAATAAAGGGCTACACAGTGGCCACCCGGGTATTCGGGCGGCGTGAGGACTTCGATCAGGCGACGGATCCGATTGTCAGCATCCAGGCCAACAAGCTCCGCCGAGCACTGGAACACTACTATTTGGTTGTGGGTAAAAAGGACCCCATCCGCATCGATATTCCGAAAGGCACCTACGTCCCCAGCTTTACCGAACGATTCGGCGACCCAGTTCCTACATCTTTGGACAGCTGGGGAAGGGCCATCACCTGGATCGACGCTGATTGGCCCGCGGTGGTTATTCGACCGTTTCAAAATCTCACGGACGACCCGGACCTGGATTACATGGCGATTGGGTTGGCGACCGAGTTGGCCATGGAAATCAACCGCTTTCAGGACATCCGGGTACTGGTCCGCGGACCGGAGGGCCCCAGGCGACGTGAGGCGGATACCGGAGCCCGATTCGCTATTGACGGCAGCATCCGCAAAGATACGGCCGCTATCAAGGTCGCCGTACAATTGATCGACTTGGCCTCGAACATCCAGATGTGGGGGGACATGCATGAATCCGACCTCGAGGCCTCGCAGATCATTGCATTTCAGGAAAAGGTGGCGCGGAGAATCGCGGCCAAAGTCTGCGGAGAGTTCGGAATTATTGCAAGGGCCGTTTCAATCGAATCCAAAAACGTTCCGCCGTCAGACCTGAAAACCTATGAGGCCATGTTGCGCTACTATGCCTTCATTGCCAATTTTAGCGCCGAGTCTTTCTTTAGAGCGTTTGAGGCCCTCAAACTGGCCGTTGTCAGGGAACCGGAAAAGGGAATCGTCTGGTCGATGCTGGCCAGACTGTACATCACCAACTACGCCCTCGAATTGTTCGATATGAAAACACCGGTCGAGGAGGCCGTGGCTTACGCCGAAGAAGGGGTTAGGTTAGATCCGGCCAACCAGCGGGTGCGATTGATCATGGCGTACACCATGCTTTTGAAAAATGACCAGCCGTATGGACTGGCCGAGGCCGAACGGGCCTTATCCCTGAACCCAAAATCTTTGCTCATAATGCCTCATCTGGGATACCTTCTCACCTTACTGGGAGATTGGGAGCGCGGCCCCGAGCTGATTCGAAGGGCGATCGAGTTCAATCCTTACTACGATGTCGTCGTTCACTATGCCCTGTGGATAGACTGGATCCGACGGGGAGACGAGGAAAAGGCCTATGCGGAAACTCTGCACTTCAGAACGCCGCTCTTATTCTGGGACCCGTTGATAAAGGCGGCGACCCTTGGACTGCTGGGAAGGATCGACGAAGGCAAGCGGGAGATCGAAAATTTGCTCAAACTCAAACCCGATTTTACGAATCGCGGCCGGTTGCTGATCAAGCACTACATAAAATTCGATGATATTTTCGACCGCATGATCGAAGGCCTGAACAAGGTCGGGCTCAGCATCAAATAGTGATGCAAAATGAAAAAAATCACTCCTCGGCCTGATCGTAAATAATCCGCTATTAGAGTAAATTATGGTTTGTTCGAAGGTTTATCTTCCGTGCCCAAATGCGACATTCCAGGAAATTATATTTATTTGAAAACCATAACTCAATGAATCCATTCCTACTCGCCTAAGCCCAATCTTCTTGCCAGCTATTACAGTCTCAATTTTCTGCGACATTCTTTATCAATTATTGTTTCTGTTCCATAAATCATACTCGAATCTAAAATATTGTGACAACTCCTCCAACTTTGGATTACGTGCCCAAATCGAATCTTTAAAGACGTGCGAAAAATTTCGGTTTAGCGAAAGAAACATTCAGTTTGGGGAAATTGCAGATATGTATCTATTTGGGGATAAACTTGGGGTTTTTAGGACCTGAACGTACCAGTATCATAACTACCAAAAATAATACAAAATTTGAATATACGATTTGGCCAAACCAATTAATTCATGACAATTTGGAACAGAACAGTTCCCCGATTTAAATGAACGGTCTTGACCTTATCCCCTCATCCATTCCTCGCCATCCCCAACAATGCCCATACTCTCTAAAGCACAGGTAATGACAGAGATGCTTTTCATGCCCAATCCCCGAAATTTCTTTAAATCCTCTTGCTGATAATTGGTCATGCCTGTCAGCCCTCACTGTTTTCTTTTTGAGCGTGTCTTACATTTGTTTCTTGCCATTTCGACAGAACTGAATCCACCTGATCTGCGATACGCTGGCGAGCGTCATAACGGTCCCAGCCGCTCATAAGGAGCTCGTCATATTCGGTTTCCGTATGGCGAACGTGCGCAACAACTGCCAATCGAACCGCTGAAACGTCAAAGGATTTGGCAGCCGCCGAACGACCGACACGCCCGCTATATTTGAGACAGGCATGTTCCGCAATTGATTTTGCGGTTCTGGCAGGACATTTTGGGTAAAGATCAAGGATTGCATCGGAAAACTGTCTGATATATTCGCGGTCTTGTTTTTTCCGGCGCTCAGCCTCACGAACCCGTCGCAGAGCACGCACCTCTTCGTCCGCGAGACATTCTTGCTCCGCTAATTTTAAGGCGGCTTCCTCAACGAGAACACCTTGTCGTTCATTCCGCTTTCGAGCCTTACTCCATTTCAATACGACTGCTGACAGCCTCGAATTTTTTCGAGCTCTAAGCGTCAAGGCGGCATCACCAGCTGAGAGATATACCAGATGGTCAAGATCCGCGCATGAAAGGCACAGGACTTTTCTTTTATCGGTAAGCGCTATCAATTCTCCACTTCCGAGTTTCTCTTGACACTCGTCGCACCTTGAATCTCTCGATGAAAAAAATACCCGTAAATCCTCTTGTTTCGCCATTCAGTCCACCGTCATATGATACCGATTGACCTATAGATTTTCAAAGCCGGATCAACGAAAAATACGCCGAACTTCTTCAATAGCCACAATCTAACGAAATTTGGTTCCAGCCCCGTGGAACTCCTAGTAGTAACTCCATATCCAGAAGGCCGTCCAATGATGAACTTTTCTTCCTCCTCCGCAAGCATTCCCTCGATTTCCTTTACCAGGTAAGAAGCTTCAAGGTACAGCTTTTCGATAAATTCAAACGCCAATCGGGTTTGTTCGACAATTTCTCTTTTATTCTTCAATTGTTTGTCTCCTCAAAAAAGATACTCTCATTTGGCTGATATAGGTTGCCTTCCCTTAATTGAAGCGAGTTGAAATAAGATTTCGCGTTTAATCGAATGAATTTAAAGACCGTCGGATCGATCTTCTTCGCAAACTGTAGGCTTTGAAGGAACCCGATAAATTCACCACGAAAAATGGCAGAAGCTGCGTCGAAAAATACCGATGGCAATCTCCTTAACGCCGGCGTGGTCTTTAAAAATACATTTTTCCCTAAATAATTACGGAGATTCTTTTTCCCGAGTAAATTGTACAGGTCCAGTCCAAATAGTTTTTCGGCATGGTTCAGTTGATCGTTTTCCTCAAGTGCCTCGTAAATGATTCCTGCAACTGATTGCCAATTAATCCAATTGAATTCAAATCCGCACCGATCTTGAATCAGCTTGAAACGCTCTTTTTTGTAAGTGTAATCGGCGGTTATTGCCACTAGGTAAAAATCCAGGTTCATATTTTCCGCCTCGCGCATCAAATCCACGATGCGCAGCATCTGCTTGCGCTCATCTTCAGAAAAGTCGATCCAGCCGAATTTTGATGCCATGGCTTCCCGTCGTTAAAATTTTTCTTAATTTTTCAAAACAATTTAATGTCTAATTGAGCGGCTCTTTGTTCTCTACGGCATCCTTCAGCAGTTCCATCATGAACCTAACGCCCCTGCAATGTTTTGCTGAAAGTATGCACCATGCAGAGGGGCGAAAATTTTCAGCATATTCCATGCATTCTTTGGAAAATGGGCCGATATAAACTTCTTTGGCCGCAGTGGGCCCTGCTTTGGAATTATTATCCCATATTCTATAGGCGATTTAACTCCACAGGTTTTTATCGAGCTCCCGGATGAAACGGGAGGGTTTGGCGTTGTCGTATAAGACGAACAGGCGGCGCATGGCGCGTGAGAGGGCGGCACTTAGGAATTTACGGGACATCCTTAACATTTAAACTTCGTTGCTAATAAGAATCTCAACATTTTAAAATTCCATAGGAAATCTTTATGCCCTTTCCACATCCAATATCAACATGGTCCTTTGGCAGATCCGGTAATAAATTTCACAAGTTTTTATTGGATCGTAGGCCTTGTTTAATCACCGCGACTGCAACCCTTAAGGTGTTCACCTATCATTCGTTTAGCTTGATGGGATCGTAGGCTGGGTTTTCGGACAAACGAATGACGTTTATGGCCATAGCTCACAATCTGTAAAATTGAATGGGCTGAGCAGGAACGTTTTCACAACCAGGTAAATGGGATGGCTTGGTTCGCTCGCGATCCATGATCCACTTTTTGAATTAAAAATGGCTGCTGCTGAGATCGTCAAAATAGTCGCCGGTTAAACGAGATGCAGGAGGGTTCAGTTTGGTGAATCAAAATTAACTGAAAATGCAGGAAAACTATAACAGAACGTTAAATAACAATCAACATCACCAAAGATATTTAAGCGGAAGGAATGGATAGATTGAACATAAGGCCAGGTCAACGCAATGTACTTGCCTGTGCGCTTTCCCTAATTGCAACTGTCAGAAATCAATGAATTTAAGATACAGCCTTTTTAATTTGCCCCATTGCCACAGAAGGCAATTAACCGGTTTTTATAATTTTTCAGCACAGAGGTCGACCGGAGCCAACTTTTTGAGATCGAGCATTTTGGGGTCGGGTTTCTGGGCAAGCGCAGGCGGATTGTTTCTTCCTCCTTTTTCCCGTTTGGTTCGGCTGGAAAAAGGGGCTACGATGCCGGAAGAGATGTGTCTCATTCTACATCATTGACCGGTGTGACGGTTTGAATGACAGCTGGAATACCCAGGATAAGCGAGTTGAATCTCATGTTTCCGAACGGGGCGGGCGGCCCACTCAACCATAACAACGTGGTGAGTCGGCATTTCAATCCTGCCTCAAAAAGAGCGAAGCTCGGCCATGTCCGTTTTCACGATCTGCGCCACACCTATGCAAGCCTGTTGATCGAACAGGGCGAGAACATCAAATACATTCAATCCCAGCTTGGGCACTCGAGCCCGACCGTGACCTTGAACGTCTATGCCCACCTGATGAAGCCGGTTAACCAGAAGGCGGCATTGAAGTTGGAAAGCTCGATTTTCGGAACCGGTCACAATTTGGTCACAACCAACAAAAAAGGGGTTACGGCCTCAACCGTAACCCCTTGATTTTTTTGGTAGGCACGACTGGATTTGAACCAGCGACTTCTACCGTGTCAGGGTAGCGCTCTCCCCCTGAGCTACGTGCCTATTCGAGTGGTTTTTGTTACCATCGGTAAAATCGACTGTCAAGCAGAATCAAACCGTTGCCACCGATCACGGCCGGCCATAGTTGCCGGCCGGGTCTCGGACAGCCAGCTTTAGCAGACGCGATGGCGAAATCGGCGGGTCATTGGACAGTTGAGGCCGATGTTTGCGGAATGAGCTGGATTTTCAGTCGGTCGGGCTGCACCTCGTGAATATTGATGCTGAAGGTCTCGAAGGCGTTTAGCATCAGCGCATCGGCCAATTCGCGGGGGTTGCCTCTGTAAGAGACGCTCAGTGCCGCATCGTCGGCCTTCAGCTCTTTCACCTGAACGTCTTCGACGCCGGAGACCGAGGTCAGCATACGACGAAACTGAACGAAGTTGGCCAGGTTGTGGGTACCGGTGAGCTGAATGTCGATCCGATCAGCTGCCGGCCCTTCTTTTTGCCAGGCGTCGTCGATGAGTGCGGCCAAGTCCCCAGCGCTCTGGCTTCCGACATCTTGAAGCGCCTCACGGCTGCCGGCGCTCTGATCCGCAGCGGCTGTAACGGTTGTCTTGATGACGGATGCGATCTCTTTGCCGGTCTTCGTCAGATAGGCCCGGGCAATAATGCTGCCCCTGTAAGAACGCACATCCGATCCCATGTAATTGGCATTCTCAGCCACGGTCCGGCCGATAACGACCACATCGGCATGAAGCGCCAGGCCCAGTTTGACGGCTTCATCGACGGCAATTTCCGGGGTGTCGGCAGAGGCTTGCCCGACCATCAGCTGAACCTGAGGGCCGTGCTCGACAATCCGAAAGCCCTTTTCCCGCATCGTTTCGGCCATCGCTGTTTCCGCCGCCGTATTGACGTAAGGCATGTTCCGTCCCCACCAGTATTGCGGAAATGGATTCTCGAGACTCTGCTCTGAAATAAAGAAAAGTACAGACGGCATCGGTTTTTGGATCTGCAAAATACCGGATTGGGTCAATTCACTTTGTATCCGCTCTCCGGAAACAGTTGCCTGAACCATAACGCGGTAGCGGTTTGCCTGTTGCGATTCCGTCAAGACCTTGTAATCCAGAACGAATTGGCCCGGATTTTCATAAATTTGCTGGTTGAGTTTCTCGTAGCGTTTTACCATGGCATCCACCGGCAAACTGTCCGCCACCGCCAGTCCGACGGCCGTCACCAGGCTGTTGGTGATCGCCTGATTTCTGGCTTCGGTGATGGCGTTCTCCGCAGCGATAGGCTCGGTGCCAATAACAACGTAGGTCTTCGACGACATCGCTTCAGAAGTCCGGATGGCAATCAGACTCATCACAAGGGCAAACAAAAGGAGAGTTGTGCTTCTAAGCAGGCTTTTTTTTGCAGGCATCACTTCACCCTCTTATCAAAAATTGTGATCAATTCTGATTATTATATCACAATTTTATATTTTGCGGGCCAAGGCATAATCGGCGATATCGAGCATCAGCTCTCTTGCCGGACAGGGGTCGAATACCGCCAGCGCCTGCTTGGCCTGCCGGATGTGGTCAGCCGCCATCCTGCGGGTATAGTCGAGACTGCCGCAGTGATTGAGGAGATCGATCAAAGTCTTGAATTCAGCCGGTGAAAAATCTTTGTTTCGAACGATCTGCAGCATGCGGGCCCGGTTTCCGTCCCCGGCATTCTGCAGGGCATGGATGATCGGAAGGGTGAGCTTGCCTTCGCGCAGGTCCGCACCGACCTTCTTTCCCAGCGCGGCGCTGTCGGCCGTGTAGTCGAGCAGGTCGTCGGCCATCTGAAACGCAAGCCCCAGGTTCAATCCATAGGCGCCGAGAGCTGCCTCTTTCTGTTGGGAAGCATCCGCCAGAATGGCACTGGCGCGGCAGGCGCCTTCGAACAACACGGCGGTCTTGCGACGGATGACCTCACGGTACTCCGCTTCCGTCAGGTCGATGGCACCCTTTCGCATCAGTTGATGAATTTCTCCCTGGGACATGTTTTCGGTAATCTCCGCGATCACCCGGATAATTCGGGGGCGTCCGGTCTCGGCCGCTATGGTCAAAGAGCGCGCCAGCAGGAAATCCCCTACGAGAACAGCGCTGGAATTGTCCCAAACCGTGTGCGCCACCGGTCGGCCCCGGCGGATTGCGGCGCCGTCGACGAGATCGTCGTGCAGCAGTGTAGCGGCATGCAGGTATTCAAAAATGGTCGCGAACTTGTGCGTGTCGCCCCCGGTAAAGCGGCAAAGTCTGGCACTGATCACCATCAGCAACGGACGCAGTCGCTTGCCGCCGCTGAAAAGAATGTGACGGGCAATATCCGACACCAGCTCCAGATGCGGCCGGAGATTGTCGGACAGTTTGGATTCGATAACGACCAGATCCTCTGCAACCCTGTTCAAGATGCTCTGCTTGAGATCATCGCTCATACCGCTTCCCCCACCAGGTCGTATTCGAGTGTATCGGTGATCCTCACCATGGCAAAACAACCGGTCTGCAGTCGATCTGCGTGAATATAGGTGACCCCGTCGACTTCCGGGGCTTGAAATTCGGTTCGGCCGATATACAAACCGTTTTCCTGATGCTCTTCTACCAGAACGGCAACTTTCCGATCCTGAAAGTCTCGATTTCGTGACGCCGAAATCTCTTGCTGACGTTCCATCAGGATGCGGTGACGTTCCCGCGCCGTGGCCGTCGACACGTGATCGGGCAGCCCGTGAGACGGCAGATCCTCTGAGTCGGAATAGACGAAACACCCCAGATGGTTAAAGCGCTCGGATTCAACGAAGCGCAACAGCTCATCGAAGTCCGCATCGGTTTCCCCTGGAAAACCGACAATGACCGTTGTCCGCAGAGCCGCCTCCGGCATCAGCCTTCGGATGCGTTCCAACATGAGACGCAGATCATCAGGACCGTAATGCCGCCCCATCTTCTTGAGGATCGACCGGCTGGCATGTTGAATCGGGATATCGAAATAGGAACAGATGTTCGTGTTTTGAGCCACCGCATTCATCAGCCTGTCGTCGATACTCTGCGGATGCCCGTAGAGAAAGCGGATCCAGAAATTCTCCGTGCCTGGACCGTCCGGCAGGGTGGCAAGAGTTGTCAGAAGGCGCGCGAGGTCGGCCGGCGGGTGCAGGTCCTTGCCGTAATCGGTTGTTTCCTGCGAGACCAAAACCAGTTCCCTGACGCCAGAGCGAACCAGCTGCCGGGATTCGGCGACGACGTCCTCGATCGACCGGCTCTTCCGCCGGCCGCGCAGCCTGGGAATAATACAGTAGGTGCACTGCCGACTGCATCCTTCGGCAATCTTCACATAGGCCATCCAGCGGTTGCTGCGCTCCCGCGAAACATTTGCCCCCGATGGTGACAGTGAATCCGGATCCGGTAAAAGGCACTTGGCCGTATCCAAGTGTCCCCGGACCGCTTCGACAATTCGATCGAATGCGCCGGTTCCCAGAAAAACATCCACCTCCGGAATAGCCTTGGTGATCTCTTGCCGGTATCGCTCCGGCAGACAGCCGGTCACGATCAGCCGCCTGCAGCGGCCCTCATTTTTGTGTGCCGCCAATTCCAGAATCGTGTCGATCGATTCATCGGCCGCCGATTCGATAAAGCTGCAGGTGTTGACGATGATCACCTCGGCATCACCCGGTGTGTCGGTAAAAAGCGCGCCGACCGCCTTTAAACGCCCCAGCATGATCTCGCTGTCGATCTGGTTTCTGGCACATCCGAGACTGGTGAGATGGACGATCATAAAGAGCTACTATCACAGATGAAATTGGAAACAAAGACCGGTCGGCGGCTCCTGCCGGTCACGGCGCTCGGCAGATCCGGCCGGGCGCACCAATCGAAAAGGGTTGCCTCTATCCCGGGCAACCCTTTTATTGCGAACGAAACCGGTAGTTGAAAACATCAGGACGCGGCCATCACGCCTTCACTTTTTTCACTTCTTCCGTGATCAAGGGTACGATCTCAAACAAATCGCCCACCACCCCGTAATCGGCCTTTGAAAAAATCGGCGCTTCCGCGTCCTTGTTAACGGCCACGATCACCTTTGAAGACGACATGCCGGCCAGGTGCTGAATGGCACCCGATATGCCGCAGGCAATATAGAGGTTCGGAGAAACCACCTTGCCGGTCTGTCCCACCTGGTCGGAGTGGGGACGCCATCCTTCATCGACTGCCGAGCGGGATGCCCCCACGGCACCGCCGAGGGTAGCCGCCAATGCTTCGATGAGGCTGTAATCCGATCCTCCCATACCCCGGCCACCGGAGACAATGATGTCGGCCTCGGTCAACTCGACCTTCTCGGTTTCAAGCGTTTTTTCGATGAACTGAAGTCTGTTTTCTCCGGGATCGACGGCGGTCTTTTCAATTGCAGCCGCTTTGGCGGATTCCGCAATGCTCATGGCGTTCGGTCGCGTGGCGACAATCTGGGGTTTCCCGCTCAGCGCGACTTCCGCCAGCACCTTGCCGCCGTAAATCGGTCGGGTGGCGACGATGTTGCCGCCATCGACCCGCACCGCCACGCAGTCCATGCCGAGGCCGGCACTCAGGCGCGCGGCCAAGCGCGCGGCCAGATCTTTACCCTGGGTCGAGGCGCCCATGATAACCACTTGAGGATCGACTTCGCCAATCACGCCGGCAGCAACGGTGGTATACGCGTCGGTCAGGTATTCCGCCAGTCGCGGATGGTCTGCCACTATGATTTTGTCGGCCCCGTATTTTCCGAGTTCTCCGGCAGCGTCCTCAACACCGGAACCCATCACCAGCGCGGTCATGTCGGTGCCCATGCCGTCCGCAATCCGCCGGCCTTCACTCAAGGCTTCGTAAGTGACTTTTCTAAAATGTCCGTCTCTATGCTCTGCAATGGCTAAAACGCTCATATCAGTCTCCGTATAAATTTTTTGGAAAAAAATTTATTAAAATGCCGTTTATGGCTGGATACTATCAAAGGACTTTGGCCTCCTCGGCCAGCAACCGCACCAACGTCGCCGCTTTCTCGGCTGCGGTTTCGCCTTCGATCATGCGACCGCCTTTTCTTTCGGGCGGCAGTTTCAGGGAAATGAGCTTTGTTTTCGGCTCCCCCAGTTCCGCCGCCTCCAGGCCGATGTCTGCGAGGGTTTTGGTAGCCAGCGGTTTTTTCTTGGCTTTCATGATCCCCGGCAAGGAAGCGTAGCGCGGTTCGTTCAGCCCACGCTGGGTGGTAAAAAGAGCCGGCAGCGGCGCCTCGATCACAACCACACCCCCCTCGATCGTTCGTCGGCACCTGATCTTACCATCACTGATCTCCTGCTTGTTGACCACTGATATGTTGGGTATGTCCAGCAACTCGGCAACGGCGGTGCCCACCAGAAAGTTGTCGTCATCAACGGCCCGTTGTCCCGCAATGACGATATCGTAGGGAATCTTCTTTAAAGCCGCCGCAAGGATACGCGCCACCCCCAACCCGTCGCACTTGAGGGCCGCGGGATCATTGATCAAGATGCCTTCGTCGGCACCCATGGCCAGGGCCGTTCGAATCGCCTCGGTGGCTTTATCGGGTCCGACGGTGAGGATGGTGACCTTGCCGCCATGGGCTTCCTTGATTCGCAGCGCCTCTTCAACCGCAAATTCGTCATAAGGGCTGATGACCCATTTCAGGTCGGCCGTTTTAATTGACACACCGTCCTCGGCAATGCCGATCATCGACTCGGTCGCAGGAACCTGTTTCAACAAGACCACAATTTCCACTTCTTTTTCCTTTCTTCCTGATATCCGCTGGTTAGCGGTTTAAAGGGGCTTTAGCCCCGGTGCCGCCGGGGGGGTCGAGCGAAGAAGTTTGTGTTGCATAAGCTCTTTAATTAAATGGATTTTGAGGAAAAACCCTACTGGACTGAGCCATTATTGTCAAGCACTGGTTTCGTCCCGGTTTCTTTCACTTGGCCGCTTGAAAAGCCTTTGAATAATGGTCGATCAGCGTTCCGTCGGCCTGCATCTCCACAATCAGGCAGTCAACCCCTTCGAGCCGGTTGACCAGTTCGATCCCTTTATCCGGTCCCATGACAATCAGCGCCGTTGCCAGGCCATCGGCAAAGGTGCAATCGGCGGATAGAACCGATGCGCTGACGACCCCGTTCGCCACCGGATAACCGCTGCGCGGATCAATCACGTGGGAATAGCGTTTTTGGTCAATTTCGAAAAAGTTGCGATAGTCTCCGCTGGTGGCCATGGCCCCATTCGTCAGGTTGACGACCTTGTAAACCTGGTCCAGCGAAGCCTCTTTTCGCGGGGTATTGATACCGACCCGCCAGGGAAGGCCGTCTTTGCGGTGCCCGGCTGCGTAAACCTCACCACCGATTTCCACCAGAAAATTCTCGATGCCGCTGTCATTCAGAAGCGCGGCAATCTGGTCAACGCCGTATCCTTTGGCAATCGAGGCAAGATCGAGGTTCACTGTGGCTCTGCGCTTGACCAGGAACCGATTGTCAACGATCTGAATCGCATCGAATCCAACGGCCTGCAGCCGCTGCCGTACTGCCGCCGGCGGCGGCGGGACCGTCTTTATTGCTTCGGTCCCGAAACCCCAGAGATCGACCAGTGGTTTTACCGTTCCGTCCCATGCGCCGTCGGTGATGGTGAAAACCTTTTGAGCCATCTGCATGACCCGCATGAAATCGGGTGAAACCCGGAATTTCTCACCGGCAGTCGTCAGGCGATTGAAGCGGCTGATTTCACTGTCGTCCCTGTAAGTGGACATGCTCTGGTTGATTTCATCCAGTCGTTTGTCGATCTGCGACTGCAGGCCGGAAACCGGTTGAAGGTAACCGGTCACCAGTTTGACACTGTAGGTGGTGCCCATTGTCCGTCCGGTGAAGACCGTTTCCCTGCGGGCATTGCAGCCGGCCGACATTAAGCACAGCAAGGCAATGACGGTGACAATAAACCACCTGCCTGTCTTGAGATGCTGCCGTTGGAAGCCTTTCAACTCTTCAATCATAACAACCTTTATCATTTTCTCTTTAATCAAGAGGCTTGTGATGTTTGCTCGAGCAATCCGGCGGCCCGCTCGAGCAGGGCCGGAGCGGTTTCCTGCTGTTCGGGAGAAAATTCGGAGAGCCCGAAAGCGATCTTGAGCTGAATCCCGTCGTTGGCAGCATGGCGATTCTGCAGCAGGAACCGCAGCCGATCGCATATCATCCGGGCCTTTTCAACCGCCGTCTGTGGAAACAGCAACCCGAAGATCTGCGGGTCACACCGCCCCAGCAGGTCGCAGCTGCGAACATTTCGGGTCAGCGTTTCACTGACGGATTGCATGATGCTCTCTTTTTGCCATAAATCCAAGCGAACATCGGCGGTGTCGACCTCGATCTTCATCAGGCAGAGCGACAGGTGGGTCTGGTATCGTCGGGCTCGCTGGATTTCCTTGTTCATCTGGCTGGTGAAGCTTTCCCGGTTGCTCAAACCGGTGGTATCGTCCAGCACCTTGACGTCCGACAAGCAAGTGGTGAGCCTTTCGACCCGGCCGCAGAGAATCGTCAACAAATTGGTACATGAATTTGCGGGCCGTGGGCGGATACAGCCACTGCAGCCGCTTGATCATCTTCCAGTTGATCGGCAGAAGTTCAACCGGTTCGCAGGCCACGACGGTCGCCGACCTCGGAGCGGAGCGCAGGAGACCCATTTCACCCAGCACGTCTCCGGCCCTCATCCGGTTGATCAGCCGCTGGCTGCTTGAGTCCAAACAGGTATCGTGGCCGGCTACGGTGTCGACAACGTCCATTGTTCCCGAGATAATCGTGTACATCGAATCGCTGGGTTCCCCCTTGTGGAAAAGGACCTCACCGGCCGCGATATTTTTGAGAGAGCCGGCCATGATGAGGGAGTGAATCTCGGTACGGGAAAAATCCTTGAAGAGTGGAATACCATTTGCGGGTTCCTGGCCGAGTTTCAAGCGCACGAGGTCCCACAAGGTGACCAGTTCGACGTGCTGCATCAGCGAAGGGAGGAGGATGAGATCACCGACAAGGGCTGCCAGCAATGTGATCGTCATCATGATGCCGAAGACGGCCGTCGGTTTGAAACTGGAAAACATCAGGATCGAAAAGCCCACGCAAATGGTCAGGGTCGTGAAGACAATCGGCCTTCCGATCTGTTTGAGAGTATCGCGTACGGCCCGCTTGTCATCGAGGTCTTTTCTAAATTCGCGGTTGTATCTGAACAAATAGTGTATGGTATCGTCGACCGCCAGTCCGATGGCAATGCTGGCGATGAGGCTGGTCACCATCGACAGTTCAATGCCGAGCCATCCCATGATGCCGAAGTTGACCACGATCGGAAACAGGTTCGGTAAAATAGCGATCGCGCCCACCTTAACCGATAGAAAAAGAATGAACATGATGCTGAAAATCAGAATCATCGTCAAAGAAAGGCTCTTGACCTGGCCATTGGTCAGATGCTGACTGCTGGCGGAAATGACGATTCCAAACCCCGTGACGTCCCACGACAGATCTTTGGCGAAACTCTGTCGCATATGCGCGATTATTTTGTCGCGGGTTTCTAAAAACTCCCGTGAACTCGACAGGTGGGTCAGCAGAACGATGGTCGTCTTGGCCAGGTTCGGGCTCATGAAACGGTCGAACATGTCCTGACCGAGTATGGTCGCGTAGTTGTTGATCACCATGCGGGATTCGAACCCTTCTTCGGGCAGGGCATAGAACTTGGGATTGAATTCATTGAGAACATAGTTCACCAGCTTCATGTAATCGGCAAAAGATATAGTTTTATCGACACCGGGCAGGCTCTCCAGAAATTCCTGTAAACGAGCAATATCGAAAACGTGTCGGGGATCTTCGAAGTAGTCGTTGTCCTTGCTCTCCACAACGACGTTTATCGGAAAGCTCCCCGATAGATCCCGGTAAATGTCGTGAAAGTGTTGTATGACCGGCGTCTCTGATTTGAAATAGCCAATCGGATTGGTCTCGACGCGAAGGCGCAGGATCCCGATCGAACAGACCACCACGATAGCGCCCAGGATGGGAAGGGCAACTTTTTGTTTGTTCAGGTCGATGTGAATGACTTTTTCGATGAACCGATCGAAAAAATCGGGCGCCCTTTTTTCCCGGTATCGCTTCTCAAGGGGCAGGGGGATGAGCGCCATGGCGGCCGGAAGAACACCGAGGGTAATCACCAGCAGGCTGAACATGCCGAAGCAGGAAAATAATGCGAACTCACGGATCGTCGGGATGCGGTTGACCAAAAGAGACCCAAGACCGATGATGGTCGTCAAAACCGCCAAGGCCGTTGGAAACGAAATGTTCGTAAACGTCGCTTTCGATGCCGCTTGGGGTGAATCGGCCTCGCGAATGCATGTCAGATATTCGGAGACGATATGAAGGCAGTACGCCGTTCCGACGGCAATGAGAAATACTGGAACGATCATGGTGAGCATCGACAACGGGATCTTTAACAAGGCCATCAAACCGAATGTCCAGACCAGCGCCAGAGAAACGCAAACAAGAGGGATGAGAATATATTGGACTTTCCGGAAGAGGAAAAAGAGGATAACGGCTATCAGAAGAAAGGTAATCGGCGGCAGCCGGAAAAAATCTTTCTCGGTGAACCTGACGAGTGCTTGAGAAATCAGCGGCATACCGACTTGATAGATTGACAAGTCTTTTCCGGCCCTTGAAATGAGCCGTTCCACTTGCGGAATAATCCGATCCGGTTCGCTATCGGACTTCAGCACCAGAGTCAACGCCGTTGTTTTGCGGTCGTCCGAAAAGAGATTTTTATTGAACAGACGCACGGAAGAGACAACCGCGGCAAATTTATCCAGACGCCACTTTCCGGAAAGATCGACCGCCTGTTTGATCCCCGGCAGGCTGACGACCCGGCGCACACCGTCAACTTTCGAAACGGCTTCGGCAAGTTTGCCAATTTTGGCAAACGTTGCGGTCTCAAATACGTTGTCGGCCTTGACGACGATACGGATGATCTCATCGGATCCAAAGAGTTTTTTAAAGTCCTGATAGCGGGCGGTTTCCGGAAGGTCCTCGATCGCGAGGTCGTAAATGGACGTCTTGAATGAGAGGTGGGGAAGTTGCCAGGCAAAAAAGACGGAGACCGCCAAGGCTATCCCGATAACGGCCGCAGGTCGTCTAACAGTCCATTCCAGATAGCCGCTTGGAGAAAGAAGTTTGGCGATCCTGCTTCGCATAACCAAGAGTCACCCTGTTTGCGGTTTGTCGGCAGGTGCGAGCGCAAAGATGAGGTACTGGAAACAAACTTTTACTTAAATAACAGTTAAGTGTCAAACCGAAAAAAAGCCGCGATTCTTAGTCAAGTGGCCGAAACGGCATGCTGCCTCAACAGATTCGCGGCAATTGTTCGCCGGTCAACATGTCCACGATGCGGTTGCCGCCGATTCTGGTTTGCATGGTCACCCGCCCCGGGTGATCGGCCACCACTTCACCGATGACGGCGGCATCCCGGCCGTATTCGTTCTGCCGGATGACGTCCAAAATGCGGCCGGCATGCTCCGGCGCCACAAATGCCAGCAGCTTGCCCTCGTTGGCCAGATAGAGTGGATCAAAACCCAACAGTTCGCAGATTCCGACCACTTCCCTCTTGAGCGGGATCCGGTCCTCGAAGATGGTCACTCCCACCTGAGACTTTCGTGCGATCTCATTCAACGCCGTGCCGACGCCGCCCCGGGTAGGGTCCCGCAAAACGTGAATCGACGGACTGGCGGAGAACATATCGGCCACCATTTGGTTGAGCGGCGCGCTGTCACTGGTCAACGTCGACTCGAAAGTAAGCCCTTCGCGCTGGGTGAGGATGGTAACGCCGTGATCGGCCATCGTACCGCTCAATATGACGCGATCGCCGGCACAGGCTTTTGTGCTGCCCACATCAACCCCTTCCGGGATGAGTCCAAAGCCGGAGGTGTTGATAAAAATTTTATCGGCCGCGCCTTTGGGCACCACCTTGGTGTCGCCCGTGACAACCGTCACCCCGGCCTTGCGCGCGGCCGCGCCCATCCCCTCCAGAATCCGCTCCAGATCGGCCATCGAAAAGCCTTCTTCGATGATGAGACCGACGCTCAAATAGAGCGGCGAACCGCCGCACATGGCGATGTCGTTGACCGTGCCGTTGATGGCCAAGTCGCCGATGTGCCCGCCCGGAAAAAATATCGGATCTACGGTATAGGAGTCGGTGGTAAAGGCCAGCCGCCGGCCGTCCAGTTCGAGTATGGCACCGTCGTTGAGGTCGGCCAGGATTGGGTTGTTAAAAACGGGCAGCAGAATATCGGTCATGAGGCTGTGGGATATCTTCCCGCCGCTGCCGTGGTCGAGTGTCACCTTTTCAAACTTCATATTGTCACCGATCTTGATGATAGCGATAATACGCCGCACACGTCCCTTCGCTCGACACCATGCAGGGCCCGACCGGATCGATGGGCGTGCAGATCTTTTTATACAAAGCACACTCCGGCGGAATCTTCGAGCCGGTGAGAATCTCGCCGCAGGCGCATCCTTTCGTTTCCTTGGCCTCGGGAAGTGCCAGCGTAAACATTTTTTCGGCATCAAACGCCGCATAGGGTTCTCTGATCTTGAGACCACTGCCGTCGATCACCCCGATACCCCGCCAGGCCACGTCGGCTGTTATAAAAACCTCCTGAAGGAGTTTCCGAGCGGCCGGATTACCCGCATCCGTCACTGCCCGACCATAGGCGTTCTCCAATGCCGGTGCGCCCGTTTCGACCTGTTCGACAAGCATGGCGATCGCCTGAAGCAAATCGGTCGGCTCGAAACCGGCCACCACGCAAGGGATCCGGTGCGTTTCGAAAAAGTCCCGGTAGCCGTCCAACCCGATGATGACCGACACGTGACCGGGCAGAAGAAACCCGTCGACGTTGACGCCGCTCAGCGACATCAGGGCAGTCAGGGCCGGTGGCACCAGCTTGTGCGCCGAATAGACGAAAAAGTTGTCCAAGCCCGTCTGCCGGGCGGTCACGATGGCTGCGGCAATCGTCGGCGCAGTGGTTTCAAACCCAACGCCGAGAAAGACGACTTTTTTGTCCGGATTCTTGCGCGCGACATCGACCGCGTCCATCGTGGAATAAACGATCCGTATATCGCGCCCTTCGGCGCGTTGCTTCTGAAGCGATGAAACCGTGCCCGGGACCCGCATCAGATCGCCGAATGTCGTGATGATAACGCCTTCTGTCCTTGCCAGTGCAATGAAGGCATCGATTTCCGACTGGGCGGTGACGCACACCGGGCAGCCGGGCCCGGATAGAAGCGCGATCGTTTCCGGCAGGAGTGATCGAATCCCGCTTCTAAATATCGACACGGTATGGGTGCCGCAGACTTCCATCAGTCTGATTTTTCGGGTGCTGATCCGGTGAATCTTTTCCGCCAGCGACCGGGATAGATCGGCACTCCGGTATTCTTCTACGTGTTTAAGTGACATGTTCGCCGTCCGTTGCCTGAGTTGACGTGATCACCACAGAACCCAGTCGGGTTCGCTGTGAATGGTAGTTCAAAATAAATTTCTCCCTGAGGACTCCTGGACGAAGTCTCAAGCGGACTGCGACCTGGTTGCCGTTGCCGCGGCAATGATCGCCTGACCCAGGCTGAGGCCGCCGTCGTTGGTCGGCACTTGTTTGTGCGTATACACTTTGAGCTTTTTGTCTTCAAGCGCCCGCACCAATCCGCTCAGCAAGATGGCGTTCTGAAACACCCCACCGCTGAGCACCACCCGCCTCAGTCCGGTGTCTCTGCGCAGATGATCGCATAAGTCGGCGAAAAGCCGCACCAGTGACAAATGAAACCTCGCGCTGATGAGCGCCGGTGCGGTTCCCTGCAACAGGTCCTCGACCACTGCACGGATGATCGGTGCGGTCGGTATCTGCACGGGAGCCCCGGAGAGCCAATGACAATCGTAGGCATAATCGGCCGTCGATGCGGCCATCATTTCAAGTTCCATGGCGGCCTGGCCTTCGAAGGCCACCTCGTTACGGAGGCCGGCAAGGGCGGCGACACCGTCGAAAAGACGTCCCAGGCTGGAGGTCAGCGGCGCGTTGATCCGTTTTTTGATCATCTCCAGAATGATGGCCGCGCGTTTGCCGTCGATGCCGCGCAAAAACGGGAGCGGCAAATCTACCAGTCCATCACCGTAGGCCGCATGCAGGTAGCTAAGGCCCATGCGCCAGGGTTGCTTGATGGCGGCCGTGCTCCCGGGCATCGGCAAATAGGCGAAATGTGCGGCCCGATCAAACGTCTGCTCATCCGCCACGAGCACTTCACCGCCCCATATGGCGCCGTCGGAACCGTAACCGGTCCCGTCGAAGGCCAGCCCGATTACCGGCCCGTCGATGCGGTTCTCCGCCATGGCACTGACAACATGCGCATGATGGTGCTGCACGGCTGCTTTCTGAACGCCTTCCTGCTCCAGGGCCCAGCGGGTGCTCAGGTAATCGGGGTGCAGGTCATAGGCGAGGATTTCAGGCTCGATTTTCAGGATGCGCTGCATGTGACGACTGGTAAGCCGGAAGAAATCCTCGGTGGCCGTGTTTTCAAGATCACCGATGTGCTGGCTCAGAAAAGCCTGGTTGCCCCTGGTCAGACAGATTGTGTTTTTGAGTTCCGCACCACAGGCCAGCACCGCGGGGACTTTTCGCCGCAGAAATATCGGGACCGGCACGAAGCCTCTCGATCGACGGATAAGGCGGGTTTCACCGGCGGTGCAACGGACGATGGAATCATCGCTGCGCAGGTAAATGTCGCGGTTGTGAACGAGAAAGTAGTCCGCAATGGCACTCAAGCGCCGGAAGGCGTCCTCATTGTCGATGGCGATCGGCTCTTCGCTCAAGTTGCCGCTGGTCATCACCAAGGCGGTAAAGCCTTGATCAAGGAGTAAATAATGCAGCGGCGTGTAGGGCAACATGACGCCAAAGTACCGGTTTCGGGGTGCAACGTCCACCGCAATCGGGTTCGGCTCCCGTTTTTGAAGCAGCACGATGGGGCGCTGAATGCTGGTCAGCAGCCTCTGCTCGGCCGCATCGAAACGGGCAAATGGCCGGATGTGAGCGATATCCGCCGTCATGAGCGCAAACGGTTTTTCCTCACGCTGTTTTTTCGACCGCAGTCGGCGCACCGCTGCTGCGTTAACGGCATCAACGGCCAGATGGAATCCGCCAAGTCCCTTGATGGCGATGATTCGTCCCTGTCTCAGCAGGCTTGCCGTTTCGCGGATCGGATCCGCACCGTCGACCCGGTTGCGGTCCCGATCAAAAAGCGAAACCTGCGGTCCGCACACCGGACAAGCGTTGGGCTGGGCGTGAAAGCGCCGGTTCTGCGGGTTATCGTATTCTTCCTGACACTGCGGGCACATCTCGAAATGTTTCATCGAGGTCTTGGGCCGATCGTAGGGAATGCCGTCGATAATGGTGTAACGGGGACCGCAGTTGGTGCAGTTGATGAAAGGATAACGATAGCGCCGGTCGTTGGGGTCGAAGAGTTCCTTCCGGCAGTCCTCGCAAATGGAAACGTCCGGTGAAATAAGAGTGGACAAGGCCGTGTCGGCCTTGCTTTGGACAATGGTGAACGCCGCATATCCGGTCACAGGGATCGCTTGGCGCGAGACCTCGACGATGTGGGCCAGTGGGGGATGAGCGGCGGAAATATCCGCTGCAAATGCATCGATGTGGTCGGCCAAGCCCTCGACGACAATCGCCACGCCCGCCGAGGTGTTGGACACCTCACCCTTCAGGCCATGCCGAAGGGCCAGGTTGTAAATGAACGGACGGAAGCCGACACCCTGAACGATGCCGTTGACCTCGATCTTTCCGGCCACATGATGCTTGTCCATATTGGTTTAATCAGGTTGCGATTCCTGCGGTTGCTCGTACTGATTCGGAAACGGGGGATTCAATCGGTAAGCGTTCACAGGTCACCGCATCTGCTTTGTTGTCGGGATCTTGAAGTATAAAAGTAGGCCTGCGCGCCCGACGCCTTGCATCTGCGGCACCCTTTAAACGCTTACCTTTAGTTGGTTTGAAGCACATCGGACTTTGCAACCCTGTGAACGGCTACTTCAATCGGCGGTCGTCACTCCGTTTTGAAGGATTCTTTACCCTCGACGAAGGCCGCTGCCTCTTTCAAAAGCGTCAATGATTCCATGGCGACGTCTTCATCGATTTTGTGCAACGCAAAGCCGGCATGAACAATGACCCAGTCCCCAACATTGGCGTCTTCGAGCAGCAACAGGCTGCAGGTCCGCCTGACCCCGTCCACATCGATGGTGCCCAAGCCGTCTTCGATGCGAATAATCTTAGATGGGATAGCGAGGCACATCTTCAGAATTTCCTTTCGTATATGAAACGCCCAGGTAATCCAGTTCGGAGAGAACCATGCCGATGACATCATCCAGCCTGGATTTTGTCGTCGGGGTCAGTTCGATACTGAGGGTTTCGATGTCTTCCGGCTCCACACCGACGATGACGGTTTCTGGAACCTTGTCCAGGGCTTGACACAAGGTCAGCGCTTCCAGAAAGTCGACCTGGTGAAGCGAATTCTTGGCCCGAATGCGTTCGGGTATCTGCTTACCCGAAAGTCGATACAGGTCTCCCGGGTTTCCTTTGTTCCGAATGACGTCAACCACGATCAGGTGATCGGGTTGAGATATAACCCCCAAAAGATTAACACCCAGAACCCCACCGTCAACCACCGATACGTTTTCGGGAAAGGCGTATCTTTTTTGTATTTCCTGCACGACCCGGACACCAAACCCCTCGTCGGAGTAGAGAATACAACCAACGCCCAGAATCATCACTTTTTGGAATTGATTGCTCATCGTTAATCTCCACGATCCTCAGCCGCTTTGTCAGTTTAAACCGGATATTGAGAAACGGCAATACGACAACCAAGCTAATGGAAAAACCCGGTTCGGCAAACAGGCAAGATAGCGGTGGGCGGGTGGATTCCTTGCCGGCCGATTCTCAAAAGGATCGGCCGGCAAGTGCGTTCTTCAGCCCCTCGTTTGAAGAAGCTGAAGAACGCTGCATTGACACGCTATAGGACTTTGATCTTGTAAACCTCGTTCGAAGACGGGTCTATGACGTGAACACCGCATGCAATACACGGATCGAAGGAATGCACCGTCCTGAGCACTTCCAGGGGTTTCTTCGGATCGGCAATCGGTGTTCCGATCAGGGCTTCCTCTACAGGCCCCAGTTTACCTTTGGCGTCGCGTGGTCCGAGATTCCAGGTCGAGGGCACCACGTACTGATAGTTCTTGATCTTGCCGCCGTCGATTTCCATCCAGTGGCCCAAAGATCCCCTGGGCACATCGTTCAACCCGACGCCCATCCCTTTGTCCGGCATTGTCCAGGATTGGTAGGTCTTGGTATCACCGTTCTTGACGTTTTCCACCAACTCCATCACCCACCCCTGCATGGCGTCACCGATGGCAACGGTCTCGATCCCTCTTGCTGCCGTCCGGCCAAGTGTGGAAAAAAGCGCCGTAGCCGGAATCCCGAGATCTTTGAGAACTTTGTCCACGACCGGTTTGACATCTTTTTGGCCTTTGGCGTAAGCGACCAGCACGCGCGCAAGCGGACCGACTTCGCAAGGCTCGTTCTCATAGCGCGGCGCCTTGAACCAGCTGTATTTCCCGTCGTCGGGCTTGTATTTCGGATCCTCCTGCAGCGGTTTGGTTTGCCCCTTGTAGGGCTGCAAGGCCGGACCGTTTTCATACCAGCCGCGGGAGACGTCTTCGGTGACCTTTTTCTGATCCGGCATGGTGACGTTGGCGAGGTCGCGCTTCATGACGAGGCCCCGGGGCATGTACAGGCTGTCCGGTTCGGCATCGGTCAAGGGAAATTCACCCCAGGCCAGAAAGTTCGTGGTACCGCCGATGCCGCCCCAATCCTTGTAAAATGAAGCGACAGCCAGCAGGTCAGGAATATACACGTTTTTGACAAAATCCTGGGTTTCCTTTGTGATGTAAAGAAATTCTGCGATGCGGTCCGGGTTTAGATCCCGGATGGAGGTAACGCCGCCCACCACCAATGATTGCAGATGGGGATTTTTGGCCCCGAAGATCGCATGCAGCCGTGCGGTTCTGGCTTGAAGCCTGAGGGCTTCGATGTAATGGGCGGCCGCCATCAAGTTGGCTTCGGGCGGCAGTTTGTAGGCCGGATGGCCCCAGTAGGCGTTGGCGAAGGGGCCGAGTTGCCCACTGTCGACAAATGTCTGCAGGCGCTGCTGCACCTGTTTGAAATAGGCCGTACCGCCCACCTGTGCATTGCTGACATTGTCGGAAAGTTGAGCGGTTTTTAGAGGATCGGCTTTCAGAGCGCTGACGATATCGACCCAGTCCAGCGCGTGCAGGTGGTAAAAGTGAACCAGGTGGTCGTGCTGGAACTGCGCGCCCATGAGAAGATTGCGGATGATGCGCGCATTCGCTGGAATTTTGACCCCGACGGCCATTTCGGCTGCCCTCACCGAGGACAGTGCGTGGGTGTACGTTCAGACCCCGCAGGATCGTTGCACAAAATGATGGGCGTCCTGCGGGTCTCGGCCCAGCAATATCAGCTCGATTCCCCTGAACATCTGCCCCGAACTCCAGGCATTCACGACCTTGCCATCGGCAACTTCGACCTCGATGCGCAGATGGCCTTCTATCCTTGTTATCGGGTCTACTACAATTCTTTGCGCCATATATTCTCCTCCCTATTGGAATAAGGACCTCGCCTGTTGCGGTTGATAACGACTACATTTCCTCGTAGAAGGGCGAAAACTTGTCCCAGAAATCGGGTTCGCTGCATCCGATGCAGGGGTGACCCGCCTGAATCGGCCAACTCGTGCCGTCATTGTATTTGACGATCGGACAGTTGTTGTAGGTCTCCGGTCCTCTGCAGCCCATCTTGTACAGGCAGTATCCCAGTGCCGCCTCTTCCGAGCCGAATTCTTCGACGAACTCGGCGTTCTCGAAATGGGACCTCCGGGGGCACTGATCATGGATGGTCTGGCCGTAGGCAAACAACGGCCGACCCAGTTCATCCACTGCCGGCAGCTTGCCGAGGAGCAGATAGTTGAGAATCGTCCCCACCGTGTTCACCGGATTGGGGGGGCAGCCGGCAAGGTTGACGGTTTTGATTCCGATGGCCTCGCTGACACTCTTGTAACCGCCGGGATTCGGGGCGGCTGCTTGGATGCCCCCGAAAGTGGCGCAGGCCCCGATGGCAATGACCGCTGCGGCCTGAGGGCAGATTTCCTTGGCGATGTCAAGAAAAGACCGGCCGCCGATTTTACCGTAACCACCATTGAATTTGGTCGGTATGGCCCCCTCGACGACGCAGATAAATTTACCGTTGTACTTCTTCGCCGATGCCTTCAGTTGGTCTTCCGCCTGCTGGCCTGCGGCCGCCATAACGGTTTCGTGGTATTCCAGCGAGAATGTTTCGAGCACCAGGTCATCGATGTAAGGGTATTGCGATCTCAGCAAGGACTCCGAGCATCCCGTGCACTCGCCGAAGTGCAGCCAAATGACCGGTGGACGCTCTTTGGGCGCGGCAAACACCTCGGCAACCTTGGGTATGAAGGAAGACGAGAGCCCCATGGTCGCCGTGAGGAAGGTGCAATATTTCATAAAATCGCGCCTGGTTACACCTCTCTCCGCCAGTCTTTCATAAAATTGTTTTTCCTTTTCCATCGGCACCTCCTTGATGCATCTGTAGTGCGGATTGGTATCCGCCGGTAGGATGTGGCCGGCCTCGCCGACCATAAAAAAAGCCGCTCAGATCGCCGGCGTCGAATTGCCGCCATACGGCCGAAACGGCTTAATACCACAAATTGATTTATCTCGTAAAATTGTCGGCTCTCTTAGGCTGTAGCGTAAATAATCCAGAACAGGTGTGCCGCACCCGACTCAACGAGATATTAGTATTGGATGTGGTCTCTCGTGTCAAGGCCTATTTAAGATAGCGTTTATCCAACGAAATTTCAGACCGCGGTCGTCCCGCCGCTTGCCTTTTCCGCCTAAACGATCGGATTAGGGTTCTTCATCCCCGTCACCATATTCGTCGTCGGCGACTTTCAGCGAATTGATGTCCTTGATTTCGCCGTCCCCCTCGAAATCGTCTTCGTCATCCTCGAAATCATCGGTCAGCAGTTCGTCGATTTCCTCAACCTCAACCTCGTCCTTTATTTCAGCTTCGCGTATCTCTCTTTCCCGCTCTCGATTCAGCAGTTCGATATCATCGAATAGCAGTTCAGCCGCCTGCTTCTCCCCATCTCCCAACAGTTCCGTGACCGTATCGGCTATTTTCTCGGCGTAGAGCCCCGGCGGGTACATGTTTTTGGTCCGCAGGGCAGCGACCAGCGTGCTCTTGCCGCCCGAGACAGCCGCGGCAATCGCGGCAATGTCATAGGATTCCTCACATAACGGCGAGAGGGTGTCTTTATCCAGTTCGGCGTACTCCCTCAGAATTAGGGTGTTTTTTTCACTGTCTTTTATGATCTCATATTTTTGCTTCATCGCCACAATCCTCTCAGGGTCAAAAGTCACTGATTTTTGAACGCGTAAGGAAACCATATCTGTTCGGTTCTGTCAACAATCAACAGGAGAGGCTTTCAATAAAAATATTGACCGGTTGCCGCCGAAATGGTAGAGAACACAAGCTGCAAAGCCTGATTTCGGAGGGATGGCTGAGTGGTCTAAAGCGGCGGTCTTGAAAACCGTTGAGGGTTAAACCTCCGTGGGTTCGAATCCTACTCCCTCCGCCAATAAATTTGAGAAACAAACACGTTTGTTTCGCAAATTTATGAAACGCTCCTGCGGAACTCAAAAGTCAAAATAGAATTTCAATAATATTAATTTATTTTGCAAAACGGGGGCACCCCGTTTTGCAAAATAAATGGAGAGATGGCCGAGCTGGCTGAAGGCGCTCGCCTGCTAAGCGAGTGTGCGGCGAAAGTTGCACCCCGGGTTCGAATCCCGGTCTCTCCGCCAGTATCAATCAGAAAGCCGGTTCCAATAACAGGAACCGGCTTTTTGTTTGAATGCTCCTCTTTGGCCATTGCGCTGTTTGTTATAAGGTCGATCGCTTCACCAAACAGTCCGAAACCAATGCCGGTAAACGGTTGTACTTAGCACAAAATGATATTGAAATCAGACGGATAGCATCTGATCGCAGTCGCTGCCGTTACGATCGGCTTCGGATGGGCCTTGCCGCGACTGCACATCGCCACATCCGTCCAAGACCTTGTTATCGAAAATCAGATGAAATAATTCGAATCGTTATCAAGAGTGATAATATATTTGATCCGGAGACATTCCGAGAAGTCACCGGTCTTGCACAAAAAGCGGTCCAAATCAAAGGGGTCAGAAGAGTCATCAGCCTGCCCGATATAAAACGGACCATAGACGGACGCCCCGGGGAAATTGACATTACCGGAATTTTCAGCTCTTATCGCCCCCGTCAGCCTTTTCGACCGCAACCTTGTATCCTCCGACCGTCGCTCCACCATCGTCACCCTGGTTTTGGAAAACAATGCGCCCAGTGACCAGGTGATTGACACACTAACCTGCCTGTGCTACGGGCTCTAGTGTTAAAAAGCCTTAGGGATTGACATCAAGAGATTTCATCCAAAATGAAACGCAAAACCAGGCGTCAAATCTGTGAGTTGGATTTTTTTGCCATTTTTCGGTTTCAATTATGATCGTTATGTATCTTTTAGCCGGGGTTTATTTAGATTGACATGTCCATTAGGCGGCACACCGGTTGACTCAGATCGATATGATTTCTTTACCAATTGCAGGTTATCGAAATATTGGACTTACCCTCTAAAAGGTGAGGAAGCTTTAGAGCGAACAGACTGAGGAGAGGGTTGCGACGCATGGACATAACGCAGCGAATCTTATCCTTTGTCACCCGCACCAATTGGATTCTGTTCACTGCTGCGAGTCTGGCCGTTTTGATTTTCGCGTCACCTGCCTTGCCTGGGGGATTTTTTTCGGAGGGTTGCTGGTGGCCCTGAATGTGCACCTCCTGGCCAAAACACTCAGAAAAACCCTCACTCCGCCTCATCTGGCGTCGCCCAATGCGATTCTGGCCAAGTATTATATCCGTTTCATCGCGAGCGGGTTCATTATTTTTGTTCTCATCGCCGAGCACCTCGCAAACCCGATCGGTCAGGTTCTCGAGCTGTCGGTGGTAGTGGTCAGCATCACCCTGGCCACACTACACGAGGCGAAACATCTCATTTTCAAGAAGGCGGTCTAAGAATGGAACATCCCTATTTGTTTCTCGTCAAGGTGTTCGAGTGGTTCGGTCCCGGAACGGCGCATTTTGCTCATGCTTACCCCCACGTCATCTACACCTGGTTTGTCATGATTTTCCTGATTGTCTGCGCGGCGATCGCCACCAAAGGCATCAGCATGATTCCGACCAAGGCCCAGAATTTTTTTGAAATCGTGATTTCCAGCATGGAAGAATTCATGGTCGACATCGCCGGCGAGGAGGGCCGTTGGTTCTTCCCGATTATCGCCACGCTGTTCGTCTACATCGCGGTGTGCAACCTCTGCGGCCTTTTTCCGGGATTCTTCCCACCGACCGCCAGCATCAACACGACCCTCTCCTGCGCCGTGCCGGTTTTCATTGCCACCCACTACATCGGCATCAAGTATCACGGGGCCAAATACGTCAAACATTTCCTGGGGCCGATCTGGTGGATGAGCCCCTTGATTCTGGTCATCGAGCTCATCGGACATCTGGCGCGGATCATGTCGCTGTCCTTCCGGCTCTTCGGCAACATTATGGGGCATGAATTGGTGCTGGGCATTCTGCTCATGTTGGCAGGGGTCTTCTTCGCACCGCTACCGATCATGGTCCTGGGTATTTTCGTCTCCTTCGTGCAGGCCTTCGTCTTCTTTCTGCTGTCGGTCATGTATTTTGTATTGGCGATGGAGCACGCACACTGATTAGCGGATAAGCGGTCCATGCGACCGCTGGTGGCGATAAATTGGAGGAAGCCACACAAACATATTCCAACAAGGAGACGGACGAGTTCAAATCAAGCAGGGGCCCAGCCGTGGCGGCAGCCGGCCCCTGTTTTATTGATGTTCATGGCCGCTTGAGGCGTTCTCTACAGCGCATGAAAAGGATAAATTCCTTCTGTTCATCTATAATTTGGGACGGGAGGGGCTGTTCCGTAAGAGGAAAATACTGGAGGACCGTTCACGAGACAAATCCGTGCGAATGATGGAGAGTTCCATGGATTTGGTGGAACGCCGTGTGTGTTCTCGGACGAGAGCGGTTCGCTCCTTTGCCATGTCGGTTCGCTGTCCGGCGAGTGTGTTGGTCACAGCGATAGACTCCAATGAAGAAGGGATTCTTCCGATTTGTGACGCTTCCGGAAGCGACCCTCAAAGGTCCTGAATTCCGCTTGACAAAACTGTTTCGACCGACTAATCATACCATTTTTAATCTAAAAGTGTACGTATTGGGTGGTTAGAAATAAAAACCACAAAAAATAACAACGGATGAAAGGAGATCAGTGCAGATGTCGAAACTAATTCCACCGCATGGCGGAAAAGGGCTGACCAAGTGTCTGCTCGAGGGTGCTCAACTGGAAGAGGAAAAGAAAAAAGCTGAAGGCCTCAAAAAGGTGTCGATTTCTCCGCGCGTCAAGGGCGACCTGATCATGATCGGTATCGGCGGCTTCAGCCCCCTGACCGGTTTCATGACCAAGGCCGACTGGAAGAGTGTCTGTGACAAATGCCTCTTGGCGGACGGCACCTTCTGGCCGGTGCCGGTGACCCTGGATGTCAGCAAAGAAGACGCCGAGGGCATCAAGGAAGGCGAGGAAATTGCGCTCTTCGATCCGGAAGCCAAAGAGATCATGGCCACCATGAAGGTCACCGAGAAGTTTGCGCTGAGCGCGGACGACAAGAAGTTCGAGTGCGAAAAAGTCTTCATGGGCGAAGGCACCCCGACGGCGGCTGAGTTCTGGAAAATTGCCGAAGCGGATCACCCCGGCGTCCAGATGGTCATGCAGCAAAAAGCGGTCAACCTGGCCGGGCCGGTCAAGGTCCTCAGCGAGGGTGAGTATCCCAAGCGTTACGCCGGTGTCTACCACCGTCCGGAAGAATCCCGCAAGATTTTCGAGGACCGCGGATGGAGTGAAGTCGCCGCGCTTCAGCTCAGAAATCCCATGCACCGCTCCCACGAGTACCTGTGCAAGATCGCGGTCGAGGTCTGTGACGGGGTTTACATCCACTCCCTGGTCGGAAACCTCAAACCCGGCGACATCCCGGCATCGGTGCGGGTGGAATGCATCGACGCGCTGGTGAAAAACTACTTCGTGGATAAAAACGTCGTTCAGGGCGGCTATCCCCTGGATATGCGCTATGCTGGACCCCGCGAAGGTCTGCTACACGCCGTTTTCCGCCAGAACTATGGCTGCTCGCGCATGATCATCGGCCGCGATCACGCCGGCGTGGGCGACTTCTACGGCATGTTCGAAGCCCAAACCATCTTCAACAAGATCCCGTACCCCAGTGAAGAAGGCAAGGCCCTGCTGTGCAAACCGCTCAAAATCGACTGGACCTTCTACTGCTACAAGTGCGACGGTATGGCATCTCTTAGAACCTGCCCGCACGGCAAGGAAGACCGGGTACTGCTCTCGGGAACCATGCTGCGCAAGATGCTCTCCGAAGGCGGGCAGTTGCCGGATCACTTCGGCCGCGACGAAGTCGTTGCCATCCTGCGTAAGTATTACGAGGGAGTCACCGAAAAGGTCGAAATCAAGACCCACAAAGCCGCAACCGGTCAATAATCATTCCAAACTGCAGATACAAAAAGGGGTGGCTCTGTTGAGAGCCACCCCTTTTTTGTATAAAGAGTTTAAACCCTGCTGCGCCCAAACTGATTTAATTCCCCCGAAAGGGCCGTCGGACGTCATAGCCGCCAACATTTATGGTCTGAACTGCCTGCCCGGCCATGCACGAACGAAACGTGAAACTCGAAACACCATGCCCCATGCTAATGCCTCCACCTAATAGAAAGAGGGAGCCGATGTTTATCTTCACCGACTCCCTCTTTTTTATCACTTTGCTTTGTCAGTAGACTCGTTTTCGGCTATTTCCGATACGTATATTCTGCGTACGTCATCGCAACCGTCCGGTAGACCAAGTGGGCCAGCTTTGAGAAAGGGGTATAGGCGAACAGGCTGAAAATCAGCAGCAGGTGGATGAAATAGACCCCATAGGTGATCCCGGCCCAGCCGGCCAGGCGGGTAAGTACGGCACCCATTCCCGTTACACCCAGTAAAAACACGAGCCCTAAAAGGTACCAATCCCTGTAAGTGCTGAGTTGATCTGTCTTGGCGCGCCGATTTTTAATGAGAAGGAAACTGCCGACGATCAGCGCCACCCCGGAAATATTGGCCACCCATTTCACCGGATGCATTTGCGAATACGGTCCGTGTGCCTCAAAAACGTACAAGGCGATGAAGAAGACGTTGGTCACGATGAACAACCCGATGAACGAGAACAGCACCAGCAGGTGGGCGGTCGCACGATCCTTGTTTTCACCGCATTCGTTGAACTTTTTATGCAACAAGATGTTGGGAATCGTCCGTATCAGCGCCTGAATGAACCCGCCGATTTCCAGGGGCTTGTTTTCAGCCTTTCCCGTAAGGATCGCCTGCTGGTGCATGTCGTTGAGGAAGTTCTTGAGTCCGAAAGCAAACACGCCGATGCCGAAGAAAAAGGCCGGAATCATGATCACATCCACCAGACTGGTGTGGATAAAATTGGCGTGTCCTAAAACAGCCTCGTTCGGACTGAAATTGAGAAAGGTGGTGTGAAAGACGGGCCCGAAAACGGCATTGAGAATGAACCCGACGACGATCAACAAAACCGCCGGAATGGCCAGCAGCAAGGGAATTTTGGAAGGCTCGTTAACCCAGTCGGCCAGAAATGCCGGTTTCGAATAAACCTTGACCGCATAGGCGCGGATTGCGGCCATCACGTCACCCGGTTTGGCTCCGCGCGGGCAAAGGGTGGTACAGTCTCCGCAGTTGTGACACAGCCAGACGTCGTAGTCTGCGATGAGCCGGTCTTTCAGGCCCCAGGACGCAGCGATCATTTCCTTGCGCGGAAACGGCTTGTTGTCCGGCGATATCTTGCAGGCGACCGAGCAGGTGGCGCACTGATAACATTTTTTCAGGTCGCCGCCTCCCAGCTTACTCACATCCTTAATAAAACCGAGATCAGGCTCGAGCGTGATTGTTTCCGCCATGTTTTACCTCCTGCATTGCAGAAAGGCGGTTGCCGGCAGCGGTGCCGGCAAGCGCCGTCACAGATAGTGGGTTTAGAACCCTTTGAACGGGTTCGGTCCGAGTTCTTCAACCGAGGCCACAAAATCATTGATGATCTGCGGAATCTTGTCGTACTCATCAATGGCCAAGATGAACTGAGCCACACGCTCATTTTCGAGCGCCAGGCTGGCCAAGGCATCACCGATCTTCTTGACGCGGATCTCGGCCAACTCGCTCCCCTTGATGAAGTGGCACTGGTAATCGTCGCCGTGCTTGCAGCCCAGCAAGAAGACGCCGTCCATTCCCTGGGAGAGGGCATCCTTGATCCAGATGACGTTCATCGAACCGAGGCAGCGGATCGGAATCAAGCGCACGTCGGCCGAGTAGGACAGCCGGTTCAAGCCGGCGATGTCGAGCGCCGGATAGGCATCGTTTTCACAAACCAGGCCCAGTATCCGAAAGGGCGGTTCTTCGTAATCATCCTCCGAAGGCACACCGATCGCTTTGACCATCGAACCGATGCTGTCGATGTTGTAATCGGCAAATCCGATGATCCGTTCCGGACAGGCGCCCATGCAGGTGCCGCAACGACGGCAGCGGGCCGGGTTTGGTTTCGGGGTCCCCTTGGCGTCGTCGTCCAGTGCGCCGAAGGGGCATTCTTCGGTGCAGCGTTTGCACTGGGTGCAGCGCTGAAAGAAGAAATCCGGAAAGGTCATGTCTCCGGACCTGGGATGCACCGAGACGCCGCGGTTGACCGACTCGATGCACTGGATCGCCTTCAGGGCCGATCCGGCGGCATCTTCCATCGCATCTTCGACGGTCATGGCGCGCCGTATGGCACCGGCGGCATAGATGCCGGTGCGCTGCGTCTCGTAGGGAAAGCAGATGTAGTTCGAATCGACATAGCCGTCGAACAGGTCGATATCCCTGAAGGCCGGCCCCTGGCGGTAGGCCAGGTTAACCACCGGATCGTCCTTGGTGGCCGGCACCATGCCGGCGGCCAGCACCACCATGTCGGCCTTGACCTGCAGTTTTTCACCCAACAGCGTGTCTTCGGCCTCGACGGCGAGTCCATTGCCGTTTTTGGAAACACCGACGACGGAGCCCTTGGTCATGAAGATACCGGGATCCTGCTGGGCGGCCTTGTAAAAATTTTCGGTCAGACCCAGGGTGCGCATGTGCTGGTAAAATATGTAGGCCTTGCCGCTGTCCGGGTAATCTTCGCGAACATAATTGGCCTGCTTCAACGCCACCAGGCTGGTCACCGCACCGGCGTATGCAAAGTCCTTGTCGTCCTCTTTGCCGGGGCTCTGGATGAAGACCACCGACTGCGCCGCTTTGCCGTCCGAGGGGCGGGTCACCTTGCCCGCCTTGGCGATGGCTTCGAACTCCTCGTTGGTCACGACATCCGGCAAATCGACGCCCAGATGAGCGAAGGCTTCGCCCTCGATCTTTGCCGGACGCCAACCGGCCGCCAGGATCACGGCACCGAATTTCTCGCCGGCCGGATCGAGCTTCAGGATATCGTTCTTGCCCTTGTTATACTCCATGTAGCGTTCGTGGAGCTGTTCGGCATTGAGTTCCTTGCCGCTGTCGTCGAGGCGCATTTCCTCCGGCAGCGGATAGGGAACATCGAACTCGATTTTCTCGCCCGGCTTTTTGAATGTAGCCGTCAGGTTGCCGGGCTCGCCGGCCAGCCTCGCCACCATCGTTCCGGTTTTGATCGTGATCTTCGGATGGGCCTGGACGGCCTGAATCTTGTCCGCAATAACCGGCGGGCTGAGCTCCTGATAGGGCGTTCCCAGCGGCAGCTGCTTGCGCCAATTAAGCGCATGACCGCCCAACTCGTTTTCCTTTTCGACGATCACCACCTCATAACCGGCGCCTGCGGCATCCAGGGCAGCCGACAAACCGGTTATGCCGCCGCCGATCACCAGGATCCGGCGACTGAGGGATTCCACCTTGTAGGGATCGGGCAGGTTGACTTTCTTTATCTTGGCCATGCTCATTTTAAGATAGTCATCGGCCAGCATCTGAACGCGGTCGAAGTGGACGCCGTCGTCCTTCTGCTCTTCGGTCAGCTTCGGAAACTCGGATCGAGGATGCGACCAGACCACTTGTTCGCGCAGATTCACGCGATCGACGATGCAGCCGTCGAAGCGGAAAACATCGAAGTTGACGCGTCGGGAACATGCCGCGATCACGAGTGAATTGATGCCTCCTTCCGCGATGTCTTTTTGGAGCAGTTCGACGCCGGCTTTGCCGCAGAACATCTCGTGGGTCTGAACCGGAAATCCTTCTTCACCGGCCACGTCTTTGAGGGCATCGATGTCGAGCGACTCTCCGATACCGCAGCCCGTGCAGATATACACACCGTATTTTTTGTCCATGGTCAGCCTCCTGCTACTTGTTCACCAGGGTTTGAATCGCCTTGAGGGCCATACCGGTCGCATTCTGATTGGATGTCACCACGTCAAGGGGCTTGTTGGCACAGCCAACCGCAAACATCCCGCCCTTCTGGAAGTCATTGATGATGAATCCGTCTTCGGTATACTTCAGGTCCGCGGGAAGTTTCAGCTTGGCCGCCGTGGGTTGCATGCCCGTTGCGAGCACCACCATCTCGACCGTTTGATGAATCTTTTCCCCGGTTACAGCATTTTCGGCCACCACGGTGACGTTTCCGTTTCCGGCATCATTGACTTCGGCCACCTTGCCTTTGACGAAAAAGATGTTCGGATCTTCTTTGATTTTCTGATAGAACTTTTCATACCGCAAACCGGGCGTCCGCATGTCGATGTAAAAAACGTAGATCTTGGCCTCCGGGTACTGCTCGCGCACGTAGGTGGCCTGTTTCAGGGAGGCCATGCAACAGATGTAGGAGCAGTAGGGCAGATGGTTCTCGTCCCGTGAACCGGCGCACTGGACAAAGGCCACGCTTTCGGGCCCTTTCTTGTCGGAGGGCCGCTGTATTTGGCCCTTTGGTGGGACCGTTGGGGGAAGCCATGCGTTCCATCATCATGTTGGTGATGATATTCGAATAGGTGCCGAAGCCCAGGTTGTCGATCTTTTTGGCGTCATAAGGTTCCCACCCCGTGGCCCAAAGGATCGATCCGACCTGCAGGTTGATCGATTTGGCCGCCATGTCGAAATCGACGGCGTCATACTTGCACGCCTCTTTGACCCGCTGGGCGTCTTCGGGAGAATTTTTCACGGCCGCGTCGATGACGAATCGAGCGGGGAAAGACATCTCCATCGGCAGATAGGCCCCCTTTATTTTTTGCATCCCAAAGTCGAAGGCACTCTCTATTTCCGTCTGGCAGGCTTCCGTGCAAGCCCCGCAACAGGTGCAGTTTTCATTGACGTAGCGGGGATTCATTTTAACGCCGACGGTGTAATTACCGGGACCGCCGTCGACCTTTTCGACTTCGCTCATCGTGAAGATTTTGATCTGCGGATTGTCTTTGATCCTGCGGAAATTGATCTCCAGGCCGCAGCTTGGCGGACACAGCTTGGGGAAGTATTGATTCAGCTGTGCGACCCGTCCGCCCAGATATGGATTTTTCTCAACCAGGAAAACCTCGTACCCCACCTCGGCGGCTTCGAGAGCCGCGGTCAAGCCGCTGATCCCACCGCCAACAACCATGATGCTTCCACTCGCAGGGGCTGCTCCGTTTTCTGTCATGCTGTCCTCCGTAATAGACGTTTGGAATGGATAAAAAAATGAAACTTGAAATTTGAAACTTGAAACTTGTCCTTTTTCGATAGTGTCTTACGATGAAATCAGGTTCTTCAAGTTTCCAGTTTCAAATTTCCAGCATCTATTTAATAAAAACCTCCAGGCGTCTCCCGACGCCTGGAGGTTTGGTTATTCAGTACCTATAGCCAATACGGCCTCCGATTAATCAGGGATGATCTTGATGTAGTCTTTCTTGAAGATATCCCATTTGCCGGAATCCGGATCGTACTTGGAATTGACGAAGCAGAACCAATTCTCGTCATCCTGTCCCGGATAGTCGGCCTGATAATAGAAACCGGGGTAACGGGTTTCCTTGCGGAACTGGATGTGGCGCAGGTGGGCTTCCACCGTCCAGATACGGTGCTGGATTTCCCAGGCGCGCATCAATTCGTGTAGATCGCCGGCCGCCAGCTTTTCGCAATCTTCGCGCATGGTTGCCAGCAGATCCATGATGATTTCCAGGTTCTTGCTGGTGGTCAGGTAGTAGGTTGCCGTCCCGCCGCCGTATTCATGGGTGGCCTTCATCAACCGGTACATCATCCCGTTGGGCTTGAGGTAGTTGGGGTTGATATCGATGGCGGTGGAGTATTTGCTGTGTTCCAGTAAGGTCCGCACCGGTTTGTAGACCAGGTCGACCAGTTCTTCCTTGGACTGTTTCAGGGTCGGCTTGAAGTCGGCGTGATCCTTGGCGTAGCGAACCATCTGCTTGGCCGCAATCCGTCCCTCGGCATGGGAGCCGGAAGAGAACTTGTGACCGGAGCCGCCGACACCATCGCCGGCGGTGAACAGGCCGTTGACCGTGGTCATGCGATTGTAGACCTTGCCGTTGTCGGCCTTGATCTTGTAAGCATCCGGCACCCAGTCATAGTCCGGGCCCGAGACCCACAGACCGCAGCAGCCCGAGTGCGAGCCCAGCAGATACGGCTCGGTGGGCATGACTTCGGAGTTCTTCTTTTCCGGTTCGGTGTTGGTGGCACACCACAGGTTGGCCTGGCCGCAGGTCATGTCGAGGAAGTCTTCCCAAGCTTCGGATTCGAGGTGCTTGAGTTCTTTCTTGTCCAGGGTCTTCCCGAGTTCAGCCAGTGCGGTAACCGTGTCCATGATAATTGGGCCGCGGCCCTCTTTCATCTCGAAGAGCATCAAGTGGTTCCGCAGACAGGTCGGGGTGATGGCGGCGGTTCCGTAAGGCGCATACTTCTGCAGCTCGGCCTTGGCGGCGTCGCTGGCGGCGAAGTTTTCGCCCAGGCCGTTAAGCGTCTTGGCCTTGAACAGCAGGAACCAGGCCCCGACCGGACCGTAACCGTCTTTGAAACGAGCCGGGGTGAACCGGTTTTCCATCATCGACAGCTCGGCCCCGACGCGCATTAGCATGGTGTAGGTGGAGCCGGAGTTCCATACCGGATACCAGGCCCGGCCTTTGCCTTCACCCATCGAACGCGGCTGATAGATGTTGACCGCGCCGCCGCAGGCGACCATCATGGTCTTGCATTTGATGATGAAGACTTTGTTTTCACGGACGGAGAACCCGACCGCACCGGCGATCTGGTTGGGCTTATTGGCGTCCAGCAGCAGCTCGACGATAAAGACCCGCTCCAGAATGTTTTCGTCACCCAGAGCCAGCTTGGCGGCTTCGGCCACGATTCTTTTGTAAGATTCGCCGTTGATCATGATCTGCCATTTACCGGTCCGTACCGGTTGGGCCCCGGCCTTCAGGGTCCCCATGGACTGGCCTTTTTTACCGTCCAGGTTCTTGCCTTCGGCGTTCTTCTTCCAGATCGGCAGACCCCACTCTTCGAATAGATGGACCGAGTCGTCCACGTGGCAGCCCAGGTCGAAAATCAAGTCTTCGCGGACGATACCCATCAGGTCGTTGCGGACCATGCGGACGTAGTCGTCGGGCGAGTTATCGCCGATGAAGGTGTTGATGGCGGAAAGCCCCTGAGCAACCGCGCCGCTTCTTTCCATGGCGGCCTTGTCGACCAGCAGAACTTTCTGGCCCTCGTCCATCCACTTTCTGGCTTCAAATGCCGCGCCGCAGGCAGCCATACCGCCGCCGACGATCAGAACATCAACTTCACGCTCCTCGACTTCAGGGTCCTTTACGGCCTTAAGTTCACCCAAAGGTTTGTTTGGTAATGCCATATTTCATCCTCCTTTAATAGGAATAGGTATTGATTCATGTGTCATTCTGCGATTGGAATCTGAAAAGTCAGCCCGTGCCTAAACCGTTGCCTTGGGCCTCGGAATCTCGTAGCCGTCTGCTTCCTGTGTGGCCAGCAGGCCGCTTTCGATATCCTTGCCTTTCATGTCCTTGTAAGCATTGGCCGTACCTTCATCAGTGGTGCGGATGGGGAACTTGAAGCGTTTGATGACGCCGTTTCTGAACTTGCAGGTCCACATGATATCCTCGGTGCCCAGCATCGGCACTATACTGCTTCCCAGCGGGACGAAATCGGCATAACCGCGAACTTCGATTGCCTGGGTGGGGCAGATCTTGACGCAGGAGAAACACTCCCAGCACTGGTCGGGTTCCTGATTGTATGCCTTCATTGCATTCGGTTCCAACACCATCAGGTCGTTGGGGCAAATGTACATACAAGCAGTTTTGTCACCGCCCTTGCAGCCGTCACATTTTTCATCAATTACAAAACTTGGCATTGACTATACCTCCTCGTTTGTTTTTGGATCAATTTCCAACATGAAACATCCGCCAATATTCTGTCCTAAAAAAAACCGGTCCTTAACACCCCCCTTCTTTTCTTCGGCCAAAAATTCTCGGGCCATTTTGGCGCGTCTTGATTTTATGACACGGCGTGAATGCCGTTTTCGCTCGTGATTCAACCGGAAGAGCCGGTATCGGAAAAATGACGCTTAGTCAAAATATATCTTATAAAATCAATAATATATAGCCCCAGCAAAGTAGAATGTTTATCATCCAACATTTTTCTTGTCAAGAACTTTCGAGCAAACAAATGTTAAAATAATTACGCCTTTAGACATCGCCTTTTCGCTTTTCAACATATAGTCGACCAAACCTGAAACAGCACTACATCTTGTATAAAAAGCGAAGAATGCCTTCATGAAAACGGCTCAACGATTCAGCCGACGGCCGCCTCCGAAACAAGAGGGTTCATTGCGGGTTACGGGTTACTGGTTGCGGGTTGCCGATCTCGGCTGGCCGTGTTACAAATAGCGGCTAAAAAAAGGTCGGCAAATCGTTATGGACGCTAAAATCATACCCTTGACCTCTGGCACGGCATTCTCATTCGACTGCTCGCCGGCGGTGCCGTGCTTCAACGCATGCTGCCGTGATTTGAACCAGGCATTGTCTCCTTATGACATCTTGCGGCTGAAAAACAGGTTGGGGCTCTCTTCGGGACAATTTCTCAAAACCCATACCGTCCGGCACATCGGACCGGAGACCGGCATGCCGGTCGTCTCTTTAAGATTCGACAACCGAACCAACCGTCAATGCCCGTTCGTCACCCCCGATGGGTGCCGGGTTTACACGGATCGGCCCGCCTCCTGCCGACTCTATCCCCTTGCCCGCGGCACGTCCCGCAACCGCCTCAGCGGCCGAATCAACGAGCACTTCGCCCTGATCCAAGAACCACACTGTCGCGGCTTCTGTCAGAAAACTGCGCGGACGGCTCATGGATGGATGCGCGACCAGGGGCTCGCACCTTACAACCGATTCAACGATCTTTTCCTTGAAATGATCAGCCTCAAGAATCGCCTGATACCCGGCCCGCTTACTTCAGAGCCGGAGAGCCTTTTTTACACGGCCCTGTATGACATCGATTCGTTTCGGGACCTGATCTCGCAGAAAAGCTTTGCTGAGCGCTGGGGCATCGATCCGGTTGATCTATCGACGCTGGAAGCCGATGACAGCCAACTCTTGAGATTTGCCCATGCCTGCGTAAAAAAATTCGTGTTCGGGGGAACCCGAAACCGCGCGGGTTGACACATCTTTCGATTGCACCCCCCGGGTCAGTCGCAACCGCGGCGGAACATATAAAGCGGAACATATAAAATGGAACTCGACGGCAAAGTTGCTTTGGTGCTCGGCGCCATCAAAGGCATCGGCAAGGGTGTCGGCTTGGCCCTTGCCGCTCAGGGGGCCGGTGTCGCCCTTAACTATTACGATTGGGAAGAGAGCCTGCCGGATCTTCAGCAGACTTTCGCCGAACAGTCATCACCCTACCTGATCCTCCGGACGAACCTGATCGAAACCGAGGCGATAAAAGGTCTCATCCACCGGGTCATCGATCACTTCGGTCGCCTCGACATCCTGATCAACAACATCGAGCGAGGTGGCTGGCCCATCGTTCATGGGCCCTACGTACGGCAACAATGGGACCTCGAAATCGACACCTGCCTGAGGGCCAAAAGATGGATTTTCGAAGAAGCCCTGCCCCACCTGAAGGCCAGCGGAAACGGCGTGGTCATCAACATTTCCTCTATCGCCGGCATCGTCGGCCGCACCGGACCAGCGGGTCCGTTTTTCAACGAAGGCTATGCGGCCGCCAATCGCGGCATCTCACTTTTGACCGAAACCTGGGCCCGCATAGGCGCTCCCGAGGTCCGTGTGAATGAACTCATGCTCGGTTTCGTTGAAAGCCGGCACGGCCGGGGCACCCGCGGCTGGGGCCTGCTGTCCGGCGATCAGAAGCAGGCCCTGATCGACCACACTCTGATGGCCAGAACAGGCACCATCGCAGATGTGGTCAAGGCGGTTCTCTTCATGGTCAAGGACGCCCCGTTCATGACGGGGACGCGTCCTGCGGTTGGATGGCGGCTACGTCCTGGGAGGCGATCGCGTGATGGCCATGCCACCGGGTGTCCTTTAGTGTCCATCCATAAATGGTCTTTTTTCCGCTGGACTGCCGGTCGTAGCGGGTTTCCGGCTGCGGCGTACATAAAGTACGCCTCGCCGCAAACCCTTGTGCGGCCTTGCCCAGCGAAAAAAATCCACATTTATGAATTGGACACTCAACCGTGCCTTTGACAGATAAAATAAATAGCGGATGGGCGCTCTTTAGTTCATAAATGGCCCTTGCTCACCATCAGCCAGCCGGTTTCGGGACAATCCGGCACCCGTTCCGTCGTTCATATTTTCAAGACTAAAGGCATACGGCAGAAGGCGGGATGAAGCAAGCCGGTGAACCTTGGACCGTCAGCCTTTAGCCATTTGCCTTTTGCCTTTCGCCTTTAGCCTTTTGTCCCCCTATCGCGGCCGGATCTGCTTGGAAGGCACTCCCCAGACAAAAAGTTTGATCCAGTCAAATCCCAGTTTCAGCAGAACCGCATCATCACTGCGGATTTTCTTTACGAGAGCCGCCTTGAGTTTGTAACGATTTAAAAAACTGCTGGCGAACACAAACTCTCGAAACCGGTCGATGTTGTAAGCCGCCATGAAGGCCATCCTGGCCTTCGGGCCTTCGGGTCCTTCGCGGCCCCAGGGATCTCTTTGAAAGAGCTGCTTGATTTCAGCCCAGCGGGTCGTCATTTTGTTGTAAGTGAGGGCCTCCTGATCTTGTGACCAGGTGTCGATGGTCCAGAGCGTTTCCGCCTGTTGGCCAAGACAAAAATCCGGGGGTCTGAACAAGTGCACGGCTTCGTTTTTACCGGAGCGGGTATCGTAGCGTAATCCCTGTTCGACCGGAAATGTTCGGCAAGTGTCGGGACGGTCCGGATAAACGGAGCAGCCGGTATCGGTTAAAAATGGACAGGTGCGCTCCGCATTGTCGGCCATGTGGAGCAAAACATCTGGGAAAAAGTTGAAGTCCCGCAAAACCACGTCCACATATTGGTCTAAAAACCGGTCCGAATCGATCCCCAAAGCGTCCTTAAGCCGAATGACATCGTAAGGGTATAAAAAAAGATTCAGGTTACGGCAGCACCGGTTGAAGCAAGCGATGCCCGGATGGCAACGAAAGGCAAAACTGTCGCCGGACTTCAGCTCAATACCGGGTAAATTGTTCAAATCCTTTTCGTCGATGTATTTCATAAACCAGCGGTAATAGGCTAAAGATTCGAGCCGCAATCGCTCAAAAGGAACCTGCTGTTATTAAACGCCAGGATCATTTCCGCCACTGTCATTTTGATTTTTCCGGCACTGGGCATATCCCGCCTCAGTGCCCGTTCGATACCGGCAAGATCCCGATAAAAAGGTGTCCGGTCGAACGGGACGTAAGCCAACTGCCCGCAACGATCCATAAAAGAAGCACATCCCGGCGCACGCGTTGTTTTGCCGTCCGGCCGGTGCAGTTCACTGGGGATACCGTGCAACCGACAGATCATCGGTCGAAATGCATAGAGGCTGCAGCGGCTGTCGACGTTGAGAGGACACATCTGCCGCAGAGGCGGGCCGTTTTTTTCGACCCACTGCACGGCACGGCAAACCGTTTGCGCCTTCTCTGCAATGGCAACCTGCCGCTGCCGGTCCAGGGCGCGGAAGCCTTTATTCAAATAGAAAAACTCGATGTGGGTGTGATGATGGAACAACGTCAGGCAGCAGTTGTCTTCACATCCGTTGCACGCGAAGCCGTAATGGTCGGCGGCGTTTTTGTAAGACCGGTCCATGGACGCGTACAACTTTTCCAGCCGAACAAGATGCCGGCCGAAACGCTCCGGTGTCGAGTAGGGTTTAGGCGTTGAAGGCGGCACGGTCACTTGGCTCAAACAAGAGGGGTGAAGGAAAAAATATGCGCTCGTAGAGATCCATAGCATGGCTGTCGGTTAGACTCGCGACAAAATCGCACACCCGGCGTTCGAGCGGCTGGTCCAGATGGTTGCAGTTTCCCATACCGATTTTGGTCATTTCCAGCTCCAGCCGTTTCGGCTGCTCCAGAAAATAGCCGTAAAGTTCGATCAGAATCTTTTTGGCCTTCACGAACTCGTTGTGAACTTTCGGTGAGCGGTAAACATTTTCATAGAGAAATTCGCGCAGGCTGGTCATGGCGGCAGAGACCCGGTCGCTCATTCGCAGGCAGAAACGGTCGTCAACGACTTGGCTATTGTAAACCAGGTCCCTGATCATGGTCGTGGCCCTTGCGGGATGGTTGCGGCCGATGACTTGCCCGCATTCCTGCGGCACCTGCTCTTCCAGAATGACGCCGCTGCGGATGGCGTCCTCCAGGTCGTGGTTCAAATAGGCCATGATATCGGCGATTCTCACAATGCGACCCTCGACCGTGACCGCCAGTTCGCCCGGGTCATCGGGGATGATCTTACCGTATCCCTTGGAATGTTTGAGAATGCCGTCGCGGACTTCATAAGAGAGGTTCAGTCCGTCACCGTTTCGCTCCAGCACGTCAACCACCCGCAGGCTCTGGGCTTTGTGCGTAAAATGTTCGGAATAGACTTCTTTCAGCGCCGTTTCACCGCCGTGCCCGAAGGGCGTGTGACCTAGATCGTGCCCAAGGGCAATCGCTTCGGCCAGATCCTCGTTGAGTCTGAGGGCCCGCGCAATGTTGCGCGCCATCTGCGCCACTTCGAGCGTGTGGGTCAACCGGGTCCGATACTGATCGCCCAGCGGGGCGAGGAACACCTGGGTTTTGTGTTTCAACCGTCTGAATGCATTGGAGAACACGATTCGATCACGGTCCACCTGAAAGGCGGTACGAATCGAACAGGGCTTCTCGGGACGCCGACGCCCCCGCGACGCCGCGCTCAGGCAGCCAAAGGGCGACATGAAACTGCGTTCCCTATTTTCAAATTCCTCTCGAATCGATAGCATGTGACACGTCGAACCCTTGCAATTCACCTAACAATTTGCTTATCAATGTATATATATTAATATAAAAGGCCTCCGTCAGTTTCGATCCTGCCCGGAGGAAAATATATTGTGTATCCCACAAAACAGGTCCATGTAAAGCCTAAATCGAAACCAGTGGTCTGTTTATGCATTGAAACCAGCGGGATTGACACCCCCGTAATATTGGAGTAGCGGAACGACTTTAATGAACGGTCATCATCTGATACTCGGCGAACTGACCGACACCCTTACCGGTGAAACCCTGGCCGATACTCACGACGAACGCTATCGCCAGAAACTGGCCCGTCTTCTGGTTGAAAAAAAGGGATATCGGCGAAGTGACATTCACCCCCGCCAATCCCTGGTGGCCCGGGCCGGTTCGCATCAGGCAATGGTCAACATCGATTTTGTGGTGAGGCTCCAAAATCGGCTCTCCATGATTGTCAAATACGGCCCCGGCTCGATCGTCACCCGCCACCGCTCTGCCCTGGCGGCCTCCCGACTGCTGGCGCCCTATCAGATACCCGTCGTCGTGGCAACCAACGGGGAGGATGCCGATGTGCTCGACGGTTCCACCGGTCGCATCATCGACCACGGCCTGGCGGCGCTGCCGGATAAGGAACGGCTGCTGACGATGACTGCAGCCGCTGCATTTGAACCTATTTCTCCGCACCGAGCCCAGATGGAGTCGCGGCTTTTTTATGCCTACGAAGTCAATGGCGCTTGTCCATGTGACGATACGATCTGTCGCATTTAAGGGGCCTCGGTGCCCTGTGAACGCTAACAATTAGGTGGTTTGAAGCGCATCGGACTTTGCAACCCTGTGAACGGTTACCGATTTTCAATTACTGTAACGTGTGTTGGGGATAATAGATTGGCGTATTCGCTGACTCGGCACAAAGTCCCGGGTCAATAAATTCGTCATCGAATTGACGAAACGATTGGCTTAGCAACACCAATGAATTACGCGTATTTCATGACAGCGGCCCTTGAACAAGCCGAAGCTGCCTACCATGCCGGCGAGTTTCCGGTCGGGTGCATTTTGGTTCACAAAGACCGGGTCTTGGCGACGGGTCGGCGGACTGGAACCACCACCAAAGGGGTCAATGAAGTCGACCATGCCGAAATGGTCGCCCTGAGGCGCCTGGTGATAGCCGGCAGGGATGTCGCACCGGCCGAAATTGTGCTCTTCAGTACGCTTGAGCCATGCTTGATGTGCTACGGCGCTGTGATTTTAAGTGGTATCAGGACCATTGTCTACGCTTTCGAAGACGTAATGGGCGGCGGAACGGGGTGCGATCTGGCGCAGCTCAGTCCGCTTTACCGCGAAGCAGGCATATCGATCATACCGCACGTGCGGCGTGAAGAAAGCGTCCAACTGCTGAAAGCATTCTTTGCCAATCCGGAAAACGTCTACTGGAAAGAAAGTCTGTTGGCCCGTTACACCCTGAGCCAATAATTCGTTTCCGGATGTCAGCTTTCGGCTCCCTTGACCATCAATCGATGAGGGTCGAATCGTAGACCGCCGATGATAATTTTTTAAGCTTGAATTTTTTTCTTGCATTCCCTATTGTTATTGGTTAACTCACTACACTATTGTAAAGATGACCGGCGTGTTTTGTGGTGCCACAAGAGCCGGGAGCGGCCGCAGACGCCGAGGCGGCATTTACCTTTTAGATAGTGGAGGTGCTGGGATAGCCTTAAGACGAATATTCAAATCAAAACCGGTTGATCGGACAAACATCAATCAGTTCATCCGAGCTAAAGAGGTTCGGGTCATCGACCCGGAGGGAAAACAGGTCGGTGTCGTATCGATCACCGAAGCGCTCAAAAGCGCGGCAGAATTCGGACTCGATCTTGTAGAAATTTCACCCAATGCGAATCCTCCTGTCTGTAAAATAATGGACTACGGTCGCTACAAGTATGAGCAGACCAAGAAAAAACAGGAGGCGAAAAAGAAACAGACCACCTTCCAGCTCAAGGAAATAAAGGTTCGCCCCAATACGGACGACCACGACTTGCAGGTCAAGATCGGTCACATAAAAAAATTTATCGACAAAAAGGATAAAGTTAAGGTTACCGTCATGTTCAGGGGTCGGGAAATCACCCTTTCCCAGCTCGGCCGCGACATGCTGGCCAAGATTGCGGAAGAAACAGCCGATGTGGCCGTGGTAGAGCAGTACCCGAAATTTGAAGGCCGAACACTGATGATGGTGCTGTCCCCCCGATAGCCCCGGACAACCCGCACCGATTGTGAAAACAGATGTGGAAAGCAACCATCGGGTGTGGGAAAAATTTGCCGAAGTGTAAACACGATGGTGGCGTGTGGCGATGATGTATCCTTTCCCGCGCCATCTATTTTTTTGAGCTGGTTTTTGAGCTGGTCCCGGACATACCGATGTTACAAAAGCGATAAATTGTTGCTAATACCAACACAGGAGTCAGTGATGCCGAAAATAAAGACCAATCGTTCAGCCGCCAAGCGGTTCAAAAAAACCGGTACCGGCAAATTTGTGTATAATAAATCGCACAAGAGCCATATACTAACCAAGAAAACGACCAAACGAAAGCGACAGTCGCGTCTATCCCAGATGATTAAAAAATCCGATCTCAAGGAACTGCGCCTGCTGCTGCCCAACGGATAGCGGCGGTTCCGACAACTTGCCGGGTTGACCGAACCAGAGGGCAGCCTGATGCGCAAGACGATCGCGGGCTGCCGCCAATTGACGAACGGCCGGTTTGCATTGGCCGCCTCTCAAGGCGTGTGAAGCCTCCGGGTCGCCTTCGCACGGAAAATACGTTCAGGAGAACCATCATGCGAATAAAACGAGGATTCAAAGCGAGAAGACGTCGTCAAAAAGTATTGAAGCTGGCCAAAGGATTTCGCGGCGGCCGCAGCAAACTGTTTCGCACCGCAGCCGATTCTGTCGATAAAGCGCTCATGTATGCCTATCGGGACCGGCGGCAGCGCAAGCGGGAGTTTCGTCGGCTCTGGATTGCCAGAATCAACGCGGCGGCGAGAATGAACGACCTTTCCTACAGTAAGTTCATCAACGGTCTGAAACGCGCCGGCATCACGCTGGACCGCAAGGTGCTGGCTGACCTGGCCATAACCGATCCGGCCGGTTTCAGTCAGATTGCCAAATTGGCGATTCAGCAGGTTTAACCATCCCGACAACAGTACCTGAAACTGCGAAAGTCGCACCCGGGCCAATGCCACTGTGGAAACTTCGATCGACCAGATTTTAGAGGAAGCACTGAAAGCCCTCGACGATGCTTCGGACGTTGAAACTGTCAAAGCTCTTACTGTACGCTATCTAGGTCGAAAAGGCGCCGTGACCTCGTTTTTACGGAGCATCAGCCAAATGCCGCCGGAAAAACGGGCTGCAATGGGCAAGCGCGCCAATGACATCAAAAATACGATAGACAAGGCTCTCAAAGAGGCCGTTCAGCGGTTCGAAACCGCCCAGAAGGGTCTTGAGGCGCGCATCGATGTCACCCTCCCCGGCCGGCCTTTTCCGTCGGGCAGTCTTCATCCGATCAGCCGGGTCACCCAGGAAATCTGCGATATTTTTGTGCGGCTGGGATTCGACATCGTGGAAGGCCCGGAGGTCGAAACTGACTGGTACAATTTCGAGGCGCTCAATATCCCCAAGAATCACCCGGCCAGAGACATGCAGGACACCTTTTACGTGTCTGACAATATCGTCCTGCGAACCCACACCTCGCCGGTTCAGATCCGGACCATGGAAAAACAGCCGCTGCCGGTGGCCGTCATCGCGCCCGGTAAAGTTTATCGCCGGGATTCGGACCTGACTCACACCCCGATGTTCCATCAGGTGGAGGGACTTCTGGTCGACCGGCAGATCTCTTTCGGCGACCTCAAAGGGGTTCTCACAACATTTGTGCATCAGATGTTCGATGAACGTACCAGCCTGCGTTTCAGACCCAGCTTCTTTCCGTTCACCGAACCGAGCGCTGAGGTTGATATTCTCTGTGTCATGTGTCGCGGGTCCGGATGCAGGGTCTGTTCGCAAACCGGATGGCTTGAAATTCTCGGCTCCGGAATGGTTCACCCGGCCCTTTACGAGAATGTCGGCTATCCAGACGGTCGGTGTTCCGGATTCGCCTTTGGAATGGGTGTCGAACGAATCGCTATGCTCAAATACGGCATTGACGACATCCGTAAATATTTTGAAAACGATATCCGATTCTTGAGGCAGTTTTAGTATGCGGGTCAGCCTGAGCTGGTTGAAGGAATATATTGCCATCGAAATGTCCGTCGATCGTTTGGTGGACGCTCTGACCATGGTCGGCCTCGAAGTCGATTCGGTATCGGATCGCTACACCTATCTCGATCGGGTCTTGGTCGGCCGAATCCGTGATGTGCGCCCTCACCCGAACGCCGACATGCTCAAGTGTTGCAAAGTCGACATCGGCTCGGGCGCCATCGATGTGGTCTGCGGCGCACCGAATGCGAGAAAAGATCTGGCGGTTGCGGTCGCCCTGCCGGGTGCCGTGTTTCCCGACGGAACGGTCCTGCAGAAGAGCGTCATCCGTGGCACCGCCTCCGAGGGAATGATCTGCAGTGAAAAGGAACTGGGACTCGGAAGCGACGGGTCCGGCGTCCTGGAGCTCGATAACCGCCTGGCGACGGGCATGTCACTGAAGTCTGCCCTTGAACTGGCCGACACGGTGATCGACATCGACCTGACGCCCAATAGGCCCGACTGCCTCAGCATTATCGGTATCGCACGAGAAATTGCGGGCATTCAGAAAACGCCCCTCCGGTATCCGGACGACCGGTTGCCCATCACCGGCAACGCCGTCGATGAACTGACATCGGTCACCATCGAAGCCCCCGACCTCTGCCCGCGCTATGCTGCCAGACTGTTGGCCGGCGTCAGCGTAGCGCCTTCCCCGTTTTGGCTGCAGGATCGTCTCCTGTCGGTCGATTTGAGACCCATCAACAACATCGTCGATGTCACCAACTTTGTGCTCATGGAACTCGGCCAACCGCTGCACGCCTTCGATTTCGACCGCCTGGCCGGTCATCGGATCGTGGTGCGTGCAGCCGCGGAGGGAGAAGTCTTCACGACTCTGGATCAAAAAGAGCGGCAGTTGTCGCAGGACATGCTCATGATCTGCGACGCCGAGAATCCCGTGGCCATCGGCGGGGTCATGGGGGGGCACAACTCGGAAATAGAGCCGTCCACCACGCGGGTCTTGATCGAAAGCGCGTACTTTAACCCGACCAGTATCAGGAAGACAGCCAAGCAACTCGGGCTGAGCACCGAGGCGTCCTTCCGTTTCGAACGCGGCGTCGATCCTCATGGAACGATAGCGGCGCTGAACCGCGCAGCACAGCTCATGGCCGAAATTTCAGGCGCAATCATCGTAGACGGCCTCATTGACGCTCATCCAAAACCGGTCGATGTCCCAGTCATCTCCCTCGGTGTTTCGCAAACCAACCGACTGCTGGGAACCGCCTTCTCGGCGCCGAGGATCGCTTCTCTGCTGCAGTCGATCGAATTTGACGCGAGACCGGAAAACGACGATCATCTAACGGTGACCCCGCCCAGCTTCAGGGTCGATGTCTGCCGTCCTGAAGACCTGATGGAAGAGGTTGCCCGACTCTCGGGATACAACAACATCCCGCTGACCTATCCAGCCGTGCCCGTCAGAGGCCGACCTTTGCTAAAAACGAGGGCATCGCGCAACCGGATCAAACAGCTGATGGTCGGCTGCGGCTTTAACGAAATCGTCACCTACAGTTTTATCGGCTCCGGTGACGGCGATCGACTCGGGTTGAAAAGCGACGATTCCCTGCGCCAGACTGTGGCAATTTTAAATCCGTTGACCGAGGAGCAGGCCGTTATGCGGACCTCACTGGTTCCCGGTCTCTTACAAACCCTGCAACTCAACCTCGCCAAACAGGAGAGAAACCTGAAACTGTTTGAAATCGGCAAAACCTTCTTCGCCACCGAACCCGACGCGCTTCCGGAAGAAATCGAAATGCTGACCGGGCTTTGGAGCGGTTCACGATTCGCACCTTCTTGGCACACCAGTGATGTGGACACCGATTTCTTCGATTTGAAGGGCGTGGTCGAATCGTTGCTGCAGCAATTGGACGTTCAGCAAATCGACTTTACCCGCCTGCCGGATGATGACTGCACCTACACACGGCCTGGTTTCAGCGCCCGGATTCGGGCGCAAGAAAGGGAAATCGGACTGTTGGGTGAAATCCATCCCCAGGCCCTGCGCAGATTCGATTTGAAGCGAACGGCCTATATTTTCGAGCTGAATCTTGAGCGGCTGCTGCCGCTGATCCCCGACACGAAATCATTCCGGACGATTCCCAAGTTTCCGGTGGTCACCCGAGATGTCACCCTTATTGTCGACCGCCGCATCGCATCCGGCAAGATTCTCCAATGCGTTGAACAAATGAACGAAGAGTTGATCGAAGCCCTGCAGCTCTTTGATGTTTTCGAGGGCAAACCGATTCCCGCAGGACGCAAAAGCATCTCCTTCAGAATCATTTATCGCTCGTCGACGCGAACCCTGGAGGATGAAGAAATCAACCGGCTGCACCAGAAGATAACCGGACAACTGCTGGAAGAGTTCAAGGCTTCTCTTCCGGCTTGATATCGCTGACGGCACACGTTACACTCTGCCATACATAAATTGTGTGGGGCACTTGAACCTGTGCCCTGTCACCGTCCACTTCCATTTCCAATGACAATGCCAGAAAAAACGCCATTACCGGACAAACTCTATTTCAAGATCGGAGAAGTGAGCAAGATCGCCCAGCTGCCGACCTATGTGCTCAGATTCTGGGAAAACGAATTTTCCTGCATCCGTCCCAAACGCACCAGTTCAGGCCAACGTCTTTACCGCCGCGCCGATGTTGAAACAATTCTGAAAATTCGCCATCTTCTGCACGAAAGAAAATTCACGATCGAAGGTGCCCGCCAGTTTCTCTCGACTCCAAAAAACGACAAACCGGCCGCCGCGTCGCCTCTGAGTACTAAAGAATTGAAAGACGAGCTGGAGAGTATCCGTAAGTTGCTGGAAGACAGCTGAATTGAGTGAGCCCTAAACCCGCTTGGTAGCGGGCGCCATGACCGAAAACGGGGACGGGTGGGACGGTTCGTCCTCCTGGCCGGCGGTTATTGCCGAGCCGGTGGACAGTTCTCTTGCAACGGTAAACGCCCGAATGGGGTTGAACTTTCCTTTGGCCCGCACCGCCTCGATTTCGACCAGCTCGAAGTGTTCCTCGACGCAGTTGCGCGAGTTTTCGGAGATGATGATCTGCCCCGCTTTGGCAGCGGCGCACAAACGAGAGGCGGTGTTGACAGTATCTCCGATGACCGAATAACTCATGGTTTGAGACGAACCGATGTAGCCGGCCACCAGTTGTCCGGTATTGATACCGATGCCGATTTTGATCGCCGGTTTGTTCTCAGCCTGACGGTAATGATTGAATTTCACAAGTTCGGCCTGAATCGCGAGCGCTGCGCGCACTGCCCGCGCCGGATCGTCGCCGTGGGCAACCGGGGCGCCCCAGATCACCATAATTCCGTCACCCATGAACTTGTCGACCGTACCTTCGTAACGGAATACGACCGCCACTACAATTTCGAAGTATTCGTTGAGCATTTGAAGCACTTCGTCGGGCGGCGTACTCTCGCTCATCGAGGTAAACCCACGGATGTCGACGAACATGACGGTCGCCACCCTTGAGACGCCTCCCTTTTCGACCTTGAGCTGTCCCGAAACCACCATTTCGGCCAGATCGGGTGAGAGCAGCCGCTGGAACCGCTCACGGGTCAGGCGGTCCTTTTCCAGCTTTTTAGCCACCTCGCGCCGTTCGTTGATGGTAAACTGCGCGTGTGAGCCGAAAATGACAAACAGGCACAAGACGATCAGCCGCGTCCATATATCCCGCATGTCCGCCCCGAGAATCCGGTGCAGAACAGGGCCTTCCGTCGACAGAAAAATGGCCACGATAGAGTCCAGAAGCCAGTACACCGCTGCAATGCCGCAACCGATCAAAACCATCTGATCGGTGAAATTGACGCGATTTTTGGGTTTTTCCCCCATTTGCCTGTCTGCCTTCTCGGCGGCGCTACTACGTATGGATTGGCTGAGAGTCATATCGGTAATCCCAAGCGGCGACTGGTCGGTAGAAAATTGTTCATATCCTACCAGAGGCTGTCAAAATAGTCCAGGCGCTTCAAAAATAATCGATGAAAATTATTGACAAAGTATCAAATGTATCCTAATTAGAGGCTGCTTTAAGCGGGCATAGCTCAGTTGGTAGAGTACAAGCTTCCCAAGCTTGGTGTCGCGAGTTCGAATCTCGTTGCCCGCTCCAATTCTTCTCCGCCTTTCCTTCGCAGAAGGCTGAGTGAGGGTAGAACCAGAATCAAGTGGTTCATCGTCTTATTAAAGGTTAATATAATGAATCGGTAATATTAACACTCTCAAAGACACACTCGGACTTGAAGAAACGGGCGGATGCCCGTTTTTTGCGTTTATAGGGGCCGATAAAAAAGGTGGGAAAAGAAAAGAACCGACATAAGTCCCGGAGCGATCAGACATCAGTCGCTCCAGCCGTGCAAACCCGCTCGGAGCGGATCGCTCGGCAGGTTTTCGCCATCGCTGAACCACTCTGTGAATCGGAAGGTGTCGAACTGGTCTTTGTTGAGTTTCATTCGGAAACCACCGGCAGGGTTCTACGGCTCTTTGTCGATAAACCCGGCGGCATCACTCTGGACGACTGTGCTGACGTCAGCCGTCAGCTCACCGATATCCTGGATGTAAGCTTGGAGGAGGTGGGCCCTTACAGTCTCGAGGTCTCGTCCCCGGGACCCGAGCGGCCGATCGGAAAAGTAGACGATTTCAACCGTTTCAAAGGGAAAAAGATAAGAGTTCAGACGTCGCGGCCGATCGACGGCCGGAAAAATTTCACCGGTATTTTGGCGGGTTTTTTGGACGGACAGGTCAACCTAACGATTGATAAGCAAACAGTCGCCATACCGCACACCGCAATAAAAAAGGCGCGACTGATCAATCACGGAGATTAGCGATGCACATGTCAGACATAAAGCGGGTTGTTGAACAGGTGAGCAAAGACAAGGGGATTTCACGCGAAGTCCTCATCAAGGCCCTTGAGGAAGCCTTGAAATCAGCCGCCCGCAAAAAATTTGGCAACAAAATGGAAATCGAAGTCCAATACAACGAAGAAGTCGGGGAAATCGAGGTATTTCAATTCAAGGAGGTCGCCGAGGTCATTACGGAACCGGCACTGGAGATCAGCCTTGAAGAGGGTCGCAAGCTCGACCCGGATTGTGAAATCGGTGACAGCCTCGGCACCAAAATGGACACCTCGACTTTCGGCCGGATAGCGGCCCAGTCTGCCAAACAGGTTATCATTCAAAAAATAAAGGATGCCGAAAAAGATGCGGTTTTCGCCAGTTTCATCGACCGCAAGGGAGAAATCCTCAACGGAATCGTCCAGCGCATCGACCGGGGAGACATCATCGTCAATCTGGGTCAGACCGAAGGGATTGTGCCGGTTCGCGAACAGGTCCCCAGGGAGGGGTACCGCCGCGGCGATCGGATCCGGGCCTTGATTTTGGAAGTCCTACACGAGAGTCGCGGTCCGCAGATTATCTTGTCGCGCACCCATGTTGATTTTCTGATCAACCTGTTTAAAATGGAAGTGCCGGAGATCAGCGAAGGTATCGTCAAAATCATGGGGGCGGCCCGCGAACCCGGTGTGCGGGCCAAGATAGCCGTCGCCTCCAGCAATGCCGACATCGATCCGGTGGGTGCCTGCGTCGGGATGAAGGGTAGCCGGGTGCAAAATGTGGTCCAGGAACTGCGGGGAGAAAAGATCGACATCATTTCGTGGCACGTTGACCCTGCCAGATATGTGTGCAATGCTCTGGCCCCGGCAGAGATCTCGCGCGTGATCATCGACGAGGCCAACCGCACCATGGAAGTCATCGTCCCGGATGAATTTCTTTCGATCGCCATCGGCAAACGCGGCCAAAATGTCCGTCTGGCCTCCAGGCTTGCCGGATGGCACCTGGACGTCAAGAGCGAAACCAAATACAGCGACGCAATGCGCAGCGGCTACGATTCTTTGCTCGAATTGACCGGCGTGGGCATCAGCCTGGCCGACGCCCTGTATGAAAAAGGGTTTTTCTCTGCTGAAGAAATCAGCAAGGCGAGCGTGGAAGACCTGATCCAGGTCAAGGGAATCGGGGAAGAAAGTGCAAAAAAATTGATCGACGCGTCAAAACAAGCTATACAAACTGAAACCGCCGTGGATGAACCGGCAGCGGCGATAGACACCGCCGGCGACCAAATCGTCGCGGCGACAGCCGAAACTGACGAAACTGACGAACCGGTTGAGCCGGCTGCCGCCGCGGAACCGACCGGAGAAGAATAACATCTGAAACGACTCCAAGCGACCGGCGATCCGACCCATTCGGTCTGGACACCATCGACCGGGCACGCGAAGGCACTCGGATAACAGTGACTTTTAGGGGGATTGATGGCAAAGATCAGGGTATATGAACTTGCCAGGGATCTGAACATGACCAACAAGAGCCTTATCGAAAAGATAAAGGACATGGATATCGAGGTCGAAATCAAGAGCCACATGAGCGCGCTCGATGATGAGGCGGTGGCGCAGGTCAAGGCCGGTCTCTTCGGACAAAAGTCCGAAACCGTCGTCGAAACACGGGTCAAGCCGACCGTCATCCGGCGCCGCAAGAAAACCGTTACGGTGGAAGTGCCGCCGGAAATCGAAGCGGCAGAAGAGGCGCCGGCCGCAGTCGCGGCTGAAGAGGAGGCAACTCCTGCAGAAGAAGCCCCGACACCGCCGCCGATCGCAGAACCGGAGGAGAGTGAAACGTCGTCGGTCGCTGCAGAAACAGAGATCGAAACCAAAGTCGAAGCCGAAAAAGAAGCCGAAAAGGCCGACGAAACGGAAACACCCGCAACGGCTGAGACGCCTGAACCGGAACCAGCGGCAGCAGAACCGGCCTCAGAAGTAAAATCGAAACAAGCACTAAAAAAAGCGAAGAAAAAAGAACAGGCAGCCAAAATCATCCGCATGCCGGTGCCCCCTGTAGCAAAAGAACCGGGCGCCGAACCGCTCAGGGGCAAAGCCCCGGTCCGGCCGGCAGAAAAGGTCGTCGCCCTGCGGCCCGGGCCGCCTTCGCGCGGTGCACCCGGAGAAGAACCGACCAAAGAGGTCAAGAAAAAGAAGAAGAAACGGCAGGCTGAGGAAGCTGAATCCGACAACAAATTCTTTAAGAAGAAAATTTCGTTTCGAAAGAAAGAAGTCATCGAAGGCGCAGCGCTCTACGGTAGCCGTCAGCGCCCACGCAAGGGCAAAAAAGCCGGCAAAGCCAAGGCAACCGGCCCGGCCCAAAAAACCCAGATCACGACCGCCAAGGCCATCAAACGGCGCGTTAAGATAGATGAGGCCATCATTCTTTCCGATTTGGCCAAACGCATGGGCATCAAGGCCGGCGAAATGATCAAGACCCTGATGGGAATGGGTGTCATGACAACGGTCAATCAAACCATCGATTTTGATACGGCCGCCCTTGTGGCCGCCGAGTTCGGCTATGAGGTCGAGCTGGCCGCTTTCGAGGAGGAAACGTTCTTGAAGGTCGAAGCAGACGATCCCACCAGGCAGATTGAACGATCACCGGTGGTCACGATAATGGGACATGTCGATCACGGCAAAACCTCATTGCTCGACGTCATCCGGAAAACAAGGATCACGGACATCGAAGCCGGTGGCATCACGCAGCATATCGGCGCTTATCATGTCTCCACCGACAAAGGCAAGATTGCCTTCCTTGACACCCCGGGCCACGAAGCGTTCACCTCCATGCGGGCCAGGGGTGCACAGGTAACCGACATCGTCGTTCTGGTGGTCGCCGCCGATGACGGGGTCATGCCGCAGACCGTCGAGGCCATCAACCACGCCAAGGCCGCCAATGTGCCGATCATCGTGGCCGTCAACAAAATCGACAAGGACAATGCCAACACGGACCGTGTCTATCGGGAACTCGCCGAACAGGGCCTGACTCCCGAGGAGTGGGGCGGCGACACCATTTTTGTAAAGGTCTCCGCCAAACAGAACATCGGCATCGACGACCTGCTGGATCTGATTTTGCTTCAGGCCGAAGTATTAGAATTGAAAGCCGATCCACAAAAACGGGCCTACGGCCACGTGGTGGAGTCGAAAATCGATCCGGGCCGTGGGGCAATCGCCACCGTGCTCGTCCAGGAAGGGACCTTGCACACGGGGGATGCCGTCGTATGCGGGGTTTATTCCGGTAAGGTGCGCGCCATGCTCAACGACAGAGGTCAAATGGTTGATGCTGCCGGTCCGTCCATCCCGGTTGAAGTCATCGGCCTCTCCGGTGTTCCCATGGCCGGTGACGAGTTGGTCGCGGTGGCGGACGAGAAGAATGCCAAGCAGATCAGCGAACACCGCATCCAGAAGCACCGCTCCAAGGAATTGGCCAAAACCGGCCGTTTGAGCCTCGAGAAGCTCTTCGAGCAAATGCAGCAGGGAGAAGTCAAGGACTTGAACCTGATTCTCAAGGCCGACGTTCACGGCTCGATCGAAGCCTTGGCCGATTCGCTGACCAAACTGAGCAACGAAGAGGTCAATATCAATATCGTCCACTCTGCCACCGGAACCATCACCGAATCGGATGTTTCCCTGGCGTCGGTTTCCAATGCCATCATTATCGGTTTCAACGTCCGCCCCGCGACCAAGGTTCAAATGCTGGCCAACGAGGAAGGCGTAGACATGCGGTTCTACAACGTGATCTACGACGTGATCAAAGATATAAAAAACGCCATCGCCGGTATGATGTCATCGACTTTCGAAGAGCGTGTTCTGGGAAGGGCCGAGGTTCGCGATACCTTTCATGTGCCGAAGATAGGCACCATTGCCGGATGTTACGTGACGGAAGGGAGAATCGAACGCGGACGGCGACTGCGGGTCCTGCGGGACGGAGTTGTCCAATATGAAGGCAAGAACGCTTCTCTACGGCGCTTCAAGGATGATGTCAAGGAAGTGCAGAGCGGATATGAATGCGGGGTCGGCGTCGAGAATTTCAATGATATAAAAGTCGGCGACGTTCTGGAATGCTATTACCTGGAAGAAATCAAGCCGGAAGTGTAAAAGTGAGTCACAGATGGTCGTGGGGATTGGAATTGTCACCTTCAGACTGCATGACTGCCGTTCTTTGAAAGCAAAGCGCAGCGTCGTCAAATCGATCATCGGGCAAATGCGCAATAAATTCAATATTTCGGTGGCCGAAACGGGATCAAACGATATGCATCAGCGAGCGGAGATCGGATTTGCGCTCGTAGGAAACGACCGCCAGGTCGTCAATTCCAAGACCGACAAAGTTCTTAACCTGATAGATGATTTGGGTCTGGCGGAGGTCATCGATTCTGAAATGGAGATCATCACCCTATGATGTCCTATTCGCGTGCCGATCGCGTCGGGGGGTTGATACAGCAGACGCTGTCCGACATCCTGCTCAAGGAAGTGAAAGACCCGCGTCTTGAACTGACGACGATAACCGATGTCAAAATGACGCGTGACCTGCGGATCGCTCGAATTTATTTCTCTACTCCGGGCGGGGCCGAAAAAATCGAGGCCGTCCAGCAAGGCTTCAAGAGTGCCCTGGGTTTTGTTAAGGTTACTTTGGCCCGCAGGCTTGGTCTGCGCTACATGCCGGATCTCGAATTTTATTACGATAATTCTTTTGACCACGGGGCCCATATCGAAAAACTTCTCCGGTCCCTAAGCACGAAATCATGACGGAACAGATTCTCCGATCTTTTTCCGAAAGCCGGCGTGTCGTGGTGACGTCCCATGAAAACCCGGATGGTGATGCCGTCAGTTCGCTTCTTGCCGTCGGTTTGGCACTGGAAAAGCAGCAAAAGAACGTCACATTTTACAACGCCAGTCCGATTCCGGCGGTATACCGCTTCTTGCCGTCGGTTGGACGCATCACAAGCGAATTCAACACGGCGGATGCATTCGACACGGCCGTGATCCTGGACTGCGGCGACCTGGAACGCGTCGGGCCTGCCGCCGCTTTAATGCGGAGGATACCGGTTGTCGTCAATATCGATCATCATATTACCAATACCGGTTTCGGTACGGTTCGCCTGGTCGAGCCGGCAGCCTGTGCCACGGCGGAGCTGGTCTACCATCTATTGGTGAGGATGAAGACCCCAATCGATAAAGATCTGGCCACTCTGATATATACCGGAATATTGACCGATACCGGCTCGTTTCGCTTCGCAAACACCAACCAGGCCACCTTTGCCATCTGTCTGGAAATGGCGGCAAAAGGCGTCAGACCGCACGAAGTGGCCCGGCACGTATATGGGACCTATTCCCTCGGCCGCATCAAACTGCTGAATCTGGCGCTGGATTCAATTGAAATCGCCGGCAACGGCAAGCTCTCAATCATGACCGTGACACGGGAAATGCTTCGTCAAACCGGAACGCAGCCCGAGGATGCCGATGGTTTGATTCACTATGCCCGCAGAATAGAAGATGTAAGGGTTGCCGCTCTGATTCAAGAGCTGCAAAATGGAACTGGCGCGACCCAGGATCGACACCGGTATCATGTCAGTCTGCGCTCCGATGGTTCGGTCGATGTCGCTGCCGTTGCCGTCTCTTACGGCGGCGGCGGCCATCAAAGTGCAGCCGGTTTCAGGATCGAAGCGCCGCTTTATGAGGTAAAAACCCAAATTGCCCATCTGGCGAAGAAACTGTAGGCCGACACCGGCCGGGTATTATGGATGTCTCAGGAACCAGCGGTATCCTCGTTCTGGACAAACCCGCGGACATGTCTTCGGCCAAGGCGGTTGCAACCGTCAAACGAATCCTGAAGGCCCGAAAGGTCGGTCACGCCGGTACGCTCGACCCTTTCGCCACCGGCGTGCTGGTATGCTGTATCAACCAGGCCACACGATTGGCGCAATTTTTTTTGCACGGCCGTAAAAAATACTGTGCGGTTATGCACTTGGGGGTGGAGACCGACACCCAAGACAACACCGGCCGGGTGATCTCATCAACTGCGGCGGCGGCACTCTCCACAGATTGCGTGAGCGCGGCCGTCAAGCAGTTCGAAGGTGTTTACTGGCAGCAACCGCCGGCGTATTCCGCCCTGAAGCTGGGTGGGGTCCCGCTTTATCGGTATGCCCGCCAGGGACGACCGGTCCAAAAACCACCGCGCCGGGTCGAGATCGAGGCCATCCGCCTTCTGGGGATCGAGTTGCCGTTTGTCCGCTTCGAGGTCACCTGCTCGGCCGGGACTTACATTCGCACGCTCTGTTCGGATATCGGTAGCCGACTGGGGTGCGGTGGACACCTCAAAGAGCTCCGGAGAGTTGAAAGCGGACGGTTCGCCCTTGCTGATGCACTGACACTGACCGACCTGGAGTCCCTAGCCCGTGAAAACCGGATCTCCACTCGTATGGTTTCGATGGCTGACGCGCTGCCGGATATTCCGGGCATTGTGGCGAACAAATCTTTGACTCATCACGTAAAACATGGCAAAGTGGTTCAAAAAAACGACTTCGATGAGGGTTTATTCAAAGAGGCTCAGGGCCTGGTAAAGATCCTCGATTCGCATCGGAATCTGTTGGCGATTCTGACATATCAAGGAGACAGCGAAAGGTTACGCTACGTCTGTGTTTTCAACCAAGCAGCCGGCTGAATTCAAAACGGGCTTACAACCGGATGTTGAAGGGGCTGGTGCGACAAACGGATAGGGGTGCCGCCAGCATTTAAAAAAAAGGAGGAATAAAGAAAGTGGTCTTCTCAACGGAAGAGAAAAAGAAACTGATCGACAAATTCAAGTTACACGAAGGGGACACCGGATCGCCCGAAGTCCAGGTCGGGCTTTTGACCCACCGAATTTCTTACCTGACCGAACATCTCAAGCTTCACAAGAAAGATCACCACTCCCGCAGAGGCTTGCTGATGCTGGTCGGTCGACGTCGCCGGCTCTTGAACTACGTTAAAAACAAGGACGTCAACCGATATCGCGCCATTATCGAAACCCTCGGTTTGAAGCGCTGACGCCTGCCAATGTCCTTGACGGAACTCACAATGAGTGCGGTGTAAGCCGGATGGTGAGTTTTAACTCCCTTTAACTGCCGTTCGCAAAGAATTCGCCCTATAAGCGACTTTCATAGCGATAACAGAAGGGTAAGTCGCTTATTTTTTAGGAGATGAAAATGGAAATATTATTAGAAGCCCAGCTCGGGCCGAAAACACTGACCATTGAGACCGGCAAGGTCGCCAAACAGGCTTCCGGTGCCGTGCTGGTTCGCTACGGCGAGACAACCGTCCTGGTGACGGTGGTTTCGACCCCGGAGGAAAGACAATCGGACTTTCTGCCCTTAACGGTCGAGTATCAGGAAAAGATCTACGCCGCCGGCCGTATTCCCGGCAACTATTTTCGGCGTGAAATCGGCCGCCCAAGCGAAAAGGAAACCCTGACGGCGCGCTTGATCGACCGCCCTATTCGCCCACTGTTCCCGAAAGGCTACCGTTATGAAACCCAGGTGATCGCCATGGTGTTGTCGATGGATCAGGAAAATGAGCCCGACACTCTGGCCATGATCGGTGCGTCCGCGGCCCTCGAAATATCGGAGATCCCGTTTGCCGGACCAATTGCCTGCGTTCGGGTGGGACGTATCGACGGCCGGCTGATGGTCAATCCGACCATCGGCGAACTCGAGGGCTCCGACATCAATATCATCGTAGCCGGCTCCAAAACCGGCATCGTCATGGTGGAAGGTGGCGGCAGCAACATCAGCGAAGGAGACCTGCTGGATGCCATCTACTTTGCCCATGCAGAAATGCAGCCGATCATCGCCTTACAGGAAAAACTGAAGAATGACGCCAATGTACCGAAACGACCATTCCTGCCGTTGGAAAAGGACCCGGCACTGGTCGCCCGCATCGAATCCGAACTGCGGGGACAAATTGAAGCGGCGGTCGTGATTCCGGAAAAAATCAAGCGCAGCAAAGCCTTGCGGGAAGTCAAAGACAATTACTTCGCATTGCTTGGCGAAGCATATGCGGATCGCCGTGGAGAGGTTTACGAGATCATCGCTGACTTGAAGAAAACCGTCTGTCGTGATCTGGTCTTGAAAGCCAACCGGCGGATCGACGGTAGAAAGTTCGATGAAATCCGCCCGATAACCTGCGAGGTCGGCTTTTTACCGCGACCGCACGGCAGCGCCTTGTTCACGCGGGGCGAAACCCAGGTGCTCGGGGTGCTGACCCTCGGTTCGGGACAAGATGAACAGCGGGTGGAAACACTGAGCGGCGAAGAATTCAGACCGTTCATGCTTCACTACAATTTCCCGCCGTTTTCGGTCGGAGAAGCCCGGCGCCTTGGCGGCCCCTCGCGGCGGGACATCGGGCACGGCGGACTGTCAACCCGGGCTCTCGAAAAAGTCCTGCCTGACAAAGAAGATTTCGACTACACGATCCGAGTGGTATCCGAGGTGCTCGAATCAAACGGCTCGTCTTCCATGGGAACCGTCTGTGCCGGCACTATGGCCATGATGGACGGCGGCGTCCCTATCAAAGCCCCGGTGGCGGGCATCGCCATGGGCCTCGTAAAGGGTGATGACAAGGTGGCGGTGCTCTCCGATATTCTCGGCGACGAAGACCACACCGGAGACATGGACTTCAAGGTGGCCGGAACGAAAGACGGCATCACCGCCGTGCAAATGGACATCAAGATCCGTGAGTTGTCACGGGACATCATGCAGAAAGCCCTCGAGCAGGCCCGGGTCGGCCGCCTGCACATCCTCGGTAAAATGCAGGAAACCATCCGGGAGTCGCGTAAGGACATCTCTCCTTACGCACCGAAGGTGCTGACGATCAAAATAAACCCGGATAAAATTCGCGAAATAATCGGCCCGGGTGGCAAAACCGTCCGGGCGATTCAGAGTGAAACCAATACACGCGTCGAAATCGATGACTCTGGTATCGTCAAAATCGCGGCTTTTTCATCGGAAGAGGGTGAAAAGGCCAAAAAAATGGTCGAGGCCATCACCATGGATCCCGAGATCGGAGCCATCTATGAGGGTACGGTGGTTAAGATTACCGATTTCGGTGCCTTCGTTCAGTTATCACCCGGTACGGACGGGCTGGTCCATATTTCGCAGTTGGCCAACCATCGGGTCACAAACGTCTCTGATGTCGTCAAGGAAGGTCAGAAGCTAAAAGTCAAGGTCCTTGAAATCAATCGAGACGGCAAAATCCGCCTGAGCCACAAGGCGGTGCTGGAATAGCGGATGAAACCGTCTTCGGTGAAAAAAACCACCCTTTCAAACGGGGTGCGGATCCTGACCAATACCATGCCTTTTGTACACAGTGTCTCCATGGGCGTCTGGGTCAATGTGGGTGCCCGGGATGAGTCCGCTTCCGAAAACGGTCTCTCCCACTTGATCGAACACATGATCTTCAAAGGCACCCGCAAACGCACGGCATTTCAAATCGCCAAGGAGTTCGATGCCATCGGCGGGCACACCAATGCCTTCACCAGTTTCGAGAACACCTGCTACCATGCTCGCGTCATGGACACGCATTTTGACACGATGGTGGACATCCTGACCGATATCTTTCTGAGCTCCGAATTCGCCGAAGAAGAAGTCGTCAAAGAAAGGCCGGTCATCTTTCAGGAAATCGGCATGGTCGAGGACAACCCGGAAGAGTATGTCCACGTTCTTTCGGGGAGTGCTTTTTGGGGCGACAATCCGCTGGGGCGTTCCATTCTGGGTACCCGGGAAAACATTCTCGCTTTCACATCCGAGAAAATAAAGGCTTTCTTCAACCGTTTCTACCAGCCCAGCCACATTGTCGTCGCGGTGGCCGGCAACGTCAGCCATGAGAGAATCGTAGAGCTGGTAGGCCCGGCCTTTTCCGCCGTCAAAAAGGGGCCTGGTTTTCCGGGACGAAAGACTCCGGCGGACTATCCACAGATCAAACTGCATCAGCGTAACCTCGAACAGGTCCATATCTGCTTGGGAACACGTGGGGTTTCGATCACCGACCCGAAACGGTACGCTTTCTCGCTCCTGAACACGATCTTCGGCGGCAACATGAGCTCCCGGCTCTTCCAGAAAATCAGGGAGCACCGCGGTCTCGCCTATGCGGTCTACTCCTTTATTTCATCATACGAAGACACCGGCATGTTTGGCGCCTATGTCGGGGTTCAGCCGGACAAGGTGCGGGAAACCGTCGGCCTGATCATGGAAGAAATGCGCTTGCTCAAGAAACAGCCGGTTGATGACGCCGAACTGAACGACGCCAAGAACTACACCAAGGGCAACCTCCTGCTGGCCTCGGAAAGCGTCGACAATCAGATGGTCCGCTTGGCGCAAAATGAGATCAACTTCGGCCGCACCGTGCCTCTTCAGGAAATTATCGACCAGGTTGAAGCCATCACGGCCTCAGACATCGGTGATCTCGCCGTGGAGCTGTTTCGGGAAGACCGTTTGGCCTTGACCGCCCTCGGTCCGCTAAACGAAAACGCGTCCTTCGCGGATTTGCTGCTGACCTGAAAAGATTTTCCCTACACGATGAATGACCGCGTGGAAATCAGATTCCGCCGTCTTCGCCCCCACGAGGACGCCGACATCCCCCTGCCGCAATACATGACCCCCGGTGCCGCGGGAATGGACCTTGCCGTCGCCCTTGACACGCCGCTGGTTCTCGCTCCCGGCGATATTACCCTGCTGCCCACCGGCCTGGCGATGGCCCTGCCGTCAGGCTACGAAGCTCAGATAAGGCCCCGCAGTGGATTGGCGGTCCGGCACGGCATCGGCTTGATCAATGCCCCGGGCACCATCGACGCCGACTACCGCGGCGAAATCAAGATCGCCGCCATCAACTTCGGCAAATCACCCTACACCTTCCGGCGCGGCGACCGGGTGGCGCAGATGGTCATCCACTCGGTTTGCCAGCCCCGTATCACGGTCGTCGAATCACTCGAAGAAACCGACCGCAACTGCGGCGGCTTCGGACACACCGGAAAATAATCGGTAGCGCATATGTTTTCAGATGAGCCCTCGACCAATGCCGCCGTCTCGGAACCGGCTGTCAAACTGACCGTCTGCGTACTGGCCAGCGGCAGCAAGGGCAACGCCATCTATGTCTCCGACGGGCAAACCGCTTTCCTGATCGATGCAGGTTTATCCGGCGTCGAAATCGAACGCCGTCTCGGGTCGCGTGGCCTTGCGCCGGACCGACTTCAAGCCATCGTCGTCTCACACGAACACGCCGATCACATAAACGGCGTCGGTGTGCTGTCACGCCGCTACCGGCTGCCGGTCTACCTCAACCGCAAAACCGCCGGCGCGGCAAAACGAATCGGCCGGCTTCACAGTGTGAACACCTTTGATTGCGGCACCGTGTTTCACATCGACAACCTTCACATCCACCCCTTTTCCCTGTCCCACGATGCGGAAGATCCGGCCGGATTCACCGTTCAAACGAACGGCATTAAAATCGGCCTTGCAACCGATTTGGGTGTGGCGACCGCAATGGTCACAGAGCACCTGAAGGGGTGCCGGGCGTTGATCCTGGAAGCCAATCACGATACCCGCATGCTGATCGACGGACCCTACCCCTGGCCTCTGAAACAACGCATTCAGAGCCGGTTGGGGCACCTCTCCAACACGGATTCCAGGCAACTGTTATGTGACGTTGCCCATGCCGACCTCGAACACGTGATCCTGGCCCACCTCAGTGAAACCAACAACACACCCGACACAGCCCTGAACGCCATCGCCCCGGCCTTGACCGGCACCCGCACCCGGCTGGAAGTCGCCGTCCAGGATCGTTGCACCGAGATCGTCTGCCTGCGCTGAACCCGGCTGACGACGTCAGGTGGGCTATTTTTTCGCACCCTTCCCGTAAATAAAGCCTCCACTGATTCTTTTTTACCCACCCGCTGTAACCGAGCACGACCTCGGCGAATTGTCGATACGGTCAAGCAAACTTTAATAATATAATAAATTTCAAAAGGTTATTGTCAGGGCACAATGAAGAAGAATACGATTGGCATGCCCATTGCTCTATGAGGACGTCAAACCGTGAACAATTCATCACGGAAGACATCATAGAACCACTATAAAAGGAGTTTATGACCATGAAAAACATCAAGACCAAGATCGGTATCGTCGCGATTGTATTCACAGTTGGCATTGCCGCAGTAGCTTTTGCACACGGATGGAATGGCTCGGGATACGGCGGCTACATGATGGGGCCGGGGATGATGGGCTACGGACAGGGATACAATGGCTACATGATGGGTCCGGGAATGATGGGTTACGGACCGGGATACGGCGGCCACATGATGGGTTACGGTCCATACGGATATGGTAATTTGTCGCCGCAGGACGCCGCCAAACTCGAACAGTCTCAGCAAAAATTCCTCAACGACACCAGTGACCTGCGCAATTCAATTCAGGAAAAGCAGTTCGCTCTGAACCAGGAAATTCAGCAGACCAATCCGGATCGGGACAAGGTCACCAACCTGCAGAAGGAGCTGTCGCAACTCGAGTCCCAGTTCAATCAAAAAGCTCTGGAACACCAGCTTGACCTGCGGAAAAATTTCCCGGAAAACGCTCTCAGCATGGGTTACGGCCGGGGGGGATACTGCTGGTAATCTCACCCTCACTGACTGAAGGCGGTCATTATTAAACCGCCTTCAGTGGGCCATTTATGCTGTCTGCCGTTGAATCGGCATCCAGCATTCAACTTGTGAGGTGCTGCATTACGCCGCAAAAAATGGATAAAATAGACCAACCATCGAAACGCACGCAACGACGCTACGATCGTCTCGCCTTTGTCTACGACATCATGGAAGCGCCGCTCGAGCACTTTCGCTTTGCAGTATGGCGTCAGCGCTTGAGGAACCGTATCACAGGGCCTACTGCGCTGGAGGTCGGCGTCGGCACCGGTAAGAATTTTCCCTACTACCCTTCGGGGGTGCAGATCGTCGGCATCGATTTGAGTCCGCGCATGCTGATGCGTGCCCGACGGAAGGCATCAAACCGCGACTTGAGCGTCGAATTGCGTGAAATGGACGTCCAGAACCTCGATTTTCCGGATCACAGCTTCGACACTGTTTTCGCCACTTTTGTCTTCTGCTCGGTGCCCGACCCGGTAGACGGTCTGCGGGAGCTGCGGCGCGTATGCAGGCCGACCGGTCGCCTTCTGTTGCTCGAGCACATGCGACCGGAAAACGTTTTGCTGGGGCTCATCTTCGATATCCTCAATCCGATTGTCGTGCGCATGATGGGTGCAAACATCAACCGTCGGACCATGGACAACATTCGGTCGGCCGGCTGGAATGTCCGGATCGAAGAAAACCTGTCTTCAGATATTGTCCGATGGATCGAGGCCGTACCATAAATCGAGCTATAGATCGTGTATTGAAAGACAGTGGATCAAGGTGCGCAAAAACTGCGCGACTTCATCATTGATCTCGGTAAAACCGGGTATTTCTTATCCAACCATCCATATCATTTTATTTGGTAGGGTTTCCTATCCGACTTGCGCGGGTCCGTTCGGTTGCGATCTCCCGTCACTTGTATGCCACAATGTGGTATTTTGGCATGCGCTATGCAAGTATAATTGACACAGGCTTGAAATTAGAGCGGAGGAAATCGGCATAACGATAATTCCACAACGCGAATCATATTCATAGAATCCATGAAATTGAATCCGCTCTGTCCTCACCCCATTGACAAATAAGAGGAGGCAAAAAAATGAACACAGACAAGTCTTATCAGAAGGACGTGGATCCGGTTTGCGGTATGCAAGTCGACCCCCACAAAACGGATCTAACCGCCGAATACGATGGGCAAACGTATTTCTTCTGTGCCGAAAACTGCCGCAAGGCGTTTGAAAATCAACCGCGAAAATACCTGGAAACCTCGCAGGAGAAGAAACCGAAGGGTCTCTGGGCTCGATATCTCCAGCGGCTGAATCGGGCAACCGGGGGCAAGCCGCCGAGCTGTCACTGACACGAGTTTTATTTACACGACAAACGCAAACAATTAGGCTGCAACACGGCCAGAGAGCCTTAGGTGGAGGTATGATACCACTTCGAGGCGTTAAAGAGCGGCCGGAAAAAACGGGACAAATGTACGGATCAATATTTTATTGAGAATTTTGATCATGCTGACGCCGCTGTTCTGGAAAAAGACGAATACTTCCTGCGATCCTCTGTGTCCCGTTTCAGCGCAGATCACGGCATGGCGAAAAGCCAACCGCAAAATGCGGTGGGGAATTCCCGAAAAGGTATTTGAGACGATTTCAGCGCCACCGCGTCTGACGGACACCGACATTCGCGACGGATTCGCCGGCGTGATTCTCTCTTACGGTTTCGGCGATGACGGGCAAGGAAACGCCGATGCCGCATTGTCCGGCAAACTGGCGTGGGATTTTGCCGTCAAGCGAAGAAGGCCGAAAACCTGGCAATGCGAATATATCGCTTTTCGACCATAGCGAGCATTTTCGTCTTTGTCCGACCGCACCTATAAGACCCAAAGGTTTTTACTTCTCGAAATTCAGACGCGGTGAGCGATTTCAGAAATCTACAGTGACTGGATTTCGAAAACGGTTAGCCCTGGAAGACACGGGCTGCGGCCCGGAAGGGTTTCAACTATTGACAATCACCCATCCCCACTTCGCCTCACTGATGAATTCCCGCCAGATGATATTCATGACATTTGCCGACTACGATGTGGCCCCATTCGGCTACGGCGATTTTTTCGATGCGCCCCAAATGTTCTGCAGCAACGACACACTCGGGCTGGGCATCGGACATGTGGACCGCGTTTATCCCCTGTTCGGTATTCCGACCCTACGATTCTAACATCTGGATATAAAAACTGGTCGATTGAATAGAAAGGAGGTGAATACAATGGCCGAACGAATCGGAATAGTTCTCCATTCTTTCGACAATGGAATGGCGGAAGTGGTCACCGACCGCAGAAACGCCTGCGGCGGGTGCGAAAAATCGCACGGGTGCCGGTCGTGTCTGACCAGCGCCAAAATGGTCTCAACGGTGCAAAACCCCGCCGGCGCCGGTCAGGGTGATGTGGTTTCGATTTACCTTAAGGAATCCGCCCTCTGGACCGGTGCCGTTTTTCTTTACATCGTCCCGATCTTGTGGCTGATGGCCGGGGCTTTTGTCGGTGCCAGTTTGGGCAGCAACTGGGAAATTGGGGAAACCGGTGCCGCCATCTTGATGGGATTACTGGGACTCGCTTTCGGTTTTTTGGTGGCAAGGATTATCTCGAAGTCTTCGAGCTTCGGCCCGAAGATCGTTCCACGGATCGTCCGAGTCGTCGAACATGCAAAAACGAAAGGGGAACATGGTCATCATAACGGTATCAACACCACCCCGAATGCCGCCTGCTGCGGATAGAACATATGCACAACTTGACGTTCAGACAATGACAGCAAATGGCTCGACCGCATTTCGGGATTCACCGCCGATAACTGGACAAGAATGAGAGTGCGCCTTCCCATCCGGTGCACAAGGTATTACTATGGATGAAATTGGATTGATAAATCGTTGGGAAGTAAGGGTCATACTATGGATCAACCGGATTTGCATCCGCTGTTTAAAACCGGAAGCATCATCATGGTTGACAAACTATTTCCTGCCGGTATTGGAAGGCGCGACGCCATCCACCAAGGCGGCATTGTGCATCGGGATATCAAACCGGAGAATGTCTTCATGGACGGCAAAATACCCAAGATTGCCGACTTTGGCCTGGCCCGCAGTGTTCGCATGCGAGCGATATCAAATTCCTGGGACGTCAAGGGAACCATGAATTATATGGCCCCAGAGCAATTTATGGACTTTCGCAAGGTCGGTTCCCAGGCTGATATTTATGCCTTGGGAAAAATCCTTTATGAAGCGGTCGACGGTAAGATCGGCCCTAAAACAATACCGCTGAAGGCTGTAAAACTGTCGGAGACGGTACACCCGCTTCTAAAAAAAATCGATGCCATTGTTCAGAAGGCAACCAGCGAGGATCTTGCCCGGCGTTTTCAAACAATTCAGGAACTGCGGCTGGCAATTACAGATGCTTTGAACGACTCTTCGGGTATTCCATCCGAGGCGGAACGGCAAGGGAAGCGCACAAACTTCAAGGTGTGGACGCGAATTTGTATTGTCACCACGCTGATCGGCCTGCTGGCCATTGCATTATGGCATGTGCTGGGCAATCCTGGTATGTTCAGACAATCGGATGAAAACCCGCCGATGGATGAAGCAACACCTTCCGCGGAGATTCAGAGGCAGTCCGATATCGGGACCTTGAAAACCCCAATTCGGGCTCGGGACGGGCGTACCATGGTTCTGGTCAGGCCAAGTGCCGATCCTCAACTCAGCGGCGCCGCAACGAAAGCGCCGTTTTATTTGGATCGAAACAAGGTGACCAATCATCACTTCCTCGAGTTTCTAAATGAGGTCAAAGACCGACTATCTGTTTCCGAAGGGGTTGTGCGCAGCGGTGACGAAATTTGGCTGTATCTGGGTTCAGGCGTCGAGCCGTATGAACAGATCTTCTTTAAAGACGGCCGATTTTTATTGCGTGATGCGGCCTACGCCCCAAAGCCTGTGGTGCGCGTCACATTTTACGGAGCCCAAGCCTATGCGCGCCATTACGGCAAAAGGCTCCCGACCTTGGGCGAGTGGCGCTCCGCGGCTGCCTGGCTAAAGGAAAAAATGCCTGAACACTCCCCTACCCCGGAGACGAGTCCAACCCGTCCGGATCAAAATCAGCACATGCGCATGATGATTCAGGCGGAATCTGAAACTTCTATGCCTTCAATGCAAACGGAAAACAGGATAAACCAACTGCGGCTTTGCCTTTGGATGATTTCGGAATGGATCTCAAAGAGTGGGTTGACGACACCAACAAATCCGACAATGGTTCTGAAGCACGTGTGATCGATTGGCGGTTGGCCGTCACGGATGCACCACCGATTGATCGATCTCCCTGGGAAGGTTTCGAGGATGTCGGATTTCGAACGCTGTTGCCTTTAAACCAATAAAACCAAGAGGAGATACCATGACGGCAAACGTCATCGAAATGATAACAGATTACATCATGAAGGCCGGCCGGGAGCATTACCGGCAAGGACGACGAAAAGAAGTCCCAGACCAGGACGAACGCAGGATTGGAGGAAGATCCGCAACGTCTGCAGGATATTCTTGAGGGAATGGGAACCGGTACGGCCAGGATTATCATTGACCGCGAAGCCAGCCGGCATATTTCAGAAGACTTCAATCTGAAAGGGCTTGAAAATAAGGGTCGTTATTATGTGGCCAGGGTCGTCCGCCCCGACGGCAGCCTGATCGATGAATTGCTGGTTGATAAACAAAACGGCCACATTCAATTCACGAAGCGATCTTAAACGGGTATACCGCTTGCGAAAGAACCAACTGGAACAACTCACGAACGACCACACTTTCGTGCAGGAGCGGATACGATCATAGCCATTATGAAAAGCCAAACCGATCCGAAAAAAACGGCGGAGAAACTGCTGCAGAAGGCTTTACAAAACGATGGCAAGGACAATGTCACCCTCATTGTCATCCACATATGATTTTTTGGATCAGCTTGAAACACAAACGCCGGAACGGAGCGGTATTCTTTGGGCATAACCGTCTATGAAACCGGCCTGATTGCCGTGGCTCTCGGCTGCGATGCGTTCGCCGTGGGTTTAGGTGTCGGCACGCGTTGCGGTGCGCCTCGGCAGATTTTTCGGCTCTCGTTTCACTTCGGCTTATTTCAGTTCATGATGCCGCTCATCGGCTGGCTGTGCGGGCGCTATGTCCTCGCATGGGCCGAAAGATGGGGGCCGTGGATCGCTTTCGCCCTGCTCTTTGTCATCGGTGCAAAGATGGTTCGTGAAGGTGCAAGGTCTGAAGTGGAAGAATCGGTATGCCCGGATCCCACAAAAGGTTTTAACCTGGTGATGCTTTCTGTGGCGACCAGTATAGATGCCCTGGGAGTTGGTCTCGGATTGGGTGCAATGGACCATGGTCTTTTCTGGGTAGCCGTCTGGATCGGGATAGCCGCCGGTGTGATGACGTGGCTGGCGATGAAATTGGGCAATAAACTGTCGGATAGGTTTGCCCGGCGGATGGAAATCTTCGGGGGCCTGATCCTCATTGCCATCGCATTTAAACTGCTTTTTACTGGATGATTACCCTTCGGTCTTGAGGATGAGGTGGAAAAACAAACTGTAATATCCAGCATCTGCAACTGGATGAAATCAGTGACATGGAGCTGGGTTTTCATCGGCTGCTTCTTGGGTTACTTTTTAATCCATCCAGTTCTTATGGTCGCGTCCCATCTGATGATGCAATCCGACCCTGAAATTAGTTTAAAATAGAAGGACCAAATGGCGGAAGTCTTATTGCAATACCCCCAAATTCTGAAGCGCCGGACATGGTACGGGATCACCGCAACTGTAAACCTTAAATCAAAATTAATGCATAAGGCAGGTTTCGGAAATTTTTTGGTTCCCCATCCGGCTGCGGTGAACTGGCTTCTCAGGTGGGGTCTGAAAACGAAAAACGCCATTTCTTTGAGCATTCACCATGAGTTTGGGCACCTGCAAACCGTTCCTTTTGTGCTGCTCTTCACTGCTATTCTGCTGTCGGTGTCAATTGGGGAAGGAACTATTTCCTGGTTCAAGATACTCATCTTTGCGGTGTCCACGCAAGCAGTCTGGGAAATACTGTCTGAATTTTTCACTCTTTTCAGCGATATCGAAGGGTACCGCGCCTGTTACGACGGCGTCAAAATACTCCCGAGGGTCATCTTTTGGCTGTCATCTTTCTTGGCGGCTTTTGCCGGTGCGTTCATTCTCGTGCATTGACGCCTGTTAATTGACGCCGTACTCTTTGAGTTTCAATTGTAAAGTGCGACGGCTGATTCCTAAAATCTCGGCCGCGTGTGTACGGTTGCCATCGGTCTCCTGCAATGTTCGCATGATCATAGTCTTTTCCATTTCCTTGAGCGATTTGCCCGAAAGTATTTCGGCCGAGATTTGCTCGTATTCGGGATCGAGACTTTTCAGGACCCCTGGAAATTCATCGGGCGTGATGAAATCGCCCCGCATCATGATCACGCTGCGCTCAACGACATTTTCCAACTCGCGTATATTGCCCGGCCAATCATAGCGCATGAGCAGATCCATGGCCTTCGGTGTAAACCCCTTCAGGTTCCGGTGATTTTTCTTGGCATAGCGCTTCAGGAAAAAATCCACCAGAAGCGGGATGTCCTCCCTTCGATCGCGTAAGGAAGGAACGGTGAGGTTAACGACATTGATCCGATAATAAAGATCTTCTCTGAACCGATTGGCCCTGACCTCCCCTTCCAGGTTTTTATTGGTGGCCGTTATAATTCGTGTATCGACTTTGATTGTTTCGGAACTTCCGATCGGCTCAAATTCGCGCTCCTGCAGGACCCGCAGGATCTTGGATTGGGTGGCCATCGACATCTCGGCAATTTCATCTAAAAGAATCGATCCCTTGTGGGCCAGATGAAAACGCCCCTGCCTGCGGCTGACAGCGCCCGTGAATGCGCCCTTTTCGTGGCCGAAGAGCTCGCTTTCCAGAAGGGTCTCCGGCAGTGCGGCACAATTGACCTTGATAAACGGATGGCTGCTGCGGGGACTGTTCTGATGGATGGCGTTGGCGATGAGTTCCTTTCCGGTGCCGCTTTCCCCCAGTATGAGTACCGTTGCTTCGGAGGGCGCGACCATCGCGACGGTTTCAAGAAGCTCTTTCATGGTACGACTGCGGCCGATGATATTCGAAAAATCAAAGCGGCTGCCGAGCTGCTCCTTCAGAAAAATGTTTTCCTGCTCGAGTTGATGGTGCCGCAAAGCCTTGGCCACCAGAATCATTAGCTCGTCGATATCGAGGGGTTTTGTCAGATAATCGTATGCGCCCGACCTCATGGCCTGGACCGCCGTGTCGACCGATGCATAGGCCGTCATCATTATAATCGGTATATCGGGGCTGATTTCCTTGATTTTTTTCAGTGCCTCTACACCGCCAACGCGATTCATGCGGATATCCATGAGAATAAGGTCGTAAAATCGCTCCTTCACCGCTTCAATCGCCGATTGTCCGTCCTGCGCACGCTGCGTTTCATATTTTTCGGCCTTCAGCACGGCTTCGAGCATCCTGCAATGGGCCGTTTCGTCGTCGACGATCAGGATTTTAGGCGTCATCATTTTTCCCTCGACATTTCACCTGACTGGGATGGTATGGAAGGTTGCGGCCCATTATGCGACGCTGAATTATCGGTGCTAACCAGCAAGTCGATTGTTATGCGGCAGCCTTTGCCCTTTCCGGGAACAGGGCTCACAAGGTTGATTTCGCCTCCGTGATTCTCCACGATCATATGAACGATGGCCAAACCCAGCCCGGTGCCCTTTTCCCTGGTCGTATAAAAAGGATCAAATATCTTATTTGCGTTACCAGGTGGAATGCCCGGGCCGTCGTCCTCTACACTGAGTTTCAGTAGGTCGGAATCATCCATGCGCGCTTCGACTTTTATGTTTCCCCCGGCATCCACGGCCTGCAGAGCATTCAAAATAAGATTGAGCATGACCTGGGTGATTTGGTTGCCGTCCACATAGATCTTCTTCAAGCCGTTGGATGTCGACAACCGGATGTTTACCTTCCGCAATCGGGCATCTTCTTCTACCAAGCGCACCGTATGATCCAGCAGTTTGGGCAAATCCGTCGGGACCAAATCGGGTTTGACGGGTCGTGCAAACGAGAGCAGGTTTGTCACCACGTTGTTGATCCGATCCACTTCCTTAACCATTATTTCTGCGTATTCACGTTCGTCAGGTTTATCCTCCAGAACGTGCCCTAAAAACTGGGCAAATCCGCGAATCGAACTCAGCGGATTTCGAACCTCGTGGGCAACGCCGGCCGCCAGCTCCCCGATCGCCGCCAGCCGTTCCGAACGCTGCACCTTTTCCTGCAGCCGTTTGATTTCCGTCAAGTCCCGCAGGATGATAACAGCCCCGGCGCACTGCTTTTTTTCGTCTGGTATTGGTGAAACGCTCAAGGCCAGTGGAACCTTTTCGGCTCCTTTGTTGTACACGATCTCTTTCTCCACAAAGGATTCCCCTTCGTTGAGCGTCTCGTTTATACCCGAGGATTGAAAATCGATGATTGACTTTAACTCGATATTTTTAACCTCTGTCTCTTTCAGGCCGAGCAGATCGAGAGCCATATCGTTGAAGGAGGTGACGTTTCCATGGTTGTCGATGCTGATCATGCCGTTGGCCATGCTGGCAATGACTTGCTGCAGGTAGTCGCGGCTTTGCTTGAGGGCTTTATCTACCAGGTAATAATTTTGGATGACGAAGGTGAAGAAGATCGCCCCGGACCCCAACACCAGGAGAATGGCTGCCATTATAACGGCATGTACAACGTCTGAACGATGAACAGATTCAACTTCCTCCATGCTCATTCCCAGGACCACCGTGTTGCCGGCATGGTGATCTGCAAACTGGCTGACACTACCGTGGTACATCAGATGATCGGCTTTCCCAGACGGAACGAGCAATTCCGGTGAAAAACGCTTGGCCAGTTCATAGACCTGCGAGCCGTTATCCAAGGTTCGCAAGCGGGCCACCACCTGATGATCGTTTTTCAGTTCGGGACGCCAAACTGCCCGCGTCTCTTCCTCCGCAATACCGGATGCATGGATAACAGCCCCGGATTGATCATATATGTAAATATAGGCGATATTCTTATTCTTGCCGATTATATGGATCAGGGTCTTCACGGAATCTTCGTTCCACATCGGCATCAGCATCCCGGTCACCGCACCCGCCTCCATGGCATGCAGCAGGGTAACGCCCTGGCTGTGAAGAAATGTCAGAGCGGTTTTTCTTTGATGATCCAACGTACGGTAGGTCAGAACGGCGACAAGCAAAATCAGCAGCAGAACAACCGCTATGATGGAAAAAGCCGGCAGATATAGTTTTTTATGTCTGATGATTTGCATAAAAAAATAACTGATCAGATGCAAGCCTGATGTGTTAATGTGTTATCAAGCAACCCGCGTGCCACTTCCTGCCGGACCAGTTGTTAAACTGCTGTAGCCAGTCACTTTAGCAAGCGTATTCTATCGTCATTCGGGACAAGTTCGGATCGGGACCTCATCAAAGATATAGATCGTCTCTTGCACGTCAGTTGCCGAACCGCGAAAAAATTTCCCTTTTCCGATTCATCCAACTTCATTTCCGGGTAATAATTACGCACAGACGGATGAGATTCTATGCCTCCAAGGACCACGCTTCAAGAAAAATATAATCATTTAAAATGATTATGCTAATGGCATTCTAATTGCAGTAATTAAACGAAGCGATCCAAATGAATCTCGGTCGATCGGATTGAAAAGCAGCCGAGCAATGAAATCCTCGAAAGGAGACGGAAATGAATAAAGTCATGGTTGGTTTGGCATTGGTATTAACGGCGGGCCTTGTTTTTGTTTTTGCAAACGCCGACGCCCAGATGATGGGCGGCGGGATGGGTTCCGGCATGGGCTGGGGGCAGGGAAACGGCTCCCAGTACCAGGGCGGATCGAGAAATGATCCAAACGGCAACAGCGGCTATGGGAATAACGGATACGGTATGGGACCCGGTATGATGGGTGGCGGTTACGGGATGGGTCAGGGGATGATGGGACCGGGATACGGTTCCGAACCTTCTCGACAGTTCCCTAACGGGGGGCAGCAACAGCCTCAGCAGCCGATCGACAAAGCGCAGGCACGGTCAATGGTGGAAAATTACCTGCAGTCCACCGGCAATCCGAATCTGAAACTGGGAAAGCTCACCGATGACGGCAGCTCTTTTGAGGCCGATATCGTCACCAAGGACAATTCCATGGTCGACAAAATCCTGGTCGACAAGAACAGCGGTGCCATGCGGTCTGCATATTGAGCGCTATGAAAGGAGCGCCCATCGGGAGTGCAGAATGGTCCATTATCTCAACCGGTAGAACGGCTGAGAATTGACGCAGAAGGAGGATCTAAAAATGGAAAAAAGAGGTGAGAAACGCCGTACAGAAAGCGCATCGATTGTCTTTTCACCTTTTAGCATCAAAAACTGGAGCGCCCGTTCTTCCAGGGTTGGCAATTTCAGCAGCAACGGAATGTACTTCATGGCCAACCGAGCGTTGCAGCCGGGAGCCACAATTTATATTCGGGCTGAAAACAGCTCAACATCCAAGCGAGGTGACAACGTTTCAGGACAGCTTCGCACGACCACCCTGGCGCAAGTCAAGTGGTGTCGACCGGTTGCAGAAGACTCCGGCTTTAGATTCGGTATCGGCGTGAAATATCTCTGATGCCGCCGGACGTGCGCCATGAACAATGGGACAAAAATACTGATCGTCGACGATGATGCCACCCACCGCTTCATGCTGGAAAGCGTGCTTGGTAGCTGGGGTTATTACACGGATGAAGCCGATGACGGCATAACCGCTGTATGGATGGCCCGCAGCTGCCGTTATGCTCTCGTCCTGATGGATATTCGCATGAAAACGCTTTCCGGCCTCGATGCGCTTTTTGAAATTAAAAATCTTGATCGCTGCATACCGGTAATTCTGATGACGGCTTACTGTAATGCCGAGGTTGTCGCAGAAGCCCTGCTGCATGGTGCCATCGCAGTCTTGAACAAACCGCTCCATCTGGATGAACTGAAAACCGTGATCAACCAAGCTATGGGGCAAAAGTGTCTTGGGGAGTGATAAAATCCCGCCGGGCTGCATGTTCCTGACAAGGGTGGAGAAGAATGACCATCGAGAAGTCCGCGGTCTCTCTCAGCCGGGTGAGAGCAGCCCGTGAGAACACGATACATAAAGTGAGCCAGCAATGGAAATGATGATCGTTATGTTTTCGCCGGTATTTGCTTTGGCCTTGTTTTTGTTTTTACCGTTCTGGACGGCCTTTCCAGTTTATATTCCTATTTTTATCTTTGGCGTCATCGTTAATTATAAAATGATGAAATCCATGAAGCTTCCGATTAGAACAGGATTGGAAGAGATGATGGGGCAAGAGGCGCTTGTCATAGATGATATCGATCCGGAAGGAAAAGTCCGATTCAAGAATGAGATATGGGCTGCAACAGCAAAAGGCGAAAGGCTCGGACAGGGTGAGAAAGCATGGATTATAGGTTCCCGGGGACTGATGTTGGTTGTTGCGAATACGAAAGAAAAAATAAAGTCTGCCGAAGGAGGGCTTTTCAATCCGATAAAGACAGCGAAAAGAAACAAAAAAGAAAAGATAGTGAAAATCGCACAAGCAACTGAGACAAATTTTTTTGTAGTATACTAAAAAACCAATCGACATTTACGGGATTAACTGTATTGATTTCCATTTTCTCAAATGTAGAATAACTTGATAAGAGATCACCGAACAGTATAACTCAACGACAGGCCAGATGGCGGGAAAAAAGTATACTTCTAAGAGAAAGTAAAAGCGGTTAAGGACACAACACCCTCCAACCTGTGAGTCCAATGTGCGTTGGCTGTCATATTGTAACGAGGTAATGTCATGCTCAATCATGAAAGAAGCGTGTCTTCAAATAATGAAGAAGTGCAGAAAAGTCATTGCGATCCGGTCTGCGGCATGGAAGTCTCCGACACGGACAATGAATTTGTGTATGAATTCAAGGGCAGTCACTATTACTTCTGCAGCCGAAACTGCCAGGACCGTTTTGAGGCGAATCCCGAAAAATATCTAAATCCCGAGAGCGTTTCCGACGAAACCGAAGGGCGGACCTACACCTGCCCCATGCATCCCGAAATACGCCAAGGAGCCCCGGGAGACTGCTCCAAATGCGGTATGGCCCTTGAGCCCGAAACCCCGGAGGCGCCCGGGCAGAAAACCGAATGGACCTGCCCGATGCACCCCGAGATCGTGCGCAGCGAACCCGGAGACTGCCCCAAGTGCGGGATGGCGTTGGAGCCTCGGACCGTATCGGCCGAGGCGGAAGAAAACCAGGAATATGTTTACATGCGCAACCGTTTCTGGGTGTCCGCCGTCCTGTCGCTCCCGCTGGTTCTTATCGCCATGCGTGATATCCTGGGTTTGGGGTTTATCGAAAACGTTATCGATCCCAAGCTGCTTCCCTGGGGAGAATTCATTCTGGCCACTCCGGTGGTGCTCTGGGGCGGGTGGGTCTTTTATAAAAGGGCCTGGAAATCGATCGTCACCTGGAACCTGAACATGTTCACCCTGGTCGGGTTGGGTACCGCCGTGGCGTATATCTACAGCGTGGTGGCGGTTTTTCTGCCCGATATTTTCCCGGCCGCGTTTCGGTCGGAAGAGGGAACCGTCGCCGTGTATTTCGAAGCCGCCGCCGTAATCGTGACCCTCGTTCTTTTAGGTCAAATGCTGGAGCAGAGCGCCCGCAGCCGCACCGGGGCCGCCATCAAGGCCTTGCTCGGGCTGGCGCCCAAGACGGCGCGTCGGATCAACGCTGACGGCAGCGAAGAGGATGTGCCGTTGGACAGTGTCCAGGAGGGCGACAAGCTGCGGGTTCGCCCCGGGGAAAAAATCCCGGTGGACGGCATGGTGCTCGATGGATCGAGCAACGTGGATGAATCGATGCTCACCGGTGAGCCCGTTCCAGTGGAAAAGAAAAAGGGGGAACGGGTGATCGGCGCCACGGTCAACACCACCGGCGCGTTGATGATGCGGGCCGAAAAAGTCGGCGCCGAGACCGTGCTCGCCCGAATCGTTCAAATGGTCGCCGAGGCGCAGCGCAGCCGCGCTCCGATACAGAAACTGGCAGACGTCGTCGCCGCCTATTTCGTGCCGACGGTTATCGGATCCGCGGTGACGGCCTTCATCGTATGGTCGCTGATCGGGCCTGAACCCCGGATGGCCTATGCGCTCATCGCCGCGGTTTCCGTCCTGATCATCGCCTGCCCGTGTGCGCTTGGCTTGGCCACGCCCATGTCCATAATGGTGGCCACCGGCAAGGGTGCCACCGTCGGAGTTCTGTTCAAGGATGCCGAGTCCATCGAGATCCTGCGCAAGGTGGACACACTGGTTGTGGATAAAACCGGCACCCTCACCGAAGGAAAACCGAAGCTGACCGATGTGGTTGCGGTGGAACCAACCGACGAACAGACGCTTCTGATGCTGGCCGCCAGCCTGGAAAAGAGCAGTGAACACCCTCTGGCAGCCGCAATCGTCGCGGGTGCCGGCGAGCGGGATATCGAACTGATGGAGCCTGAAAATTTCAACTCCCACACCGGCAAGGGTGTTTCCGGGCACGTGAACGGCAAGCAGGTCCTACTGGGCAATGCCAAGCTGCTCGAAGAATTCGAGGTTGAGATCGGGCCGCTCGAGACCGAGGCGCAAAAGCTGCAGGATCAAGGCAGAACCGCCATGTATGTCGCCGTGGACGGCAAGGCCGCCGGCCTGGTGAGCGTGTCGGACCCCATCAAAGAATCGACACAGGAGGCCATCGACAGGCTTCACGAAGAAAATGTGAAAATCATCATGCTGACCGGCGACAACCGGCTCACCGCCAAATCCGTCGCGGACAAGTTGGGTATCGACGATTTTGTGGCTGAAGTTTTGCCTCAGGACAAGGCCGATACCGTCAAGCGTCTTCAAAAAGAGGGCCATATCGTAGCCATGGCCGGAGACGGCATTAACGACGCGCCCGCCTTGGCCCAGGCCGAGGTCGGCATCGCTATGGGCACGGGAACGGATGTCGCCATGGAGAGTGCGCGCGTGACCCTGGTCAAGGGCGACCTTCGCGGCATTGTGCGGGCGCGACTCCTGTCAAAGGCCACCATGCGCAACATCAAGGAAAACCTGTTCTTCGCCTTCATCTACAACGCCCTGGGCGTGCCCATCGCCGCCGGCGTGCTCTATCCGGTCTTCGGGTTGTTGCTTTCTCCCATGATCGCCGCCACAGCCATGAGCTTCAGCTCGGTGTCGGTCGTGGGCAATGCCCTGCGACTGCGTCGAATCGACATATGAATCTTTGCGATGAGGAGACGAACATGAAAATAAAACAGTTGCCATTCATACTCGGCCCCCTTTTGTTTCTTTCTCTCTGGTCCTGCACCCGTTATCCGATGGGCCAATCGGCGCCTTACGGCGGCCACATGATGGGCTATGGATTTGGAGGGATATTTATGTGGCTGATCTTTTTGGCTCTGGCCGGATTCATCGTCTACATCTTTGTCATGCAGTCCCGGAGATCCGGTGATTCGGGGCCATCAAAAGAGACCCCGCTGGACATCCTGAGGAAAAGATATGCCAAAGGGGACATCACAAAAGAAGAATTCGAAAGCCTGAAAAAGGATATTGAAAGCTAGCTTCTATCCCCTCCATGAATTCCCGATAGGCACAAGTCGGTTTCAGTGTCGGAAGCAAGCCGGTTTCCGCAACGAACTTGACTATTATTGCCGAATTAAGAAACGATTTAAAGCATTTCAAATCGGCACAGATGCCTGCGGGCTCTCCTGAAGCGTCTTGATAACCTGCCGGTCATAATTAGAGTTTAATTACTTTTTTTATAAGCTGTCAGCGAAGAACCATAAATCATCAGGAGGGAGAGCCCCAATGATTCGCAATTATACTAAACACATCCAAAGCGACTCCAGAGGAAGTTCACGGCTCACCCAGACTTTTCTGCCCGAAGCGGCCGTTTTCCTTTTAAAGGTCACCAATTCGAAAAAGAGAAAAAGAACGGTGGGTAATATTTCCTCTTTTTTGACCTTAAGCAACCCGAGCTATGCATAAAATTTACGCAGTCGAATCGATGAAGACTCATAGAATGATATGCGAAGGATACTCCTCAGAGTTCTTTGGCTGTGAATGAAAGCAATCCATCGGGCTCGCTTTCTCGCCGTTGATTGCCAACTGATATCGGGTCCCCGCAATGCATCAGCATCAAAGTCTCAAGGGACAGACGCGATTGATTTTACTGTCCTCTCAAGAAGGTGAACGCAAATTGCCTGTCCGGTTATGTGGACGTGCTGCCGGGAAGGTGGGGATTATGAAAATAGTTGCATGTAATAAGACACAGTTTTCCGCCGAAGCTGCTTTGGTGCTGCTTTTCAACGGCGTCCTGCTTTTCGGTGTGAGGCGAATTTATGAAAGCGAATCCGAATGGCATCATCGTCGAGCAGAATCTCAGTTGCTGGCCGGTCGGTTGACCATTCAGTATTTTGGATATAAATAAACAAGAGTCTAACTTCATAGAACTGGTGTCTCATTCCCATTGACAAGTATTTGTCATCATGCCACAAAACGAAAAAAAAGATACCTTATCATTTTGTTTGAAATTGAATAGCTCACAAATGCCATGACATCGTTTGCCCGATTTTAACGGTAAATAGTGCCAAGACATCGTTTACCCGGAACAAATGAAAAGAACATTTCATAATGAGTTATTAAGATGGCACCGCCGTGGCTATATCCAGTAACCGACCCCCAGGAAAGATACAAGGGAGAAAAACACAATGAAGCCTTTCTTGAGTAAAGGAGTTGGACCTATTTTGGTTGTTTTGTGGTCCCTGCTCATCGGACCTTCAGGCGTTCATGCAGGTTCTCCTATCTGGGCGCAACCGCCTCTAACCGAACTCATCGAGGAAGCCATGGTTCAAAACAAGGAAATAAAAAGCCTGGAAGAAAGCGTGGAAAGTTTGAAAGAATTAATCCCGTATGCAGGCTCCCTGCAGGACCCTCGCATAGGTCTTGGCGCACTCAACGTGCCCACCGACACCTTCAGCTTCAACCAGGAACCCATGACCCAAAAACAGATCGCTATTTCTCAAAAATTCCCCTGGTTTGGAAAGCTGAGCTTAAGGTCGCAGAGGCAGGCGAGCATAGCAAATCACCAATACTGGCTGCTGGAGGCGAGAAGATTCGAACTCGCCCGGCAGATAGCCGTCGCGTACTACGAAATAGGCTATGTCGGCAGGGGCCTTGAGATCAACAACCGCTTGGTCGAACTGGTAGAGCAGCTGCGCAAGGTGGCCGAAAGCAGGTATGCAACCGGCAAGGGCCTGCAGCAAGACGTACTGGAGGCGCATGTCGAGCTTACCAAACTCCTTGACGAAAAAGTCTTGTTAGAGCGCGAATACCGCAACCTCGAGGACCGCATCAACGAGCTGCTCAACCGTGATCGTTTTAATTCCGTAAGTCCCCCCGATCGCTTGATTTATCCCGATCTCAAGCTCGATGTCACGGCCCTGCAGGACCAAAGCCTCAAACAAAACCCCCAACTTGCGGCGAGACAAGCGGAAATAAACCAGTCCGAGGTAGAGATCCGACTGGCCGAAAAAGACTACTGGCCGGATATGGACGTCACTCTGGCTTACGGTCAACGGGGTGAAGACATGACCGGAAGGGATCTGCCGGACTTTGTTTCCGGGGCGATAGTTGTGAATGTTCCATTATGGTTCAAAACCCGTCAAAACAAGCAGCTCGCCGCAACGCGCAAACGTTTCGCGGCCGCCAGGGACAGGTATCGAAATCTCGTTGAGGCGCTGCCTTATCAAGTCAGTACGCTGGCCACGGATATCGGCAAATTTCAGGAACACTACCGTTTGTTCACCGATGCGCTCCTGCCGCAGGCCGAGCAGTGGGCCAAATCTTCCCTTGCCGCCTACCAGGTGCGCGAACTCGAATTTGACACCATGATCCGGGCCCAGCTTCAGGTGCTGCGGCTGGAACTGCAAAGCGACCGTTACCTGTTCAACATCTATCAGAAGCGCGCGGAACTGGAGGAGCTTTTGGGCGGCCGAATTTTGCCTTAGCCTTGATATATTCGACGAAAATGATAGTCGGGAACAACAACCATGATATGGCCGGCTGGTTTCAGAAATCAGCTCTACAAGTTGCAGATTTTCGAAGCAGTTGGCAATGTATGTGCTAAGAACCAAACTTTCGCTGCTAAGGGGATTCAGGAGGAAAGATGAAATTGCGCTATGTTCTTTTTATACTTATAACATTTATCCTCTCGATCATGACAATGGTTTTGCTTCTGCGGTGGTATCCCGAGGTCATCAAGCCCCTGCTGCCGGCTGGAAATCAGTCGATGTCAACGACAAAAGAAATGGAAAAGTCGCCCGCAGGCAAAAAAGATCAAAAGATTCTTTACTGGAAATCACCGATGGACCCCACTTTCATATCCCAGCAGCCCGGCAAGGACCCCATGGGAATGGATCTGGTGCCGGTTTATGCCGGAGGGGAGACGCAGGGGCCTGCGGGTGAGGTCCGGATCGATCCGGTGATGGTTCAGAACATCGGCGTGACGACCATGGTGGTTGAGCGCAAGCGACTCACCCATGAGATCAGAACCATCGGGCGAATTACCTACGATGAGCAAAAAGTGCGACGAATTTCACCCAAAATCGGCGGTTGGATTGAAAAACAGTATGTCAATTTTACCGGCCAGCTCGTGGCGCGAGGCGAAAAACTCCTGGAAATCTACAGTCCTGAACTCGTGTCCACCCAGCAGGAATACCTGACCACCTTGGGCTATTATCAGCGCATGAAGGACAACCCCGTTCGCACCGTTGCCGAAGGTGCTGCAAGCCTCCTACAGGCGGCTGAAATGCGGCTGCGCTATTGGGACATCACTAAAGGCCAAATCGATGCCTTGCGCCGGCACGGCAAAATTACACAAACCATGGCCCTCTATGCCCCCTTCAAGGGAATTGTCGTTGAAAGAAATATCCCGGAAGGCGGTTTCCTCCAGCCGGGGCAGATGGTCTACGGCATCGCGGATATATCCACTGTGTGGGTTATCGGCGAAGTGTACGAATTTGAAGCACCGTGGCTGAAGCTCGATCAGGAGGCGGAAATGAGCCTCGCCTACCAGCCCGGCAAGACCTATCAGGGCAAAATCGTTTACATCTATCCTTACCTCCAGAACATGACCCGCACCATTCGGGTTCGCATGACGTTTCCGAACACCAAAGACTTCGAACTCAAGCCCGACATGTGGGCCAACGTCCTCATCCGTTCGACTATTGTGCGCGAGGGCCTGGCTGTCCCCATTCAGGCGGTGCTGCGTACCGGCAAGCGCGATATTGCTTTGATAGCCCTGGGTGAAGGCAGGTTTTCGCCGCGCGAGTTGCACCTCGGTGCCCAGGCCGGTGACGAGTTCCAGGTGCTTGAAGGTCTTAAGGAAGGCGAAAGCGTGGTGACGTCCGCGCAGTTTCTGATCAACTCGGAAAGCAATCTGCGCGCCGCCATAAGCAAAATGCTGCCGCCTGAAAAATCATCGGAGGCGAAACCCGATGAGGCCGGGCAGCACTCCAAGACCTCCGGACCTACCCTAAAATAGACGAAAAGGAGCAGGGACTGTGCTGCAAAGGATTATCCAAGCTTCGGTGCGCAATAAATTTCTGGTGCTGCTCTTTACGGCGGGTGCAATTGCCGCCGGCGTCTATGCTTTTGTTAAAATTCCCGTGGATGCGCTGCCGGATGTCAGCGACGTGCAGGTCATCATCTTCACCGAATGGCAGGGGCAGCCGCCTCAGATCATCGAAGACCAGGTGACATATCCCCTCACCACCACAATGCTGGCCGTTGCCAACGCCAAGGTGGTGCGCGGCTATTCTTTTTTCGGCTTGTCTTTCGTCTACGTGATTTTTAAGGACGGTACGGATATCTACTGGGCCCGCAGCCGGGTGCTCGAATATCTAAGCTTCGTGCAGAATCAGCTGCCGCCGGCGGTCACGCCGGTTTTGGGTCCGGACGCCACGCCGGTCGGCTGGGTGTTTGAGTATGCCGTTGTCGATCGTACGGGCAAACATGACTTGGCCCAGTTGCGATCCATTCAGGACTGGTACTTGCGCTATCAGTTGCAGACCGTACCCGGGGTTGCCAACGTCGCTGTCGCCGGCGGTTTTGTCAAGCAGTACCAGGTGAATGTGGACCCCAACCGGCTGCTGGCCTACAATCTGCCGCTCAGCACGGTGGTCAAGGCGATTCGCCGCAGCAACAACGACGTTGGGGGACGCGTGGTCGAGTATTTCGAGACCGAGTACATGGTGGAAGGAATCGGCTACATCGAAAAGGTGGAAGACATCGAACAAGTTCCGGTGGGAGTGGACATGAACGGCACGCCGATTCTAGTGCGTGACATCGGCCACGTTAATCTGGGGCCTGACATCCGCCGCGGCGCGGTGCAGCTCGACAAAGAGGGCGAAGCGGTAATCGGCATCATCGAAATGAGGTATTGGAACAATGCCCTGGAAGTTATCAACCGCGTCAAGCAAAAGCTCGCGGAGCTAAAGCCGGGGCTGCCGGAAGGGGTTGAAGTTGTTCCCATCTACGACCGCTCGGACCTTATCCACCGTGCCCAGAACACCCTGCGCTCCAAGTTGATCGAAGAGAGCATTATCGTTGCCCTGGTCTGCATTGTATTTCTGCTGCATTTGCGCTCTGCGTTTGTCGCCATCTTCACGCTTCCCGTCGGTATCCTTATGGCGATGACGGTCATGTATTTGCAGGGACTCGGAGCCAATATCATGTCGCTCGGCGGCATTGCGATCGCCATCGGCGCAATGGTGGACGGCGCCATCGTCATGATCGAAAACGTCCACAAGCATCTCGAACGCGATCGCGGTAAAAAACCCCATTGGGAAATCATCGTCGATGCGACCAAGGAAGTGGGGCCGGCGCTGTTTTTTTCGCTGATCATCATTGCGGTGTCGTTTCTGCCGGTTTTTGCCTTGACCGGTCAGTCCGGTCGGATGTTTGCCCCCCTTGCATTCACCAAGACCTATTCGATGGCGGCCGCCGCGCTGTTGTCCGTGACCGTGGTTCCTGTGCTGATGGGATATTTGATTCGGGGCCGGATTCTGCCGGAGGAGAAAAATCCCATTAACCGCTTTCTGGTCTGGGCTTACCGTCCCACCCTGCGCTGGGCCTTGAAGCTGCGTTGGTTTGTACTGCTTGGCGCCGTTGTTATTCTGGGGCTGACCGTCATCCCCTATAACCGTCTCGGGTCCGAATTCATCCCTCCGCTCAACGAGGGTGACCTTCTTTACATGCCGTCTCTTTTGCCCGGGGTTTCCATCTCCGAGGCCGAGGCCGTGGCGCAGCAGACCAACAAACTGATCATGACCGTGCCCGAGGTCAAACATGCCTTGGCCAAGGTAGGCCGCGCCCGCACCCCGCTCGACCCTGCACCGCTTTCGATGCTGGAAACAACGATCATACTGAAGCCGGAAGAGGAGTGGCGTCCCGGAATGACCATCGAAAAATTGACGACAGAACTCAATCGTCTGATCAAATTTCCGGGCGTGACCAATGCCTGGACCATGCCGATCAAAACAAGAATCGATATGCTGTCGACCGGGATCAAGACCCCGATCGGCATCAAGCTCACCGGAGCGGATCTCACTGTCCTGCAGAAGCTTGGAGAGCAGGTCGAGCCAGTGATTCGCGGCCTTCCCGGAACCCGAAGCGTTTATGCGGAGCGGGTGGCCGGCGGCTTTTACACAGATTTTTTAATCAAGCGGAAAGAAGCGGCCAGGTACGGGCTTACCATTGATGACATAAACGACGTGATTCAATCGGCTATTGGCGGCATGAACATTACAACCACCATCGAAGGCTTGGAGCGCTATCCCGTCAACGTGCGCTACGCGCGGGAATTGCGGAGCAGCCCGGAAGATCTTCGGCGCGTGCTGATCGCCACGCCAACCGGAGCGAGTATACCCTTGGAGCAGGTAGCGGACATATTCCCGCGGGTAGGGCCGCCGTCCATCAAGACCGAAGGCGCCCGGCCGCAGGCCTGGATCTATGTGGATATTCCCCCCGAACAGGACATCGGCAGTTACGTGGAACGGGCCAAGCAGGCGGTTGCCGAAGAGATTAAACTGCCGGTCGGATACAGCCTTGAATGGAGCGGCCAGTATGAATACATGCAAGAAGCGCGTCAACGACTTAAAATCGTCGTACCGATTACGCTGTTGATTATTTTTTTCCTGCTTTATCTTAATTTCAAGAACTTTACCGAAGTGCTCATTGTGATGCTGGCCCTGCCGTTCTCAATTGTTGGGGGGATTTGGTTCATGTACCTTCTCGGCTACAACATGAGCGTGGCAGTTGCGGTGGGGTTCATCGCTCTTGCAGGGGTGTCGACCGAAATCGGCGTGATCATGATCATTTATCTGGATCACGCCTTCGAGGCGCAGCGGCAGCAAAAAGATCGTCTTACCAAAAAGGATCTCTTTGAGGCGATAATGGCCGGGGCCGCCGAACGGGTGCGTCCGATCATGATGACGGCCAGTGCCATCATTGCCGGCCTGCTGCCGATCATGTGGAGCAGCGAGACCGGCGCCCGGGTAATGAAGCGCATCGCCGCTCCCATGGTGGGGGGCATGGTTTCTGCAACCTTGCTGGCCCTGATCCTCATTCCGATTTTTTATGAGTTCTGGCGCGCATGGCAATTGCGCCGTGAGGCAAAACAACAGGAAAGTGAATGATCTTTATTTGTAAATGAAGAATTTCACATGGATTCAGCCTCATTAACTTTAAAATCCTGGATTGCTCCGGATGGGCGCAAACTTCGTCGGATGGCTCAACAAATAGTGAAATCGAAAATCCATTTTAAATGACTTGGGGCAACACATGTTCCGGCTTAAAACGTTGCAGTCGCAGTTTACGCTCTTCATGATTCTTCCCGTGGGAATTCTGCTGATCATCGTGGGGTCTTCCGCTTTCTTCTATGCCCGCGACCTTGTTCTGTCCCAATGGCGCGATGCATCGATCCTCAGGCTCCAGCGCACCGCTCACGAGGTCGACATGCGCCTCGGGCGCATCAAGGATTGGATCATGATGTTCCAAGAAAGTTCCGGCACCCAGTATTCCGAATCGTTTCATTCATGGATCCTGGAGCATTTATCGAAGCGGGAGGGTGTTGTCGGCATCAATTTAATTTGGGACAACCCGGTAAAAAGTAACGACGGTCGCGGCGCTATCCGGGACACCATCCCCCATGAAAGCCGAGGAATGCACGGAATGGGAATGATGCAGATGCCAATGATGCGCCGGTTTAACAGTGCCCGGATCCGGGAAATTACCCCTCCGCGCTTTGATACCGGAGGTCAGCACGGGACCTTCAGCCTCATCTCGGATCTCAACGATGAAAACGGGCAGCCTATCGGCCAACTCGACGTCGTCGTCGACTTCACCTTCATCTTCCGGCACGTGATCGAGTCCGGCTGGTGGCAGAGCAACAAGGCTTTCCTGGTGGATGATAAGGGGCAAATTCTCGTCTGCACGGTACCTGGACGACACGGGCGTCTATCTGACAGCGATGATCCGCTGGAACGTGAAACCTTAAAAGCGATGGCGTCAGCCCCATACGGAACCCTGCTCGGACAAGGCCACCCGCCTGAGGAGGTCAGCGGTTATTTCCACCTCAAAGAAGCACCGTGGAGTCTGGTGATGATCGCGCCGGGCGCAGAGATTCTCGCCCCTGTCGTCCAGCTGCGGCTGATCTTCTTTTTGGTCGGCATCGTGACTGTCGCTGTGATCATCTCGCTGATCCGTATAGTGACCCTGCGGACCACGGCGGCCATTAAAAAAGTGTCCGACGCCGCACTCAAGTTGTCCAGCGGCGAGTTCATCGAGCCCCTGCCTGCAACCAGCCACGACGAAGTTGGTGATCTGACCCGCAGCTTCAACACCATGTCCAACCAGCTCAAAGAGCGAATGCAGATGAAGCGGTCCCTCAGCCTGGCCAAAGAGGTCCAGCAAAACCTGATTCCGTCTGCAGACCCGAAGATCGACGGTCTCGACATCGCCGGCCGGAGCGAGTTCTGCGACGAAACCGGCGGTGACTATTACGACTACATCGAAGAGAACGACGCCCCCGGCCGTCGGATCCGGATCGTTATCGGAGACGTGGCCGGCCACGGTGTGTCTTCCGCGTTGCTGATGAGCGGGGTTCGCGCCGGCTTTCGCCAGCGCCATTCCATGTCCGGAAGCATCGAGGAAGTGGTCGCGGACCTCAATCGGCAGGTTGCCCTGGATGTGGGCAGCAGCGGCCGCTTCATGACCCTCTTCTGCCTGGAGATCGACGTCGAGTGCCGCTGCGCCAGGTGGGTCAGGGCCGGCCACGAACCCGGCCTTCTCTACCGGGTGAGGGACGATCGCTTCGAGCCTCTCATGGGAAAGGGAATCCCTCTCGGTGTAGAGAAGGAGTCCACTTATTCCGCCCAATTCGTCGATCATTTCGAAAACGGCGACATGTTCATCCTGGGAACAGACGGTTTATGGGAGACGACAGACCCCAGCCACGAGATGTTCGGCAAGCGGCGATTCAAGGAAATTATCCGGGCCCACCGCGACGAAGGAGCAGCCTCGCTGCTGGCGGTTGTCTTCGATGAAATCCATGCATTTGCCCGAGGTGAGGTTCCCCAGGACGACATAACCCTGGTCATCGCAAAGATCGCCTGATATCAGCCCCGGCCGGGTGGAGATAACAGGCGCCGGTCCCTGTGCCGCCCGGGGCACAGGGGGGATGAAAGATGCGCCCTAACGCGCGGATTTGGCGCTCAGGTACCGCCCGCAACCACCCGGCCAAGGAGATGTCCCATGGATAGAATCAACCCCTTCCTCAAATGGACACTGATCGCCTTTCTGGTTGTGGTCATCACCATACTGCACTACAGTACCCTGGGTGGCCATGCCGATCTGCACATCATCTACGGGGAGCTGTATTTTCTTCCGATTCTGCTGTCCTGCATCTGGTTCGGTCTCTACCAGGGTCTGGGCACAGCCGTGGTCATCGGTATACTCTACGTCCCCCACGTCTTCATCTATTCGGATACCCATGGATTGCCGGCGATCGTGAGCGTGCAGATCCTGGTCTTCGTGGCCATTGCGGCCGTGCTGGGGGTTCTGGTGGAGCGCCAGCGGCGGCAGCAGCAGCAGGCGGCGGACACCGAACGGCTGGAAGTTCTCGGCCGGGCCGCCTCCATCGTTGGTGAAGAGATCAACTCCAGCCTGAGCATCCTTCGGGGTGCGCTGGACCGGCTCGACGCGCCCGAGACCGTTGTGACACCTCTTTACGCTCAGGAACTCGACCGCCTTCATGAAATCGCCGAAGTTCTGATTACTTTTCGACCAAGCCAGGCGGACGAGAAGGGGCCCCGCGATCTGAACCACACGGTCCGGACCCTCGCCCGGCGCCTTTCCGATCTGGGACGTAAGAAAGGGGTCCGGGTTCTCTTCGAGTTCGATCGGGATCCGTGCCGGGCGGACTTTGCGCCGGAACGTTTCACCCGCCTGCTGGAGGATCTGGTGAAAAATGCCGTCGAGGTATCCCGAAGGGGGCAACGGGTGTGGGTCCGCCTCCAGCATGAGCCGGAGCATTGCCTGCTGAGTGTCACCGACGAAGGCCCCGGCATTCGTGAAGAACATCTGCCGCGGATCTTCTCGCCCTTTTTCACCACCAAACCCGAGGGACATGGTTTGGCGCTGGCCGCCTCCCGCAAATATCTCCGGGAAATCGGCGGGGATATCCTGGTGAAAAACGAACCGGAAAAAGGGGCGCAATTCACCATACGGATCCCTCGTGAAGACCTAAAGGGTCTGCTGAATGGGTCGGCGTGAGCTACTGACCGTAATGCGTCAATTCGATTCTTAAGTTAGCGCCTCATGGGCGGCCTGAGAAATATCACAGCAAAGAGCGCTGAGGACGCAGAAAAAGTTCATTTTATTTTTTGTAATTTATCTCTGCGATTTCTCTTCCAAGTTTTTTTGTCATTACGGATTCTGTCTTTTACGCGCCTGTTTGACTGGGAAACACCGGATTCTCCAATCCCAAAACGTGCACCGATATCTTTAAGCTTTTCGCCTGTATGCCTCTG
>CAWBCG010000004.1:0-59214 GCA_963787235.1 uncultured delta proteobacterium
GTGGATGACTTCGGCCACGCCGCCGCTCAGCGCGACAATGGAAATAAATCCCGGCTCGGGCTTGGTGAACGTAAAGTTGCAGTAGGCCCGGATCCGGGGGTCCGAATTGATGATTCCTTGGCAATTGGGTCCCAGGATGCGGATGCCGTATTTGGCGGCCCGGGCGAGAAAATCCTTTTCTATGGCTTCCCCTTCGGGGCCGGTTTCCGAGAACCCGCCGGAGTTGATGATGATGTTTTTGACACCTTTCCTGCCGCAGTCTTCGACGGCTTGGGGCACGAACTTGGCCGGAATGACCATGTGAACCACGTCGATATTGTCCGGGCAGTCCGTAATCGACTTGAAGGCCTTGATGCCTCGTATTTCATCCGCCTTCGGGTTGATGGGATAGATGTCGCCCTTGAACCCGAAATCAATCAGGTTCTTGATCACCCGATTGCCGATGGAGAGCTCTTTGCTCGAAGCGCCGATGACCGCAACTTTCTTGGGTCTGAATAAGGATTCCAGCATGGTTTTCTCTCCTTCTATGCCCTTCTTTCTTCGATTTGCTCGATAAACGCTTCGACATTGGTCTTGGTTTGTTCGTCCGAAACCAGTCGCATGTCGTTGAGATCACCGTTGATGATCAGACTCGGTATGCCCGTAATTTCTTCCATGCGCTGGGGCATGCCGTAGCGGCAGTTGGAGTTGTTGGGACAGGTCTTGGCATCGTGGTAGATGATCCCGTCCACTTTGAAAAAGGCCAGCATATCCTTGATGTATTGTTCCTTGGCATCGTCGGCGCGCGTGATGAACAATTCGGTGTAGGCCCGCGCCATGCTTCTGAAGGGGTCGTCGGGATCGAAGGCTTTAAATATCCAACTGTTGCAATAGGTCGAGGCCAACACGCAGGTGTTCAGTTCGGCAAACATCTTCGAGTGGGTGCTGAGACGGCCCCAGACCGGCATGCCTTCCCAGTAGATCCGAAAGCGTTCGCCCTCGACCGCGGCCTCGTGGTTGGTGATGCGTTCTTTCATTTCCGCCAGCAGGAGCTTGTAATACTCCACTGCCGCCTGGGTTCCGCGCAACACGACCGCCGGTCCCATATGGATGGTACCGTCGTAGAATGTCAAGGGCGAGGGAAGGGTGGCGGCGGTGTCCAGCACTTCTTTCCACAGGTTCGAACACCGGCGTGACAGGCCCAGAACCCGTTTCAGTTCTTCCATGTCGAAAGTGTTGCCGGAGATTTCTTCCAACGGCGGGATGAGAGCCTCCATCTGCCTGGCGATCGAGTCGACGTGCTTGTCGGAAACCTCCCCGATGCCGCGATGGGTGTGGATGCCGAGCAGCGGAACCTTGAATTCCCGGGCATACCAGGCGAACCAGTCCTGTACGTCGCGGCACTGGTTGGTGTTGTAAACCAGCACATCGGGCCGTGGGACGGCTTCGATGCCCGGGTAGGCCCTGGAGAGCGGCGTGAAGCCCTTCAAATAGGCCCCCACGTCGGCGGTCAGGTAGGAACAGATGTCCGGCGAGTACCCCATGGCATTGGCCACTGGAATCATGTCCGTTGCCGCGCGCGTCGCACCGAGCATCGCCCCGTGGTTTTCGGGGAAGTGAACCAGAAAGCCCATGGAGCGCAGGATTTCGGCCGGCCCCACACTCGTACACCAGGCGATCTTGCGACTGCGCGTCTTCGACGCCTCGTTCAACTCGTAAAAGTATTCGGCCATGATGCGGCCCATTTCCTTGGAAGCCTTTATCGGTTTGCGCAGGATCTTTTTCTCTTCGGCCATGTCGTGTTCCTTTCCGTATCGGTTGAGCCGGTTGGGCCCGTTGAGCCCGTTTAGTCCGTTGGCCCGTTGAGCCCGTTAGGCCCGTTTAGTCGGTTAGGCCAGTGCCCCACCCGCAAGTCCAAGGGACATCGGTGGTGTTTCGCGGAATCACTATACTGAAACTGAACACGCGATTCCCCAGAACTGTTACGCCGAAGGCGTGATTGTCACCGAAAGTGCGGAAAACACCATTTATTGGCGGAAACAAATTCGTATTTCAGGCTGACACCCGTCTTTTCCCCTCACTGGTAAACCGGCTCAACGGGCTAAACGGGCTCAACCGGCTTAACGGACTCAACCGGCTCAACCGTTTCTATGGCGTACAGCGCCGCGCCGATGGCACCGGTGAGCTGCGGGTGTTCCGGTACCAGAATTCTGCGGCCCAGAATCTCTTCGGTCATTTTGACCAGAAAGGGGTTGTGTTCGACCACCCCGCCGGTCATGACCACGTGTTCGGTCAACGAATCCATTTCGAGGACCCGCTTAATGACCGAAAAGAAGACCCCCTTGACGATGTCGGTCACCCGCTTGCCCCGCCGAATGTTTTCGAGCACTTCGGTGGCGGAAAACACCGTGCAGAAGCTGCCGAGTTTGACCATGTTTTCGGACTGACGGGCCAGGCCGTCCATTTCTTCCAAGGGGATGTCGAGTCGCGTCGACATTTCTTCCAGGAAGGCACCGGTTCCGGCAGCGCATTTACGGTTCATCTTGAATCCTGTGCGGAGGCCCTTTTCATCGAGTTTGACGACTTTGTTGTCCTGACCGCCGATGTCGATGATGGTGATCGATTGCGGGAAATACAGATAACAGCCCTTGGCGTGGCAACCGATTTCGGTGCGGGAGTCATCGGCAAAGGGAACATTTTTCCGGCCGTAACCGGTCGACACCGCGCGTAGAATCGCTTCGGGTGCCGCGCCGGCCATTTTGAGCGCCGCTTCCAGGCAGGCCTCGGCCGTGGCCGAAAAGTCGGTGCCGGATTTCTTGACGGCGAATCCGAGCAGGTTTCGCTTCCGATCAAGGACGGCGACTTTCGTGCGCGACGAACCCACGTCCGTGCCCACGACCAGCTGTAGCGACGACTGTTGAGCGTGTTGCGTCAAAATTGCGATTCCAGTCCCTTTACCAGCGCCTGCAGAGTGATGTTGAAAGGCGTTTCAATGCCGGCCTGCAGCCCGTAGGCGACGAACTTGCCATTTATGAAATCGACCTCTGTCCGGCGCCTGGCCTCTATATCCATGAGCATCGAGGGCTTGTGAGAACCGGCCTTGCTCATGTAGTCGATGGCGTGGGGATAAAAATTCCAGCCCAGCTCGATTTCGTTGGCCCGGGCGACCTTGACGCACTCTTTTACCAGGGCGTCGACGATCGGGAACACGATCGGATCGGTCATCGCCTGGGCCATGGTCAAACCGGTCACGGCACAGACCGGGTTCATGCAGGCGTTCAGGATGGCCTTGCGCCAGACCATCGAAATAATCTGATCGGTATGGGCAGTCGCCAGACCACACTCGGTGAGCGCATCGGCAATGGCGCGTGCGGCCGGTGCGGACTGCGGGTCGAGTTCCTGCAGGTAGTGCGGTGGATGGTGGAACGGCATGCGCACGTGCCCTGGTGCCACCAGACCGCAACCGTAGTTGACGACGGCCCGCATGACGGATTGGTCTCCGAGGACATCGGCGAAAACCCTCTCGGTGTCGATGCCGTTCTGCCAGCTGACCACAAACAAACCCTCACGATGAAAGCCTTCGATGGCGGAGGCGATCAAAGCATTGGCGTTGGCCTTTACGGTGATGAAGATCACATCCGGCGGATCCGCCCCCAGATCGTCGATGCTGGTGGTTACTTTCGAAACGGTCTGCTGCAGGTTTTCGGCCCCCTCGATGACGATGCCCGCTTTGATGGCCGGCTCGATCAACTCGGGGATGACATCGCACAGGGTGACATCATGCCCCTGACGGGCCAGAAAAGCCGCCACGATGCATCCCACAGGACCGGCGCCCACCACGGCGAACTTTTGCGGGCGAAAATCGGCTTTTTCATTCATGAGTCCCTCCCTTCCCGTTAGGCCCGTTGGCCCGTTTAGCCCGTTGGTCCGTTGAGCCGGTTTCCGGTTAAAACGCCAATTTCTGCGCAGCAGGATTCAACAGCCATAACGGGCCTGGCGGGCCAAATCCTTCTCTATTGGGTTTCAACGGTTCTAACGGGCTAAACGGGCCAACGGGCAAAACCGGCTTAACCGCCCTTACCTGAGCTGTTTGGGTCTTTCGTCGACGACGCGCAGCGCTTTACCTTCGCTGCGGGCAATGGCCTTGGCTTCGACGAGTTCGACTTCGACGCTGATGCCCATGTTGCCCTTTATATGGGCACCAATTTTACCTTCGACCTCGAAACGCTTTTCACGACCGGCCTGGTAGATTTCTTTCTTCCCCTCCACCTGTATCACCAGTTGGTCCAGATATCCCTTCTTGCGAACGAGCAGGCGGTATTGGGGTTCGACTTCCTCGATGTCGAGCAGCAGGGCCTCGATTTGGGAGGGAAAGACGTTAACGCCGCTGATGATCAGCATGTCGTCGGTCCGTCCGAACACCTTGTCCATTTTGATAAACGTTCTTCCGCAGGCGCATTTGTCGCGGTGCAGTCGCGTAATGTCCTTGGTACGATAGCGGATCATCGGCATGGCCCGGCGCTGCAGGGCGGTGAAGAGCAGCTCGCCTTTCTCCCCCAGCGGTACCGGCTCAAGGGTCTGCGGATCGACGATTTCGGCCAGAAAATGGTCTTCGTTGATGTGCAGTCCGTCCTGGGCCTCGCAGTCGAAGGCCACCCCCGGACCCCCCAGTTCCGTCAGACCGTATGCTTCCTGGGCTTTAATGCCCGTCCGCTCTTCGATCTCCTGGCGCATCTGAGCCGTCCAGGGCTCGGCTCCGAAGACCCCCACCCGCAGTGCGAGGGAGCGCGTGTCGACCTTGAGTTCCCTGGCTCTTTCGGCAATGGTCAGGGCATAGGAGGGCGTGCAGCAGAGCACCGTCGTTCCGAAGTCTTTCATGATCGTGATCTGGCGCTCGGTCAGTCCGGAACTGGTCGGTACGACCGTACAACCGATCGGAGCAGCACCTTGATGAAAACCGAGGCCGCCGGTAAACAGTCCATACCCGTAAGCATTCTGAAGAATGTCTTCCTTGCGAACACCGGCGGCCCAGAGGTTTCTGGCCATGCACTCGCTCCACTGATCGAGGTCCTCGGCCGTGTAAGGTCCGGTGATCGGCTTGCCGGTCGTACCCGATGAGGCGTGCACCCGCACGACGTCTTTGAGAGGAACGGCGCAGAGGCCGAAGGGGTAGTTGTCGCGCAAATCGGTTTTCTGCGTCATGGGCAGTTTGGCCGCATCTTCGAGGCTGGTGATACTCGCGGCCGTGACACCCATTTCGGCGAATTTTTTCCGGTAAAAGGGGATCCGCTCGGCCACCCAGCCGACAGTCTCCTTCAGCTTTTCCAGCTGAAATTTTTGAAGTTCTTCCACCGGCATGCATTCAAAGGCATCGTTCCAGGGCATGGCGCTCCTCCTTCTTGACTGACGGCTGCGGGGGCGGGACTCCGCCACTCTTCAACAGCCCTATGCGTGAATGTTGAATGAAAACCGATTCCGTCGATTCGGCGACTCTTTTTTCCCAAAGTCCGGCTCAAGCCGCCTTCGCGGCGGCAGTGTAGCCGAGTTCAAAAGCCTTCAGATTGGAGGCCAGGAATGCCGGTTTGGTCTTGCGTTGCATGGCTTCCTTGACCTGTTCAGTCTCGAGCGGCAAGACACCGGTCTGGATCAACGCTCCCAGCAGAACCATGTTGACGGCCAGCGGGTTTCCGGCTTCCTCGGCCAGCTTGGCCGCATTGAAGGCGATCAATTTGGCCGTCTTGGCGCGGATCAAATTCTGCAATTGCTTCAAATCCGGATAGACACCCTTGCCGATGTTGACGGTAAAGGGCATCAACGGTGCCAAATTGGTGATCACCACGGTTTCGGTGTTGCACCTGTTGAGGGCCCTCAGGGTTTCGGCCGGTTCGAACCCGACCAGGATATCGGCTTCACCGTCGGCGATGATCGTGCTGCGGGCATTGCCGAAGATGAGAGCCGATTCCACCACCCCGCCTCTTTGGGCCATTCCGTGTATTTCACTCATCTGCAGCGGAATGTCGGCCATCAGGGCCGCTTCACCCAACACGCTCGAGGCCAAAAGGTTGCCCTGTCCGCCGACCGCGACAATGATCAATCGAGTTGTTTTCATAAAAATTTTCCTTCGAAAAATTATTAAGCAAGCATCATGCCGTGACTTTTTTCTTCTTGAGCGGCAGAATGGCGTTTTCCGGGCAGATCTGTGCGCAGACGGCGCAGCCCGTACAAAGGTTCGGGTCGATTTTTATGCGTTCGTTCCAGACGTAAAAAGCCGGGCAGGCGAGATTGTCCATGCAGTCGCGGTGGTTCCGGCATTTGTCGGTCACCTCGAACGGTTTGCGTTGAGCAAGTTTGAGGCTTTTGGCGTACAGCGCGCATGTTTCCTGGGAGATGATCACGGAGACGCCTTCGAAGTCGATGGCCGCCCGGATGGCCTCGATGCTCTTTTTGACCTTGTAGGGTTTGACGAGCGTTACATGCGGAACCCCGATGGCCCGCACAACCGCCTCGATCGAGACCCGCCCGAAGTCATCCATTTGGAGCTGCTGCATGTCGACGCCCGGGTGCGGCTGGTGGCCGGTCATGGCCGTGGTACCGTTGTCCAGAATGACCAGGGTGAAGTTGTGATTGTTGAACACCGCGTTGATCAAACCGGGAATACCCGAATGGAAAAAGGTCGAATCGCCGATAAAGGCGATGACTTTTTTGTCCGTGACCTTCGAAAATCCTCCCGAAGTGCCTACAGAGGAGCCCATGCAGATCAGAAAATCTGCCGATGACAGCGGCGGCAGGAGGCCGAGCGTGTAGCAGCCGATATCGGTTGGATAAATGGTCTCCAAACCTTCGGCCGCCTTGCGGACTTCGTAGAACGTGGCGCGGTGCGAACATCCGGCGCACAGGGTCGGCGGCCGCTGGGGAATTTCCGGCACATCGGAGAGGTCGGAAACGGCCGGCGATTCGTAGCGTACACCAAAGTAGGCGGCGATCTTGGTCCTGACCTGAGCCGGGTTGTACTCGTAAAGCCGGGAGAACAGTTCGGGTGCTTTGCCGGCGATGGGCAGCGTCAACCCTGCTTCCTGGGCCAGAGCCTTGACGGCTTCCTCCAGGTAGGGTTCGCCTTCCTCGACCACCAGGACCTTTTCGCATCGACCCAGAAAATCTTTGATCAGCTTCGGAGGCAGGGGATGGGAGAAGCCGATCCTCAACACCCGCACCCGGTCTTCAATCTGAAGTTCCTCGACGGCGTCGCTGACATAGTTATAACTGACTCCGCTGCAGACGATTCCCCATTTGCCATCGCCTTCGACGAAGTTGGCATTCGAGGATTCGGCCAACTCCACTGCACTGTCGTAATTCTTCAGCAGTTTGACATGCAGTTTGCGGGAGACCGCCGGCACCGTCACCAGGTTCAACGGGTCCTTGATGAAATCGCCTTTGGTGATCCGTTTTCTGATTTTACCCAGTTTTACGATGCCGCTGGAATGATTGATGCGGGTGGTGGTCCGGAAGAGCACGGGCTCCTTCAGTTTTTCGGAGAGATCAAACGCGTAGGCCACCATCTCCTTGGCTTCCTGCACCGAAGAGGGTTCGAGCATCGGAAGTCCGGAGAGTTTGGCGTAATAGCGGTTGTCCTGTTCGTTCTGGCTGGAAAACATAAAGGGGTCGTCGGCCGTCAGCACCACCATGCCGCCTTTCACGCCCACATAGGCCAGGGTCATCAGCGCGTCGGCGGCAACGTTCAGACCGACATGCTTCATGACACACATGGACCTCACGCCGGCATTGGCGGCAGCGGCGGAGACCTCCATGGCGACCTTTTCGTTGGTGCTGTATTCGAAGTAGAGATCACTCTCGCGTGACATCTGGAAAAAGTTGAGGGAAAGCTCCGAGGAGGGGGTGCCGGGATAGGTGCTCGCGAAGGCGACGCCTGCCTCGATCGCTCCCCGGGCAATGGCTTCATTGCCGAGGAGCAGCATTTTTTCGCCGGGCTTGTCGGTCAGTAGTTTGTGCATGGCAAATTCCTGGTAAAAGGGTTTAAGTTTTAGGTTTTAAGTTTACTGCATAAGTTTAAACACGAAATTAGACTGTAATTCGGAAAAAAGGTGGGCACCTCCACCCGGATGAACGGTTTCGAAAAACGACTGAAACTCGCCGCCAACGGGCTCTAAGACCGGACCAGGCCCGTCTTCAAATGATTGGATCGGTTTCAGACCGAGGGTTGTACCTTTCATATCTCTTAGGTGTCGGGTCCGGTCCAAGACCCCGTAAGCGGCTCAGACAGTCAGCCGTATTTCGCAACCGCCCATCCGGGCTCCGGTGCGTCATTTTGATGCATTGTATTGGTCTTATGGATTTGTGCGCCACTCTATAAAATTGATTATATCCATTAACTGACATAACAGGCCTAACTGACTTAACCGGCCCAACTGATACAACCGCATTCGTACGAAAATAGAACATTATAGCGAACAAACAGGGCCATAAGTGTTAAAGGTCGATTTCAAAAGTCAGGGCACCATTATGGGGCGCTGGTGGATTTTACGCCCGTGAACCATTTCGAAAACCGCATTGATCTCGGCCAGGGGAAACGTCTTGGCGAACGGACCGATCTTGACCTTGCCCGCCAGCACGAGGTCGAGCACCGGTTTGTAGTATTTCGGCAGGCAGCCCCAGTTGCCGCGCGCGGTTGCGTGAAAGGCCATCAGATTTGACAGTCGGATGTCGACCGTTTCCATCGTGAAACCGACCACGGCCAACGATGCGCCGTAGGTCAGCAGACCGAAAGCCGTTTTCTGACCGGCTGCCGTTCCCGAGGTTTCGAAGATCTTCCATTCGGTGCGCCGCCGGCCCTGGTCTTTGACGAATCCGGAAACCGTTTTGCGCAGGTCTTTGAACGGCATTTCACGAGCGTTGAAGGTCCGGTCGACGTAAGGCGCAATTGCTTCGAGCTTGGCCGCATCGACGTCGATCGCCACCACGGCGGCGCCGAAACTTTTTGCAATTTGGGCGCCGAATCCGCCGACACCGCCGACGCCGACAAAGATGGCGGTGTCTTCGGCGGAGAGTCCCGATTCGATCACGGCCTGGTAGGGGGTAGTGACGGCATCGGCGATGACCGATAGCTCGGCCAGTGAAACACCGGAGCCGCCGCCGGGACTGCCGTCCGCGTTCACTGGCACTTCGCAGAGCTGGGCTACCGGAACCAGGATGTGGGTGGCGAAACCGCCTTGGATGTCGTTGCCGGGCATTTTCTGGGCGGCACAGATGTTTCCGAAACCGCGGTTGCAGACGTCGCAGTTACCGCAGGGCATGACGGCCGGCACGATGACTGCCTTATCGGCCCAGTGCTCGGCATCCGGGCCGCAGGTCTCCACGATACCGCTGATTTCATGTCCCAGGGTCAGCGGCAGCGGCGATTTGGTCCGCACGCCGTCGTAGTAAAACCCGAGATCGGTATGGCAGACACCGCAGCCGACCACGCGCAGCAGAACTTCTCCCGCACCCGGCTGCGGCAGCGGGCTTTCGACGCGCTGAAGCGGTTCTTGAGGCCCGACCATTTGCCAGGATGTCATCGACATGGTTTATCCTCCTTGTTTATAGGCTTTAAGATAAAGGTTTCGACTGTGTTATCGGTCGTTGGCGTATTACAATACAGTCGCCTCCCTCTGGCCTTGGCAAAATCTTTATCTTAAAGCCTATAGTTGCAGATCAGTTAAATTCGGTAACCTCCAGATGTGTCAGGCTCCCTTGTACGTCGGTCTTTTCCGTCCCATGGACGTCAGCCCTTCGAGCGCATCGGCGGTTGAAAAGATTTCCTGCAGGCGCCCCAGCTCGATCTCGACGGCTTCCTCCATCGGTTTGTCGATCTGCTGATCGATGATCTCGTCGGCGATCTTGAGGGCCAGAGGCGCCTTGTACCCGACGATCTTGGCGGTTTTGGCGGCCAGGGCCTGGTCGACACCTTCGGGAGGACGTCCGGTGAGCAGATGCGATACGTTTGCGGCCGACCCCATGGCGGCCAGGGGGTTGAATTTTGCCGGAAATTCGCGCCGGCGGTACTTGTCCGGCTTGCCCTTTTCGACCAGCTCTTTAATGGCCGCATCGATCTCGGCCGGCGCCACCAGGCGATTGACGATCCCCAGGGCGTGGGCGTCTTCGGCACTGATCGTAACGCCACTGAAGACGTAATACTTGGCCAGTTCCGGGCCCACGTGGCGGGCCAGGCGCAGCATGCCACCCAGACCGGGGTAAATGCCGATCCCGGTCTCAGGAAACCCCAAAGACCCGGCCGGCGTGGCGACGATCGCCTGGCAGGCCAGCGCCAGTTCGCTGCCGCCGCCCAGTGACAGTCCGTCCAGAAGGGCGATGGTCGGTTTGGACGCGGTTTCGATTTTAAGCAGCAGTGCGTGACCCTTGCGGGTGAAATCGACGATGTCGGGGATTCTGCCGGACTTGATCTTGTTGACGAAGTAGCGGATGTCGGCGCCGGCCACGAAGGCCTTGCCGGCACCCTGAAATACGATGGCCTTGACGGCCGCGTCCTGTTCGGCCTCGGTGAAGCGGGTCGACAATTGGGTCACCATCGCCTCGTTCAGGGCGTTCATCGCCTCCGGGCGGTTGAGGGTGATGAAGGCGATGCCGTCCTTGACATCCAGATCGACGACGTTGAATTCGAACGGTTTTCCGGCGGCTTTCTGGCGGGTGAGTATGTCGGGCATGCGAAAGTCCGGGTATTTGCGGGCCACAGCCTCGACCGCCGCGCAGGTCTTCTCGATGCCGATCTTGTTCATGATCTCGAAGGGGCCCATCACCCAGCGCAAACCGATCTTGGCCCCGCGATCGGTGTCCTCGATCGAGGCCACCCCTTCATCGACCAGGGCGGCGGCCACCCCGAGACAGACGCCGTAAAAGCGGTCGATCACCGGCTGGATTTTCGATTCGTCGACCGCGCCTTCGATATCCCAGCTGACGCCTTTTTCTTTTTGCGCCTTGAGGATCTCGCAGGGGGCATAGAAGGGTCCCAGTTCGTTGCCCAGGGTGGTGGCGGCGTGCACCGCAATCGGGATCCCGGTGACGTTCATCAGCTGAAAAGGGCCCATGCCGATCTTGAAAGCCCGTTTGGCGGCTTCTTCGATGGTCGGAATGTCGGCCAGTTTTTCTTCGAACATGCGGGCGGCTTCGTTCAAGAAGGGGACGAAGAACCGGTTGACGGCAAAACCGGGCGCATCCTTGACCACGATGGCGGTCTTGCCGTGCAGCTTGGCGGCCAGCAACGATTTTTCGAGGGTTTCCCGATTGGTTTTGTCGTGCGGAATGACTTCCAGCAGCCGGTTTTTGGCCGGATGGTAAAAGTAGTGGAGACCGATGAAGCGGTCTGGTCGATCGGTCTGATTGGCAAATTCACGCACGTAGAAACTCGAGGTGTTGGTGGCCAGGATGGTTTTCTGTAAGCAGATCTTGTCTAGCTTCTTGAAGAGTTCGGACTTGACCCCCTTGTCCTCGAAAACCGCTTCGATGACAAGATCGGCGTCGGCAACCGCATTGATGTTGGTGGTGCCCTTGACCCGGGAGATGATTTCCTCGGCTTTTTCAGAGGAAAAAATTTTGCGCTCGACGCCCTCCTGCAACATTTTTCGGATGGTGTTCAGGCCGCGTTCGACGAACTCGTTCTTCGTGTCCACCATGACGACATCGATCCCCTCCTGGGCGATTTTCTGGACAATGCCGCTGCCCATGTTACCGGCACCGATCACGCCGATTTTTTTGATCTGAGACATGAGACCTCCAATGTTTGAAACTTGAAACTGGAAATTTGAAACTTGAACTAGTGGTTCAAGGTTTAAGGTGTAAGGTCTACGGGTTAAGGTTCAGCGGTTCTTCGGTTTTAATTCCAACCGGTGGTCCTTGAGCCCTATGACATCTTGCCTCCTGCCGTTTTTCCCTAAACCTTATACCTTGAACCTTGAACCTCTCAACTTGTCACTTGTTCTTCCACTGGGGCCGACGCTTTTCTTCGAAACTGCGGATGCCCTCCAGTGTGTCTTCGGTTTTCATCAGTTCGTTGATGAAGAGATCGCTGACCCCGTCCAGTGCCTCCTGAAAATTCAGACCGAGATGTTTCTTTACGGCGCGCTTGTTGAGGCGAATGATCAGTGGGCTGGCGGTGCGAATGTCACCGATAAGCCGGTCGAGAGTGTCGGTGAGTTTGTCGTCATCGACCACATAACCCACAAAACCCATTTGCCGGGCTTCTTCGGCGCTGTATCGTCTGCCGGTCGTGCAGACCTCGATGGCCTTGGCCGGCCCGATGAGCTGCGGTAGGCGGATGGCCGCGTAGGGCGGGAAAAAACCGAGTTTGATCTCGGGCTGACCGAAGCTCGCGGATTTGGCCGCGACGATCACATCGCAGGCGATGGCCACTTCCATGCCGCCGCCCAGGCAGGCACCTTGGACGCAGGCGATGACGGGTACTTCAATCTTGTCGATGCGTTCGAAGATGCCGTTGAACACCGCGATCATTTCGGACACCATTTCCGGTTTATGGTCGGCCACCTCCACGCCCGCGCACCAACTCGGCCCTTCGCCGAGGATAATCGCGCATTTGAGCTCGACGTCGACGCCAAGAAGGTCGAGTTCGGCATTGAGTTCGTTCATCATTTCGATGTCGAAGACGTTGTGTTTGGGCCGGGCGAGTGTGATGCGGGCGACGCCGTCGGCTTTTTTAACCTTGAGATGCTTGTAGGCCGTCATGATTCACCGTTCCATTCTTGAGGGTTCACGAGTCAAGGCTTCTTGAAGACATAGTTAAGTTGTCCGTTGGGCAGCGTGTTGACGGCCGTGATCATTTCCATGCCGACCGTCAGCTCTTCTTCCGGCAGGTCGGCGTCGACTCGGCCGAACACCTTGAAGTCGCCGTAATCGAGCAGGGCGATGCAGTAGGGCACGTCGTCCTGAAACCCGACCGGGGCGAAGGCGAGCCGGCTGTAGGTGACCAACCGGCCGGTGCCGGCCACATCGAACCACTGCATGCGACTGGTCCGGCAGTGGCAGCAATCCGCCCGCGGGGGGAAGAAGGCCCTGTCGCAATCCGTACAGCGGGTGCCCGTGACCCGGCCGTCGTCCAGATGGTCGATGAAATCGTTGATCTTGCTGATGCCGGTGAAGCTGACCGTGCCGAATCTCTTGAAACGGTCGTCCACCTCTTTTACGTTGCTCATAAATTCCTCCCGAGGATGGTCACGTTTCCGTACAGACCCACCCCGCCGATGTTGTGGATCAGTCCGACGGCCGGGTCCTTGACCTGGATATCTCCGGCTTCGCCCCTGAGTTGCAAGACGACGGTTCGAATCTGCGAGCCGCCGGTGGCACCGATCGGGTGGCCCTTCGACAACAGCCCGCCGTCCACGTTGACCGGTATGCGGCCCTCCTTGTAAGTCGCCTTGCTGCGAATCAGTTCCCGGCCCTCGCCGGGTTCGGCAAAGCCCAGGTCTTCGTAAGCCATCAACTCGGCGATCGTAAAACAGTCGTGTACCTCCGCCACGTCAATGTCTTTTGAGGTGACACCCGCCATATCGTAGGCCAGGCGGGCCGCCTCGCGGGCGGCGGAGAGTCCGGTGAAAAGGTCTCGCCCGGCCAGGTTGACGCTGGCCGTTGCCGCACCGGTGCCGAGTATCCAGACCGGCTTCCGGCCGAAGGCCTTTGCCTTTTCTTCATTGGCCACGATAATGCAGGAACTGCCGTCGGCATTGGCACAGCAGTCGCCGACCCTCAGCGGGCTGGCCACCGGTCCGGACATGCGGTTGTTCGGATCGCCGAACATGTCGAAGGTTACCGGTTTGCGGTAAACGGCGCGGTCGTTGAGCTGCCCATAGGTGGCGGCCTTGACCCGGATCAGGGCCAGATCGTCGGGAGAGGTGCCGTATGTCGCCATGTGGGCACGGGCATACATGGCGTAATAGGCCGGCATCATGGTGCCGAAGGGGCTTTCCCACTGGATGTCCGCGCCGCGGCCCATGCGTTCCTGGGACTCGGACGAGGAAATCTCCGACATTTTCTGAAAGCCGAGCACGGCCACCACGCTGTGCAGGCCGGCGGCCACCAGCGAATAGGCCAGCCGCAGTCCGGTGCTGCTGGATGAACAGAGGCTTTCGACATAAAAGGTCGGCTGCGGGTTGAGGCCTATGTATTCCGCCACGACGCCGGCCGGTGAGCGTTGTTTGTCGTACTCCGGTGCCGAACAGACCACCGATGCGTCGATGTCGCCGGCGGTGATTCCGGCGTCTCCGACGGCTTCTTTAAACCCGTCGAACACCAATTCCCTGATCGATCCCGGATATTGTCGAACGAACTTGCTCTGACCGACACCGATGATGGCTACCTTGTTCATGGCTGATGTTACCCTTCAATAAAATTATATAAAAATCCGATAATATTTATAAAACAGAGTCTAAAATAAACTGATCGGTTCAGGGTTTAGGGTCTCAGGTTCACGGTTCCCAGTTAAAGTGCCGCAACTGATCTCTATCAATCACATTACGTGTTAATCGAGTCGAATTCCCTGTTTCACTAAAAGGGTTAAAGTGGCCAGTCCAAACAATGGGGTACAAAGTAAATAAAATCAGTAGCTATAACCTTGAACCCTGGACCTGGATTATATATATTGCCCCCCATCGACCTTGATGACTTCGCCGGTGATGTGTCGGGCTTTGTCCGAGGCCAGAAAGGACACGACATACGCCAGATCCTCCGGTTGCCCCACGCGCTTGAGCACGATTTCGGCCATCGCCATGTCGACGATCTTGTCGCGCGCTTCGGATTCCCTGAGCATGGCGGTTTCGATCAGGCCGGGTGCAACGGCGTTGACATTGACCCCGAAAGCCCCCAGTTCCTTGGCCAGGGCTTTGGTCAGGCCGACGATGCCGGCTTTGGAGGCGGAGTAGTTCATCTGACCGAACTTGCCGCGCAGGCCATTGATGGAAGTGATGTTGATGATCTTGCCGTATTTCTGCTCCTTGAAAATCAAAGCCGTGTGGCGGATAAAGTTAAAGTAGCCCTTTAAATTAACGTCGATGACGCGGTCCCATTGTTCCTCGGTCATCTTCCATGACACGCCGTCCCAGTTCATCCCGGCATTGTTGACCAGGATCTGGAGGCTGCCGAAAGCCTCTAAAGCCGCCTGTACGGTGGCGGCGGCATCCTCAAAGGAAGCGATGTCGCATTTGACCGCCAGGGCCTTGCATCCCAGACCGCGGATTTCCTCGGCGTACTTTTGGGCTTCCTCTTCGTGCTTGCGGTAGGTGAGGCACACGTTGGCGCCTTCATGGGCCAGTTCTTGCGCAATGGCCGCCCCGATTCCTTGTGACCCCCCGGTAACGATCGCATTCTTTCCTTCGAGAAGCATGGTGCCTTCCTCCGTGGTTGAGCCGGTTAGCCCTGCGGTTTGCCGAGCACAGCCGCCATGAACTCCAAATCGAAGGCGTCGCTGCGGGCCATTCGTCGGCGGAACTCGATAAAATCGATGGTGTCTTTTCCGGTTATCTTTTTGGTGTTGAACGCGTTGAATCCCAGATAGGCTTCACCGCTCATGTTGGCCGCCAGCCAATGGCGGTTGATGACCTTGGCCTGGTCCCAGAAGAATTTCTTTTTCAGGCGGATGCCTTCGACACTTTTAATCAGGCAGCCGGGGAAGAGGTTGGTGTACGTCCACAGGATTTTGTCGACTTCGGCATCCAGCCGTTCGAAGTCGGTTCGGGCGTTTTTAACGACATCGCGCGCTTTGCGGGCCTCTTCGCCGGTCTTGAATTCGCCGTAAACGATTTCACCGTCTGCGACATACGTGTCGGTGGTCACGGCCGGATTGCGAAGCCAGCCGTCGTCCTGCTTGATGACCGGTACGCACTTGGAGACCAGGCCCAGGCGCTGCATCTTGTAGGCGCTCCACATTTCGCAGGAAACGCAATTCCACATGGCCAGCTCCATGGGCAGCATCCAGGGCAGAAAATCACTGCTGCCACCGTCCGGCGCGGAACCATGACGCGGACCGGCCTGACCGAAAATGGCAAGGTCACTGGCCAGGGTCGTGTCGCAAGCCATGCCGATTTCCTGTCCGCCCGCCACACGCATGCCGTTGACCCTGCAGATGGTTGGTTTCTTGCAAGTGAGGATGCTGTCGACCATTGCGTTGAACAGGTCCATGTAAGCGCCATATTCGTTGGGGCGACCGGCATAGTACTCGGCATATTCTTTGGTATTGCCTCCGGTGCAGAAGGCCTTGTCGCCGATCGCGGTAAATATGGCGGCCACAACCGAATGATCGGCCGATGCGCGTTGGAAACCGGCGATCACGCCCTTGACCATCTCAGTGGTATACGAGTTGTACTGCTTGGGGTTGTTGAGGATGATCCAGGCCGAGTGGATGCCGTCGACCGGGTTGCCCTGGGGGTCGCGAATCGGTTTTTTTTCAAACATGATGCCGGGCGCTTCATTTGAAAAATGTTCATCGCCCCAGAGAAAATGGTCTTTGCTGCCGGACTCCCGCGGTAACCAGTTTAAATCGGCCATGGCGCATCTCCTTTTTAAGGTATGAGTATTGCCAATATTATCGGTATGATACCACATTAACTGTCTAAACGGCGTTCAATTGATATGAGAACGTTATTTTATAGCTATATATTAGCTACGTTCACAACAAGTCAAGAAAAAAAGTATCACCTCATCCGGACTCCGGCGCGTCATTTTCAGGCACCGTGGCGGTCCAGGGCCATGAGCGTTTAACTCCGGTCACCCGGCTTCGTGTCAAGGTTCACCGCAAACCGTGAGCGGCACTTCGGTAGGCTTGACAGACGGCCGCGGGCTTTGTAGATGGAGTTGGTCTACGGTTGCGCTATCTCATTCTTAGAAGGAGGTTGACCCGGTGCGTTATCCGAAAGAAGTCGTGCTCAAAGACAAAACGGAGGCGATCATCCGCCCACTCGAAAAACAGGACGAACCGAAATTGAGGGAATTGTACGCCGCACTTCCTGAAAAGGACCGCTGGTTCATGCGCCACGATGTGGTGAATCCGGATGTCGTCCACCGCATGATCGCGGCCATCGGCAAGGGGAACGTCATATCGATGGTGGCACTCGTCGGTGATCGCGTCGTGGCCCACGCCAGCCTGCTGATGCGGGGGTATGGCTGCACCCGTCATGTCGGTAGACTGAGGATCGCGGTTATGCCGGAGCTCCGGCACAAACGTCTGGGCACCTGGATTCTGCTCGACCTCATTCAACTGGGCATGGACCAGGGATTGGACGATATACGGGCCGATTTCGTGGTCGGCATCGAGGACGCGGCGATCGAGGCCGCCCGCAAGCTCGATTTTTTCAAGGTGGCGGTCCTACCGGAGTATGTGAAGAGCCCGCGGGGGACCCGCTACGACCTGCAGATCATGATCAAGCGGTTGCATCGGAACTGGGGTGACTTTTAATGCGAAAATAAAATAAAACCCACAAATAGAAACTTGATACTTGAAACTGGAAACTTGGATTCGGCTCAGTTCGGTTTTTTCCCCCAGTTTCCAGTTTCAAGTTTCGATCACAGCTTCCGGTCCTGAAGAGTCCAAATTTCCGCTAAGAATTATTATATAAATTAGCTGAAAGCTCAGAAACGAGAGTTTATGCAAGATCCACGGCAAGAAGAGATTCAGCTCACCGCGCCCATGGGTGCCGTGACCATCCGTTCTTTCTGCAGTTCCGAAGAAATTCGGAAGACCATGTTCAACCCGCAGTTCAGCAGCCACGCCCAATACCGGTCTCTCTACACCCGGCGGCAGAGCTTGGAAGACAATGCCGACCAGCCCGACACCAACGTCACCCTGGCACTGACGGACGGCAACTTAATCGTCGGATTCGGGGTGCTGGCCTATCCGGAAGCGGGAGAGCGCTGGGCCGAACTCGAGCCGCAGATCATGATGGAGGTCAAGGCAATCGAGACCTGCCGCGTCTGGCGCTCCCAAGGCCTGGCCAAAGGCATCCTCTCGATGTTGCTGCACCACCCATTTGTGGAAGACAAGATCGTGTATATGGTCGGGTATTCCTGGACCTGGGATCTGGATGGCTCGAAAAAAACGGCGCAACAGTATCGCCGTATGCTGATCAGACTCTTCGAGCCGTTCAGGTTCGTGGAGTATCAGACCAATGAGCCGAACATCTGTCTCAAGCCGGAGAACGTGTTCATGGGGAGAGTCGGCAAAAATGTTGCTGCGGAGGTGCAGAACGATTTCAAATGGCTGCGCTTTGGTATGAGCCCCTGATTAAGGTGCAGTGATGAGGTCCTTTATCAGTGCCGCGAGCTTGCGCGAGTCATGGCGCACGATGCCGGCCGTGCTTTCCAGCAAATCGAGCGCATAAATCTTCCGCTCATCCCACCAGCCGTCCCAGTTGTCGAGTTCGACAAACTCCGCTTTCTGTTCGTGGTAGCGCAGCAGCAGTTCCGCGCCTGGCTTGCAGTTGTTGTAAATAATACCATTCAGCGGCCTTTCAATCGCCTCTTCGAGCGTCTTGACGAAATCGCGGCCGGTAAACTGATGGGTTTCACCGTACTTCGTCATGATGTTAAGGACGAACAGGACCGGCGCCTTGGTTTTCTGCAGGCCCTCTTTGACGCCCCGCACGATCAGGCTTGGAACGATACTGGTGAACAGATCGCCGGGACCGATCACGATGATATCGGCCTGTCGAATCGCCTTCAGAACCGGCGGATAGACGTTGATGGTATCGCTGTGATGCGGAACGAGAAAAACGTCATGGATTTTTTCACGCTGTGTGCCGCGCGGCATGTCGATGGCGGTTTCACCATAGATGCGTGTGCCGTCGGTCAACTCCGCCACGAGGGTCGCCTTGTCGATGGTAACAGGCAGGATACGGCCGCGAACATCCAGAATTTCGGCCAGGGCCTGGATACCGGAAGGAAAACTGCCCGTGTAGCGTGACAGCATCGTTATCAGCATGTTTCCGGCATTGTGGCCGGCCAGACGCCGGTCGGCGGTGAAGCGTTTCAGGAAGATGGTGCGGGCGATGTCGCGGTGAGGCGATAAGGCCAGGATGCACTTCAGTGCGTCGCCAGGTGGAAGAATGCCCAGTTCGTCTCGCAGACGCCCCGTGCTGCCGCCGCTGTCAACCATGGAAACGATTGCGGTGATGTCGAGTGATTCAAGATCCCTGAGACCCGCCAGCAGCGCGTATTGACCGCTGCCGCCGCCAATGGTCACGATTTTATGCATGGTGGAACCAGAAGCTCGAAAGAAGATTAGGGCCTTTGTCTGTCGAGATATGTGGGAAGAGGCAAGAGGGAGCCATGCCGCTTACTTGACCCCCAGTTCCTCCTTCAACCATTTTTTCAGGTCGCCTTCAAGCGCATAGACGCCTTTGAGTTCGCAGACCGGTTTCTGGAACCGCTGCGGCAGTTCGAATTGGGCCAACTCGGTCGCTTCCTCGGAATTTCGGCGGATCAAATAGATGTGGTAGGGCTTGGACCAGCAATTGACGACGAAATAGTTTGTGAAATCGTTTTTCGATCGAATCACGTATCCGTCCCCACGGGCCCAGTTGTTGCCCCACTCCAGATATAACCGGACCGCTTCCTCCGGTGTCATATCCCAGTTGATTTCGTCAATCAGGTCCCTGTCTTTTTTAAGCTCTGCGAGGGTCAGCATGGCACTCTCCTGCGACAAAGTGTTATCATTTTATCGCATGCTAACATGAAACGTCGCAACGAAAAAGTCAAGACGCGATCGTCACAACGCTGAAAATGGGGGGAGGCATGGACGCGGCTCAAAAACAGGTTGATTGTGTTGAAAGATTCTTATAATAGAAGAATGCAAGAAAAGAATATAACTGAATAACCAAGGAATCGCATATGCGCAAGATTGCCGTGGCTATGGCCAAAGGCGGTGTCGGCAAAACGACGACCGCCGTCAATTTGGCCTTCGGGCTTGCCCGTGAGGGTTTCAAGGTATTGCTGGTTGACGGCGACACCCAGGGGCAGGCGGCAAAATTTTTAGGTGTCAGTCCGCGTTTCGGGCTTTATGAGTTTATTACCGGCTGCGATGAAACCGGACAGTCGGTCTCAAGAAAGGATACCCTGTGCCTCTGCCGCAAGAACCTCTGGCTGCTTGGCGGCGGTATTAAATTGGTGGAATTGAAGCACTGGCTCGGTGAACAACCCAGAACGGTGCGTCAGGGGGTTTTGGCGAACGCCTTGGTGCCCAAGGATGGCGTCCTTGACTATCTCATCTTCGACTGCTCACCGGGTTGGGACGTCTTGAGCGTCAACATTCTGATGGCGGTATCGGAAGTGCTCTGTCCGGTCGCCCTCCAGGGCCCCGCCCTGGAAGGCCTGAAAACATTTTTCGGATATCTGATGTCCGCCCAGCGGTTGAACCAGGAACTGCAGCTGAAATACATTCTGCCGACCATGTTCGATCAGCGCACGCACCACAGTTCTGATATCCTGCGCCAACTCCGGCGGCTGTTCCACAAGCAGATCTGCGATCCGATCCGTTACAATGTACGGTTGTCGGAGGCAGCGGTGAGGGGCAGGACGATTTTTGAGTATCGGAACAGCGCGGGCAGCGCTGAGGACTACGGCAAACTGCTATGGAGGGTACAGCACGATGGCCAAAAAGACCAAAAAATCGCCTGATTTTTTTGAGGAAAATCCATTCGATCCCGTCAATGCCGCCATCGGAGACGGACAGAAACTGCGTCCCGTCGCTGCCGGTAAAGGGGCTGCAGCGGAAAAGCGCAAGGCCGGGTTTTACCTGTCGAATAGAATCCTGGAACGATTCAACCGCAATTTTTACGAATTGAAGCTGCAGGGAAGGCCGGTTGAAAACAAGTCGGCGCTGCTCGAGGCGGTAATCGACTTTGCCCTCGACGACATCGAACAGGCCGCTGACAGTCGGATTTTGAAACGCCTCCAAACGACTTTCCTCCGGCACAAATCACTTGACTAATCGGCCCATCCACCCTAAAAGCGGGATAAATTGCCGAAAAGCGATGTCTTTTCAGTCTATTGATGAGCGTGATGTTTCAAATATGTGCTGCAGTTGGTCGGTGGACTTCATCGGTTTGATATTGATCCAGCATTGATAAGGAGGAAGGCGAAATGGAAATCAAGAAGGTTCTGCTCTCTGAAGACGAGATGCCGAGACAGTGGTACAATATTCTGGCGGACATAAAAATGAACCCGCCGCTCGGTCCGGACGGCAACCCGGTCAGCCCGGACCAACTCGCTCCGGTTTTTCCCATGAACCTGATCGAGCAGGAAGTGAGTTCTCAGCGTTGGATCGACATTCCCGACGAGGTGCTCGGTGTCTACCGCATCTGGCGCCCGTCTCCGCTGGTCCGTGCCTATGCTCTGGAAAAGGCCCTGGACACACCGGCCCGCATCTATTATAAAAATGAAGGCGTCAGCCCTCCCGGTAGTCACAAACCCAACACCGCCGTTCCTCAAGCTTACTACAACAAGGTCTTCGGCATCAAACGCCTGACCACGGAGACCGGTGCCGGCCAATGGGGCAGCGCCCTGGCATTTGCCTGTTCCCAGTTCGGCCTTACCTGCAAAGTGTTCATGGTTCGTGTCAGCTTCGATCAGAAACCCTACCGTAAATCGATGATGACTGCCTGGGGAGCGGAATGCGTCGCCAGTCCGAGCACTACAACCAAGGCCGGCCGGGACATTCTCGAGAAAAACCCGGACACGCCCGGTAGCCTTGGAATCGCGATCAGCGAAGCGGTCGAAGCGGCCGTCAGCGATACTTCCGGCCAGACTCGGTATTCCCTGGGGAGCGTCTTGAACCACGTGATGCTCCACCAGACCATTATCGGCCTGGAAGCCAAGAAACAGCTTGAAAAGATCGGTGAGTATCCGAATATCGTCATCGCCTGCGCCGGCGGGGGCAGCAATTTCGCCGGCATCGCCTATCCCTTCGTTTACGATAAGCTCAACGGCAAAGACGTTGCTATCTACCCGGTCGAGCCGGCCGCCTGTCCGACATTGACACGGGCGCCCTTTGCCTACGATCACGGCGACACCGCCGGTTATACGCCGCTGCTGCCCATGCACAGCCTCGGACACACCTTTGTGCCCGCTCCGATTCATGCCGGCGGTCTGCGCTATCACGGGATGGCGCCCACGGTGAGCCAATTGGTCGACGAAGGTATGCTGGAACCCAAAGCGGTCGAACAGCTGGCTGCCTTTGAAGCCGGTGTTCTGTTTGCCCGAACCGAAGGAATAATCCCCGCGCCGGAAACCAATCACGCTTTGGCCTGTCTGGTCGACGAAGCTAAAAAAGCCAAGGAAGAGGGCAAGGAAAAAGTGATCCTATGCAACTGGAGCGGACACGGGTTGATCGATCTGGGTTCGTACGACAAATATTTTTCGGGAGAGCTCAAGGACTTCGCGCTCAGCGATGCGGAAAAAGAGAAATATACCAGCATTATGGCCAACTATCCCAAACCGCAGCACCTCAAGAGCCGGTAGCAAAGGATCGGCGATCGACTCTCTATGAAAGAAACTGAGAAACAACTTGTCCGACGGTGCCCCCGCTTGGGGGGCCCCGTCGCCTTTTTCTACTGCAAGGCCTGCGAAGCGGATAGCCGGCCCTGCGGAAAGATTATCGACTGCTGGTGGGAGACCTTCGACGTGTTGCGCTACCTAAAGGATACACTGGCACCCGAGGAGTTCGACCGCCTTACCTGCACTAAACCGGCGTCCAAAGTCAGCCAGCTTGTCGACATCATTGCGCAGTCGAAAAAGCGCCTGGCAGAATCATAGGACTCACTGCGGATTCGAAAGGTCCTTTCCGGAAGCTTCGGCCTCGCGGGTGCACCGCGGGCAGAGACCTTCGAAGACCAGCCGGTGGCCGAAAATGGTGTAGACGGTGGCGCCGTAGAGTTCGTCCTCGATTTGTTTCAGCGGGGCAACCGGCGCGTTATCCACACGCCCGCAATTCAGGCAGCGGATATGGTAATGTTTTTTCGGGTTCCAGTCGAACCGTTTGATATCGCCGCCGAATTCGAGCTTTTGTATTTCACCCAGCTCGGATAAAATATCGAGGTTGCGATAAACCGTGCCGAGACTGATGCGGGGCAGTCGTTTGCGGACCATCTCGTAGACTTCGTCGGCGCTGGGATGGGCTTTGGCGGTTCGGATTTCTTCAAGAATCACTTCACGTTGCCGCGTCATGCGGTAGCGGCCGTTTTTTTCTACGATCTTCTTTCCAATGGCTTCGACCGGGTCGTTTGAGCCGTTTTTCGCTGTCATCTAAATAACCGGTGGCGGGTCAACTTACGTCTGAATTGGGTTCGATGGCGATCGTTATTTATAACAACCTTCACGGGTTGCGTCAAGAATCCAATTTGCAACCATTTTAAATTCCGGCCACCCGGCTCCATCTTCATGTTCACCGATAACCGCCGTCGGCACAAAACAACATTTGACAAATGAAAGCGATTTGCTGTAAAATATCAACCGTTTATGAATATGTCCGCCCTTACCGCCTGCTTGCTTATTGCGAGTAAATCCCGCACGTTGAACCTCATCGAAAGGGACCGATCCTGATGACCTATGCTGCTTGCGACAATACCCAGAGAATCCGTTTTGAAAAACCGGACCTTGCGGAGATGACGAAAAAATACGCGGTCGTGGATCTTCATTTCCACAGTCGACATTCCGATGGGTCGAATTCAATCGAAGAAATCGCCCATTATGCCAGGGAGTTGAACATCGGTATTGCCATCACCGATCACAATGCCGTCGACGGCGCGGTCGAAATCGATGCCTACAAGGATATTCTCAGCATTCCCGGCATCGAAGTTACTTCTCTGGAAGGTGCCCACATTATTGTCTACTTTTACGACATCAAGAGCCTGCAGCAGTTTTACGACCACGATGTCCAACCATTCATGGGCAATGACATCATGAGCTCGACGACCCTGAGGATGGAAGAGATCATCACGCGCGCCCGCAATTACTGGTCGGTCGTCATTTTTCCTCATCCCAGCTGCGCGGTGTACACCGGTGTGTGCAACACCTATTTTACTGAGGCGCGGCGTCAGGAACTGTTTAAAATGGTCGACGGGGTGGAGGTGATCAATTCAGGCAATCTGAAGAAGCAGAACCTCAAATGCGCGCTGCTGGGTTTCAATCTCGACAAGGCCATCACCGGCGGCAGCGACGGTCATCTACTCGGACACATGGGCAAGGTCGTCACCTACGCCGACTGCCGTCCTGAACGCAGGGTTTTTCTCGACGCCGTCAAAAAGAAAAGAAATAAGGTGATCGGGAAGGAGATAAATCTCTTTCGCAAGATGACGGCCAATGGCTTCAAGCTAAAGTCAAACTTTAGAAACCGAACAGATCTCATTGAAAAAAATATAAAATACGGTTATACATTAATCCACACCAAATCAAAGGCGCTGCAAGAAAATGTGCGCCGCGGCCTCAACGGAAAACTCGGGCGGCGGATCAAAACCAAGTCGTTCCACTACGACTATTAGGTCGAAAAAACAACCGTTTAATCCGGGTATGATTTTTCTTCGCACGCCTCAAACTGCCAAAATCGGGTTTTTGCGGGAATCGTTGCTGCCGGCCGGATGGCGAACAACATTGGAACCCTTTGACGGTGGTTGCCCTGCCCAAGGCGCTATTGTCGTTCGAACTTTTTAGATCTACAAATCCCCCATTTCAGACACCCCTTCTCACGCGATTGATTCCTGGGCATCTCGGGACAGCGGCGAGATTCCCCTCAATAACGGAAGGGGTTCATCAAGTCACCCCCTTTAAGGGCGGCTATATCGGGCGCCCAAAATAAAAAAGGCAGGGAACGTGCCCTGCCTTCAGCAAGCGGTCAATGCTGAAAATACCAGCCACAGATTTTATTGGTCAAAAACGGAAACGCTTTGCCAGCAGTTGATGCGCAGCCAGCCGTCCCGGCGTTCGGCCGGATAACGTCGTTCGTTATTTTTTCTGCGGTCACGGCCGGTAAATATTCGGCCGGATGAAATCGTCTGTCGCCCTCGGCGGTCCGAGGAACCTTTGCGACGATCAACGGGCGAGCGTTCCGACCAGGGTTCGATGTCAATTTTCGTAGGTGTTGCTGAACGGAATTTTGTCACCGTATTCATTCCTCTTCCAAGCGTGAGAGTCGCTTATCCGCATGCACAAGGTGCTGTTTCGGCCCGTTTACATCAACCTAATCGTTTTGTCAACCCATTCGGGCAGAAGATTTCGACTTTTAACCTAAACGCTCATGGCCCTGGGCCGCTACGGTGCATGAAAATTCTATTTTCGTGTTAAATTTTTGCATCCACGACCAACATCGGTATCGCAATGTAAATCAAGTGTTTTCAAACTGATTCCGAAACCATTTTGTTGTTGACCTGTTTTGATGGATTCGTATAGATAATGATATGTTTTTCTGTCTGGGGCCATATCAGTGGGTTATAAATACACTGGTTGACGTTCCCGGTTATCGGGATGTTTGGGCATCGATGATCGCCTTTTGCGAATGTCGAAGACAAACGGTCCGACACAATCTAAAATGGAGGGAAGAAGATGAAAAGACTCAAATTTAGTGCAGTGGCCGCAATCGTTGCAATCTTTCTATGTGCAGGTCTCGTTACTGCGGGGACACTTGCCGATGTCAAGGCCAAGGGCTTCATTTCGGTCGGTGTCAACGAGGGTCTATTTGGATTTTCCAAGCCCGATGAAAAAGGCGTCTGGGGCGGGCTGGATGTCGACACGGCCCGGGCGATTTCCGTGGCGGTTTTTGGTTCTCCGGACAAAATCAAGTTTATCCCTCTGACGGCCAAAACCCGGTTTACGGCCCTGCAGTCAGGTGAAATCGACGTCCTCACACGCAATGCGACCCAGACCCTCACCAGAGAATCCTCTTTGGGGCTGAACTTTGCGCATGTCAACTACTATGATGGCCAGGGGTTCCTGGTGCCGAAGAAACTCGGGGTGAAGAGCGCCAAGGAGCTGGATGGTGCGACGGTCTGTGTTTTGCCCGGCACCACTACCGAGCTGAATGTCGCCGATTTTTTCCGGGCCAACAAGATGACCATGAAGCCGGTGGTAATCGAAAGCACCCCGGAACTGGCCAAAGCCTTTTTCGCCGGTCGCTGTGACAGCCTGACCTCCGATGCCTCCCAACTGGCCGGAACCCGTGCCGTGGCGCCCAATCCCGACGACTATGTCATCCTGCCGGAAATCATTTCGCGTGAACCGCTGGCGCCGGCCGTTCGGCATGGCGACGATCAATGGTTCGATATCGTTAACTTCGCCACGATGGCCATGATCGAAGCCGAGTATCTCGGCATTTCCTCCAAGAACGTGGACGACATGCTGAAGAGCAACAACCCCCAGATTCAACGCTTCCTGGGCGTGAACCCGGGCAACGGCGAGGCCTTGGGGTTGGACGAAAAATGGGCCTACAACATCGTCAAGATGGTCGGTAACTACGCCGAGGTTTTCGAACGCAATGTGGGCGTCAACACGCCGCTGAAGCTCGAACGCGGTTTGAATGCCCTGTGGACCAAGGGCGGAATCATGTACACCCCGCCGTTTAAGTAAGTCCATTCCAGCAATCGACCGAGCCGTCGATCCGCCGTATTTTTTAACGGCGGATCGACGGCTCGCAACCATTTCCGCTTTTTAAGCCGATGCCGCAGGACGAAACATCTCATACCGGGACCGTGACACCGTCAAAAGCACCCCTTTGGTATGACCCCAAGATTCGGGCGGTTTTTTTCCAGGTCGGGGTTTTGGCAATGGTGGGGCTGTTGGGCTATTACCTGGTGACCAACACGCTGGACAACCTTGAAAGGCAGGACATTGCCACCGGGTTTGGTTTTCTGGAAAAACAGTCGTCGTTTGAAATCGGGGAATCTCTCATTTCCTACTCCGCGGCCGACACCTATTTCAGGGCCCTTCTCGTCGGTGCGCTCAACACCTTGCTGGTTTCCTTCATCGGCATAACGTTCACCATCATTTTGGGGACGTTCATCGGTATCGCCCGGCTCTCCACCAACTGGCTGTTGTCCAAGATGGCTGGGATTTACATCGAGTTCTTTCAGGACATCCCGATCCTGCTGCAGCTGTTCTTCTGGTATGCCTTTTTCTATGTAAGCCTGCCACAGCCGAAGCAGGCCCTCAAATTCTTCAAAGGGGTGTTTTTATGCAACCGGGGATTGATCTTCGGCATCCCGGCGGCCCATCCTGCGTTCAAATACATGGCAGTGGCTTTTCTGATCGGTTGTCTCGCGGTTTATCTGATGCGGCGATGGGCCCGTAAACGCCAGGATGAAACCGGCCGGATATTCCCGGTTTTTAGATCGGCCGTCGGGATTCTGATCGGTCTGCCGGTGTTAACGTGGTGGGCCGCGGGAGCGCCGACCGCGATGGACATGCCGGTCTTGAGAGGATTCAACTTTCAGGGCGGCATCACTGTCAGTCCTGAATTCACCGCCGTTCTACTGGGACTCGTGCTCTACACGGCGGCCTTCGTGGCCGAGGTTGTTCGCGCCGGAATTCAGTCGGTCAGCAAAGGTCAGACAGAGGCCGCCGCTTCCATCGGACTGAAGCCGGGTCAGATCTTGAACCAGGTCATTCTACCCCAGGCCCTGCGGGTCATTATCCCGCCGTTGACCAGTCAGATGCTCAACTTGACGAAAAACAGCTCTCTGGCGGTGGCGATCGGCTACCCCGAATTCGTTTCGGTTTCAGGGACTACCATCAACCAGACGGGCCAGGCGATCGAGGGCGTGGCGCTGATCATGACGATTTATCTCATTTTCAGCCTGACGACCTCGGCCTTCATGAACTGGTACAACAAGAAAATAAAACTCGTGGAGCGATAAGCGGACAATGGATTACGAGCGCTTGCAGACATCATCGGTCGAGGCGGTCAAACCGCCGCGGACCCATATCGGCGTCGTAGGCTGGCTGCGGGACAATCTCTTCAGCACCTGGTACAATTCCTTGTTGACGCTGGTGACTCTGTATGTCCTCTGGGAAATCATTCCGCCGTTTATCCGTTGGGCCTTTATCGACAGCTTGTGGACCTCGACCGGCGAAGAGTGCCAGGCGGTCGACGGCGCCTGCTGGTCTGTCATACCGGCCAATATCCGCTTCATCACGTTTGGTTTTTATACTTACAGCGAACAATGGCGACCGGCCATCGCCATTGTCGTGCTGGTGGGTCTGCTGGTTTACAGCCAGTATCGCCGCAACTGGAAGAAGCGCTTGATCTATATCTGGCTTGCCGGCCTGGTCGGCATGGGCGTGCTCATGCGGGGCGGTATTTTCGGGCTGACGCCGGTGGAGAGCACCAAATGGGGCGGCCTGCCGTTGACGCTTCTTCTGGCGGTCTTCGGCTTGACGGCCGCGTATCCGCTCGGCATCGTGCTCGCGCTGGGCCGGCAGTCCAACATGCCGGCTGTCAAAAGTCTGTGCGTCGTCTATATCGAGCTGATTCGGGGGGTCCCACTGATCAGCCTGCTTTTCATGTCTTCGGTGGTTTTTCCTCTGTTCTTACCGGAAGGCGTCACGGTCAACAAGATCCTGCGGGCCCAGGCGGCCATTATCTTGTTTACCGCCGCCTATATTGCCGAAGTGGTGCGCGGCGGATTGCAGGGCATGTCCCGGGGCCAATACGAGGCCGCAGAATCTCTGGGGTTAAAATACCACCAAACCATGCGCTTGATCATTTTACCTCAGGCGCTCAAGATCGTCATTCCGCCCTCGGTCAGTATATTGATTTCGGCCTTCAAAGACACCTCGCTGGTGGTGATCATCGCCCTGTACGACCTGCTGAAAACGACCCAGTCTGTTTTGGGTGACCCGCGCTGGATGGGATACTCCGCCGAAGCTTACATTTTCCTCGCCTTGATTTATTTTATCTGTTGTTTTTACATGTCCAATTTCAGCCGCAAACTGGAGCGTGTTTTGGATACGGGGCGTTGATAAACTATCCGTATTCTACCGATATCATAACAGGAAAAGACGATACATGAATCAGGTCTCCCCAAACCAAACCGATCAGGCACCGGCCGATGACGCCATCATCGAAATCATCGACATGCACAAGTGGTTCGGTGAGTTCCACGTTCTGCAGAACATCACCCTGAAGGTCGCCCGAAAAGAGCGCATCGTCATCTGCGGTCCCTCGGGTTCGGGTAAATCAACGCTGATCCGGTGTATCAATCGTCTCGAGGAGCACCAAAAGGGCCGGATTATCGTCGATGGAATCGAGCTGACAAATAACGTCAAAAATATCGAGAAGATACGCGCCGAAGTCGGGATGGTCTTTCAACACTTCAACCTGTTTCCCCACCTGACGATTCTCGACAACCTGACGCTCGGCCCGATGTGGGTGCGCAAGGTCCCCCGCAAAGAAGCCGAGGATGCGGCGATGCACTACCTCGAAAAGGTTCAAATTGCCGAACAGGCCAAGAAATATCCCGGCCAGCTTTCCGGGGGACAGCAGCAGCGGGTGGCCATCGCCCGCAGCCTGTGCATGGCACCCAAAGTGATGCTGTTCGATGAGCCCACCTCCGCCCTCGATCCGGAAATGATCAAGGAGGTTCTGGATGTCATGATAGATCTGGCCCGGGAAGGAATGACAATGCTCGTAGTGACGCATGAAATGGGTTTTGCAAAGAGCGTCGCGCACCGGGTCCTTTTCATGGACTACGGCCAGATCGTGGAAGCCAACACGCCTGATGAATTTTTCGACAACCCGCAGCACGATCGTACCAAACTCTTTCTCAGCCAGATTCTGCATTGACCGTGTAGGTGCGGCAGAGTACAATCGCCCCGCTTTACCACTTTCGGATCGGAGTCGGCCTGTACGAAATGAAACCGATTGTCGCCATTGTCGGACGCCCCAACGTGGGGAAATCCACCTTTTTCAACCGCGTAACGCACACCCGGGACGCCCTGGTGTCGAATTCCCCGGGTCTGACCCGTGATCGGCACTTCGGTGAAGCGCAGTGGGATGATACCGAATTCATCCTGGTCGACACCGGCGGTTTTGCCGGTGCAGACGACCTGGCGTTGCAAATCGCCGCTCAGGTGCACCTGGCCATCGACGATGCCGAGGTCATCATCTTCATGATGGATGGACGGCAGGGTCTATCGCCTTACGATCGGGAAATCGTCGACCTGCTGCGGCCGGTCTCTAAACCCGTATTTTACGCCGTCAATAAAATCGATGGGCCGGAGAACGAAATTCAGATGTCGGATTTTTACGGCCTCGGCATCGAAAAGCTTTATCCGCTCTCGGCCGAACACCGCTACGGCCTGACCGATCTGCTCGACGACCTGGTGCCTGTGCTGGCGAACTTCCAGCCGAGGTCGGACGCGTTGGCCGACAGCGAGGTCGTTCGTCTGGCGGTCGTGGGGCGGCCGAATGTCGGTAAATCATCCCTTATCAACTGTATCCTGGGCGAGGAGCGCCTGCTGGTCAGCATTATGCCCGGCACCACCCGGGACGCCATCGACACCCTGCACCGGGTCAACCAGAAGTCCTACCTGCTCATCGATACGGCTGGTATACGGCGCAAGGGCAAGGTGTCGCGCAAACTCGAGAAGTTCTCGATCATAAAGTCCCTCCGCAGCCTGGACCGCTGTGATGTGGCCCTGGTCATCATCGACGCATCGGAAGGGATCACGGAACAGGACATCACCATCGCCGGTTATGCCCACGAGCGAGGCTGTGGCTGCGTCTTCCTCTTAAACAAATGGGATCTGGTGGAGAAGGACCGCAACACGTTGCGGCGTTTCAGCCAAGAACTAAAGGAGCAGGCCAAATTTCTCGGCTTCGCGCCGGCGCTCTCCGTTTCGGCATTGACCGGGCAGCGCGTGCCAAAAATTTTCAAACTGGTAGACGAGGTCTACCGCCAATACAGCACCCGGGTCGGGACCGGTCGCTTGAACAAAGTCTTCGAGATGGCCATCGAGCAGAACACGCCGTCCTTGCACCGCGGTCGGCGCATCAAATTTTTCTACGCCACCCAGATAGCCACCAAGCCGCCCACGATCGTGTGTTTCGTGAATTACCCGGAAGCCGTCCATTTCTCCTACCAGCGCTATCTGGTCAACCGTGTGCGCCATGAGACCGGCCTCGACAAAACGCCCGTGCGCCTTTTTTTTCGAAAGCGTGAAAGACGACGATTTCCGGGGCAAAGGCCTAAATAAATCAAAAAGTTAGTTTTATAGTTTTAAGTGTTAGGTTTTAGTATCGAGTTTTTCCCATGACCGATTTATTCGAGTATCAAGCCCGCAAAACCCTGGATTCTTCGCGCCCCTTGGCAGAGCGTATGCGGCCGCGTACCCTTTCCGAATTCGTCGGGCAGCGACACCTGGTCGGCGAGGGGGCCGTGATCCGTCTGGCTGTCGAAAAGGACCAGATCTTCTCCATGATCCTGTGGGGTCCGCCGGGTTGCGGTAAAACCACCCTGGCCCGTATCATCGCGGGTGAGACCCGCTCTCATTTTGCTCACTTTTCGGCAGTGCTCTCGGGTGTCAAAGACATTCGGGCGGTCATCGACGATGCCCGGCAACAGCTAAGCCTGCGCCGCAAGAAGACCATTTTGTTCGTGGATGAAATCCACCGCTTCAACAAGGCCCAACAGGACGCTTTTCTGCATCACGTCGAAAGCGGGCTGATCACCCTAATTGGCGCCACGACCGAAAATCCATCTTTTGAAGTGATTGCCCCCCTGTTGTCACGCTGCCGCGTGCTGACACTCAATATGTTAAGCGAGGCTGAGATTGGTGTCATATTGGCGACGGCCATGGACGACAAGGAGCGCGGTCTTGGAAATCTCGGGATCGAACTGGCGCCGGAAGCACTGGCGCACCTGAAGGGCATTGCCGACGGGGATGCCCGCACGGCCCTCAACGGCCTCGAAATCGTTGCGGCAGTCATGCGCGGATCAGAAGAAACCGATTCGTGCCCCGGACCGCGGCGGATCTCACTCACCGAGGTCGAAGCGGCCCTGCAGAAAAAAGCACTGCTTTACGACAAGACCGGTGAAGAACATTACAACCTGATTTCGGCTCTCCACAAGAGTTTGCGCGGCAGCGACCCGGATGCCGCCCTTTACTGGCTCGGCCGCATGCTGCGGGCAGGTGAGGATCCTTTGTACATTGCCCGCCGGATGGTCCGGTTTGCATCCGAGGACGTCGGCAACGCCGATCCGCGGGCTCTCGGTGTGGCGATCGACGCCATGGAAGCATTCAAGTTTATCGGTCGACCGGAAGGGGACCTGGCTCTGGCCCAGGCAGCGGTCTATCTCGCGACGGCTCCCAAGAGCAACAGCCTGTATACGGCCTACCAGGCGGTGGTGTCCGATATCGCGGCCACCGGATCTCAACCGGTGCCTTTACAGATCCGCAACGCCCCCACGCGGCTCATGCAGGATCTTGGCTACGCCGAGGGCTATCGGTACGCCCACAATTATGCAGAGGCATATGTGCCGCAGGAGTATCTGCCCGATGCCCTCAAAGGGCGGCAATACTATCGACCGACCGACAGGGGCTACGAAAAAATCATCAAGGAGCGGCTCGCTCACTGGCAGCGGTTGAAGAAGACGGAGAAATAGTGAAGTTCTCGCTGCGGGTCTCTCCGGCAGAGCCGCCGACTGGATTTCCCGCCGCAAAGGATCGTTCGAGGAGGGTGACCTTGCCCGAGGTCTCGATCAGCAGCACAGTCGACGACCGGGTCCCGTAGTTCGGACTGGTGATGAATAGCGGTGAGAGAGTGCGTTCCCATTCGAGACCCACGCCGGTGTTCGGCAGCTCCCGATCCGCTGCGACGGTGCGGTCCATCAAAAGGGTGAACAGGTCCTCGGTATCCCACCCGCCCCTGCTATTCAACAGCTCTTTCAACCGTTTTTTCCCCTGTGACACTTTTGGCCATTCGGTGTCGATCAGGTGGTTGCTCAAACCGTAGAACCCCGGCTGCAGCTTTACGATCCCTTTGCCGCGGTTGGAGTAGTACCAGAGGCCCGTTTGATCGCCCGCCAGCAGGTTGAAGCCGTTGAAGCGGAGAGCGGTTTTCTGCAACTGCTCGAGATAATCTGCGGGTGGAGCGTCGCCGGTTAAAAAGTCGTTGATCAACAGCCCCCGTGAAGGCGCCTGCGGTAGCTGGTGTGCCGGATCGCGGTAGTTGGTCAGGGCCGCCAGCCGTCCCCGCCGCGATATGCCGAGCCACGTACCGCCTTCTTTAAGGTCGCGGCCGCCGTATACTCCAGGGACATCGGCCCAGACCGACAGTGGCCGGGTCGGGCGGGCATAGAATTCGTCGCGGTTGGCCGCCAGGATCAACCGGAAACCGGGTTGGGTATTAAGCGAAAAAAGGATCAGACACATAGTGCCGCCATTGACCGTCAGGTTTTGTTGTGATAAGAATCGAATCGACTACATTTATTTAATTTTATAACATAATCAATTGATTACTTAAAATCAACACAAGGAGGCTCCCGGAATGAAAGAAGTGGTTATTGTCAGTGGGTCGAGGACGGCGATCGGTACCTTCGGCGGTAGTTTGCAGTCGGTGCCGGTGGTCGAATTGGGTGCGCTTGTGATAAAAGATGCACTCAAGCGGGCCGGGTTACGACCGGTTGCCGGGCGTCAAATGGAGGCGGACGCACCCGACAAGCTGAAAGGAAGGGGCTTGATTGAACTGGAGAAACAGTCCCAAGACTGGGATGCTGCCGCAGCGCCGGTCACCGTCGATGAGGTCATCATGGGCAACGTGCTGCAGGCCGGCCAGGGGCAGAATCCCGCCCGGCAGGCGATGGTGCGGGCCGGGGTACCCAAGGAAACTCCGGCGTATACCATCAACAAGGTCTGTGGCTCCGGGCTCAAGTCAATCGCTCTGGGCGCTTCCGCCATCATGACCGGCCAGGCCGAGGTGATCATTGCCGGAGGGCAGGAAAACATGAGCCAGGTGCCGATGGCGCTGCCAAAGGCCCGCTGGGGTTACCGTATGGAATTGACTGGCAGCGGCGAGATTCACGATCTGATGGTGTTCGATGGTCTCTTCGAAATTTTCTACGGTTATCACATGGGACTGACGGCCGAAAACATCGCTACGCTTTATGACATCAGCCGCAGGGAGCAGGATGAACTGGGCGTTCTCAGCCACAACCGGGCGCGCAAGGCCATGAAGGAAGGCCTGTTCGGCCAGGAAATCGTGCCGGTGGTGATCAAGTCCCGCAAGGGCGAAACCGTTTTCGAGGTGGACGAGCGTCCAATGGATACGGACATCGAAAAAATGGCGAAATTGCGGCCGGCTTTCAAGAAAGACGGGACTGTCACCGCCGGAAACGCCTCCGGCATCAACGACGCTGCCGCAGCGGTTCTGCTTATGAGCGCCGAGAAGGCTGCCGAGCTGGGCCTCGAACCGCTTGTCCGAATCAAAGGCTTCGCAGCGGGCGGTGTCGATCCGGCTTTCATGGGGCTCGGCCCGGTGCCGGCGGTGCGCAAGGTGTTGAAAATGACCGGCATGACGTTGAGTGATATCGATACTATCGAGTTGAATGAGGCCTTCGCTGCGCAGGCGATCGGCTGCATGCGCGAGCTCGGGATCGAAAATGACCGACCCAACGAACTGGGAAGCGGCATCTCGCTCGGACACCCGATCGGTTGCACCGGCACTCGTCAGATGGTTACCGCAATGAACCAGATGAAGCGCAAGGGCTACCAAACGGGTCTCATCACCATGTGCATCGGCGGCGGCATGGGGATGGCCATGATCGTCGAGCGTTAAAACGACACGCCGGCCGCGATTCAGCCGTTGAACAGCAGCATGTTCTCATTAACGCCGCGAGAACGGCTGAATGAAAAGGTTATAAGGAGGCCGCCGCCTCTCTGTCTAATTTTTCCTTTACATGACCGGGCTCTATTGCTATAAGCCCCAAGAAAATATGGACATTTCGACGCGGGCCTAAAAGATCGACAATCATAGACAGTGAATACAGGGGAAAGCATGAGTGCAGCCAGAAAATTGGGCATCCTGGTGTTTTGCGGGGTTCCGGCCATTATCGGTGGTGGCATTGTCTATGCCATTTTCAACGACCTCACGGCCATTTTTATTTATGAAACCATCCTCATGTTGGGTGTTGGGGCCTATTTAGCGCGATAGTCAGTAATTTCCGCTCCTAAACGGCCCTTTACCACCATTTCGACCTCAATCACGACCAATACGTGGCCGATGATGGTTCAAGTCTGCGGAAGCGCTTGGGCGATGCACACGAGGTTCTCTCTGCGCTTTACGGCTGACCTGCTACGTTTTTAGCGTGATTTCCTTGAACTTGCTGGAAAATGGCTTTCCTCAAAATTGGTAACTGATCAAAATCCTATACAAAATCGTGGAACGCCAACAGTTAAATGTTTACGCCAACGCAACGGCCATACCACTGCCACGGATGGAGCGGCGGCCATGGCGATTGTGATGTTCCTTACGACATTATCCGGTCATACAGAAAAGGGACCGACGCCGAATTGCCGGGGCCGGTTTGATTCCCATTTGATCGCGAATCTCGACAACCACTTCTCTTTCCTGCCGGACGATAGAACCGAACGATAGAAAAATCGGGGTCGCTGCATGGACGAAAGCCGGAACAGTCGCCATACCCGTAATCTGATTCTATGGGTGTTTTTCATCGTTTTCTATCTTCTCCTCTCAGGTGGGACCGAATATTTTTTCAAACCCAAGTATAGTAGGGCAGCGGGTGCAGATGCACACCCTCTTGGTTTTTCTCTCGATCATCGGCGGCCTGAAGCTTTTCGGCATCCTGGGAATCATTTTCGGACCGCTGGTGGTCACCGGTTTTCTGACCCTGACGGACATCTATCACGCCAGTTATCAGAATCTGGTCGAACCGTCTAAAACGTGATATAAGGGGCCGTTGAGCCAGTTAAGCCCGTTGAGCCGGTTTAGCCCGTTAGGCCGGTTGAGCGGTTCCTAAACCATGATCCTGTGAACCAAACCAATAAGCTAAACCGCTCTAACCGGCTCAACGGGCCTAACCGGCTCAACGGGCTCAACCGGCACAACCTAATAAACAAGGTGAGTAAATGATACCAACTGAGAAATCGGCCATGGTCAGTATCGAAAGCGAGATGCGCAAATCCTACCTCGATTATGCCATGAGCGTCATTATCGGACGGGCGCTGCCAGACGTGCGTGACGGACTCAAGCCGGTCCACCGCCGCGTGCTATTCGCCATGCGGGAGCTCAGAAACGACTGGAACAAGGCCTACAAGAAATCGGCGCGTATCGTCGGTGATGTCATCGGTAAATACCATCCTCACGGCGACACGGCGGTCTACGACACCATTGTGCGCATGGCTCAGGATTTTTCGCTACGGTACCCGATGGTCGACGGACAGGGTAACTTCGGATCGGTCGACGGCGATCCACCGGCCGCCATGCGGTACACCGAGATACGGATGACGCGCCTGGCGCACGAAATGTTGGCCGACCTGGACAAGGAAACCGTCGACTTCGTACCCAACTATGACGAATCGCTGACCGAACCGTCGGTGATGCCGGCCAAGATTCCATCGCTGTTGATCAACGGGTCTTCGGGAATAGCGGTCGGGATGGCCACAAACGTTCCACCGCACAATCTCAACGAGGTCTGCGAGGCCACGAAGGCTCTGATCGATAATCCACAGCTTGAATGGCACGACCTGATCAAGCTCATTCCGGGGCCTGATTTTCCGACCGGCGGCATCATTTACGGCACCAAAGGCATCGAGGACGCCTACAGCAATGGTCGCGGTATCGTCCGGATGCGGGGGCGAATCATTGTCGAAAAAGATCAGCGCACCCAGTCCGAGACGATCGTCGTCACCGAGCTGCCGTACCAGGTCAACAAGGCCAGACTGATCGAACAGATTGCCGATCTCGTCAAGAACAAGCAGATCGAAGGGCTGCGCTATGTCCGGGACGAGTCGGACCGTGAGGGAATGCGTATTGCATTGGGATTGAAGAGAGATCAGATCGCCGGGGTTATCATCAACCAGCTTTACAAACACACGCGCCTCGAAAGCAGCTTCGGGATTATTTTTCTGGCCGTGGTCCAGGGGCGCCCCGAGTTGCTGACCTTGAAGGAAACCCTCGAACAGTTCATATACCACCGCAAAGAAATCATCGTGCGGCGCACGCGCTTCGATCTGCGCAAGGCAGAGGAGCGAGCTCACATACTGCAAGGGTTGAAGGTGGCATTGGACAACCTGGACGAGGTGGTGGCGCTGATCAGAAACTCACGGTCGCCGGATGAAGCCCGGACGCGGTTGATAGATCGGTTCGACTTGACGATCATTCAGGCCAAAGCGATCCTCGACATGCGCCTGCAGCGCCTGACCGGGCTCGAGCGAGAAAAGATCGTGGAAGAATATGAAGCCGTACTCAAGGACATCGCCCGTTTCAAAGAGATCCTGAGCAACGAGCGACTGGTTCTGGACATCATCAAGGAGGAGATCGTCGAAATCCAGAATGAGTTTGCAGATGTCCGCCGTTCGGAAATCGTTCACGACACCACGGAAATCAACATCGAGGACATGATCGTCGAAGAGGACATGGTGGTCACTATCTCCAAAGACGGTTACATCAAGCGCAACCCGATCACGCTCTACCGCATTCAGCGGCGCGGCGGCAAGGGCAAGACCGCCATGGGTACAAAGGAGGAAGATTTTGTCGAACACCTGTTTGTGGCCTCGACGCATCACACATTTCTCTTTTTTACCAATCAGGGCAAGGTTTACTGGCGCAAGGTGTACGACATACCCCAGGCCGGGCGCACGAGCCGCGGTAAAGCCGTTATCAATCTGCTCAATCTGGCACCGGATGAAAAGTTGACCACCGTGATGGCCGTGGCGGCTTTTGAACCCGGGAACCACATCCTGATGACAACCCGCAACGGGCTGGTTAAGAAAACCGACCTCATGGCATTCAGTCGCCCCCGGTCAGGCGGCATTATCGCCATTACTCTGCTCAGCGGAGACGAGCTGATCGAAGCACGGCTGACCGACGGGACCTATAACGTGTTTCTGGTATCGGCCATGGGTAAATCGATCCGGTTTCACGAAGCCGAAGTGCGACCCTCGGGCCGCACATCGCAGGGAGTCAGGGGCATGCGTCTGGCCAAAGGCGACTGCATTGTCGGGATGGCGGTTCTGAGCCACGGCCAGACCCTGTTCACCCTGACCGAGAACGGTTACGGCAAAAGGACCTCGGTGGACGAATACCCCATTCAAAAGCGCGGCGGCAAGGGAGTGATCACGATAAAGACCAGCGAGCGCAACGGAAAAGTCGTGGCCCTGCTGCTGGTCGAAGAAGATGACAACGTGATGCTGATGACCGACGCCGGTAAGTTGATCCGGATTCCGGTAAACGGTGTTTCGGTCATCAGTCGCAACACCCAGGGAGTCAAGCTCATCGATATCGAGGAAGGCGAAGTGGTGGTCGGCGCGGCGCGGATAGAAGAAGACTAAGTCCATCGATTCGAGAATTCGCTGATCTGGTATACTCAAAATACGTTACCGTGTGCATATCGAAGCACTAAGCGGCTCCAAGGCGGATTCGAGTGACGAACTCCTTTCGATGTGAGGTGGACCCACGTGAAACCGTCAGAAAATGCAGTTGATAACCTGAAGATCGGTGTTGTGGGCGCCGGCAGCTGGGGAACGGCCTTGGCCAACCTGCTGGCCGCTAAAGGCTACGGCATAGACCTGTGGGCGTATGAAAGCGAGGTCATCGCCCAAATCGAACGGGAGCGGGAAAACAAATTATTTCTCCCGGGTATTCATCTGGAATCCACCATAAAGCTCACGGCCGACATGGCCGTGGCCAGCGGCGGCAAAGACCTGGTGCTCGTGGTGGTGCCGTCGCATGTGATGCGGGAGACGATGGCGCAGATGCGGGAGCATATCCCCCGGGAGGCCATCATCGTAACCGCCTCCAAGGGAATCGAGAACGCCACCCACCTGACCATGACCGGCGTCCTGCATCAGGCCTTGCCGCATGTTCCGCAAGAACAACTGGCGGTGCTCTCGGGGCCCAGTTTCGCACGCGAAGTCGCCATGGGCTTTCCCACCGCCGTCACGGTTGCCGCCAAGGACCTCGCCGTCGCCGCATTGGTTCAGCATGTATTTGCAACTTCTTCTTTTAGGGTATACACCAACGACGATGTGCTTGGCGTTGAACTGGGTGGTGCGGTGAAAAATGTCATTGCCATCGCCACCGGGGTCATCGACGGGCTCGGTCTTGGGCTGAACACGAGGGCGGCCCTCATCACGCGCGGTCAGACGGAGATTCGGCGGCTGGGTGTGGCACTCGGAGCCAAACCGCGCACCTTCACGGGCTTGGCCGGCATCGGCGATCTCATATTGACCTGCACCGGCACGCTCAGCCGCAATCACACCCTCGGTCAGAAGATAGGGCGCGGCATGAAGCTCAATGACATTCTGGCCGAAATGCGCATGGTGGCCGAGGGAGTGAAAACCTCCCAATCCGTCTACAACCTTTCTCGGGAACTCGGCGTCGAGATGCCCATCTGCCACGCGACATATCATATTTTATATGAAGATCTCGCACCCGAGGTCGCGCTTCAGCGCCTGATGACCCGCGAGCTCAAATACGAGCTGGATGAAGAATGACGAGATTGTAGAAAAAGGATCAATGATCAAAAATTCGCGGTAACTTAAGAAGAATTAATATAGATTATCCGGTTTCAAGTAACGGTTTACCAGAAGCACTGGTCAAGTATAAACGGACATGAAAAGGAATTGTGATTGCCGGCCAATCAACCACACAAAGGCGCAGGCCACCGGAAGAGACTGCGGGAGAAGTTTTTGTCATCCGGGTTGAAAGGGTTTCACGATTACGAGGTGATCGAGCTGCTGCTGACCCTGGCGACACCCCGCAAGGATTGCAAAGGTGCGGCCAAAAACGCCTTGGCCAGGTTCAGGAGCCTGCAGGGGGTGCTGGAAGCCGCTCCCGAGGACCTCTGCCAGGTCGACGGCATCGGGCCCACAAACCTTTTAGGAATCAAACTGGTCAAGGCCGTTGCCGACCGCTACCTGGCCCGGAAAATCGAAAACAAGAATCCTTTGAACAACTCCCGGGACCTGTTCGATTTTCTCTATCACAGCATGCGGGACAAGCAGCGTGAACACTTCAGGGTCATCTATCTCGATGCCAAAAACCGAGTTATTGCTACCGAAACGCTTTTCAAGGGGACTTTGACCGCCAGCTCGGTCTATCCACGCGAAGTCGTGCGCGCGGCACTGAAGAATCAGGCGGCGGCTCTGATTTTTGCCCACAACCACCCCTCGGGGGACCCGCAGCCATCGGTGGACGACATCGGCATCACCCGACGATTGATCTTCGCCTGTCGCGTGACCAACATCACAGTGCACGAGCACCTTATCATCGGGAACAACCGCTATTTCAGTTTCGCCGACCAGGGTCACATTGCCCGCATCAACCGGGAATTCGACCAGATCGATACCTGAACCTCTGCAATGAACAGGCCTCACTTGGAGTTCCCGTGCTGTGCATGTGTGCGAGACATGCAAAGGATATATAAAGATGTCGAACACAGACCCAAAGCATCGTAAAATAGATTACCCGTATTGTTTTTCAAAGCTGGACAAGGTGTTTCCCCTCGGCGCAGACGGGCTCCGGCACACGCCCGAATCGTGCATGCCCTGCCTCTACAAGACCGAGTGTCTCAGGGCGGCCATGAAGAAATCAGAAGGCTTGAAGGTCCACGAAGAAAAACTGGAACGGGCTTATGCTGCCGGCGCGATCGGTTTTCTGGAGCGCTGGTCTAAGAAAAAAGATCTGCATCGACGGATGCAGCAGCAGAAAAAGACAGCCAGCGGGCAAGGAGAGAAACATGAAAACGATTAGAGACATCGACATCAGCGGCAAACGGGTGTTTATTCGGGTCGATTTCAACGTTCCCCTGGATAAGCAGCAACAAATTACCGATGACTCGCGCATCAGGGCAGCGTTGCCCACCATTATTTATGCGCGCGAAAAGGGTGCCAAGCTGATCCTTGCCAGCCATTTAGGGCGTCCGAAGGGCAAGCCGGCACCGGAATTCAGTTTGTCGCCGGTTGCCCGACGTCTCGGCGACCTGCTCGGCGCGGATGTCAAGATGGCGGAGGACTGCGTCGGAGAGGCGGTCGCTCATCTGGTATCCGGGATGCAGCCCGGTGACGTGACCTTGCTGGAAAATTTGCGGTTTCATTCACAAGAGCAGGAGAACGACGATGCTTTTGCCAAGTCCCTGGCGGCTTTGTGCGATGTCTATATCAACGATGCCTTTGCGGTATCCCACCGCGCCAATGCGTCGGTTGTTGCCATAACCAAATTCGCCCCGATTTCGGGTGCCGGTTTTCTGCTGGAAAAAGAAATCAACTATATCAAGAAAGCGATGGCAGACCCCCGCCGCCCCGTGGCGGCCGTGGTCGGCGGGGCCAAGGTTTCCTCCAAGCTCGCGGCCCTGCACAACATGCTGCAGCATGTCGACACGGTGATCGTGGGCGGGGCTATGGCCAACACTTTTTTGAAATATATGGGGTATGCCGTCGGCCGGTCGAAAATTGAAGAAGACCGTGTCGCCGCAGCCGGAGATGTCATAAAGAAGGCCACCGAAAAAGGGGTCCGATTCTATCTGCCTGTAGACTTGGTTGTCGCGCCGGAACCGGATGCCAATGCGCCCGCCAAGATTGTACCGGCCCAGGAGATCCCGACCGGCTGGATGGCGCTCGATATCGGCCCGGCCACCGCGCTGCTTTTCCGGGAAGCGCTGCAGGATGCCCGCACGGTGGTTTGGAACGGTCCCATGGGCGTGTTTGAAATCGATGCCTTCAGTCGCGGAACCACATCCATGGCCGCCAGTGTCGCAGCGGCCCACGCGTTGACGATCGTCGGTGGGGGAGATACCGACGCCGCCGTCCACATGGCCGGGGAGACGGATCGGATATCCTTTATTTCGACCGGCGGTGGGGCATTCCTCGAGATGCTGGAAGGAAAGACACTGCCCGCCATCGCCGCTTTGAAAGAGGTCGAAGAAAAGGTGCCGTAAAACGTGTCTATCCGGACGCGGCATCAATTGGCTTCATCCGGCTCTCTTGCATTTTTTTCCGCGATTCCGATCCAACATGGACAGTTCAGACAACGGAAAGTCAAGCCGTAAATTTTTTAATTGGCGCTTCTGGCTGCTGGCTGCCGCTGCAGTCGTCATTCTTTTGGTGCTGGGATTTGTCTACCGGGAAACGCTCGGGGTTCACCTGAAGGCGATCTACCGATTCGTTACGGACAAGGAACGAGTGACGGGCATGATCAGATCCTTCGGGATCTTTGCACCGCTGGCCTTTATCGCCTTTCAGTTCTTACAGGTTATTTTCGCCCCGGTGCCCGGTGAGGCCACCGGTTTTATCGGCGGTTACATCTTCGGGGCCGGCAAGGGGTTCCTGTTTTCAACCATCGGGCTGACCCTTGGATCTTTGGCCAATTTCCTGATCGGGCGTTATCTGGGCAATCACTTCATTCGCCGCCGCATTCCAAAGAGTACGCTCAGCCGTTTCGACACATTCCTGCGCCGCCAGGGTGTGATCATCGTTTTTTCCCTGTTCGTTCTACCGGGTTTCCCGAAAGACTACCTCTGCCTTTTCCTTGGCGTAGGCAACCTCTCGATCAAACTTTTCATGCTCATTTCCACACTCGGCCGAATGCCCGGCACGTTGATACTCAGCCTGCAGGGGGCGCTTCTTTTCGAACGGAACTACCTGTGGCTGGCCGTGCTGGTGATCGTTTGCCTGATCCTCGTCATTCCAGCCTATCGATATCGGGAGGCCTTCTATCGCTGGATTGAAAAATTGTAACCGTTCACAGGGTTGCAAAGCCCGATGGGCTTTAAACCACCTAATTGTAAGCGGTTATAGGGTGCCGCAGATGCAAGGCGTCGGGCGCGCAGACGTACTCTTGTACTTCAAGTGCCCGACAACAAAGCAGATGCGGTATCCTGTGAACGCTTACGGAAAATTCAATCACAAGCGGGACAAAGCGCCATAGTACAGCCGGAGTGACGAGCCGCTAAAGAAAAAGTTCTTTGGGCCGATAATAAAATATGTTATAATAATAAGTACTTTTGATAGACGAGCGACTCCTCGTTGGGTTTCGGCTGCAACCTGTCAATTGAAGATAGGAGATAAGTTGACGTTCTGGCGTGTCAGGGAGGAATTGAGCAAGGCCGACCGGTTGAGGCGCTCCTACTATGAACTGTTACGGGATGAACTCGATCATTTCCTTCTAAAATACGCGCTGATCGATTCTTATCACAAATTCCTGCAGACAGGCGCGACGTTTCCTTTTGTCGAAAAACGAGAACTCAAGCCCCGGGCCCGAATTCCGGACGTCGAATACGGGTCTCAGAACACCTTTCTAGTGATTTTCCTCGAAGACTCCCTGGCGACGGAACACAAGAAGTATATCCGCTTTTTCGGTGTCAACCGAATCACCAAGACCAATTTGCTGCAGTCGAAGACATTGCCGCTTAACAACGGGTTTGACAGCAAGTATAAGTTTCTGGAATCCGCCCACTTCTATGACTTCCTGGGAATATTGCTGCCGGTAGATTATGCCCTTATGATCCAAAGAGATCCGTCTACCAGGGCTAAAAATCGTTACGGGCTGAGCCATTTTCACGTTCGAATCGACTGGCCGATTACGGATGCGGCCGAAGATCTCGCCCGCAACCTGCGTTACATTTCCAAGGATGTCTACGAAAGAGGGGACAAGTACGCCGAAGACATCCAGAAAAAATTCTTTGAATATTACTGCCAGCCCGTAATGGTCGGTGGCCGCCGAACGGCCGCCATTGTTGCGGCGCAGTATCTGAAACGGCTTCCCTGCATTTCCACTATCTATGCCGGCAGCAGCGAAAGTCGGGCCTTGATCCGCATTTCGGAGCGTGGCGTATCCAAAGCCGTGCTGATGAAATTCAGCGCAGAAGAACTAGAGCAGGTGGGTCGCGAGAACGGCCTTAGCCTGCGAACCATCAAGAGAAACTACGTGGTAGAAAACAACGGTAGAGGCAAGGACTGTGTCTGCATTTTTCAGGCCACTTACGACTACACCATTCACTCACGGCCGCCGGAGGACGGGAAGTTGAGAGAAATCAAATCCGACCTTTCCTGGCAGTCGGTCGGCGGTCAGCACATCCTGCCGCTGCCGGGCGTCTGGAAATACCCGCCGCTGCCCTTCAACGTGATTTATTCCTGACAGTGTCCCGGCAACCGTCTGGTTCAGTGTCGAGTGGCTGTTGCCACAGTTCGAGATTCATCCATTCTCTCCCAAGTCCATCATCATGGCGGTCTCGTCACAATCGGGAAACTTCACGCAGATGATACAATCGGCCCAGATTTTCAGGGGAAGTTCCGCGCGATCGATTTCTTTAAAACCGAACTTTTCGAAGAATCCCGGTTCATAGGTAAGGGTAAATATTTTGCGTGTTTTGAAGCTCTCGGCTTCGGATATGACAGATTCCGCAAGCGTGCGTCCAATGCCGCGGCCCTCGTATTCGGGTTGAACAGCCAGGGACCGGATTTCGGCCAGATCTTCCCAACAAAACTGAAGGGCACAGCAACCGACCACCCGGTTCTCGTCGTGGTCGACGTACACGGAAAAATCCCTGAGGTGGTCGTAAAGTTCACTCAGGGGCCTGGCCAGCATGACCCCCCTTGAGCCGTAGAGTTGCAACAGCTTGTGAATTGCCTTGACATCTTGAATCGTTGCCTTGCGGATCATCGCACAATCGTTCGACAAGCGAACGCTCCTTTGAGCCAATCCAATGAGAGATGCCCCAATGTTCAACCATCGCAGATAATAAAAAGGATGGTGCCTGGATAATCCCGGGAAAGTATTTAGGTCGTTATAAGGCCGGCGATTTCCGTAAAGCCGTCGCAAGCGGAGCGACATATTCTCATGTTTACCCCCCTCTTTCAAGCACTTTTAAGACGATTTCGACCTTATACGTCAAAATCCATTTCGTAATTCGAATTACTGTAGCGGGAGATCCTCTGTAATTGCTGAAGTTTCCATTTGGCGGCATGCCGGTGACGCGGCACGCCGGTGCGATTTGTTTACGGAAAAAATGGCGATCAAGATACACTATAATTACAATAGATTGGATGACCGAGGGGGTTCAAATGATGAGCCGTTCTTTATAACCAAGCCGTAAAAACGGCCTTGGAAAATTTGGTGGCACCTAATTTGCTCTTATGCCCTTGGGAAAATCAACAGAGCAGAGGAGTATTTGCGATGCCACTACTTCGATTTAAAGTCTTCCAGCCGATAATTTTAAAAACCGTCACTTTCTTTTCCATATTGATATCGGCGTTTCTCTATGCCGGCAATGCGGATTCTGCCGATGTGACCTTGGCATGGGACGGAGTTTCACAATCCGGCGTATCCTTGACAGGATATCGGGTGTATTACAGAACTGATAGCAGTTCCAATCTCACAAAAGGCTGCCAGGTTTCAAGCACGAGCTGCACGGTATCCGATCTCGCCGATGGGGAAACATACCATTTTTTTGCCACTGCCTACAACAGCTACGGGGAAAGCGAGCCTTCCGACCCGGTTTCTTACACCGTGCCGGATGCTTTGCAAACTTTTACGATTTCAGCATTGTCCGGCGAATGATGGAAGCATATCGCCTCCCGGAACTGTCAGCGTGACCGAAGGTCAAAGCAAAACCTTCACCATCACTCCGCAAAGCGGTTTTCACATTGACCGTGTTCTGGTGGACGGAAATGACATCGGAGCTTCTTCCACGTATACTTTCAAAAATCTTTCCGCCAGTCATACCATTTATGCGACCTTTGCTCCAAATGTCTTAACTTTGCATCAAATCGTCGTTTCTATCGACGGTCACGGCAGTAATTTTACCCCAAGGCAACGTTACTGTGAACGATGGTATGAATCAGAATTTTACGATTAATGCGGACACGGGCTACGATATTGCCGACGTTCTGGTGGACGGACATTCAGTGGGACCAAAATCAAACCATGAATTTTTCAACATTACCGAAGACCACACGATTTCGGCAAGTTTTGCACAAAAAATATTTACGATTACCGGCACGGCCGGTAGCAACGGTAGCATCACGCCGGGAACCGTTTCCGTGGCGTATGGTAATGGCAAATCCTTCACGATCGCAGCCGACAGTGGTTATGAAATAGACAACGTGGTTGTGGACAACCAATCCAAGGGAGCCGTTACCACTTATGCTTTTACAGACATCACAGGCAACCATTCCATAATGGCATCTTTTAAAGCTATTTCCGCCGTTGTTCCGGATGAAAACAATCCTTCAGATTCGGCGAGCGACAGCGATTTGTCAAGTTCATCGGGCAGCACCGGTACGTCTCCCAGTGCGGTTATTATCGACAATGGTGATTCAGGAACGGGCGCAAACGGGACGTGGAGTGTATCCGCCGGCACTGGTCCTTACGGTAGTGGATCGCTTTACAATAAAACGGTTTCCGGAACATACTCGTTTGAGACGGCTTGTACCGGATCGCATGAAGTTTACCTGTGGTGGACATATCATCAAAGTCGGTACACGGCAGTGCCCGTGCAAATATATGATGGCACTGAATTGTTAGATACGGTCATCGTCAACCAATTGCAAAATGGCAGTCGGTGGAATTTACTCGGTACATACACTTTTTCTGGAATGGCAAAGGTTGTCGTTGTTTCCAGTTCAAGCTCCGAGACAACTTGCGCAGATGCAGTTAAATTTGAAACTGTCAACTCGACCAACCTTAATGATCCTACTGGCTCGTCGGATCCCCCCACTGCTTCGAGTATAACGAATCCCGGAAATCCATCCGGTTCGTCAGATAACCCGGGTTCCTCTGATTCAATGATAGCGACGAATCCAACCGATTCGTCAAACTCCTCCGATTCGAAGGCGGAGCAACTACCGACAATAATAGCAGCATCGTGACGCCTGCCGTTACGCCGGCCCAGGAGTTTGTCAATCAGGCACCGGATCGACCCGGGTTGTTGTTTCCGGTTGATGGCGCACAAGATGTTTCCTTGACGCCGCTGCTCGAAATAGACGGTTTTACGGATCCGGACACTGACGACGACCACGGCGCCACGCGGTGGCAAATCGCTACGGACGAGAGCTTTGGACAGCTCATTTTGGATGTGGTCGATCGATAGGAGCCGCACCAATAACTATCTGGTCAGCTTTCTCGTACCGGACGGAGCGCTGTGCAGTGAGCAGCTTTATTACTGGCGAGCTTCAGTGCAAGACGCTCGTGACGGTGATCCCAAGTGGTCGAATTGGTCGGAACCGTTCACTTTTACCACGGCCGCCAAGGTTCAGGCCGATGTCAACGGCAATGGCGTGGCGGATGACGATGGAACCGGGATACTCGGATCTCGATAATGACGGCCAGAACGACAACGACCAACCGTTGATGAGAGTCTACAAAAGCAGAAAAGGTCAGTCTCTCATCGGCATCAATGCGGTTGAGGGCGTCAGCCAGATCAATTGCTTCACCAGCATCGAGCCCGAGAGTATTCCGGACGAGCCCAGACCAAAACTGAGATATGGTTTGATGGTGTTCAATGTGACATTGGACCAGATCGGCGGTACGGCAAGATTCGAGCTGTATTTACCGGAAAAACCCCGCATAGAAGCCAAATGGTATAAATACGACCCGATCAACGGGTGGTATGAGTTCCCGGTCGATAACGACGGTGACAAATATTTCATCGAAATCACGGACGGTGGATTCGGCGATGCGGACGGTGTGGAAAACGGCATTATCGTTGATCCCATCGGCTTAGCGGAAATGTCGACCGAAGTCGAATCCGTCGACACCTTAGACGCTGTCGGCTCCGGCGATTCGGAGTCGACGACGGATCGCTTGAAAAATGCCTGCTTTATCCAGGCCGCGGCTGGATCGGTCCGTTGTGGAAGCCACTGACGCCGGTGCGCGACAGATGGCTGCCTTCCGATTCATCTACTGCGGATGTATGGCGTTATTGCTGGCGGTTGCAGTGATCCAGGTAATGGGAGGCAGGCGGGGTAACCGCACACATTCTTCTCCCCGGTCGAACGGCCGACCTCGCTCGGCATAGAGATCGACATCAATTAATCAAAAAGCACGAGTCCCTTAAATTGGGGCTCGTGCTTTTTTAGTCCGAGTTTGTTTAAAACATTAAAAATGTTGTATTTTCTGCAAATAATTATAATGGACAGCGAAAACAAATATGCCAATTCTAAGGGCGCACGCGGTAGTGACCGAAAAAGGCTGCTAAACTTTGTCAAGGCGTTCGTTAGTAGTTTTGATGATATAGGAAAACTGTAAACATTAGAATTGCTGCTTTACTGGCAGAGCAGAAAGATTCGTGTAGTTTAGATCGATTCGAGTAAGAATTCCAGCAGCTTCAGCATTTGGGCTATTTGCATGTCGACTTTTTCCTGCTCATGAAGCGTTGACAACTCAGACTTCTTTTTATGGCTTTAAAAACCATTGCTGTTTGATCCCCCCGTATTTCCACAATCCAAAAAAAACTGGCATTTATCTTGCATTAGAGACGATTTTTAAATGGATTTTGGTGCCCACTTGTTAAACATTTCCGAAGAAAGGAAGATCGATGGGAGCGGAAGAGCTGGCAGGTCGATTTTGTAAGGAGCCTTTTGAGCACTTTGAGATCCTGATCGACGGGCAGGTGGCTCCTTGTTGCTCTTTATGGATAAAGGAGCGACTCGGAAGTGTGTTTGAGGGAGAATTCGAGGACGTCTGGAACTCGGCGATGGCCCGCGAAATCAGATCATCTATTCTGGAAGGCACCTTTAAATACTGTCACCACGATCGATGCGCCTGATTATCAACGGAGATTTGCCGCGGCGTGAAGATGTTGACGACGAAAGGTTACAAACTATTATTAAAAACGGGCGAACCTACTTGGACGATCCGCCGAAGCACATTTTCATGGCCAATGACGAAAGCTGCAATCTATCTTGTCCGTCCTGCCGCGACAGGATCTTGGTCGCAAACCGGTCTAAGCGGAAAGCCCTGGAATCGGTTGCCAGACGCTTCATATACAAAGCGCTGGAGGTACGTCAGCCGATCATATTATCGATGGCTGGACAAGGCGACCCGTGGGCAAGTCCCCACTACCGGTCAATATTGCGCTATTTGGCCGAAAATGATTGTGGGGCGGTCGACCTGCGGATTTACACCAATGGCGTTTTAATGACAGAGAAGTTGTGGAGTCATTATGCGGGGCTAGAGCTTTATACTCCGAAGGTCGTAGTTTCGGTGGATGGGACAACGCCTTGGACCTACGATCGCTTGCGGCGCAACGGAGATTGGTGGCAGTTGCTGCGAAACCTGGAATTTCTGGGTGATATGCGGCGTGATAGCAAGCTAAAGCGGTATGAAATCAACATGACCGTTCAGGCTGACAATTACTCCGAAATGGCTGATTTTCTTGAACTGGGGCGCCGCCTGGGTTGCGATGCGGTCCTATACTATTTGATTCAAAATACTGGCACCCATCTGGCAACCACCTATCATGATAAAAGTGTGGCGGATCCTTCTCATCCCGAACACGGAACTTTTTTGGAGGTGCTCCGTGATCCGGTGTTCGACGATCCTTTGTGCCAATTTTATGACATTCAAATCCTGAAGGAAAAGGCTCTTGCCTGCGAGGGTGCCTTCGACCGATTGGTAGCGGTTCTGGATCGGCTGCCTTCTGCTGAGGAACTCTACCAGATATCCTTGGATCACCTGAAGATGGGGAAATTGAGCAAGGCGCTTGAGCTGGCGACGGCGGGTGCTCGCCGGATAACGCGCGATCCGGCATATCTGGATCTGGCCGGATTGGCTTTACGTCAAATGGGCGCTTTAGACCGTGCTGAGGCCCGTTTCCGGTCCGTGCTCACCCTGGCACCGGAGTATCCGTTTGCCGCAATCAATCTGGGTATAACATTATTGGAAACAGGACGAAACCGGCAAGGCATCGCTGAATTGCGTAAGGTGATGATGAATTCAGGCCTGGATGACGATGTTAGGGGAAAATTGCAGTCGATTATTGATAAGGTCGAGGCTCAGACAAAGGCGCCTTGATAAAGATTGCACATTCGGCGGGCGATACTCTAATCACGATCCAATCATCATCAGTGATCAGGTAGGAATTTGGTTTTCAGTGTATTGGATTTCTTTCCAGGTCTGCAAACTCAAAAGAAACAAAAAGGTAATATTTAAAAGAGAATCCCATGTTTTGTGATTGCGGTATGAATTTCCCGTGTGCAAATCATGGGAACTGGGTGTGCATAGGGTGCGAAACAAGGAAAAATAATGTTTAAATAAATAGAATTACTGAATATATTACTTATAAAATCGATGACCATATTCGATACTGTTGTCCGGTGGTCATGGTAAAGGTTGACAAACCGTTCAAGACCATATTCGATACTTTTGTTCGGTTGTCAGGGTGTCATTTAGGTTCGGTTCCTTTTTTAAACATGGCGACGACGGCTCCTTGAGCATCGTCCGCAGCCGGTTTTCCGCTTATCGGATCGATGCTGACCCGCACGATATCATCCGGAATATCGAAGTAATCGACAGGCTGAGACGCCAGCACTTCCTGCATGTAGGCCATCCAGATGGGAAGTGCGGCCCGGGCTCCGGATTCGCGATCTCCCAGCGAGTGAAAGTGATCGCTGCCGACCCAGACCCCGCAGGCAATCGAAGGAGAGAATCCGACAAAAAGAGCGTCACGGTATTCATCCGTCGTGCCTGTTTTTCCGGCCAGTGGCCTTTTTAACACCGCAGCACGCCTGCCGGTGCCTTCCTGTATGACCCCGACCAGCATGTCTGTCAGGATGGCCGAACCGGCGCGGGTCATGACCACCTTTTTTTGCGGTTTGGGACGCCAGATCACCCTGCCGGTAGAATCCTGAATCTCCAAAATGCCCCACGGCTCGATCCACTCACCCCGGTTCGGGAAAACGGCATAGGCCGCCGTCAAATCGATCAGATTGACTCCGGAGGCGCCGAGAGCCAGGGTAAGGTTTGCGGGCAGCGGTGTGGAAATCCCGCAATCCTGGCTGAATTTTGCGACCGTAGATGGGCCTATCATCTCGATCAGCCGCACGGCCGGAATGTTTTTCGAGCGCACCAGGGCGCTTCGCAGCGTTATTTCACCATCATAGGTTTGTGAATAGTTTTCCGGTTGCCAGTCCATGTCGGCCCTTGCTCCTTTGAAGGCAACCGGTGCATCCAGTATCAGCCGGTTCTGCGAAAACCCGGCTTCTACTGCGCATGCATACACAAAAGGTTTAAAGGCCGAACCTGGTTGACGCACGGCATCGATGGCACGATTAAAAGGGCTTTCATTGAAATCACGACCGCCTACCATGGCGCGGATGCCGCCGCCGGTCACATCGAGCGACAGAAGGGCGCCCTGCAGGTCGTCGTTTGGTGGTTTGTTGTTGCCCGTCCGCTTTTTAATTGCTGCCAATCCTTCGGCTATCGCTTCCTCCGCCGCGAGTTGGTCACGGTAAGAAAGGGTCGTGAAAACCGTCATTCCCTCTTTGTACAGTCTTGCCGGCCCGACGATTTCCTCCAGTTGTTTGCGGATATATTCGACAAAATAGGGTGCCTTTAAGGTTTGAGAAGTTCGCCCCATCGGAGGGAGCAGTTCTGCCGAAGCCTCGCGGTAGACTGCCGGAGTAATGATCCCGGTCTCGGCCATCTGTTTGAGGACGATGTTGCGGCGTTTGACAGCCAGGTCCGAGTTGACCAGGGGCGAGTAGCGCGACGGGGATTTAGGCATGCCGGCGATCAGGGCGCATTCGGCCAAGCTCAATTCCTTCACAGATTTTCCAAAAAAAATCCGGGCGGCCGATTCGACCCCGTAGGCACCGCTGCCGAAATAGACCTGGTTGAGGTAGAAGGTCAGGATTTCGTCCTTGGTATAGCGACGTTCCAGTTGAATGGCCAGCAGGGCCTCCCGGAGCTTTCTGACCAAAGTTTTTCGCGGTGTCAGAAACAGCGTTTTGGCCAACTGCTGGGTAATGGTGCTGGCCCCTTCGACGAACTCTCCGGCCCAGATGTCCTTGATCACGGCACGGAGAATCGCCTTCAGGTTGACACCGACGTGGTGGTAGAACTGGCGGTCTTCGGTGGCTATCAGAGCCTTTTTCAAATAAGGCGGGATCATCTCGAGCGGCACCGGGTCCCGGTTTTCCTGAAAAAATTCGGCCAGGAGTTCATGGTCGATCGAAAAGACACGGGTAACGGCCGAAGGTTTGAATGACTCGAGAGCTCGAATCTGGGGCAAGTCGCGTGTCAGACCGATAAATGCACCGGTAGCCAAACCACACAGCAGGCCCCCTGAAACGACGATAATGATCCATCGTTTTGATTTTTTAAATTGGAAAAATGACATCGGACTGAAGGTGCATTTTCCTTGTTACTGGATAAAAAAATAATTTTCATATTAGAGGGAAATTCTCCCTTTGGCAACCAACTATGCGGTAAGCGCGAGGGGGGGGGATTTCATGCAATAATATGTTAACGTCCTGCCGTACAAGGTTCTCTTGAATTTGTCGGTTACATGGCGGTGGATGGGTTGAGAACACGATCGAGAGCCTGACTGAGCTCGATAAGGCTGTATGGCTTGCCGGCCGCTGCGGAGAACCCGTATTGTTTGTAATTCTGCATCACCGGACTGTCCGAGTAGCCGCTCGAGACGATGACCTTTACCTGTGGGTCGATTTTAAGAAGGTGCCGCATTGCTTCCTCGCCCCCCATTCCGCCACGGACCGTCAGGTCGAGGACAACGGCATCAAACGGTTGTTCGGTTTTCAAGGCTTCCTCATAGAGAGACACAGCTTCACTGCCATTTCGTGCAAATCCAGATTCATACCCCAGCCTGGCAAGAATTCGTCCGGCCATATTGATGATCATCTCTTCATCATCCATTACGAGGATTCGTCCGCAGCCGGGTATTGGCGTCGAGACTTTGCAGGGCGTTGCCGCTGAAATTGCAGGTGAGGCGTTCATCGATGCCGGTAGGTAAAGGTTTACTGTTGTTCCCGCACCGGGCGAGGAGTCGACCGCCATTTTACCGTCATGGTTTCGAATGATAGAGTGGCAGATCGACAGGCCCAAACCTGTTCCTTTCTGGTTACCGCGTTGCTTGGTGGAAAAATAGGGGTTGAATATCTTGTCCATATTTTCGGGTGCAATTCCTTGTCCCCGGTCTATGATGGAGAGCCGCACCCATCGGCCGGCCGTCGGCGCGCGCTCATCGTCAATATTTTGAACATTGCCGGCCGACACCGTGATGGCACCGCCCTCGGGCATGGCTTCGCGGGCGTTCATCACCAGATTGTGAACGGCCTGGCTGACCTGGGTCTTGTCTACGTCCACCAGCCAAAGATCGTCCGCAACGTCGAACTGACACTTTATGTTGGAACCGCTCAACGAAAACTCCGTCACGCTGTGAACGAGGGCGGCCATATCGGTTGTCTCTTTCAAGGGCGCACCGCCCCTGGAAAAAGTGATCAGTTTTTGGGTCAACGATTTGGCGACTATCGCAGCCTCGTTAACCTCGTTCAACAATCTGTAAATAATGTCCTGCGGGTCGACATAGGATTGAATCAGAGAAACGTTGCCGATGATGACCGTCAACAGGTTGTTGTAATCATGAGCAATCCCACCGGAAAGGGCGGCAATCGATTCAAGCTGGCGGGTCCTCTGGAGTTCATCTTCAGCTTCAATCGATTTTGACATATCGCTATCGGAAAGGCTCTTTGCGAGGCCTCCGTTGGGGTGTTCTTCTGTTTCACCGCCGTTTCCGCGTTTCATGGAAAAGACCTCTCTGTGTGGGGTTCCGCCCTGAGAATAGATTTAATAAAAACGGTTCTTCTCCCTATCTATTTGGAGAAAGGGGTCAAGGATCCTGATGGAATTCATCAAGTTTTCAAGAGATGATTCAGTTAAAATAATTGAGCAGGACAAAAATATGCAGAATTTGTTCCAATTATTTTTGTTTTTCGTCAGAGGTCGAAAAACAAAAATGACGAATCGTATTTTCGATCTGTAGACCGAGGGGAGGCCGTACTCTAATATACGTTACACCCATACATCGGTCCTTATCTTGTTGCGTCAAGGCGTCCTGCACCACTCTCCCCATAACCTGCTGATAATTGTCAAAATGTTGACGCGTTTGAAATCCTGCCGCCTGCGGCATGCGCCAATAGAGACCCAATGACCGGTTCCAGGCTCTGGAACCCAGCTGGTTACGGGTTGTACGCTCGTGTAAAAGATAGAATGGCATGTTTGGTGCATGTGGTGAGGAAACCAGTATAAAAACACTGTCAGGTCCAAGCGTTACCGGTAAGGAATCCCGGACGAGCCGGTGGAATTGAAACGGCCAAAACGCAAGGAGGTATTCAAAATGATGACGGATCCGAAATCAGGTGATTATCTGGCCTGGTTTTTCGGCACCAACGAGCAGACGCGCGGCCAAATGGCTTATTTTCTGAAGCTGGGATGTCCGGTCGCCCTTCGTCCGCAGCCGAACGAAAAAGACACCCCGAGGCCTTTCGCCGATTTCGATGCGCCCCCCGATTTTGTGCGGTCATGCGGTTTGAAGACCGCGCGTAAGGGAAAAGACATCGTCGAGTTGATAAAGAGGGCCAGGAGCCGGACGGATCGCACCCATGCCGTTCTCCGCCGCAACAGCGGTGATGCAAAACATCTGGTGAGGGCGACTCGAAACCCATTGGAGATTTTCGTTGTCGGCATTGGGCACCATTTCAATAATCTCTTTATGACGATTCAGGGTAATGTTTCACTGATTCTGGGGGCTACGGTTGGAGACCACCGGCACGACCGGCGGTTCAGGAGAATCGAGAGACTTGTTTTGAGTGAGTCGATGCTGACGAACGATCTGCTCGGCATCGTGATCGAAAAAGGCTGTTATATCGACGGACAGCTGCAGGCCCATCTTTTGGATGAGATTATCGCCATTTCCGACACGGCTGCTATGCGCCAGGCCTTCTGCGGAATCGAAGGGCCATCTCGATTGGCAGCAGGTCAGTCCCGGCGAGCGCTGCGTCGTTTTGCGGACAGCCTGGTCTTTATCCTGCAACGACTGTTAAACGAAATCCAAGAGCACACGGCTTTTATCATTGCAGATGACAGTGCCGATGAAGCCGAAAATGCGCGGCTTTACAAAATAATGGAGACCGTCGACCGGGGTCAAAAACTCCTGAGTGAGCTCAGGCATTATGCCGGCGGAAGTGTGCCGTTTGTGAAAAGAATCGGGGCTGAAACTCTGGCCGAAGTCGTAAAGGTCACCTGCTTGGGCAGACGGGAAGACATTCGGTGTCACCTGAACATCGACCCAAACTTGGCCGACGTCGAAATGGATGGGGGATGGTTGTATACCATCCTTCGGAGACTGTACGACAATGCAGCGGAAGCCATGCCGAAGGGCGGCGATCTCTTTATAGAGGTTAAAAACCACCAGGGGTGCCCACGCCGGCAGCAAGAAGAAATAGGGAACGGCAAGCCTCATATCCGATTGAAATTCAGGGACACAGGGCAGGGGATTGCGCCGGAAATATTAACGCGTATTTTCGATCCTTTTTACACCACCAAACCTTCAAAAATCCACAGCGGGCTCGGTCTCTGCGGTAGTAGACGGCCTGCTGCAGACAACCGGCGGCCGCATCCGCGTCGACTCCAAACCAGGCCAGGGGACAACCTTCACGCTCGATCTGCCGGCGGCAGAGAAAGTTGGTGGACGACTCAACGCCCCTTCAGTTGAAGCGCTTGAGGCAATAGAAAATATCGGAAAGGTTTAATGAAGGATCCTCGGAACAGGTGTTGGTGATATTAATAAGGATTAATGGTTTTAAGCGGTAAAGCACTTGACCCCTTGACCCCTGGAATCCTTAAACCCTTTTCTCTCAATATACTTTTGAAAAGCCGGTGAACTGATCGAAGTCCGGATGCATCTTCAGGCCGAAAGCATCCTTGCCGTTGAATCGGAATTCGATGTGTGAGGGGTCGATGGTGCCGTCGGCGGTGGCGTTCTGCTGGATCTTGAAATAGACCGTGGCGGTCATTTCTTCCGCGTCATAGTAGACATTGACCGGAATCGGAGGCGGCTGAACCTCGGTTTCCGGCACAGGAAGACCGAAATTATAGGCGGTGCCGGGGCCAATGCCCGAAGATCGGCCGATGTGCCAGTTCATGACGTTTTCCACCTCGGAACGCTCCATTTCCTTGTCGAATTGAAATTTCATCGTGAAGGTTTTCGAAGCGTCCGCGGTCTGCAGATAGGTGTCCAGGGATGAAACCGGCGATTTGATCGGCATCCAGTAGTTGAAAGAGCTTGTGGCATAGGCAAAGAGCATTTTGGGCGGATCGACCTCGTAAATGTAGCTGCTGAGCGTGTCCGCCAATTCTGGTGCCGGGTCTTCTAAAGAATTGACGACGTCCATTGCATCGTCGATCTGGCCAAGATCGGCATAGGCATACCCCATTTCGGCATAGGCATCGTAAAACTTGTCATCCAATCGGATGGCGGCCTTGAATTGAGTGATGGCGTCCTCGTAGCGGCCCTGCTTGCTGTAATTGAGGCCCAAACCAAAATTACCGTTCGGTTCGCGAGGTGCCATTCTCAGCACCTTGTTGAACTGCGTGTCGGCATCTGAATACCGTCCGGTATTCATGTAAGCCTGCCCGAGGGCAAAAATGTTTTCAGCACTCGGGTTCAAGTTTACGGCCTTTTCGTATTCGGCTGTGGCTTCAGGGTAGCGTTCTTCGGAGAAATAAAGATTGCCGAGCTTGATGTGTGATGTCGTCCCGGTAGGGGTTGAGCCGTAAGGCGGTTTGATAGGCCTTGATGGCGCCTTTGGTGTCATCGAGCGCCAGATAGGCATCGGCCATGTAACTGGCGGCATCAACCGAGTTGGATGCGTTCGGTGCCAATCCGATGGAGCGTTGAAATTCCTTGACGGCGCCTTTGAAGTCCTGGCGCATGTAAAGGTCGATGCCGCGGGATAGGGCGGTGTTACCTAAGCTTTCCAGCTGCGCCGGCTGCTGTAAGGTGGAAGAGAAAATGTCCGTGTTTATTGAGCTGTCGCCAAATTGCATCGTATGAAACGACTATTCGCCGTCTGAAGGCGATCCTCTCAAACCTGCGGCGAGGTTCTCGTTAATCCGGATGACGATACCGAGCTTTTCCGGTGTAGGAGACGCCAAGGTCTCGAAAATGCGGCGGTCGATGAACGCGCTCAATTTTAGAATATCGCTTCGCAGTTGCTTCGGAAGCGGGTGGTCATCCTTGGCCAACTCCACCTGAAAGATGCTCCAGATGCGCTGATTGTACTTGAGGGCCTCTTCCAGGTTCAGGTTGTGGTCTTCGGTATCCCAGTTATCCTGGCACTCTCTGAGCTTGCGGGCCGCTTTTGTGAGCACCGCAGCTTCGATTCCCCGTCCCGACATGGTCATGTTGTCGACGGATTCATAGCTGCTCATGGCGTTGCTATACATTACCAATTATCTCCTTTTCATAAGCGATGAGTTCTGCGGCCAGTTTAAGTGCCTGGTAATATTTGCCGTTCAAAATGTTTTCGTTGATTTGATCGATTAATCCCGTGAGTCTGGGCGCTGCTTGAAGGAGGGGCCGGACCAACTTCCAGTAGCTCTCGTGATGAATCGCCAGATTTTCCGTGTCGATGTACATGAGCTGGATGACGAAGTAAATCCGAGAGCAGGGGGTGTCAGCCTCTTTTTCGTTGAGAATATCCTTTTCCCGCAGCACCGGCGCATTGTTCTCTATAATCAGCTCCGCTGTTTGGCGGCTGCCGTTTTTAACGACGGCCCCGCCGATTAAAATTCGTTCGCCGGATTTTAGAGAAATTTTCAGCGCCATTGGATATTTGCGGGATTCAAATTGATTACTGTATTATTGATAGAGATTATTTTTGCAGTTTTGAGATGGCCGATTTGGGTGAACCTGGAGGGGGGTTAAATCCCCCCAGGTTTTAGGTTTAATGACCATTCAATACTGTTTTACTTAGCTTAGAACAGTCTCAGGACTGACTGTGCTGCTTGGGAGGCCAGGCTCAAAGATGTCGTCCCCAGGGCCTGTCGCGTTTGCAGCATCAGCATGTTGGCGCCTTCCTCGTTCATGTCGGCAATAGTGAGGTTGACCGCACCGTCTTCCAGAGTGTTGATCATTTTCTCAGTGAAATCCTGGCGAGTCGTTATAACACTCATGTTGTTGGAAAGGGATTTTGCTTCTGTACGCAACGTAGAAGTGGCAGTATCCAGAAGATCAATATCGAGCTGAGGATCTGTACCGGAGGCAAGGGTCCAGTCACCTGCAGCTGTGATCCCAAGACCAGTGCCTCCATTAGCGGTTGAAGCAGCAGCATCAAATCCGGTAATGGTAATTTGACTCGTTCCTTCTTCGTCGAATTTCACCACCAAGTTGTTTAAAGCGGTCAAATTTGTTCCTTTATAACCGGCATCAGCAGAGAGATAATCAATCTGCGTTAATAGTTCATTATACTGAGCCATCAATTCGGCTCGTTCTGTGTCATCGGAAGATGAAGCGCTGATTGAGCAGTAGCTTTAGCTGCAGCGATGATATCCAGTATCGCCTCGATGCCGTTATTGGCGGCTTTGATGGTCTGTACGGCTTCACCCATGTCGTTTTTTCGGAAAGCCAGGTCGTTTGCGCGCTGTTGATGATTCTGGGCAGCAAAAAAACTGACTGGGTCATCCAAAGAACTCTGAACCCGTTTACCGGTGGACAGGCGGCTCTGAGTTAAGTCCATTGCTTTGCTGGTTTGCTGCAGCGAAAAAAGATTCGACCGCATCGCTGATGTTAAGGTAATGTCCATGGTGTTTCTCCTTTCCTAGGGGGTTGGTTGTACCGGCCTCCTGCCGGCGTTACGTTTTGCCGTGGTTTGCGGCACTGTTTCTTAGGGCATTCAATGGTCAGATTTGGTTGAGGCCTCCGTTTTGGACCGTTATCCTGCCTTCACAGTCCATTATCGGGCCCGGTTTCCAGAACTTGAGGGAATTTTGAA
>CAWBCG010000005.1:0-66006 GCA_963787235.1 uncultured delta proteobacterium
TTTCAATGATAGATAATACTTTTCATTGACAATATTTTCGCTGATCTGGTCAATTAACCCAGTTAGCGTCGGTACTGCTGACAAGAGCTCATCGACTTGTTGCCAATATTTATCAACATGAACTTGCCGGTTTTCGTGGTCGATATACATAAGCTGGATCGTGAAGTAAATACGACTGCAGGGCGTAGAGGCTTCTTTTTCTGTCAATATGTCTTTCTCTCTCAACACCGGAGCATTGTTGTTGATTAACAAGTCGCATTTCCTATTAGATCCGTTGGAGATGACGGCACCGCCGACGACCATTTTTTCCCCAGGATTTAGCGTGATTTTAAGTGGCATTTTATAAAAATGAAGATTTAATTAAGGGTTGAGAGGAATTCGTGGAGGGGGGTATTGCCCCCCTCCGTTATTGGGTTAGTGCATTTATGGTAGAGTTAGAACAATCTCAGGACTGATTGGGCCGCCTGGGAAGCCAGGCTCAAGGAGGTTGTACCCAATGCTTGACGCGTTTGCAGCATCAGCATGTTGGCGCCCTCCTCGTTCATGTCGGCTTCGGTCAGTTTGGCCGCGCCGTCTTCAAGCGTGTTGATCATTTTGGCAGTGAAATCCTCACGAGCGGTGATAATCGACAGATTACTCGAAAGTTTCTTGGCATTCCACACGCAACGTCATCGTTGCATCTTCAAGCCCGTTAATAGCGTTTCGATTACAGGAAGACAGCTACCGGCTGGCGTCCCAGCCGTGCGCCGGTAATGCCGCTGGTCACTTGAAAGTGACAACTGTGACATCACCAAATCCTGATGAACGTCAAAGTTGGAATCGTCGGATGAAGGAGCAAATTGACAGTCATATACTCCGTTTGAAGCAGGTTGACGCCTTTGTAGCCGGAATCTTCTGCCACTGTTCATCTGGTTCATAACCTCGGTAAACTGGGTCTCCAATATGCACAGCATCGGATGCGAGGCAGACAGTGCAGACTGAGCAATGATTTGGCTTGGGCGATCAGGTTGGTGATACCCTCGATGCCGTTGTTGGCGGTCTTAATAGTTTGAATAGCCTCTGACATACCGTCCTTACGGGATGCCAAATCGCCGGCGCGGGTCCGGTGTTCCTGGGCAGCGAAGAAGTTCAGCGGATCGTCCAGGGCTGTGTTGACTTTCAGACCGGTGGACAGACGGTTCTGGGTGACTTCCATGTCCTTGGAGGTTTTCTGCAGGCTGAAGAGATTAGCCCGCATGCCAGCGGTTAGGTTGATCGTGTTAAGTGCCATTGTTGATTTTCCTTTCCTAGGTGTATTTGTTTTCCGGCCTTCTGCCGGAGGTTTTTTGCCGCTTGACGCGGCAGCCATTTTTTAAGGCATCCAAATGGTCTGGTTGAGTTGAGGCCTCGTCTTTGGACCGTAATGCTGCCTTCACAGTCCATTATCGGGCCCGGTTTCCAGAACTTGAGGGAATTTTGAATTCTGGGGTTTTCAAGACTGTGTCGGAGCGACTGTCGATACGGAATTGGTAGGGTGACGAACTTAATCAGTGCGCATCCACGAATGGTCTATGGCACTATTGAGTGTCCAGGTGATAAGTGGGAATTTTTTGCGGGACAAGGCCGCAGAAATCCTTGCGGCAAGGCGTACTGAATGTGCGCTGCATCCTGCCTTTCAGGCTTAAAGCGGGGCCGTATTGCAAAATAGGTCTGGAGTCAATTGTATTATTTTGAATCGGACAGGATAAACAGGATTGTCTAGGATTTTTTTTCTTCATCAATTTCCGGAAGAAATTGATGAAACGAAAATCAACCTTCGGTGGAACCAAAATTTTTAAGGGTGATCTATATCCCGGTGTTTTTATGCTTCTGCCCAAGAACGATGGCCATGACATTGTAATCATTAATAAATTTACCGAAGACAAATGGGTATACTTTGTTTCATCCGGAAACAAAGTATAGAAAAAAGTCCAATAAATCCTGAAGATCTTGTCTATAAATACAACAATATAAACGAATCCATTCATTATAAAAAAATATAGCTGCATTAGTAAGAGTGGGCATTTGCTGTTTGATGATGACACTGTCATTCTGAAAATATTCTTGTAGTACAATCGAGGTATGGCTTTTTGCAAAGCCATTAGAAATTGCAAAATGCAAATATCCCATAAAGAGTGTCTACAAAATGCAATACATTAGATTACAAGAAGTTAAGGGCGTTTCGGCACGTTTTCTAATTCCTCTTATCTACCGCACTCATGGCAAGCTTCCAATTAGCGATATTGAGAAAGTATGGGGCGTATTACCAAAAAACAATTAAATTACGAGTAGATAGGATTTAACTTTCAAATTGATCCTTGACTTAATGAGTTTGCGGCATCTTGTTATTTCGCATTTTGCAAACAACTGCCCCCATTGAACATCAATATAAAAGGTCCTCATTGGTTGTCGAATCCGTGGTTACCCATACCGTAAAAAATTCTTTTCTCCAGTCAAATAGATTCTGTTGCGTGTCAATACCAAAATGTGGTGTATTGAATTCCTTCGCGTGATCACATCTTGTCTTTTGTTTCCACTGGCCCTCTTTTCGTAAAAATTGAAGTATCGTCAGCGCGTTAACGCTATAGGGCGTGGCATGCTCCTTGCTCTGACCCGATGGCTGCACCGGCTCGACCTTGTGACTAACAGATACATGGAGGAGGGTAATTTGCTGAACATAGCTGCTGATGATGCCTTTGCTGCGGAAGAAGAGACCCAACCGTGTGAGTGCCGTACCGCCGAAGACACCCGCAAGCCCGAGGGATTTCTGGGCATCATCGGCGGAAGTGAAAAAATGCGGCAGGTTTTTGAGCTGATTCAACGGGTAGCGGACTCAGACAGCACCATTTTAATCAGCGGGGAAACCGGCACGGGCAAGGGACTGGCGGCCAAGGCCATTCACTGCTGCTCCCATCGCAAGGACAAACCCTTCATCTCCATCAACTGCGGCGCCATCCCCGAGAACCTGCTTGAAAGCGAGTTGTTCGGTCACGTAAAGGGGTCTTTCACCGGTGCGACGGCCAACAAGGTCGGAAAATTCGAACGGGCGCATGGTGGGACGGTGTTCCTGGATGAAATCGGCGACATGAGCCCGGATCTCCAGGTGAAACTTTTGAAAGTCTTGGAAGAGGGCGAGTTTGAGCCGGTCGGCGGCACCCGGTCCATCAAGGTCGACGTGCGCATCATTGCCGCCACCCACCGGGACCTCGATGAGGAAGTTCAAAAAGGGACCTTTCGGGAGGATCTGTTCTACCGCTTGTTTGTAATCCCCATCCAGCTGCCCGCGCTGCGGCACCGACGAACGGACATTCCACTGCTGGTGGCCGATTTCCTGAAAAGCTTCAACGGCAAGAACAACCGACAAATCGAAGGGTTGACCGAAGAGGCTCTTCACATCCTGATGAATCATTCCTGGCCGGGAAACGTCAGGGAACTGAAGAACATGATCGAAAGAATCGTCGTCCTCAAAGGGGAAGGCCGTATTACCGCCAGGGATTTACCCGGTAAGATAAAAGACACGTCAGCCAACCCGTCGATGCCGGCGGTTGAAATTACCGATGAGGGTATATCCTTGAACAGTGCCGTTACCGAGTTCGAAAAAGCGCTGATCGTTCAAACCCTGGAAAAAACAAAGTGGGTCAAAAACCAGGCGGCCAAACTCCTGCAGCTCAACCGCACCACCCTCGTCGAGAAGATCAAACGTCACCGGCTCGAACCGGTTTCAGTGTGACTTTTAAAGGGTTCAAGGGGCCAAGGATTCCAGGGTTCGAGGGATTGGAAAAAATCGCGCACGAATTTTATTAAATTCCGCCATGGTGGGATCTTGCCGGTCTAAAGACATACCCGATAGACCAGCATTACATTCTTTCAGATCAGTAATTCTTTCCAAGTGAATGTTTTTTCTTCTTGCTTGAACCCTTGAATCCCAGACTCCTTGAATCCTGATGGAATGGTTATCGCTTTCGGATCTGCTCGATATTCTTTCTCTTTCCCCTTCAACAACACCCCTTCGCATCCATCCCGCTCTCCGGTGGTCCTGGCAGCCCTGCAGGCGTCAAAGACCTGACGTGAACAGCGGCGATATTTGACGACGCATCGGCCTTTAAATGCTGTGTCTGGAGAGGTGATCTGCTAAAGAATTTAAGGGGTGCCGCATTGTCCGGCCTCCAGTACCGTGGGTAGCAAGGACAGCCGACATGAGAGGAAAGGCGAACCGACTTTCTTGGATCGCGCTGAAGCCGTGTTCATACACCAAAACAGATGGCACGAAACTTGAAGATGTTACTGGCCGTTGCCGGCTGTCTGGGAGAGATAACGTTATCTCCCGAAGTGTTTTTACTGCGGCGTCCGGTTTGGTAAGAGTCTCGTGCCCATGATGTGTCGGATGGTTTAACCGAATGCAGACCCAATCTATTTTGATTGTCGAGGATGATCCCGATGTGCGGGCCATGCTGACGCGTACGCTCGGCTGCAGCGGTTATGCCGTCGACAGCGCGGTCGATGGTGCGGAGGCGCTCGACAAGTTCAGAGACAACCGTTTCAATCTGGTCATCACCGACGTGCGGCTTCCGCAGATGAACGGTTTGCAGTTACTGGGTGAGATCAAGCAGGCCGAGCCGCATGTCCCGGTCATTGTCATTACCGGTTACGGTTCGGTGCAGAATGCGGTCGAGGCCATGCAGGGCGGGGCGAGCGACTACCTTCTCAAGCCATTTTCAAACGAGACCCTTCAGGCCGCCATCGGCCGGGCCGGGCTCATGTCGCAGGAAAGGTCCCCGGTGCGGCCGGAACGTGGAGCGCTTGCGGCCGAGAGGCGCATCGTCACCCGGGACCCTCAGTTTCTGAGTCTCTTGAAAGTGGCCGAGAACATCGCCGCCAGTTCCGCCACCGTGCTCGTTCAAGGCGAAAGCGGAACCGGCAAAGAGCTTCTGGCGCGCTTCATTCACGAACGGGGCGGTCGCAGAGACGAACCGTATGTGGCGGTCAACTGCGCTGCGTTGCCGGACACACTTGCTGAGAGTGAACTTTTCGGGCACGAAAAAGGGGCTTTCACAGGCGCCGTCTCCAGGAAGACCGGCAAATTCGAAGCCGCCGGGCGCGGGACGATCGTCCTGGATGAAATCAGCGAAATGTCTCCGCCCCTGCAGGCCAAGCTACTGCGTGTCCTACAGGAACGGCAAGTCGACCGCATCGGCAGCAATCGGCCGGTGTCGATGGAGGCCCGGGTGATCGCCGTCAGCAACATCGATCTCAAGGATGCCGTGGCGGCGGGCAAGTTCCGCAAGGACCTTTATTACCGCATCAACGTCGTGCCGTTGACGATTCCGCCCTTGAGGGAGAGAAGAGATGATATCCAACCGCTGGTGCGTCATTTTTGCGAAATATACGGGCAGATGAACGGCAGGCAAGCGGTGGTCTCCGAGACGGCAATGGACCGATTGCTGGGCCACAGCTGGCCGGGAAACATTCGCGAGTTGGAAAACACGATCGAACGCGCGGTTCTGATGGGCACGGACACCGAAATCGCACCGCAAGACCTGATTCTCGACGGTGACCACGCATCGGCGGGATCCGCCGAGAGCGCACACATCAGCGCGGGCGTGACGGTCAGGGACATGGAACGGAAATTGATCATGGCCACGCTGCAGGCGGTCAACGAGAGCCGGTCCCGGGCCGCCGAGATGCTGGGAATCAGTATCCGCACCCTGCGCAACAAGCTCAAGGAATACCGGGAGGCGAATGCCGAAGGTTGCCGCCGTGCCGGTTGAAGGAACGGCCGCGGCCTACTAAGAAATCCCTGGTACGAATTTTGCTTTGTAGCGGTCAGCTTGAATCGAGGAGGATATCCATGGAAACGTTTAAACTGTGTGGCGGTTCGATCGAACTGTTGAGCCGCGCCCTTGACGTGCGGTCGTCGAATCACAATGTCATCGTTTCGAACATCGCCAACGCCGACACGCCCAACTACAAGGCGTTTCACGTCGAGGTCGAGAAGGAGATGGAAAAATTTGCCGCCGACCCCGGCCGTCTGCAGATGCGGCGCACCCAGCCGGCTCACATGCCCGTTGCGGCCGTTTCAGAAGTTCGCGCTACAGCGCGGGCCAGCGACACTCCGCAGTTCAGCTTGCGGGGGGACGGCAACACGGTCGACATCGACCGGTCGATGGCCGACCTGGCGGAGAACAACCTCTTGTACAACGCGGCCGCCCAGATCATCCAGCAGAAGTTTCAAGCACTGAAGTCCGCCATCCTCGGCGGAAACGGAGGGAAGTAATTATGGACTTTTTTGGCTCGCTTCACACCAGTTCAACGGGGCTCGCCGCGCAGCGCCTGCGGATGAACCTCATCTCCAGCAACCTGGCCAACATCGACACCACGCGCACGGCCGAGGGCGGACCCTACCGGCGCAAGGACGCCGTCTTTGCAGCGGTCCAGACGCACCGTTCCTTTAAAAGGGCACTGGACGATGCCCGGGGAGGTGAACGTGCCGAGGTCCAGATCGCCGGGGTGGTGGAAGACCCGGATCCCTTTCAAAAGAAATATGACCCGCGCCACCCGGACGCCGATAAGATGGGCTACGTGCTGGTTCCCAAAATCAACTTGATGGAAGAAATGGTCAATATGATAACGGCCACCCGCAGCTACGAAGCCAATGTGACCGCCATAAAGGCCACCAAAAGCATGGCGCTGAAAGCGCTCGAAATAGGTCGATAGAAATGAAAATTGAACCCGTTGAATCCGTTCCCTTTACCCGGTCGATGTCTGCTGCGGTTTCACCGCTTGGCACGGCTCCTTCCGCGCCTTCTTTCGGAGAGGCCATGCGGGAGGTCCTCGAATCCACCAACCGGCTCCAGGAGCAGGCCGACAACGAAATCCAGGCACTTGCCGTCGGCAAGAACGGCGATCTTCACAAGACCATGATCGCCATGGAAGAAGCCGACGTATCGTTTCAATTGCTGATGCAGGTACGCAACAAGATCGTTGCCGCCTACCAGGAAATCATGCGGATGCAGATTTAATCGGTTGTCGAGAAGGAGAGCAGTAGATGGCAGTGAACAACGCGGGTCTTCAAATCAGGAACCTGCTGGCAAGCCTCAGCCCGGCCAAGAAAATTTCCCTGGCCGTCATGATCATCGGCACGATCGCCGGCTTTGTCCTGTTGATGTCCTGGACCGGAAAGCCGGAATTCCGCAATCTCTACGCCAACCTGGCGCCGGAGGATGCCGGGGAAATCCTGAATTACCTGAAGGAGCAGAATATTCCGTATCGGGTCACCGAAAACGGCGCCGGCATCGAGGTTCCGCAAGACCGCGTCCACGAATGCCGCATGTCGCTGGCCTCGAAGGGGTTGCCCCAAGGCGGCGGGATCGGGTTCGAGGTTTTCGACAACACCAAGCTCGGCATGACCGAGTTCGTTCAAAACGTTAATTACCAGCGGGCCTTGCAGGGTGAACTCTCGCGCACCATCAACCGCATTGCGGAAGTGGAGAGTTCCCGGGTTCACATCGTCATGTCGGCCAAGTCGCTGTTCATCGAGAAGGAAGAACCGGCGACTGCATCGGTGGTGTTGAAACTGCGGCGGGGCAAGTGGCTGACAGCCGATCAGGTTCAGAGCGTCGTGCACCTGGTCTCCTCGAGCGTGGCGCGACTCAAGCCTGAAAACGTCACCGTGGTGGACACCTCGGGTAAGCTGCTGGCCGGTTTTTCGGACCGTTCGGAGGCTACGCGGCTCAGCTCCGATCAGCTCGAGTACCAGGAAAGCCTGGAGCGCAGTCTGGAGGAACGGATCAAATCGATGCTCGAAAAAGCACTCGGCCGGGACACGGCCATCGTCAGACTCTCCGCCGCCCTCGATTTCAAACGCCAGGAAATGACCGAAGAGCGGTTTTATCCTGATAACCGGGTAATCCGCAGCGAGCAGATGCTGCAGGAAAAATCAGGTGAACCGGCGGCGATTCCGGCCGGTATTCCGGGGGTGAGATCAAATATTGCCAAGAATGCTTCGGGCACCGGCAGCGGAAACTCCGAATTCGAGAAGAACGATCGCACGGTCAATTACGAAATCGGCAAACTCACCAGTCACACGATTGAACCTGTGGCGCGTCTCAAACGTGTGTCGGTGGCTGTGATTGTCGACGGGACTTATCAACAGCCGGAAAAACCGGCCACCGGACGCGAGGCGACGTACATTCCCCGGACCGCCGAAGAAATGGCACAACTGGAGAAAATCGTGAAAGGCGCCATTAATTTCGATGCCGACCGCGGCGATACCGTCGAGGTAGTCAATATTCCCTTCCAGACCGAAAAGGTGGCAGACCTGCCGGAAGACAATACGCCGCCCAGCTGGGCCGAGCGGTTGCAACCGTACGCCGGAACGCTCAAGTACACGCTTCTCGGAATATTTTTGTTGTTTTCCTTTATGTTCGTGGTGCGGCCGATAACCAAATGGTTGACTTCCGGCAGCACTGGCGATGTCGAACTCCTTCAGCAACTGCCGAAAACCGTTGGCGAGATCGAACGCGAATTCGGAGGGGCCACGGCCGCCATGCCATATCGGGACGAAATCAACCGTTTGCTGACGGCCGAGGGGGATATATCAACGGACGTGATGCGCGACTGGATGAAAGAAAGTTAGCCGTATGGATGCGAGAAATCTACCTGGCCCACTGAAGGTCGCCATTCTGATCCAGGCTCTGGACCAAGGGGCTGCGCAGAGGGTCATCGGCGGCCTGAGCGATAAGGAACGGAAGCTCATTCACGGCCACCTGAACCAGATGGGGCCGGTGGCGCCGGTCCTGATCGAGAAAGTCGCCCGGGAATTCGCTCAGAAACTTCAGCAGGCCCGCAACCGGCGGACAGGCAATGGTGATTCGAAAAAAGCGGCCGGAAAACAGATCGACGGTCCGAAAGATTTGACCGACGGTTCGAACCTCAAAGCTGTGCTCTCCCTGGAACCGGACCAGCTCTTCGAGTTGATTAAGGACGAGCATCCGCAAACAATCGCTATCGTTTTGGTTCACCTTGATACTGCCGTGGCCAGCGACATCCTGTCGAAGATGCCCGATGACCTCAAGGCAGAAGTGGCCGTGAGGATCGCCGGGCTGGACAAGGTCAGTGCCGGTATGGTGGCGGAGATCAACTGCGTGTTCGAAGAGATTCTGAAGAACAAGGATGCCTCCGTCACCCGTCTGACCGGGGGCGTCGAGCGCCTGGCGGAAATTCTGAACCAGAGCGATGAACACTCCAGTCAGTTGGTTTTGAGTGAAATCGAAGAAAGTGATCCCGACCTTGCAGCGCAGATCAAACAGAAGATGTTCGTCTTCGAAGACCTCGTTCTGGTCGACGACCGCGGGTTCCAGAAGGTGCTGCGCAAGGTCGAAACGGCCGAATTGGCAATGGCCCTGAAGGCGGCTTCTCAGGAAGTAAAGGAAAAGGTATTCCGCAACATGTCGGCCCGCGCCGGTGAAATGTTGAATGAAGAGATCGACAATATGGGCCCGGTGCGAATGAAGGATGTTTCCGATGCGCAGCAGAAAATCACTTTGATCATTCAGGAAATGGAGTCCAAGGGCGAACTGCTTGTCGGTGGTCGGAGAGGGGAGGAATTCGTTTTGAATCAAGAAAATGCCTTTCAGCTCCATTACTTTCCGGAAATACCGCTCGAGCGCACCGATTCCTGCCGGACAATCCGTAAGGATGTTACTCACCTTCATGGTCACGGTTTTGTGCGGGACGGCGGAGGTGTCGCCTGGTCGAATCTCTCGAAGGATGACACGCTGCCGCCCGCTCTTTCCCGCAAATCGCTCGACGAAATCGAGACCCAGGCCTACATTCGCGGATTTAACAAAGGCGAGAAGGCCGGCTTTGAATCCGCAGCGGATAAGATCGAATCTTTGAGACACATGCTGGACGAGGCCGTTGAGGCGCTGCGGCACGCCCGAAACAGGATTCAAGGCGATACCGAAAAAGAAATCGTCGAACTGGTCCTGGCCGTTGCCGGCCGGATTGTCGGCCATGAGGTCCAAACCAACCGCGAAGCCATCGTTGCGGTAGTAAGGGAAGCGCTGCAGAAGGTGGAAAATCAGGACACGGTCGTGATCAAAATGAATTCGGCCGATATCGACTTCTTGAACAGATTGCGGTTGCCTCTCTCAAGCCTTTCACGAAATCCGGACGGCCTGCGGATAGAAGCCGATGACAGTATCGGCATCGGCGGCTGCCTGGTCGAAACCGATGGCGGCGACATCGATGCCCGGATCGAAAGCAGGCTGCGGATCGTCGGGGAGGCTTTCCGGAAAAAACTCGGCCAAGACTTATCGGGACATGACACCGAAGTGGTACGCGGCAGGGCGAAAGAGTAATGCAGAATACTCTCGAATTGCAAAAGTATCACTCCTGTCTGGACGGGTGCACTCTGGTCTGTGCCCGGGGGCGGGTGACCAACGTCATCGGCCTGATGGTCGAGGCGGTTGGTCCGGTCTGTCGGTTGGGGACGGTGTGTGAGATTCAGCCCGGCGGCGAGGCACGAGCCGTTACGGCCGAGGTCCTCGGGTTTCGTGACGACCGCGTCTTGTTGATGCCGCTTGAAGAAATACGCGGTATCGGTCCGGGCTGTCTGGTGACGGCGCGGCAAGACCGCGCCGCCATGCCGGTCGGCAGGGGCCTCCTGGGCCGGGTCGTCGACGGTCTCGGACTCCCGATCGACGGCAAAGGGCCCATCGTCAACGACGCCGAATATCCAATCTACGCCGAGCCCTTGAACCCCTTGAAGCGATCGCGTATCCGCACGCCCCTCGATATCGGCGTGCGGGCCGTCAACGGGTTGCTCACCATCGGCTGCGGACAACGGGTGGGCATTTTTGCCGGTTCCGGCGTCGGCAAGAGCATTCTGCTGGGAATGATAGCCCGTCACACGGCCGCCGACGTCAACGTGATCGCATTGATCGGGGAGCGGGGCAGGGAAGTCAACGAGTTCATCGAAAAAGAACTGGGTGAGGAGGGCTTGAAGCGCTCGGTCATCGTCGTGGCGACCTCGGACCACCTGCCCCTGATTCGTCTGCGCGGAGCCTATATCGCCACGGCTATCGCAGAGTACTTCAGGGACCTCGGTCAGAACGTCCTGCTGATGATGGATTCGGTCACCCGTTTTGCCATGGCCCAGCGTGAAATTGGCCTGGCCCTCGGCGAACCGCCGACGACAAAAGGATATACCCCGTCGGTTTTCACGCTGCTGCCGCGCCTGCTGGAAAGGGCCGGGACCTCGGCCGGAAGAGGCACCATCACCGGGCTGTACACCGTCCTGGTGGAAGGTGACGACACCAACGAGCCGATTTCCGACGCCCTTAGGGCAACCCTGGACGGCCACATCTGTTTGTCCCGCGATCTGGCCATGCAGAATCACTACCCGGCCATCGACGTCCTGAGCAGCATCAGCCGGGTTATGGACGATGTCGTCGAACCAGGGCAACGGGAATGGGCCCGGACGTTCAAGTCGATTTTGGCCACTTACAAAAAGTCCGAAGACCTGATCAATATCGGCGCCTATGTCGCTGGCAGCAACAGCCGGATCGACCGCGCCATCCGCATGATCAACCACATCAATCAGTACCTGACCCAGGAGGTTGACGCGCGGGTGACCATCGAAGAGAGCGTGCACCAGCTGGAAGACATCATCATGCAGGCAGGCAGCGCTGCCGCGCACACGACCACCGCCGAATAAACCCCAACGTTAGGGTAAACTCTATTTATGGCCGGCTTCAATTTCAGTCTCGAAACGGTATTGCAGTATCGCCGGAGGATCGAAGAAGACTGTCAGCGGAAGCTGGCCGCTGCGCTTGCCGATCTTTCAATAGAGAAAAGAGGCCTTGCAGGCATCGAGAATTCCCGGGACCAGGGTCGGGAGGAATTTCAGCAGAAGCTGAAAAGCAATATGACGGCTTCCGAAATGCTTTTTTACCAAAGATATTTCGACCAGCTCGCGTTTGACATCGAGGATCAGAAGAGAAAAGTGGCGGCGGCTGCGCAGCTTTTCGAAAAGAGACGCACGGAGTTGGTTGCAGCACTTAAAAAGCGCAAGGTACTGGACAAGCTGAAAGAAAAACAGATGACCGCTGCTGCCAAAAAGGGACTGAAGCGAGAACAGGACTTCATGAACGAGATGGCCGTTATACGGCACGCCCGCCCCCGCTGAAGCCCGTCGGTAAAACCTGCGCTCGGGTCTATCGGCTCCCTCCATCATAGATTTCAATTCGACATTTACGGTTTCATTAAGGGCTCTGATACGTTTCCGATCCAGACCGGCAAAGTTTGCCGCCGCGGGTAATTATTACCGGATTCGAAGGCCGCCGGGCTGGCTGTCCGCAGCGTCGCCAACATCGATCGGTTGCGACGAATAGGGTCGCGTGTGATAAAATAGTAATAAATTCAAAATCTTGAGACAATCATCCGGATTTTTTTTACTTCTTCAACCGTCCTAAGATCTTTGGCATGTTCCGTGCTGTAGGCTTTGAGATAACGTTTTTGGCAAGGCCAGAGGTAGGAGGCTTTATGTGTCCTACGCCGACAGCCGATAACGCAGTCCAAGAGCTTTATTTTGACGTCTATCATTAGTGCCGAAAGTCGGTTCCAAAGCACCTTTCGAGGATCATGCGAATGCAGTTGGATATTCTCTTAACAAGCAACGCTCAAACAGACATCCTGGGGCCCGGGAAAATGGTCGTCAGGACCGATCGATGTGGCGCTTCTCTTTCGCGTTATCAAAAGGCTGGCCGCGAAGACACCGGCTCTTTTGACACGGCCTTGCAAAGTGCCCGCGCACGGCATGAAACGGCAGGGCCGCCATCACCCGACAGCCGTGAGGTCGATTCGGCCGCAAAAACTGCCGGCCAACCGCGTAAAAACCGGCCCGCTTCTTCGGGCTCTGAAATATCGCCCGAAGACGGCTGCACGGCGCAGGCGTCGCAATCGTCCAATGCCAGTGACATGGCGACGGAATCAACGGCCCTATCATCCGACGACAACCCGTCAGCAGTTGAGGTCTCTACGGGTATGGAGCCGGCATCGGATCCGGCGGTCGAAAACACGGAGTCCCAACTGGTATCGGCATCATTGCCGTCTTCCGACGGTAATTTTTCTACGGGCGGTTTGGCGGGCGATGCTGCGAAAACCAAACCCGCATCAACCGGCGAGTTCGAACCGAAAGTGGCGGTCGCACCGCGCCAGGATGGTGACCAACCTGGCGTCGAAACAGCGGAAACAGGAAACGAAACCAAGTTTTTTCAAGGAGCCGACACCGAAAAGGTCGACTCCCAGGCGTCAACTGCGAAAGCCCAGGCGTCGGCGACAACGGCTTTGGCACCCTCAGCCGAGGTTGCGATCGACGCAACCATGACCGATGCCGCCGTCAAAACGACTGCAGCCAGGTCTGAAAAGAACAGACACCAGAATCGGGTCGAAAAGGATGCCGGCGGGTTGACGGAGAAATGTTCGACCCTATCGCAGTCCGCAAACGGTCGTGCCGATTCTGCTTCGACCGCACGGGTCGGCGGCTTTGCTTCCGTTTTCAACGCGTCACAGTCTGGAGACGACCTGTCGCAGAAATTCGGCCACGGCGCGGGTCGTGATGTCGAAGGCTATCGCAGCGAGCCGCAGGCTTCCGAGAAGGGAGCTGAAAGACCGTTGTGGTCGACCTCTGCCCTGAAAACGGCTGACGGCGGTTTGCAGGAGAGCACCGACGTGACGTCCGCCAAAACCGGTACCGAGTCCGAACAAAAAGTCGCCGACATGCTTTTGGCCTCCCAGCGCGCCGTGAACGGTGCGGGAGAGGCGGCAGCCGCCACGGAGGCCGGTGAAGCGCACCACACCAAGGAGCTGCGCGCAGAGATTCAGAATCAGATCGTCGATAAGGCGGTGTTTCGCTTGCGGAACGGCCAGTCCGAAGTTCGCATCGATCTCAAACCGGACAGCCTGGGCCACGTGAAGCTGCAGATCGTGACCGAAAATCATCAGGTGACCCTCAGAATCATGGCCGAATCCCATGCGGCGAAGAATCTCATCGACAGCGGCATCGGTCAGCTCAAGGCCGACCTCCAGGCTCAGGGACTGAGGGTAGACGAACTCGAGGTGTCGGTGGCCAACGAATTCAATGACTTCAACCGGCACTCGGCCTTTTCCGATGATGCGGCGCAGGCAAGGGGCCTGCCGTCGACCGGTCGGCAGGCTTTTCAGGAAACCGTCCCGGCGGCGATCCCGAAACCGGCGATGGAAAACCACGCGACGGCAGGTGTCGACTGTTTCGTTTGATTCACCATGATAGGTATCAATTTGATGTTCATATTCTACCCACCACCAAGTAAAGGAAGATGTCATTATGACCATTGCCGCAATTGAACCGACCGGGGTCTCGACCACCCCAAATGCCGTGTCATCCGATACGACGATCATGGGCAAGAATGATTTTCTGAATCTGCTGGTGGCTCAGCTGCAGCATCAGGACCCTCTGAACCCGCTCGATAGCACCGAATTCACCGCCCAACTGGCACAGTTCACGTCTCTCGAGCAGCTCAACAACGTCAATACCAACCTGGAAAGTCTGCAGAGTTACCAGGCCGCGATCAAGAATGCTCAGACGGTCGATTTGATCGGCAAAACCGTTGAAGCAACTGGCAACACCGTCGTTCTGAGGGATGACAGCGAGACCGAGTTGGGCTTTGACCTGGCCCAGGATGTCGAATACCTGTCGGCCAACATTTACGGCCCGGAAGGCAATTTCGTCCGGACCGTCACAACGGGCCCGCTGTTCGCGGGACGTCACTCTCTGTCCTGGGATGGTCGCGATCAGGAGGGCAACCGGTTGCCGGCCGGCCGTTACAGCTATGAAATCCAAGCGACCGCACACGATGGAGAAGCCGCGACAGCTACACCATTTGTATCGGCCCGGGTAACCGGTGTGAACTTCGACGGCCGGACGCCTCAGCTTAGGGCCGGAGATTATACCATCTCAGTGAACGACATCAGAGAAGTGACCGCAGACGTTCCGACGTCAGACACTGCGCAAACAGACGAATTGAATCCATAAAGTTCAAACAGGAGGACCACTCACATGATTGGATCATTATTTGCCGGAATATCGGGACTGAACGCCAACGCCACGGCCATGACCGTGGTCGGCGACAACATCGCCAATGTCAACACCACCGCTTTCAAATCCAACCGTTCCTCGTTTGCCAACATCTTGAGTCAGTCCCTCGGCGGCTCCGGCGGCAACGATATCGGCCGCGGCGTCGATTTCTGGGGAACGACTCCCGTGTGGAGCCAGGGTTCCCTCGAGAACACCAGCAGTCCGACGGATTTGGCCATAAACGGTCGCGGCTTTTTTATCCTCAACGACGCCAACGGGGGGAGATTCTACTCCCGCGCCGGCGAGTTTAATTTCGACCGCAACGGGGACTTGCGCAATCCCGACAATTTGGTGGTTCAGGGATATCCGGTCACCGGTGTGGCGACGGACGGAACCCTGGCGCTGGGCAGCCTGAGCGATCTTTCGGTGCCGGGCGGCGGCATTATCCCCCCCCTGGCGTCCAACGAAATGAACGCAGAAGTTAACCTCGACGCCGGAGCGGCAGCAGGTGACATTTTTACATCGGCGGTGACCATCTACGACTCTCTGGGCAACAGCGTCCCGGTCACACTCACCTTTACCAATACCGGCGCCGGCACATGGGACGTTGCCGGATCGATACCGGCATCCGCCGGAACCGGTGTCACCCTAAACGGCGGTGCCACCACCTCTATCGCCTTCGATCCTTCGGGACAGTTAACGACCCCGGCTGCCGACGTCGCCATGGCCCTGACCCTCACCAACGGCGCCGCCAATCCTCAGAACGTGACCTGGAACCTGTACGATGCATCCGGGTTGAACAACGGTAGCCTGACCGGTTACGCCTCCCCGTCCTCGACCACTTTCTTGGGCCAGAACGGCTATCCGGCCGGTTCACTCCGGGGGGTATCCTTCGATGAGGCCGGCATTGTGACGGGATCCTATTCCAACGGGCAGCTGACGCCTCTGTTCCAGCTGGCGCTGGCCGAATTTCCCAGCTACTACGGGTTGACCAAAATGGGTCACAACCTGTACGCCGAGTCCCTCGAATCCGGGCAGGCGCTGCCGGGTGTACCCGGAAGCTCGTCCCTCGGGAGCATCAGTCCCAGTTCGATAGAGATGTCGAATGTCGACCTGGCCCAGGAGTTTGTCAAAATGATCACGACCCAGCGGGCGTTTCAGGCGAACTCGCGGGTGATCACAACCAGTGACGAGGTTCTCACCGAACTGATCAACATCAAGCGTTAACCGGAGCCCCCGTGACGTGTGCCCAATGCCCTGTTGATCGAGGTTTGGGATGAGCGTTTCGGTCGCTGACTGCGACTTTCGGCATCGACAGTGCCCTCCCCAAGGAGGCTCCCCGGCAGATGACCGGCAGGTTGGAGTGGATAATTCCTCCAGCCTGCCGGCACACTCCTGCGGCCCGATTCGCCGAGCACCCCGGTCGGGCCGGACCGGTGACGTCAAAGACTTGACAAGTTCCTAAAATTATTGACGGCCCTTGACCGTGCGCATGGCGTTCTCCGTTTGCCACACGGCACGTCCTCTATCCTTCAACTTCCTTTTTTTCGACTCTTTCAGCCTCCTTCCGCTGCCTTCACTCAGTGGCATAATCCTTGCTTAAATACGGCTGGGTGAGGACGGCCTCCCGCCTGCGGTCGGTGTTTTACGGCTGGCGGCAAGGCGCTCAAACACCGAACTATAGGCTTTAAGATAATGGTTTTGATAAGGCCAGCGGGAAAAGGCTGTATTGTAAGTACACCAACGACCGACAACGCAGCCCAAAACCTTTATCTTAAAGTCTATAGAAGAAGATTTCATCTTGATGGAGGAAAGAGGCGATCATGTCGAACAAAGTCCTGATTATCGTTGCGCTTGTCTTCGTGCTGATCCTGGGCATGATGGGTACGGGGTTTTTCTTCATGTGGAACAAGATGAATGCCGCCAATGCCCACCCGGCGGATGCCGGCGAAACGGGAGCCCTTTCAGCGGAGGAACCGGTCAAGATCGGTCCCATCCATCCTCTCGACACCTTCATCGTCAACCTCGCCGATGAAGGCGGCGCCCGCTACCTGCGCGTGACGATGAACCTCGAACTCAAGAACGAGGATGCCGTCGCTTTGGTCCAGGAGCGGTTGCCCTTGGTCCGCAATGGTGTCCTGATGCTCCTGCCGGCCAAGAAATATGCCGACATAGCGACGGTCGAAGGAAAAGACGCCTTGAGGGATGAGTTGGTGGCAAAGTTGAACAGTTTTTTGAAGTCGGACAGCGTCGCCAATATATATTTCACCGAATTCGTGGTTCAGTAAAAGAAGATATACGATGGCCAATCAGATCCTGTCCCAGGAAGAAATAGATGCTCTCCTGTCCGCCATGGACAAAGGCGAGGTCGACCTCAAGCAGGACGCAAAAGACGAACCGGTCATTCAGGACTACAATCTGACCTCCCGCAGCACCCTGCTCCGCAGTCAGTTCCATGCCCTGGAAGAGGTTTGCGACCGGTTTGCGACCCGAATGAGTCTTGCCCTTTCGACCACTTTTCAGCAGCCTATCGAAGTCGGGCCTGTTTCCACCGAAATGGTAAAATACGGTGAATTCATCAGCTCCTTCTCGACCCCGACCAATTTGAACATATTCTCCATGGAACCCCTGATCGGCGAAGCCTTGATGGCCGTCGAGCCGCAGCTGGTTTTCTCCCTGATCGACTGCATGTTCGGTGGCGACGGCAAACCGCTCGGACGGATCCGGGAATTCACGCTGATCGAGCAGCGCATGATGAAAAAATTTGCAGCCGAGGCCCTGGCCGGGTTGGAAGAGGCCTGGTCGGTCGTGAACAAGGTCAAAATCGGTCTGCGCCGGATCGAATCCAAGCCCGAATTCACCCACCTGGCCAGCGCCGGCGAACCGATGGTCGTGATCGTTTTCGGGGTCAAGGGGCTGGCCTTTTCCGGCAACATTCAGTTGTGTATTTCCTACCTGATGCTCGAGCCGATCAAAGAGGTTTTAGCGGATACCGAAAGGCGGGAGAAGGATTCCCAACCCGCTTGGCATGCCCAACTGCGGGAACTGCTCAAGGACATGCCGGTCAACGTCATCGCAGAACTCGGACAAACTTCTCGCACTGTCGGTGAGGTCCTGAATCTGCAAGTCGACGACGTGTTGCAGCTGCCCACCGGACCCAAGGACCAGATCGTTCTCAAAATAGACGGCGTACCGAAATTTTTCGGTTTCCCGGGCATTATCAAGGGCAATCGGGCAGTCGAAATAATCCGCTGCCTCAACCGTTGAGCCGCGGAGGCCGCCAACCATTAATCAGCGGAACTCGTAAGCGTTAAGAAGCAGGAAAATGTGCCATGGCAGAAGACCTCAACCAGACTGAAAATCAGCCGCCGGATACAGCCGAATCATCACCGCCGAAAGCGGCTAGCCGGCCGGAGACTTCGCACAGGCCGCCGGCCGGGCCGGGAATGGAATTTATTCTCGACATCCCGCTGGAGATAACCGTCGAACTCGGCCGCACCCACATGGTGATCAACGACCTGCTCAAGCTCGGTCAGGGTTCGGTGATCCAGCTGGCCAAGATGGCCGGTGAAACCCTCGAGATCCGTGCCAATCAGAGGTTGATCGCCAAGGGGGAAGTGGTTGAGGTCAACGAGAAGTATGGCGTGCGGTTGACCGAGATCGTCAGTCATGCCGAACGGGTGGAGAAATTGAAATGAACACTTCCCCCGAGTTTCTCCCCTCGCTACTGCAGATGCTGGCATCGCTGGCGGTCGTCCTGGGAGGACTGCTGCTGACGCTATGGTTTTTCAAACGCTTCGTTCAATCCAGGGCCGGTGGCGTCAACAACCGATTGATCCGCGTGCTGGCCAGCAGCACCATCGGTTTGAAAAAAACCATCACTCTGGTGGACGTTCCCGGCGCGATCCTGGTTTTGGGGGTGACCGGGGACCGGATCAGTCTGCTCGCACGCATCGAGGAGCCGGAAACCATGCGGAAGATCCGGGGCGAGATTCCGGCCAAACCGGTCATTCCGTTTGCCGAACATCTGCAGTTCTTTTCCGGCAGGTTAAAAGGAAGACAACATGGCCGGTAGCGCCGCACTTTCCGGTGCCGGCAGAAGACTTTCACTGCCTCTGGTGGTGATGGCCGTAACGCTCGGCGCCGTATTGCTGCTTCCGGTTGCGGGCTGGGGGGAGACACCCGCCACCGGACCGCTGTTGAGTATCGATCTCAACCGATCGGCCGACACCGGCGGGACCTCGGTCGTGCTCCAGATTTTTCTTCTTCTGACCGTGCTCTCTATTGCGCCGGCCATCCTGATCATGTTGACGTCTTTCACCCGGATCGCCATCGTTTTATCCGTACTGCGGCGTGCGATCGGCACCCAGACCATGCCGCCCAATCAGGTGGTGTTGGGCTTGTCACTGTTCCTGACCTTTTTCATCATGAGCCCTGTATGGGAGAGCGTCAATCAGAACGCTTTACAGCCGTACCTCGTGAAGCAAATTACTCAGCAACAGGCCCTCGAGAAGGCCCTGGCGCCGATCCGGGCCTTTATGATCAAACAGACACGCGAAAAAGACTTGGCGCTACTGGTCGATATTTCAAAGACCCCGCGGCCAAAGAGCATCGCGGATGTCGGCACAACCGTACTCGTACCGGCGTTTATCCTGAGCGAGCTCAAGACCGCCTTTCAGATCGCCTTCATGCTCTACGTGCCGTTCTTGGTGATCGACATGGTGGTGGCCAGTGTGCTGCTGTCGATGGGCATGATGATGCTGCCGCCCATCATGATATCACTGCCTTTCAAGCTGATGCTCTTCGTTCTGGCCGACGGCTGGTACCTGATCGTCGGGTCGCTGGTGAAGAGTTTTGGATAGAGGAAAACTCACAGGGGGCAAGGGACCGAAGGCGAGTTCTAGCCGTCTTGCGAAATTCCTTGATCGGGCGGAGACACCATCATGGGTCTATCTTTAAGGGTTGCAGGTCCCGGGTTCCGAGTTTCAAGTTTCAAGTTTCGAGTTTCTATTTGAGGAAGGAAATCACCGTATGACCCCTGAGTACGTGACCGGCTTTTTTCTGGAAGCGATCAAGATCGCGATTGTGCTATCCGCGCCGATTCTGCTGGCCGGCCTGGTCGTGGGTATGCTGGTCAGCATCTTTCAGGCCGCCACCTCCATCAACGAGATGACCTTGACCTTCATCCCCAAGATGTTGGCGGTTGCGGTTGCTCTGCTGATTTTTTTCCCTTGGATGCTGCAGGTGATGATCGAGTACACTCAGAACTTGATCAATACCCTTCCGACCGTGATCCGCTGATATAGTCTTCAAGATAAAGATTTTGGCTGTGTTATCGGTCGTCGGCGTATTACAATACAGACTTCTCCCTCAAGCCTTGCCAAAATCATTATCTTAAAGCCTATATGATAACATAAACCGGTACTTCATAGATTGGTTTGCCAGCGATGACCACGCTCAGCATCCCCTTGGCCCAACTGCAGCTTTTTTTGATCGTTGTTGCCCGTGTGGCCGCCATCATTGCCAGCATTCCGGTTTTCGGCGGCCGCAACGTACCGGTTCTGCTGAAGGCCGGGCTGGTCCTGGCGATCAGTGTGCTCATTTTTCCGCAGCTCTCGCTCGAGCAGAACCCCTTTCTCAAAGACGGAATCTCCTTCAGTGTCGGGTTGGCCGGCGAGGTCATGCTGGGGGTGGCGATCGGGCTGATGGTCCAGATGATCTTTGCCGGGGTTCAGCTGGCCGGCCAGCTGGCCGGCTACCAGATGGGGCTGGCCATCGCCAACGTGATCGATCCGGATTCGAGCGACCAGATTCCCCTGATCTCCCAGTTCTACCAGGTGTTCGCCATTCTGATTTTCGTGACGGTCAACGCGCACTACTGGTGCCTTGGGGCCATGATGGAGAGCTTCCGGCTCGTTCCGCCGTTTGGTTTTCACCTCGACAACTCCCTGGTCGAGCAATTGGTCCGACTCGGCGGCGATGTTTTCACCATCGGCGTCAAGGTTGGTGCACCGGTCATCGTGGTTCTTTTGTTGGCCAGCGTCTCATTCGGGCTGATTGCCCGCACCGTGCCGCAGATGAATGTGTTCATCGTTGCCATTCCGCTTAAAATCGCCGTCGGCTTGCTGTTTGTCTTCTTCAGCCTGCCGTACTTTTCCGCTTATTTGCAGCAGTTGTTTGCTGCGCTGGGCGAGAACATCCTGAAACTGCTGTCGGTCGGTGGTTAGGGGCACTGCATAATGGCGGAAAACAGCTACCAGGACAGAACCGAAAAGGCGACGCCCAAACGGCGTCAGGACGCCCGTAAAAAAGGGCAGGTGGCCCAGAGCCGGGAAATTCCATCGGTGCTGATCCTTATGATGTCGCTCGGGGTTTTCTTCTTTGCCGGCAGCTGGATGTTCTGGAACCTTGCCGGCTTCATGAGCGACACCCTGCGCTCATCCGCGCAGTTGTTGATCGCCGACATTCCCGACGCCACGGTTTTTGTACTCCAAACTGCCCGAGCCATCTTTAAGATTCTGCTGCCGCTGCTGCTGGTGGTCTTCGTGGCGGGACTGGCCGGAAATGTCGTTCAGTCCGGTTTTTTGCTCAGTTCCGAAGCGTTGGCGCCGAAGTGGACCAAATTGAATCCGGCCAGCGGATTGAAGCGGTTGTTTTCCCTGCGATCGTTGGTCGAATTGGTCAAATCGATCACCAAGATCCTCTTCGTGGCGACTGTTGCTTACCTGATGATCAAGCAGGATCTCGATCTGATTCCGACACTCACCCAGCAGAGCGTGCTGGACATTTTCGCCTTTGCCGCGCGGGTGGCGTTTAAAATTTGTTTCAATGTCTGTCTGGCTTTGGTCTTGTTGGCGATTCTCGATTATGCCTACCAGCGTTGGGAACACGAAAAGAGCCTGAAAATGACCAAGCAGGAGGTCAAAGACGAGAACAAGCAAACCGAAGGCGATCCCAAGGTCAAGGCCCGCATCCGAAGCATCCAGATGGAGACGGCCCGGCAGCGGATGATGGCGGCCGTACCGGAGGCCGATGTGGTCATCACCAACCCGACCCACCTGGCAGTGGCCCTGCGCTTCGACGGCGCCCGGATGATCGCGCCGCAGGTCATCGCCAAAGGCGCCGGCTATGTGGCCGAGCGGATCAAGCAGATCGCCGCCGAGAACGATGTACCGCTGGTCGAGGACAAACCGCTGGCCCGCGCGCTCTACAAAATTGTGGAAATCGGAAACACCATTCCAGCCGATCTCTACAAAGCTGTTGCCGAAGTCCTGGCATACGTTTACCGTTTGCGCGGCACACGGCCGACAATGTGATCCCACCGCTCTTTTAAACCCAATTCAACGCCAATAACCGGTTCAACCGCCTCAACGGACCCAACCTTTAATGACGTGCCTGAAGTGTCTTCGCCGGGCTCAACGGGCACAACCGGCTCAACCGGCTCAACCGGCTCAACGGGCTCAACCTAATACGAAGTGCCTAAAGTGAACTAAAGTGAGCTAAAGTGCCTAAAGTGAGATGAAATGTCTGGAATGTCTTCAACCGGCTAAACGGGCTCAACAGGCTCAACGGGCACAACGGACTAAACTGGCCAAACCGGCTCAACGGGCCCAACCAACCCTCGGGCGTCAAGGTTCCCGCACGCAGGCGTCAAGGTTTCAGCACCGCATCAGGGTCGATCGGCCGTCTGCAGTGACCGGCGATCCGGCGCGCGGTTTCCCGCGACCATTAACCGCATGACAAGCGGTGCCGGTGTGAGGTCGTACCGGGAACCGGCGGTCATAAAATTCCGATAACCGGCATGAAACATGCATAATGGCCTTTTGGACCGTACGCCAGGCGTCTCGATTATCGACAACGTAAAGGAGTCGACACCAGTTGGAGCTTGTTAAGGAAGCCAATTCCGCGGGCCCCCTCCCGCTCATCACCCGCAACAGCGATGTTTTTATGGCGGTCGCTGTGGTGGGTATTCTGGTGTTCATGGTGATTCCTCTGCCGACAGTAATGCTCGACCTGCTGCTGGCCTTCAACATCACCGGCGCCCTGGTGATCTTGCTTTCCGGCATGTACATTCTAAAGCCGCTCGAGATGTCTTCCTTTCCCTCGATACTGCTACTGGCCACGCTGTTCCGGCTGTCGCTGAACATTGCATCCACCCGCATCATCCTGCTCCACGGCCACGAGGGAGTCCTGGCGGCCGGCAAGGTCATCAAGGCCTTCGGCGGTTTTGTGGTCGGCGGCAACTATGTGGTCGGCATCATCGTCTTTCTGATCCTCGTTCTCATCAACTTCATGGTCATCACCAAAGGTGCCGGCCGCATCGCCGAGGTCGCCGCCCGTTTCACCCTGGATGCGATGCCGGGTAAACAGATGAGCATCGATGCCGATCTGAATGCCGGCATCATCAACGAAGAGGAGGCCAAGACCAGGAGGGAGCTGATCGCGCGCGAAGCCGAATACTACGGTGCCATGGACGGTGCCAACAAATTCGTGCGCGGGGATGCCATCGCCGGTATCGTCATCACCCTGATCAATATCCTTGGCGGATTGACCATTGGCGTGCTTCAAAACGGAATGAGTTTTTCCAACGCGGCCCAGAACTACACCCTGCTGACCGTCGGCGACGGCCTTGTGACCCAGATTCCGGCCCTGATCATTTCCACGGCCGCCGGCATCATCGTCAGCCGCGCCGGTTCGGAATCGAGTCTCGGCAGGGAGATTACCGGCCAGGTGCTCGTTCAGCCGCGGGCGATCGGAATCGCGGCGGGGGTTATCTTCGGCTTCGCCCTCGTACCGGGACTGCCCACCGCACCCTTTATCATCCTTTCCCTGTCGGCAGCCGGACTGGCCCTGGCCATCTACCAGTCCAAGAAACAGAGTTCGGCCGAAACCGATATGGCCGAATCACCTTCCGCCGAGGAGGTCCCCGTCGCTCGGCTGGAAAACCTGCCGCCGCTGGACATCCTGGCCATGGAGGTCGGTTACGGCCTGATTCCCCTGGTGGATACAGAACAAAACGGCGAGCTCCTCGGGCGCATCAAAACGATTCGGAAGCAGTTCGCACAGGAACTTGGCATCATCGTCGCTCCGATCCACATTCAGGACAACATCCGGCTGAAACCAGGAGAATACGCCATTTTGCTGAAGGGCAACGAGGTCGCCCGCAGCGAACTGATGGCCAATTACCTCCTGGCCATGGATCCCGGCACGGTGGAGGAGAAAGTAGACGGGGTGGCGACAAACGAGCCGACGTACGGACTGCCGGCCCTCTGGATAAAGGAAAACGTCAAAGAACGGGCCATTGCCAACGGCTACACGGTGGTGAATGCCGCCACCGTGATGACCACTCATCTCTCCGATATCATTCGTCGTCATGCCCACGAGTTGCTGGGCCGCCAGGAAGTGCAGGAGTTGCTCGACAACCTCAAAGAAACCCACCCCAAGGTGGTCGAGGAGTTGGTGCCCCATCTACTGCCGCTGGGCGCCGTGGTCAAGGTCCTGCAGAATCTGCTCAAGGAGCAGGTCCCGATCCGAGATCTGCTGGCGATTCTGGAGGCCCTGGCCGACTGGGCGCCGATGGCCAAGGACACCGATATTTTGACCGAATACGCGCGGCAGGCCCTGGCTCGCACGATCACGCGTCTGCACCTGCCCGAATCCGGCGAGATGGCCGTACTGAACCTCGGACAGCATCTGGAAACCAGCTTGGCCGAGAGCATCCAGAAGTCCGAGCACGGGCATTACCTGGTGCTGAGTCCCGCCCGGGTAGAAAAAATCGTCCGGCAGTTGGCCGGGCAGGTGGAGAAATTCGCGACCCTCAACGTCAGGCCGATCGTCTTGTGCTCCGCCCATGTACGGCCTTATTTTAAACGGCTCATCGACCGGTATTTTCCCGATCTGACGGTTCTCTCGTACGATGAGCTGCTGCCGAACATAAAACTCCGCTCGCTGGGGATGGTGGAACTGACCGATGCAGATTAAACGATTTGAAGCCCGCACCATGACCGAGGCACTCAGGCTCGTCAAGGATGAGCTTGGTCCGGAGGCCGTTATCCTGTCTGCCTGCAGCCGGCGCAGTGCCGGCGGCGTACTCGGCTGTTTTAAAAAAACCGGGGTGGAAGTCACGGCCGCAGGGGGTGGACCGCTGGCGCCGCTCCAACCGGTCACCTACGGGAAAGATTGCCGCGGAGGCGAATCAGAGGACCTGAGGTATCCGGCCGCCACCCGCCGGCTGCCGAGACCGAATCGTTTCCCGGGTAGCGCTCCTTCGCAGGCCAAAATGCCGGTCGGCCGGCAGGTGGTAAAAGATACGAACCGTGTCACAGACCGCACGGCCGAGCATTGGCTCTATCGACGACTGGTATCCCGGGGAGTCGAAGAAAAGCATGCGCGGCAGATAACGACCGATTTTCTGAGACACGCAAACGGTCTTGCGGACGACCCGGCCGTCCATCGATCCCGGATAGCGGGCATCATCGCGCAGATGGGCGTAAGCGTCAAACCGCTGGCCATTGAGCGTGGACAGCAGCGACGTGTCGCACTGGTCGGTCCTTCGGGAGTCGGAAAGACCACGGCAGCGGCCAAGCTTGCGGCATTGCATACGCTCGATCCGGACTTTGAGGTCGCTCTGCTGTCACTGGACAACTTCCGGGTCGCCGCATCGGATCAACTAAGGGTGTATGCCGATATTATCGGCGTTCCGGCCGCGGTGGTCGCCGATCAGGCCGAAATGGGCGAAGCCCTGGAAAAATTCTCCCGTTTCGACCTGGTTTTGATCGATACACCGGGCATTAATCCGCGCGATGCAACCCCCACACGCACGCTGAGTGGCATGTTAAACAAGATCGAGGGGCTCGAAGTTCACCTCCTGCTGAGCGCTGCTGCGCGGATGGGCGATTGCGTCGACCTCTTCGACCAATTGACCGGATTGCCGGTTCAGGGGCTGATGTTTTCAAAGATCGATGAAACCAACGCCTGCGGCCTTCTCTTGAACATCGCGCTGCAGTTGCGGCTTCCGGTGGCTTGCCTCTTCGACGGGGCGACCGGTCCGGACGGCCTCAAGGATGCCGACCTGGAGACGCTGGCGGCACTGGTCACCGACTCAAATGGTGGTGGATCAGGAGCTGTTGCGGTGCCGCCTGCTGCCGCTGCGCCGGGCGAACGAGAGCATCCTCCACAAAGCGCCGAAGTACATGCCTATGTGGCCAACCGGAATTCGAACGTGTTTCATACGGCCGACTGCAAATGGGCAACGACCATAAAGGATGAGAACATGATCGGTTTTAGAAACATGACCGAAGCCCGTGATCACCAGTATAAACCCTGTCGGACATGCTGTCGCGAAGCGCTCGTCGACCACAGGGCAGAATCGGCTTTTGCCGGGCGCTCCCGGTCGGTCGGCATGCGGTGAGAGTCGCCAAGACTGGGACGGTGGTTCTTCGGCTGCCGATGCGAAAATGGAACCGCGACCCGACCCTGAATTGATCAGGACCGCCGTTTTGGATGTAAAGGATAAGAGGGGCATACAACCATATGGATTCCAAAAAATCCTCGACGAATGTCATTCAGATCACCAAGAGAATTGGAGAAAGAAACCAGATGGCCGCTAAGGAGAATCAACACCGCACGACTTCGGCGACGCGGGTCATTGCCATAACCAGCGGCAAGGGCGGTGTCGGTAAAACCAACATTGTGGCCAATCTCGGTTATACCCTGGCGACTCAGGGTAAAAAGGTTCTCATCCTGGATGCGGACTGGGGTCTGGGAAACCTGGACGTCCTGCTCGGCCTGGCGCCCAGATACAATCTCTCCCACGTGATCGCCGGTGAAAAGAGTATTCCCGACGTGATCGTGAACGGGCCAGGAGGCATGAAAATTCTCCCGGCATCCTCCGGCATTCAGGAGTTGACCAGCTTGACCTTCGAGCAAAAAGTCAGGGTTCTCACCCAGCTCGATCTGTTGGTCGACTCGGTCGATATTCTGCTGATCGATACCGCCGCCGGGATATCGACCAACGTCATGGACTTCAACGTCACGGCTCAGGAAATCATGGTGGTGGTGTCTCCGGAACCGACCTCTCTGACCGATGCCTATGCCCTGATGAAGGTCCTGTCGTTGAAGTACGCCGAGAAGAATTGCAAACTGCTGGTGAACCAGGCCGCCGACGTGCAGGAAGCCCTGGAAATTTACCGCCAGCTCGACACGGTCGTCAAAAAATTCCTGGATATTTCCATCGAGTACATCGGTTGTGTGCTTGACGACGACAAAGTGCCCCGCGGGGTAAGGCGGCAGAAGATCGTTACCGACCTATTTCCGGGGAGCAGGGCCAGCCGCTGTTTCAGTGCCTTGGCCAAGCGCATCGCCAGCCTGCCGGCCTCGAAGTTGCCGGTCGGCGATTCGAACTTCTTCTGGGACCATCTGTACACAAACAAACTGGCGTGATGGGCGGCTGCCGATCGAGTCGGCCCTGGTTTTTAGCCTGGATATGGAGTAACGATTTATGGGATACGCAGAAATGCGTCTGCCGGTATCGAGCGAAGAGCAGCTGCCGTCACGCGAGCAGTTGATCATCAAATATCTGCCGTATGTCAAACGGATCGTCAACCGAATCGCGATCCACCTGCCGCCCAACGTCGACACGGAAGATTTGTTGAATGTCGGCGTCATTGGGCTGATACAGGCAATCGACCGTTTCGACCCCAGCCGGGACAACAAATTCACCACCTACGCGGCTTTTCGAATCCGCGGGGCCGTGCTCAGCGAGCTGCGCTCGCGGGATTTTCTCTCGCGTTCGAACCGTCGCAAGATCCGTGAGCTCGAGAAAGTGTATCTGGCGCTGGAGCAGAAGAACGGCCGGGAGGTCGATGACGCCGAGGTGGCCGAAGCCATGGAGATCGACCTCGAAGAACTCTACCGCATCAAGCAGGTATCGAGCATTTCGTTTATCAGTTACGAGGAACTGGGATATTCATCGGCACGCGACAAGAACAAACTGGCCAATTGCCTGGTGAGAGAAGACGAAGATGTCTTTTCGCAAGCCGGTTTGAAAGAGTTGCAGGCGGCTCTTGCGGAGTCCATCGAAGAGTTGCCCGAAAAGGAAAAGCTGGTCCTCTCGCTCTACTACACGGACGAGCTGACCATGAAAGAGACCGGTGACGTTATCGGAGTGACCGAATCGAGAGTCTCGCAGCTGCATTCCCAGGCGATTATCCGGCTGCGATCGAAGCTGAGGAATAGACAACTGCTTCAAGACTGAGACGCCCCGGAAAAAGCAGCCCGGCCGCTCCGAAGAAAATCCGGTCGCAAGACTCAACCGTGTTCGAGGTGTCCGGTCATGGTCGAAAAGATAAACTCCGGAAGCAAGTGGGCCCGGGTGCTCTCTCCGGCGGGTGTCCAGAAAGTCGAACAGCGGCGGTCTAAGGGCCGGCAACGGAAGTTTCGACGAAATTTGGAAGACCGTTATTCGGGAGAGGAGCGGGAAGAATCCGAAAACCCGCCGGCGCCCGGGGCGACCAGGGGTGCATCCGAATCGCGAAAGGACGACGACGTCCCTTTGCACGGTCGTTTGAAAAAGAAGGGAAAACTCATCGACATTCGTGCATGAGTCTTTTTCCCGAAAGCTGTCGAGGTAAGAATGATACTGCATTTCACCACTCTTTTTATCGATTCGTATCGAGAGGGCATCATCCTCACAGCGTGCCTGCTGATCTTGCTGTATTTGCTCTACAACCGGATACGGTTTCGCCAGTACGTGCTCGACAAACGACTGACGGCACGGCAAGGGCCGGGTTTCTCGGCCCAGGTAATGGCCCGCCTGGTCGACCAGCAAACGGAAAGGTCGCTGGCGGCCGTTGTGAGAACGATCGTCGACGAACGGGAGCGACTACAACAGTGGGTCGAACAGAGTGTGCTTCAGTCCGACGGCGAGAACCTCTGCGAACCGGCCGGCTGCACGGCTGCGCAGGAGGCGTCGAGTGAAGGTGACAACCGGGAGGCCGCCCGCGAAGCCTCCCCGCAGAACCGATATGCCGGGATTCCGGAATTGGCCGCCGCCGGAAAGACCGCGGCCGAAATTGCGGCCGCCATAGAACGGCCTTTGGCAGAGATCGAACTCTGTCTCGCGCTGGCGCGGCGGCGGGCCGCCCGCGCGGTCGAAGAAAAACCGGAAAAATTTGCACCACCGGGCAAAAATTTCCGCCTGGTGCCGATGCGGCGGGTTGTTTGAGAAGGCGAAGGGCAAAAGGCGAAAGGCGAAAGGCTGAAAGGCGAAAGGCAAAAGGCAAAAGGCAAAGGGCGAACGGCACCGGGAAACAATAGCGGAAGACGAATGCAGCTGTAAATCCGATGACGCCTTTCGCCTTATCGACTTGAAGCAGAACATCAGGAAAAGTGGTATGGCTCTTGCAAATCTTGGTGTGACAATCGGCCGCCGGGCCGATCACGATACCCCCTTAAGGGAGAAAAGGATATGAGCGACTCGATTTATATGGCGACTTCCGGTGCGCTTTGCAACCAGCAGCGCCTGGAAATCTTGTCCAACAACCTGGCCAACATCAACACCACGGGGTTCAAAGAAGAGATGGCCTACATTCGCGTGACCGAAGTGCCGCCCGGGGTCAAGGAAAGCCTGCAGAACACCGTGCCGACCGAGACCGAGCCGACCGCTCCGCTCTGGCAGGAGCTCGAAAGCCGCACCGTGTTTTCCCAGGGCGGTTTCAGGGCGACCGGCAGTCCGCTCGACCTGGCCATCGACGGCGAGGCTTTCTTCTGTATTCAGACCCCGGAGGGCGTGCGCTACACCCGCAACGGCAGCTTCACGCGCAGTGCGGAAGGTGAATTGACGACCCACGACGGATTTGCCGTTCTCGGTGAAAGCGGCCCCATTCAAATCGACGACGGGCGCCGGGTCACGGTCGACGAGACCGGCAACGTGTCGGTTGACGGGGCTCAGGTCGCCAAATTGCGTCTGGTCGAACTGGATCAATCGCATTTGCTGCAGCGGCTCGGCGGGACTCTCTTCGCTGCGCAGGAGGATGGTACGATCCAGGAAACGCCTTCCGAAACTGCGAGGGTTCTTCAAGGTCACCTGGAGTTGTCAAACGTCGAGGCCGTCAGGACCATGACCGAAATGATCGACGTCCTCAGAGGGTTTGAGGCCTATCAGAAGGCAATCCGCCAGATCGACGAAACCGAGGCCAAGGCCATCAACGATGTGGGACGGATTGCCTAAAAGTGACGCAAGGATTGCGGCCGGCGTAAACGACCGCCCATCCGCGGGTCGACATCAGGAAAGACACAACGGGGACAGCCCTGAATTCACAGGCGGTCCTCTTACCAAGCAGAGGGAGGTCTTATGATCAGAAGCTTATGGACGGCGGCAACGGGCATGCAGGCCCAGACCCTTAATATTGACGTGATTTCCAACAACCTGGCCAACGTCAGCACGGCCGGTTTCAAGAAGAGCCGGGCCGATTTTCAAGACCTTCTCTATGAAACCTTGCGGCCCGCCGGGGTTGCTTCCTCGGAGAGCACCGAGGTGCCGACCGGTATCCAGGTGGGGCACGGCACCCGGCCGTCGGCGGTCAACCGCATTTTCGTTCAAGGCGATTTTCAGCAGACCAAAAACGAACTCGACATGGCGATAGAGGGGGGCGGTTTCTTCCAAATTCTGCAGGCGAACGGGGAAACGGCCTATACCCGCGACGGCGCCTTCAAACTCGACAACGAGGGGCGTATCGTCAATGCCGACGGGTTTCTGCTCGAACCTGAGATTTCGGTGCCCAACGACACGATCGCCTTATCCATCGGGATAGACGGTACGGTCTCCGTGCTGCAGGCCGGTGAGGCGGAACCAAGTGAAATCGGTACGATCGAGCTGGCACGTTTCATGAACCCCTCCGGGCTGCACAGCATCGGGCGAAACCTGTATTCCCCGACCGCTGCATCCGGCGATGTCATCGTCGGGACGGCCGGTGAAGATGGTTTCGGAACGATTGCCCAGGGGTATCTGGAGGGCTCTAATGTCAGCGTGGTCGAGGAAATGGTGAGCATGATTGTCGCCCAGAGGGCTTACGAGACCAACAGCAAGGTGATTCAAGCCTCCGACGAGATGCTGCAGATGGCCAACAACGTCAGGCGATAGGATTAATGTCATGAGTCATGCAGTCGGACGCTCGGTTTTCTCCGGCCGGTACCTCCCGACCCTGTGCAGGTGTGCGGCCGTTTTTCTTCATCTGATGTTTCTCATTCCAGCGGTCCCTGCTGCCGAAATCGCGATCTTTTTACGACCGGAGGCCGAGGTCCGGGGACCTGACATTCGACTGGGCGAGGTCGCTGAGATCGCCTGCGCCGAAACCGAACTGCAGCGCCGGCTCGAAGGATTGGTTATCGGCAAGGCCCCCCTGCCCGGACGGTCGCGCAACATCTCCGCCGATTACGTGCGCTTGCGCCTCCGGCAGCTTGACATCGAGGCGGAACGGACGGTCCTTGGCGGAGCGGAGCGGATCGAGGTGTCACTGCCGGGAGTGACGGTCAGTGAAGAGCAAATTCGGCAGATCGTCACAGGTTTTGTAAAGACCAGCGGCATTTGGGGCGACGCCGAAGTGACCGTCGCGAAACTCACCATCAGCGCCGACCGGACGCTTCCCGAGGGTCGGGCCACTTACCGGGTCCTGCCGCCCCGGCACATGCGCTCGCTGGCCACGGTGCCGCTGTCGATCGTCTTCGACGTCGACGGTCGTTTTCAGAAAACGATCCGGGCGACCGCGCGGATCGCGGCGCTGGCCCCGGTGGTGGCGGCCGCACGGCCGATCGGCCGCCTGAAACCGATTACATCCGATGATCTCAGGATGGAAAAAATGGATCTGGCTGAACTGCCCGCCGGTGTGATGACCGACGCCGATGATATCATCGGCAAGCGGGCCCGTCGGAATATCGACGCCGGGGATATTTTGCGGCCCGACCTGATCGAGATGCCGCCGCTGGTAAAGAGAGGGGACATGGTCGTGATCGTTGCCGAATCCGAGGGCTTCAAGGTTACCGCCACCGGTGAAGCCAAAAGCGACGGGCTGCGCGGGGAACAGGTAAAAGTGGTTAACCTCGACTCCAACAAACGGTTTTCCGCCCGGGTCGTGGACAAAAAAACCGTGAGGGTCGATTTTTGACATCTTATAGGGGAGCGATACATGCGGTGTAACGGGAAAGCGTCAGTTATTCGGCACATTCTGGCGGCGACGATGCTCGGGGCGTTACTGGCGGCCGGGACGACGGGGTGCTCCAGCGGAACCAAAACCCTCACCAAGACCGGCGGCACGCCGGAAGCCGCTCCAGTGTATAGGACACCGGCGCCGGATGTCGTTCCGGCCAGCTTGCCGGACGAAGAAAACGGGTCGCTGTGGCGGGACGACGGTGTTTTCAGTGACATGTTCGAGCTGCCCAAGGCGCGCCGGGTCGGTGATATCGTAACGATCAAAATCGTCGAGTCTTCGAGCGCCACGAACAAGGCCAATACCCTCACGGAACGCGACTCGAGCCTGTCGGCCAGGATCGATGCTTTCCTGGGCTTGGAAAAAAAATATCTGGACCCCAACAGCCCCAACTACAGCGCGGGACGAAATTTCAACCCCTTCGGGGAAATCAAAGGCGGCATGACCTCAAAATTTGACGGGACGGGCACAACCAGCCGCAGCGGTGACCTGACGGCTTACATAACGGCCAGGGTGACCGAGGTCCTGTCGAACGGTAACCTCATGATCGAGGGCTCAAGGGAGATAGAAGTCAACAACGAGAAGCAGTTCATCACCCTAACGGGTGTCATCCGCACCCGTGATGTTGCAGCCGACAACGTGATCTTGTCCACTTACATCTCAGGGGCCCGTATTATATACTCTGGAGCGGGTGTCATCGACGAACGACAGCGACCGGGGTGGTTTGCGAACATTATGAACAAGGTCTGGCCCTTCTGACCAGCAGCGGTGGTTTAACGAACAGAAGGTCATGAACCCCTTATCGGCTAAGCGGCAACGGGCAAACCGGCAACGGGCAAACCGGCAGACGGGCTAACGGGTAAACGGGTCAACCGGCAAACGGACCCGCCGAACAATTGGGAGTCACTATGAGATGCTCTGTAAAAACCCGGCGAGCGACTGAAAAGATCGCGGCGGTTTTCCTCTGGGTCCTGTGCGCGCTGCTGCTGTGGCAGTCGCCGGTCCAGGCCGCACGCATCAAGGATATCGTCGACATCAAGGGCGCCCGCCAGAACCAGCTCGTCGGCTACGGTCTGGTGGTCGGACTCTTCGGTACCGGTGATGGGAAGAATTCCGTGTTCACGTCGCAGTCCCTGGCGGCGCTGCTGAACAAAATGGGGGTCACCGTCAACCCGGAACAGTTAAAAGGGAACAACGTGGCCGCCGTCATGGTGACGGCCGACCTGCCACCCTTTGCCAGGGTCGGCAGCCAGATCGATGTGCTTGTGAGCTCCATCGGCGGGGCCGAAAGCCTGCAGGGCGGAACGCTTCTCCTGACGCCGCTGCGCGCCGCCAACGGACAGGTATACGCTGTGGCCCAGGGGCCGGTCAGCACCGGCGGGTTCGTTGTCAAAGGCGCTTCCGCCGGTGTCGCCAAGAACTTTCCCACCGTTGGACGGGTGGCGGGCGGGGCCCTGATCGAGCGCGAATTGTCGGTGGCGTTCAATGAAAAGCACCGGCTGTGTCTGGCGTTGCGGGCGCCGGATTTTACCACCGCCTCGCGGGTGGCCGCGGCCATCAATGCCAGTGTTTTTAACGGGGCGGCCTCGACACCCGACGGGGGGACCGTGGATGTCATCGTTCCCCAGAGATACCTGGGAAATGTCGTTGCCTTTGTCTCCATGATTGAAAATCTGGAGGTCACACCGGACGTCGAATCGAAGGTCGTGATCAACGAACGGACCGGGACCGTCATCATGGGTGAGACCGTTCGGATCTCAACCGTCGCCATTGCACACGGCAACCTGAGCATCCAGATCAGCGAATCGGCCGATGTCTCCCAGCCGCTTCCATTTTCAGACGGCCAAACAGTGGCGACACCCCTGACAGACGTGGCGGTTCAGGAAGGACGCAGTCCGATCTATCTGATGAAGCAAGGGGTCAGCATCGGCGACGTGGTCCGGGCCCTCAATGCGCTCGGTGTTTCACCCAGGGATCTGATCGCCATATTTCAAGCCCTTAAAGCGGCCGGTGCCCTGCAGGCCAAACTGGAGATTATCTGATGACCGACACTTTCCTGGCCCCGGGATCACTGCGGCCTCCAGGTAGTGCGCGCCCGACGGCGGTCGGCAACCGCGTCAACGACGAAAACGGCGGGCGTTTGCGGGAGCCTGCTCCGAGTTCGAGGCTCTTTTCATCAATTTGCTGCTCAAGGAAATGCGCGCCACGGTCGGCAAATCCGGCTTGATGGACGGCGGGCAGGCGGAAGAAGTATACACCGGCATGATGGACACCGAAATGGCCCGGGATTTGGCCGCCAAGGGCGGCTTTGGCCTGGCCGACATTCTTTATCGGCAACTGGACCCCGCGCGGGCGGAACGTCCTTCGGTTCCCGGCCCCTCTGAACCGGCCGGCTCCGAAAACGCTGCAAGACAACGGCAGAGCCCTGGACGCACCGGTGACACTAAAGTTTTAAAGCCTGCTGCCGATACATCGAATGAAGCGCCTTCAGTAAATGCAGGTATGTCAGGACAGAAGCGGCCGTCGGTGCGATGACGAAACTGTCGGATTTATAAGGGAGCCAGAATGATGCCGGCGGCTGCTCTCGGAGCGTTTTGCATGAGAAGAGGGTTATGAAAATCAGCGCTAAACACTCACCGAACGGCCTTTTGGCCGGTCTCGGCCCCCTTGGCGAAAACCGATGGGTGGATGTGATTGAAACTCTGCCGACGCCGGAAGAACCGGACGGAGATCAGGTGGTTCTGTCACCAACGGCCCGGGAAGTTCAGGAGGCCCTGCGGCAGATCCGGTCGCTTCCCGATGGCGACAACGAAGCGGTGGCGGCTCTGAAGGAACAGGTCCAAAGAAACACCTATCCGTTTGACTTTCGGTTAATCGCCCGGAAGATGATGACGGAACAGCTGTTGAACCAGGCGCTCTAAACCGGGAGGGCCCCGGACACCGTTGGGAATGAGACCATGCAGGACATTCTGAACCGATTGTTGGCATTGCTCGACACGCTCGAGAGAGTCTATCGGTCGTTGCGCGGTGAACTCGAAAACGAGCGGGCGGCCTTGACCGCAGCCAATCTGACCGACTTTTTGGTTGCCAGGGACCGGAAAGAAGCCTTGCTGAACCGCCTCCAAGAACTCGAAGATCAACGTGTGCGGCAGACCGATCAACTCGCCGCGGCACTCGACCTGCCGCCGGCAACGGTCACTGTCAGTCGCCTGGCCCACCATCTGGCGCCGGCAGAAGCCGGTCGGCTGAAAGCTTGCAGTGACAGGCTGACGGCGACCCTGGCGCAGGTCGGAAACCTGAACGGGGCCAACAGGGCCTTGATCGGGGCGTCGCTGGGATTTGTGGAAGGCTCGCTGCGGGTGCTGCAGACTCTAAGGCGCCAGACGTCGATCTACCATCACAACGGTCGGATGCACAGCGCGCCTTGCAGCGGCACACTCCTGGCCGATGACTATTAAAGAAAAGGGCAAATGGCAAAGGGCCAACGGCGGACGGCACAAATCGAGTGAGAAGTAAAAGGAAACAAAGACGATCATGGCTAACATCATCGGTCTGCTCGACATCGGTAAAAGCGCGCTGCTGACCCACCAGCAGTCGATCAACGTCACGGGTCACAACATCGCCAACGTGAATACTCCCGGTTACACGCGTCAACGGGTGAACCTGGCGGCCAATTCGCCGCTCGATTCTTCGCCGGGCCAGTTGGGTGACGGTGTCGTGGCCGTCGACATTCAGCGGGTTTATGACCGCTATGTCAGCGGTCGGATCAACACCGAACAGCAGGGCCTCGGCCGCTGGGAGGCTCAAAAAAACGCCATGGAGAGCGTCGAGATCGCCTTCGACGAAGCCGGCGGTTACGGTTTGAGCGGATCCATGACCGAATTCTGGAACGCCTGGCAGGATCTGTCCAACAACCCCTCGGGTCACACCGAACGCGTCTCATTGCTGTCCAAGAGTGTTTCCCTGACGAGTGCTTTCAACAACACCGCCGCCGGTCTACAGCAACAGCAAGTCGACCTGGATGCCGCTATCCGGGGCGGTGTCGGCGACATCAATGCCCTGGCGAGCGAAATTGCCGACCTCAATCGCAAAATCGGTGAAATCGAAACCGGCGTTCAGAACGCCAACGACTTGCGCGACCGCCGGGACCTTCTGGTGACCCGTCTTGCCGAACTCGTCGATGTCGGCACGTTCGAAGACGGTCAGGGGCGCGTCACCGTTTCTGTCGCCAACGGTCGGCCGCTGGTCGAAAACGGTCAGGCGTGGCACCTGGGGACCGCACCCAACGCTGCGGGCCACCAGGACGTGACCTGGATCGATTCGAGTGGAACGGCCGTCGACATTACCGCGAATATCAATGGTGGCAAACTGAAGGGCTGGCTTGAAGTCCGCGATGCCGCCATTCCCGATTACATGGCGCGTTTGGATGCATTGGCCGGTGATCTGGCGAACGGGGTCGATGCGCTCCACATTGCCGGCTTCGACCTTAACGGCGGGGCCGGACAAGTATTTTTCAGCGGTTCAACCGCGGCCGACATCGGCCTGAATCCCATCATTTCGGCCGACCCCGATCGGGTTGCCGCTGCCGCAACGGCTGCCGGCGCACCCGGCGATAATGCCAACGCGGTTGTCATAGCCGATTTGCAGCATGCATCCGTCATGGGCGGCGGTACGACGAGCTTCGATGATTTCTACCGCTCGCTGGTGACCGACGTCGGCAACCAGGTGCGTTCTGCAACCGATTTTGCCGAACACCAGACGGTGATGCTGACCAGCCTCGACAATTACCGCGAGTCGATCTCGGGGGTATCGCTGGAAGAAGAGATGCTCAACCTGATCAAGTTCCAGCACGCCTTCGATGCGGCTGCCAAGCTGGTCACCACAGTGGACGAAATGATTCAAACGATGATGGACATGACCCGCTGATCTATTTTCCGGAGGGAAGAACTTATCGAGCCCTTTGGCAGTAACCAGTTTCCGTCCATAAATGGCCCTTTTCAGCAATTTCGGCGTCAATCGGCGGAATCACTTGTGCGGCGTACAGAAGGTCGCTTCCGCGTAATGTCGTTGATCTCCTTGAACTTGCAGAAAATTGCTCATTTCTGGATCGGAAACTAATCAGGGCCCTTAATGAAACCGTTGATGGGCACTATCTATAAAATGTTTCACTAACATTAAAACTGGTAATCGAGGTGGTCACTCGCAACGGGAAAACCGGGCGACGGTCGACCGGCAAACCGATTTTGGAGGCTTCATGCGCATAACCAGTAAAATGATGACGGGCAGCATTGCCGAGAATCTCTATCGTCAGGCCGAACAGATCCTGAAGTCTCAGAAGGCCGTGGCCACCGGGAAGCGCATTCAGCGTGTATCGGACGACCCGGTCGGAATGGGGAAGGTGCTCGACTACCGGCGCAGTTTGGCGAGTATAGAACAGTATCAGCAAAATGTAGCCCGGGGGAAAATGCGTCTCGAGATGAACGAGACCGTCCTTGACGACGTTACCGGTCTGCTCAACAGCGCTGTCAACGTGGCGGTGGAGGCCTCCTCGGGGCCGTTGGACACCCGCCCGATACTGGCCGAGGAAGTTCGAAATCTACGGCTGCAACTGGTTCAGTTGGCCAACAGCAAAATAGGGGACACCTATCTTTACGCCGGCCATCAGACCGATGTCGCACCCTATTCACACCACATCGAGATCGCGGGCGGAACACCGGGAACCATTGAATTCGGTCTGGCGGCCGACGCCACCGATGTCACTATAGAAATCCGCGATGCCGCAGGTGCGCTCGTGCAAAGCCTCACGCAAGGAGACGGGGTTACCCCCGGCAGCGGCGGAACCGCCGGGACCAACAGTATCGCCTGGAGCGGACCGGACGGTGAGTACAGCTTTAGCGTCACTGCCGGATCTGCGGGCACGGAGGTCGTGGACTATGAAACGTACAACGGCGACAGCGGCGATATCCGGCTGATTCTCGGCGACCGGACCAACATCGTCATCAACGCCGATGGCGGTGAGACCTTCGGCGACATGTTCGAGCGGCTCGCGCAGCTGCAGCAGGGGTTGCAGAACCCTGATCCGGTCGCGGGCACATCCGAGGCCGCCGCGGCCGTCGATCCCCTCAACAGCGCGTCGGATCGTCTCGAGCGCGTGCGGGCCGACGGGGCCGTGACATTCAAACATCTGGAATTGACCGAGGACCGGTATGCCGGCCTGAAGCTGAATGTCGAGGACATGTTGGAAAAAACCGAAAATGTCGATCTGGCGACGGCCATTGTCGAGTTGCAGAAGTTTGAAACCGATTATCAGACGACGCTGGCGACGGCTGCCAGGGTGCTGCAGTCGAGCCTGATCGATTTTCTGAGATAGTGTCCATCCATAAATGGCCTTTTTCCCGCTGGGCTGCCGGTCGTAGCGGGTTTCCGGCTGCGGCGTACATAAAGTACGCCTCACCACAAACCCTTGTACGGCCTTGCCCAGCGAAAAAAATTCTCATTTATGAATTGGACACTCGACAGTGTTATCGTATACCCATGCATGAACACGGGGCGGGAAATGAAACATCGTTACCTTGCCACTCTGCTGGCCGCGTCGTTTATCTCCTTCTTGCCGACTGTCGGGAGCGGGCTGGAAAGCCGTGATATCATTCGGCTGAAGCAGGCCGGTGTCACGGATGAAACCGTTCGGGTCCTGATCCGCGAAAAGTCTCTGGAGACCGGCGCCTTCAAGGTCGACGAAATCCTGACGCTGAAAAAAGCCGGTCTGTCGGAGGCGACGTTACGGATGCTGATTGCCGAGCATTCTTTTCTCAAAGACCGGCAGCCCATCGTTTACGGAGAACAACTCCACGCGATCAAATTCACTTCCGTGCAGGATGTGATCCGGCTCAAGGAGGCCGGCTTGAGCGATACCGTCATCCAGGCTATTCTGCGCGTTCTTCAGGAAGACAATTCGGCCGACAGCCAAAAGGCCTGGGAAATGTTGAATTCGATGGGCATCCTGATCGATAAAAGGGGTGTCCGCTGACAGTGATTGCGGACGATCGCTTTCCACTAAACCTTGCTGCGAAAAGGGTTGATTGCCGGATGCCCGATGACCGAGATCGACTGCCATAGATGTGTCCACTATCTTGTCACCTGGGATGAGCAGCGACCTCACGGGTGCCGCGCCATGGGCTTCAAAAGCCGGGTGTTTCCCTCCACGCTGGTGCGCAGTTGTTCGGATGGCATGGCCTGCCGTTTGTACGCTGAGAAGGGTCGGCGGCGGCCTGTCGACCGGACTTCAGGGCCCGCTCAAAAATAACTTACCATTTGCCCCGACGATTTGAAGCGAGCGAGGGAGCCACCCGCCACCGTTTGTTCCCATACGGCAATAATTGCCGCCAGCTCCTTCGTTTCGTTTTTTGATATATGTCATCTGCCTCATAAAAAAGATCAATATCAGATGGTTATAAAAATATGCATTTTTAGCACGAAAGTTGCTTGTATGTTGATCGGACCCGTTTGATAAGGGGATACGGGAAATTTCGAAGATAAAGGAGAAGCAGATGAAAATCAGTGCCACCCCTCAACTGCGGCCCGACCCGCCGGTTACGCAGAACCGCCGCGAGGCCATCTCGACGGATACGGATTTTCAGACAATCCTGAAGCAAACGGTCGGTTGCGCCACCGACGAGAAACAGGCGACTCGGGTTGCGCATCCTTTAAGCGTGCAGTCGACCCGGCCGATTGTCTCGTCGGATGCAGAAGCGGTTCTGCCGTTGACGGACCGCATCGATCGGCTGGTCGATCGACTGGAGAACTACCGGCTCAAACTCGCCGATCCACAAGTTTCCCTGAAGTCGATTCAGCCGCTGCTGAACGAGATGGCCGCTTCGTCGGAAAAGCTGGCGCCGAAGCTGGCACATCTGGATGAAGCGGACCCGCTCAAAGATATCCTGAACCGTTCCCTCGTCATGGTGTCATTGGAGATCACGCGGTTCAACCGAGGCGACTACCTTTAACGATTTTTACGTTTCACGGTGTCTGATTCTATTTTCGTGTTAAAGCTTATATGGGGGGTGGACAGCGGCAGGTTATAGATCGGGCCGCAACCGATTACGGAGGCGATCTCGTTGGAATTTGTAGATGAATTCCGTCAAGATATTGACCTGGTTCTGCTCGATATCGATAAATTCCAGGCCACAGCAGGCGCCGGTATCCGGACCTTTTTGGTCGAAACGAACCACATTCGCCTTTTTGATCTTCACCCTGGTTTCACCAGACTCCGATGGAAACACGAGTTCGACATCTTCCAGCACGTTACCGACCTGAAACGGCAGATCGTGTTGGTCCCCATCTAGGTGGCAGACCATCGCGATGAGCGCTCCTCCCAAGCTGATATCGACGACGTGCTCGCGGCATTCGGACTGGCGGTAGACGAACTCGACCATGGTGCCCTCGGGCGCCTCGAGCCGGAAGAATTTCCGACGCTGGTTGCGATAGACCAATTCGGGGAAGGGCAGGCAAAGTTGGTTTTGGTAAATCTCGCCACCGGTTGTGGAAAATGAATACGGAATCCTGTCGGGGCCGGTGAACTCGAAATCGATTTCCCACGCGTCCTTGTTCCCGGCAGCCTCTTTGAATCCATCCGGATAGCCGAGCAGAAAAAAGGTGCGGTTCAACTTCTTGCGGAAGCCGGTCAGGACGGTCAATTGCTCGTAATCGGTACCGGACAGCCTTAGATTAATCAGGATTTTTGATTTGATCAGAGATTCGAAGACTTTCTTGATGGCGTTATCGGTAATCTGATCATATTCCATTTTGGTTTCTATCCCATTGGTTTCGACAGGAGCTCGCCCAGGCCGTATTTTTCAATCTTTCGATAAACAGTGGACGTGTTTATTCCCAGGATTTCGGCCGCCCGGGCGCGGTTGCCCCCGGTCGCCGCCAGCACGTCATGGATATGTTGTTTTTCGAGCTCTTCCAGGGTCAGAAAACCGCCGTTTGTCCTTACGACGGTTTTAAACTGTGCCGCCAACTCGGGGGCCGACGGCAGGCTCAGGACCGTTCCCTGCTCCAGCAGGACCGCACCGGCGATCATATGCTCGAGTTCCCGCACGTTGCCCGGAAATGAATACGCGGACAGGGCTTTAGCGAGTTGCGGATCGATGGTGGCGATGCTCTTGCTGTTGGCTTCGGCGTGCAGCCGGGTGAAGTGGCGGGCCAGGGGCAGAATATCCCTTTTTCTCTCCCTCAAAGGCGGCACCTTGATGTTGTACATGTTCAATCGGTAGAACAGATCGGCTCTGAAGCGATTGTTTTCGATTTCCGCCGTGATGTCGCGATTGGTGGCGGCAACGATCCGTATGTCGACGTTGCGCACTTCCGCGCTGCCGAGCCGGTAGTACTCACGCTCTTCGATCACCCGCAGCAGCTTGCCCTGCAGAGAGGGGTCCAGTTCGGTAATCTCATCAAGAAAAAGCGTGCCGCCGGCGGCGGCCTCGAAAAACCCCTTTTTGTCGCTGACCGCATCGGTAAAGGCGCCTTTGGCGTGGCCGAAGAATTCGTCTTCGAATATGGTCTTGCTCACGGCCGCCATGTTCACGGCCAGAAAGGGCATGTGCGCGCGCCGACTCAGTCGGTGGATGACCCGGGCCAGCATTTCCTTGCCGGTACCCGATTCGCCATTGATGATGACGCTGTAATCGGTCGGTGCGACCGTTTCGACCTGACGGAAAACCAGCGCCATGGCTTCGTCCTCGGCGACGATGTCGCCAAACGCCTCCGGATTCTTGAGCTGCGAGAAGGATTGCCTTGGCGAAAGCAGGGACAGTTCGTGTTTGAGATTGAAACGCTCGAGGGCCTGGTTGATGACGGTGGTCAGCTTCTCGCTATTGAGCGGTTTGACGAGGTAATCGAAGGCGCCGAGGTTCATGGCTTGTACGGCCGCGGTTGCCTGATCGATCGCCGTGACCACGATGCACTCGATGTTGGGGTGGGTTTCGTTGATTTGCCGCAGGAGCTCGAGTCCGCCGACGTGAGGCATCACCAGATCGAGGAGGACGACCTTGAAGCCGTAGGTTTGAACGAGATCGACAACCCGACGGCTGTCGGAAACCAGCGCCGGTTCCGGCAATCCGACGCTGAGCAGCGTCGCCTTGATGCTCAGAAGAAGTCCCTGGTCGTCGTCAACCACGAGGATTGAAGTGGCTTTGTCGGGTATCGATTCCATCGAGACATTTCGGTTAGGATTTGGTCAACGAATACCTATTTTAAAATAATTTGGTCAGGCGGTCAAGATATTGTCGATAAATTCAATAAGTTCGGATACATTGTAAGGTTTGGAGCGGATGTTTGTGAAACCCAGCCGGTCGACTTCGGCCAGCTTCGGGTGCTGAGGGTGGCCGGTGGTGATAATCACGTTCACCTCGGCCAGTTCAGGGTCCTTCTTCAAGGCACGGCAAACTTCCACACCGTCCATGTCGGGCATGAATATGTCCAGAACCAGAAGGTCCGGGCGATAGGCCCCGAGCTTGAGACAGGCTTCGATGCCGTTGGTAGCCTCCTCGACGAGATAGGCGCACCGGCTGGTCAAGGCCCGGGTCAGCATGCGCCGAATCACCGGGTCGTCGTCTACAATCAGGATTTTGGCCGGCTTGCCCGTGGCCGGCGTCGGAAAGTCGATGTGAAAGATTGTGCCTTTCCCCGGACGGCTTTCGAAGGCAATGTCGCCGCCGTGAGATTTGACAAGGTTGTAGGAGACCGAAAGGCCGAGACCGGTCCCCCCTTGGGTTTGCTTGTCGGTAACAAAGGGGTCGAACAAACGTTCGGCCAAAGCGGGATTGACCCCCCTACCATTGTCGGCGATCGAAAGGTGCAGCTGGCCGTCCGCCGGACGGATGCCGGTTTCGATCCAGATTTTTCCCTGCGAGTGGTCGATGGCTTGGACGGCATTGATCAAAATGTTGACGATGATTTGCTCGATATTTTGAAGATTGGCGCTGATCGATGGCAGGCCCTCGGTCAGCTGTTTCTCGATCGTGACGCCGGCGTTGCGCACGGTCGTGTTGACAAGCCGCAAGGCGTTGGCGACGGCTTCGTTTACCGAGACCGGCTGTTTTTCGGCCGCGCCTGACAGGCGGGAGAAATTCTTGAGGTCGGTGACTATCTTGGCAACCCGGCCGGCGGCCATTTCGATGTCACCGATGAGTTGCAGCAGGTTCTGTTCGAGAAAATCGACGGTCAACCCGCCGTATTTTCGATCCGGTGCTTTGTCCACATGCGTTTTCAGGACCGGTAGCAGATCGCTCCACACCTTCTGGAGCAACGGCGTGTTGTAGATAATGAGATTGACCGGGTTGTTGATCTCGTGGGCGACTCCGGCAACCAGCGTGCCGAGTGCCTCCATCTTCTGTGCCTGGTAGAGTTGCGCGCGGCTTTTTTCGAGTTCTGCTTCGGCTTCCTTTTGCAATCGTCTGGATTTGCGCTTTTCCTGCTGCAGGAGCTTCTTCAGGCCCTCTACTTCATCGCTGGTTTTTATCATCATCGCATCAAACGCATGAAAAGGATGCCGGTGCCTTTCTCGTCTTCCGGTTGGTCGAACGGACTGTGGCTGGTAATAATATCATGCCCTTAGTATATCCTAAAACGACATGTCGAACAACAGGTGCAGGTGCGATCGCCCTTCCGGTCTTGAATTCAAAAAATTGACACTTTTAATGATTTCCGTGGACGGTTTGCGGGTCTGATGCTGTATAACGTATTGAAATAGCATTAATTAAAAAAATGACAGTCTGGCACCTAATTTGCTTCCAAAATACCCGTCCATCTTTGGTTCTTCAACGTACCGGTTTTTTGGCCGACCTTTCTGGAATTCAAATGACCCGCAAACCGTTGTCTGTGCGTGAGCTTTTGTGTAACCCGTTGCCTGATCGACGTGTTTCCGCACCATCGTTCACGGCGGCCGGCCACGGTAAGGACCCGGATATCGCCGTCTGGTCGAAGAAAACCGCCCGAAAAAACGCAACCAGCCTTTCCAGGCCTCAGGATAACGCCTCGGAACCGACGGCGCCGGATCCGAATTACAGCGCCGTGATCGGTGAGGTATTTGACGGATCGACCGTCGGTTTAATCATTCTGGATGTCGACGCGCAAGTCGTTTGGGTTAACCGGGCTTTCGAGCGTTATTTCGGATTGAAAAAGGATCAGCTGATCGGAAAAGACTACCGGCAGGTCATCGACCGGCAGTGCTCGGGTATCGTCGAGGATTCTGAGAAATTGGCACATAGATTCACGACACATCCCGCCGAAGGCAACCCTGAAGAGCCTTTAGAGGTCCACGTGCTGCCCGGCGGGCCGCGCCGCGAGCGTTGGCTCGAGCATCGCAGCCAGGCGATTCGGACCGGCGTGTTTGCCGGCGGCCGCATTGAGCACTTCACCGACATCAGCGACCGTAAAAAGATGGAAGAAGCCGGGCGACAATTGAACGCTCAATTGCAGCAAGCCCAGAAGATGGAGGCGATCGGAATCCTCGCCGGCGGTGTGGCCCATGATTTCAACAACCTCCTGCAGGCTATTTCGGGATACACCCAGCTGCTATTAATGAACAAACCGGCTGATCATCCGGATGTGGACATGCTCAACGCTATCGAAAAGGCCTCAGGCCGGGCTGGGTCGCTGACTCAACAGCTCTTGGCCTTTAGCCGCAGGGTCGAAAGCCGACTGCAGCCGACCAGCCTCAACACCCTGATCCGACTGGTCAAAAAGATTCTGGACCGCACCCTGCCCAAGATGATCCATATCCGGCTTGCACTGGCAGAAAATCTAGCGGAGATTGCCGCCGACGATGTTCAAATCGAACAGGTGCTCATGAACCTGGCACTCAACGCGCGGCAGGCCATGCCCGACGGGGGACAGTTGACGTTCGCCACCCGCAACGTCTTTATTGACCATGCAGGCTGCGCGGCCCACCCGGATCTGACGACCGGCGAATACGTTCGTCTGTCGGTGACCGACACGGGTTCCGGAATGGATGATAAAATCCGGCAGCATATCTTCGAGCCTTTTTATTCCACCAGAGGCGTCGGGGAAGGTTCCGGTTTGGGTCTTTCCATGGTGTACGGTATCGTTAAAAACCATGGCGGCAGCATCGAGTGCACCAGCGACGAGGGACGCGGGACGGAGTTTAACATGTATTTCCCGGTCCGGGCTGCCGAAACGTCGGCCGGCGTCCAGCGAAAAGACAAGAAAGGGGATCTGATCGGCGGAGACGAAACCGTGCTGATTGTCGACGACGACCCTGCTCTGGTGACTCTTGGTCAGCAAGTTCTGGAACTATACGGTTATCAGGCGTTGACCGCCGAAAGCGGCGAAGCGGCCCTGGCAGCCTATCGGGCGCATGGTGAGTGCATTGACCTGGTCGTCCTCGACCTGAATATGCCCGGGATGGGCGGGGAAAAGTGCCTGACTGAAATGGTGCGGTTGAAACCGGATATCAAACTCATCCTTACCAGCGGATATCCGCCTGACGGCAACCTGTGCGAGACGATCGCTGCTGCGGGTTGCGAGTTCATCGGAAAACCCTATCCGCTGAATGCCCTGCTGCGTAAAGTGCGGGATGTACTGAACCGCCGAACGCTTCTCTGAGGGGTATTCTCGACACCTCGCCTGTACCGACCCGTTGATTTCTCGTCGCCCTTCCCGTAACCGAATTCCCATGTTTTGACAATCAGCCTCGTCAATCTTATAAAAGATCAAGAGGGCTCATTCAATAATATTTAACATATTTGACCGTTTCATGACGGGTTCATTGCCCTTTAAAGTTAAACTTGAACTTTAACCTGTGTCCTGAATGGCAACATGATGAAGGTTAAGGCTTTCTTAAATGTTTAGGGTGTGTTCGTCATCATAACGAACCGGTGGGGCTGTTTCTTCTCGGCGAGAGTCGGAAAAAGATCTCATACAAGGAGTTTACGTGATTGCCTATTTCGTTCACAACAATAAAGAGCAGGGTGACACCATCGTGATACCGGACATCGGGTGCCGCGTGTCGGTGGATGCGGAGCGGTTGCAGGCCTTCATCGCCGTCCGTCCGGACTTCAAGGAGTGGTCGGGCGATGCCTGCGGCCTCATGGCAGCGGAAGACTTCGGTACGATCCTGGCCACTCGTGACGACTGCGGTGACGTGAACATTGTCAATGAAAAATTGTGGCGGGAGAGGATGGGGCATTATCTCGGCGGATAGCCGGTTTCCGGCCAGTCAGAAGCCCTGAATATCTTTTTGGGCGTCGACGCAGTCGCAATGCCCGCCTAACGACTCGCGAAAGTACATGCAGCGGTTGGCCACAGATCCCTTGCGCGAAAATCTGCAATGCTTCTGGTCTTCCCACCTGTTTCCAGCCGTGCAGTACGACATTATTCCCGGAACGCAAAAGTTGGTTATTAGAAGTTCTTTCATCACGCCTTGTCCTCATATCGGATATTGCTTGACCCATCAATCCATCAGTGTCGTTATAAAAAGCAATGGGCGTGCCAAAAAGAGAAAATTTATAATTACTTGAAATAATTACGAACTTTAAAAAAGCCAGACATCTTGACTCAACAAAAATGTAGAAAGATAAATCTAAAAAAACAAAAATGTCCTATACGGCGGTTGAATTGCCATCCAACACGTTTCTGATCATTTTTGATACCTGATACATGTCGAACGGCTTTTGAATGAAGTCATCACATCCCAAGGAGAGCATGTCGGAAGCGATCTCCTCGATGCTGTAACCGCTCGAGATCAAGACATTGATAGCTGGATCGATCTGTTTCAACCGCTCGAAGGTCTCACGACCGTCCATTTCGGGCATGATCATGTCGAGGATCACGAGGTCGATCTGCGCATCGAGTTCGCGGAAGATGGCCGTCGCTTCTTCGCCGCTGCGTGCCGTCAAGACCGCGTAGCCCAGGTCGGTGAGCATGGCCCGGCAGGCTTTGAGGATATACTCCTCGTCGTCGACCACCAGGATTGTCTCGGTCCCCTTTTGGAGTCCTTCGACCGTCTCGGTTTCGGGCATGACCCTTTGGTCCGTTGCCGGCAGATAGATAAAAAAGGTCGTGCCTTTTCCCGGTTGACTGGTGAAATCGATAATGCCGTCGTGATTCTTGATGATTCCAAATGCAGACGCCAGTCCCAGGCCGGTTCCGCCGCCCATCGGCTTGGTGGTAAAAAACGGCTCGAATGCGCGTTCCTGAACATCCGGCGCCATGCCGGAACCGGTATCCCTAACTGCAATCTTCACATAACGGCCGGGTTCTACATTGAAAGGTCGGATGAACCGTTGGTCGAGATTAACGTTTTCGGTTTTCAGATAGAGCGTCCCGCCCGGTTTCATCGCCTGCCATGCGTTGAGATACAGGTTTACGATTACCTGCTCGATTTGGTTCCGGTCAACCGTCACTGTCCAGATGTCCTCATGGTAGTCCTGGAAGATTCGAATTTCCTTTTTAGTGCGTCCGAACAAGTCGGCGGTTTTCTGTACGATTTCGTTTGGGTTGGTTGGTTTGACAATGTATTTACCGCCCCGCGCGTATCCCAACAACTGGCGGGTCAGGTTGGCGCCGCTTTGAACGCAGCGTTCGATGCTCCTGATGTTCTCGTAAAGCGGGTGGGTCACATCCAGGGTCGTCTGCATCAGGCTCGCATTGCCTTGAATGCCCATGAGCAGGTTGTTGAAGTCGTGTGCGATGCCGCCGGCCAATTTTCCGAGGGCTTCAAGTCGTTGGGACTGCTGCAGATGCTCGGCGAGCCGTTTTCTTTCCCTTTCGGCCTGCAAGCGCTCGGTGACGTCGCGTCCGATGCCGCGATACCCGCAGGGCGATCCGTCGACGCCGCGTATCAGTTGGGCGGAGAGTTCGATGAAGCGCGTGCTGCCGTCCTTGCGAATTATTTCTAACCCGAAGGCGCTGCGACGACTTCCGGTACGTTGGATGTCGGCCAAGGTCCTGAAGACACGACGGGCGGTCTGCGGTTTGACGAACTTTCGAAAACTCATGCCCGCCAGTTCCTTGCGTGACCATCCCAGTATTTCGGCCGTCGCGTTGTTGTAAAAGGTTAATTTACCACGCAAATCAGTTTCGAAATAGCCTTCTTCCATGCCTTCGAGAATGTTGCGGTATTTTTCCTCTTCCTGTCCCAAGGCGTTCTGGGTCATGATCCGGGTTTCGATTTCGCTGCGCAACTCGACGTTGACCCGTTCCAACTCGGCTGTGCGCGCCTTCACCAGGTCTTCCAGGTGAAGGCGATAGTCTTGAAGTTCCGTTTCTGTTTTTTTGCGGGCGGTGATGTTGCGCATCGAACCGATTATTTTCAACGGCCGGTCATTTTCATCAGTCCTGAGAACGGAGTTCAGCGAAATATAAACCGATTCACCCCGATCGCTTCTCAGGACGATTTCGTAATCCGAGACCCGTTTGTTTTGCAGCAGCTCTTCGATGAACCGCTTCCGGCTGTTTTTGTCGACGTAGAATTGGCTCACGTCCTTGCCGATCAACTCCTGCCGCTTGTATCCAACGAATCTTTCAATCGATGGGCTGATTTCCAGTAGTGTTCCGGCCAGATCGGTCTCGTAATAGACATCCTGGATGTTTTCAAATATCGCGCGGTATTTTTCCTGACTGCTGCGAACGGCGCTTTTCATAAGGAAGAAAGCCGTGGCCGTCTCGCAGATTTCCTTGAAGCGCGAGCGCAGGTCGAAGTCGGACGTCATGTCGTTGTTTTTTATGGCCAGCGCCGCCTGCTCGAGTTTGGCGATCGGGCGGATGATGCTGCGGGCCAGGAGCAGGGCGATCAGGGTGGCGACGGCTGAAATGGCCAGGGTTAATAGAATGGTGTCGCGCCGATTTTCCTTGAGGCCTCCCAGATAATCGTCTTCTGGCAAGTGAACGCCGATGATCCACGGCCAGCGGGCGATTGAAAAGGGGGTCAGCATGGCATGATAGTATCGGCCTTCGTGCGCGAACCGCACAAACCGAGATCCATGCAGATGATAGCGACCGTCGGCTTCGGTCTGCAGGTGCATTGTCGTAAAGGCCTTACGGCTGAGAACGTCGTCGAGCTCCTGAATTTTGACCAGTCGAAAGCCTTTCGAACCGCCGTCGTCGTTCTTGCGCATTTTTTCCAATTCAGGGAAAGCGACCAGATCACCGTTGTTGTTGATCATAAATGCCCGGCCGTTCTTGCCGATCTTCAGGTTGCCGATGAAAGTGGAGAGCTGGTCGATTTCGATGTCCACCCCGATGATCCCCCGCAGATTCCCGGTGGCCTCATAGGTCGGACCGGCAATGGTGATACCGGGTTTTTGAGATGTAAAAAAGATGTACGGATCGGTCCAGACAATTTGCCGTTCTGCGTCAGCCCTCTTGTACCAGGGCCGGGTGCGCGGATCGTAGTCGTCCTGCGGATCGAACACGTCGGCGACAAGGTTCAGTTCCGCGTCACGCCACAGCAGCCGGGTGCTGCGGCCGCCGCTGCCGTGCTGAATGATTTTGGTTCGAAAGGATGCACCCGGCTGCTGGTCGTTGCGGCTCACGTAGTAAAAATCGCCGTTGGGGCTGCCGAAATAAATACCGGCGAAATGCGGGTAGAGGGCCAGCTGATCCAGAAAATAGCGTTCAAGTTTTTCGACGTTGTTTCCGTCGATGCCGACCACATTGGCGTTTAGCAAGCGCCGGGTGAGCGCCGCCGCGGCCTGAGCGTGCGCCAGATGATTCTGCGACTGTTCCATCGCCAGGTCGGCGATGTTTTCCATGATGTCTCGTGCGTGTTGATTCAACACCTTTTCGGACGAGACGTACATCGAGGTGGTCGTTGTCAGGGAGGTCCCCCAGATGAGGGCCAGAAAACCGAAGATCAGGGCCCAGCGGATCGAAAATCTCATTTTAGCTCCCCTTGCTCATAACCTTTGCAAAAGCAGACCGGATAAAAAGCGTTGAACGTTTTTTAAATTCAAGTCCAACGAATGTCCACAATAAAATGATTTTTTTATCCGCAATCGGATGCCCAAGAGTGCCTCCACTATTCTTGAGTGGGGCACTACCGGGTATCGTCTTTCTTATGCAACGATTGGTGACGGCGGGTGTTTATTTTTTGATGACTTGAGGAAGACTGCGGGTAGGTTCGAGAGACCGGCGGACGAACCGGGACAAGACGATGCCGACGGCACAGCCCAGAACGATCCAACCGTCTCTGAAACCGTCGAAGATGATCGAGTGGATTACATCCGTCCAGCCGCTGTGGCCCGGAGACCAGTACAATTCAAAAGGCCAGAAGAAGGAAACCGGTGCATCCGTGAACACTGCATCGGCAATGACATGCGAGAAAATCAGCAAAGCGGATTGCGGGTAGCTGATCGTCGGGATTTTCAACCAGTACCGACCGGCATAATACGCCAAAAGACCGCCGAAAAGGGCAAACAAAAGACTGTGGGTCGGGCCGCGGTGAAAGGCGTTGCCGTCCCACCTGAAAAACAGGCCGATCAGAACGTCGATATCCGGCAGATTGGCCAGAAGGACAATGAACACGAAGCGCTTCCAGCGGCGGAAAGCCGAAGTGCCGGCGCTTAATTCATATGTTGCCAGGCCGATGGCCGCATGGCCGAGCGGAAGGGGCATAGGTCATCCAATAAGGTTGCAGGCAAAATAGGCCGGTGGTCCCGGCCCTTATTGCATTATTGATTACAAGAAGTCTTTGCGTGACATTCTCTTGACGGGGTCTCGGAAGAGTTCGACGCCGAATCCCTCGACATTTCGCCACACCACCGTGCCCTTGTGCTTTTCTTTTTCCGTTTCCGAGTACGGCAGGGCGACGGTGATGATCTCGCCGACGGGCAAAAGAACGGTGGACTTTATAAAGAGGCCGTATTTGCTGTAATCTTTGAGTTCGCCTTCGAAGAATTGTCTGCGGGTGGCAAAAAAGACATACCGTGAATACGGAATGCGCCGGTTTCTGCGTTTTTCAAATAGGGCGGCGGCGTTTATTACAGTCATCATGCGGTCCTTTCTGCAATATGAGGGAAGGGGGGTTCGGCTATTTCCTGGTTGAGCGGTTCAGTGTTCGACGTTCTGGGTTGTAAAGCCCTTAACTGCCTATATCTGAATAATTCAGGCTTCATGGTGTTTATAAAACCGTTTCACCTAATGCGTTAAATTGGCCAATCCAAACAATGGCGTGTAAAGTTCCGGATATCAGCATTTTATAACCTTTGAACCCTAAACCCTGAACCTGGAACCGATTAGTTTAGGCATTTGTTAAAGATGCTCCGATGTTGATCGCTCAAGCAGCAATATTTGTGCCTAAAATCATTATCATATAATTTATGTGTCTTTTTAGAAGGTTATAAAAATAATGGTCGTGGATGAGACGGGGACTGTGAAAAATATTTCACAGAAAACAGGATGGTTGTGGTCATATAATGCAGAAGGGTTTCCAACAAGTAACCTTTCTCAGGGTTTCAAAGTCCGATGCACTTCAAACCACCTCATTGTAAGCGTTTACAGGGTACCGCAGATGCACGGCGTCGGGCGCGCAGACGTACTATTGTACTTCAAGTGCTCGACAACACAGCAGATGCGGTGCCCTGTTAACGTTTACGCCAACAAAGGCTTGATCAGGCATTGCTGAAGTAATCTCTACGCATGTAGGCGTACATGGCAAACCCCCACCAACACAGCAGAATCATCAGCGTTGCGGCCGTGAAAACCGTCAGCAGCAGGTGGCTGTCGACGGCTGCGAGGACCTCCCCGAGCGGGCCAGGTTTGCTCAGTAGATCGGTCAGAACGTCTTTTCGAAAGACGAGCAACTGCAGCCTGTCCAGCGTGTAGACGCCGGTTGTGAAGAGCACCAGGGTGTACCCCCAATGTCTTGCCTGCCAGAGGCCAACCCCTAGACCGACATAGAGACCGGCGTAGAACAGGTGATAGAACAGCGCCACCGCACCACCGCTCATTGCGCCGAAAAGCGGCACCGGAGCGGTAGGCGGTACCATCTCCGTCAGCGCCGAGATAACAAACAACACCGCGGCAGTGCGAAAAGTCCATTTTCCCTTGGTGGCGGCCGTCATTACAGCGCTCCCCGACCTGACTCCCCTTACGACATTCGGATCGCCCGGTGGAGGAGTCAGGAAAACCCGGCGATCCAATAGACTCCCCTCATAAAAAGCCGCGCCGGGCACCTGCACATCTGACGATCGATTCAAGAGTGTCATCACGATAACAGGCCATCACCGGTATGGATTTATGATCGGATGCTCTTTTTAAGCTGCGGAGATATTCGATGGTGGATTCGATGACCTCACTTTCCAGTTGAAACCGAACGGCAAATTCTTCAACCGAAAACTTGCCCCAGTCATCCATGATCGCTTCGACCTGTTCGACGGTCGGCAGTTTCTTGTGCGCAATCGTCTTCATCGATCTTCCTAATTTGAAGCCGTACTTCTGCCGACTTAAGCTGCTGAACTCCGATCAGGCTTCGCGCGCTTTTCTTTTACTTGGCATACTTGGCAACTGTCTTGCGGAGTTCGGCCGATCCGGGATTACTGACCGAATGCGTCACAAGGATATCCACCGGTGATGCCGGCTTGCCGTAATAAGCGGCGTTCCATTTGTCCCGGGTTGTGATAACGCTACCATCGAGAGCGAGACCCGCAAAGGCGCCCTTAGAACGCGAAAATGAGAAAATGTCGGCCACGACATTCGACTTGGCCCCGGCCCCCACCGGTCCGACTGCGATCGATGTATCGCCGCCGAGCTTGAAGGAGGAAGTGAGGAGTTTGTCCACGGCCTTTTGAGTCCTCACCATCATGATTACCTCCGCCGCCTCGCCGCCGATCTGCAGCCCGAAACTGACGGAACCGATGGTGTAAAACGCCGGCTGGCTCCATTGCCCTTTTTTAGCGTCATTGACGATCAACACGCCGCTGCCGCCGGAGCCGCCGAAGATAAAGCCCGCTTTGAGCAGGCTCGGAACGATCAAAATGCCCTTGGCTTCCATGAGGTGGTCCTTTAAATAACTCATGTTTGGATCGGACATGAAGCTCTCAAAAGTTATACGCGCCTTGTCCACCAGCAACTGTTCATCGGTGGCCTCGGCCGACAGGGCCGGGGAAAGCAGACCGCTAAAAAACGTGCCGACAACAACGGCACAAATGACGATAAAATACTGACGACGGTTTTTCTTCATCTAAAACCTCCTTAAGGTTGACTGGATTTGTTGTAAGCTGGCGGATTTTTGTTAAACGAACATGGCCCTGCGGGCCGCCACGGTTCATGAAAATTCTATTTTCGAACTAAGGGCCCCGGCAAAAAATAATTCCACCTCTTGCTTGTCTTATGGCCCGTCTACTGCGTTACATCCACCCACACGTATCCAGATATGCGCAGGTGGTTGTGCCTTGTAGACAAACCATAATCCGGCGCAATCGTGTGGAATTATTTCTTACCGTGACCCTAAACACTAACGTAATACCCATTCACGGTTCACTCGTAGAGCTGAATAGTTACCGATCCATAAATGTGCAATTAAATGGGCTGTCCTGAAAACGTGATAAACCGAACAAATTTTTTACCCCGTCGTTTTGTTTATAAGACATAATTAACGTTTAAAATACAGCTGCCGCAACGCTTGTCAAGTAGATCACTTCCCCGTTAAGCAGTTGTCTGTGCTTGCTTTTGGTCGTTCCTGCTCTGTAAGGCTTTGAGAGAAAAATATCCCGGCCGCAATCGAGCCGTTATATTTTTGAGGCGCATCCCTGTTTCCAAAAAAAGAGATCGCACAGAATTTTCTGCGCGATCTCTTCAACGTATACAGAATTCAACTGTTGATTTGTTTTAACCGATTTTGGTATTTAGAGCACACGAAAAAAATAATTGGCTAAACGACAGGGTATGTTCAACAAGAAAATATACTGTTTTGAATAACTGGAACACTTAATTTGTGCTCATCCGCAGTTTCTATAAGAGCACAATTTAGTTTCAGATTCAGAAATAGGCAATTTTTTGCAAGTTCAAGGAAATCAAGGAATTGCGCGGAGGCGTACTGTTGTACGCCGCACAAGCGATTCCAGACCTGTCACGCCAAAGGCGTGATTGACGCCGAAATTGCGGAAAAGGGCCATTTATGGACAGAAACTAATTTAGAATCGATAAAGCTCCGGGGTGCTGATATGTGGCAATCCTTTTGTCTGTGGACCAATACGCAACCCTTGTTTATGCAAGTGGCCATAGGCACTTTTCTGGCGATATCCGTCGCGTTTCTCATTTGGCATTTGGCAAATATTATCCTTTACATATTCGGCAAGATGCGCGGGCCTTAGTTTCCGATCCAGAAATGTGCAATTTTCTGCAAATTCAAGGAAATCGGTGGAATTGCGCGGAGACGTAATCGTGTACGCTGCACAAGCGATTGCGCCGATTGACGCCGAAATTGCGGAAAAGGGCCATTTATGGACGCAAACCAACTATGCCGGTACCAACATCACCGGACAAGGGGCCTTCTCGAGAATGGTCATGCCCACGTAATTCACCCTCGACAAATTCGGTTTTTCCGAATCATTGTGGGAACCCATTAAAATGAGGTCGGCCCCAATCCGTCGGGCCATTTTGCAGATTTCAAGCCCCGGATCAGCCGGTGCACATTCAAATTTGTGAATCGGCAAGTCGCCCACATGCGGTTTGACCTCTTCCTCGAACTTTTTGTTCGTTTCCCCCACCATTTCGACGATTCGCGGGTCTTGTAAATCGATTGTGGTCAGCCGGTAGTTGAGCGCATGATAAATATAAAGTTCGGAATTCTGATCTTTGGCCAGTTGCACGGCTTTTTTAAGTGCTGCTTTGCAATTGGGGGTGAACTTGAAAGCCATTAAGATGCGTTTGAACATCTCGGTTCTCCTCTCCCTTATTTATTTGAGTGCATGGTTTAATATAGATTTCTGCAGGACACGTGCCAAACTAAAGCGGCGCTCACGTTAACGATTTATAATCACCTAACTGTACGATATTACTATTTTTAGTTGAAATAGTTCGGTCTGAAGGTTGGGCGGTGGCTGAAAAAGGGACAATCGGTGTAAAGGAGCTTTATGGAAATTTGCGGGTTTTATGTCTATCCTATTGGCGGGTATAGTCCCGTTAAGTTTCTTATGAGGTAACAGGCATCTCTGCATGCGACCCAGCGCCGGACCTTTACAGCGCTCTCATCAGATAATGAAAAAGGACCTGATCGTCAGCCTCTTCGTTCACGACATCAAGGCTCCGCTCGCGGTGATCGATGTGGGCGCCAGATCCTTGTTAGGTCATTCCGATCGGCACGTTTCCCTGTCTCCTGATCAAATAGAATTGCTGCGTGAGATAATTGAGACCAGAAACCGGGCTGTGTCGGTGCTGAACCGGATCCTGGGCGAGGGACAATCTGAAACAACAGATCGCCCGAATGTCAATTCCGGTTCTCTGAGACGGCTTTTTCAAGCCTTGATAAAATGGGGCAACCGGTTCCTGAAAAAACCTGAAGGCCTGCAACAATCCGCGTCAACAGTTTCAGCCTTGGATGAACTCAAGACGATTCTCTTATCCATTTCTCAAAACATGGATCGTTTACAGAAAAGTGTTACCTCTCTTGAAGTGCTGACCTCAAGGAGAGCCAAAACAACGAGTCGCATGCTGAGGAACGCAAAACTGGCGGTTCATTTGGCCGGGAACGCCATCCACTTGATCGGTCCCGGAGGAATAGCCGTCGATCTGACAGACTGCAAGATCTCTGAGATTACCAAGCGAGCTCTCATAGAGGTATTCGACGTGATGGATACGGGCGTCTCGGAACGCCTGCAATCCTGCGAAGTACTTGCTGAATTAGATGCGATTCTGGTCGACGCCGGCGTGTTTCTCAGGGTCGACGGCCGGTTATGGGATACGGCATACCGGCTGGACTGCGGTAAAATTGTTCAAGTCATCTTGAATCTGCTGCTGAATGCGATGAAATTTCGCCGTTCGCGGATTGATTTTTCGGTCCGCCGGAATGACAGACAACTGGTTTTTTCCGTAAAGGATGACGGGGAAGGGATAGCGGCCGCCTATCACGACAGGATCTTTGAAAATCAATTTCAGGCCGGACCACAAATTGACTTTCCGATCAGGGGGCACGGAATCGGTCTTGCGGGCTCTCAAGCGTTACTAAAAGAGATGAACGGCCGTCTGCTTCTCGAAAGCGACGGCCGCCAGTTTACCAGTTTTTCCGCTGTCATCGGCTGCAGTCCGGAATGAGAATCTGACAGTGTTCATTCACATACGTCCTCCTTTTCGTCATGTGACCAATTCATCGAACATCGGGGTGTGTTGAGGTTGAAGTCTTTCTCGGCCGTGTCGGGGATTCAAAAGCCTGTTGCCGCTCTACTGCTATCGCTCAGTAACAATTGGATCGATTAGCAAACAATCGCACCCCAGTTCAATCATTTTTTGTAATCTTTCAAAGGGTTGCAAGGTCCGATGCGCTTCAAACCACCTAATTGTAAGCGTTTACAGAGTGCTGCAGATGCAAGGCGTCGGGCACGCAGACGTACTTTCGTACTTCAAGTGCCCGACAACAAAGCAGGTGCAGTGCCCTGTTAACGTTTACAATTTTTTTATAATCTTGTAGCGGTTTATCTTGTTGAGCAGCCCCTGGCGCGTCAGTCCCAGGTCGCGGGCTGCCTGTGACCGGTTTCCTTTTGCAGCCTCGAGGGCGTGGGCCACCATTTGGCGCTCCATTTGTTCGATGGCTTTTTGCAGGGTCAGGCCCTCCTGGTGAACGGCGGCCTCTTTTCCCGGGGCACCGGTAATTGTTTCCGACAGATAATCGATTTTTATCTCTTTGTCACCGCCTGCCAACGTCAGCGCCCGCTCGATTTCGTTTTCCAGTTCTCTGATGTTGCCCGGCCAGTCATATTTCATGAAAGACGCCAGGGCTTGCGGCGTCAACCGCGCTGCCGGACGCTTGAACTTCTTGGCGAACTTGTCGAGAAAATGCACGGACAAGAGCGGAATATCATCCCTTCTCTCCCGAAGGGGGGGCAGCACAATCGGGAAAACGTGGACCCGGTAATACAGATCATCCCGAAAGCGCCCCCCTTTGACTTCCTCGAGCAGGTCGCGGTTGGATGAGGAAATGAGCCTGAATTCCACCTGTTGATAGCGGCTGCCGCCTACAGGCCGAACTTGTCCTTCCTGGAGAACCCGCAGCAGCTTGGTCTGCATAGAATGCGGCATGTCGGCGATCTCGTCCAGGAAGATGGTGCCGCCGTCTGCCATTTCAAACAGCCCTTTCTTGTCGGCGAAGGCCCCGGTGAAAGCGCCCTTGACATGACCGAAAAGTTCGCTTTCCAGGAGATTTTCGGTCAGCGCACCGCAGTTCTCGGCGACAAAGGGCTGGCCCTTCAGGGGACTGTTGTAGTGAATGGCTTTGGCGAGAAGCTCTTTTCCGGTACCGGTTTCACCTTGAATGAAGACGGTCGTCGTTGTTCCGATCACTTTGTCCATCAGTGCGAAGACCTTTCGCATCGCCTGACTGGATCCAATTATGCCCTGCACGTTAAAGCGGTCCTGGACTTCCGAAAGCAGACGGATATTTTCGATTTCCAATGAGTTGGCATATTGTCTGATCTCTCCGTAGAGGGTCGCATTTTCGATGGCAATGGCGATGGTGCTCGACAAAATTTCCAACAAAAAAAGATCCTTTTGGTTAAACTGGCCCGAAAGCTTGTTCAGCGCGTACACTACTCCGAGGATGTCCTTCCTTGTTTTAAGCGGCACGCAAATCATCGAACGCGTGACGAAATCCTTTTGAATATCGAGGTTGGAGGAGAATCTGTCGTCAGTTGAAACATCGTGAATCATGACCGACTGCTTCTCGCGTAGCACCCATCCCGCTACGCCGTAATCATCCGGGAATCGCATCTTATCCATCCCTTCCCCGGTCCTGTTTCTCTGCTCCTCGGCCGTTCGGATGAAATAAAACTCCTTCTTCTTAGCGTCGTGCAAGGCAATGGAGGCCCCTTCGATGCCGAAGACCTCCCTAATCTTGGACAGGATTCTGCGGAGCATCACGTTCAGATTGTCGATTGAATGAACGGATGTGGACAGCTCGTAAAGTAGGTCCAGGTCATGCTTGGTCAAGGCAACCGTTTGATGGGGGATTGCGGCCATCGCCGGCCTCCTGAAGTGTGTTAATGAGAAATGAGTTCGTGCCCATCCACGGTTTCATTAAGGGCACTGATACGTTTCCGATCCAGAAATGAGCAATTTTCTGCAAGTTCAAGGAAATCAAGGAATTGTGCGGAGGCGGACGGTTCTGTACGCCGCACAAGCGATTCCGCCGATTGACGCCGAAATTGCGGAAAAGGGCCATTTATGGACGGAAACGAGTTCACTGCCCGTCCCGCCGTCGACAGGACGCGAGCCCCGGATATCGCAAAAGACCGGGGCTGCCGCAAAGTGTCAACTAAATATATAGCTGTAAAGTATAATTATCAATAAACTTTACAATTGGTACTATATTATTTGCTTCCAGGACAATCACAGAAATCTCATCAAAATTAAATTTTAACTTAATATCAATTAGATAAAGGCACCGATACCGTATTACCCAACCTTTTGGAGAAATTGGCACCAATGCTGCTCCTAAGTTTATCGGGACCGGCTGTAACACCAAAACGGAAAGGAGGTATGTATGAAAACGTTTATTATCCTTATCATTTTCAGTGTGGTGTTTGTCTTTGGGGCATTTTCGGTTTCAGGCGATACCGATGTCGGACGGGATGCAGCAGCGTTTTACGCAAACTGCATCGACAAGAAGATTACCTGCTGCGATTGCAAAGGGGGGATGTGGAATTCGCGATCGAAGAATCTTCGCAGTTGCTCACGGCTGGCGATTCTTAAAGCGATTTTTCTGAGTGCCAACAGAGAGCAGTTGATCCGTGAGATGGCGGCAAACGGTGTCGCGTTGAAGACGTACAAAGTCGACTATTATCTGAACAAGCGGTTTTATGAAAACCTGGATGCCTCTTTTTTAACGGCTAATTCGCGGGACTAAAAGTGCAGATAAAAAGCAGGAAGGACTTTGGTCGACAACACGGCCGGGTTTCGAATAGCGGGACGGAATCAAATTCTCCATCAGTTTGCCGAAAACATGCCGATAATACTAGGAGGAAGCGCATTGACTGAGCAGCCAGAATCCGGGCCGTTCACCCGGCGGCCCGGATAAATACACCTCATTTGAAACAATCAGTTCAGGAAACTATATGGGAGAGAAAAACATGGAGCGGCTCGAGGAATTGATCAGGATCTTGTCCGAACCGGCAATGCGCGCGCGGCATTCGATAGCCAAGACAACGCAGACCTGTAAAATTTGTGGTGGTCCGGCCCTTTGCTTCCGGGATGCGGTTTCGTCATTCGAGTACACAGTATCTGCGATCTGCCAGGAGTGTCAGGACAAGTACCTTTGCGCCGATAACCGCCAACCGAACTGATCGAGGTCGACATGGCTTTTATGAATTGACATCGGCCAATGATATCAAAGAGTTTTCATTTGACATAAAATATTTTCCGTCGTAATTAAAACCCGAATCCGGAGTTCATTTCCGGGACTCTTCTCATTCATGCGCCTTCACCTCCGCCGGATTCTATCTTCTCTTCTGTTCACCCGGATTCGACTGCCGGAAATTGGACCTAATTTTTTAAGCAGCGTATCGATTTTATATTCTCAACTACAGTGAGTTAGTGCCCATCCACGGTCCTTGAAAAAATCGATGGGCATATGTGGGTGTGTCCGATTCATAAATGAGTACTTTTATCCCTGGGCAAGGCCGCACAAGGGTTTTGACCGCAGGCGTAGCATGGCTACGTTGAGGATCAAAACCCGCGGAGAACGCGGTCCAGGGGAAAAAGGGCCATTTACGGACGGACACGACTAAGAGGGGCGCATGCTCAATTACGACCGACATAATTTGCAATGTACTCTGACCGGTGGCGACACCTCGGATCTGTCCGCCGGGAACCTGATTCATCGGTACAGGATGATCTGTGAACTGGGGCAGATGGTCACCTCCGAGATGAATCTGGAGTCTTTGTTCGACCTGGTCATGCGGCAAACCGCCTCGATCATGGCCAGCGAGCGGGCCTCGGTGTTTCTTTACGACAAGGACAACGATCTGCTGTGGTCGCACGCCTCCACCGACCTGAAAACGAACGCGGTTCGCATTTCCCCCCACTGCGGAATTGCTGGCTGGGTCTTCAAGTCGCTGTCCGCCCTGATCGTCAACGATCCTTACAATGATTCCCGGTTTTTCCCCGGGGTCGACAAGAAAACCGGTTCGCACACTCGCAACATCCTCTGCACTCCTCTGGTCAATCGCAGCCAGCAGTGTGTCGGCACCCTCCAGGTGATGAACAAAAAGGCCGGCGACTTCGATGAAAACGATCTCGAGCTGTTGACCGCTGCGTCCTACTACGTGACGATCGCTCTCGAAAACGCTCGCCTTTACGAAGACCTCAAGGCCCTCGACAAAGCCAAGGAGCGAGCGATCAACCACCTGTCCCACGAGATCAAGACGCCGCTGTCGATTCTCAGCGGGGTCTTGCGCCAAGTCGCCGACAAAGCAGCGGCCGGCGATCTCGCGAAGTTGAAAAAGGCACTGCGCAGGGGCGAGCGCAACGTAAAGCGGCTCAGGGCACTACAAGAGCAGATCGACGATATTCTGCAGTGCCAGAAAATAGACACGGTTCCCACCCCCGACATATCTCAGGCGGCCTTTCGTCTGCTCGACGAGATATTCGATGAAGAGGCCGAGCGGTATCCGGAAATTTTGCACGGGGTGGGCGAACGGTTGGCGGCCTTTAAAAAGAGTTCCGAATTCACAGCCGAGGAGATTCACCTGTCCACGTTTGTGAAGGGCATCTGCGAGCGCGCCAAGGCGGCCGTGGACAGCCGCAAACTCTGCCTCATCCAGGTCTTGGATGAGGATGCAATGATCCGTACCGACTGGAATGTCCTCGATAAAGTCTGCACCGGCCTTCTGAAAAACGCGATCGAGAACACGCCTGACGAGGGCACCATCGAGGTCACGGTGGAAAAGCATGATGAGGAGACCCGAATTACCTTCACCGATCACGGTGTCGGAATAACCGGTGCGAACCAGAAGATGATATTCGGTGGATTTTTTCACACCCAACCCACCGACCTCTATTCTTCCAAAAAACCCTATTGTTTCAATGCCGGCGGCACCGGTGCCGACTTGCTGAGGATAAAGTCTTTTTCGAGCCGACTGGACTTCAATGTCGAATTTTTCAGTCGCCGTTGTCCGTTTTTGCCGCAGGACAAGGATTTTTGCCCGGGCAAAATATCCGACTGCCGGTTCATCGAGTCGAAGGCAGAGTGCCTGGCCAACGGTGGCAGCACTTTCGTTGTGCGGTTTCCAGCACCGAATTCTACAATTAGACAGGATTTACAGGATCAACAGGATTGAAAAATTATTCTTACAATTCCTTAGATCCTTTTGATCCTGTCAAAAAAATTATTGATGGAAACGGGGAGGGTAGCTATGGAATCCAGCTGTAACCTTGAAAGGAAAGCGGTTACTGATTGTCGACGATGAGCCGGACATACTCGAAACTTTGACCGAACTGCTCGACATGTGTGTCGTCGATACGGCACCGAGTTATGAGACCGCCCTGACGTTTCTCGAAAAAAACACCTATGATGCCGCCATTTTCGACATCATGGGGGTGAGGGGGCTCGATTTACTGAAAGACGCCGTCATAAAGAACATCCCCGTGCTGATGCTGACGGCCCATGCGTTGAATCCGGATGCACTCGTCCAATCGATCAGGGCCGGCGCGCGCGCTTATGTGCCCAAGGACGAGATGGCGAACATCAAAACGTATCTGCTCGATCTATTGGAAGCCCGCGAGGGCGCCACTCATAAGCGGTCCAAGTGGTTTTTCCGGTTAAAGCCTTTTTTCGATGACAAGTTCGGCACCGGATGGCGTGAAGCAGAAAGGGCGTTCTGGAAAGGCTTCGACCTCGAGGCCTCCCTACGCAGAGAGGATCTGGACAAGATCCTATAGAAATAAATAATGAACGACCCCGGCGGTTACCCCCGGGGTCGTTCATTATTTATAACATTTGAACCTTAAACCCTGAACTTAAACCTGAACCTGGAACCCTGATGAAGATCCCTTCCCGGATCAGTCGCCGGATCCTCTTGTCGGTAGCGACATCCACCCTTGTAATGCCCGGAAAAAAGATAACCCTCCCGTAAAATCGAATCAGGATCTACCCGAAGACCCACACTTGTCGAGAATACAAAATCATGTGTGCCTCTCAACATTTTCCTTTGACAACAACTTCTATGTATCCTAATTGATGGATATTCCGGTTGCCGTGACCGAAAGAACAGGTCCGACACGCAGATGCGATGACGATGCATAGGCGAATAAGTCCGGATGCACATGCTGCGCCCGTTCTCGATATCCGCTGAATTGTAACGGTCTTAAGATGTTAAGACCGAAAACATATCCGAGGGAAGGTTCTTCTTTTTTCATGTGTGATATTTGTGTGAGCCAGGGAGGGCCCCGATGAAGGAATCGATCAGTATGTTGGATGAGCGTACGGTTGAGGTAACTCTCCCCAACCGGATCGGCTACGAACGCATGGCCATGGAGTGTTCGGCCTCTTTCGCCAAAATGATCGGCTTTGTCTCCGAGAGGGTCGACGATTTAAGAACCGCGGTGTCCGAAGCCTGCCTGAATGCCATCGAGCATGGCAACAAGGGGCGGCCGAATGCGCGGGTCGTCATCACCATCAACTATAACGATGCCGACTTTATGATCTCTGTTACCGACGAAGGCGAGGGTATCAAAAGCCCTGTCGCCAATCCCGACATCCAAAAAAAGATCGAGGAATTGGAAGCTCCCCGCGGAATGGGAATCTTCTTGATCAAGCAGCTGGCCGACCAGTTGGAGTTCAGTAAATTGAAAAACAACGGCCACACCCTGAAAATGATTTTCAAACTGCCCAACTGAATACATCGGAAACGCACATGGTTCAACAGAAGCACACGGCCCAACCATCGGACGGATAAACATGCAGCAGAACAACGACATCAGAATAGAAAACCGAGGGGAATTTACGCTGTTCGACATCAAGGGAGACCTGACCGCCGCTTCCGAGCCGGCCCTCACCAAGGCCTATCGTGACGCTGATGAAGCCGGTGCCGCGCGGATCCTGTTGAGATTCGAAGAAGGCGCCTACATCAACAGCGGCGGTATTGCCGTGCTGATCCAGATCCTTGCGCAATCCCGCAAGAAAAGCCAGTCCATTGGAATTGTCGGACTGTCGGAGCATTTCAAGAAAATCTTTAAAATGGTGGGGATAACCAAATTTGCCGACATCCACGATTCGGTCGATGATGCCATGAAGGTCATGTCGGCCGGCTCGGGACAAGCACCTTAAAGCCGGTTCGCTGCCGTCCGGACCCATCCGACGCTGATTGACCGGCATTTGTTTTCCCCCCACAATTGATAGATTTTGTCAGGAGTGACGCCATGCTGCTGGAAAACTGTCATCTGTTTAGCGGACTGTCGTCGTCACGCTTGGACCGGATTCGGGCCTTGGCGGAAGAAAAATCGGTCACAAAAGGGGCGCTGCTCTACCGGGAGGAAGCGACGGCGGAATCGGTTTTTTTACTCAAAAAAGGTGCTGTCGAGCTGTGGAGCCAAATGGATGAGCGCATAGAGCTTCCCGTGACCATTGTCAGAGAAGGCGGCCGGTGCTTTGGAACCGCCGCGCTGGTGGCGCCCTACCGCTACACCCTCACGGCAAAGTGTGCCGAAGATGCGCTGCTGCTTGCCATACCCGCCGAAGGCCTGTTCCAATTAATGGAAGAGGATCGTGAACTTGGCTGTGTCGTTATGGGCAACCTGGCGAGCCACTTTCTCTCGCGGCTGAAGGAAACCCGGGAAGAGCTAAAGATCCATTTCAGGACGCTGTTCAGGTCGATCCAATTCTGAAAGGATGAAGATGGACCCAACCCCTCAGGACGAGCTCGACCGGCTGAGATCGGCGCTGCATGAAGCCGAACAGGTGAAGCTGGAACTCGACCGGCGGGTGTTCCACCTGAAGACGCTCTACGACGTGAGCAGCGACATTTTCGGCAGCGTCGATTCCGAGTCCATCCTGCGCAGTTTCATTTTGATGACGCTGGGAAATTTCGGTGTTATCGAAGGTTTCGTCGCCTTGTTGAATGGCGTTTCCGGCGAGTTTGAAGACTTTGTCTCTTACGGGTTCAGAAAGCGCGAATACGACGTCATCAAGGAGCAATGCCGGCAGATATTGGCAGACGGCGTACCGGTTGTTCGCTGTGAATGCCGCCTCGTCGAAGAAGAAACACAGGATGCCCTGCTGCCCTCGGTCAAGTGCCTGATCCCCTTCGATGCCGGCCTCCAGCGAGTGGGACTCGTGGGGATGGGGGCCAAGCTCACCGAAGAACCGTACACCGAAAACGACCGCGAACTGCTCGTCACCCTGGTCAACAACCTGGTCGTATCCCTGAAAAACGCGAAGTCCTTTGAGGAGATCAGCCGCCTCAACCGGCACCTCACCGACAAGAACGCCCAACTCGAAGAAACCCTGGCCCAGCTCAAAGCCGCCCTGCGCAAGGTCGAAATTCTGGAGAGCATCAAAGCCAACCTCGGCAAATTCGTACCCAACACGGTCCGGTCGCTGATCGAACAATCACCGGACGGCGTCATGCCCGAGACCAGGGAGCAGGACATCTCGGTACTGTTTCTCGACATCCAGGACTACACCAGGATCAGCGAAAGGCTGAACAAACGCGATCTCAACGATGTGATCGAAAGGCACTTCTCGGTCTTCATGGATGCCATTTACGCGCACAACGGGGACGTGAACGAAACTGCCGGCGACGGGCTGATGGTGATTTTTCAGAACGCCGACCGCGTTACCAACGCCTTCGAAGCCATCCGTGCGGCGGTGACGATTCGGGAGGAGTCGATCCGTGCCAGTTCCCAGTGCAAGGTGCTTTACAGGCCTCTGCTCGTTAACATGGGCATCAATTCGGGGACCGCGCTCGTGGGCGCCTCCAAGTTCAGCTCCATCACCGGGTCCCGCTGGACCTACACCGCCCGGGGATCGGTCACCAACGTGGCCGCCCGGGTCGGCGCCCAGGCCAGGGATGGCAGCATCCTGCTCACCCGCAAAACGGCCGATCGTGTTCGTGATCGGTTCGAGCTGACGCCGTTGGGGGAGATCAAACTGAAGAACGTGTCCACACCGGTTGAAATTTTTAAGGTCTGACAAGGAAATCCAATTTCTGGAAGCAGTGCGCATAATAGTTTTCAAAAGGTAGTAATTTTTCCTTGACAAACAGCTGTTGTAGTAATAGGCCCTATAAAGGATTATGTGGTTGATCTAAATTGGAATAGAATTGAGAATGGAAAGGATTATCACCATCAGGTAAACCCAAACGATTGTACCGCGAAAAATCTATGACCTTGTGAAATCGGTCGGTCATTCTTGTGAAGTTTGTATCACAAAATAAGGAAATGATTTGCCCAAGAATCAGAAAGGGATTCAACATGGGGTAAGGGTGGTTGTACACCAGA
>CAWBCG010000006.1:0-38078 GCA_963787235.1 uncultured delta proteobacterium
CAAGCGATGTAACCGTTCACAAGGTCGCAAAATCCGATGCGCTTAAAACCAACTAATTGTAAGCATTTACAGGGTGCCGCAGATGCAAGGCGTCGGGTGTGCAGACGTACTTGTATACTTCAAGTGCCCGACAGCAAAGCAGATGCGGTGCCCTGTGAACGCCTACGAATCGATCATTGACGATCAGCTCATGCGGACCACTGTAGTTCCAGATTCGAAGACCTATGCACACGCCGCAGCAGTTCCAATTCCTATTCACCCAATATTTTGACCCTGCTAATGCTCGGCCATGATATGGTCGATATTGACAAACCCGGAAGGTGACTGGCTCCAGTAATCAAAAACCGTCGGATTGTTGGGCGCAATGATCCAGGTGCCTTGATAACTGTAGTCCGGCGAAAAGATCCTGATCATCACATCGCCGCCGTTAAAAGTCCATTTGCGGCCGTCCTGGTAGATGTGTTCGATGCCCATTCCCTGACGGGTCTTGATGTGAAAATTGTCTTCCGGAAAATCCCAGGAAGTATCGATGATAAACTGCAATACCTGCCATTTGTTGCCCGAGGAAAGAAAGCCCTGGTTGGAAGCAATACCGGAATCATTGGGCAGGCCGAACGCCAGATGCCCCGGAAACCTCAAGGCCAATTGGCGCAGTTCCGCCTCCCGACTCCATTCATGGTGCAAAGTGGTGGTGACATTGTGGATCAAGGCGTAACAACGGTGGTAATCGTCTTGCGCACAAACATCTCCCAGTTGAGTGGCCCCGGCCGAAAACCCCACCGTCAATTTGCCGGTATTCTGGCGCTGGTGAAGACAGTTTTTGAACCGATCATAATCATCGAAGAAATAACCGCCCATGGCATCGTAGCGTTCGAAACCTAAATTCACGTCGCCGCCGCCCAGAATGACGACTTCGGAATGTTCGACCATATTGAAAAAGATCTCGGCATCATGGCGTGACAGGCTGTCGCTCCAGAAAAAAACCCTGCCATCGAGACCAAAAGGGGTAAAGTGGTCGAAATACCATTTAAAGGTGCCCCATGAAAAATCCTGAGACTCACGACTTTCCATGCCAAAAGGCAGGTACAATACGCTTTTATTGTGGGGATGGCCCAAAGCACGCTGGACGATCCAATTCCGGTGCAGATACTCACAGCGGTTGTGAGAACTGTAAATCAAGGCAGTCGGATAAAGATTCACTGGCATCTCCTTTGGCTACGTGGTCGTTTCCAATCGTTGTTGGTCATTTTTCAGCAGAAACCGCAACGGCACATGGACCCGGTCACGCCAGGCCGTTTCGGAGTGGGGATCGCCAGCGTACCAGCTGCCGAACCAGTCTAATCCGAATTTGTAGCCTCTCGCCTTCAATATATGTTCCACACGCTTCTGTTTATAACGATAGCCGGCATTATCGGCTTCGTTGCCGTAGTCCAGATATATTTTATGTCGTCCCGGTTCGGGCAGCCTTGCATTCAGATATGTACTGAAAGGCTGGAGTGCAATGGGCCAGTGGGTTGAAAGACAGCCGGCCCCGCCGAATACATGCGGATATTCACAGATCGCATACAATGAAATCAATCCCCCCATGCTCGATCCCATCAAAAAGGTAAACTCCCTCTCCGGGCGGATGCGGTAGCGGCTGTCAACAAAGGGTTTGAGTTCGTAGACTAAGAAGCGCAGGTAATTGTCAGAAATCGGCATCCCCCCGTAACGCTTTATCACCCGGGTCCTCAAATATTGGGACTGATGGTCGCAAAAGGGCCGTTGCGGCAGGTATTCTCGCAATCTTTGCGGCGTGTTCCAGACACCGACCACAATGGTCGGTCGAATTCTTCTCTTCTGGCAAAGAGTCGCCATGGTATTATCCAGGCCCCAATCGACACCGATGTAAGAATTTTGTGACTCAAAAAGGTTCTGGCCATCATGCATGTAAAGGACGGCATACCCGTTGACATCACCTTGGTCGTAATCCGGCGGCAGCCAGACTTCGACATTACGGGGCTCGATGAACTGCGACGGCACATTTGGAAAATGATGGAGGGTGCCGATCAGATCAGGGTTTTTGACTGGGCTGAAAACCGGTTGAATTTTTGTTTCATTTTGTGCGCCATTCTTGGCAGTTTCGCAACAAGTCTGTATATCGTCACCGGATTTGAGATTCATAATATTTCAAGCCAATCTGAACAAGTCGTTAGTTTGCCGTATTTTATTTATAGTTTCGAGTCATTGTCAATCAACTCGCAATTCGATTTTCAAGTGCTTGACACTATTTATCTGCGCCTTACCTTGGCCATTGAGCAACTGCTTGAATGAAATGATTAAAAGTGAAAAAATTTGAACCCAGGAAAGCGTGCCTTATGCTATCGATTTCTGCAATCCGGCACCGAATGACGGCATCCACTCGGTTCAGCTGGATAATTTCGAATGAATCGTGGATGCGACGGTCAACATGGTCAGGCCGGGCGCAGGCGCATCGTAAAGGTCTCAACAACCTCACCTGGGGCGAATTCGTTACCGCTTTAGCTAACAATGATGCTATCATGGTGTAAATTTCACGTCCGTAAATCCGGAGTTGATCGTCGATAAAAAAGGAGGAACATGAACCAGCACTTGTCGCAGATTGATTTTGATCCTGCGTTGCGTCCCGGCGCTTTTAATGCCGTCAATGTATGCCTCAGGCTGCAGCCCGAAGAACGCTTAACGCTGATTACCGACGAGGCCACCAGCGAAATCGCCGCCGCACTGGTGAGCGAGATCGAGAAAGTCGGTTCACACTATACCGTGTTTGTGCTCGAAAATCTTATGCCCAGACCTCTGGTTCACATGCCGCCGGCGATCCTGGATGATTTGCAAAAATCAGATGTGAGTATTTTAGCCAACATAACCCAATCCGGCGAACTGCCGAGCCGCAGGGAAATGACTAACGTCGTGAACAGGCACAAAATCCGGCATGCGCACATGGTCAACATCAACAAGCAAATCATGCGCGAGGGCATGGGGGCTGATTTCAATCTGGTCGACGAACTCAGCATGAAACTCGTCGAAAAGGCCCGCACAACCAAAGTTATCAGGGCTCAATCCGATGGTGGTACCGACATCGAGGCCGAATTATCTCCGGCGCTCGAGTGGCTCAAGACAAGCGGTATCATTTCACCGGACAAATGGGGAAACCTGCCCGGCGGCGAAATATTCACCTCGCCTTACAATCTGAACGGCGTATTCGTCGTGGATGGGGTCGTGGGTGACTATCTTTGCCAGAAATACGGCGACCTGGAGCAAACCCCTCTAACCATAGAAATTGTGGATTCACGTATAAAAAATCTGCAGTGCGCCAACAAGGAGCTCTTGACTGAATTTACCCGTTATACGTCAACCGATGAAAACAGCGACCGCGTAGGTGAATTCGCCATCGGTACCAACATCGCCGTAAAGAATATAATCGGTCATATTTTGCAGGACGAAAAACTGCCGGGCATCCACATTGCCTTCGGCCATCCTTATCCCGAGCATACCCACCAGGTTTGGGATTCAGTCACCCATATCGACTGCGTCGGGCGTAATTTTGATATCTGGATGGACCATGAACAGATAATGAAAGCCGGCAAGTTCCTGGTAAACGGTAGCCACAACTGATTCAGGGGGTGTCACATGAGCCGTACGGCCGATTTGCCCAGCCTCGATCAGACACTCGACGAACTGGACGCGCTCGAGAAAAAGTACGATGAAGGCCAACGGATTGCGCAGACCCGACGCGCTCTAGACATCAATGAAACGATTGCACTGAACAAGGAGGTTATCCGGACCTACTACGGGGAACTGGCCGACAAGGAGCTGTTTGTCATCATTTATGGCACGGGGGAGACGCCGTGGGCGCTGCCGGTCCACCTGCCTCCCTACTTGATCGATCTCATGTCGGCCTCTGCCCGCGTCCTGCTGGCGCTGATGCGAAAGCAACTCGAATCCGCGGGCCCCGATTACCTGATCCGCCGAATGCCGGAGGGATGGCTTACCGAGGAGATGGCGGCCATCCTTTACCGCTATTATTTGACCTGTGAACCGGATCTGGCCTTCGACGTCCTGGTGCATGGTGTCAACTCTCCGAGAGGGACGACATTCGAGGCTTTCAAGAACGCCGGAGATCACCTGCATGCCAAAATACTGGAGGCCCAGAGCGTCGACACCTACTACGGGTGGCTCAGGGAATGCATTCGATCGGCACGGCGGACGGGTGCTTTTGACGATGCAGCGTTTACCACGGTGACCAGCCGGAACCGTCCGCTCACGGACGCTGAGCTTGATCGACAGGTGCGGGCAACTTACGTCCATGGTGTGGGGGACCGCCCCGATCGGATCCTTTTCATGGAGATTGATCCGAGGAACCAGCCCAGTTTTCAGAACCTGGCTCTGCTGAGTGCGTTCCTGAGCGAAGGCGGTTCCGCCGTAAAACCCCTTGTTCTCGACCCGCAGGATCTTTTTCTTCGAGAGAACCAACTTCACTATCGCTGGCAGGGCAAGAGCGGACCGATCGACAAGGTTGTCTCGCGGATCGTCGATTCCGATCTTAAAAAATACATTCGCAAAATGACTGCCGAGGGAAAATCCGAGGTCATCGAGCGCCTGCGCAAGATTTACGCGCTTCCTTCTCTGTGGCCGGATTTATCAAAGCATCTCGCCGGGTTTTATCTGATCGACAAGAGCTCGCTCACCGAACTGTCCCTGTTGGACCCGGTGACGATGGCGCCGAAAACATGGATCATCACTGAAGACCATCTAAAATCATACCGCCGAGACCCGGGTTTGCTGAAGAAACTGGCGATCAAACCGCTGCACGGAATGAGTTCGAAAGGCGTGGTGGTGACGCCCGAACTTGCAGCGCTCGAGAAATTGTGTTTGGAAGAGACCATGCTGGCGCAGGAGCTTCTCCGGGCCACCCCGGTGATGCCGAACATAAACCATGAACTGGAAGACCCGGATGCCCGGGCCGGCATTTGCTGTGAAATCCGATTGCAACTGCATGCCGGTTCACCGGCGGTCCCCGAATCGCATAGACGGGCGAGGTGTATCCTGGCCATCAGTCGTTCGCATTATACCAGCACGGATCCGGGACGCAAAATAAAGGGCGACCCCAAGGGGCGGGGGTGGTTTTCCAACATGGGCGCCATCATGATGGTAAAAGACGAGTTGGGCATTATCGGCAAACGTGACGCCGGACTGGGCATGAGTCCGGTGTGTTGGGTCCAATGATACGGCGTCACAATTCGCTTGACACCCTGTCGGAAATCGACCATATCAGCAAGTAACTCCCTCGGCTGGCAGGTCTGTTTGAGACGATTGGCATTCCCCAAATCCCCCGCTTTTCTCTGCGCGCATTCGGTCTGACGTATGTGGTCTCGTGGCGTGTCATGTCGATCTGCTCCCATGGGTGAGAGGAGCCTCCATGTACCATCCAAGCTTTAATATCGGAATAGAAGAAGAGTACCAACTGATCGATCCTGAAAGCTGGGCCCTCATCGGCTACGTAACCCAGTCGATGGCGCACGATCAGATCGTCGTCCAGGAGCGACATCCCGACCTCGATTTTGCCAAACAGATGGAAAGTGCCGTGCATAATGTCGGCATGCCGGTTTGCGCCGATATCAAAGAGGCACGCGAACGGCTGTTGCGTAAGCGCAATACGATGCTTGAACTGGCCAACGCTCACGACTTCAAGCTGGCCGCCGCCGGCACCCATCCCTTCAGCCGCTGGGAGAAAACCTCCCTGCTGTCGTCGCACTATCGCATCATGGCCGGCGATGTTGAAATGATCGCGCGGCGCATGCTGGCTTTTGGTATGCACGTGCACATCGGCATTGAAGATCGCGAACTGGCAATCGACGTGATGAACACGATGCGTTATCTGTTGCCTCATATCCTCACACTGTCCACCAGCTCCCCCTTCTGGGCCGGCCACAACACCGGCCTCAAAAGCTATCGGACAGTGCTCCTGGGTGCTTTGCCGCGCACCGGCATTCCCGGTCAGTTCAGTGGGTACCCGGAGTACCACAACTTCGTCGATACTCTGGTGCGCACCAACAGCATCCCGGACGTTAGCTACATCTGGTACGACATTTTGCCCCACTATCGATTTCCGACGCTTTGCGTGCGTATTTGCGACATGGTGCCCGACTACAGAGACGCCCTGGCCATCGCGGCACTGATTCAAGCAGTCGTCGCCTGGATGGTCGACCTGCGTCAACACAACATGTCTTTTCGCATATACGAACGTCTCCTCATCGAAGAGAACAAGTGGCGGGCCGTGCGCTACGGTCTGGACGGCAACATGATCGACTTGGGCATTGAAGAAAAAGTGCCGACCCGTGATCTGATTCGGGAATTGCTCGAGCGGGTAGCCCCACTGGCGAACAAGCTGAATGTCGCGGACGAGCTCGCCCACATCCACACGATTTTAGATCGCGGCGCAAACGCCGATCAGCAGTTGCGCATCTGGCGCGAAAACAATGAAGATTGCACTGCGGTCGTCAAATTCCTGGTGCAGGAAACGGAGAACATCGCATGACCGCGCGTCCCTCACTGTCCATCGGTATCGAAGAAGAATACCAGATTATCGACCCGCAAACCCGTGAGTTGCGCTCCTATATCACCGAGTTTATCGCCGATGGCAAACTGGTGCTGCTGGAGCGCGAACTCAAGCCGGAACTGCATCAATCCATGGTTGAGTTGGGAACGCCGGTTTGCAAAAACATTGCCCAGGCCAAGGAAGAACTCACAAAACAGCGCCGCTTCATCTGTGGGTTGGCCCAGAGCAAAGGTTTGGAGATAGCGGCTGCCTCGACCCATCCGTTCAGCAAATGGACGGAACAGTCGGTGACACCTTTATCGCGATACCGCGGCGTGCTGGAAGAAATGCAGCTTCTCGCCCAGCGACTGCTCATCTTCGGCATGCACGTGCACGTGGGTGTCGAGGACCGCAATTTTGCCATCGATGCCATGAACGTGGTGCGCTACCTGCTGCCCCACATTCTGGCGCTCAGCACCAGCAGTCCTTTCTGGATGGGACGTCAGACCGGCCTGAAGAGCTACCGGGCCAATATATTCGAGGATTTTCCCCGCTCCGGCATTTCGGATGCGTATCGTTCGCTTGCCGAATACGAGTCCCTGATAAAGACCCTGGTCAATACCGGCTGCATTCCCGATGCCAGCAAGATCTGGTGGGATGTGCGTCCGCATCACCAATACCCCACCCTCGAATTTCGGGTGTGCGATATTTCCACCCGGGTAGACGAGGCCATTGCCATCGCAGCGCTATTACAGGCGATTGTGCTGTGGTTGTGGAATATGCGGCGCAAGAACATCACGTTTCGGGTTTACCGGCGCGAGCTGATCGAAGAGAACCGCTGGCGTGCGGCGCGCTATGGACTGGACGGAAAACTGATCGATTTCGGCAAATCGGCCGAGCAACCGACCCGTCTGCTCATCCGCGAGTTGCTCGAACTGGTGGCCGAAGAAGTCGACGAACTGGGTACGGCCGCCGACATCAAACCGATCGAGTCAATCCTTGATCACGGAACCAGCGCCGACCGCCAGTTGCGCATCTACGGCGAAACCGGTGGCGATTTAAAGGCGGTCGTGGATCACCTGATTTCAGAGACAAAAAAAGGCTTGTCGTAAACCTGACATCAGCCGCCGTCATCATTTAATATCCAATCCGGTCGACTTTCATCGGCAGCGCCGCTCCGGTTGTTCATCTGACGCTTTTAAACCGCATTTACACAGTCACTGTTCCCAAAGGTACGCTCATTTTTTCTCAGCGATCCAATGCCTGCCGATTAGCCTATTCCTCGGCCACCCAATTGATTTAATAGCAAATATTCGGTATAATATACACCACATATTGGGCCGATTATTGCTTTGTGTCAAAGGACTATAGAAGAATCAGTTTCAGGTTGTACATCAGTCGAATAAAAAGGAAGCCATATGAAATGTAGATCGAATAAATGTAGCATGAGACCAGAGTTATGCGTATCAGGTTGGCATTCTCCACACCCTACTTATTACTGCCCTGTGTGTAGAGAATCATATTGGGAACATGTAGTTAAGGACGAGCAAGATACAATAGTCGGAATTGAATTGAAAAATTTTCCGCCTTTTAAATGGGGAGTGAAATCAAAAGACCATTATTTATCATCCAGCCGTTATGGCTGGGTGAAACATGCAAATGCCGAGGGTTGAGTCAAATTTAAAGCAGAAATCCAGCGTCCAGGAAATTACTGCATGGACCTCACCGAACGGATAATTTATTGATGTTACCGGAGCACTCTTCCCCGCAATATATCGCCTAATTGATTGCCATGTATCATCTCGAGACATTTGCACCGCCATAGCGCTCGCCCAAGCCTTCATACAACCCACGGTATTTTAGAAAACTGCGGCCTTTTACCCTTTGAGGTATCTTGCTCGGCCCCGTCAGCTCTTCACCCTCCGGTTCGAACAGTCGGGTCGCCTCTTTCTTCAACTGTCTAAATTCCAATCCGGTCGTGCATGTTGACGGCAAGGATGTAAACCTATAATGGAATACAATATATGCATCAGAAGTGGTTGGAATTGCAAAAAGCAAGACGTCGGACCGGACCGAAAAATGCCGCTTATGGATCTATATGTTAACGGCATTATGACCGTTTCCCGCTGCAAACAGTTTCACTTAGCTGAAAAGGAACGTAAAATGAACAGAGTCATAACCTATACGTTGATGAGTCTATTGTTGCTCGCGCTTGGATGCGCCAGCACTCCAACACCTAAACGTGGCCCTTTTAATTCGGCTTTTGTAACTGATGGTGTCTACGAGGGTAGTTCCACTATCTGGCCGGTAAAAGCCGTCGTTAAAGTGGCTGTCGAAAACAGACGCATTGCTCGAATTGACATCTTGGAACACAGAACCATGCTCGGAGGTCCTGCCGAGGAGATCATACCCGCTAGGATAATTGAGAAACAGTCTACCAATGTGGACGTGGTCAGCGGCGCCACAATGAGCAGTGACGCCATTATGAATGCCGTCCAATTAGCTATTGAGGGAGCGTCGAAGGTTGAATAGACGCACAAAACACACAATCAAAGTACATGGAAATCAGAGACCTGATTTTGCCCAAAAAGGTCCCGTTGAATGGAGAAGTCAGAATTGTTACGATTTATCTTCAAGATTGCTCACATGTTATTCGATAAATATATTCAAGTTAAGCGCTTCACCCACCCCGGAGAGTCCCTCCTCCAATTGCGCAATTGATACTTTTTCGGGTACCTGGACTTTCATTTCCATGGTGTAGATCGCTGTACCGGATTCGGGTGAGATGATCCGCTGAGAGGTCAGGTTGTCGATGTTAATGTCACTGTCGGCCAGGAATCGGCTGATCTTGTAAACTATGCCGGCCTGGTCGACGCCTTCAACATTTATGGTTTTTTTGTTGATTTTTTCTTCCGTTTTCCTCGCGGCCGTTTCAACCGTTCTGACAAAAGCCGTTATGCCTTTCTCTTTTTCAAGCCGCCGGCAATCACTTGAAAGCTGTTTCGCAAATATTTCTTCCTTAGCGGTGAACAGGAGAATGATGACGAACTCATCCAACATGGATGTCATGGTTGAGTCTTCAAGATTGCCGCCGTTTTCATAAATGACCTCAGTCAGATCGGCGACGATGCCGGGTCGGTCCTTGCTGAATGCCGTCATGATGTATTTTTTATCCATCTTTTACCTCCATCGACCAGAAAAAGGGTTGATTGCGAATCCAATCGGCTCGGCGGGCAATAAGTTAAGTCGCAAGTTTTAAAGTCAGAATATTGGGCAATGATTGCAGCGACTGAAAACGCATGATTATGGAAAAGTTATGAAATCGCTGAACCTGAAATTTCGATAGCAACTATAATAAAAAAATGCAAGGTCTTGGATAAGGGAGAACTGTTTGTTTATATTCCCGGAAAGTTCTGATATACCATGATGTCAAAACCAGCTGAACCAATTAAAGTGGGGGGCTCATGGAACCAATTTATAATAAGCTCGCTCAACATCTGGACAACCTTCCCGGAGGCTATCCCGCCACGGAATCCGGAATTGAATTACGGATCTTAAAGAGGCTCTTTACACCTGAGGAAGCTGAGATCGCCGTCCACCTCACTTTGATGCCGGAGCCGGCGGCCGCTATTGCCCAGCGCATTGGGACCGATGAAACCACGCTGACCCCTGCATTAATTGACATGTCGCACAAGGGACTCATCATCCGATTGGAAAGAAAAGGCGAACTAAAGTTTATGGCGGCCCAGTTTATGGTGGGCATTTGGGAATATCATGTCAATGACCTTGATGAGGGTCTAATCAGAGATGTGAATGAATATCTGCCATATCTTACCGAGGCCCAGGAGCACATCCGAACCCAGCAATTACGCGTTGTCCCCATCAGCAAAAGTCTTGCAGCCGATATCAAGGTAATGCCTTACGAGCAGGCAGAGGAGATCATCAAGCAACAATCTAAAATTGTCGTTGCTCCCTGCATCTGCCGCAGAGAGCATCAGATGGTCGGTGAGGGTTGCGATAAACCTATGGAAACCTGCCTGGTTTTCGGCGGCGGTGCTCATTTTTATGAGGGCAACGGTATCGGGCGCACCATTTCCCGTCAGGAAGCCTTGGATATCTTGCAGCAGGGCATCAATGCCGGTCTCGTGCTGCAACCGGGCAATGCCAAAAAGCCGTCAAACATCTGCATGTGTTGCGGTTGTTGCTGCCAGATCCTTAAAATGTTAAAGCGCTCGGGTAAACCAGCCAAAATCGCCTGCACCAGTTTTTATGCGGTGGTGGATAAGGAACGTTGTATTAATTGCGGTAATTGTGAAGACAAATGCCAGATGGAGGCTATTATCATCGACGAGGTCGCCCAAGTGGATCTGGACCGGTGTATCGGCTGCGGGCTTTGTATCCCATCCTGCGATGTTGAGGCCATCCGCCTCGAGGCCAAAGACGAGCATGACCAATGGGTGCCGCCGGCCACTGTCATCGGTACATACACCAATATAGCCAAAGAGCGTGGCAAGCACTGATACAGGAGCTAGACCCATAACGATCTGCAGGTGACGGGTCCCGACGGTATGAATTGAGTAGTTGGCATGTGTCTTGATGCTTAGCCGCAGGCTACCTTTTTCCCTTTTTCTCCCGTTCTTCAGTTACACAGTATAACCCTTTTCCTGCCATTGTCGGCTTAAAGCAAAGATTATCCGATTGGCAAGCGGCCCTGGTCCTATCCCCGGATTGCCAACGTTGAATCAGCTTTGGTTCCCGAATCAAGGGCCGGCTGATGGCGACATAGTCGGTTTGAAACGCTTCTACTAATTGCTCGGCCACATCCAACGATCGAATCCCGCCCACCAGTATTAAAGGGGTCTTGATGTTGGCTTTGTAATCCCGGGCGGCTTGCCGATAAAAGACTTGCCGGTCCGCTGTGTCGAATTTCCCGGTCCGCACTGGGATGTACTTGCCGGAAAAAGATGTACCGCCGCTTAGTTCGATGGCATCGACCCCTGCGCTTTCAAGCATTTTGCAAACGTCCAGCATGTCTCGTCGACTGAAACCGCCTTCGACAAAATCTTCCGAATTAATTTTGATAAGAACCGGAAAGCTTTTGCCGGTCGTCTGACGGATGCCTCCCAGAACCTCCAAAACGATGCGTGCACGGTTCTCAATACTGCCGCCGTAGGCATCCCTCCGCTTGTTGAAATAAGGCGACAGAAACTGGCTGAGCAGGTACCCATGAGCTGCATGGATCTGAACACCATCAAAGCCGGCCTTTTGGGCGCGCAGGGCGCCAGCTGCAAAGGCTGCTATGACTTCGGCAATCTCTAACGTGGTCATTTCCCGGCAATCTTGGGTCTTCTCCCCTTCACGGATTGAGGGTCCCATGGCCGGCTGACCTGACAAGCCGGTGGCGGCCTGACAGCCGGCGTGGGCCAATTGAACGATGATCTTGCCGTTCCGGGCGTGGACCGCCGACGCCATTTGGGTCAGCCCTGGGAGCAGTCTGTCTTCGTAAATCCCCATCTGTTTAGGTCCGGCCTGACCTTCCCGGCTCACATAAGCATGCCCGCTGATGATCAACCCAACCCCTCCGTCGGCCAGTTGAGTCATCAGATCAATCAGCTGAGTGGTGCAGCTCCCCTCGTCGGTGGCCATCCCCTCCCACGTGGCCGAGCGCACGAAACGGTTTTTCAGTGTCATCGAATTTATGGTTGTTTGTTCAAATAGTGCGGGCATGGACGCTCCTTTTTTTGTTGAGTGCTGAGTGTCAAAAGCACGGTTAGGATAATTCAAGCGGTTTCAAATTCCAACCTGAAAAGGCGTTTAATTGAATTGTCATGATTGCCTTTCACAGGCTGATATTTTTTAAGATATGCAGAGATTGAAATGAATGCGGTGGAACGAGGGAATGAATTGATTTTTCAACATTATATGATGTTGCGGTTGTCTTGATAAACCGAAAAACTATGTTCAGCAGAAAAGGTGCTGTGACGGAGGTCATTCCCCAGCGGTTTTGATGTCTTCATCTATTCCAGGATTGAATAAATGGAGCATACTCGGTGTCGGGGTGAAGATCTTCCCGCACCGGCGAGAAAACTTCGATGAGCACCGAATCTTTTATGGCATACGTTCCGTGTTTCGTGTTACCGGGAATGCACCAACTGTCTCCCGGGCTGCAGTTGTAGACCTGGTCATCAATGAACAGTCGGGTCCTACCGGTCACCAGATACCCGGTCTGCTCATGAGGGTGGTTGTGAGTTGGAATTCGAGTCCCCTTTGACAGCTTTAATTCGGCCATCAAAGTATTTTGGCCGTAAACCAGGGTTTTTTGCGTGATACCTTTTATGGTGGATCGGTAACCTTCGCTGCTTTTCTTATTGAACATGAAACTTCTCCTTACGCCTTCAACAACTTCCCGTTTGCTTCAAGCTTCCGGCCACGACATCCGGATAGATAGGATGTTTTTTTAAATTATTTCGTATATCAATGAGTTGATTTTCTGTCAATAAAAGCTATGGTCGCATCCACAGCCCTTTCTTCAATCATTATGCCGTTGACCTGCGCAACGTCAAACACCTCTTAAATCGATTTAGTCAGCATTTCAAGGGGTTATGGCAAACATCGGAAAATATCAATCGGTGAACGCGTGATGGCATCGACACCACTCCACGCAGCAATCAGCATAAATTTTTTCCACAGGTCCTAAATTATATTTCGGCAGGCACCTACGCTTAGGCCTTGTGCATCGGCAATAACCAAGATAAAATGATAAACTACAATGGCCGTATACATTTTTAAGAAGTTATCATTTCAGAACACAAGTACATGTAATTAAATGTGCGTGTTACTCCAGAATCACTCTTGACAATCAAATGGCCATTTGAGATATTCATCTATCTGAAATGTGAATTCATTTTAGCAATTTCAATAATAAGGTCATTTTACTATTTCCTGCTAACCAATAAAACAAATCACCATAATATCACAAAGGAGTAGAAAATGAGGCCAGGAGAAAAACCAAGCAAATCTGCGGTAAAGCTGACAGACATGATCCATAAAGCAATTGCTGACTGCGAAATCACCAGTTCCGAATACGATGCTATCATGAAAGTTGCTAATGAAGATCAACACATTGATCGCCAGGAGCAAAAACTTCTAAGTCAGCTACAATCGCTAATGGCAAATGGTACCGTTAAGCGCGTCAAAGGCTAATGACGACCAAGCGCCATGCGAAGATAAAAAACGCTGATATTTTGTGCGTTAGAAGACTAATTTTTACCGACTTGCGTGTGGATGAATAAGCATCTCCTCTCGAAAGCAGCCTGGAAAAAGTTCAAGACCTTTTCCAGGCTTTCCTTTTTTTGTTTATCAAGTTGGGTCGGTTGGAGTAGACCACTATTTATATGGTCACAAATTTTTACCGGACCTAAAACGCGGCCATCTGGGCGGCCAGATTATCCACGTGATCAAAATGATTGCCGCAAATGCCGTATAACCTGTCGCAAATACCCAAAGCGAAAAATCATAATTGTCGGTCATAAATTGTCCTAAACGGCAATTGCGCATGAAAATTCCTTCACAGTACCTTTCCTCTCTCTTCCCTCTATTCTAAAGGCGAATTCCAACAGTCCGACACGTCCCCTCCCGACTTCGAAACACTGACTTATTAACACATTGATATTAAGGAATTTTTATCTATAACGGGGCAGAATTCATCTGGTCATTCGGAGGTCGATCAACTCGTCGCTTTCCAGAACGCATGAGAAAGCATTTTTACAATGTAGGGTATTTCAGTCATGTGAATGCTGTGAAGAACCCACTATTTTGAGATTTTTCATAAATAACAATTGTTTAAATGGCTGGCATGACAATTGCTTAGAATTTACTCGTTAATAACCCAATGTATGACTATCGAAATGTTAACAAAACCCCAACGCTGCAAAGACCGGAGAGCTTCAATGTCAGGGCGTTAAGGGTGAAGCTGTAATTATTGGCGTTAAGTGTAAGTTGAGTTGCTGGTACACCTCCTTATAAAAAACGTATTATACTTCTCAGGCGGGCCTTATCAATTCTAAAAGCCAATCATTAAAAGGTTTTGTTCTTTGATTTTCTCACCCACAGCTATAAACGCCTCTGTTAAATCGATTTTGGTCGTCGATGACGATAGCATGCTCGTAGAGCTCATTTCACTCTGTTTTGAGAGGCACGGATTTGAGGTGTTCAAAGCTTATAACGGCCTTGATGCTTGGAATTTTTTTTTAAATAATGACATAGACTTTGTTCTTACCGATCTTCAGATGCCGGTTTTTAACGGGAGGGAGCTTTCCCATCGGATTCGTAACCAGTCACAGCACGTAAAAATCGCGGTGATGACAGGCGGTGAAAATGATGTCGCAGCGGAACTCTTAAAAGATGGGACGGTGGACTATTTTTTTCCGAAGCCGTTCAATATAAAAAGTATCTGTAAGCTTCTCATTGCAGAGGCTCAGGTTACCTGATCGCCTTTTTCCATCCTGAATTTCTCAGACCGATTATCGACCTCGCTTCAGTGTCCATGCACATCGTTGAACTCAATGCCATTACAACAAGGACTTACGGACATTGTAAAGTTCATTTGTCGTAAAAAAATAGCTTGACACCAACTATTTTAATTATTTGATGTGTGATGTTCATGTGCTGCCAATTCAAATGCGGAAAAAGTCGGTTTATTTCGACGTTACCGTAATCATGATTTTCGACCGGTATTGAATACGGCGAATTGCAAGAGGGAAATTTGTGGGGAAAATAATACTCACGTGAGACTGTATGCTGCAGTCCTTAGCTGTCGCCGGATATTAACGTCACCATTTTGTTCTGCCCAGAGGTTTTTATTTTATAGGGGATTTTTAGCATTTCACCGGTAATGATATGGTTGGCGCGGTCTAAATTGTTTGCCAGCATGATATTAATAACGCTTGTGCTGTAGCGACGCGCTATTATTGTTAAGGTTTCCCCGGATTCCACTCGGTGTTTGCGGAAATCCACTTTTGCAGGATTTAGCCGAAGTATCTGATCGATGTTCGCTAAAAGCATCTTCTTTTTTCCCTCAGGTATGTTGAGCACGTAATTTTCGCCCGGAACAATGTCCTGCCTGAGTTCAGGATTAAGCTCCTCCAAAATCATTCTATCGATTCCAGTAATCTTGGCGATATCATTTAGGCTGTTCATTTTTGTTACTGTAAAAGGTTCAGATTTTGTCGGCGAATCGATTATAATTTTTTCAAGCCCATATTTTTCCAAATTATTAACAATATGAAGAGTTGCTAAAAATTTGGGTACATATCGTGCCGTCTCCTCTGGGAGTTGCCCATAAAGATCCCAGAAGTTATCCAAGTAATTAATCTTCTGGTTTCGGATGACTCTCAAAACCCTGGTTTCCCCACAATTATAGGCCGCGAGCACAGTGGACCAATCTCCGAACAGGCTATGAAGCTCTTTTAAATAGCCAATGGCGGCCTGCGTCGATTTTTCAGGATTCAGACGCTCATCAATGTACTGGTTTCGACTTAACCCGAACTTGTAGCCTGTTGATGGAATAAATTGCCATAACCCTAAAGCTCTCTGTTTTGAGAGCGCTTTTACCATAAAGCCACTCTCAACTAAAGGCAGCCATGAGAGTTCTTTTGGAAGACCTTCTTTTATTAGCATGTCAACAATAGATTGCCGGTATTTCCCGGATCTTTTGTACGAAGCGATGAAGTGGTTTCTCAGTTCACCTTTAGTATAGAGGTCTATCTCGTGTTGTACCTTTTTGTTTATTGTCAATGGAATTTCTTTTTGATTCCCGTTTATAATCACTTTTCGAGATGCATAAATTTCATAGATGCGTTTAGTGATAACAAAGCGCATGTCTTCTTTTTGGCGAATCAGATTTTCATTTTCGAATGTGTCGATTTTTAGGATAACTGAATATGCTCGATCAAGTAGATCGATTGCTTTATCAGGCTCACCATTTTGCCAAAATTTCTGCGATGTCTGGCAAAGTAAAAATGCTTGCTCTATCATTTGCTGAGCGTTTTGCTCTGAACTATTCAATCTATCATCGGCTATGATGTCATCGTTGTAAAAAATTTTGTAACCTTTATTATATAATTGTTTTTTATCTATAGCCGTTTCGACCTTTATATCGCAATTATCGTTGGCATCAATCTGCCTAAAATCTTTTGTTGTCGTTAGATTTACACGAGTGCGATGATAATTAGTTTGCTCGAAATCAGCCGAACCTGCCATCGGCAGAACCAATAGAATTGTAAACAAAAATAATCTAATCTTCATTGCTATTATCTCAGAAGAAGTTATTTTTTATAATGTCTATAAAATAACGGCATAAGGCTGTTGGCATTTTATTGTGAGAAAATTAAGCCTTAATGCCGATTAACGGGAGATTCGCTGGACACTGTTTAATACAAAGATTATGCCAATGAAAAGCAAATCACAATAAAGCATAAATTTACGGCAGGTTACAAAGACTTCAAGATTTTAATAGGAAAATATAGTTATAAGGCTTCTTAACTATTATAGAAAGTACTTCACACTTTACAGCATATCACTGTTTGGAATTTAATTAACCAAAACCGAAATCCACAAATAATTTTCCAAGAACTAATTTTCTTATAAAAAATAAATGTTATTTTTTCAGAAAGTTAATCCTGTTTTTCTTCGGCTGTTTTACTGTTCTTAACCCTTATATCCTCAATATCTTTCTGTTATGACATTGAATTCTAAATTTTAGTCAAAACTGGCATAGACAATGCTAAACACTTCTTTGCTTCAAGTATAGCAAAATTATAAATAAGACGATAATACGTTACGACTGCATTTTTATATAAGTAACTTTAACATCGATTTCTGAATAAAAAGAAAAGAGTTGCATAAGATCTGTGACCTATTTGCATTGCTGGTGTCGACATCCGTAATACTTTACTCCTTTGCTTGTGCTCAATTACCAGACAATGTCATACAGGTCGCTGATATGATCTGAATACCTTCATTATAATTATTTTAGAACCGATAGAAATTGATCTTGATCGACATTTAAGCTTAATAGCTGATGCGAACGCCAAAAGGGGGTGGTTATGAAAAGGACAATTCGTTTTTTGAAGGTAGCAATTTTAACACTATTTGGGACATGTACAATCTTATTGGTCGGCGGAATTCATTTTTCGGCTACGAATATAATTGAATCCCCAAATTTTCTTGAACCAACTTATCAAGGTGATGAATTTTTTGAGGGATTAAATCCGAAGAGTGATAATTTTTGGCCATATGATGAATTTTTCAAAGAAAAAAACGCTCCTGAAGTAATTCAACTGTGATTATTTACTTACAACCCGCTGAATCCAAAATTTCACATAGAAGTCAAAAAAAAATGAGAATATAGGTGAGAATATAACGCTTTCATTTTTAAAAACAACGCCGAAGGCAGGGGTCTCTGAAACCATGGAGTTCAAATGATCTGCAAACCGAGACTGGAAGCAATCAGTTCCACCGCAAAATCGGCGCTGCGGTTCTTGTGGTCGAGGATCGGGTTGACCTCGGCCACCTCCAGGGATGCCATGCAACCCCTCTCGGCGAAAGTTTCCATCAGCAGGTGGGCTTCGCGGTAGGTTAGTCCGCCGCTCACCGGAGTGCCGACCCCCATGGCCACCGACGGGTCGACGCAGTCAATATCGAAACTCACATGGATGTGATCCGCTTTTCCCACCAGTCGGTCCAGCACCTCGTTTGCAACACTCTGGATTCCCATGCGGTCAATGTCCGCCATCGTGTAAAGGGATAGACTCATGTCACGCACGGTTTGCTTTTCCAGTCGATCGACACTTCGCAGGCCGATCAGCGCACAGTTTTGCGCTGCCACCTTGGGGGCGAAACCCATGATGTGCGTCAACGGATATGCCCCCAGACCGAGCGATACCGCCATCGGCATGCCGTGGATGTTTCCCGAAGGCGTAGTGGTTTCAAGGTTCATGTCGGCATGAGCATCGATCCAGATGACCCCCGGCGTTTTGCCGTTTTTTCGGCAGTGGGTAGCAACACCGGCAATGGTACCGATGGCCATTGAATGGTCACCGCCGATGACCATGGGAAATTGACCCTGGGAAAGCGTATTTTCAACCCGGCCGGCCAGGGCTTCGCAGCTGCCGACAATATCGTCGAGGTACTTCAGATGTGGATTGTCGCGGCTCGAACGCTCTTTGATCCGGACGGCAATGTCCCCTGCATCCTCGACCCGGTAGCCGAGGGCTGCGACTGTTTCCAGCAAACCGGCGATCCGGATGGCTGCCGGCCCCAGATCCACCCCTCGCCGGTCGGCGCCAAGATCCATCGGAAAGCCGATGACCTGAATGGTTTTGATCTCCTCTGCGGCCATTGCGGTAAGTTCCTTTTCATTCCCATTTGCGCCACGCCGATTAGCGCTTGACAGCGCGGCATTCTTTTCGTAACCGTTCGGTTGCAAAGTCCGATGCGCTTCAAACCACCTAATTGTAAGTGTTTACAGGGTGCCGCAGATGCAAGGCGTCGGGTGCGCAGACGTAGTTGTGTACCTCAAGTGCCCGACAACAAAGCAGGCGCAGTGCCCTGTGAACGCTTACTTCTTTTCTGCCAATGGATATATAAGAAGTCGACCCGATCATCACGACGGCCTAAACCGATACCCGCTTTGACAATTTCCAGAGTGGCCCCCCTTGCGCTTTTTTTCGATTGATCGAATTGCCCTTGCGTGAGTCCGCCTCTTGTCTCGTACCACCACATTTTGGCAAAAGCAAATTCGAAATCCGCCCCGCAAAAACAATGGTGGGATCAATCAGGAATGCCGAGGCGACCACCACAGAAAGGAATGTGGCAGTGAAACCGTTTCAAACCGAATATCACCATAGGAAGGTAGCGGTTAAGGTGGGTATCGGCCTGGCAGGGCATTTTTCCGGTGAAGGTCTTGCCACTTATGTCAACAGGGTCGACCGGCACCTCTACGCAGCAAAAATTGCTTTTCTGGCTCCCAATCAACATTGCTTTGGCGCATAAAGTGCTTAATAATTTCAATATCGCCGGTCTTAATATGCTCAGGCACCCAGAACTATCCTAATTAAAACGCAGTTTAAAACCTTTACCTCAAAGCCTATATTACCTTTGAATCGGACACCACGACCTGATCCGACACAGGAGGCTTCCATGTCCTATGATGAAGAAGCGCTGCGCTATCACCGCGAACCGCGGCCCGGAAAAACGGAAGTGGTTCCTACCAAGCCTTTTTTTAGCCAAACCGATCTCAGTCTGGCCTATTCTCCAGGTGTGGCGGCCCCCTGCCTGAAAATCAAAGACACACCGGATACGTCTTACGACTACACCAACCGTGGCAATCTGATTGCGGTGGTTACCAACGGCACGGCGGTTTTAGGGCTGGGCAACATCGGCGCCCTGGCAGGCAAGCCGGTCATGGAAGGTAAAGCCGTTCTGTTTAAACGATTTGCCAACATCGATGTATTCGACATCGAGTTGGATACCACCGATGCCGATGACTTCATTCGTGCCGTCAGGCTGATGGCACCCACTTTCGGCGGCATCAACCTGGAAGACATTAAGGCACCGGATTGCTTCTACATCGAAGAACAACTCAGAGCGCAGATGTCCATCCCGGTATTTCATGATGACCAGCATGGCACGGCCATCATTTCCGCCGCCGCCATGTTGAATGCGTTAGCGATCACGGATCGGCGCATAGAGGATCTGCGGGTCGTCGTCAACGGGGCCGGAGCGGCCGGCATCGCCTGCGGTAAGCTGTATATTCAGCTGGGAGTCAAACCGGCCAACCTGGTCATGGTGGATACCGGTGGAGTGATCTACCAGGGACGATCGGCCGGCATGAATCCTTATAAGCAGGCCCTGGCCAGCGACACGGCCGCACGCACCCTGGAAGAAGCAGTGGACGGTGCGGATCTGCTCGTAGGGTTGTCGGTGAAGGGGGCCTTCACGCCGCAACTGATCAAGCGGATGAATCCCAACCCCATCGTATTTGCCCTGGCCAACCCGGATCCGGAAATTGACTACCACGAAGCCAAGGCCGCACGGCCGGACGCCATTGTGGCCACCGGCCGGTCGGATTTTCCCAACCAGGTGAACAATGTGCTGGGGTTCCCGTTTATTTTCCGCGGCGCATTGGATGTACGCGCCACCGAAATCAACGAGGCCATGAAAGTGGCTGCCGTACATGCCCTCGCCGAACTGGCCCATGATGATGTGCCCGACGCCGTGATCCGCGCTTATGGCGGTAAACCCATTCGTTTCGGACCTGAATATATTATCCCCAAACCACTGGATACCCGTGTACTGCTCAAGGTCGTGCCGGCCGTGGCATCCGCAGCGGTGGAGAGCGGGGTCGCCCGAACACCAATGCCCGAACAAACCATATACCTTCAGCGTCTCGAGGCCGGTCTGGGGCCAGAGCGGGAAATCATGCGTAAAATCATTAGCCGGGCGCAACAGGCCCCACGACGCATCGTGCTCCCCGAAGGTCACAACCCCGTGATCATCCGGGCGGCCCACCAGGCAGCCAAGGAAGGGATTGCACATCCTTTGCTGTTGGGTGACCCGGCAGACATTCGTACGATGGCCGATGCCCATCACATTTCGATGGACGGGCTCGACATCATGGACCATCGCTGCAACCCACATGTGACAGCCTTCACCGAAAAACTGTCCCATCTGAGACAACGGAAAGGGTGGTCACTATCTGAAACGACCGCACAATTGCGCAATCCCTATATATTCGGTGCGATGCTGGTCAGGGAAGGGCTGGTAGACGGGCAGGTTCACGGAATCAACCAATCCTACCCCAACGCCATCCGGCCGGTGCTCCAGGTCATCCCCCGCCGTACAGGGGTCAAGCGTGTCTCCGGGCTTTACCTCATCATCCAGAAAAACCGCACCCTACTTTTTGCCGATGCGACGGTCAATACCCACCCGGATGCATCGGACCTGGCGGAAATCGCTCTACTGGCAGGTGAGATGGCCTTTTTTTTCGATATGACGCCACGTGTGGCCATGCTCTCCTATTCCAATTTCGGCAGCGTACGCAATGAAGATACACAGCGTATGGCGCGTGCGGCCGCCCTGGCTCGGGAGAAGAATCCGGACCTGGTGGTAGACGGTGAAATGCAGGCGGATACCGCCGTGATGGAACGCGTTCTGAGCGAAGATTTCGCCTTTAACCGCCTGGGACAGGCCGCAAACGTGCTTGTTTTTCCGGACCTGGCGTCAGGGAATATCGCCTATAAACTGATGAACCGGTTGGGCGGCGCCAAGGTAGTAGGACCGCTATTGATGGGCATCGACCGTCCCTTCAATGTGCTGCAGCGAAATTCGGAGATGGAGAGCGTGGTGGACCTGATTGCCATTACCGTGGTTCAAGCCCAGGCCAATGGTGACGTTACCGTTTAACCTAAGCCCTGATGTTGCCCGATATTTAAGCGTAACCAAATTATCGGTCAATATCCGCCTCAAACTTAATTTATAATACTAAAAGACCTGAAAACTCTGGTGAATGGGGCTAACGCAAGATCTACTAAAAATTGATATTCATGAATAGCCAATAGGTGATATTAAAAAAAGGCAGACGAAAAATCAGCCCAGCCCTTCGCTATTTCCGAACCGTTCGATGGTTGGAATGACGAGGGGAATGGCCGCAGTCAAAAACAAACAAGGGGTTGAGCCTAACTGGCTAAACCCTTGTTTTAATTGGCGGGAGCGACGAGGATCGAACTCGCGACCTGCTTTATCTTGCCTTCATGCTTTCTTCATGCTTAATTGTTATAGCGCATCGCACGGTTCATTCAGGGACCTCGGAGAACGGGTGCCATCAAGGTCTCGCACAAGGCGGAATCGGCAACATTCACCAGTTGGCCGCCCGAAGTGGAAGGAGGTTAACCAATGAAAAGCCATGTGAAACAGCAACCCGAATCCAATTTAGAGTCTGATGCTCCGCTGGAATATACTGTGGCGCCGGCCAGAAATCTGATCATTTGGATATTGGCATTGTCGCCTATAGTTGGAATTTTTTTCGAACTGATCGGTTTCGTACTGATCGGTTTGCCTGTCCCAATCCTCCCCGATGTTGTTGTCCTTGCTTTGAGTATTTATTTCGGATACGTAGATCAAAAGAGACTCAGGGCTATCGGGCATGACACATCCAAGATGGGGCCGCCTTGGTTAGTGCCGATTTACCTTTTTAAACGAGCAAAAATTTTAAAGCATAAGTTGGCATATCTCATTGTTTGGTGTGGGCTCTGTGGGGTGTTGGTTTTATTGTAATTGTTTTTCCAATTGTTAGGTATGCCTGGATCCGAAACCGTACATCCTACGGAACAGATTTCGGGTTCTTATAGTCGGTTTATCTTTCGAGGTCGGGTTCTCATCGTCAAAGATTATATCCTGCCCGCTGACCGTTTCCTCATCCTGATGATACGCCTGATCGCGCTCTACACCCTCCAGGTGCAGATCATATCAGGGGCGCGGAATGTACGATCCAAAACGGAAATTAAGTCAAAAACGGTACTGCAGTTTCGGTCAATCCAACAACCCCACCTCCCCGCTGTCAAAATCAACACCGAATTGCCTTCTTAGCGCTTCCTTCCGCAATTCCCTCTCATCATATAGGACATGGGCATTCGCATTCCAGGTTCCGTCCCAGGTGCTCAACAAGGATGTCCATTACGGCAAAATCATCGAGGCCCCGTTTCCGACAAAACTGCTCAGCTGCCAGGGTTTGGTATCAGGGTTCCGAAATATCAACGATAACTACGCGCAACCGGTGACAATCTTTATTACTCGATATCTGATAATGCAGCTAATAATTACTAACAATAAATATGGTGAGGACATACACGGACACAAAAGAAGCCATCAAGCTTCTTGAAATAGAAAAACTCAAGAAATCATCTTAATTTTCACTCAGTAATTCACTCAGTAAAATAAAAAATGAAAACCCCCCTTATTTTTCAAGCCAGATTCTTGCCGGTACATCTGGAGAAACTTCAGAAACCCCGTTCTGCGCATAATCATATTGACGCCCCTGACCATCTGCAGCAATGAAAACGGTATCGGCCTCGATAACCGTTAGGCGTAATCCTAGCTCCAGAGAGATACAGAGTCGGTATTTCCCCTGTATGACTGCTGGGGTAATATTTGAATCGATTGCTGTAGAAAGTGGGGGGAATTATTTTTTTTTGTGAATCAGGTCCAAATGATTCGGTGTGATCTCTGATAATTCTTTGCTCAACATTACAGCATATCAACAGCTGATTTTATTATTTTTTAACCTGACCCTCATCAGAATCTTGATTATAATTTAGGTTAACAGGCTAACAGTTCTGCAAAGAAATACGGCTTACTATTTGAGTCGCCTGGCGCGGTAGGTTCAGGCTTCCAGTGGCGCACGGCGTCGCTGTCACGATGCCTGCTCAGTCCGGCTTGCCATGACTCCGTTTCTTATTACTGCTCATTATACCGGACATACTCATTGGATACTTCGCGAAAGTATCGTATGCCAGTTGCACCTTCACCTTGATGTAAATCTTTCTTTGTAAATTCAGAAGCTTATCTAGTTGTAAATCTTTTTCTTTCAGCAGGTAATAGGTTGTATTCTGCACCAGCCCTCGGAATCGTCGTCCGAGACCGATCTGAATTTGCAAACATTTCTAAGATGCTTGATGTAAGAACAGGAAAATTGAAGAAGGTGAAATCAATTTTACCGGTATTTCGAATGAGAACATTAGACCCTGATTTCTTTTTCATATTTGATGTATCCTTTTGTCTCGTTTAGCGCTTCATTAGCAATCAAAATGTAAAATTCAATTTTATACTGTTTTTGATCAATGTCAATAAGTCTTTATCATGATATAAACCCAGAAACATTTGGAAACGATAAGGTTGCATATAGAAACTTTTTAGAAAATTCTTTCCGAATTATTTTTATGGCCCGACCACTTGGGGAGATCGTCATTTATGTCGATAACTCTTAAACCATAGAAAATATGACAGGTTGGCATAAACGCTTTTGGCACCTTTGGCGGAAAACCAAATTCAAAGAGCGAAGGGAAAGCAAGCCACATCCGTCGGCCTTCATCAGCGATGGGCGTTCCGCACAAACTGCAACTAACTTTGCAGGGAAGAACTCTGTCGTTCATGGATTGTTCACTGTTATAGAATGTCAGACAGTCCGTACCTTGGGCTATCCTGACATCATGCTTGTGAAAGATTGCTGCCCATTGCATTGGGGCCCCATGTAGGCTCTGGCATGTCTGGCAATGGCAAATTTTTGCGTCCACTGGGTCTGCACACACTTCAATCTGAACCGCCTTACAGTAACAGCTTGCCCTGTATTTAATGATAAAGCTGGCATCTTCGGCAGATGCATATTCCGGTCCGAATTCCTTTTCCATTTTCGCCTCTGTTATTTGGCAATCGGGTCAAACCATTGGAGGCACTTTTCTACAATCTGCCGATGCACCGAATCTGTGAATCTAAACGATGACTTAGCAAGCTTGAAAGAGTGATCGCCGCCTTCCACAATTTCCAGATCATATTGGCCCGGCAGGCGGTGGAGGACCTCCTGGAGTTTCTTCATATTGCAGAGCGGGTCTTTTGTCCCTGCGAAAAAAAGCATTGGCTTTTTGATTGCATATCCACCTTTCTGGATCAAAATTATAGGTAATTTTTAAAACCCTCATACTGGGAAAATATCAGACCCTGTTAATCTTCCTCCGCAATTTACCCGAGACTTTGAATGTCACCACCCTCCTGGGACTGAGCATCATCGAATCCCCTGTCGCAGGATTCCTGCCCCGCCTCTCCTCTTTATCGTTTACACAGAATTTACCAAATCCGCTGACAAGGACGTCCTCTCCGGATGCCAGGGTCGATTTGATGGTTTCGATGAGCTGCTCGACCAGTTCGGTGCTTTTTTTCTGCGGAAATCCGAGTTCCTGGTGGACCGATTCGATAATGTCTGCCTTGGTCAGGGCCATTTTAAGTATCCTTAGAGGATGGGATAGTTGGAATTAACTGAATTTGTTAAAGATACTGGACTTTAGAGGAATTGTCAATTAATTCTGTGAATTCGACATTGTGATCGCTTTGTTCGCCGCTACCTCATCAAAAGAGAGGATTTAAGGAATCGAACGTGGGAATCTGCAGGACCTTGATATGACAGTCCACGTTAACAATCTGGTGATTGCAATAGATGGATCGTGCTGGTATATAGTTGTAATTATGCAAACATTCAAATATTGGCAAGAAGGCACACGCCTTGACGAATCTGATTTTTGCCAGTTACTCTCTCAATCTGAAATCTGCCGAAAGTTGGGTTTGGCAAAGAATTCTTCATGTGCGAAGACCATAAGGGGCGTATCCGTTAAAGCTGTGCCATTTATAAAAGGTATTGCTTACATACAAATAAAGGTATTTTAACAGCACTGCTAATCATTGCCGTTAATCAAGATATCCAACCTATGTGAAAAAATATTCGACCATCAAAAATTACAGATACTGATAAAGTTTATCAGTCGTTTCCAAAGAAGGCTTGAACTGCCTCATTGAACACCGTCACACTCGATGCGAAGCCAAAAAAAAGGCAGAACCCCATAAGAGGTTCTGCCGATTTCATCCAGATTCAGGATTAACTCTACAGTCAGTTCAAATCATTTCAGTGAGAAATGGTATTCTGTTGCTGTTGGTATTTAAACTCTGCCATTATCTCAGACCTTGCAGGTCGAAATTTTTGTTCCATTCGCTACACAACTGTTAATATAGTACCCTAGTATCGCTATGGTCATAATGATTCCTATCATGGGTCTCCTCCTAACGATTTATCCCGCCACATCGATTCCTGGATCACACCCTAAGTTGGGATCAGGTTTTTCGCATTCTTTATTAGCTTCTCTGGTATCTACGTGACCATCTGTGTCGTCGTTAGTATAGTCTTGCACTTTTTCATCAGCCATTGTTCGTCTCCTCATTTCGTTTGTATTGTTGTTTTCTAACCTTCTTGACAGATAATATAGACACGGAACAGGATCTGACAATAAGAGATGACAAGCAGGCTACCGATAGGCAAAAACTATCATAATTAATGAAGAGCAGGGGCTTGGCACGGGCGGCGCCGGCAGCCTTTGCGTTATCAGGATCTTGCACCCGAGTGTTTGCAGCTGGGCCTCGAATTTCTCGCTCATGTCTTTAAGCTTGTTTTCATCAACGAGTTGGATTGGAGCGATGCCCTCTCTCTGAGCTTCCAGCTTGGCTGACTCATAATTTCATTCAGTTTATCAAGTATATTGCTCCATCCTTCTTCATGACCGGAGCGTGCTTCTTCATCGATAAACTTGACATGAGTTAGCGTAATGTTTGTTTTATTATCATCTATCTTGTTGAAATTTAAAGTCACCGTGCTGTTATCAACAACTGAGTACTGAGATTTCCAGGTGAATACCAGCTTGTCAGGTCGGCTAATCTCCACATACTCGCCTGTGTGCGGTATTTTTTCATCACCTACATGCATGACAAATGTGAAGTTACCTCCCTCGCCTGGAACCCACGTACAGGTTCACATCATCGGCGTAGCGGCAAAACCGGTGCCCGCGTCGCTCAAGCTCCTTGTCCAGATCGTCCAGCAGGATGTTGGACAAAAGCGGCGAAAGTGGACCGCCCTGCGGCATGCCCATGATCGACTGACTCACCAGCCCGCCTTCCATGATGCCTGCCTTGAGATAGCGGCGGATCAGACACAACACGCGTTTGTCCCCAACCTTTCTGGCCACACGGCTCATCAACACGTCATGGTGGACGCGATCGAAGAATGTCTCCAAATCTAAATCCACCACCCAGCGCCTGCCGCCAGCGACATGCTCCCTTGCCTGACACAGTGCCTGATGGGCGCTGCATCCCGGCCGAAAGCCGTAGCTGCTGACCGAAAAGTCAGGATCAAACAAAGGGCTGAGTACTTGATGCAAAGCCTGCTGGATCAGCCTGTCAACCACCGTGGGAACGCCAAGCTTGCGCACCCCCTTGCCACCGGGCTTTGGTATCTCCACCCGGCGCACCGGCTGCGGCTGATAGCTGCCTTCCAGCAGGTGTTCTTTGATGCACCCCCAGTGAGTTTGCAAATAGGGCTTCAGCTCCTCAACACTCATGGCGTCCACGCCGGCTGCGCCCTTATTGCTGACCACCCGGCTGAGGGCATTCAGCATGTTCTCGCGCTCGACCACCGCTTCCATCAGATTCTTAAGTTCCCGCACAGGAGTGCCCCCTCCTTGCCGTGCCACTTGACGCACTGCCGGCGGCCATTGGCCGATTCCGTCCGCCTCTCTCCGCCGGAGCATCGCGCATCTCAGCCCGATTGGTCAGCGTCTGCGTGGTCATCGAAATTAAGGCTCCTGTCTGTAATTCATGTTCAGGCCTTCGGCTCGGTCGAGTAAGCCTACTATGCCCTCGGCTGACTTCTGCCAACCCATCCCGGCACCTTGCGATGCCGGTAGCACAAGGCAGATCGGCAGATCTCCCCGGGTAATGCGCACCCACCTTCACGCTTATGCCCGCCGCATATACGGCCATGCTTTCCGTACAGGTATCGGACTTTGAAGATAATTGCCTTCTCATCCAGCATGACCGCCTCCTATGCGATTTCTGTTCGTCGGGCCAGCGCTTTGCCTGCGGCTTCCTTCAGATCCCACCTCGCGGTGGGCACCCTTGCCGTCCGGCTAACACTTCCCCCTGTCGGGTGTGTAGAGGACTTGACTTCGACAAACTCAGTCGAGTCGCACCTCCAAGTGGGTGCGCCCTGCCGGGCGCACAATAAAAAGGGACTTAGAAATCAATCTAAGTCCCTGTTATAATTGGCGGGAGCGACGAGGATCGAACTCGCGACCTCCGGCGTGACAGGCCGGCGTTCTAACCAAGCTGAACTACGCCCCCAAAAATGTGTCTGTCTCCGTTCCGTGTCCGTTGAACAGAGGCATTTTCATCACTCACGAGCCAAACGCTCGAAACCTTTTAACGAAACCAAATAGCGTTCCCTGCTTCCACCCACCTGTTTTTGGAAAAGTGAGTGGTAGGCGGAACAGGGCTTGAACCTGTGACCTTCGGCTTGTAAGGCCGACGCTCTCCCAGCTGAGCTATCCGCCCACACGTATGGCTCAGTCTGCGGGTTTCCTCGGAAAGAGCCGTATAGCTAACAGCAACAAAAGGCATTGTCAAGCCAAAAATCGGCTCGGTTACACAGCTTGCTTGTAGAATTGGCCCGGGTTCTTACCGGCTATCAAATCAGATTGGCCGGCGGTTTGTCGACCCCGCTGTCGGCCGTGATCTCGAAATTCATATCGTTCTTGGTAAACAGGGCACCGCCATCCTTGACGATGATGGCATACGTCAGCACCTCGTCCATGTGATCCGCCGTGACGATTTCGATCTGTTTTTTGATCGGTTTGGGGATCTCCCGGATGTCTTTCTCGTTTTCCTTCGGGATGATCACCTTCGTGATTCCGCCGCGATGGGCTGCCAGGATCTTTTCCTTCAAACCGCCGATCGGCAGCACGCGGCCGCGCAGGGTAATTTCGCCGGTCATGGCCAGGTCCCGGTGAACGGGGCGCTTGGTCAAAGCGGACACGATGGAGGTGCACATGGTAATACCGGCCGATGGACCATCTTTGGGAATCGCTCCTTCCGGGATATGGATGTGGATATCGTACTTGCGATGGAACTTCTCGTCGATCTGCAGATAGGCCGCGCGTGAGCGCACATAGCTGACCGCAGCCTGCGCAGATTCTTGCATCACATCGCCGAGTTTTCCGGTAACGGTCAGCTGACCCTTGCCCGGCATGATGGCCGTTTCCACATTCAACAGCTCTCCCCCAACCTGGGTCCAGGCCAATCCGGTCACCAGACCGATCTGGTCCTTTTCTTCGATCTGACCCTCCCGGAAACGGGCCGGCCCCAGAAACTTTGCCACCGATTTGCTGGAAACCGTGTATACGCTCTTTTCCTTGCCCCTGCTCTTGTTCTTGAGCACCTCCTTGGCTATTTTACGGCAAATGGAGGCTATTTCCCTTTCCAGGTTCCGGACCCCGGCCTCACGCGTGTATTTTCGGATAACAGTATAAATGGCGTTTGGCGAAAAATTGATGTTTTTGCCTTCGAGGCCATTGATTTTGACCTGTTTGGGAACCAGAAACCCCTCACCGATATGATATTTTTCATATTCCGTGTAGCCGGGCAGGCGGATGATCTCCATGCGGTCCTGCAGCGGCAGGGGAATTTCGGGCAGCGTGTTGGCGGTCGTGATAAACAAGATGTCCGACAGGTCGTAGTCGACATCCAGGTAGTGATCGTTGAAAGCGTAGTTCTGTTCGGGATCGAGGACCTCAAGCAGCGCCGCCGACGGGTCGCCCCTGAAGTCCATGCTCATTTTGTCTACTTCGTCCAGACAGAATACCGGGTTGTTGACGCCAATCTTTTTGAGGGACTGGATGATCTTTCCCGGCATGGCGCCGATATACGTGCGTCGGTGACCACGGATCTCGGCCTCGTCCCGAACACCGCCCAATGACATGCGGACGAACTTCCGGCCCGTGGCTCGGGATACCGATTTGGCCAGAGATGTCTTGCCGACGCCCGGCGGTCCCACGAAGCACAATATCGGTCCTCTGATCTTTTGCACCAGGGTTTGGACCGCGAGATATTCCAGAATCCGCTCCTTCGGTTTTTCCAGACCGTAATGGTCTTCGTCGAGGATTTTTTCCGCATTGTCGATGTCGGTGTTGATGTCGGTTTTTTCGTACCAGGGCAGGCTGACCAACCAGTCGATGTAGTTGCGGACCACGGTGGCCTCAGCCGACATGGGCGTCATCAGCTTCAGCTTCTTGAGCTCACTTTTGACCTTCTCGGTCGCCTCCTTTGACATCTTCTTCTTTGCTATTTTCTCTTCGACCTCGTTCAGATCGTCGAGCGTATCCTCGTCGGAGCCCATCTCCTTCTTGATGGCACGCATCTGCTCGTTCAGGTAATAGTTCTTCTGGGTCTTCTCCATCTGCTCCTTGACCCGACTCTTGATGCGCTGATCCATCTTATAAATGTCGATCTCCATCTGGATCAGACTCAGCAGGAGCGCGAGCCGGTCGGACGGATCAATCGCCTCGAGCAGGCGCTGCTTGTCATCGATTTTGAAAGAGAAGTGTGCGGCCAGTGTGTCGGCTAATTTCGACGGTTCCTCAATGGCGGCAACACTCGCAACCAACTCTTTGGAAAGACTCTTGTTGAGAGCGGCATATTCCTCGAAGCTCTTCTGAACCGAGCGGCACAGCGCAGTGCCTTCAGCGGCCGTCAACCGTGGCTCGAAGACCCTCTCCATTTCGACCTGGAAATACTCCTTCTCCGCCACGAAGCGCACAATGCGTCCCCGACTGTCACCTTCCACAAGGGCCTTGACCGTTCCGTCCGGGAGTCGCAGCAGTTGCAACACTTTGCCAACGGTCCCCAGGCGGCTGATGTCGGCCTCGGTCGGATTGTCTATCCCGGCCTTCTTCTGGGTAGCAAGAAATACTCGTTTGTCCCGGTTCATCGCTTCAGAAAGCGCGCTGACTGATTTGGGACGTCCCACGAAAAGCGGTGCGACCATATGCGGAAAGACGACGATGTCTCGCAGTGGCAGCATCGGCAGAATTATCCGGCTGGGTTGCGCGTCATCGTCTTTGAATATTTTCGGTAAACTAACCATAATAGCAACTTGCTCTCTCTGGTTTATGATTCGTCACGAATCGCATGGTTGTGTATCGACGGTTTTACTCAGCCCGGTTCGCAAGAACGCGCAGGTTCCTGACCCGAAACCGCGGGCCGGACGGATAGACGAATTTTGTATTCTCAGGCTTGCTTCTTGGTCTGCTCGTAAAGCAGGATCGGCTCCTCTTTCTTGATAACAACGTCTTCGCTGATGACGCACTCTTTCACGTTTTCGATGGATGGAATCTCGTACATGATATCGAGCATGCAGCTTTCCAAAATCGCCCGCAACCCCCGGGCACCGGACTTACGTTTGATCGCCTCGATTGCGATCGCTTTCAAAGCACTGTCGGTCAGCCGCAGGTTGACGCCTTCGAGTTCGAAAAGTTTCTGGAACTGACGCAGCAGGGCATTTTTGGGTTCCTTGAGGATCCGAATCAATGCCACCTCGTTGAGCTCACCCAACGTCGCGATCACCGGCAGGCGGCCTAAAAACTCGGGAATCATGCCGTATTTGATCAAGTCCTCCGGCTGAACGTCTTTTAGTATTTCTCCAATGCTGCGCTCGTCGTCTTTTTTGATCTTGGCACCGAAGCCCATCATTTTGGAGCCCATGCGCCGCTGGATTATTTTTTCCAAGCCGTTAAAGGTCCCGCCACAGATAAACAAAATGTTGGATGTGTCGACCTTTACAAAATCCTGCTGGGGATGCTTGCGGCCGCCCTTGGGTGGCACACTGGCGGTCGTACCCTCGATGATTTTCAATAGGGCCTGTTGAACGCCTTCGCCGGATACATCCCGCGTGATGGACGGGTTGTCGGACTTGCTGGCAATCTTGTCGATCTCATCGATATAGACAATGCCGCGCTTGGCTTTGTCCACGTCGTAGTCCGCATTCTGCAGCAGCGACAGAATAATGTTCTCGACGTCCTCGCCCACGTAGCCGGCCTCTGTCAAACTGGTGGCATCGGCGATGGTAAAGGGAACATTCAGGAATCGTGCAAGCGTCTGGGCAAGCAGGGTCTTGCCGCAACCGGTTGGACCGATCAGCAGGATGTTGCTCTTCTGGATTTCGACATCACCCGTGCTGACTGTCGTTTCGAGCCGCTTGTAATGATTGTAAACCGCAACGGCCAGAACCTTCTTGGCCCGCTCCTGTTCAATAACGTATTCATCCAGCCGGGTCTTGATCTCCTTGGGGGCGAGCAGGCTATTGACCTCCGAGGTTTCTTTTTCAGACTCTTCCTCGATAATTTCGCTGCACAGCTGAATGCACTCGTCACAGATGTAAACGGCCGGACCGGCAATCAGCTTGGTCACTTCTTTCTGGTTTTTACCGCAGAACGAGCAAAAGAGGTTGTCATTGTCATCTTCTTTTTTTCCCATCTTAGGCCTCCATCTTGTCGATGCGATCCAGGTCGTCCCGGTTGGTGATGACGTGGTCGATAATTCCGTAATCCTGCGCCTCCTGACCGGACATGAAGAAGTCGCGATCCGTATCCTTGCGAATCTGATCAATATCTTTTCCCGTATGGTTGACCAGTATCTGGCTGAGGGTCTCCTTCATGCGCAGAATTTCTCTGGCCTGGATCTCGATATCCGAAGCCTGGCCCTGAAAACCGCCCATGGGTTGATGAATCAGGATGCGTGAATTGGGAAGCGAGTACCGTTTGCCACGCGCTCCGCAGGCCAGCAGAAGCGCCCCCATGCTGGCCGCCTGCCCAATGCACACGGTCGTGACGTCGGGCTTGATATACTGCATGGTGTCGTACACTGCCAGACCGGCGGTAACAAGGCCGCCGGGTGAATTGATATAAAAATTGATGTCTTTGTCCGGATCTTCCGATTCGAGAAATAGCAACTGGGCGATGAGAAGATTGGCGATCTCATCGTTGATGGCAGTACCCAAGAAAATGATCCTGTCTTTGAGCAACCGCGAGTATATGTCGTAGGCGCGCTCGCCTCGGCTGCTCTGCTCGATGACCATGGGTATAATCGGCACGATTTAACTCCTTTTTCGTCATTTTGGTTTTCCAGCCGTCCGGTCACTTCGAATTAGCCGGGTGGTTGGAAGACAAATAATTGACAATGGCCCCGTTCGACTTCCAGGCCAAAAACGAACCAGCAGTCAGTCATCGCTAACTGGCCGGCTGAGTTTGGTCCGAAGTCTGTTCGGACGGCTCGATTTCCTCGATTTCGCTACTATTTATAATAAGTTTAATGGCTTTTTTTTCAAGTAAGGTCTGCTTGAAATAGTCAAGCTTGTCCGTATTTTGGTTGTAGAAACTCTTTACCTGCTCAACAGGCTGCTGGAAGGCATCGGCCATTTCCTGAAGCCCGGCTTCGACCTCCTCGTCGGCAAGCGTCAGGTTTTCCTGATCGATGATTTTTTCCAGAATAAGGTGCCGCTTCACCTGCTTGACCGCCGTGTCGCGGTAGTTTTCGGCAATCGCTTCCCTGGAGAGCCCCATCTCCTCAAGGCTTTTGTTGCGATAGGCAAACGATCGCTCGGCATCGTCGACGATCGCTTCGAGTTCATAATCGATCATGACGTTCGGCACGTCAAATTCTGTTTTGTCGATCAGCTCGCCAAAGACCTGTTCGTTAATCTCCTGCTCGGCCCGCTTGGCATAGCCCTCTTCCAGGTTTCGGCGGACCTGCGCTTTGAGTTCAGTGAGGGTGTTGTAATTGCCGGCCCTTTTGGCCAAATCATCATCGATTTCGGGGACATCCTCCTCCCGGATCTGATTGAGGGTAACCTGAAAGTCGATCGCAGTCCCCGCCAACTTAGCATTTGAATGATCCTCGGGAAACGTGACCTTTATCTCCCGGGTTTCGTCGGTCTGCATGCCGATCAGTCCTTCATCGAACGACTTAGAAATGCGTCCGTCACCGATTTTAAGGGTAAAGTTCTCGGTCCGTTGGGTTTCGGCAAAGGGTTTGCCGTTTTTGAGCCCTTCGTAGGTGACCATTACATGATCCCCATCCCCTGCGGGACGTTCCTCGGCAATCGGTTTGTGTCGCGTCAGGTTCTTCTGAAGGGCTTTGAGCTGCAGATCGATTTCCGCGTCGTCGACCTTGTAACGGTTTTTCTTGAGCTTTAACCCTTTGAAATCAATGTCGTTAATATCGGGCTTGACCTCGACAGTGGCATCGTATTTGTAATCTTGATTCGTCTTGAGATCCGGTGGATCGAGTTCTGGATTGCCGATGACCTTTAATTCGGTTTTCTTCAGGGCGTCGATGAACGATTCCTTTATTAATTTGGATGACACATCGGCATGGACATCCTTTTTGAACATGCGTTCCAAAACAGATCGGGGCGCCTTACCAGGGCGAAAGCCTTTAATTTTGGCCGTTTTCTTGAGCTGGCTGTAGGCGGAATCCAGCTCGCGGACAACTTCTTCTTGCGGGATTTCGATGTGCAGCGTTTTCTTGACACCGCTCACATCTTCGACTGTAACGTGCATAGCCTTCCTTTCTATATAGCAACATCAGCCCAGTCGGCTGCCGATCAATATGTTCCACACCACCTGAGTCTGATCGGGGAATCGAAAATGGTTTGCGGTAACGCAGGCAATAGCGTTATCTTCCCGTCAGTCACATGCCGAGGGCCACACTGGCGGTAGCCAGTCATCGATTCTACTCAATGCTGTTCGTTATGACCGCTCGCGCTGCCTGCGGTACAAGCAAGATGGGGCATGACCAAGCTAAACGAGAAGACGTCGAAAAAATGTCGCGCCAGCGGCATGGTGCGAGAGGGGAGACTTGAACTCCCATTCTGTCGCCAGAGCTGGATCCTAAGTCCAGTGCGTCTACCAGTTCCGCCACTCTCGCTCGCATCCGGCCGTAATAATTTATTTTCGCGATCTCGGCGTCAATTGGCGGGAGCCCCTGATTTAGCGAATTAGTAAAAGACTCATGATCGGAAACCGAAAAATTGTCTTTCGATGTTTAGAGGATGGAAACTCGCTGACCCTGCACACCTGTTTTCCGCGACGGTTTAATCGGATATTCGCAGGCTGTTAGCCGGCAAACAATCTTTTTTGAGGCTAAGCGTTATCGAGCGCTGCATTTTGTTGCTTGACATTGGTGCCAAATCAAGTAAATCACACCAAAAAAGTAGCATGGAACATAATATTTATCAATATAGGTGTCAAGAAAAATTGAAAAAGCGATAGTTATGTCAATGTTTTGCAGGGTTATCCCCGTTTTCCGACCTCTTGGCATCACAATTGCCATTTTACTGTGTCTAGCCCCGGACTCGACGGCCGCCGCCGCAAAATCGATTTACTGGGGGCGCGCGAAAAGAGAGGTCGTGCTGGATCCCGGGCACGGTGGAGCCGATTCCGGCGCCCGCAGTCCGGACGGCACCTCGGAAAAACAGGTCGCACTCGATTTGAGCCGGCTGATCGCTGCCGAGTTTGACGGTCCCTACCGTGTGCAGCTGACCCGTACCGATGATTACCGGCTCGAGATCGAACGCCGCACCGATATTGCGAACAATCTCAAGGCGGATGTGTTTATCAGTATTCACACCGGCGGCAGCTTCAGCCCGATCCCAGGTGGCAGTGTTATTTATTGCTACAAAGAGACCGCCTCAGAGCGCCTACCCTATCCGGATCGAAGCCCGGATACCCTCGGCAACTGGAACAGGATTCAGCTCAAACATGTTCGCACCAGCCACCTGTTGGCTCGACATCTGAAAGACCGGCTCGATCCCCTTATAAAAACTGAAGTTTTGGATGCTCCCGTGCTGGTGCTGCAAGGGGCAGACATGCCGGCGATTCTGATCGAGGTCGGCTATTTGAGCAATCCGGAAGACGCAAAGGCCTTGAGGGATTTCAAGCACTTGGAAGACGTCGCCCGAGCCGTTTCCGGCGGTATCAAAGCGTTTTTCGAGGATCTGCGCAAGGAGAAATAGCACGTATCGATGCGGTCCTGATCCATGCGGCTAGCTATCGCCGGCCTATGTGAAACCTTGCACCTTTCATGGAAGAATGTTATGAAATCCGTCCATTGGCCTGTACAACGGGGCGTGGCGCAGTCTGGTAGCGCACCTGCTTTGGGAGCAGGGAGTCGGAGGTTCAAATCCTCTCGCCCCGACCAATTTAATATTTAAAGCGAGTTAGCTGTTGTTGTGTAGGTTCTATCGAATCGTGTCAATCTAACAACGAACGATGGCAATATTTACATCGAACGTTGTCAATGTTTAAATTTCTTTTTTTATCAATGGGTTGTCCGGGTTAAGGTCGGCCCATCTTTATTTGCATATGCTCATTATGGAGAATTTTAAATTAATATCTGATACTTACTGATAACCTGGCAGGCCAAGGGGTTATTTAAAATTCTTACAATACAGCAGAACTCATTGTATTTCATGAAAAAACGTATTCAGCGATTATCCAAATCCCAATATCTCAAAGGGTTGCAATGCCTTAAAGCGCTGTGGCTTTACCGGCACCGACCCGATCTGGCTCCACCTATCTCCGAGCAAAAACAGTGGTTGTTCGATTCCGGCCATGAGGCAGGTATCATGCCTCGATAGCACCTTTCTTGCCCTACCAGGTACATGCGATTTTTCGTGATCCTCGCCGATTTTTATTTCATTGCCGCCCAAAAGGTTTTTGCAAAAAGTTGCTTACGGCCGTAACCGCATCGCAAATACGATCGGGCGAAACGTTCACGGAATCCTGGCCCAAAATCCAGAACTCGACAAGCTCGGGGGTGGCCTTCTCGATGTCTCGACGCTTCATCCAAAGGCTGAAACCGATAGCAAGCTTTTCGTATTGTTCGCTCATCTTTTTGCTCCTTGAGTTTTTTGTTCGATGGCAAGCAGATTGTGGCACAGAAACTAAGGCCCAGTCAATAAGAAAAGATCAATAAAAACAGAATGATAAGAAAGTAACGCACTATTTTTAATTGATTTTTCTGTACAAACACGGTGCGGGTTTTAAGCTAAGACATTGAGCCAAGGTGTGGACCGATCACGGCAATACTGATATTGGATACCGGTTATTGCTGATGATCTTCTATTTGTTTAGGGCCGTGGTACTTAGCTATTTCAACAATGGTTTGCGGAAACAGATTTTCTTACGTATCCTCTCTCAGTGTCTCATCAAGACCGACCGGACATTCTTATTCAGCTTGAAAATTCAATGATCGGCGTTGAGATACCCTCTGGCAATGTTGAACTCAGAGATAGAGTCACATCACCGAGCTTACGTCCGAAAGGAGGCAATATGTCCGAGGCATGGAAATCGGTTTTGGAGGAACCGATTCGTTATATTGTGATAACGCCTGAGGATTTTCTGAAACCCGCTCTGGATTGTGAAGATACACGTTCTATTGCGGCCTACTTGGAAAAAAGATACTGGAGCAGCTAACATCATTCACTTGACGCCAATTCCGCTGGTGCTTCATTGATGCAAGTGATGCAAGTCGTTCCAGAATAATTATCTAAAATTTGAGCATCCGTGGTCCAATTTTTTTAAATATACCAGAATTATCCGTAAGTTTATTATTAACATTCAATAGTTCACCATCATGCAAGTATTGTTGAATGCAAAAAATGGGAGAGGATGGACTGTAAGGATAAGGTTTTTATGCCGATCCGCATAACGCAAGAAGCGAAAAGGCTAATCTAGTAGATAAACCATTAAAATTCTTTGGGTTAACGAGATAATGGAACGATTTACAGAAGCGTCTTATACGGACAGAAATAAACAACTTT
>CAWBCG010000007.1:0-102517 GCA_963787235.1 uncultured delta proteobacterium
TACTATAAAAGTGATCCGGCCCGACATGAGCCGCAGACGGAATTTTCATTATATGACTCGTCTCCAGAAAAGTCGATGACCTCCCGGATTTCCGGCTTTCTCGGATTGCAACGCAGCACCGTCGGCTTGCTGGCCATGGTGGTGCTGGTCGGCATGGGCGAGCGCATGGCCGAGCGCTTTCTGCCGATCTACATAATGGCTCTGGGTGGCGGCGCGCTGGCCATCGGTTTGCTGCAGGCCATGGACAACATGCTGTCGGCCCTTTACTCGTTTCCGGGGGGGTACCTGTCCGACCACATCGGCACCAAGCGGTCTCTGCTGGTCTTCAACCTGGTGGCCATGGCCGGCTTTGCCCTGGTGATTCTGATCCCGGCCTGGCAGGCGGTGCTGGCCGGAGCAGTCCTCTTCATCTCCTGGTCGGCGATCTCCCTGCCGGCCAGCATGAGTTTGATTTACAAGGTACTGCCCCAAAACAAGCGCACCATGGGGGTGAGCATGCATTCGCTCGTGCGCCGCATCCCCATGGCCCTTGGCCCTTTGCTCGGGGGGCTCTTCATCGGCATATGGGGCGAGCGCGATGGGGTTCGTATCGCCTTCGGGGCCGCCTTGGCTATGGCGGCGGTGGCGCTGCTGCTGCAGCAACGGATGATTGCAGACGACACGCCCTCTGCGACATCCTCGGCAGATGCTTGCGGCCTGACACCGGAAAGAAATCCGCTGAAACTCATGCGCCTGATGAACCCGGCCATGAAAAGTCTCCTGGTCACCGACATTCTGATCCGCTTTTGCGAACAGATCCCATATGCCTTTGTGGTGGTCTGGTGCATGAAGACCATCGCCCAACCGGTATCGGCCTTCCAATTCGGCCTGCTAACCACGATCGAGATGGCAACTGCCGTGCTGGTGTATATTCCGGTGGCGTATATGGCGGACCGGAGCACCAAGAAACCGTTTGTTCTGATAACCTTCATTTTTTTCACTTTTTTCCCCTTGGTTCTTTTGTATAGCCGCTCTTTCGAGTGGCTGATAGCCGCCTTCATTTTGAGGGGGCTCAAGGAGTTCGGCGAACCCACCCGCAAGGCTCTGATCATGGATCTGTCTCCGGACAGCTGCAAGGCGGGGATGTTCGGGCTCTACTATTTGATCCGAGATATTTTTGTTGCCGGTGCCGCTCTTGGCGGCGCCTTCTTGTGGCAGATCAGTCCGCAGACCAACTTTGTGACAGCCTTCGTTTTCGGGATCATCGGCACAGTCGGTTTCGCCCTTTTCGGCCGCGACATACCGCTGCAAAATCATTCACGGGATCATGTATGAAAAAGACAGCGTCGACATTTCTGCCCTGCTTTTTCTTCATCTTCACCGGTGCACCTTTCATCGAGGCCATGGCCGGCAACCGGCAGCTCCAGGCTGCACTCACCGGCGTCACCGCAGCCGTGGTGGGAGTGGTGCTCAATTTGGCCGTCTGGTTCGGTCACAAGGTCCTGCTGCCTGACGGCGGCTTCGACCTCTTTGCTCTGTTATCGGCTGGTGTAGTCCTGGTGCTGCTTCAGAAGTTTCATGCGCCCGTTCATTGCCTGGTGCCGCTCGGTGCCACGGCGGGTGTGATCTGGCGTTTAGTGGTATAGGGCTCACTCGAAAATAACGTAACATTTTAGACGCCAATGCATCCCGTCCGACTGTGTTACGAAAACTCGGAATATCCAGATACGCCGCCGATCGATAACGCAGTCCAAAACCTTTATCTTAAAGCCTATAGAGGTGTCACAGCCTTGCCCCGCAATACTTGCAGTGCCTGGCGTCCACATCGTGTCCTTCGGCGCTGCAGTCGGGGCAGGCCTGGGTCGAAACCTTACGCTTGAAGGAATGTGCCATCTCAACGGTCACAATTCCGGTCGGCACGGCTATCATACCAAAGCCGATCACCATGATCAGCGCCGATAGAAACTGGCCCAGGCCGGTTTGAGGGGAGATGTCGCCGTAGCCGACGGTGGTCAGCGTCACGATTGCCCAGTAAATGCTTTGCGGGATGCTGGTGAAGCCGCTGTCCGGATCCTCGATCAAATACATCAGCGAGCCGAAGATAATCACCAGAATCATTACCGTGAACAGAAATACGATTATTTTACGGCGGCTGGCCCGCAGGGCTTGCATCAGCAGGCGGGCCTCGCCGAGATAGGGGACCAGTTTGAGCACACGAAAAATTCGCAGTACGCGCAACAACCGGATGACCAACAGATACTGAGAGCCCGGGATAAGAATGCTCAGATAGGTCGGCAAGATGGCCAGAAGATCGACCACGCCGAAGAAGCTGGCGGCGTATGCCAGCGGTCGTCCGACACACAGCAGACGCAAGAGGTATTCGACGGTGAACAGTATGGTAAAGACCCATTCACCGGCATACAGCTGTCGGCCGTAAACAGCACGAATGCCGCTGACACTGTCCAGCATGACCAGCACCACGCTGAGGACGATCGAAACGATCAGCAGTATATCGAACAGTTTGCCGGCCGGCGTGTCGGCCTCGAAGATAATCTCGTGCAGCGTATGCCGCCATCGGGGGGATTCTTTATCAGTCATCATGCTTTGCTTTGGGAACGCGCCGGTTGTTTTCGACCTGCTTCAGGTACTCGATCACCACTGCCACCCCGTGCTTGCAGTCCAATTCGTAAGGGCACGTGCAAATCGAATCCGGCAGACCGTCTTCATCCATGACCACCCGTGTGGCATAGCGCTCCGTACCGTCCACCCAGCCGATCAGGCTGCCGTCGTCCGTTACGGCCAGATCGGAAACACGCCCCTGCCGCTGATAACTCTTGCCCCGGGAGACAATTTTCCCGCCGGCCCATTCTTCGATATCGTTCCAGGTCAGATCGGAAAACCGGTTCAGTCGTGTTTTCTTTTTCGCCATTGGTCTACATTCCCGCTGTTTTCTTTCTGAAAAAATGTAAACAACTGGAAGTCGCAAATAGTGCCGTGAGGAAGTCGTTAATTATGTCGTAAGATCGTCTCAAGTTCAACCCGTCTCTTTCATTCGGTAAAAGAGCTTGTTGGTCGCCCTTCCGAAATTAACAACCCTTACTGTCATATTCTTGTAGTCTCGTTCAAATCGGTGCACCGGCGAATCCCAATTCATCATCTGAAGGGGAAAACATGGGGGTTCAATAATATTAATGATACAGTATTATTCTAACTTTTTACGGATCCTATCAGGTTGTGACCGATACAAGTATTATTTGAAATTTCATCTGTAAATAAACTCTGACTGATATAAAAACAATGCAAAACCTGATGTGGATGTTCGATGGCAAATAAAATTGTATCGGTTGCTACAGACAAAATTGGTTTTATGTAATATCAATATTGCAAATGACATAATCTAAAACCCAAATTAGCTAAATCACCCTTAAAGCCTTGCCAGAAAAGGAGCTACGATGTCTGCAAAACAAACTATTGGCGGTATCAAGGCGTGTGTGTTCGATGCATATGGAACGCTCTTTAATGTGCATTCGGCAGTTGGAAAATATCGACAGCGGTTGGGAGATGTTGCTGATCAGGTTTCCCTGCTATGGCGCACCAAACAATTGGAATATACATGGCTTCGCAGCTTGATGGGACATCATGCCGACTTCTGGCAAGTCACCCGGGATGCACTGGATTTCGCATTCGACATGCACCATCTAAACGATACCGATCTTCGAAACGATCTGATTGAGGCATATCTTCACCTGGACTGTTATCCGGAAGTGCCTGAGGCTTTATCAACGCTGAAAGCCGGTGGATTTAGAATTGCAATTTTATCTAACGGCACACCCGCCATGCTTGAGGCAGCTGTAAAACATTGTTTCTACCACAATATTTTAATAGGCAGAAAATTTTCCATTTATAAACTCTGTTCGGTTTGTGAAAGATAACAAGATATGAACAGGAAAAAAATTCTTCAAAAAATACTTGCAGGTTCTAAAAACATAAGATTCTCTGATATGGTAAATCTTGTTCAAGGTTTCGGTTTCACCCTCTCAAGAACAGATGGGAGTCACCACATTTTCACTCGACCGGACATTCCGGAACTTGTTAATCTTCAAAATATAAAAGGTCAGGCGAAACCATATCAAATTCGTCAATTCCTGAAACTTGTCGAGACACATAATCTGAAATTGAAGGAGAACGAATAATGCGCGACTACCATATAAATATTTTTTATTCCGAAGATGACGGTGGATACATCGCTGACATCCCTGATCTTGAAGCATGTTCAGCATTCGGTGATACGCCTGATGAGGCCCTACGTGAGGTTCAAAAGGCCAAATCTTTATGGATTGAAGCTGCCAAAGCGGAAGGTAAGTTAATCCCACCGCCTAAATATCGACCGGTTATTTACCAAGCACAATCTGCTTAATGGGTTAAAAAAAACGATCAAGTACCTGAATACGGTTGAAGCCCGCAGCGTGCTATGCTACTGGGCGGTACGGGAACTTGGCATCAGCACCTTGACGCTTTCCAAAAGGCTTGGCATTTCACAACCCACTGCCAGCCAATCGGTAAAACGAGGCGAAAAGATTGTTAAAGAAAAGGAACTCAAGCTGATGGGATGACTTATGCCAATATATCAATACCCGTCCCGAAGTTCCAGCATGAGAAGAAAATAAAAAAACATGAAGACCTGACCCGCTGTTTTTCTCTGATGGGTGAATAGTTTAGTGCCCCTTCCAGATTCGGCGCTGGAGTACACCCGACTGCTTAGCAGCGCCAACAAGATCTCCGGATTCAACAACATCTGTTTTCAAGACCGCTGTCGTTTGTTGCCGGGCCGGTAACCGGCCGTCAGACGGTGGCCTATGCCTTGCAGGAACCTATCCGGTCAATTGCCGACCCTATTGTCAAAGTCTTCAAACGGTATTACTGGTTCAATAATTGTTTAAATTTGTTGCGCGGTTTGCTGGACCATATAGTGTCCGTTTAGAAACGGTACATTTCGGTCTCGGCCAAGGTCGCAGTCCCGCTATAGGCGGGACAACCTCAGGCTTCGCAGTGCGACGTTGAGGACTGCAAAGAGCGAGAACGCCGGCCCATGTCGAAAAATGCTGTTTCTGGATGGATTCTCTCCAGTTCCCATCCACGGTTCTATTAACGGCACTGGTAAGGTTTCGAAGTGCGTGAGTGTGTACTTACTGCAGATTCAAGTCGGGCGAGGGGGGTCAATGAGAATTAAAATCCGGAATTTTCGATATCGCGTTCAAGAAAGCTTCTGGTTTTTACCTGCGGTTATGGCCGGGGCGGCGATTTTGCTCTCCTTCGTTACCATAGCAATCGACAAATTGTTCCTCTACCGCGAAGGCGCTCAGCATTGGTGGCTCTATGGCGGCGGGCCGGATGGCGCGCGAACGGTTCTTTCAGTGATTGCCGGCTCCATGATCACCGTCGCCGGCGTGGTGTTCTCGATTACCATTGTGGTCCTCTCGCTGGCTTCCTCCCAGTTCGGTCCGCGTCTGATTCGAAATTTCATGAACGTCAGGGCCAATCAGATGGTGCTGGGCACTTTTGTGGCGACGTTCATTTACGGTGTTCTCGTGCTTCGCACCGTCAACGCGATCCTGGATGTGAGGTTCGTCCCGGGCCTATCCGTTACGATTGCCGTGGTGATGTCGCTCTTGAGCCTGGGAGTTCTGATTTATTTCATTCATAACGTTTCCGAATCGATCCAGGCTCAGAACATCATCGCCAGGGTGTGCCGCGATTTGGACAAGGCCGTGGATCGAATTTTTCCGGAAAAAATGGGCCGGGAGGAGGATTTGTCGAATGGGCCGATAAAACGGGACTACGTTATTCCAAAAGCATGCGACCGTGACGTCTGCCAGGTCATGGCGGACAGCAGCGGGTACCTGCAAGCCTTAGACAACGACGCATTGATGCGGATAGCCGTCGAAGAAAACCTTCTCATCCATCTGGGATACCGTCCGGGCAACTTTATCACCCGGGGCAGTGTCCTGGTGACTGTTTGGCCCGGGGAAAGGGTGGATGAGGGCCTTTCAGAGAAAATCAACGCCGTCTTCGTTTTAGGACCGGAACGAACGCTGGAGCAGGATGTGGAGTTTGCCATGAGCCAGCTGGTTGAAATCGCCGTTCGCGCGCTCTCCCCCGGCATCAACGATCCGATCACCGCCAACACATGCATCGATTGGCTGGGTGTCAGCCTCAGTCAACTGGCCAACCGCAAGATGCCCTCCTCCCACCGGTTCGATCAGGAGGGCAGACTGCGGGTCATTTGCAAACCCTTTGAGTTTGAGGGAATGGTGGATGCGGCCTTTAATATGATTCGACAGAATTCCCAGTCCGTTGCGGCCGTGTCGATTCATCTGCTGGAAACCATCGCTACCGTTGCGGCTCAGACCTTTAGGAAAGAAGACCGCGTAGCACTCTCGAGGCATGCCGCCATGGTGGTCCATGGGTGCAAAGAGAGACTGTCAGACGATGACGACCGCAAAGATCTTGAAAGACGCTACGAAGCGGCCCTTGAAATTCTTAACGGGGAGCCCGTGCGCATCGCTTTGAACCCAGAATCCGATTCTCGGCAGCAAAAAACAGCCTGATTTGGAAAATTAGAATGAAATCCATAAAAGCAAAGGACCTTTTTTGTTCTTCTTCCTGTAAAGTGGGTAGAGTCAAACGCTGGTGCTTCTGTAGCCTGGTCATGATACTCTTTTGGCTCAATCCGGTGTTGGTTTTTTCTGCTGTTGAGACCGAAAATGCTGCCCAACCCACCACACTGCCGGTCGAAGCTGCGTCTGATTCGGCCATCGAAAAGCGTTTACGCGCGGTGATCGACAACATTGATGATTTTCAGAACGTTAAGATCGATGTCAACGATGGTGTGGTGCGGCTTTCAGGTACGACCCTCCGCAAGGAGGCTGCCGAAAAGGTCGTGCAGATGGTCTCACGGTTTGAGGGCGTCATTTACGTGGACAATCAGATACAGGTGGAGACCGACGTCGAGACACGTGTCAAACCGGCTTTGACCAGGGTAAAACAGTATCTTTCAACTGCGGTGCAGAAACTGCCGCTCATCGGGGTGGCGCTGGTGGTGATTATTGTGTTTTGGCTGATGTCGCGCTTCGTGACGCATTGGGACTTGCCCTATCAGCGGCTGGGTCTGAATCGGCTCTTGCGGAATCTGGTTCGCCAATTTCTGCGCAAAGGAATTTTGCTGCTCGGTGTACTGCTTGCCTTAGACATACTGGATTTGACGGCACTGGTCGGAGCGGTGCTCGGAACCGTTGGGGTGGTGGGGCTTGCGATTGGCTTTGCCTTTAAGGATATTGTTGAAAATTACCTCGCGGGGTTGCTGCTCAGTATTCGGCGGCCGTTCGATCTGAATGATCTGGTGTTGATCGAATCGCACGAAGGCCGGGTGGTTCGCCTTACACCCAGCGAGTTGATTTTGATGACCCTGGAAGGCAATCATGTGAGAATTCCGAACGCAACTGTTTTCAAGAGCTTCATCTACAATTACAGCATCAATCCCCGCCGCCGATTTGATTTCGAAGTCGGCGTTGGGGTAAATGAGGATTTGGTTGGTGTACGGGGGTGCGGATGCGGCGTCATGCGTAAAATGGAAGGTGTAATGACGGAACCTGCTCCGTTTATGATCGTCGAGAAACTCGGCGACTTTAACGTTTTGGTCCGTTTTTTCGGCTGGATAGACCAGCGGAAGACCGACTTTGCGAAGGTAAGAGGTGAAGCGATTCGACGGGTAAAATTGGCCTTGGACGAAGCCGGGGTAAACATGCCGGAGCCAATTCAGACCATTCGATTGGAACAAGGCCGGCCGACAGAGCCCGAAACAACGGCGACACCCGGCTTACATGCCGAAGGTCCTGAGGGGCGGGAGGAAATAACCGTGGATCTCTCTCCGGACACCCAATTGGACGATCAGATCAAGGAAGATCTCTCCGCCACTCATGAACCCAACCTGCTTACCGAATCATGAGTCCACGGCCTGTATAATAGTTATCTTTCGACCGAACAGGTGTTTGAAGGCGGGCGCGACATTCAGTAGAACGGCCTCAATGCCGACGTGGATGATTCAGCCTGGGAATAATTAATGCCCGAAAACCCGATCCAAGGAGTCCTTATGAAGATTTTGACCACCCCCAGAATGGAGCGTTGTATCGGTTGTCACGCCTGTTCCCTGGCATGTGCCCGGCTGGTGCACAAGCGCCTGTCCTGGGACACGGCCGGCATCCGCATCCTGTCCTCGGGTGGGTTGTCCACCGGTTTCGAAGCAAAACCCTGTCTCGCCTGCAATCCTGCGCCCTGTGCTGCGGTGTGTCCCACGGGGGCCTATTCCCAGCGCAAGGGCGGTGGCGTGGTGGTGAAAAAAAGTCTGTGCATTCGATGCGGCGCCTGCGATGCGGCCTGTCCGGTGGACGCCATCTATCTCGATCCGACGGGCGAGCCGTTCGTTTGTATCCATTGCGGCCGCTGCATTCCGTTCTGCCCGCACGACTGCCTGGAAATGGCAACTGTTCCCGGCACGTCGGATTCGAAACAGGAATCGAAGGAGGCGGCATCATGATCCGGGATGATTTCAGAGTGCTCGTTGTGGACCTGACGTCCGGCCGCGGCACCGTCGAGAGCCTCGAAGGACGCAGTGTACACGTGGGCGGCAGCGGCCTGGCGGCGGCGCTCTTTGAGCGCCACGGGCAGATGGACAATCCCTGGAACGATCCAGGCCAGCCGATCATTTTCGCCATCGGCCCCCTCACAGGTTACTTTCCGTTGATGAGCAAGACAGTATGCGCTTTCAAGTCGCCGTACCACGACCAATATGCCGAAAGCCATGCCGGCGGCAGAAGCGCCCTTGCCCTGCGGTTTGCCGACCTGGACGCTCTGGTTGTCACCGGCCGGGCCGATCGGCCGGTCTGCCTTTCCATCGGTTCGAGACATCTCGAGGTGAAGGACGTCCATTACCTGTGGGGCAAGGACGTGGGAACCACCGGCAAACTGCTGCGACGCATGTTCGGAGGCGCCGGGCACCGCAGCATCCTGCGGATCGGCCTGGCCGGTGAGCGCGGATCCGCCATGGCCGGCATCAACGTCGACACCTACCGCCATTTCGGAAGACTGGGGGGCGGGGCGGCAATGGGGGTCAAGAACCTCAAAGGCATCGTCATTCAGGGGGACGGGACGTTTGCGCTTCCGGAAGAAAAGCAATACGCCAAGTTGTTCCAGAAGGTTCATCAGCAGCTCACGGACACCGAGATGATGCACAAATACCACAACTTGGGAACGGCAGAGAATGTCGCCGTTTTGAACAAATTGAAAGCCCTGCCGATCCGTAACTTGCAGCAGACGACCGATCCGGAAATCGACGGCATTACTGGAGAGAAGTTTGCTGAGCGGACTTTGCTGCGAAACACGGCCTGCGCCGGCTGTCCCGTGGGTTGCATTCACGTGGGATTCGTGCGCGAGAAATTCATGGAACCCAACCAGTATTTCTATCGCCAGGTGGCCTACGACTACGAGCCGATCTTTGCCACCGGTGCCATGCTCGGCGTGACCGATCCTTTCGCCGTGCTCGATATCATGGACACAGTCGAACAGACCGGCCTTGACGTCATGTCTGCGGGGGTGGCCCTGGCCTGGGCCACTGAGGCGCTGAACCGGGGCATCATCAAGCAGGAAGACTCACTGGTCCCTCTGAAGTTTGGAGATGCCAAAACGTATACCGGGGCTGTCCGCCACCTCGCCGCAGGAACGAATGATTTTTACCGGTTGCTTTCCCAGGGAACCGCAACGGCTGCGGCCCATTACGGGGGCAGGGAATTTGCCTGCGTCCTCGGTCAGGAAATGGCCGGTTATGCCACCGGCGAGGCCTTTTTCGTGTCCCAGGCCCTGGGCTTCCGGCATTCGCACCTAGACTCCGCCGGTTATTCCTACGATCAAAAATTCGAGGCGGTGGATCTGGATGAGGCGATCGAATTTTTGGTGAAAGACGAACAGGAACGGGTTTTTTTGACCTCGATGGTGGCCTGCCTTTTTGCCCGCGGTGTCTACAACAAAGAACTTTTAGCAGAGTGCCTCCATTCAGTGGGATACGACACGCTGGCAGAGACCATTCCCGAAGTTTCAAAGGGGCTGCAGGCACGCCGTTGGCAAATCCGGCTGGCAACCGGCTACGATCCGGCCTCCGTTGAGATTCCCGGACGATTCAGCGATGTCAGCACCTGGAAGGGGCCCATCAATCCGGAAACGTTGGATCGATTGCGTCAGCATTATGCGAAAAGGATTATCGAGCTGGGGCGAAAGGAATAATTCCTTGAGTTCTTTAGAAAACAAAATAGGAACACAGAACAAGGCGCTTAACTCAGACGGCTATTATAATGTTGTTTTTCAAATATTTGCCGTCTAACCCAACCCGGAAAAGTCGGATCCAAATATTTTGAAAAAGTTGGATTTATTTTTAACATCTGTAGAGCGGCTACTATTAACTGTTTCCTGAGGTTCTTAAAATTATTATCCGTAAAACACATACTCTTTCAGTGATAAGGGAATAAACGGAGCATTCTTCATGGTAATCAAAGAGGAGATCGAAATCAACGCACCGCTGAATGTGGTCTGGCGCATTTTTTCCCAAATGGAGGACTGGGACAGCTGGAACACGGCCTGCCGCAGCTGTTGCATCACTGCCGGAGGCGCTTCCCTGTCGGCCGGAACCTGCTTTTCCTTCGTCATTCGCCCCTTGGCCTTTCCTCTGAAGGTTCAACCCAAAATCGTCAAATGCGACCCGGGTCAAGAAGTCGTCTGGGAGGGAGGCAAATTGGGGATAAACGCCTCGCACACCTGGCAATTTCACGAAGAAGACGGAAAAGTCACACTGCTGAGCGTCGAAAGCTTTAAAGGCCCCATGGTTTGGGTGGGGTATTTGTTGAAAGTGCCGGAGCGGCTGCACCGCTTGACGGTGGAATTTCTGCAGACATTGAAAAGTGCTGCGGAAGCCTGCAGCGGTGAAAGTTAGGGGAACGATCATCGCCACGCGATGAAACGCTCGAATCACAGGTAAAGTATCGGCGCAGCCATTTCGTCCATTCGAAAGTCGAGTTCCGGCCAATTATGACCTTGAAAACCACGATATTGGGGCCGGAAACACCTATTTATGGAATGTTTAAAGATTACCGAAGAACGGCGTTGCCGCTTCCCCCTCTGCTGGAATAATCGTTTGCAGGGTATCAACCCTATGGTTTGCACGTCTATACCCCACAAGCCCAATTCCGGTCATCGCCAGGCTCGTCAACGCGAGTAGGCCGTCGAAAACAGTCCACCAGGAAAGACCGAACATTCGAAAGAATGCGATGCTCAGCGTCAAGAAAGCCAGCCCGGTGCGAATAAGGGCCAGATAGGTCCTTCCTTGAGCCTGTGCGGTGCGAATATTTGAGAAGATCGTCCGAGTGCCCGCCAAGTCGGTGCGTTTCTCGGAAAACCGTGTTCGGCTGCCGGCCATTTTGTTGCGCTCTCCGGCGAGACCGGTTCTGGAACGTGAAAATTCCGTGCGCAAGACGGATAAGTCCGTTCGCTGCCCGGCGAGAGCGGTTCGCTCACGAGACATCTGGGTCCGAATATCGGAGAGCTCGGTGGATTTGGTGGAAAGGCGAGTTTGTTCACGGACGAGAGCGGTTCGCTCCTTTGCCATATCGGTTCGATGTCTTGCGAGGGTATTGGTTACATCGGCATGTCCCAGCAAACCCGAGGCTGTTTCCGTCTGTTTTTTTTCCAGATCATGAATGGATCTCTCGATTTCTGTGTCTATCTTTTGAATATTTACGGCCCGAACCAGCAACGCGTGAATGGCTTTTAAGGTTGACGTGATCTGTTCGTTGTATTTGTTTTCATCCATTGCGTTTCCCTCCTGGCGAATTGAGGAAGTGGGATTGTCATACTTATCCGTATCCATGTTCCCGGGTTCGGGAATGATGGTTAATGTCAAATTTTGACGCATATCCCGGGTCATACCGAACATTCGCTTCGCCGGACACCGTTTGAACAATCTCCATGATCTTCGTCAGTTCGGAATCCTCTACATAGGGACCGATGAGATGGATACCGTCGTTTTGGACTTCGGCACTTATCTCCAGCGCTGCCGTACGGGGATCGGTGACCAATGATTCCTCGATTTGCGTTACGAGGTAAAGTCGCTCCACCTCAGTTCGGGACTCGGGGGAGGACTGAAAATCCTCTTCTGCCATTAGGCATTCGAGAATACCGCAGGCCGCTTTCAGGGTTACACGATCCAGGTTCAGGTTGAGATCGTAAAGCATGGTATCACGTATGTCGTGCGCATACATGAACCTGGCCCACCTTACACGCTGCTCGTCCGCATTGACGATGTACTCACGGGCCTGTTGCTCATTGCATGCCAAACGTTGCATGCTCATGGTCACCCGCATTTCTATCGGTGCCTCGATGCGGACCCGGACAAAATGTCGTAAGGCCGGTAAAAGCAGATGGCCTGAATAACCGTGATACACGATGTCATCATGACGGATTTCCTCAAGCAGCGCCTTTCGCATGAGGACCACATAAGGCCATCTCAGTTCGCGGAATTGATCGTAAGCCGACGTCGCCTTGGCCAGTTTTTCGAGAACCCGGACAGCTATTTCTCCGTGTTTATTGACCTTTTCTTCCAAATCTTCGCGAGAAATGCAGCTAAGTCCTGTTTGACCGTGAAGACAATCCACCAACAAATGAACGCCGGACATGGTTCCTCTCGAGATAAAAATAACCGGCATCGGTCAGTCCCCTTTCATGCAAAAACTTTCGCTTTTAGTGAACGTGATTCTATTGGGATGGTAATATTTATGGTTGTCGGTCAGGATATGGTTCTGGCTGGCAATGATCATGCCGGCACCCAATCCCTTGAGTTCTCCTTAGATCTTGCGCGGCTTCCGGGGCGTATCGAAGAAATGTCGGAAGGACGGGTCGACGATTTCCCGGTGCCGGGGGAGAGCAACCGTCAACCGTGTCCAAGAGCCTGGCTTGCTTTCGAAATCCACCGTCCCACCGTGAAGCTCGACGATTCTCTTCACGATGGCAAGCCCCAGGCCGGAGCCGCCGTAGCGCAGCGACCTGGATTCTTCGACCCGGTAGAACTGATCGAACACCTTGTGAATTTCAGACTCGGCGACGCCCGGACCCGAGTTGGTTATCGTTATCGTCAAATCAATACCGGATTGGTCGCCGATCACTTCAATCCGGCCACCATCAACGTTATACTTGATGGCATTGTCCAGAATGTTTGAAAACGCGCGATTCAGTTTTTCAGCGCTTCCTTTCACGATCAGTTGCTCGGGTAGACGGACCTCTATGTCAATATTGCGCGGTTCAGCCAAAAAGCGATAATCAGCGATCAAAGCCTCCAATATTCTGACCACATCTATCGCGTCTTCTGAAGCAGCGGCTTCTATTTCAAGCGATGACAGATCCAATAGACTTTTTACGAGACGCTCCATGCGCAGAACTTGCTCGACCATTCTCGCAAATCTTTCCGCCTGCAGTTGGGATGTATTTTCGGCGGGGGCCGTGCGCATTTCATCCATTGACAGCCGCATCATGGTCAGCGGCGTTTTTAATTCGTGGGACGCATCGGCCAGAAGCCTTTTTTGCCGCAAGAAGGCATGTTGCAGCCGGTCAAAGACCTGATTGAGGGTTCGCGACAGCGCGTTGAATTCATCACGGGCGCCGGTTACCGGTATACGTCTTTCCAGATGCTTTTCGGTAATTTCCTGGGCCTGGTCGTTTATGCTCCGGATGGGTTTCAGGATGAAACCGGCGACAAAATAGCTGGCCACCATTAGCAGAAGCGTTGAAAAGACAAGGCCGGTGACGACTCCGACGATGATATCCCATAGTTCTTCTTTGATTTCTTCGACGGGGCGACCTGCACTTACAAGAAACGACTTTCCGTCCAGTGTAATTTTGGATTTTCTGACCCGAAAGGTCACCTCGTTTCGCTGATCCTGGCCCAAATCGATTTTTTTACGAGGGATGATAAGGCTGACAGAGGTACTGGAGCCCGGAGTCAGCTCAGGGATTTCGATCAGCTTGGCCAAACGGGACTGGTAAATCGACTGGCCGGTATCCTGATCGTCAATTTTCAGCCAATAACGTTCATCGCCGATAAACAAAGGCGCATCCGGCGTTCTGCTTTTATCGGTTTCGGATAAAATACGAACAGCCCGCTGGGCGGTGGATTCCAGTTCAGAATCAATAATCCGTAACGGTTGTTCCATCATCTCCCACAATATGATGCCGGAAAATATCAAGCTGGCCACAAAACCGGCTGCAGTGATCAAGAGGGAAATTTTCTGTCGAACGGTCATTCGGCTTCATCCTTGATAATATAGCCTACACCGCGAATGGTCCGGATGATGATGCCGTGGCCCGAGTCTCCAATCTTTCGCCGCAGGTTTTTGATATGCACATCCATGAAATTGGACATGCTGAAGGGATCGAAAGCATCTCCCCAAACGTGCTCGGCCAGGCTGAAACGAGACACGGCCCGGTTCTTGTTGTAGAGGAGAAATTCCAGGATGGAGAATTCCCTGGCCGTCAGTTCAACGGACTGGACTCCCTTGGTCACTTTGCGACTGACGGTATCGAGCCGCAGATCTTTGACCTGGAGCACCGACTCCGCCTGTCCTCCGGACCGTCTAAACAAGGCGCGGATGCGTGCCAACAGCTCGTCCAGTGAAAACGGTTTGGCCAGATAGTCGTCTGCGCCCAGGTCGAGCCCCTTGATCTTATCGCCGATTTCTCCCCTGGCGGTCAGCATGAGAACAGGCGTGGTCATGCCCGCCTGCCGAATTTCCCGCAGGACGGATAACCCGTCCTTCTTTGGCAGCATGATATCCAGAATGATCAGATCGTAAGGGGTCTCAAACAGCTTGTCCAAAGCCTCTTGACCATCCAACGCGGTTTCAACCATGTAACGCAGGTCTTCAAGTGCCTGCTCGAGCTGATCCAATAAGGTCTTCTCGTCATCGACAACTAGTATTCTCATTTCATCATGACCAAACAATCACTTTTGCTCAGATCGCATTTTTTCCGGAGCGGCATCCACCAGAAAGCATTTAATCAGAGCATTGCTATGGGTTTAAGATAAGGCAAGGCCAGAGGGAGAAGGCTGTAATACGCCGACGACCGATAACACAGCCCCAAGCCTTTATATTAAATCCTATATTTGCCATAACAACAACACCCTGCCCGACCAGTCCACCCGGTCTTGGTCACGGCTGACCTGAAATTCGCTGTCTTTCCGATCGACCAGCTTCATAGCGAATCGATTGCGGAACTCCTGCTCGAATGCGCCCAGGGAGCGGTCATACTCGCCCGTGTCTCTTGCCGTGAAGATCAGGCCGGCCATGGAACGTTTATTTTGAACCTCAATCGTTCCTACGAGAAGGCGGGCTTCGTTTGCCAGGATTTTCACATCAGTGGGCCACATGCGCAAAACCCACAGTTGGCTGCCGGCCTTACGGACAAGACGCAGGCGATCGATCCGGCCATCATGAAGACGTGGCAATACAGGCAGTTTTTCAATCGGCGTGTCCGGGGAAAGCATTTCAAGGAAACTCTTCAAGTTAAACGACTGCGGGGTCTGCCATCCTCTGTTTAAAAGATATTGGGCCAGCTCTTCGGGTGCTCCGGCCCACTGGATGGTGAGGGGTTGTTCCCTTTCTCCCGCCATATCAATCCGCCAGGCGGGAAGGTCGCGCCAGCCATCGGCCAGCCATGTCACCAGCGGCATGGCTTGTAGATTGTGTCGGGGAGCGTAAAACGCGAGGTCCTTTTCGTGGTGCCGGCTCACATGCCAAGCGCCGGCAACCACAATGACGAGTACGGTGGCAAGCCCGAGCAAGCGCCGGGGCAGGCCTTGATCGGGGTTTTTCAGGTAGGCGATTCCAAGCAGCGCAACCCAGCTTGCGCCTATGAAAAATCCGCCCAGGACATCGGAAAGCCAGTGGGCGCCCAGGTAAAGGCGGGAGATCGCGATGATAAAAGAGATCAGAAAGACGCTTACAAATAATCCCCAACGTAATGTACCCGAAAGGCCCCTGGCAAGTAAGATGGCGAGAAATCCATAAAGGACGACACTCATGGTTGTGTGGCCGCTCGGAAATCCATAGGCCGAGGCCCCATGGTAAAGGGCAATGGGCCGAGGAGAATGGATCAACCATTTCAGCAATTGAACACCCGCTAAGCCAACGAGTGCGGTCACTGCCCAATAGCCTGCAGCACGGTAACAACGTTTGCCAAGAAGCACGAGCAGAACCGCGCCGGACAGGCAAATATTGACAAAAGAATCACCGAGTTCCGTTATGGCTACGAAGATGCGGTCCGACCAGGAGTTTCGAAGAGACTGAAAAAAGTTGTAGACGGCCTGATCGGCCAACACCAGTGGGTCTTTGGCCAGAACATCCTGCATGACACCCAAGAATCCCCATCCGGCCACAAAAAGCGTCAGGGCTAGAAATGCAAGAAAGAATTCCTCCCCCTGTTGGCGGAGAAAGAAATAAGAGAGAAAACGTTTTACAGGAAACATTATCCAATGGGTAGGCGTGTCCACGGCGAGCCAGTCTTTCAATGCCGCAAGCCAGATCGGACCGCGATGGCCCACCAGTACTACAAGCTTGCGGCCAAGCCAAACGAAAAGCCAGGAAGCGGCCAGGATAAGAAGGATGAGCATGGCCAGGCGCGTGCTGACCGCTCCGGCCACTGCCAGCGAGGTCCCGAAAAAAACGCCCGGCAGGATGTAAACCAGGGCCCAGACAATGGCAGAGAGCACGTTGACGATGCTGAAATGCAGCGGACCCATGCCCAGCATTCCGGCCACAACCGGGATGACCGGGCGTACCGGGCCGACAAAACGTCCGAACAGGACACTTTTGCCGCCATGGCGGTGAAAAAAGGTCTCTCCTCTTTTCAACATGCCGGGGTAGAGGGAAAACGGCCAGATCCGCCGCAGCTCCTCCCGGTAGTGGTGACCCAGCCAGTAGCTGATGCCGTCTCCGGCGATAGCCCCGGCCGCGGCCAACAGCAGTACGGGCTTGAGCCCCAGGCTGCCCGTTGCCACAATCGCCCCGACACCGAACATGATCACCGTGCCGGGAACAATCAAACCGACCAGGGCCAGGGATTCGGACAGGGAGATCAGAAAGATCGCTCCGTAAGCCAGGGCGGGATGGTGGGTAATAAAAGCCAGCAATGCTTTTATGTAAATCATAGAGGCTACCCTATCCTTGTGCCATGACTTTTCTACCGGACGAAACGGCCCATCAATTGATCGCTGAACAAGATCAGTTTCGCGTTCAATGGGTTAACGTGTCCCGCAACCGGCGTATCAACCCAGCGCTTTCATTTCACATATTCAGGCAAAAAACCAATGCCGCCCAATGTCCGCCAAACCCTATTTGGCGGAAACTTTTTTGCGCATTTATGCACCCTTAATGCGAGCCAGGGTTTTGTAAACCAGCGGCAACACCGTAATGACAAGCGGTGTCTGCACCAACAGACCGGAAATGATGGCCACGGCCAAGGGCTGTTGCATCTGTGACCCCTGCCCCATGGCGAGTGCCAACGGCAGCAGTGCTAAAATGGCCGCGAGCGTCGTCATGGTAATCGGGCGCAAGCGGTTGACCCCGGCCTGGACCAGCGCCTGGCCCTTGTCGAGCCCTTGACGCACCAAATCGTGGTACTCGGAGAAGTAGAATATCGACACCTCGGTCACGATACCGACAATCATGGTCATGCCCATCATGGCAGTGATGTTCAGCTCGATACCGGTAATCCACAGGCCGATGAACACCGTTCCAGTGGCCAGCAGCGGCATAGCGAGAATGGCCGCGGCGGCAGCGAACTCCTCGTAAAGGAACAAGAGGAGGAGGAAGACCAATCCCAGAGCTGCTGCAAATACTGCAAGCAGTCCCCGGAAGGCGATCTGCTGCTGCTGGTACAAACCGCCGAGTTCATAGTAGACTGTTTTGGGCAACAGGCCCTGCTGGGCAAGTGTCCGTTTTACATCGCGGATGGTGGACCCCATGTCGCGACCACTGATGCGACCGGTCACAGCGATCATGCGCTTGAGGTTTTCACGGGTGATCTGCGGCTGGCCGATAATCGTGTCGATATCTGCGATCCGTTTCAGCGGGTACAGGTGGCCATCGGGCGCACGCAGTTGCATTTTTTCGAGATCGGCGACACTGCCGCGCACCAGGCCCGGGGTCCAGACCCGCACGCCGACCAGCTTGACGCCTTCCTGGACCTGGGTGGTGACGACGCCACTCAGCCAGGCTTGCAGTTGCTCGGTAACATTGGCTGGATCCACACCCTCCAGGGCCGCTTTTTTACGGTCCACACGTATGGCGAGGGCGTCACCGGCCAAGACGATACCATTTTTAACATCGACCACCCCGGAAATACCCTTGATCGCGCCGGCCACTTTGGGTGCGACCTTCATCAGCTCATTGAAATTGTCGCCGTACAACTTCACCTCGATCGGCTGAGGCACGGCTGTAAGGTCACCAATCAGGTCTTCCATGAGCAGGACCAGGTCAATTTCCAACCCGGGCACTTTCTGCTCAATCTCGGCGCGAATCTCGTCCATCACCTGGTCAATGGGGGGTCTTGGCATGGTTTTAAGCCGCACAAAGAAGTCACCTTCATTGGATTCATGCAGGCTGCCGCCCAGGCCGCCGCCGGTTCGCTTGGAGTAGGTCTCAACCGCGGGGTTGGCGTTAAGAATCCCTTCAATCAGATTCACCAGCCGGTCGGTTTCGGTCAGAGAGGTGCCGGGAGGGGATAAAAAATCAAGTACGAAGCCGCCTTCGTCCATATGGGGCATAAATCCGGAACCGACCTGCTTATAGGCGAAATAGGCCGCTAAGATAAAGGGCACGATCACCAGCAAAATGAACACAGGACGCCGCACCAGCCGCTGCATCAGCCGCTGATAGCCCTGCTGAATTCGATGGAATATCGGTCCACTGTCTTCTCTGTCGGCGTCTTTCCGGTTAAGCAAGTGTTCGGATAGCAGCGGCACCGCCAACCAGGCCAGCAAATAAGACACCGCCAGAGAACTGGCCATGGTCAATGACAGCGCCTTGAAAAAGGCGCCGGTCACACCGGAGAGGAAGGCCAGGGGGGCAAAAATAATAATCGTGGCCATGGAGGAGCCGGTCAATGGTTTGCTGAATTCGATGGCAGCCTCGCGAATGGACAGAACGATAACGCTCTCGCGGGCCTTGTATTCACGAAGACGGCGAACGATATGTTCGATCATGACAATGGCATCGTCCACGATCAGCGCCACAGCCGCGGCCATGCCGCCGAGGGTCATGATATTGAAGCTGTCACCAAGGACATACAGCAACAGCACGGTGATAGCCAGGGCCGCGGGCACAGTGAGCATCGCCACCAGGGTGATCTTTACACTGCGCAGAAAAGCGAACAGGACCAGCGCCGCCAGCAGCACGCCGATCAGAATCGCATCGCGAACGCTGGCGGCAGAGTCGGTCACCAGTTGACTCTGGTCATACCAGTTGGCGATGGCGATATCTTTCGGAAGTTTGTGGCGGTATGCGGTCAGACGAGCCTGAACATCCTTTACGATCTGCACGGTATTTGCGTTGGGCTGCTGATAAACATTGACGAGCACGGCCTGTTTACCGTCCGCCGACACTTTCAGCCATTCGGGTTTCTCGGACGCATACACCCGCGCGATATCTTCCAACCGCACAAAACCGTCTTCGCCACTGCGCAGAATCGTGTTGCGGATGTCCTTCAGGTTACGGATACGGGTGTCCGACATCGCAAGGTAAAGCTTGTAGTGATCCTCCATTCTGCCCACCGCCTGCAGCACGTTGGTTGCGCTTAGAGCACTTGCTACATCCGTGAAGGCTAGCCCGTAAGCGTCTAATTTTACAGGGTCCACTTCGACCCGGTATTCCATTGTTTTGCCGCCCATGATGTTCACCTGGGCAATCCCGTTGATGGCTGAAAGCAGCGGTACCAATTGTTGTTCGCCGATGTCGCGCAAGTCCACCTGGGTGAGGGTGTCGGATGTCAAGCTATAAGCAGCCATCGGGAAAACGGTAGGGTCCATGCGGCGGGCTGTGAACGCGGTGCCGGCCGGCAGGCTCGGTAAAATCTGGTTGATTGACGATTCAACCTGCAGCAGGGCGGCACCCATGTCACTGCCCCAGACAAAATTGACCGAGATCTCGGCGCTGCCGCGGGTGCTGGTCGACCGGATCGATGCCACGCCGGGTATGGGTCTGACCGCCTGTTCAATCTCACGCGTTACCGCAATGACCATCTGGTCGGCCGGCCGATCTCCGGCATCCACATTGATGGCGATACGCGGAAAATTTACTCGCGGAAACAGGGAAACCGGCAGGTGGAACGCGGTCAGCACTCCGGCAACGGCGAAGAACATGAACAATGACAGTATAGAGCGCCGATGTGCCGCCGCCCAATGTGAGACATCCATTTACCTGCCCTCCCGCACCGGCATACCATCCTTGAGCTCGTAGTTTCCTACGCTGACGACGCTCTCATCCGGATTCAGACCGCTGGTGATCTCGATCCACTGGTCGCTCTCCAATCCGGTTGTGACGCCAACGCGCTGCCCCTTGCCGCCGACAACGCGAAACACATATGCGCCCTGTTCATCCTGCAAGACCGCACTGCGTGGTACGGTCATGCCGGTGTGTGCATTCAGTTGGATATCGGCAATCAGATAGCTGCCCAATACCAGTTGGTCGGTCTGATCGGCCGGTATGGGGACCAGTGCATCCACTAGGTGGGTCGCCGGATTGATCATCGCGTGGATCTCACGCAGTTGACTGTCTGCCTTGTAATCTGGAACGAACACTGAACGAATCCTCACAGGAGTGCCGGGTTCAAGCAAGCGGATGTCTTCCGGTTCTACACCAAGCACGGCAACGAGTTGGTTGCCGATGGCAATCTCCAAGACGGCGACGCCCGCCTGTAGCCGGTCACCCTGCTTTACCCTGAGCTGAGTGATGATCCCGGCGGTGGGAGCGGACATTATATCCCTTGTCTTGTTCTGTCCCTGCGCCTTAAGGGCCTGCAGGCCGGCCTGAGCATCTTGCAAAGCATTTCGCGCGGCTTCCACCTGCGCGTTGGTGGCCAGTTGTTCTTTTAAGAGGCGCTGCTGACGGGTCAGTTCACTCTGTGCATAATCCACCGCACCGCGCGTCTTCAGATATTCCATGTGTGCGCCCGGCGATGTGGTCAGCTCCAAAAGGGTCTGGCCGAGTTTTACCCGCTGACCGGGGCGCACCGCCACACGGGTGATCAGCGCGTCATGCAAGAGGGAAATGGTCTGCACGGTGTCGGGATCAGCCTGCACCTGTCCATACACCGTCAGGGATTCACTGATCGGCTGTTGCACGACTTTGGCCTGTTGGATCAATACGGAGGGATCCTGTGCCCACACCCTCGTGCAGGCGATCACCAGCACCAATGTGCAGAGGACTCTTATATGTTTCATCAGTGGTTGCCTCCTTCTGAAACCGCATCGGTCCGGGGCGTGCCATCTCCAGGCATTGCCAACAGAGGTCTGTAAGGCGATGAGATTGTTCCTCTGCGTTTGATCCAGGCGGATCTGTTCAAGGCGCTTGCTGACCCAGGTATTTTCCATATTCAGAAAGGTCAAGGCGTCGATGTCGCCATTTCGGTATGCTTCGCGCCCACGGTCGACCAGTTCTTCCAAAGTCGGCAGGTATTCATTTAGCTGCTTTTGCTGTGCCGCGACGATTCCCTGCAAACGGATGAGCCTGTCGACATCCACCATGGCCTGATCGAGACGCGCCTGATATTCCTCGCGCAGTTGCTCGCGCGTCGCTCTTTCGACAGCGATCGCACCCCTGTTGCCCGAGAACAAGGGTAGATTAAGACCAATATTGAAACCGGTCGTGTACACGTTACTCGTATCCCGTGCACGGGTAATACCAATGCTGAGCGAGGGAAACTGCGACAGGATGGCTGCGCGCACATTGGCCTCCTGGCTGCGATAGCCGGCTTGCAACGCCAACATGTCTGGGCGGCGTTGTGGCAGGGTTTGTAGGTTCCGGCTCAGTTCCTGGACCATCGGCAGCATGGGGAGGGGAGGCAGTCGTATCTCCAACGGTGCATCGGGAGCCAGACCGATCATCAGGTTTAATTCGTGGCGGGTATCGTTGCTGGATTGCTCCAGTTGATTGATTTGACTCAGTGTATCAAGCAGGGCGGTCAGATCGGTGCCGGCCACCCCCAAAGTGAGATCGCCCCGCGTCACGGCCTTGCGCGAACGCTGGTAGCGTTTTTGGTAGAGGTCTTTCATTTCCTGCAGCAGGGCGAATTGCTGGCGTTCACCGGCCAGTTGCACGGCCAAAGAGCGGGCGCGCTGGCTCACCTGCCACTCCTGCCACAACAATTTCAGGCGGACCTGCTGTTCGGCCTGTTGGGCACTATCCACCCGTGCCCCCCGGTTAATCAGCGGGACGATGTCGTAACCCAGCCCAATGCCGAACGCATTGACCGTGCCCGGTACACTACCCGTCGGATAATCGAGATTGGCGGACAACTGGGGGTCGGGCAACAGACCGGCCGAAAAGAGCTCCGCGCGCTTTATCCCCAGCTGCTTGCGCTGTGCCTTCAGATCGGGATTGTTGCTTACCGCGAATATGGCCACTTCAGTCAAGTTCAGGCCATCCAACGGATTGATATCGCGCGCGGCCCCGAGTGTGGCCAGTTGATCGACATTGGGGGCTAATTTGACGCTGTGGGACAGGGGTAGCGGCTGATAACCGGCACAACCGCCGAGTAGAATAGTGACGACAGCGGCCACTATCAGCAGGCGCCGACAGTGTTCGGTTAGAATAAATCGTTTCATAATGGCCTCTTGGTCAAAATGAACAGTTTGGTTTTTCATCATTGAAACAGTACCCGCATTGAACGCCGCACAGTTTCACCTCATCGATGTCCTGCTGATCTATGGGGAAGACCTTGCAGGCTTGCGGCCTGCTGGTGCCGTATACAAGACAGAGCCCCTTTCTTGTTAACATGGGGCAGGTGAACACCAGTTTGCAGCAGGCGCCGCATTGACGGCAGACGCCTCCGCGGGCAAGAAGTTGGCTCTGAACATATCTCTTTCGGAAATGAACCAGCCAGAAACGCCTGAACTTGCCGGTGGCGTGAAGCACGAAGCGGGAGTCCTTAAGCGCCTGTGTAACAGTGAAAATCAAACGATAGGAAAAAGTGGTTAACCCGGTGATCTGGTCAAACCACCTATGCACGCCAAAGCTAATTAACCGCATATTCACTCCTGTTGAAAAGCTCTCCGGCCATCTTCTCGGCCTTCATGTTGATTCTTGTTGCGGTATCCATTCCGCAAAGAATTGATCCAGCACCTGAGTCGGTCCAAAAGGCATGTGGCCGTAACGAAAGGACAGCTGATCCCGGGCCACTGATTTCGGCTCTCCATCAATCACCACCTTCCAAAGCGCTGCTGCCAAGCCCGAGCGGTCGGCGCCAGCCCGGCAGTGAATCAGGACAGGACGAGGGGCAATTCTAAAGAGCTTTAACAGTTTTTCGATTTCATGTGAATAAGGCTTCTTGCCGGCGCTTAATCCAAGATCGTAATGCCTGACACCCATTTCCCGGCAGGATGCGTTCTCCGCCTCATACTGTGGCTCACCAACGTCCTTGCCATTCAGATTGATGACCGAACGGATTGCGAACTTGCGGATGTCATATTCAAGTTCGTCCTGATCCAGTTGCACCGACCGATAAGCCTCGCCAGGGGTGATCGGGTGAAAATTTCCCTGCTCTTCCAGATACCATAACCGCCACGCAGCGATGATCCAGAGAAAACAGATAAACACCGCGGCCGTTTATGAGTTTTGATTGACGGGGTTTCACAATTGCACTTTTTTGCGGCGTTGCCTGGTTTTATTGAAGACCATCAGCCCGATGATCAGTAAAGGAACACCGGCGGCCACCGGCAACACCCGTCCGGCCTGAAGCACTGGTTTCTGCCGAACACTGAATTGGATGGTCGGACTGGTGAACACCGTGTGGCTGCCGCGGTCGGTGACGCTGACCACCACCCGGTAATCGCCGCCCTTGATCAGCCGCATAGGCCAGTCGGTCCGCAGGGACTGCCCCGGCTCCAGGGTCGCCCCGGTCACGGCCTTGTGGGCGCTCCAGTCCTCAAGGTCCACCGGCTGCTCATTGCCCGGATCGATTTCCACCAGGCTGATCCACGCCACCAGTCCCTCGATGGGGTCTGCGCCGGTATTCATGATGGTGCTCCAGAATCGCAGGTGGTCCCCCATGACAGGGGCAGACGGGTTGTTGTTATCCGGGCGAAGGTCCAGGATCAATGGAGCCTCGGCCGCAGCCGAGACCGCAGCTATCAAAACCATCGCGACCATTGCCAACAAAATATCTTTCCATTTTTTCATGGCATCTCCCCTTATTGAAAATTGGGACGGGCGGCGCTGCGTCGGGCTGATAGCAGACAAAGACCCAACCACACGACCACCAATAAAAGTCTTGCAAACTGGGCGGAAAACGGTTCGCTGTCGATAATGACGCTGTCGAAGGTGTTGAGCGCTCCGGCGAAGGGGTTGACCGCGTCCAGGGCACGTCCGATGGCGGTGCCGCGCAGACCCGGTCCGATCAGAAATGGACTGGCGGCCAGCATCAACAAGGTGATCGTGCTCAGAAGAGAAGCCAGAACGCTGCCCGTGCGGGCCGACACCGCCATGGCCAGGTAGCCGAAACCGAGCACCACCGGGGTGCCGAATAGGGCCAGGTAGAGCAGGGCCGCGCCGAGGTTCTGGCCGCTGGCACCGACGGCCCACAGATAGGGCGTCGCCTCTGCGAACATGACGCCCCATGCCGTGAGCATGCCCAGGGCCTTGCCGGTCAGTAATGCAGTGACACTGATCGGCGCGCAGAGCAGCGGAACCAGCGTACCGCGTTCCTTTTCTCCGGCGTAGGCGTCGCTTCCCAGGATGGCGGCCAGCAGAGCTCCCGCCGCCAGAACCGTCCCGGACATCATGTAGACTACCTGGGCGTTGTCGAGCAGGCTGAGTTCGGTATTACTGACCAAGAGCAGGCTGAAAGCGGACAGCAGGCCGCTGAAGGCCAATACCCACAGCAGGCCGCGCTGGCTGCGCAGCATCTGCGCGCTTTCTTTGTAAGCGATTGTCCAATGCGTTTTCATATTGCCGCCTCCTGTACGTGAGAATGCCCCGGTGCGGTGATGTTCAAGTAGAGTTCCTCCAGGCTCGAGGCCTCGGAGCGAATCTCCAGGATGCGCCAGCCGCGCCGCCACAGCTCTCCCCAGAGGGTAGAAGGCCCTCCGGGGATTTCGAACTGGATTTGAACGCGCCACCAGTCGCCTTCGTGAGCCAGAAGGGAAATCCCGGCTGGAAGATTGGCCGTGTCCTCCGGTTCGACTTCCAGGCGCAGGCGGTAACGCTTGTCAGTCTCCTGTTCCGCCAGCAGATCGCCAAGACGGCCTTCTATTCGGGTGCGGCCCCGATCAATGATTCCGATCCGGTTGCACAGGCGGTCCACATCGTCCAGCAAATGGGTGCACAACAGCACCCCGGCGTTCCGTTCTGCGGCAAATTCGAACAGCAGGTCGTGGATTTCGCGCCGACCCTTGGGATCGAGTCCATTGGTGGGCTCGTCCAGTATCAACAGGCTGGGGTGCGGCATTAGAGCCCTGGCGACGGCCAGACGCTGTTTCATTCCCCTGGAATACGTTCCGATGAGGCGGTGGCCCTGGGTGCCGAGACCGACTTTTTCCAACAATGGTAACAGGTCCCTTTGGGATTGCGTTTCTCCGTACAAGCGGCCGTACCATAGCAGGTAGGCGGGGGCGGTCATCCACTCGTAAAACCCGGCGTTTTCCGGCATCACCCCGACAGAACTGCGAATTGCAGCGGCATGTTCCCCGGGATCACGGCCCAGCACGCTGATGCGACCGCTTCCGTATGCACGCAAACCCAACAGTGCGAAGATGGTGGTGGACTTGCCGGCGCCGTTGGGGCCGAGAAGACCATAGATGTCACCGGGCTGCAGGTGCAAATCTATGCCCTTCAGGATTTCTTTTCCCTCAATGGTTAAATGCAGGTTTTCAATGCTGATCATGATACCTCCTGTCTTGAAGTGACTTTGGCGCCCTATTCGGGAAGACGACCATCGCCTTCCCGGCACCATTTGACAGGAAGATAACAGGCCATCATGAAGGGAACATGAAGTCGGCGGCATTTTTTATTAAAAAATTCTGGAAGGATACTGCGAGGCTTTCATGAATAAGGCTGGGCTGCTGTAGCTGTACAAACTGCTTTAAAAAACGGTTGGTTAAAAGCGCCTTTCCCGAGATGGAAGTGAGCCGTGGCGTGACGGGCTAAGAGGAATTTTTATCAGTATCCGGAAGTTAGGCGCCGGATGCTTCGGCTTCCCGCGGCGCGTCTTCGGCCTTTGCTGCCTTTCGAGCGGCTTGTTGGGCCTGTTTTTCGGCTGCGTCAGCTTCAGTTTTAAGCCCCTTGAGATGCTTCGGATCCTTTTCGGAGTTCACGGCCGCTTCCACCTCCCGATTTTTTTTTGTCCGCTGCTGCGGCCGCTTTTTCTTTTTCAAGAGCTTTTTTGCGCGAATCTGTTGCGGCGTCCACGGCGGCGGCCATTTCTGAGGCCTTTCCTTGCTCGGGTTCAGCGCGTCCAGATCGATGTCTTTACCGGCAAGGAACAACACGACAGCGGGCGGGTTCGGAAGCAGATTTTCGAATGAACCGTCGAATGGATCCTCGGGTAGGATTCGAATCACGCCTGTGGCGTGACAGGCCACAATTCTGTCCCCGGCAGGATTAAAAGCCACCTATCTTATCTTTTAGAAATCGACCAATACCTCGTTGCTTGATTTTACGCTCGAGCCGGGTTGCCTCAGAACCATTTTTAACCTGCTGCGACCAGATGAGGTTCCATGGGCCCTTGAAGCGCTTGGTGGTTTTAGCTAAATCGTTAGTCGGGTCGTTGTGTTGTAAGAGCCGCACCCGAAGGCCCGTGGTTTGGCCGCAATAATAGCGTCCGGTGGATTGGCTTTGGAGGATGTAGACCCAGTGCTCCATCATAAAAAAAGGCCGGCGATACCGGCCATCATTTTTATGGCTCCTCGGGTAGGACTCGAACCTACAACCTAGTGGTTAACAGCCACCCGCTCTGCCGATTGAGCTACCGAGGATCAGATTTTCAATCGGTGGCTCAATCCGGATGCTTTGGTTCGAGGGTTCGAACCTACAATCCCGCCGGAGGCGGGATTAACAGCCACCCGCTCTGCCGATTGAGCTACCGAGGATCAGATTTTCAATCGGTGGCTCAATCCGGATGCTTTGGTTCGAGGGTTCGAACCTACAATCCCGCCGGAGGCGGGATTAACAGCCACCCGCTCTGCCGATTGAGCTACCGAGGATCAGATTTTCAATCGGTGGCTCAATCCGGATGCTTTGGTTCGAGGGTTCGAACCTACAATCCCGCCGGAGGCGGGATTAACAGCCACCCGCTCTGCCGATTGAGCTACCGAGGATCAGATTTTCAATCGGTGGCTCAATCCGGATGCTTTGGTTCGAGGGTTCGAACCTACAATCCCGCCGGAGGCGGGATTAACAGCCACCCGCTCTGCCGATTGAGCTACCGAGGATCAGATTTTCAATCGGTGGCTCAATCCGGATGCTTTGGTTCGAGGGTTCGAACCTACAATCCCGCCGGAGGCGGGATTAACAGCCACCCGCTCTGCCGATTGAGCTACCGAGGATCAGATTTTCAATCGGTGGCTCAATCCGGATGCTTTGGTTCGAGGGTTCGAACCTACAATCCCGCCGGAGGCGGGATTAACAGCCACCCGCTCTGCCGATTGAGCTACCGAGGAATTCTCAATTATTTGAAGTGGGAATAAATAGTTAAGGATCATCGGATTGTCAAGTAAAAAGTGTTTGCCCGTCAATAGGGTTTGCATTATGAAAAAGTTTCTTTTACAGATCGGCAAGAACTGGAAGGAGGGGAAAAATGGGCCTTCAGACGCTGTACGACACGCTCCCATGGGAATGGCCGCAAGGGGCCGATGAATTGATTTTGCGGGTGCTCAGGGACAATGGCGCCGACAAATCCGACCGTCTCCTGGCCGCGGAACTGGCTGGTGATTCTACCGTTGTCAATGACGACCTGGTGGATGCTTTGCTGTCGATTCTGGGCAATGGTGACGCATCTGACGGTCTGCGCGGCCGGGCGGCCATCTCGCTTGGGCCAGCTTTAGAGTATGCGGATATCGAATGGTTCGAAGATCTCGGCGGTTTCGCGGATCCGGCCGCCGTTCCGATTTCCGAACCGACCTTCCGCAAAATTCAGGAGGCGCTTCGCAAACTTTTTGCGGATGCCGGTGTTCCAAAGAGCGTGCGTCGACGGATTTTGGAGGCGGCCGTGCGCGCCCCGCAGGACTGGCACCATAATGCCATTCGTGTGGCGTATCTCAGCGATGACAAGGACTGGAAGCTGACGGCGGTTTTTTGTATGCGGTACATTCGGGGATTCGATGACTGGATACTCGAATCGCTGGGCAGCAAGAATGCGGATATCCACTACCAGGCGGTTTGCGCCGCAGGCAATTGGGAGGTGGATGCAGCTTGGCCGCACATCGCCGGGCTTGTCACGTCAGCGCATACCGAGAAGAGCTTGTTGCTGGCCGCTATTGAAGCCTTGGCCAGTATCCGCGCACAAGCGGCACAAGAGATTCTCGGCAGGCTGACGGATTCCGACGACGAGGACATCGTCGAAGCCGTTTACGAAGCCATGTCCATGGCCGGTGGATTCTGGGGGGAAGGGGACGATGAATACATGCGCTGATAATCATCGGTAAACCCCTATCATTGCCGGGGATATTCCCAATTTTTTGACAGTGCCGGGAGTTAACGAATACCTGAGCGGGATTCAAACTGGGCAGCGGTTTTGCCGTCTCACGGCATGCGATAGACCATGGAATTTACATTCATCCCTGCGCCGACGGAAGCAAAGACGACAATGTCTCCTGTATTCAGTTTGTGACTGTCAAGCTTGCCGCGTCGGATCAAGTCCAACAATGTCGGCAGCGTGGCGACCGAACTGTTGCCGGTCCAGGAAATCATCATGGGCATGATTCCGGTGGGAACGTCCTCTTTACTGTACAGTTTGAACAGCCTCTTGACGATTGCCTCGTCCATCTTTTCATTCGCCTGGTGGATCAGAATTTTCTTGATGTCCTCGATGCCGAGTCCGGCTTTCTCGAGATTTTTTCGGACCACTTCCGGCACGGTACGCAAGGCATATTTGTAGATTTCATGCCCGTGCATCTTGATGTAAAGGTCATCACCGTTGCGTTGACGATTGTATGATTTTCCGAGAAACAATAGATAGGCATTGTCATGGGTATCCGAACGGGAGACATGCGAGAGGATGCCCACATCCCGATCGGTGGCCTCGAGCAGGGTCGCACCGGCACCGTCGCCGTAAATCATGCTGTCAACATCATGCGGATCAGAGACGCGTGACAAAATTTCAGCACCGATGACGAGGATCCGTTTTGCATCACCCGACTTGATGATGTAGTCGGCCGTGATCATCGCCTGCAGCCAACCCGGGCATCCGAAGGGTATGTCGAAGGCGATGGTGTACGGATTCTTGATTTTCAGCTTGTGTTTCACCCGCGAGGCAATCGTGGGGACCATGTCCGTTCTGATGTTGTCCGCCTGCACGTCTCCAAAATTTTGAGCTACGATGATATAGTCGAGGCTTTCCCTGTCCAAACCCTCCAGGGCCTGCTCTGCGGCTAAGTAGGAAATGTCCGAGGTCGAAAGCTCTTTGGTCACATAGCGCCTTTCCTTAATGCCTGTAATTTCAAAGAGCTTTTTAATGATGTCGGCGTTGGGGTGGCTGAATTTATAGCCGTCAGACCCGTAGAATTCATTGTGGAGAAAGAACTCGTTGGGTATTATCTCGGATGGAAGATAACTGCCTGTTGAGGTAATGATTGAATTTGCCATATCAATAATTTTGCATCGTCCCTTTTGATTTCAGACATACATATAAAAACCGAGACCCATACACAAGGAATTTTGCGCCGAAACGGTTTGAGTGTCTCACCTTACAGGCGTGTTCACGGCGTCAAGCCAGGCAAATCGACTTTGGGTTTGACTTTTTGGGCACGGATGCGGTATAAAAAATTGTAAATTCACTATTATTTTAAAAGGGTTAATCCAAATTTAATTGCACTTCCAAACGGTTCATGAGGGTGGACAGAGCCCAGCGCCGCTATAATGGTCCCGATGCTTAAATTAGGTTGTACAATTCATAGAAACGCGCGACATATTGAAAGTTCAAAGTGATATGGAACAAAATTCAACGAAAACCGCTTTGACGCAAGACAACCAAACCCTAATTGAATGCCCTCGATGTGGCTTTCAAAAAGTCATAAACGTCGCAAAATTTTTTAAAAGATCCAACGCCGGAAATTTTGTTTCCAAGTGTAAGTGCGGATACACCTCAAACGTCGTTATGGAAAGGCGAAAATTCGAAAGACACTTTTTTGACGCAAAAGGAAGTGTTCTTCACGAAAGAATAAAGGGAAAACCCGAAAGCTCTGGGATCACAGTTAAAGATCTTTCCCGATCGGGTGTTAAATTCGACGCCGAAAAAAATGAAGTGCTCGAAACCGATGAAAACATTGTCATTACCTTTGAATTCAGTGACAATCGGAAAACGTTTTTTATCAAGGAGGCGACGGTAAGAAATGTAAAAGGAAAAACGGTGAGGGCCGAATTCAAAACATTATGCGGTGACATTGCGCTATTAATGCACACAGCATCCTGAATTGGAAATATCCACGCAAAAAAAATCTTGACATATTTGCCCACTAGTTTAGTAATAAATGAATTTTTCAGCTATTGTGATTCTTCGTTTTATAGTGCTTCCTGGTTTCGAATAATACCCAAACGATTCGCTTAAATATATTTAGTGTGGTTGGCTCTTTAGTCGGCGATACATACTCCATCCACATCATCATCTGTCTATCACACAGGAGCATCTTGAATGGCCATTCCAGCAAATAGAAACATGAAGGAAATTGACCCGGTTCGGCGGCGCTTCATCAAAATGGCGATATTTTCCGGACTCACCGCATTCGTTCCTTTTCGTGCGTTGGCCTCCATTCCAGATGTTAACCCACAAGACAGGACGCTTTGGCTGTACAACCCTGTAAACGAAGAAACCCTCACCGCAACTTACTGGTTCAATGGACACTATGTGCCGGATGCCCTTGAAAAGATTGATTACATCATGCGCGATCATCGGACAGGCGAAGTGAAATCGATCGACCTCGGCCTCATCAATCTATTGCACACTATTAAAATTCACATCGGACTCGACGAACCGTTTCACGTCGTTTCGGGCTATCGTTGTCGAAAATCGAATGAACTGTTGCGTAAAAGCGGGAGAAATGCGGCCCGCAACAGTTATCATTTAAAAGGGCAAGCTGCCGACATCCGCTTGCCAGACGGTCACCTGGCTTCACTGCGCAAAGTCGCCACTGTCATAAAAGGCGGTGGTGTCGGGTATTACCCGCGTGACAATTTCGTTCATGTCGATGTCGGACCGGTTCGTTACTGGTCTCCCCGAGGCAGAAAGAAGACAAGCTGAGTAATGAATTCTTGCCGCGGCCTCAAAGGTGAGGCATCCTTTAACCAGTAGCAGCCGGTAAATTCGATACCTTCCATCCCCATTCGGTTTATTTATGCTATTCTCACATCTGTTCCTTCGGCACATCGGTTCTGTAGATCTGACCAAGTGACGCTCCGACTGCCTTGGCATTCAGTCTGACAAAATTTGTCACTCAGACGACGATGGCCCGTCGGGTCACTCCACTCCCGATTTTAATCGTAACTTCCTGAAAAAATATTACTAAACTCATATCAATAGTTTGGAATTATAATCGACGACGTGTGCCATTGATCGATACCAGCCCGCTGATTCCACATGGATGCATATGTGGATCCATTTAATTGACGTTTTTTGGCAGAAAAATTGACGCTTTTTGTCAGTTTTTGGGGGATTCCGTGACATAAAATTCGTTAATTTCTAGCTAACTTATTGGTATTGTTAGTTAAGAATATTTTTGTATTACTTGGCATATTTGTTGTATATAATCAAGCCAAAGCCGAATAAGATGATCAACGGCTCACTGCTCTTTAAAAACAAATAAGTTTGTGGCTTCTCGAGTGTACGTGCATCTTCCCGGCGGGCATTTAAAGCTTACCCAGCTATGCAACGTTTGAGAACAACGGCATTCCGGAGGCCCAAATTTCAACATAAGGGACAAAGGTCCCGGGCATGTTTGACGCCAGAAGCTCACTCATGTCCTCCCCCCCCAAACAGTTCGGATGGCTTCCCCTGACAAGAGGTCGGTCGGCGGTTCAACCGAACTGTTTTTTTATGCGCATCGACCGTTGGGGTTTATCTGTTCCAGCCCGTATCCTCATTCGAAACCACTAGTATCGACGTGCTTCAATACACCTAAGGGCCCCAGCAAGAAAGTATTCCACATCTTGTTTGTCTTTTGGGTCGTCTTCTGCGTTACATCCACCGACACGTATCTCGATATGCGTGGCTGGATGAGCCTTGTAGGCGAACCCGAATCCGGCGCAATCTTGTAAATTATTTCTTACCGTGCTCCTAACATCAAAAGAAAACGCCTTTTTTCCAAAACATATCCATAGAGTCTCTCACTCGATTTTATCTGCCAGTCTTATGGACACCACTCGGCTTGACGAATTCGATGGACACCTTATTTTACTCCGTCTTCATAACACGACCCGAAATCGATATCGCGCGGGGTTGCGATGCAAAAGGGCTAAACGGAGTTATTGATCATGCTGACTGGATATCAGAAAAAATATCTCAAAGGCCTCGCCCACGGTCTTAAACCGGTTGTGTTTATCGGCCAGAGCGGGCTGACCGAACCGGTAGTCCAGAACGCGGACGCGGCGCTGAAAAAGCACGAGTTGGTGAAGGTGAAGTTTATCGGCATTAAGGAAAAAAAGCAGAAAAACGACATCATCGCTGCATTTGGCCAGCGGACGGCGGCTGAGCTGGTGGGTCGGATCGGCCACACAGCCATTTTTTTTAGAGCCAATCCCGAAAGCGGCAAGAACCGAATAATTCTGCCGGGTAAGCCCTAAATCGTCTCAAACCACCTCATTGTAGGCGATTACAGGGTGCCGCAGATGCAAGGCGTCGGGCGCGCAGACGTACTTTTGTACTTCAAGTGCCCGACAACAAAGCAGATGCGGGGCTCTGTGAACGCTTACATTATTTCTTGCCACGAGCCTACCACACGGCAATAGGCAAGTCGAAAGACGAGTCATTTCGGTCAAGTTGTGAAAACGCGATCCTTAGGGTTTTTTTTACTCATTATGATTGGTTTCTATCGGTGCTTCGACCACCTTGTAAATAATCAGCCGATCGCCGGGATGTATGTGATGCCTGGAGTTTAGGTCGTTCCAAACCAAGAGGGCCCGCAGGGGTACCTGAAAGCGTTCGGCGATGCTCGAAAGGTTGTCTCCGGCCTTGACGGTGTAGACATGTTTGTCGGGATTCTTTTGCCACCCGGAAACTGCTTTGTCGAAGCGCTCCTTGAATCCGTCGCCGGAACCCTTCGGGAGGAGAATCGCGTGGCTGCCGGCTGGCAGGTAGTGTCCGCGAATATCCGGATTCAGGTCTTTTATCTGTTTAAAATAGGTGCCCGCTGCCTGCGCAACGAGTCGGATCGGCGTCCTCCGGTCACACCGGACAATGATTTCATCAAATTCGTACGGCGGGTAATAATCGTCCTCGATCAATTTGAATCCGTACTTCTCGGGGTTCAACAGAATGAGTTTGGCAGAAATGATGCGGGGAATGTAGCGTTGGGTTTCTATGGGCAGGTACAGACGGTAGTAATCGTTCACCTCCTGGAGCAGCATTTCGGACTTGAGTCCCTCTTCGCCCATGTTGTAAGCCGCAGCGGCAAGTGTCCATGACTGAAATTCTTCATGGAGAAATTTCAAATAGGCGATTGCGGCCCGGGTCGATTTATAGATGCTGCGACGCTCATCGATGGCGGCGTTGACCGACAGGCCGTATTTACGGCCGGTGGCCCGCATAAACTGCCAGAACCCGATTGCACCGGCTGTCGATCCGACGTGCGGCCGCAACGCACTTTCGGCGATGGCGACGTATTTCAGGTCCTCCGGCAGCCCGTTTGCAGCAAGTTCTTTTTCAATCAACGGCATGAAACGATGCGACCGTTTGAGCCAGAGAATAACCTGGGGGCGGTCAGCCAGCGTTAGGAGCATTTCCTTTTCGAGGCGTTCGCGAACCTCCTGGTTCTCCAAGGGTACCGATTCGCCGCAAAAGTCAATCGGCCCTTGAAATTGAATGCCTTTTAAAAGCGAGGGATATCCGTTCTCTGCGGCAGGCCTATCGGGGCCGGCAGCCAGAGTGACGGCGCTCACGAGCATGCCGACGATGATCAAAAGAAGTCTTAAATATTTTTGCATGGAGAAATGCCGATATCAGGAAAGAAGTGGGTGCCGAGACGTCTCATGCGGGGCGACAGCATCGAAATCAGGCGCTGATCATGAATTCATGGCGCGCAACGCGGAAATCAGGGTCAACACGCCTACAACCAGAAAAAAGACGCCGGCTCCGATTTTTATGTAGTGCGCAGGAATCAGCCGGCTGATGGCACCGCCAAAAAATACAGCGATCGATGCGCTGAAGACCAGAGCGGCTGCAGATCCGACGAAAACCGAAAACTTGGGATCACAGTCCGCGGACAGGCAAAAAGTGGCCAGCTGGGTTTTATCTCCGAGTTCAGCTAGAAACACCATGCCGAACGTCATCAACATTATCTTAAAATCCATTGGGAAATTCTCCCGATTTTACCCCATCAATTGCTTGGCTTCCTGAACGATGTTGTCAGCGCTCATTCCGAACTTCTCCATCACAGCCGCACCTGGGGCCGATGTGCCGAAGGAGCTAATTCCGATGGCCTTGCCTTCGCTGCCCACGTAACGTTCCCAGCCGATGGGGTGTCCAGCCTCGACCGCAATACGCCGCTTTACGTTATGCGGCAAGACATGCTCTTTGTAGCTGGTCGGCATTTTCTCAAACAATTCCCAACTGGGCATGCTGACGACCCGGGTTGTGGTGCCCTCTGCTGCCAAGGCTTCCTGAGCGGCCAGGGCCAGGTGAACTTCAGAGCCTGACGCGATCAAGATGAGGTCGGGTTGTCCCTTTGCGTCGGAAAGGATATAGGCCCCGTTTTTCAGACCATTGGCCGGAGCGTAGCGCGTGCGGTCCAATACGGGGAGCTTCTGTCGACTCAGAATCAGTGCGACCGGGCCGGTTGTGGCGATGGCCTGGCGCCATGCTTCGGTCGTCTCTGCGGCATCGGCCGGCCGGATGACCGTCAGACGGGGAATGATCCTCAGGGACGTCAGGTGTTCTATCGGTTGGTGGGTCGGTCCGTCTTCACCGACGGCAACGCTGTCGTGGGTGAAGATGTAGATCACCGACAGGTTCATCAAACTTGCCAGGCGAATGGCCGGTCGCATGTAGTCGGCGAAAACCAGAAAAGTTCCCCCATACGGTCGGACGCCGTTGTGGAGGAACATGCCATTTAGAATACCGCCCATTGCATGTTCCCGCACCCCGAAGCGAATGTTGCGCCCACCGCCGACATCTTTTTGAAATTCCGGTGCGCTGTCGATAAAGGTTTTGTTCGAAGGGGCCAGGTCGGCGGAGCCACCGACAAGGGTCGGCAGGATTTCGGCAACAGCGTTCAATACCCGGCCGGATGCCGCCCGTGTGGCAAGGGGGCCGTCCGATGGTGAAAATTTCGGCAGACTGGCGTCCCAACCGTCGGGGATAAAACCGCTGACGGCATTCACCCACCGTGCGGCCAGGTCGGGATAAGTCTTGTTATAGTGCTTGAATTTGTTCTGCCATTCGACTTCGGCTTGCTCTCCTTTAGCGATGCATTCGCGACATTTTTCGAGGACCTCAATGGGGACGCAAAACTCATCGTCTTTCGAACATCCCAGACATTCTTTGGTTAGGCAAACCTCGGCGGCACCCAGGGGGGCGCCGTGAGCCTCGGCCGACCCCTGTTTGTTCGGGCTGCCGTAGGCGATTTCCGTCCGCAAGACGATCAGGGATGGCTGCGTGGTTTCAGCTCCGGCTTTCCGCAACGCTGTTTCGATGGCCGCAAGGTCATTGCCGTCGTTGACGGTGAGCACTTGCCAGTTATAGGCTTTGAAGCGCCGGGCAACGTCTTCGGTGAACGTGATCGCCGTGCTGCCCTCGATGGAGATGCGGTTGTCGTCGTAAATACAGATTAACCTGGAGAGTCCCAGGTGGCCTGCCAGTGAGGCAGCTTCGGAGGTGATTCCTTCCATCATGTCTCCGTCACCACACATCACATATATGTTGTGGTCGACAATTTTCGCCCCCTTGCGGTTGAAAACGGCCGCCAGGTGTCGCTCGGCGATCGCCATACCTACGGCATTTGCGAATCCCTGGCCTAGTGGACCGGTGGTCGTCTCGACACCGGGGGTCAGCCCGAATTCAGGATGGCCGGGCGTCCTGCTGCCCATCTGGCGAAAAGATTTCATGTCATCGAGGCTCAGGCCGTAGCCGGTCAAGTAAAGCAGGCTGTACAGGAGCATCGAAGCATGGCCGCCGGAAAGCACGAAGCGATCCCTGTCGAGCCAGTCCGGGTTTATGGGATTGTGTTTCATGATGCGGGTGAACAGCACGTAGGCGGCCGGAGCGAGCCCCATCGGAGCGCCGGGGTGTCCTGAATTGGCCTTCTGGATCGCATCGATCGCAAGTGTCCGCACGGTATTGACACACAACGTGTCGATGTCCAACCAGTTCGCTGTCAAAGCTTCATCCATCTTTGAGAATCCCTCCTTCGGTGGCTAATGTCCGAACGGCTTTTATCATTCAACCACCGTCCAAGGCAAGCGAATTGATGGTTATCCTCTACAGTGCCCGCAGGTATTCCGGCTTCAGTTTTATTCTGCCGGCCAGGGCATCATCGATTAGTTTCAGCGTGGCTTGGTGGTCCCTTGGCAATCGGGCCCTGATCGGAAGGTAGTTGGATGCATGGTTGGCGTGAAACAGGCCTCGGCTCAGTTGGGTATGCTCGATCATGGTTCGCAGCTCCTGAAGCATCTCCACCGGTTCGAGCATCTCGAAACGACCGGCTTCGAAGTCATGGCACAGCGGTGTGCCGGGTATCAACATGAGACTGAGGGCACCGACGTATTCGGGATCTATGGCCGTTAAAACCCGTCCGGTTTCACGGGCATGGATTGCGGAGCGTTCACGGCCGGCGATGCCGAGCAGGACCGTGATCGACATCTTCAAACCGGCGGTTCGTGCCTTGCGGCCCATGTCGATTATCTGTGCGGCGGTGGCGCCCTTGTTGATTTTCTTCAGGGTAACGTCATCCCCGGTTTCAAGGCCCATATAGGCGATTCCAAGACCGTGCGCTTTAAGTTCTTCCAGCTCCTCGATGCTCTTCATCTTCAGGCTTTTGGCATTGGCGTAAAGTCCCACCCGCGTCACCCAAGGCAGCTGCTTCTCGATTTCTTGCAGGATGCCAAGGAGCCGGTTGTGCGGAAGGATCAAGGCATCGCCGTCACAGAGGAACACGCGGCGTTGTTGCCGGCAATACTGCGCCGCAAAGGCGATGTCGTCCATGATGACATCATTGGTTTTGATCCGGAATCGCTCTCCGCGGTAAGTTCCGCAAAAGGTACACTTGTTGCGCGAGCAACCGACAGTGACCTGTAAAAGAATGCTGTTGGCTTCGCTCGGCGGCCGGATAATATTGCCTTCATAGTGCATCCGCGTGCCTCCTTTCAGGGCATCGTCAGGTGTGAACCGCACTCTCTCTTGACGGCGTCGTTTTTGATAAACTCGTAGAAGCTTCCCGTATAGGAGCACTGGATGATCTCCCTGATCTTGCGGATAAGGTATTCGCTGGTTGCGGCCTCGCCGTCGATTTTCAGGCGGAATGCCAGCAGCCGCTTTAGGTTTTTATCCGATTTGTCCTTATCCGGCACCATCCGTATGACTCTTTGGAGCATAGCTTGAAATGGACCTTCCTGATCTTCCAGGATAATGATTTTATTTGTCATGGGAATATCCTTGTGGATTTAAAACTTTCGCCCTCGTAACTTAATCGCTTTTTGACATTTTTCAACCAACCGAGCTTTACTATTATTTTGAATCGTTTGCCGTTCTAACGGTATAAATATGCTGTTGAGTTCGGAGGTCCTAAGTGCTAAATTGTGATAGTCTAAAAATGATCCTTTTCCACACAAACCCTTGTCGAATCCGGAGGCAGACCTATGAGCGAAGAACGACCCGAGCCCTCTGAAGCGGAGGCAGCACCTGATGATAGCGATTGGGATCGGCGTATCCTTTGCAGCGACGGCAACTGCATCGGAGTGATCGGTCCTGACGGTCGTTGCAAGGAGTGCGGGAAACCTTATGAAGAAGAGCTCCCGGAGGGCGAATCGTGCAATTCGGAGACATCGACCAGTTTGCCAGCGGCCGAGATACCCGAAGAGAAATCCGTGGCAAATGAGTCGGCCCCGAAACAAGCGGTTGATGCCCCCGACGATTCCACCTTCGATGATAGTGATTGGGACCGGCGCGTCCTCTGCAGTGACGGTAACTGCATTGGCGTGATCGGTCCGGATGGACGCTGCACCGAGTGCGGAAAGCCATACGATACAAGCACCCCGGAATAGAGCGCTCGGGCTTGTCAGTACAGACCGGTTTTCATCCTCACGCTTCAGCCGGGTAAGGGAGAACGTTCATGATGTTGCTCGATATTCCCGTTCCGACCTGGCGCGATATTTTAGACATCCTTTTTCTGACCATTGTGGCCTATCAGCTCTACAACTGGTTCAGAGAAACCAGTGCCTTGCGGGTCCTCATCGGCCTGGCTGTTTTGGGGGCCGTTTATTCGGTGGCCCGGTTCTGGGGTTTGTTTTTAATCACCTTGGTTTTTCAGGTCCTGTGGCAAGTACTGCTCATCCTGCTGGTGATTCTGTTTCAGTCCGAAATCAAACAGGTCCTGGAAAAGGTGAGCCCGCTGCGCTATTTGCAGTCACGCCGGCGCGATTTCAGCGGTGTGCTCGCCGACGAAATCGCGCAGGTGGCCTTCGATCTGGCCCATAGTAAAACCGGATCTCTTATTGTTCTGGCCCGCGATGACAATCCGTCCGAGTACATGCACTCAGGCCAGACGATAACAGCTCTTCCCGTCCCGGCGTTGATCAAAAGCATTTTCAATCCTCATTCCCCTACCCATGATGGTGCGGTTCTCATCACCGGCGGACGATTGACGCAGATGAGCTGCATCTTGCCGTTGTCTGAAAGGCAGGATCTGCCCGCAAAATTCGGAACCCGTCACCGAGCGGCCTTCGGTATTTCCGAGTTGACGGACGCAGTTTGCCTGGTGGTTTCCGAAGAACGTTCGGAAGTGACCTCCATCGTCAGCGGCCACTACACGGTGTGGCAAGAACCAGAGTTGCTGGCAGCACAGCTGAAACAACTGCTCGGGATGCCCGAGAAAATAGGACATCTGTCGCGGAATTTCTTCCTGTCTCTGCTGCGTCGGAATTGGAAAACCAAACTGGCTGCGTTTGTGTTGGTTGCACTGACGTGGATGATTCTGGCCAGTCAACAAAATATCAATACATCGATAACCGCTCCGGTGCGGACAGTGAAACAGCCGCCAAATCTGGTACTGGTGGCAAGCACTCCTGAAACGGTCCGCTTGAACCTCACCGGCAACCGGATGTTCGTCGATGCCTTGAGGCAACAGGACGTCCGCGTCGAACTGGATTTGTCCTCTCTGAGCGCAGGCAAGCACATGATTCGGTTGTCACGTCGTGACGTCGACCTTCCGCTGGGGATCGCTATCGACAGTGTCGTCCCCCAGGACGTGGCGGTAACTCTCGAGGAGGCCCCGGTCGATGCTCCGCAGAATTCGAATCGCCCGGCTATCGAAGAAACCGTACCTTGACTCCGGCGCAGGGAATGGGGAAATAAAAAAAGGTAGCACTCCCTCTTTGCGTTGGGAAGTAACTACCTTTAGTTACGGTATCGACGCCGGTTGTCGCTTTTGTTAAATGGCGTCTCTTAGTTTCTTTCCAGGCTTGAACTTGACGACGTTGCGGGCCTTGATTTTAAGCATTTCGCCTGTTTGCGGATTGCGGCCTTTACGGGCTTTGCGGCGCGATTTCTGGAAGGTACCAAAACCAACCAACGTCACCTTACCGTCTTTTTTCTTCAACGTTTTGGTGACGCCGTCCACGAATGAATCGAGCGCTTTGCCCGCCGCCACTTTGGAAATGTCGGCTTCCTTTGCCATTTTTTCGATCAGTTCTGCTTTTGTCATCTGTATCCCCCTTTTTTGGTTCCGGGTTTATGCCCTATAAACCCAATGTTTTAAGGAATTTACTACAATTTTTAAGCAAAGTCAACATCTAAATGCCTGTAAATTAAGGTTCTATGAGAAGAAATTGGCGAAAATGCGCTTTGCTGGGCTAAATAGAGGCAACCATTTGACCAAATATGGTCGAGACAGAACTCAAAGAAATTACCTCTTCCGGTTTTTACGATCTATTTGGTGGATTTTATCCTGCTGAAAGAGCCGGCGTTTTGTTCGACTGAAGCAGGACCAACTTGCTTGTTGCGGTTGGCAGGCCTTGTCCCCTTAGCATCGTGCCCACACAACGAACCCCTTCGGATCTTTCTATCGGCAGTGCTCCGAACTTGAGAAGGACAGCTCTGCGAACGCAGACGACCGATGTCATCAAGCGGCGCTCGGAACTCGGCGGGGTAGTCGAATATAAAAGGTAGTTCCCAGACCGGGCAGGGAGTCGACGGTGATGCGGCCGCCATGTTTCCGGACGGTCTTGTTGGCGATAAACAAACCCAGCCCGGTGCCCTTGCTGCCCTTGGTCGTGTAGAACATGGTGAACATATTTTTGATCTGGTTCTCATTCATTCCGCTGCCATTGTCGATGACATCAAATTGAACATCGTTGTCTTTGCGACTGACTCGGAACGTGATCTGATAGGTTTTGTCAGATCGATCCTCGATGCAGGCCTCCATGGCGTTTTCGATGATATTGATAAGGGTTGAACGTACCAGGTCCGGATCGATTTCGATCTCACCAAGGTCGGGTTCGAATTCGCAGATAAAGGTGATATTGGCTCCGCGGATTCGCTGGTCAACATTGGCTGCCACGTCGGTGGCGAATTGTTCGACATTCGTCGGTTGGATCACCAGCTTTCTTTCCTTCGTATAAAAAAGGATATTCTGGACCTGTTTGCGAACGCGCTCCACCATAAGCTTGGCTACTTCCAGTCCTTCTTCAATCCGGCCGGGCTGGTCGCGGTAGAAACCGGTATCGATCAGGTAGAGACCGGCATCCAGTCCGGTGAGGCAGCCTTTCAAGTCATGTGAAATGGTGCCGATCATCATTCCAAGCGATGATAGATTGTCCTGCAGTTGCCTTAGCCGCGTGACATCGGAGAATGTGATCAGTATCTGGAAGAGCTTGCCGGCCAGGGTTTTTATCGGTGCCGTACCGGCCATCATGTTATACTGCACACCGTGACGATCGGTCAGGACCAGTTCACCCTGGTGTGGCAATCCGTCTTTAATCGTCTGGGTGATGGGGTCTCTGAAGGCCGGGAATCTGCCTGGCCTGAGGACATCGAAGAAATTCTGGCCGACCGGCCGGCCGAAATTTTCCTTGAAGCGCCGGTTGATGGCGTTGATGCGCAGATGGGGGTCCACCACGACAATTTGGATCGGGACCGAATCGAAGAGCTGCTGGTATCGTTGCTGGGTCGTACGGACTTCTTCGGCCAGCCGGTCGATCTCTTTGCTGCCGGCAAAAATTTCCAGCACGAGGACCGCTTCACCGTCGTCGTTGAAAATCGGGGCCGTGTGAACGACTACCGGTACCTTGGCGCCGCTTTTATAGCGCACAAGGGCCCGCGTTTCCATGATATCTTCATTTCGAAGGGTGCGGGCCACCGGGCAATTTTCGCGGGTGGCCCGTTTGCCGCTGTATATTCCCCAACTGTTGCCGTGAATACGGTAACCGAGATTGCGGATGTAAGTGGGATTGGCCGCCAGAACCTTGCAGTCCGGGCTGTGGATGGATACGAAATACGGCAACTCGTTGAAGTATTTCACGCCGCCGTGAACATCGTTGGCGACTTGGCCGATGAAGGCCGACATCCGGTCGACGATTTGACGGATGGCGAGGAACCGTTCCGTGTCCACCATCCCGGCGGCCCTTTTTGCAGACAGTATCGACAGGTTGTCCATCGTCTGCTCGAGCCGGGCTTGAAGGGAGAGGACGTTTTCGGCCCGCCGCAGGGCCATATCCAGGGCGACCGGTTGAACCGGTCGCAGGAGAAAATCGGCAGTAGAGTTTTTTAACCCTCCTATTGCCAGATCCAGGCTCCGTGCTTTGCACAAGACGATGATCTGCACGGCCGGGTTTTCGGACATGATACTATCGATCAATTCCTGACCACCAGGCATATCGAAGTTCACAATGGCAATGGAGGGGTGAAAGTCCCTGAAGCGGCCCATGCCTTCCAGAGCACTTTCGGCGGATACCGGCTCAGAGTGTACTTTCCGAATACTGGCAGTAATCGAATCCCGCTCCTGCCGATCATCGCTGACAATTAAGAGGGTTGTTTCCATCCGTGTCTCTTCCGAACTTCGATGCGGTCCGTAAAATCTGATTCAATATCATCATTTTGTCCGGCTTTTCAATCATGATGTACGCTTGGTCGTGTCATGGAAAAATCAATGGTGCCCACCTTTGATGCACTAAATGTCGGCGGGGTTGAGTTCACTGTCGAAGGAATCACTGTTTCCTTCAAAGAGTGAAGAGCATCAACGCCTCTTCCAAGACACCCCAATAGGACCGGCGTTCTTTGTGTCAGGTGTATTATAGGAAATTTCTATTATTTAAATTGCGACAATTAATATTATCAAATTGACATCTTCGAAATAACCCAATACGTAATTCCGGCTGATAAAAGAGGAGAAAGTTTGATTCCCTACGACCCGCAGAGGTGTTGTGGCCATGGTCCGAACTTCATATATATATAAAGGATATGGGTCAATAATTAATCGGCCAAGGATTCCACGTCATCGGGACTCCGGCATTGGCCGCTACCGGTATTGAAAGTGTTCGGCCGGTTTCCCATCCGATACAGCACAGTGCTGACAACGAATCGAATATACTGAACGGCTACCCATGTCCACCCGCGCCATACGATACCTCAAAAGGAAAGACGTCTCGTTCGAGATGGTCAAATACGAGCATGAAGAAAAAGGGGCCGAATTTGCGGCCCGCGCGACCGGTTTTCCACTCGATCGGACCGTCAAGACCCTTGTGATCGACCTGGGGGGGAGGAATTACTGCCTCGCGCTGCTGCCCGGAGACCGGCAACTCGATATGAAGCAGCTGGCCCAGGTGTTTGCCGTAAAGCGGGCGGCCATGGCCGCTGCCGCCACGGCCGAGCGCCTGACCGGGTATCTGGTGGGCGGCATCAGCCCGTTCGGTACAAAACAGGTGCTTCCGGCCGTTATGGAAAAGCGGATCCGTAAATACGCGGAAGTCCTCATCAATGCCGGTCAGCGGGGCGTGATGATAAAGATGGCACCGGAGGATATCGTGAAGGCGCTTGGGTGCCGGGTGGAGGCTATTGCGCGGTGATCCGTTTCCGTTCATAAATGACCTTTTTTTCCGCTGAGCGGCGTTCTCCGCAGGTTCCCGGCTGCGGCGTACAAAAGTACGCCTCGCCGTAAACCATTGTGCGGCCTTGTCCAGCGAAAAATATCACATTAAGGTGTGACGGAAGATCAAAGATGCAAACGAATAAATTTAAATACGATGTCGGCGTCATTCACGGAAGGTTTCAGGTGCTTCACAATGACCACATGAAATACCTTCTGGCCGGCAAATCGCTGTGTGGACATCTGGTGATCGGTATTACCAATCCGGACCCCTCCCTCGTCAGGGAGGAACAGGCCGACCGCCATCGCAGCAGCGACCAGGCCAACCCCCTGACCTATTTTGAACGTTATCGGCTTTTGAGGACTGCGCTGGTGGAAGCCGGTGTTGAATGGACGGATTTCTCCATCGTTCCGATGCCTATCAGCATGCCCGGGCTGTATCGACACTACGTGCCGCTCGATGCCGTTTTTTTTCTTTCGATCTATGACGAATGGGGACGCCGAAAGAAGAGTTATTTCGAATCGCTGGGTCTCAAGGTGCACGTTCTCTGGGAAGTCAGTCACGAGAGAAAAGGGATCAGCGGCAGTGACGTGCGCTTGAGGATGATGCGAGGGCAGTCCTGGGAACATGCGGTTCCGATCAGCGTGGCCGTGCTTTTGAGAGAGTGGGGTATCCCGGAAAGGTTGCAGAAGATCAAACGAAAAGAATCATAAGACAAGAGGCTGTGGCTTTTCTTGTCTCAACTTCTTTACGGCTTTGGATACAATTTCAATCGCCCTGTCGATTTCCTCCGCGGTGTTCATCCGCCCGACACTGAAGCGCAGGGTTCCCTTGGCCCATTCCAGGGGCACCTTCATGGCCTCGAGGACGTGGGAGATCTCTACCGTGTCCGAGTGGCAGGCGGCCCCGGCAGAGGCGGCTACCTCCAATCCGATTTCTTCTAAAATACGGTTGGCTTCCACCCCTTTAAATGAAAGGCTCAGTGTGTTCGGGAGGCGATTCATCGGATGACCGTTTAGGTACACGTCGGTCAGCGTTGCGGACAACCCCTCATGCAGTCGATCCCGCAAACGCTGCATGTGGACCATGTTCCGCTGCAGATCCTGGGCGGCGATCTCGCAGGCCTTTCCCAAACCGACGATCTCGAGGACGTTTTCTGTTCCGGCGCGCCAGCCCCTCTCCTGTCCGGCGCCAAAGCAGAACTTCTCCGGCTTCAGAGGCGGGCGGACGTAGAGGGCCCCGATGCCCTTGGGTGCATAGACCTTGTGTCCGGCCACCGACAAGAGGTCGACATCGAGGTCCTGAACGTCGGTCGGAATCTTGCCCACCGACTGAGCGGCGTCGGTGTGTAAAACGATCCGATGCTCTTTGGCGATTCTCGATATCTGGGCAATCGGCTGGATTGTGCCCACTTCGTTGTTGGCGTGCATGATGGTGATCATAATGGTGGTCGGGCGGATCGCTTTTTCTACCTCAGCCGGCTCCACGAGGCCGTCGGCAGTGACCGGTAAAAAAGTCGTCTCGAAACCGTCCTTTTCCAGGAAGCGGCACACCTCCAGCACCGCCGGGTGTTCGAAGGCGCTGGTGATGATGTGGTTCCCCCTTGCACGCAGAGCGCGCACCGTCCCTGTGATGGCATGGTTGTTCGACTCGGTTCCGCCGCTGGTGAAGAACAGCTCCTGCGGCCGGCAGTTGAGGATTCCGGCCACCTGCCTTCGTGCAGACTCCACTGCCTGTTTGGGGGTGATGCCGTACCAGTGCGAGCTGGATGGGTTGCCGAACTCGACTTCGAGAAAAGGCCGCATGGCGGCAACCACTTCGGGGGCATGCGGCGTCGTGCCGTTGTAGTCCAAATAAATCGGTTTGATCATGATTCGTTTCCCAAGCCTGTCAACCGGCCAACCCATTAAAACATCTGCTCCCAGAGGCTGAACATCACAGCCTTATAACCGGCCGGTGCGTAGTTCCACTTTTTACCGTAAACGTGGATGCGGTTGGTTTCTTTACCGTTTTCGTCATACACTTTTCCACCCTCGAGCGTCCAGGCCAGGATGCCGCCTTCCAGATTGCGGACGGAGAAACCCTTTTCGTCCATCTCGCGGGCAAAAACCCCGCTGCGGTAACTGACGGTACAATAGCCCACCACGGTTTTTCCGGCGTATTTTTCCGGGTGGTTCAGAAACTCGTTCCGGGTAATGGCGTGCGGCAGCATGGACACTTTCATCTCCGCAGGCTTGCGGGTGTCGACGAAAACGACTTCATCCGTTTTCAGCAAGGCCATGGCCTGTTGCGGCGATATGTCCTTGACCGCCGGAAAGTCTTTCTTGTAACCGGCATACATGGCGTAGACGACCTCTTTTTTTTGCGCATCCGAAAGGCTGTTGTCCCCTGTGGCTGACCCGGCTATCAAAATCATGCATGCCATCGTCCAAAATGTTTTTGAATACCAGCGAGGATTCATTGCGTACCTTTATGGTATCGGGCCGTAAAATCAATTGGCCTCATATCCATTTGTGTTTTTAAAATGTCATATATTTCAAACTGGACTCAATCGCCAAAAATATGATAGTCCTCATCGTCGAATCAAAACATTTTAAACTAATGCCGAAGCGCTTTTAAAGCAAACGCTCACCTTTTAAAACCTGAGTCAGCGGGTCGCTGCAGCGGCCCTTTTTCATCTTGCACCTGGATTTTTTGTCCACTTATCCCGCAAAGACATTCTGATAAATGGAAACGCTCGACAACGAATATCCCGAAACACCGCGATTGGCCATGTGCAACTTCATCACGGACATGGCCCGCTTGAAACGGTTTGCCGTCGACCACGGCTTTGCCGGGATCGACTGGTCGTTCGATCTGGAAAATCTGCCGACGCGACCGGCGGATGAATCCCGCTGGGTCGATTTTCTGGCGGCCCTGGGTCCACTCGAAATCCGTTTTCACTGCCCATTCGCGAAAATAGACATTGGCCATGAAAATCCTCAAAAAGGCCGGGTTGCAGTGGATCTGTTTCATCGCGTCATCAAACTGGTGTCCAAGGCCGGCGGGAAATTTCTCACCCTGCATATCGGACTCGGGCGTGACAGCACAAAAACGCTTTCCTGGAACGACACCCTTCAGAACCTCAGACGAATGGTGCAATACGGAGCCGAGCGCGGGGTAACGGTCTGTCTGGAAAACCTGGCCTGGGGCTGGACCAGCAAACCGAATCTTTTCGAAAAGCTGGTCCGCCGTTCCGGTGCGGGTGTGACTTTCGATATCGGCCATGCCCATGCCTGCGAATCGGTCGGGAGCCAGCACTTCGATGCCGAGGATTTCGTCAGTCCCCACCCGAGTCGCGTTTTCAACGCCCACATCTATTACACCGAGATTCCAGGCGTCGGCCATCTGCCGGCCAAGCACCTTGACGATATCCGGGAGCGACTGGACATCCTGCGCCGGACCGGTTGCCGGTGGTGGGTGATCGAAATCAGAGATGTCGAAGGATTGCTACAGACCAAAGAGATTATCGATTCCTACCTCAAGCAGGATCACCCGCAGGGTCCTATTGGTGAGAACCGATGACCTATCGACCAGCCTTTAGTTGCTTGCCGACATTCCAGCAGTTTCCGATAGCCTCCCCCAGGGACCAGTATTTTTTACTGCTCATGTCGAACAGCAGCGGTTTTACTTTTGATATGTCGATATTTCCGTCCACCGCGAGCACTTCTGATTGAGCATAGGTCGCTACGATTTCTCCGACAAAGACATCGTGGGTTGGGAAATCGACGGTGCGCTCCAGGCGGCACTCCATGCACACCGGGCATTGCTCGATCATCGGAGCGGTTTTCAGATTGCCGTAGAAGAGGTTGAAAAGGGCGGCTTTGTCGGTCTTTTTGCCGCTGACAATACCGCAGTAGTCGGTTTCCTTCATCAAATCCTCGGACGGAATGCAGACGCTGAAGCTTTTGTTTTCCCTGATTCCGGCATTGGTGAAGTGCATTTTGGCCATTCCGATCGAAATGTACTGGGGCTTGCCGTGGTTCATGATGCCAACATGGGCGATCGTGATGAAGTTCGGCCGACCGTTGACCGTCGCGCCGACCAGGGTGGTCGGCATCGGGTAGAGCGCGTTGACGATTCCGAGTGAATCCATAGATCCTCCTCCTTTCTTATTTGATAAGATTTAGTCATCAGCCCCTTCGTATGTCAACCATGACTTTCGCGGCATTACGATCATGAAAATTGAGCGGCTGCTTAAAGACGATCATCAATTCCCGGTTTCAACCGATTTTTCTTCACGTTTTGACCTATTTGTACTATAGGGGCAAGGTGCGAAAGGAACAAGGTGAGAAATTAAAGGCGTAAGGAACAAGGTGTAAGGTAAAAGGTGAAAGGTACAGGGCGTAAGGCACAGGGTGTAAAGTACAGGGTTCAAGCTACAAGGACGAAGGGTTAAAATACCTATCGTTTGTCACCTATGGCGCTGTCACCGGCGGTATCGCCCTCTACGAAATGGGAGCAGCGCTCGCACATAAATGATATCCCGTCCTTGGGTCCGCCAAGTTTTTCTCCAGGCACTCGATGGTGGGGGCGATGGAGGTGCCGCCAGAGGCGGATCACCCGGATGCTGAAGACGACCGGATGATCGAGGCACTGATAGAAACGACCGCCGATAAGCCGGAAAAAATCGATCCACCGGTGCTGGCACCATCCGTTCTGGTCTACCAGGACCAATCTTTGCGGGATCAAATGGCGCAGGGGGGCTTCGAGCAGGCCAAGACGCGTTTTCCCTCCAAAAAAATGCTGAAAGAACGCTGCACGCAGTGTCGCATCTGCGTCGAGAACTGTCCGGTGGAGGCGATCCATTTGACCGATGCGCCGGAGATCGGTCCGGTTTGCATTCATTGCCTCAACTGCGTCCGGCTTTGCCCGGAAACAGCCATCTCGGCGGACTTTCAACCGGCTTAAGAGCGCATTTGCGCCCGGGCAGAGAAAACCAAAGAACGTCCATGTACCCAAATATTCATTTAACATTACTGCGGGCGGTTACGATCGCGATCGTCGCTCTTCTTCTCCCGTCGGTATATTCACCCGGTGTGGCAATGGCCAAGTCCGGCAGTCCGTCCGACGTCCTTCAGTTTCGGGGCAACAGCGATTTTTCACCTTATGAATTCATCAACGATAAGAACGAACCGGATGGCTATAATATCGAATTGACGAGGGCGATTGCCCGTCAATCGGGTCTCAAGGTTAACATCGAACTGGGCCAATGGTCCGATGTCATGCGGGAACTCGAGACCGGCAAGATCGATGCCTTGACGGGGATGCTCTACTCGGATGAGAGAGACAAGGTCTTCGATTTTTCGATCCCTCACGTCGTGATCTCTTACGCCGTGTTCGTGCGCAAGGATTCCACCTTCCAGAATCCTATGGATCTCATGGGCAAGGAAGTCATTGTGGTGAAAAACGTTTATGCCCACGACTGGCTGACCCGGAAGGACTTCACTCCCCACGTTGTTACGGTTGCACGTCCCGAAGAGGCGTTGCAACTTCTTTCCCAGGGCCGGCACGACTGTGCGGTGCTTGCTCGTCTGCACGGTCTTGACCTGCTCCGGTCTCTGGATATCGACAACCTGAAGACCATCGGTCCTCCTGTATTAACTCAAAAAATGGGATTTGCGGTAAAAGCCGGGAATGCCGACCTGCTGGCGAAGATCAACGAGGGTCTTTATCGCGTGCAAGCCAGCGGAGAGTATGACCGAATCTTCCGCAAGTGGTTTTCGGTTTATGAACATAAAAGGATTCAGGACCGGCTGGTGCAGATCGGCAAGCTGGTGGGCCTTCCGCTGATCGTTCTTCTCGTGCTGGCCGGATTATGGATCCGGTCACTCAAACATCTTGTCGCCAGCCGGATGCAAGCACTCAAAGAAAACCAGATCCTGCTGAACCGAATCGTGCAGGGGACCCCACTACCAACCTTGGTATTGGACCGAAACGGAAAGTTGTTGCTGTGGAATAGGGCCTGCGAAGAGTTAACCGGGATTTCCGCCGCCGCTGCCGCAGACCGGTTCCAAAACCACCCGCAGAAGGAGGAAACCGCCGATCCGTTTCTGTTGAAACTCATAACGGAAAAGATACCGGACGATTCGGAGGGCCATCGGATGTCGGCCCGCCCGAAATTCTTGAAAAACTTCCCGGACGCAACCGAACTCGAGGTGTGCATCCCCCAGCTGGGTGATGCCGGTTGCTGGTTGTACGGCACAATCGTTCGCTTTCGTGACGAACAGGGCCATCCGATCGGCATCATCGAGACCTGGCAGGATTTGACCGATCGTAAGAATTTGGAAAAGCAACTCGCCCATGCCCAACGACTGGAGGCCATGGGCCGGTTGGCCGGCGCGATTGCGCACGACTTTACGAATTTTCTGCAGGCGATCCTGGTCTTCACCGATACGGCCAAGTTTGAAATTTCGGCGGATTCCCCGATCCGGTACCACCTGGACGGCATCCAGAAAACCGTCTTCCGGGCCAAGGAGTTGATCAACCAAATAAAAGTTTTCAGCCGCCAAAACCTGTTGGTGCCAAAGCCGATACAATTGAAGGCGGTTGTGGAGAAGGCCGCGGCCTCGGTTAAGACCGTCGTTTCCGGTGCAATTGATCTGCGGTTGTCGATCGATTCGGACGCCCGAATTATGGCGGATGAAGTCCCAATCATCCAGGTCGTGTCAAACCTGTGCATGAACGCTGTGGATGCGATGGCCGATACCGGCGGCACGTTGACAGTCGGGTTGTCGACCCTCGAACTGACCCGAGAAACGGCCAGGCGTCATCCCGAGCTGCGGCCGGGGGCTTATGCGAAACTCACGGTAGCCGACACCGGTAAGGGAATACCGGCTGAACATCTGGAACGAATATTCGAGCCCTTTTTCACCACCCGCAAGCGCGAAGGCGGCAGCGGCATGGGGTTGGCCATTGTCCACGGCATCGTAAAAGGATACGACGGCGTCATATCTGTGGAGAGCAAGGTAGGCATGGGGACGGTTTTCGAAATCCTTTGGCCGGTGATCCAGCCGGAGGATGACATTACCGGCATAAATCGCGAGGTGTCGCAACCGGCCAAAGCGGTAAAGTGACGATGCGACACATTGTGCCGACCCTTGGACGGGTGTCACACTCGCCGTACGCATCATTTCTTATCAAGACAAAGAGTTAATTCGCACTCATTGTTCTTGACGCACTGTTTTCCTATTTCAATTGCCTCTGCTGCCCGATGAAAATCCATGAAACCGAGAGCACTTACATTTGGATGCAATATGAAATCAGGCGGATCACAAGCCAATCGACTCAAGGTTATGCGCTCTTGCATGAAGTGAGCCGAATTATTGAGGACAAAGAGCAGGCCGGGTTTGGTGCTGTTTCCCTGCCAGATATGTGATAAAGAATGACCGATCCGATCTTTTACCTTCTTGGGCAGGCTCACCGGGAGGCGATCATCATCGTTTTCGGTCACCGTTTCATCATTCGTTTTACTCGAGCATCTAAATTTCGAAGTGTCGGGTGATTTTGTAAGCCTGCCACGGTTAACATCAACTGCGATAACAATACCTGCTCCTAAAGATCGACACAGCGAAACCGGGACCGGATTCACAATACCACCGTCGACGTACCATTTGCCATCGAGCTGGAAGGGTTCGAAAATTCCCGGCATTGAAATCGATGCACGAACGGCATCCATCAAAGAACCGGACCTGAACCAGACTTCATGCCCCGTCATCAGATCTGTCGCCACGGCCCCATATGTTTTGGGTAAAGACTGAATGTCATAGTCTCCGAAACGATCAATGAAAAAACCGATGATGCGTTTGCCTGCAATCAACCCCCCACTTGTCAGACTTAAATCAAAGAATCTTGCAACGCTTAACCTGTCAAGAGAGAGCAGCCATTTTTCCAACTCCTCTAAATGACCTGCGGCATAAGATCCTCCCACAAGAGCACCGGCGGAGGTGCCGCAGACGATGTCCGGTTGGATGCCGATATCGATCAGTCCCTGAATAATGCCAATATGGGCCCAACCACGTGCAGCCCCAACACCCAGCGCTAAACCGATCGTTAGATCTTCCATTTCAATCCTTTGCATATTCCTTTTTGTAAATCCGACGCGGGTATATTCTATCAACCCAAGTTGAATATTTTCCCAGGATTCAAAATATTATTTGGATCCAAGGCGCGTTTGATACTTCTCATCATGTCAAGATGCGCTTGACTCATGACGAGCCCCATAAAATCTCGGCGTTTGTGACCGATACCATGCTCACCGCTGATGGTTCCACCCAATTCGGCCGTCATGACATAAATATCTTTCAATAGGAGGGGGAGGATTTCTTCCCAGCGCTCTACTGATTGATCCGGGTTTTTCAGCGGCATTGCATGCAAATTCCCATCGCCGGCGTGTCCGATTACGGGAATGGGAACCCTATATTTTTCACCGATTTGTTTCAGACCGGACAAAGCCTTTGAGATGCTTGCTATCGGTACAACGATATCTTCAATGGAGTGATGGGACGCGTAACGTGATAGTATATCCCAGGGAATTCGTTTGCGGATTCTCCAAAAACGCTCAATTTCCCGATCAGTTTCGGCCAAATAGTCTTTAAAAGCCCCTCGCTCTTTGCAGATCCGACGAATGGTCGCAGCATTTTCTGCCACAACAGAGGAATGGGTACCGTCGACCTCAAAGAGCAGGGCAGCCCCGATTTTCTCATAGGGGAAAGGCTCTTTTATTGCCTTCGCCGTCATGGTGAAAGTGAATCCATCCATGAATTCAATCGATATCGGTATCAGTTTGCCGGCGGTCATCACTTCGGGTACGACCGCAATGGCCGTTTCCGGGTCCTCGAACAGTACTAAAAGGGCTTGCCGTACTGAGGGCCTTGGAATCAATCTGACGAAGATCTTGGTGAAAATTCCGAGGGTCCCCTCCGAGCCGACCATCAGTTGTACCAGGTTGTACTTCCGCTTACCGCCCAGTTGGACAATCTCACCTGTTGGCGTAACGATCTCGAGTCCATGGATGTATTGTCCGGTTACCCCGTATTTAACGGCTCTGCCGCCGCCCGCGTTTTCGGCTACGTTGCCGCCGATGAAACAAAATTCTTCGCTCATCTGGTTATCTCGCTGATATCCGCTGCAAATTTGCGGTCTTTGCATTCTTATAAGCGGTTTTAATCCGTCTAAAGCTCGATAGCTGCGATGCTCCGGGGATTCAAATTATGGACCGAGGACGTCGACCACTCCCTTTTGGATTGCCTCCACGGCAAAAGAGATCTCCGCTTCGCTGATCACAAAGGGGGGTGCCATCAGGAAGGCATCACCGCTCGTGCCGGCCAGCCCCGTGGACTTGTACACCAGAACCCCCCGTTTGAAAATCGCATCATAGAGACGTTCGGTGATCATGTCCTTACGTGGGAAAGGACGCAGGGACTGTTTGTCGGCGACCAGCTCGACACCCCAGAGAAATCCGAGACCGCGAACATCGGCCACGTTGGAATGGTCTCTGAGAGCGGTTTGCAGCTGCTGCCCGAGAAGCCGACCGACTTCCTCGACGCGTTCCACCAGGCGCTCGGTTTCCAGGATGCGCACGGCAGCCAGACCGGCAGCGGCAGCGACCGGGTGGTGCGAGAAAGTGCCGCCGTGTACAAAGGCCTTGCCGCCATCGCAAATGGCATCGAAATGGGTGCCCCGGACCCCTACGGCCGAGAGGGCCAATGTCCCGCCTGAAAGCCCTTTGCCGAGGGTTATGATATCGGGCGTGACGCCGAAGTGCTGGCAGGCAAACCACCGACCCGTGCGTCCCATGCCGCACAGGACCTCGTCCAGAATTAACAGTACCTCGTAACGGTCGCAGATGTCGCGAATGATGGTAAAATACTCCGGCGGCGGGGCATAGGCCGCCAAAGTGCCGCCGCTGACCGTTTCCGCCAAAAAGGCCGACACGGTTTCAGGGCCGAGGTTTTCAATGGTTTCCTCCAGCGCCAGGGCGCAGCGGATCCGGCAGTCGGGGTAAGTGAGGCCGTAGGAGCACCGCAGGCAGTAGACCGGGGGAATGTGGACGACGTCTGCGAGCATGGAAGCATAGGGGGTCCTGAAGGTGGTGCGTCCCGTGGCCGCCAGGGCTCCCAGGGTCAATCCGTGGTAGGATTTCCAGCGGGAGATCAGGCGAAAGCGTTGCGCACGGCCGGCTTCGAGGTGGATCTGGCGGGCGAGTTTGATGGCGGTCTCCACGGCTTCGGAGCCGCTGGAGACGAAGTAAAAGCGATCCAATCCCTGCGGTGTGTGCGCGGCCAGGGCCGAGGCCAGCCGCTCCACCACCGGCGTGGTGAACATGGTGGGATGCACGTAATGATGGGAAAGGATCTGGTCGCGCACGGCGTCGGCAATTTCCCGGCGGCCGTGCCCCAGGTTGACGACGATCGCGCCCCCACTGGCATCCAGATAGCGCCGTCCGGCATCGTCTTCTATCCAGACCCCTTCGGCCTTGACGGCCACGGGCAGGGGCCGGTTTAAAACGCGCGGGAACAGGTTTCCGGGTAATCGATTCATTCGGGTCCTTTCTAAGGGTCGGTGTGCAGCAGCCCCATTGTAAGCATTCACGGGGCACCGCATCTGCTTTGTTGTCGGGCACTTGAAGTACAAAAGTACGTCTGCGCACCCGACGCCTTGCACCTGCGGCACCCTGTAAATGCTTACAATTGGGTGGTTTGAAGCGCATCGGACTTTGCAAACCTGTGAACGTTTACGCCCCATTTCCACCAACTTCAAGCTGGTGTTAGTGATCCGCAGGTAGGCAGCCGGGATCACTCGGAACCGACCTTCCAATTCGGGCAACTCCACCGGCTGGCGGCGTCAGTGCGCAACAGGCGTTCCTTCTGCACTGCAGCCCTCATTTCAGGCTCAGTATCCTCCGGGCTTCCTCCGGTCCCGCCGTCTCCCTGCCGAGCTCCCGACCCAGGCGCACCATACGTTCGACCAGTTGCTCATTGGCGGCCGGCTCCCCCTTGCGATAATAGATATTGTCCTCGAGTCCCACCCGGCTGTGGCCGCCCATGAGAATGGCCATCGCGTTGATGGGCAGCTGGGCCGGACCGATTCCGGCTGCGGACCACGTGGAGCCGGGCGGAATGGTGTTTTTCATGTGGACCAGGTTTTCCGCCGTGGCGGGTATGGCGCCTTTGAGCCCCATGACGAAGTCAAAGTGCAGTGGCGGCTTCACCAGGTTTTTTTCCACCAGGTCGAGGGCGTTTTGGATCATGCTCAGATCGAAGATCTCCATTTCCGGCTTGATTCCGTACCGCAGCATGTCTGCCGCCAGCTTTTCGATCAGTTCCGGACTGTTGGCATAGACACTGTTGGGAAAGTTGACCGAGCCGGTGGTCAGGCTGGCCATCTCAGGGGTCAGTCGCAAGCGTTCGCAGCGCTCCTCGTAGCTCGTTCCCGCCCTTCCGCCGGTTGAAATCTGGATGATCAGGTCGGTTTCGGCCCGCAGGCCTTGGATTACTTCTTCGAAGAGCCGGAAATCGGTGGAAGGGGATTCGTCCTTCAGGTTGCGGACATGAACATGGATGATGGCGGCACCGGCCGCCTGGCAGCGGACAGCGGTTGCGATGATTTCTCGAGGCGTGATCGGAACGTGAGGGTTGTGCTTTTTTTTAGGCAGGGAACCGGTCGGTGCGACAGTGATGATCAGTTTTTCCATGTGGTGTTTTCCTAATGGCATAAGTTTCTTCTTAACACATAGGCATCTCCTTGCGACAGCGTATTTGTAATTAAACAGATTCGGCAACGTAAATCAACTGCCGTCAAATCACATTGCCGAGAAGGTAGTTTTCCAGGTTCGCACGGCTTTTTTGGGGCATCTCTTCCAACTTCTGTTTACACTCGGGACAGACGCAGATCTGCTTTTCGCTGAGGTAAAGCTGACCGTCGATAGGTTTCTCGCCGCACAGATCACAGCCGGACGAAGAGTCAGTGATTTTTTCGTACATGGCGCCCCCTCCACTCGATTACGGTTCCCCATCATAAACGCGGTTGCGCTGCCGGCGGCGGACAATCAACAACTCACCACCCAAACGGTCTGCTCGTTTATGAGCTGGACCAGTTTCATCGGCACCCTTCCAATGGGGAAGGCCTTCACGTTCGAAACCCCCCGGCGCCCGACGATGATGGTGCCGAAGTTACCATCAAGCGCTTGCGCAAAAAGGGTGCCGCCGCGGGTGGCCGTGCCGGAGATCACCTTGACCGATATTCTCTCGGAAGAAATGCCGGCTGCTTCCAGGGAGGCAACGGCCTTTTCAAACACCGGCACCAGGGCCTTTCGGGCGCGCATCTCCTGTTCGGCGGCCGCCTCGCCAGCGGATGGATCCGATTCGGAAACCCAATCGGGCTCCGGGTTGCGAATGGCGTGAAACAGCGTGATCTCTGCCGGGCTATCAGAAAGCATCCGGCCGACAAGGTCGATTACGCAAGCGGCAGCCGGAGAGGCGTCGATGCAAACGAGCACCCGTCGGCAGTCCGGCCAACCGTCCACCAACCACAGGGTGACCTCCGTCAGTGCGGACACCAGTTTGCTGGCCACGCTGCCCATCACCAGCCGTGTAATCGGGTTGCGACCGACCCTCCCGACTGCAACGGCCTTGTATCCGCGGCGGGCTTCCTGAAGGATATCCCGGGCAATTCCTTCCTGCCGGGGTTGAAGGACGACCCGGACGGCTTCATCCGGGAACCCGCTGTCGGACAACATCCGGCGGGCACCGTCCATGAATACCTTTATCGCGATTTGATGGCGCGCCAGCCAGCCCCGGTACGGTTCGGTGACCGAAGATTCGGGTGCCGTCCTTAGATCCCAAAAACTTTCCGAGACGGGCGAGAGTACGTGAAAGAGCGTCACCTCGATTCGTTTCGGTGCGCAGATTCCGGCCACATAGCGCACAACTTCCCGCGACTGTTCGGAACCGTCGACGGCCACCAGCAGCTTTTGCCTCTCGGATGCCATGCTCCCCCTCCTCCCTTACCGGGTAATTCACCGGCCGCTTCCGGACACGCAACCGTATACAGTGGTCAGGAACGAAGCGGCATCATCGTCGAATACACTATGTAGTGCAAAACCGATACCATCCCTTCCCGCTGTGGCGGTACGCGGCCAACTGCCTGATTCTTTATTACAACCCCCCTGCTGCGCCGATTCCCGCCGGAGCGGAGCCCGGGAGCGGCTGTCGATTTCTTTTACAGACTGTAAAGCGCTGTGGATTCGCTTTTTTCTTCCTCGCCACCTTGCCGCTCGCCGCCTTGGGCGGTTCAAAGACGGTGTTGCCGGCGGGTCGCCTTGTTTCTGTCTGCCGTCCTTTTTTTGCGGCAGTGTGGACGCTTTACATCCATGAAGAGATGATTAGCATCGAATGGTTGGTTTTGGTGATTTGACGGAAGTTTGATTTAAGGCCGTCTGTTGGCCTTCGGAGGAAAAAAAGTTGAAATTTACGAATCCCTTGATGGGGCTGTTACTCTGCTTTATGATCCAAGGTTGCACTATGGCCGCCAAACCTATACACACGGTTAAATCAGTGGACCTCGAGCGGTTTATGGGAGACTGGTACGTGATTGCCAATATTCCCACGTTTATCGAAAAAGGGGCGCACAACGCGGTGGAGTCTTATCGTCTTGCCGAAGACGGCACCATTGAAACCACCTTCACATTCAACAAGGATGCTCCTAACGGTCCGCTCAAGGTTTACACACCCCGGGGCTTTCTTCAAGACAAGTCCTCTAATGCCGTGTGGGGAATGCAATTTATCTGGCCCTTCAAGGCGGAGTACCGTATAATCTATCTTAACGAAGATTATTCGCAAACCGTTATCGGCCGGACCAAAAGGGACTATGTCTGGATAATGGCAAGAGCGCCGCAAATACCGGACACCGATTATGCCCGAATTTTGGATTTTCTAGAATCCGAGGGCTACGATATCCAGAAAATAAAGAAAGTACCTCAATCGGATTTATGACGGGTTCACCCGGAGGTGAGTACATGGATTAGAGTGTCTACGAATGGACATTTATAAAACACAAAGAAGTCACTCGGAGACCCGATGCAAAATCGACCGGGTCCCCGAATGAAAGGAGATTATCCAGCGTTCACCGTGATTCTACGTGGCACGGCTTTTTCGGTCTTTGGGAGGCTCAAGCGAAGGACGCCGTCCTCGAGCTTTGCGTCGATCTTGTCCTGGTCGACGACTTCGGAAAGGTTAAACTGACGGTAATATTTTCCGATTTCGAATTCGACCAATACATCTGACTCTTCCCCGTCTTCCCACGGCTTGACATCTCCGGAAAGGGTCAGAACACCCTCTCGAAGATCGATGTTCACATCATCCGCCGCAACTCCGGGCATATCGGCCAGCAGGGTAATGTCACGTTCGGTCTCGAAAATATCGACTTCCGGGGTGAAAACCAGCCCCGGCCGTGTCTGTTCCGCAGGAACTGCGACCTCCTGTTTTTCTTTTACCTGAAGTTCTTTGGATTCAACCATTTTAATCCCTCCTTTCGGGGTGCGGAAATTAATTGACAGAAATCTGTTTCGGTTTGGAGGCCTCCGATTTTGAAATGACCACAGTCAATATCCCATTTTGACTTCAATTTGCTTCACGTCCGCTTTCGGAAGCGCCTTTCTGGGCATTGTGACGGTCAAGACGCCTTTCTTGAAGGTTGCCGTCACACCGTTCTGGTCGGCATCTTCCGGCAGCGACAGCATCCGTTGAAATGACCCGTAGGAGCGCTCCATCCGGTAGTAATTTTTCCCCTTTTCCTCGTTTTCTTGCTTTTTTTCGCCCTGAATGGTCAAGGTGTCATTGACGATCTCAAGCCTGACATCCTTTTCATCCACCCCCGGTATCTCCATGGTAATAGTGTATTCCTTGTCGGTGGCACCGAGGTCAAGGGTCGGCTTGAGCATGCCGTTGTTCATCCGCGGCAGCAGCGGCCGGTTAAATTCAAACGGTGTAAGACCGAAACCACGAAATGTACGGTTAAAAAGCCGGTCAAACTCACGGTGGAACTGCTCTATCGGGTTGCTGAGAGCATGACCTCGTTCCTGCACCGACGCACGCTGAACCGGAACAGACTTGCCGGCACTTTCTTCCTCATTTTTAAACCAGTTCCATGGAATCCATTTTTTTACGCTCATAATGCGCCTCCATTTATATATTATAATTTATTCTTAACTAAAAAAGTAATGTAATTTTTTTATGTGTCAAGGGGTGTTCTAAATTTTCCTGGAAAATTATATATTCTTGTAATTATTTATATAATTCAATTAGAAGTGTTCAAAACACAATCTAATAAAGATGGTGAAATATGCCAGACACAGATTATACTAATAAAAGGAGTTGTTTGTTTTTAAGCATCAATTATCGTCTTAATATATTGATAAAAATTAATAAAAAGTGTATTTAATCGAAAATATAAATCGGCAGAATTGAAAACGAATTTAGAGGGGTAATTTAAATTATAATTAAAAAAATTACTTTAAGTAAATTTTGGATTTTAGTAATAGAAGGGGGTCAAATGAATGAGGCAACCCACAAAGTTGAGAGCGAATATTTTTTGCGGCAGAATTTGGCTGAATATCTAGCTATTGCCCATCCGAGGTTTCATAAAGGGCACTGATACGTTTCCGATTCAGAAATGTGCAATTTTCTGCAAGTTCAAGGGAATCAAGGAATGGCGCGGAGGCATACTCGTGTACGCCGCACAAGCGATTCCGCCGATTGACGCCGAAATTGCGGAAAAGGGCCATTTATGGAAGGAAACTAATTAGTGTCCGTCCATAAACGGCCTTTTCGACCCGGTCCGGCGTCATCGCTCTTTTACGATCTCTGACGGTGCACCGCTGCATCTGCGGTTGTCCCGCTATGGGCGGGACTGCGGGCTTGGCCGAGGCCAATTCTACCATTTCTGATCAGACACGAATTGGTAGGGGTGATAAGGGAGGTTAATTTTTTTCTCGCGCCAATCTTCCACATATTGTAACATGCTTTATATTAACGTTATAATCGGCATGCGGTCGCGATTCAACACCTTTAGAAACCTTTATTTGGCGATTTAGAAAATCAAAGGAGGTTTCTCATGGCAAAAAGCTATTTCGCCATTCTTGAGGTGCCGTCCGGCGCAACCCTTGAAGAAGTTCGATCTGCCTATCGAAGATTGGTCAAGGAATTTCACCCGGATCATTACGAAGGAGGCAGCGAGCCCTTCCGGCAGATCCAGGAAGCCTATGCGGTTCTTGGAGATCCAGCCAGGCGTAGAGCTTACGAAAAGTCTCTTGCGGAAATATTGGTAAAGAGGACGACAGACCCCACGCCTTACTCAGAACCGGAGCCCTTGATACCAAAAGAGGGACCGGTCAATATCGGAGAAATTTCACCGGTTCGCTCTTTTCAAACGGTTTCGCCTTCTTTCGGCGAGATTTTCGATTGGTTATGGGACAATTTCCCCAACGTCGATCGGCCTAAATCCGGAAGGGTCCGTCATCTAACGCTTGAAGTTCCCTTGACCAGGGAACAGGCGATCCGCGGCGGTAACGCCAAGGTAATGGTTCCGGTTCGGGCTGCTTGCCCGACTTGTCGAGGATATGGAAGTGTCGGGTACTATGAGTGCTATCGCTGCACAGGGCAAGGCGCCATTTCTGGAGAGGTGCCGGTATCTATCGCGTTCCCACCAGGTCTTGTTCAAAACCACTCTGTGATAATCCCCCTGGAACAATTCGGTATAAGGAACCTTCACTTGACTGTGCTGTTTCGGCCCAGGGATGTCTAAAAAACACTTTTTTTCAGGAGTGCCGTTAAAATTCAATCAATACCCTGGCGTGGCACGGTCCTGCCCTGAAGAGACGTCATCTTTTATACTTCAAAAGTGCCCGACAACAAAGCAGATGTGGTGCCCTGTGAACGCTTACGAAGTGTTTACACAGCTGTCGCACCGAATGGCCTGGCGAAGATTGAGCCACTCCTGTTGTTGGGGCGATAAACTTAATAGGCGCCCCCAAAATCATGCCAGGTGGCTGCGCTCGGCAATCCATGACAAGTTGAGGCGTCGGGTACACGGTCGGCCCTGGGCGGAATGGATGTTGTTGACTGCGAGAAGCCGATCGCATATAGAAGGATGAAAACGGATACTGGAAGGAGAGTGCCAAGATGCCAAAAAAAATCATGATCATCGACGACGACCCCACGGTTGTGCGATACCTACAGGCCGTTTTCAGCGACAACGGTTATGCGACTTGCACCGCAACCAGCACTTCCGAAGCCCTCGAACTGGTGAGACAGGAAAAGCCGGACCTGATCACTCTAGATCTGCAGCTGCCAGATGAGTGGGGTCCCCGGTTTTATCGTAAGCTCAGGAAGGAAAAGGAGCTGAAAGATATCCCTATCATCGTCATCAGCGGCATCGACGGAGATCATGCCGTCAAGGACGCCATCGCGTTCATTGCCAAACCCTTTGATCCCGAAAAGCTTATCGGAATCGTCAAGAACACGATTGGATGATGCTGCGCCAGCACCCTCTTTCGACAGACGTCCTGATGCATGCCTATTCTATACGAATGTCTGCTATTATCGAGAGAAATGAAGAAGGGGTGCGAATTTCTGGGTGAACAGGAGGTAAAGAATATCGCAAAGCCGGTAGGAGCCTACCTGGTGGTTATGGAGCCGAGGGTCACTGTTGCTGATCTAAAGGGAAAAAAGCAGACATTTCCATTTTGGCGACGTAAAGGGTCTATCTTCGCAGCAATTGGGTATTTGTTATTATCATTGGTCTGACGATTTGGCAGTTTTTTCTACGTCCATCACCGATTGCGCCTGCGTCGGTAGAGAAGATGACGCACTCCCTACCTGACAAACCTTCCATCGCTGTATTGCCTTTTGATAACCTTCCATTAGCGTAACCAATTAATTCTACTTGACATTTCTTGCCCTTAGGTCTAAATTTTAAGCTCTCAAAAAATTCCTTCATAACAAACGCAAACATAGCCGCATATTTTATTTAACCTAAAGGACCTAACGAGCCTGTCCAATAGTCGGCTGAAAGCCAGGCGTCTGGCGACCTGCTCAATACAAACACAACCTCCTAAAGAATTGTAACGGTGTTTGTTTGTCATCTGTTTTGTGATCAGTACAAGCGAAAATTATTTTTTCCATCTAATCGAGTTTTGTTTTCCGGGAGGTCACATGATACGTGTCTTTCATAGATCAGAGGACCTATGGCAGGAAGTTTCCATAGAAACGCAGGAAAACTTTTCCAAAGACAACATCTGGGTTGATCTGATCTCACCTACTTTGCAGGAAATCGAAGAAGTTCAAACTCGCCTTGAAATCGAAATTCCATCCAGGGCCGAGATGCAGGAAATCGAGGCGACAAGCCGACTTTACCGGGAAAACGACACTTACTTCATGACAGCTTCCATAATCACTAATCCTGACATCGACCATATGGAGGTTTCGGCCATCACATTTATTCTTGCCGACAGATTTCTGGCCACTGTAAGGTATCTTAACCCAAAGCCATTCGATTCCTTCGCGGCTAGGCTCAAGCGGACTGGTAGTCCATTCTCGTCAAGCATGGACGTTATGATCGGATTGCTGGAAACCTTGATCGATCGAATGGCCGATATTCTGGAACTCCATAGTGCCGAGGTGGAGAGAATTGCAAAGCTGATTTTTACCGGAAACGACAAGGATTCACCTACAAGGATCGATCATCACGAAACGCTCAAAGACATCGGCATGGAGGGAAATCAATTCTCGACCATGCGAGAGAGCCTGGTAAGCATAAACCGGATGGCCAATTACATGAATCAGGCCGTCGCCCATCAACCCAAGAACAAACATCTTATGGAAATGTTAAGGGAGATTCGCAGGGATCTTGCCTCGCTTGCCGATCATACCTCCTTTATGTCCAGCAAGATCAACTTTCTCCTGGACGCGACTCTCGGCATGATCAACATCGAACAAAATGAAATCATCAGGCTCTTGTCGGTAGCTGCGGTCTTTTTTCTGCCGCCGACACTCATCGCCAGCATTTATGGAATGAATTTCCGGTTCATGCCGGAGCTATCCACCCAATATGGGTATCCCCTTGTGATTCTTTTGATGGTAACCTCTTCATTTATTTCCTATCTCTATTTTAAGCGCAAAGGATGGATGTGAGCTCGACCTCGTTTTGGAGGCATCAAGCCATCAAAGGGAGGCATCGCCAATCGCTTTGGTTTTTAAATCGAAGAGTTGCCACAAATGCTAATTATTCCTAACAACGAATAAATTGAGCACTATCCTCTTCAAGTTCCCGAATCTTTTTTTCGTATAGTGAAGGTTGACATTCTTGAATTATGTCTAAATACGTATGATCACAAACAAATAAATGTACCATGGGTTAACCTTCATTAATTGCAATGGAAAGCTAACCAAATTTCCCGTTTCGCAAACCTCTCAGTTTCTACAGTCGCCTTCGCAATAAATGATAGCGCACAAATGCTGCAGCTGCTTACTCCTTCAAGAGATGAGAAGAATGACGGTTTGAATTCCATGCGTTGGCCACAAATATACTATCATATTGCGGTCCAAATACAGTCCTAACCCCATTGCATTTTCTTGGGTAATCCACAGTCTGGATTAGTGATTAGAATAATTTGATAACGAGGTCTGCCATGACTGAAAAAATAACAATTGAACAATTAGGGGAGAATTTTCGTGGTCCAATATTCCAGCCCGGTGATGACGGCTACGATGAGGCCAGACTGATTTATAATGCAATGATGGACAAACACCCGCGTATCATCGCACGCTGCACAAATGTTGCCGATGTAATTACAGCCGTAAAATTTGGACGTGCTAACGATCTGGACACCGCCATTCGCGGAGGAGGCCACAACGGTCCCGGTCTGGCCCTCGTGGACGATGGGCTTGTTATCGATCTCTCCGCAATGAAGGGTATACATATAGATCCCGAAGGGAAAACAGCACGGATCGAACCGGGTTGCTGTTGGGGGGATGTTGACCACGCCACGCATGCATTTGGTATGGCTACGGTGTCTGGGGTTATTTCTACGACCGGTGTTGGCGGTCTGACCCTCGGTGGCGGTCACGGTTACTTGAGCCGCAAATACGGCCTGACAATTGACAACCTGTTGAGCGCAGATGTCGTATTGTCCGACGGGCGGCTAGTGCACGCCAATCAGGATGAAAATCCAGAACTCTTCTGGGCTCTGCGCGGAGGGGGTGGCAACTTCGGCGTGGTCACATCATTTAAATACCGGTTGCATCCAGTGGATACCGTAATCGGAGGGCCTATGTTCTGGCCAATACATAAGCTGGCAGATACCTTGAGCTGGTATCGTAACTGGATGCCCAAGGCACCTGAGGATCTCTATGCCTTTTATCTGATCGCTGAGGTACCCTCCGGGCCACCATTTCCTGAAGAGATCCATGGTCGCAAGGTCTGCGGACTGGTCTGGTGCTGCAACAGGATCTCAGGAACAAGCCGAAAGTGCAATCAAATTGGCTCGAAATGCAGCCGAACCGCTTTTTGAGCACGTGGGGCCACTTCCCTATCCGATGCTGAACAGCCTTTTCGATGGGCTTTATCCGCCTGGCCTACAGTGGTATTGGAAAGGAGATTTCGTAAACGATATCACTGACTCGGCGATTGATGGACATCTTCGTTTCGGCGAGGTGCCGACGAGCCTTTCGTTAATGCATCTTTATCCCATTGATGGCGCGGTTCACCAACTTCATAAGAAAGCCACAGCCTGGAACTTCCGCGAAGCGCATTGGTCCATGGTGATAGCCGGTGTGGATGCAGACCCGGAAAATAGGGATAAAATAAAAAATTGGGCTCGTAACTATTGGGAGGCCCTGCATCCTTACTCAGCAGGAGCCTCCTACATCAACTTCATGATGGAAGAGGGCCAGGATCGCATTCAAGCGACCTACGGAGCCAACTATGCCCGCCTGAAAGAAGTCAAGTCAACCTATGATCCAAGTAATTTCTTCCATATCAACCAGAACATTAAGCCAGTGCCTTAGTTTTAAAGCACTATTTGAGTTTAATTACCTAAATTTGGGAGGTGAAACATGCCATTTGTTGAAGTAAAAGTTTTTGAAGATGAACTCACAAAAGACCAGACAAAGGAACTTATTCAGAGGATAACCGATACCGTAACGACAGTAACCAGTGAGAAACTGCGGGACGTCACGTGGGTTATTGTCAGTGAGGTTAAAAGCGGAAACTGGGGTGTTGGCGGTAACGCCTTGGGACTTGAGGACGTTAGAAAAATAATCAGCTCATAAGAGGCTAAGCGGCAATTTCGGCACTTAAACTTGGATTTGCCTCACCATACAACCTCTGCCTCTTCGGTCGCAGTTTTTTGTTACTTGTTGTCAACTGGTCATGCAAGCCCTTCAAAGGGTGACCATTTCGAATCAACCCTGAAAGGAGGCCATATGAGTACACCCAATCAATTGGACAGAGTTTTCCAGATTATCATGAAACGCATGATGGAAACCGGACAGGCACCTCATTATACAGAAATCGCAGCCGAATTGGAGGTACCGGTAGAGGAGGGGCGAAAAGCGCTACACGAACTTTTTTCACCCGGATTTCCCTTTCCCGCTTGGTTGTTTCCTAATACAGACTACATCGGCTCGTTTCCGCCATTTAGCAACCTTCCAACCCAATACCGCATCACTGTAGACGGCCAGCAGAAATGGTTCGGCCAGTGAGGATTCGAGTCGCTGGCGGTCAGCTGGCTCTTTCCAGGAAAAACGGTGAAGGTCGAAGCGCCCTGTCTGGATTGCGGCTCTCAAATTGGGGTTGAAATGAGGGACGGATCGATCCAGAAAGCCGAGCCGGAAGGAATAGTGGGATATACGTCGGTCCCCTTCAGGGATTGGTTCAACAACCTGCCTTACGCCTGAAGCACCATGAATCTCTTCCGGTCGGAAGGGCATGTTCGGAATTGGAGCGGATTTAAGGCGGGTACGGAAGAAGGAATTAACAAGCTTTCCGATATAGTTGGACTTTTTTCCGGTAACCTTTTTACGAGACGATTAGATCCTGACTACGCTACCCGCATGCAGGGTTATCTAATGGAATTTATGGGTGTCTTAAAGGGAATGGGTTCTTTTTGGCAGCCGCCTGAGCAATAATTATCACACGGGATGAAGTGAGCTAAAATGATAAAGGTTAACGTTTTATAAGCATGAATATCGATAAAGATGAGCTGGAATACACTGAACAAGGTACGGGTGAACCGCTATTGCTAGTTCATGGATCGGCAAGCGACTACCGTACATGGCATTTCCAACAGGACGCATTTTCGAAGCACTTTCGCACCATCACTTACAGCCGACGTTATCACTGGCCGAACCAACCGATCTCGGACGGCGTCGGCTATTCGATGCTCCTGCATGTGAACGACTTGAAGAAGGTTAGTCATTCGATAGATGCCAAGCCTGCACACCTCGTCGGCCACTCTTACGGTGCCTTTCTCTGCCTGCTGCTCACCTTGCAGGAGCCGCATCTCTTACGCAGTCTCGTCTTGACAGAGCCACCGGCGATAACGCTTTTCGTCAGTAACAATCCAAATCCATTGGAACTTATGAATCTTTTGATAACCAGGCCACGCACAGCGGCAGCCATCTTCAAGTTTGGCGTGTCGGGTGTGGCTCCAGCCAGTAGAGCGTTCAAGCGCGGGGACATGGAGTCAGGCATCCGCACATTCGGAGAAGCCGTTTTCGGTCAAGTCGGATATGATCGGCTGTCCGATGATCGAAAGCCTGAGGAGACTCATATCACAGAATTAAGGCAGAGGATAGGCAGATGACCAGGCCAAAGAAAACATGGGTGTACTCCCCGGAAAAACCTAAAAAACGTAGCATATTATGCAAGCATTCCTTATTTATGACCCTATGCATTGCGGCACACATTTGCGGCTTTGGCCCTGCCGATTGGTATTGACAAAAACAAGCTTGTCCACCTGATGGGACACGGCTCAAAAGAGATGGTCTTTGAAACGTACGGAAGATACGTCAAGTATCTCGAAAAAGACAGAGACATGATCCTTGAGTTTTTTGGCAAAGATTTCATCGGATAGGACGTGCGGGGGGACTATGCTAAAAAACATAAATATTTTTACCGAGACTGACATGAACCATAAAACAATGCCTTCCTTGAAAAGATGGTTTGGGAAAGGTTTAGGGAAAGTACCGTAAAAGTATATAAGTAACTGAAAATATATGTTAATGCGGCGGGAGTCGAACCAGAATTTATAATTCAATTGCCTCTTTTCTCACATTAACATGACAGATCGGCGCAACTCCCGCTTCATGCGATGCAATGCCCGCATATCTCAGTAATCCACCACCCGTTTCTCGAGCCATCTAAACAGTCGATCCATTTTTCACCCCTCGAAAAAAAAGGGCCACTGGAGGGGCTGGGAGTGCGAATCCCATCAAACAGCATAAGCCGTCCGGCTCCGGTGGCCCGATTAATATTCTCTGATTGTTTCGCACTTTTTAGCCCTTGATTAAGGGCGGCTTAGAGCTTATCTACCCCTTCAGGCTGTCCAGCCTTCAGGATCCATCGCCATGGCCATGCGCGGTAATAAAGCGGTAATAAAAAGGTGGTTGTATCCAATTGATAACGAATGGTTAGCCTTTATTGACAGCGGTTAAATTGATATTTAGTGTTGCAAGTAACTACCACTATGTGGTGTCAGCCTTAAATGCCTCATATAAGCAAAGAAGCAGGTATTAAGGAGGCAACATGAACAAACCAAATCAAAAGAATTGTTTGATCTTTAGATACGATTCTGAGACACGTCAATTCGTATGTTCGGTTATTTCTGAGAGAAGATCTGGGAAGGACAGAAGAAATGGTAATGATCGAAGAAAAGGCATGGAAACTGAATCAGAATGAAAATATTAAGATGCCGGCATCTCTGCCCCGATTAATGACAATTATTTTTGCACTTTTGACCCCATCGCAGCGGTGAGGGTCGACCTAATCGTGCACCATGGATAGTTGCTATGAAAATATATGTATACCAGGGCATCATTTATCACCAACGCATTGGATGAAAACGAACGGATGAGCTTCATTCAGCAGCAGGTTGGGCATACAACAACGCGGATGATTGTGGACCATTATTACCGCCATACTCCGGCTGCAGACGATGGCTCCCGCCTGGAAAGAGCCTGGAATTCTACCAGGATCCTACCAGAGTCAGATGGGTCGGATTTTGAAGTGCTTGAAAAGATTGAGAAATAAATGGTGGAGGCGGCGGGAGTCGAACCTGTTGACCTATAAAATATTATGTATAATAACAGTTAGATAAGATTTAATGAGGATACTTCAGGGATACCTGACGTGTGCGGAGCGAGTGGCTCGCCCCCTAACGAGCGAACACGCGTCATAACAAATCTCAGTTAAAATTGATTGTTAATCTGGTAAAAGTTATCACGGTAAAAGCCACGTCCCAATGATAAATTGTCCTCACCTATACGTGAATTGACAGAATTGAGAAATGAGTCAGAACCTCGTTTGACAGGGTGGTATCACAATTTTTCGGAAGCCACTTACACCGTTGATGCGTTGGAGTTATCACCGATTATAGCCACACATATTCCTTTGCAGGTAAATTAACATATCAAAACCTTAGGAATTTTTAGGATAGGCACAAAATATTGTATATGTCCCGCTTGTTGGGGTAACGCCACTAATCAGCCGCGCGGTTTTTTACGTCGGCTGCATTAGCTTTGTTCGCCCTCCAATTTGCTTTAAATGCTTCAATTTCTGTTTTCGACCAGAAGTGTTTACATGTCCGAGATTCGCACATAATTCGGAGGTATACTTCTGGAAGAAATCCATGTTCCTTGAAGCGGTTATAGGTCGCAGAATATTCTTTCTGTTCAGAGATGTTTTTTTCTATAAAAGCTTTCAATGGCGGATGTAGAGATAAGAAATCGGAAACGATCTCAAGTTGAGAAGAGCGAGGTAGATCCGACCGATAAACTAAAGCTTTTAGTCCGTTCTTTCTATAGACCTTCCACTTTCTTTCAATCGGAAAATCTTCGTCAAAAACATCGATTCCTGTAAACGGACGGAAAGTCTTTTCGAAAAACTCAATGAAGACATTATGGCGACACCCGTTTAGGAAGAGTTCGGTAACTTCTTCTATACTCCAAGCCTTTATTTTATATTCGATCCCAGTATCCCGCTTCCAGTTCTGAAAGAATGCAGAAACATTGCGCGATAAGGGCTCTCTTATAGGACAGATCAAATAGGTCGGAAGTCTGAGAGCACGCCGAATTCTAACAAGATTAATGACTCTTTGAGGAATGTCTTTTTCAATGTGGGCATGAACCACGAATCCTTTCCAAATGCCATTAAGAGTCGCTTCGAGCGAAGAAGAGCCTACTTTTCCCATTTGGAAAACTAGCACGGGAGGAACCAAAATTTTCTGATCCATATCTTACTTTTCACACGATTTATTATATTTGGCGAACATTAGTTACTCATCGCGATACGATGAGCAACCAGGCTTTTGGGTTTGCTGTTTTTTGGCGTCTGTCTGAAATACACTGGCAATTTGTATATCGACTCCATATTCCTACCATATTTCCCTGATTAGTCAAGAAAATTAAGCCCCAGCGTTGCAAAAGTTTTTAAATTTTTACTTCAGTTCGATCACGCTGATTTCTGCAACACATCGAGGAAGTGAAGCAGATCTTTTCTGACGGCGTGGTTGGCACTCATTGTGAGGGTGAGTTCACCTTGCGGCCGCGTAAGACGACCCGCTCTTTGGATGATGCGATGTCTCAGCGTATCCAATCTTTCAAAGCTCCAGGCGGCAGGTCGCTTCGGAAGTGCCCGGGGAGCCGGTGGGGCGGCGATCATCTGCAATTCGCGTGACAGGTTGTGGGCCATCATCGCGCAGAGGGTAAATATTTGATTGCCGGCCAGTTTCTTGGTGGCGATCGCGTCGAGGGCGGTATCGTTTTTCGCATCGCCGAAGATGGCCTCCTGACCACCACGGCCGTTATGAAACAGAACCACGCTTTTGGCCGATTCGCCCTTGTTGGTCACAATGACCTTGTAGTCGTAATTAAAATCGCGCGGTTCAAACAGGTCCAACTGTAAAGGGCCTTTATGTTGTTTTTTGGTTTTCTTACGAGTGAATATGAACCGAAAGGCATCATCCCAGGATTTGGGTTTCCACTGAGTTTCAAAAAAGGACCATTTTTTATCGATCCTGTGCCAGCGTTTGCGCTGCTCGATCATCTCTTTGAGTTGAGGAAACCTTTCAAAGGGCACCGAGGCCGTAAATTTAACATGGTTTTTTATATTACAATGGTTTGGTCATTAAAAAGGCATCACCCCTTTTCTAATATGAGAATGATGAACAGCTATGAGACAATAGCAAAATTGAAGATACCGGGCTTGCTAATTACGACAGAAAGGGGAGCAATTGTGGTGTCTATGAGAAATGAATGAGGCAGCTGAAAATGATGGCAGTGCGATCGAGAGAGCGTCAAGCATCAGGTAGCACTGGAAGTCGGTAACGATTGAGATTTCCCAAACAATGGATAACTTAATAGTAACCTATGTGTCAATACCAAATCGTGTTACATTGCTACACTTATCTTGCCCCTATCTGGGGTGATAATGAATCAGAGCGGAGACTATATATTGTAGCCGCTGACAAACCGGATAGATGGTAATCATACCAATATCAAAAAACCACATACTTACAGATACTAAAATGACAATTGTTGTTGCCAATCAAATCATTCCCACAGTGCTATCCAAACTCCTTTACCGACACTTCATTTCAAATAAGGCCTAAGCATTTTTACAAATCGTGACCTGAACCCATCGTATCTTTCGCGGACCTCATCGCTCCGTATCCTGTTCAGGCCTTCAAATCTTTCCATTATGCTGTAAGCGCTTTCAGAGGCATTAGGAGCGCTTTTGTCCAGGTTTTGCGCTTCGTCATATAGCCTCACAATTGCATCAACGCACCGATTATCAACGGGCACCCCGGCCGGGATTTTATTCCCTGTTACAACCGCCCTGAATTGCCTGGTTGTCACACGGAGCTGCTCGCCACCTTTTTTATTAACCAGGGCGTCACTGATTCCCGGCGGTGGTCCCCAAAAACTGGACAATGTGGTAAGCTCTGAGTCAGCCTAAAAATTAGAGAGGATCTGACAATGAGCAACAAGCGCAAAAGGTACAACCCCGAGTTCAAGGCCAAGGTCGCGCTGGCGGCCTTGAAGAACGAAGAAACCATATCTGAACTGGCCGCCAGGTTCGGGGTGCACCCGACCATGATCGCCGCTTGGAAGCGCACTCTGTTAGAAGGTGCTCCCGATATTTTCGACAAGGGACAAAAGTCCAGAAAGCAGACCGAGGAGCACGTGGACGAACTCTACAAGCAAATCGGCCGGCTACAGGTGGAACGCGATTTTTTGTCCAAAAAGCTCAGTCTGTAAGCCTGAAGCAGCGAAAGCAGATGGTCGATCCGAATCAGCCCGAGCTGAGCATAGCCAATCAGTGCCGGCTGCTGACCATCAACCGATCCTCGTTTTACTATCGGCCCGTACCCATTAAGGCCGAGGATCTGGAGCTGATGCGGCTCATCGACGAACAGTACCTCAAGACCCCCACCTGGGGGTCACGCTCGATGAGAAACCATCTGCGCAGGCTGGGCTATAAAATCAATCGGAAGCGTGTTCAGCGTTTGATGCGGCTTATGGGTCTGGAGGCCATTTACCCAAAGCCCAAGACCAGCCGGCCGCATCCGCAGCACAAGATCTACCCGTACCTGCTGCGGGGCTTGACAATTGACCGGCCGAACCAGGTATGGGCGGCCGATATAACGTACATCCCGATGAGCCGGGGTTTCATGTACCTGGTAGCGGTCATGGACTGGCACAGCCGCAAGGTGCTCTCCTGGCGGTTGTCCAACACTCTGGAGGCCGACTTCTGTGTCGAGGCACTCGCCGAGGCTGTCAAGCGTTACGGCGCTCCGGAAATTTTCAATACCGATCAGGGCGCTCAGTTTACCAGCGAGGCATTTACGGGTTTGCTTCAAAACCACGGCATCACCGTCAGCATGGATGGACGGGGTCGGTGCCAGGACAATATTTTCATAGAGCGGCTGTGGTGGACAGCTCAAACACCACTACGTATACCTTCACTCTTTTGGCAGTGGATCCGAACTTCGGGACGGCCTGCGTTATTGGTTTAATTTTTATAACAGAGAGCGCTTTCACCAATCACTTGACAACTTGACCCCGGATGAGGTTTACTACGGCCTTCCTCATCCATTCGCGGAGGCGGCCTGATGTCTCCGGTTTCGAATCGGCTTAGAGCTTATCTACCCCTTCAGGCTGTCCAGCCTTCGGGGTCCACCGCCCCCTTCCGTCTCTCGTTGTAACGATAATGAACATAACCCGCCTCTTTTATTGACCGGCAATCGGTGCCGAACCTTTTCCAGTCGCGCTTTAATTTATCGATATTTGGATAATCCGGAAACAGCGGCTTACCGACTTGCATAAATGACGGATTTCGATGGCGAAGGTCGTCAACGTATTTTCTGACTGCCTCAACCGCGGCGCCGTTTAAGTTGATGTCACGACCACCCTTGAACTTTATCTTGCTGATGATTTCCCCGTCTTTTCCGGATCACGTCCCGAATCCTCAGCTCCGGAATTTCTTTGGCCCGGACACCGCAATAGAAAACGAGCTTCGAGATGCAGGCCAGCTGTTTTCCCTCAAACTCGGTCTTCAAGCTGGCTTCGATTTGGGCAAAAAGGTTTAACATGTCCTGAGTGGCGTCAAAGTTATTAATATTATTATAATAATGCACTCTTTCTTCCGTTTGGTCAACATAATTATAAACAGGGTCGACATCATCTTGATGCATCGATCAATTTAAAATTTCAATAAAGGTCTCGGAACCTTAACACACTTACCGGCCTCCGTTTTCATCGGAGCCGATCCCACCCAATTACCGCACAATCAATACATAATTGCCGGTCTTCTCCAAGACCACCAATAAGTTACCTCCCGAGGCCGGGGAGGCCAACAATGCCAAATGATTCGTTTGTTGACAGCGGACCAGTTTTCGCTAAGATGGTTCAACATCAAAATTGGGGGAGATGTATGAAAGGGCGAATATATTCCGAGGATAAGTGCCCGTTATGCGGTGGTATTTTTTATCATGACGAAAAACGAGGTGGTTTGTTTTGCAGAAGGCACCCCGAGATAGCCGCTGCGAATAAATTCATTGTTCGGTTTGGAAGATCTATCACCAAGCGCTTTACTCATTATCACGACGCCGAGCGATTTTTGACGGGCCTGAGGTTTGAAAACGACAAGGGAACTTTTGACGTTCGCGATTATCGAAAGGACAATCCCCCCGGGTTTGAAAACCTTGCCCAAAAATGGCTCGAGCAGAAAATGAGAACCAAGATCAAGCCAAAGACCCTTCAGACATACAAGAATTTTATTGGCAAGGCCATTGATGAATGGGGGCAGCGGAATATCAAGACAATCGGTACTGCAGAGGTTGAGGATTTTTTATTGGATGATCACCGGACACCAAAAGGCGATGAAATTTCCGATAAAACACGCCACAACATGAAATCCTGTTTGCATCAGTTTTTTAATTGGGTCTGCAGACGGGAAAAATCGATTGGATTTCCAGATTTTCCAGAGATTGAGCTCGAACTCGGGTGGCGCAACATCGTCAGCATCGAATTGCAGCAATCAATTATAAACGAGGTCAAGCGCATTCATGACATCCGAAAATTGGCTGGCATAACTGCTGGCCACCTACATAAAAATTCGTCCGGGCGAGATGCGGAATGTTCGAAGGGATATCAATCTCGAGCCAGGCTTCATCCACATACCCCACCCGAAGGAGGGGTCAAAGAAACAGGGGAAATTTGCCCATCTTGATCCTGAAGACATTGAATTGCTAAAACGTTTTCCGACATCGATAAATCCCGATCTTTATTTTTTCCGCCATGTGTCTGGAAGGTCGGGGGTGAATGCCGGAGAACAATTCGGCCCAAAATATTTTAAAAAATGGTGGGACAAAGCGTGTGCCAATCTTGGCATTGAAGGTGTCGATTTATATGGCGGGACAAAGCATTCGACCGCCTCGGCGTTGGGAGAATTGTTGACTCCTGAGCAAATCAAGAGGGGAGGGACTGGTTCTGCCACGAACAAGGCCTTTGAACGATATTTTCAGCCCAAGCGGACAGAGTCCCTAAAAGTGACCGTTGCCATCAAGCAGCTTCACAAGAAAAAACCGGTGAATTGGTCGAGTTTGTGAAGGAAAAATAAAACACGAACACACCGAACAACATTTCAAAGACGTTAATTAATATTGATTTTATTACAAATAAATGGTGGAGGCGGCGGGAGTCGAACCCGCGTCCGAAAACATTCCACTCAGACATCTACATACTTGTCCTGAATATTGAATCTTGCTTTCTGGAGCTCCTCCAGGCCGGGATATCCACGAAAGCCAGCCTGTGAAAATTTCGCCTCACCTGGTACAGGCATCCAGGATCGGCTATCCCGCTAGTCGACGCCCTTACCGGACCCGCAGGAGTAGCCCGGCAGGACGGTAGCTTAAGCAGCTACGGCATAGGCATAATCATCTGCGATTATGTTTAAAGCCCCACCGGATTTACGAGCTGGCAGGATGCTCGGTATGCAGCCTGAGCTTCTTTGTCCCCGTCGAAGCCGTTTCGCCCCCATGAGTTGGCTCAATGCTCAAAGCAATAAGGGAAGGGAATCGAGTGTTGAGGCAAAAAAGCCTATTTTGCTTTTTCAAAGATCGTTTTAATTAGAAAGTATGAGATTTCAAGTGGTTTGTCAAGGCAATGGAATTCCATTAAAAAAGATTCCGACTTAGAGCAAGTTGAGTGACTTTTTATCCCTGACAGCCACAAGATCGACGGACGATTAATCTGCCCTTCAGCGTAACCTCCCGAGTTGAGCGAGTCGGATCCTGAATTCTTTTTATGAGTAACTCGGTAGCCGTGCGGCCGATTTCATAGGTGGGCTGCTCGATTACTGTTAGGGCCGGTGTGACAAGTTTGGACCAGGTGGTTTCGTCAAAACTGGCAAAGGCGACTTCCTCTGGAGTTGCTTTTTTGCTTTCCCGAAGGGCACGTAGTGCCCCGGCTGCCAAGAGACTGTTGCTGGTCAGGATGGCCTCGGGGGGTTCGGGCAGCTGTAACAATTTCAGGGTCGTGTTGAAGCCGTCATCCTCCCTGGGGTTGGCATACTTGACCAAGTCGGAGGATGGCTGCAGATCATGGGCTTTCAGCGCCTGCACAAAGCCCTCCCGCCGTTCCCGGCCGGTGGTGCTGCCTATGCCAAAAATGGCACCGATGCGGCGATAGCCATGCTCAATGAGATGGGTTGTGATGGTTTGGGACGCCTGCACATTATCAATTATTATATTATCGACTTCTGCATTGCTCACTCGTCGGTCAAAAACCACCATAGGGATATTCAACTCGGATGTTGCTGAAAAATTATCGGCGGTTTGACGGGTTGGAGATAAAATAATACCGGCAAGGTTTTCATCACGTATCAGATGCAGATACCGCTGTTCTTTGTCGGGATCTTCGTCATTATTACAGAGCATCACGCTATAGCCCTGCTCGTGTGCGGCATCTTCAACGGCCCGACCGACCTGTTGAAAGAATGGATTTTCAATATCGGAAACAATCAGTCCGATAATGGTTGATTTTTGGGATCGAAGACTGCGGGCGACGCGGTTGGGACTGTAATTCAGCTTTTTTACCACTTTCATCACACGGGCTTTAACCTCTTGGCGCACATGGGGCTTGTTCGCCAAAACTCGTGACACGGTCGCTGTTGATACGCCCGCTGCATCGGCAACGTCTTTTATCTTCACCATAATAGGGTCAAACTCCTGATTATCTTAGGGTTTCACTAAATTTAAACAGCCACAATGTAAACGTTTTCACACTCATTGTCAATTCGAATCAGCCTTTTCCCATCGACCCTTTTTTGACAAAAAACTCTCCATTGCCAAGTAACCTTTTGATATATAACATAATTTTACCAGATTGCCTGTTGATGCGGTGATGACGGATGGGATCCACAAGAGATTGTTTTGGTAATTTATTCTGATTTTCGGACCGTGGGAATGGATCAATCATGCCAATCCTCTATTCATACCATTGTTAATTTTACATATAAAATATAAAATCAATTACGATAAATGTAAACGTTTACTGATTTATTTAATTGGGCCGGAGAGACAGTTCAGCGAACTATAGCCAAAAAAGTGAACTATTACAATATTTTAAAAATTTTACAAAAAAATTAAAAATTAAATAAAAAAATATATTGACACAAAAACTGAAAACGATTACATATCGTTCAACGATTGAGGATTCACCACCCCACAAAACCCATTCAAAAAGAAGGCCTTGGAATGAAAGAGACATTTCAAAGATTTGGCGGCTTCCTGGCCGGGATGATCACCCCCAACATTGGTGCATTTATCGCCTGGGGTTTGAATATGGATAATTTAACAACCATGTAACTAGTGAGGTACGTTTATGTCTGGTAATACTTTGAAAGTAGGTGTCCAGTCCTTTGGACGGTTTTTAAGTGGTATGGTAATGCCAAACATTGGTGCATTTATCGCTTGGGGGTTGATTACTGCGCTGTTTATACCAACCGGTTGGTTGCCGAATGAAAAATTAGCGTCACTGGTTGGTCCCATGATTAATTACCTGTTACCGCTTTTGATTGGCTATTCCGGTGGCAAGATGGTCGGTGGAGACCGTGGAGCTGTAGCAGGAACCGTTACGACCATGGGGGTTATTGTCGGCAGTGGCATTCCGATGTTTCTGGGAGCCATGATTGCCGGTCCATTAGGCGGTCTGGCAATAACCAAATTTGACCAGCAGGTTCACGGCAAAATCAAACCCGGGTTTGAAATGCTGGTCAACAACTTCTCTCTTGGCATTATCTCCATGGTGGTAGCCTTAATTGCCTACGCAGTAATTGGCCCGGTCGTTTCTTCAGTTACCAATGCACTGGCGGCAGGTGTGGGCTGGATTGTAAGCAAGTCTCTATTGCCTCTTGTGTCAATCATTGTGGAACCCGCAAAAATTCTGTTTTTAAACAATGCCATCAACCATGGTGTCTTCACGCCTTTGGGCGCGGATCAGGCGGCTAAAGTTGGATCTTCTATTTACTTTCTAATAGAAACCAATCCAGGTCCTGGCCTGGGTATTCTTCTGGCTTATATGGTTGCGGGCAAAGGTACGGCACAAAAGTCAGCCTATGGTGCGGCTATCATTCATTTTTTTGGTGGCATCCATGAGATTTATTTTCCTTATGTTTTAATGAAACCCAGATTGATTATTGCTGTGATCTGTGCCGGTATGGTGGGTGTTGGTTTTAATATGGTCACCGGCAACGGCCTTGTCGGCCCGCCGTCTCCCGGTTCTGTTTTTGCTTTAGCCCTGATGTCCACAAAAGGAATGGGTATTGTCTTAACCTTAGGTTCCATTGCAGTTTCTGCCGTCACTTCGTTTCTAATTGGATCGGTAATCATTCGCAAGGACGCTTCGGAAATTGATGACCTGGAAGCCGCCAAAGCTGCTGTCGCCTCAAGCAAGGCCCAGGCAAAAGGTCAGGCGGCCCCCGTCGTGGCGGGCAATGTTCGATCAATTATAGTGGCTTGCGATGCTGGCATGGGATCTTCAGCCATGGGAGCAACAGTATTGCGTGGCAAAATTAATGATGCTGGCTTAAATATTGAGGTTACCAACGCAGCGATTAATGATCTAAAAGATGCGGACATCGTCATTACCCAAAAAGAATTGACTGATCGAGCGCGGTCTAAATTGCCGAGTGCACAGCATTTCAGCATTGATAACTTTATGGACGCTGGCTTCTATGATGAGCTGGTAGCCAAGATCATCCAGAAACCTGAATTACCTGAAGAGGTTGTTCAGGCACCTGTGTCGCTAAATAACCAAGCTGCCGCAGAAGATACTCTGACGGTCAGTCCACAACAGATTTTATTAAATGCTCAAGTAACGACGAAAAATGATGTACTCGAACTGGTTTCTCAAAACTTGTCCTCTTTAGGTCTCGTCAATGGAGACTATTTGGGTGCATTGCTTGCGCGTGAAGAAAAAGTCAGCACCTATCTGATTAATGGCGTAGCTATCCCACACGGTGTCAATGAAGCAAAGCAGCAGGTTATTCAAACCGGTGTTTTTATTGTGCAGGCACCGCAAGGTGTCGTCTGGAATACCGAGGGAGACGTGGCTCGCTTGATCGTCGGTATTGCAGCAAAAGGCAAGGATCATTTGAGCCTGCTTCAGCGTTTGACCAATGTGGTCATAGATGAGGCAGTAGCCGAACAACTGGCAACCACAACCAATAAAAACGATATTTTGCATGCGCTAAACGCAAAGGAGCAGATTGCACCGGTACAACAGGATGATTATTCAGTTGTCGCTCAGGCACAGGTTGTTGATGTTGAGGGTATGCATGCCCGTCCTGCCAGCTTGATTTCAGAACAAGCTGCCAAATTTTCAGGCACAGATATCCGCATTCGCAACGATCAGAGGACAGCAATTGCTAAGTCCATGGCATCACTTTTGTCCATGGGCGCTAATCACGGCGATGTTCTGACAATATCCGCGGAAGGGCCTGAGGCGGAACAGGCCGTTCAAGTTCTGGCTGAAATGATTCGTCAGGGGCTGGACAATGAGGAGGAACAGGCTACTGCGTCTTATCATCCTCTGACCGTTTTATCATCTCTACCCGATGTTCAGTGTCGTATGACTATAAGTGGTTCCGCTGCATCACCTGGTATTACGATGGCACCTGCATTTCGATTGCAGGCAGGAAAGATGAAATTTGAGGAGAATGCACAAGACCCCAAAGAGGAAGCCAACCGTTTTAGCACTGCCCTGACCGAAGCTGCCCGGCAACTGGATGAACTGAAAGCCAACCTGCAAAGCAGGGCGCCAAATGAAGCCGCCATTTTGCAAGCTCAAAAGCAATTGTTGCAGGATGAACTGGTATTAACCGACAGTGAAAAGTTCATTGTAAATGGTAAGACTGCTGCCTGGTCTTTTCATAAAGCTATTGAAAAGCAGGTCGAGTCATTAAAAACAGTTGACAACGAGCGCCTGAAGGCAAGGATTGCGGATCTAATTGATGTGCGTGATCGGGTATTGGCTTTGATGGTACCGGCTGTTTCAGCAGTTGAATATCCGCAAACTGATTTCATTTTAATGGCAAAGGATCTAACGCCGTCACAAACAGCCGGATTGCATGGTCTGAAGGTTCGCGGCATCTGTACGGAGCTTGGCGGTCCCAACAGTCATATGGCGATCCTTGCCCGAGCCTTAGGAATTCCGGCAGTGGTTGGCCTGGGCGAGGGAGGGCTGGAGAACATTGAGGATGGTGAATTGATTATTGTCGATCCACAGGCATCTTCCATTTACGTTGATCCGGATGAATCAACGCAGAAAAAGGGGGTGCAATGGATTGAGCAGTGGGAACAGATCCGCAAAGCGGAAGACGCACAAAAGCATAAGGCCGCTGAAACGCTGGATGGTCGGCACATCGATGTCGTTTGCAATATCGCCAAACCGGAAGATGCGAAACTTGTTTTAGAAAATGGTGGTGAAGGTGTGGGGTTGTTAAGGACCGAGTTTCTTTTTGAATCTTCCACTGCGGAACCAACCGTTGAGGAGCAAAGCGATAGTTTAAAAGTTATCGTCGAGGAACTTGGCAGTCGCCAGTTGATCGTGCGTACGGCGGATATTGGTGGAGACAAGCCTGTGTCCTGGCTGCATATCCCGCATGAAAATAACCCTTTCCTGGGTATGCGAGGGATTCGCCTGTCGTTCAAATATGAAGACATGTTCAGGCGTCAACTTGAAGCCATTTACAAGACAGCGATCTGGCAGAAAGAGACAACCGGATCAACCGGGCTGCACATTATGTTTCCCATGATCGGTAGAATGTCGGAGTGGAAAAAAGCGCGAGATATTGCCGAGAGTGTTCGCTTGCAGTTAAACGCGCCCCAGTTGCCGCTTGGTATTATGATTGAGGTGCCATCCGCGGTGATGGTTGCGGAGCATTTGGCGAAAGAAGTGGATTTCTTTTCCATCGGTTCAAATGATTTAACACAGTACACGCTGGCCATAGATCGCCTTCATCCTGATCTTTGCTGTGAAGCTGACAGTTACCATCCCGCATTGGTGAGCATGATTGAGACAACGGTAAAAGCCGCCCAGGCTCATGGTAAATGGGTTGGTGTGTGCGGCAATGCGGCTGCGAGCCCTAATCTCGCTACACTGCTGGTCGGGTTGGGTGTGAGTGAACTGTCAGTCAGTCCAGCCAATGTGGCGGCGGTAAAAAATATTATCCGCTCAGTGAGCTACAGTAAATTACAAGAGAAAGCAAACAAAGCGTTACAACTGGAAAGTTCAGACGCCGTTATGGAGTTGTATAAGACGAACGACGATCTGTTGTAGCACCAACCATTTCACGAAGTTTATTATCCAAGAGGGAAAAAATGACTGATCAATACGAAAAATATCAGGACCTTGACCAAAGCCTCCCTGAGACGACACTAACCTGGAACCTTTACGGTGCCGGTGTAGAAAACATCGGCAAAAACGGCCAGCCAGAACGCTTTGAAATCCCTGAGCCAAACGATGACCAGCTTCTGGTTCGAGTTGATGCGGTTAGTCTTTGCTTTTCAGATGTTAAATTAATTACCCAAGGCGGCAAACACCCAAAACTTTATAATCGGGATTTGAAAAAAGAACCCACACGACTGGGGCATGAAGCATCTTTAACCGTAATTAAAGTCGGCAAAACGCTAAAGAGCAATTTTACCGTGGGCGAACGCTATGCCATGCAGCCGGATATCTATCAAAATGGCAAAAGCACCGCCTATGGTTACACCGTACCTGGTGGCTTAATACAGTATCATCTGATCGGCCCGGAAGTATTAGAGACGGATGCCGGATCTTGTCTGCTTAAGGTTTCCAATCAGCTTGGCTTTGTTGAAGCGGCCTTGCTGGAACCCTGGGGTTGCGTTTGGGCATCCTATACACAGCGCCGGCGTCTGGAACCCAAAGAAGATGGCATCATGTGGATTGTCGGTCGGAAAGGCGACAAGAATGCTTTTGGCTTTTCCAAAGGGCTGGAAGCACCGAAAACGGTAATACTGACTAATGTACCGGAATCCATCCGATCTCTGGCGGAAAGCAAATGCAAGACGGTGGTCATTCGTGATGACGTAATCATTTCCGATTTAAAAAGTCTGGTTGATGAATATACCGATGGTGTCGGCTTTGATGACGTCGTTGTACTAGACCCTCGTTTTTCAAGCGAAGTCACCGAAATTGCGAAATATGTGGCCAGGCGCGGCACCATGAACATGGTGGGCAAAAAGCCGCTGGATGGGCTGGTAGATGCTGACGTGGGACGATTGCATTACGACTACGTTGCCTTCGTCGGCAATAAAGGTGAAGACATTTCTGATTCCTACGGTCACGCTCGCAATCGTTGTGATCTGCGCACTGGCGGTTTAGCTGTTTTTGTTGGTGCCGGTGGGCCCATGGGACAAATGCATGTGCAGCGAGCCATTGAAAAGAAAGACGGCCCTAGCACCGTTATTGTGACCGATATTAATGATCAGAGGCTGTCTGAAATCAAGCAGCGATTTGCTCCGTTAACTGAAGCAAATAATTGCAGGTTGCTGACCTTTAACCCAATGGAGAACAAAGATACTTTGCCGGAATTTGTCAAAACTCAGAGTCAAGGGCAAGGTGCTGATGATGTAGTGGTCTGCGTACCGAATGCAAGCATCATGGCTGAGTCTGCAAGCTTTATGAAACCGGATGGCATGTTGGTTCTGTTTGCAGGAGTACCCAATGGAACGTTGGCACCGGTAGACTTCAGTTCTGTTTATTTGGAGAATGCTCAATACACCGGCACCTCGGGTCTGACCATTGAAGATCAGACGACTGTGATGGAAAACGCTCTTCAAGGCAATATTGCGCCAGCGGTTTGTGTAGCAGCCATTGGGGGGATGAAGGTTGCTAAATTGGGTATCGAAGCGATGATGGATTCGCGTTATCCAGGCAAAATTTTAATTTTTCCACAACTGGAAGACTTACCCCTGATGGGGCTGGATGAGTTGGCTGAGAAGTTACCTGAAGTGTCTAAAAAACTGGGAGCGGGCAATACGTGGACGGTTGAAGCTGAAAAAGCTTTATTTGAAGCATTCATAAAGGAATCCGCATGATATATACACTGACTTTGAATCCTGCAATCGATTGGGAACTGCAAATCGAGCATTTCGAGCTTAATTCCGTGTCAAGAGCAAAGCAGTCACGCAGTGATTGCGGTGGTAAAGGCTTTAATGTTTCCCGCATGTTGCGGAACTTAAATACCGACAGTATTGCGATGGGGTTTGTTGGCGGTATAAATGGTCAACGTCTAGAATCTGGATTACAGGAACAAGGCGTTACAACGGACTTTACCTGGATTCAGGGTGAAACCCGCACCAACGTCAGCATTGTTGCTGTCGATAATGCCGAACACATTAAAGTCAATGAACCAGGACCGGCGGTCACGGCTATTGAAGTAGAAGAGCTGATCCGACAAGTCGAACATGTATTAGCACCAGGAGATTGGTGGGTAATGGGTGGCAGTATACCACTCGGTGTAGATGCCAATATCTATGCCCAATTAATTGAGCGGATTCAGCAAGCTGGTGCCCATGCGATTTTGGATAGCAGTGGTGAAGCGTTGTTACAGGGCTGTAAAGCCTGCCCAACTTTGGTTAAACCCAATCTGGAAGAAGCACTACAGCTACTTGGCATTGCCCAGGAAGGTTTTGATACCATGACGGATTGGGTTGGTAATATTTTGGCATTAGGACCTAAAAATCTGGTAGTCTCGCTGGGTAAAGAAGGTGCCATGCTGGTTACTAACCAAGGAATGGAAATGATTCATTCTCCCAACATTATTGAACAAAATCCAATTGGAGCCGGTGATTCTTTAGTAGCCGGGGTGGTTTGGCAGCTCAGTCGAGGCTGCAGTTATGAGGATGCAATTCGTTATGGCGTGGCCTGTGGTGCTGCGACTGCAAGCAAGCCAGGTACGGAATTGGGAAGCTATGATGATGTGATGTCATTAGTGAAACGATGTGATAAAGAAGCCGTAAAATCTCCCGGATAATGTCAGAGATCTAATAGATCGTTCAAAATTTGGAAAATACCATGCGCCACCGCGTTGAAGGACTGGAGGACAAAATTATCTCCCAGAATACGGGCGCAGGGAAGATAGCCGATCAGTTCAACAAGACCGTTCTTGTCAAGGTGATGAGCGAACGGATTTAGGTGAATGTCAAAATTGATGCCCTCGCTTCAGGTGAAAGCAGCTTTGACTTTAACGTCGAAGCCTATCCCCTGGAGGCCGTCGGCCAAAAACTGATGTTCGGCGCTCGTAAAGGGCTTACGCGCACGATGCTGGATTGGTTTTATGCGCACCTGGAAAGTCGCCTGAAGTAATCCCAACAGGATACTCCCACCGCATGGTGGACCTGGCCGCCATGGTCGGTGCAAGGTAATTCTCAAAAGAATGAGAGGGAAAATGATGGACGACCCGACCCGATACAAGGATCTTGGATTGGTAAACACCCGCGAGATGTTCAAGAAGGCCATGGAAGGCGGTTACGCCGTTCCGGCGTACAATTTTAACAATATGGAACAGCTTCAAGCCATTGTGATCGGCTGCGTGGAATCGAAATCTCCGGTGATTTTACAGGTCTCCGGCAGTGCCCGCAAATACGCCGACCCGACCCTGCTGCCGCACATGGTCAAGGGCGCGGTCGCCATGGCCAGAAAAATGGGCGGCCCGATTCCGATGGCCCTGCACCTGGACCATGGCGACAGCTTTGAGCTGGCCAAAGACTGTATCGACAGCGGCTTTTCTTCCGTCATGCTCGATGGTTCGCATCACAGCTTCGATGAGAATGTTCGGCTTACCAAAGCGGTGGTGGATTACGCCCATGCAAGAGATGTGACCGTTGAAGGTGAACTGGGGGTTTTGGCCGGTGTCGAAGACGAGGTTTCTTCCAAGGTGTCCCACTACACCAAACCCGATGAGGTTGAGAAATTTGTGGGAAAAACCGGCGTCGACAGCCTGGCGATCTCCATCGGGACCTCCCACGGCGCCTACAAGTTCAAGCTCAAGCCCGGCGAAGAAGTCCCTTCCCTGCGCTTCGATATACTGGAAGAAATTGAAAAGCGTCTTCCAGGGTACCCCATCGTACTGCATGGTGCCTCTTCGGTAACGCCCGAACATGTAGAGCTGATCAACCGCTGCGGGGGCAAGCTGGAAAGTGCGGTGGGCATACCGGAAGGTCAGCTGCGCCGGGCGGCACGCTCGGCGGTTTGCAAGATCAACATCGACAGTGACGGGCGGTTGGCCATGACTGCTGTCATCAGAAGAATTTTCGCGGAAAATCCGGCCGAGTTCGACCCCAGAAAGTATTTGGGGCCCGCACGGGGTGAACTCGTAAAAATGGTCAAACACAAAAACATCAGCGTACTCGGCAGCGCAGATCAAACATAGTTTTCCGAACATCGAATATGGCTGTTGCATAATACGGCCATTGAGGCCGCACAACATCGTCATTAACCTCGATTCTTACATCCTAAAAATCATCAATGTTGGCGATGACCGCGCTGTGGCATCATGATTATAATGTTGACCGCCTCAGGAAGGCCTACTACAGTTTCGAGCGCAGGGCAGCTCCTGTGATCGACGGCGAAACCTGGGCAAGCTAAGGTCAGAAGCTTGAAGGAAACCCTTTGGATCTGTCGGACCGACTGCAACGCGGCGCTTATCGAGCCAAGCCGGTGAAAAGGAGCTATATTCCAAAGCCGGATGGCAGGCAAAGGCCGTTGGGCGTCACTGTGCTCGAGGATAAGATCGCACGGAGATCCACGCTTGAGATGCTTGAAAAAAAATATTTTGGTTTGAGTGAAATTGCCGCAATTTTTAAGTGTTCCAAAAAAACCGTCTACCGTCTGATTTCTGAAGGTGAACTAGAGGCCTTGCATGTAAGAGGCTCATTGCGGGTAATCCTCACATCGGTTGATTATTACATTAACAACCAGATTAAGGGCTATCAGAAAAAAAACGGGGTCTACAAATACGTTTATGCCGCGTCAAATTGAGTCAACCCAAAAAACAGACAGGAGTACTCTATGGATCGCAACGACATGATCGAAAGCTTGAAAGAATCCGAAGGCTACTGGGATTTCATCATCATCGGCGGCGGGGCTACGGGCTTGGGTGTCGGGGTGGATGCCGCGTCGAGAGGGTACAAGACCCTGCTGCTGGAACAGCACGATTTTTCCAAAGGGACCTCGAGTCGATCCACTAAGCTGGTACACGGCGGGGTGCGGTATTTGCGCCAGGGCAACATCTCCTTAGTGCTCGAGGCGCTTCATGAGCGGGGCCTGTTGATCCGTAACGCCCCGCATCTGGTCAGCCATCAGGCCTTCGTCGTTCCCAACTATGAATGGTGGGACGGTCCCTTTTACGGCGCGGGCATGAAAGTTTACGATCTTTTAGCCGGAAAGCTGGGACTGGGCCCCTCCAAGCACCTCTCCAAGGAAGAGACCCTGAAGCGGATTCCCATTTTGGAGCCCAAAGGGCTCCGGGGTGGCGTGGTCTACTTCGACGGCCAGTTCGACGACTCTCGTCTGGCCATTAACCTGGCCCAGACCATGGTCGAGAACGGCGGCGTGCCGGTCAATTACATGAAGGTGACCGGCTTCACCCGGGCCGGTGAAATGATCGACGGCGTCACCGCCAGGGACATGGAAAGCGGGCACGAATACGAGATTCACGGCCGGGTGGTGGTCAACGCCACCGGCGTTTTCACCGACACCATCCTCAAAATGGAAAACCCCGAGGCCAAACCGATAATTGCCCCCAGCCAAGGGGTTCACCTGATTCTAGACAAGGAGTTTCTTCCCGGGGATTCCGCCATCATGGTGCCTCAGACCGCTGACGGCCGAGTGCTGTTTGCCGTGCCCTGGCACAACAAGGTGGTGGTAGGCACCACTGACACGCCGGTGCCGGATACGAGCTTGGAACCCCGGCCTTTGGAGGAAGAGATCAAGTTCATCCTTGATCACGCCGCTATCTACATGGCCAAGGATCCTACCCGGGAGGACGTAAAGAGCGCCTTCGCCGGCCTACGTCCCCTGGTCAAAGCCGGAGAGAGTGAAAGCACCGCCGCCATTTCTCGGGATCACTACCTGGTGATTTCCGAGTCCGGCCTGGTGACCATCACCGGCGGCAAGTGGACCACCTACCGGAAGATGGCCGAGGATACCGTCAACCAAGCTCTACTGGTGGCCGGGCTGGACGAGCGGGAGTGCGTGACCAAGAATCTCCGAATCCACGGGTGGTTGAAACACACCGACAAGAACGACCCGCTCCACTACTACGGCTCCGATGCCATGCACATCAAGAAGATTGTCAAAGCTGTTCCATCCATGAGTGAAAAACTCCACCAAAATCTGCCCTACATCAAGGCCGAAGTCATATGGTCTGTGCGCGAAGAGATGGCCCGAACGGTGGAGGATTTCCTGGCCCGACGTAGCCGGGCCCTACTTTTGGACGCTAGGGCCAGCATCGACATGGCGCCCGAGGTGGCTCGGATCATGGCCGAAGAACTGGGGTATGACGACGCCTGGGAGGCGGAGCAGGTGGCCGCTTACGCCAACCTGGCCAAGGAGTACCTGCTGACGTAAGCACTTTTCATCAAAAAGAGGGATCTCGCCTTCCCATTGCTTCACAGTGGGATCAGGGGGGGGGATTAACCGTACGTTTAATATCACACAGGAGGTGTCACATGGCGAACATCATCATGGCCCTGGACCAGGGCACCACCAGCTCGCGGACGATTCTCTACAACGAAAAGGGCGAGACCCTGGCCATGGCCAACGAGGAATTCTCTTGTCAGTATCCTAAGGCGGGCTGGGTGGAGCAGGATGCCGAAGACATCTGGCGGACCCAGAAGAACACCATGGAGGCGGCCCTGAAAAATGCGGGCCTGATCCTTTCGGACGTAGCCGCCATCGGCATCACCAACCAGCGCGAGACGGTGACCGCCTGGCATGCCGAGACGGGCGAGCCGGTGGGAAAGAGCATCGTCTGGCAGTGCCGCCGGACTGCCGACTATTGCGACAGGTTGAAGAACGAGGGGTTTGACAAAGTCATCAAGGAAAAGACCGGGCTGGTCACCGACGCTTATTTTTCCGGTTCCAAGATCCGCTGGATCCTCCGCAACAACATCGAGGCCCGGGAACTGGCCACCCAAGGCAAGCTCAAGGTCGGCACCGTCGATTCCTGGCTCATCTGGAAGCTCACAGGCGGAAAAGTCCACGCCACGGACGTGAGCAACGCCTGCCGCACCATGCTCTTCAACATCCACGATCTGAAATGGGAGCCAGCCATCCTGGAGAAGCTGGAGATTCCGGAAGACATCCTGCCGGGGGTAAAACCCTCCAGCGGGATACTGGGCAAGACCGACAAGGGGATCTTCGGCCACGAAGTGCCCATCGCCGGCGTCGCCGGGGACCAGCAGGCGGCCCTTTTCGGGCAGGCCGGCTATGAAAAGGGGATGACCAAGATCACTTACGGCACCGGTTGTTTCATGGTGATGAACACCGGCTCCGAACCTATCTTGTCGCCCTCGGGGCTGCTGACCACCATCGCCTGGCAGATCGGAGACAAGGTTACCTACGCCCTGGAGGGATCAGTCTTCATCGCAGGTGCCCTAATGCAGTGGATGCGTGACGATCTCAATCTCTTCAAAGACGTGTCGAAAACCGAGGATATGGCCACGGCCATCCCATCCACCGAAGGCCTCTACATCGTCCCTGCTTTCGTGGGTTTGGGCGCCCCCTACTGGGACCCCTACGCCCGGGGCATCATAGTGGGCATCACCCGGGGCACAACTAAAAACCATATCGTTCGGGCCGGCCTGCAGTCTATGGCTTATCAGGCCAACGACCTGCTGAGGGCCATGGTCAAGGACTCGGGCATCAAAATCAAGATCGTGAAGGTGGATGGCGGGGCCAGTGCCAATAACTACCTCTGCCAGTTCCAGTCTGACATCCTGGGGGTCACGGTGAGCCGGCCCCGGAACGTTGAGACCACGGCCATGGGCGCTGCTTTCCTTGCCGGACTGGCCGTAGGCGTTTGGAAGGACACGGATCAAATCAAGGCTTACTGGAAGGAGGACCGTTCTTTTCAGTTGCGCCAGAACCAGGAGAAGGTAGAAGCGTGCCTGCGTGGCTGGCATAAGGCCGTGGAACGGGCCAGAGGGTGGGCTAAGGATTGATGGCTGGATTGTATCCCCTTTTATCTGAAAGGCGCCCGGTCATCTTAGCCATAAAACGGGAAGATCACGCGCCCGTCTAGTGCGGTTCTTAACAACCAACTCGTTAGGGAGGAAACCTCATGAATCCGTTTCTCGGTGAACTCATCGGAACTGCTCTTTTGGTACTTCTGGGCAACGGTGCCGTCGCCAACGTGGTGCTCACTGACACCAAGGGGAACAACGCCGGATGGATCGTGATCACCTGGGGCTGGGGGATGGCCGTGTTCGTGGCCGTCTTCACCGTGGCCGCCTTCAGCGGTGCCCATATCAACCCGGCGGTCTCGGTGGGCCTGGCCATCGCCGGCAAATTCGAATGGGCAAAGGTGCCCGCCTACATCGCGGCCCAGTTCCTGGGCGCTTTCATCGGCGCCTTCCTGGTGTGGCTCTTTTATCGGCCCCATTACGCCATTACCGAAGACAACGACTTGAAACTGGCCACCTTCTGCACGGCCCCGGCCATTCGGGACACCCTGTCCAACCTCGTCGGCGAGATCGTCGGCACCTTCGTTTTGGTATTTGCCGTCCTCTTACTGGCCGTGTCGGTCTTCGGTCTCGGGGCCCTGGATGCCCTTCCCGTCGGCCTTCTGGTACTGGCCATCGGACTGTCCCTCGGGGGTACCACGGGATACGCCATCAATCCAGCCCGCGACCTCGGCCCCCGGATCATTCACGCCATCCTGCCGATGCCCGGCGGCAAGCGGGATAGCGACTGGGGGTATGCCTGGATCCCGGTCCTCGGCCCCATCATCGGCGCCGTGATCGCCGGCCTGGTGTATCTGGCTCTCCAGGACCCGAGCAACATCCATTTCCGATAGGAGGCCCCCATGTCGATGAACAAACCGACCCGATCCAACGAACGAAACGGGCCCGGCATCGACCGCCGGACCTTTCTGAAGGGCGCCGCCGCCTTGGGGATAGTGTCGGCCCTGTCCCCGTTGTCCAAGGGCCGAACCCAGTCTTTCAACCTCCAGGAGGCGGCCGCACGCCGCTGGGTGGTTGGAGAATTTACCCCCTCCACCCTTTCTTATGAGAATCAGATGGCGGAGATGGCGTTCTTCATGCAGGCCGCCGAGCCGTTTCGCGGCCAGGAGATCTACGTGGTCTCCGAGACCATCCCCACCCATGTCTACGAGGCGCGGTTTCTGGCCCGGGCCTTCCGGGAGATCACTGGCATTAGGGTGGTACACGATCTAATCCGCGAGGGGGATCTTGTCGAGCGCCTCCAGCTCCAGATGCGCACCGGGCGCAACCTGTACGACGCCTATGTCAACGACTCGGACCTGATCGGCACCCACTACCGGTACGACACCGCTGTCCCCCTCTCGGACTGGATCGCAGAAGGCGGCAGCTCTTTCACCCTTCCCACCCTCGATCTTGACGACTTCATCGGGCTGAGCTTTACCACAGGGCCCGACGGCAAGGTTTACCAGCTGCCCGACCAGCAGTTTGCCAACCTGTACTGGTTCCGGTACGACTGGTTCCAGCGGCCGGAGCTCAAGGAGCGGTTCCGTAAGTGGCGCGGCTACGATCTGGGCGTGCCGCTCAACTGGAAGGCCTACGAGGACATTGCCGATTTCTTTACCAACGAGGTAAAGCAGTTGGACGGCATGCGGGTCTGGGGTCACATGGACTACGGCGGAAAGAGCCCGGACCTGGGCTGGCGGTTCACCGACGCCTGGCTGTCGATGGCCGGCGTCGGCGACCCCGGGCTGCCCAACGGCCTTCCCGTGGACGAATGGGGCATCCGGGTCGAAAACTGCCATCCGGTGGGCTCCAGCGTCAGCCGGGGCGGGGCTCTCAACAGCCCGGCCGCAGTCTACAGCCTTCGAAAATACTTGGAATGGCTCAAAAAGTATGCGCCGCCCGAGGCAATGAAGATGAACTTTTCCAAATCAGGGCCGGTTCCTGGGCAAGGCCACATTGCCCAGCAGATCTTCTGGTACACGGCCTTTACCTCGGAGCTGCTGGAAAAGGGGCTGCCGGTGGTCAACGACGATGGGACCCCCAAATGGCGGGTGGCCCCCTCGCCCCACGGGGCTTACTGGGAAGAGGGCATGAAGCTTGGATACCAGGACTGCGGCGCCTGGACCCTGTTGAACAGCACGCCGGCGGCGCGACGGAAAGCGGCCTGGCTCTATGCCCAGTTTACCACCTGCAAGACGGTGTCGCTGAAAAAAACCCTGATGGGACTAACCCCCATCCGGGAGAGCGATCTCAGCTCCGAGGCCATGACCGAGGCGGCCCCCAGGCTGGGGGGCCTGGTGGAGTTCTACCGCAGTCCGGCTCGGGTGGCCTGGACCCCCACGGGGAACAACGTGCCCGATTACCCCAGACTGGCTCAGTTGTGGTGGACCCGGATTGACGCGGCCGTCCGGGGTAGGGGAACGCCCCAGCAGGTGCTGGACGACCTGGCCGCCACCCAAGACCAGGTCATGGCCCGGCTCCAGAAGGCCGGCCTTATGAAACGGTGCGAACCCCGCATCGCCGAACCCAAGGACCCCGAATACTGGCTATCCCGGCCGGGATCCCCCAAACCCGGCCTGGAAGACGAGGAGGGAAGGGGATACACCGTCGACTACGACACCCTTATCCAAGCCTGGCGCGAAGGAAAGGTGGGGATTTAGACAAGAGCATGGCGCCGAGCAGCTTTTTTGAAAGCAAAAGAAAGGGGCAAGCATGCTGAAGACCAAAATCATCTGCACCATCGGCCCGGCCAGTGAATCATCAGAAGTGCTGCGAAAACTGACAGACAGCGGCATGAACGTGGCCAGGCTCAATTGTTCTCCTGGTGACCATGCCGAGCACGCCGTTAGTTAAATAACCACCAAGAGGGAAAGCGGAACGGAAGGGACCAACTATGAATATGAAAGCGGTTTTAGGGTTGATTATGGGTGGTGGACAAGGGTCGCGACTGTATCCCTTAACCAAGTTGCGGGCCAAACCAGCCGTACCTTTGGCGGGAAAATACCGCTTGATCGATATTCCCATCAGCAATTGTCTGCATGCGGGCATCGATAAGATCGCCATCTTGACGCAGTACAATTCGGTCTCACTGCATCGCCACATCCAGCGCACCTACGCGAGGGATATGTTCACCGAAGGTTGGGTGCAGATTCTCGCCGCCGAACAGACGCCCCGCAGTACCGGATGGTACCAGGGCACGGCCGATGCGGTGCGGCAGCAGTTGGTGGAGATCGAGGCCGCACGCACAAAATACGTCCTGATTCTGGCCGGCGATCACCTCTACAACATGGACTATCGTGCCTTCGTCGAATATCACGTGGAAACCGGGGCCGACATCACCATGGCGGTGCAGCCGGTCACGGCCGATATGGCCCCGGCCTTGGGCATCCTTAAGCGCAGCGACGACGGGCAGATCGAGAGCTTCACCGAAAAGCCCGAACTTACAGCCCTGGCGGGTTTGGAAAGCATGCCCGGCCCGAATAAACCCTATCTGGCGTCCATGGGTATTTATGTCTTTCGCACCGATCTGTTGTTCGAAGTGCTCAAGTCCGAGGGGGACGATTTTGGTAAACATATCATCCCCAGTGCTCTGGCCGATTACCGTGTGATGGGCTATGTCTATGACGGCTATTGGGCGGATATCGGTACCATCCGTGCGTTTTATGACGTGAATCTTGAAATGGCTTTGCCGGATCGACCGTTCGATTTTTATATTCCCGGGCGACCCATTTACAGCCGTGCCCGCTTTCTGCCGGCCTCCGAAGTGCAAGGGGCCCGGCTTGACCACACCCTTCTGGCAGATGGTTGCCGGGTGACCCAAGCAGACACCCGTGACGCCGTCATCGGCCTGCGCAGCCTGATCGGCCCTAAGACACAAATCCGTTCTTCGATTCTAATGGGCGCGGATTATTATGAAACCGAAGTAGATCGAGCCGAAAACAAACGGCTCGACCGGCCCGGCATCGGCATTGGCGAAGGCACCGTTATCGAGGGTGCCATCATCGATAAGAACGCCCGCATTGGTCGCAATGTGCACATCCGGCATCTGCCCGACCGCCCAGACAGTGAAACGGACAACTGGGTTGCTCGAGACGGCTTGGTTATTATCCCTAAGGACGCGGTAATTGACGATGATATGGTGATTTGATTTATAACCGGTCGGCAATCTTTCATTTAAGGGCCCCAGTAAAAAATAATTCCACATCTTGCTTACCTTTTGTCCCGTCTGCTGCGTTACATCCACCGACACGTATCTCGATATGCGCCGCTGGATGTGCCTTGTAGACGAGCCAAAATTCGGCGCAATATCGTGTAATTATTTCTTACCGTGACCCTGAGCAAAGCGATGCATTTTTATAACCAAAGAGGAATAGAACCCATGAAACCAATTCCGGATCAGATGGGCAACCTGAACCACCTGGCCAAAGCGTACCCGTCCGTGGAAGCCGTCGCTGAAGCCATTATCAATTTGCAGGCCCAGCTCAACCTGCCCAAGGGCACCGAGCATTTTATTTCGGATATTCACGGTGAATTCGATGCCTTTAGCAAGGTGGTGAGCCATGCCTCCGGCGCGATCAAGCGCAGGATCGCCGAGATTTTTGACGACACGTTGTCTGATGCAGAAAAAGTGAATTTGGGTGCTCTGATTTATACGCCTGAAACGATGCTGGGGATCATGTTGCCCGATGCTGACGCGCAACGGCAGTGGTGTCGAGAAACCTTGTTGCGTCTGATACGTGTATTGCGCGCGGTTGCATCGAAATACCCGCGCGCTAAGGTTCGGCAGTTGATCGAAGGCCGATTTGAGACCCTGGTTGAAGAACTGCTCTACGAACAAGAACAGCTGACGGACAAGTGCGATTACTATCAAGGCTTGATTGAGACGATTATCACCACCGGCCACGCCAAGGCCTTAATTGTCATCATAGCCAAAGCCATCCAGTGCCTGGCCATCGATCACCTGCATGTTGTGGGTGATATTTACGATCGCGGTCCCGGTGCACATCTCATCATGGATCGCTTGATGGCCTATCACAGTATCGACGTTCAGTGGGGCAATCACGATATTTTGTGGATGGGAGCGGCTGGCGGTAGCGAGGCCTGCATCGCCAATGTCATCCGGGTCTCCCTGCGTTATAACAATATGGAGACTTTAGAAAACGGTTATGCGGTGAGTCTGCTGCCGCTGGCCTCGTTTGCGATCGACACCTACGGTGATGATCCCTGTGATCTGTACATGCCCCAGGGGTTCAATCAGCCGGACGACTCGGAGGGCGAGCGCAGACTGATGGCCCGGATGCACAAAGCCATCACCATTATACAACTCAAACTTGAAGCTCAGGTCATCAGGCGTCGACCGGAATACGGCCTTGAGGATCGTTTGCTGCTGGATAAAATTGACTTCGAGCAGGGAACCGTCGCGATAGACAAACACGTCTATCCTCTGCGTGACACCCGCTTTCAGACCGTCGCGCCCCAGGAACCATATGCCTTAACCTCTTCTGAACAACATCTGGTCACACGATTGAAATTGGCATTTTTAAACAGTGAAAAATTACAGCAGCATGCACGGTTTCTCTTTGCCAAGGGCAGCATCTATAAAACCTACAATGGAAATCTGCTCTACCACGGTTGCCTCCCCATGAATGACGACGGCTCCTTCAAATCACTGCAGTTCAATCATGCGGAATATGCCGGAAGGGCGCTGATGGAGAAATTTCATCGCCTGGCCCGGCAGGGTTTTTATACCGCCGATGACCCCACGAAAAAACAAGAAGGCCTGGACGCCATGTGGTACTTGTGGTGCGGTCCCTGTTCGCCTCTTTTTGGAAAAGAAAAGATGACCACCTTCGAGCACTATTTTATTGAAGATCAATCCACCCACAAAGAGCCGCGCAACATATACTATACCTTTCGGGACGATGAAGCCACGGTCCGACGAATCATAGAAACATTTGGTTTAAGCCCGGCTGTCGGGCACATTATTAACGGGCATGTACCGGTGATCGTCAAAAAAAAGGAGCGGCCATTGAAAGCCGGCGGCAAGCTGATCGTCATCGACGGCGGTTTTTCCCGGGCCTATCAGAAAAAGACGGGTATCGCCGGCTATACACTGGTTTATAATTCATGGGGACTGCTGCTGGCCACGCACCATGGCCGTGAGGCAAGTCCGGCCGCCGAGATGGACATTCACGATATCGACTGCACCACCGAGATCATCGAAAGCCAGAATCGCCGGATTCGCATTAAAAATACCGATATAGGCCGAGAAATTCAGTTCCACATCGATGAGTTGACGGCGTTACACGATGCGTATCGGAACGGATTAACAATCTAAGATCGAGGCGGGGTGGCCGGATGTTACGACGTTGGATTCTTAATCTTGAAATGCGTGCTATTTTATATCGGACAATAAATGTCAATTAGATCAGAAATACAGGAAAAGTTGATGATATGAAAATTTTATATGTTTCGCCGGAGATCGCCCCTTTTGCCAAAACCGGCGGCCTTGCCGATGTCGCTCAGGCACTGCCCAAGGCCGTAAAAGAACTGGGGCATGACATCCGCACCGTCATGCCCAAATACCTTTCAGTTGCGGATCAGGGCCTTAGCATGGAACGGGCAACGCCGTTTAGCGTCCAAATGCACAACGGCCTGCACGGGGCTGTGCTATGGCAAGCTGAAAACGGATCCGTGCCCACCTATTTCATTGAGAACGAAGAGTATTTCTATCGCGAGGGGTTTTACGGCCTGGGCGACTGGAACTATCCGGACAACCTGGAGCGGTTTGTATTTTTTTGCAAAGCCGCCCTGGAGTGCTGCAAAGCCGTCGACTTTGCGCCCGATATGATCCACTGCAACGACTGGCAGACAGCCGCCCTGCCGGCGATGCTCAAGGCCACCTATGCAGCCTACCGCAAGGATCCTTTTTTTAATCCGGTACCGAAAGTGGCTTACTCCATTCATAATATTTCGTATCAAGGCCGGTTTCCGGAAGATCACTGGCCGATTCTATCCTTGCCCCGCAGCTACTACACCTATGATTTTGAATTCTATGGCCAGATCAACTTGACCAAAAGTGCGATTCAATTAGCGGACGCCATCACCACGGTGAGCGAAACCTATGCGCGTGAAATCCAGACCACCGACTTCGGTTTCGGCCTGCAGGATGTTTTGCAGCGCCGTAAAGAAAATCTTTACGGGATTCTCAATGGGGTGGATTACCAGGAGTGGTGCCCTGAAAGCGACCCATACACCTATGGCATTCATTACACAGCCGATGATATGTCGGGCAAGCGCCGGATCAAGTCCAAATTGCGCAAAGAATATGGCCTGCCTGATACAGACGATATACCCTTAATCGGCATGACCACGCGTTTTGTGGAGCAAAAAGGGATCGATCTGATTACCGCATGTGCCGAGCGGATTTTACAGCTCGATACCCAGATGATCGTGCTCGGCTCGGGCGACCAGCGGTATCATGATTTTTTTGAATGGCTGCGGCGCAGCTATCCCGACCGGGTAGGCATTTATATCGGCTTTAATAACGGATTGGCCCATAGGATCGAAGCCGGCGCAGATATCTTCCTCATGCCGTCACTGTTTGAACCCTGCGGATTGAATCAAATTTACAGTTTGAGGTACGGCACCCTACCCATTGTCCGGCTGACCGGCGGCCTGGCCGATACTATCCAGGACGGCGTCAACGGCTTTACCTTTTTTGACTTCACTGCACATTTTTTCCTTGATGGCGTTCAGCGCGCCATCGATGTCTACCGCAATCATCCCGACAGGTGGAAACAGATGATGATCACGGCCATGGGTCAGGATTTTTCCTGGAAAAAGTCGGCTGAAAAATATCTCGATGTATACGATAAAAAATTGAATATAAAGGCATAATGATGGAATCGGGCAAAGATTGAATGTCCATGATAATTGGCCACGATTTTCCTAACTTGAAACCAATTATTTTTTCCGGCAATTCGCGGATGGACATGAAAAAATGGCCATCAAGCAATCCGGGTATTACAAACCTCTGCGCTTGTAAATGATCTTATGAAACCAAAGTTCTACCAGATGTGGTATAATAGTTTTTTCTTTCTACACCATATGGTATGAGAACAAGAGTTTAACTGAACCGATCAATCCAGTTACAAGTTTCTACAAAATGTGGTATTTGATCCGTCATGCTGCTACCATATGGCCGATTTTTTCGATTTATCGATATAAAGACAAGCAAGATGTGGAATTATTTCTTGCTGGGGCCCTTAAGCCGAATGGCCATTCGATACCGTCCTGTGAGGTCTCTACCCGCTGTGGTAGAAGTAAGTTTTGTCTATACCACATATGGTATTAATAACCGCAAAACGATTTCCTCGACTATGGTCTGTGTCGAGATGGTGCCGACGTCTTTACAAGGGCGGGAAACATGAAACAGGAGAAGAGGGTAACCAGAAGCGGTTTTTCACAAATGGTTGCAGATGACCGAGCCTAGTCTTAATAGCGGCTGGTGTATTGCTTGCGGACCCGATCCATTTCGCGCTGTCCTTCGCGACGGCGGATGGATTCGCGTTTGTCGTATTTTCTTTTGCCTCTTGCCAATGCCAGGGCCATTTTGACCTTGCCGTCTTTGAAATAAAGCTGTAAGGGCACCAAGGTCGACCCTTGCTCGTTCACCTTACCGTAGAGGCGTTTAATTTCGCGTTTATGCAGCAACAGTTTGCGGGGACGCAGGGGGTCGTGATTGTCGTAGTAGGCATATTTGTAGGGACTGATGTGCATCTGATAGACGTAAACTTCCCCGTTCTTGATCCTGGCATAAGAATCCTTCAAGTTGACCCGTCCCTGGCGCAGCGATTTTACCTCGGTTCCCTTGAGGACCAAGCCGGCTTCGAAGACCTCTTCAATGTGATAATCGTGCCGGGCCTTGCGGTTTTCGGCAATGTTTTTCTTGGGTCCTTTTTCCAAATGGTCTACCATTTCAAAGTTTTGGGGGTACTTGCACTATTTGCCGTCAGAACGAGGCAATCCTCGATTCGGTGCTCTAAGCTCTCCGCCTGGTGACTTTACTTCTATTTTTTTTCTTTGATCACTGTGTCGGCACCGTCGTCGGTCCGATTGAATTCCGACAATATATCGCCATACGTGTCGCGCAGCAATGCGAACACCTTTTCTGCAGACCTCAGTTTAAGGGCTTCTTCTATCAAGGGTTTTGTATCGCTGATTTTAATCGAGCGGATCATCTGCTTTATGGTCGGAATTGCCTGGGGGTTCATGCTCATTTCGTCCATTCCGAGTCCCAATAGAATTGGAATGTGGATTGGATAGCTGGCCATTTCGCCGCAGATAAACACCTTGATGTTCTTTTGATGGGCGACATCCGTGATGCGCTTCAGCATTCGCAAAATGGCCGGGTCGAGTGGCCGGAACAGGTGGGCGACATTCTTGTTGGTGCGATCGATCGCCAGGGTATACTGTATCAGATCGTTGGTACCGATACTGAAAAAGTCAGCTTCCTCGGCTATAGCGTCCGCCATGATGACCGCCGAGGGGATTTCAACCAAGACGCCGATCTCGAATTTTTCACTGAAAGGAACACCTTCTTGCGATAGTGAGCCTGCCGCTTCCTTTAAGGCTTCTTTAGCCTGTATGACCTCGCGTTGGGTGGCGACCATCGGAAACATGATTCGAATATTACCAAATACCGCGGCCCGCAATATGGCGCGCAGTTGGACGCGGAAAATTTCCGGTCGCTGAAGACAGTAGCGAATTCCACGCAGCCCGAGGGCCGGATTGGCCTCATTGAAACCGTTCTCGGCTGAAACTGCTTTGTCCCCGTTGATGTCGAGCGTCCGAATCGTCACCGGCTTGGGGGCCATCACCTGAACCACATCGGAGTACTTGTCGTAGAGTTCACCCTCATCGGGAAAACGGGGCCGGTTCATGTACTGAAACTCGGTCCGGTAAAGACCGATGCCATCACCGCCGTAATTGATTACCGCCACCACCTCTTCCGGGAGTTCGATGTTTCCCAGCACCTTGACGCTCTGTCCGTCGAGCGTTTCAGCCGGCAGACGGCTGCGACGGTTGATGGCAGCCCTTTGACGTTCGTACCGCATGAGTTTTTGTTCGTATTTAAACAGCGATCTTTCGCTCGGATGAATGATGACGGTGCCGGTAATACCGTCCAGTATAATGAGATCGTCGTTTTTGATTGTTGCAGTGGCATCTCCCGTCGCGACAACGGCCGGAATTTCGAGCGTACGTGCGATGATTCCGGTGTGTGAGGCCTTGCCGCCTTTGTCGGTGATAAATCCCTTGATTTTCTCCAGACGGATCTGGCTGGTTTCGGCTGGTGACAAATCCCGGGCCACCAGTATGACCCTCTTGTCGATCTTTCCGATATTGAGCTGCTTGGCGCCGATCAGATTGCGCATGATTCGATCCGCCAAATTAACGATGTCCGACGCCCGTTCCCTTAAATAGGGGTCTGCCATTTCCTGAAAAATCGACTTCAGATTGGACACCACTTTTTTCAAGGCCCATTCCGCATTGACGCATTCCTGCTCAATGACGGTGATGGTTTTGCCGTAGAGCAATTTGTCCTTGATAAGAACTTCCTGCGTTTCGAGGATGATGGTCTGCTGCCGGAAGTCATCCGGCATGTTCTCGATGATGGCCCTTAGCTCGTCGCGTGATTTTTTGACAGCGGCTTTAAACCGTTTGAGTTCGTTGGTTACCTGCGCCTTCGGAATGGCATACCGGGAAATGACATCGACACCCTCCTTGTCGACAATGTAGGCTTTACCAATGCAGATGCCAGGCGAGGCGTTGATTCCTTTGAGCACGATTTCTTGAGCGGTTTTGTCCGACATGAACGCTTATTCTCCAAATCCGTTTTCGATCAATTCCGATATCGCTTCCAGAACATCCCGATCGCTCGGATTGTCGATGATGACCGCGATTTTGGTTCCACGAGGGCACTCGAGCGCGATCAGGTCAATGATACTCGAGGCCGCTGCCCTCTCTCCGCCCTTGACCAGCCAGATCCCGTGACGGGCCCGGGCCGCCAGTTTAGCAATCTGGGCAGCTGATCGCGCATGCAGACCCAATTCGTTTGTGATCACCGCTTCCTTCGAAATCATCTTAAATGAGATTCTTCGGCCGCTTCGGAGCTGAGGTTTCACTGAATAATAGTACACCTTTTTGGACATCGGTGCATCCCTTCCGGATGGCGGTGCGAAAACGTGGAATATCCATAAATTCCGGTTTTCTCACGGCTTGCCGGCCAGGCACATCAACGCCCAAAATTGCGAATTTAAATTTTTCGTGTATCTCAGGCAAAGGGCAGGGGACGCAAATCGACTTGCCGAATTGGTTTCCGTCCATAATTTGACTTTTTCCACAATTTCGACGTCAATCACGCCGTTGGCGTGACAGGTCGGCGGAATGGCTTGTGAGGCATTGGCAAGTGCCCTCCGCGAGCCGCTCCTTGATTTCTTTGAACTTGCGGAAACGGCTCATTTCTGGATCGAAAACCGACTTGTGTCGTCCGGTAATTTGCGGATTAACACGCGCTGGAACCTAGCATTATTAACAGCGCGATACGTCGTTGTCAATTCCAAATCATTGACACCAATAGAGAATGTTGTTAGTTCATGCACATTGAGGATTCAGTTGTGAGTGCCAGACAGCGTCTTTTTGGATGCGTCACTTAGCACGAGGTGTTTTGGGTTCAGGAGGAAAAAAATGACAGACAAGATATTGATTTTTGGTAAAAACACATGACCTTTCACCACGGCAGCTCGGGAAGCTCACGAAAAAGAAAACAAGGATTTTGAGTACATCGACGTCCTGTCGGCCCCGAAGAAATTGGAAACGATGCTTAACTATTCGAAAGGTAAACGCAAAGTACCGGTGATCGTGGCGGAAAGAAGAGTTACGGTCGGTTGGCAGGGCAAATCCTGAGGGGTATGATGCCGGCGGCAGGCTGTCGCCGAAACGGACCAGGGCCGACCCCGGTCGGGTGTGTGTTGTTTCCATGGACCTATCGACTCCTTGAAAAGTTTTCCCCAACGGCGCTGCCGACCTTCCTTCCTGCATGGGCAAAGGGCTCACTCAAATGTAACTTATCCCTTTGGACGCCGATGCATCCCGTCCAGCTGTGTTACGAAATCTCGCAATATGCAGATATTCCAGCGTGTTCACGCCTTGTCGGCCGGGCGCCTCATCGTCCATAATTGCCAGCTTATTTTTTTTTGTGAGCCCTAAACCAATACGTATTTGTCTTTATATTCTTTCGGAGTGAAACGGGTGCCAAAAAATCCGCAGAATGAAACAGACTGCTGCCGGATCGAAAAAAGATCCCGCGAAGTGGGGGAAGCGGCCACCGGTTTGAAGGAGAGCAACTCAGACTTGCGGCGACGCATCGAGTATCTGACGGCGCTGCACGAAACCGCCATAGGCTTGCTCGACCTGCTCGACAAGGAAGAGCTGCTGGAGACCATACTTTACCGGGCGGCACTTCTGAGCGGCACGAGACACGGTTACATCTACCTGATCGATCCGGACGGTGCCAGTTTGCAAATGCAGCTCGGAATGGGCTTTTTCAAGGGCCAGCTCGGTCGACGGGTCAAGCTCGGCGAAGGTATGGGCGGTAAGGTCTGGCAAGTCGAAAAGCCGATCGTCGTAGACGACTACCAGCTTTGGCCCAGCCGTCTGCCGGACAGCAGTCTCGATCCCTTGGGACCGGTGGTGGGGATTCCGCTGAAATCGGAGAAGGGTGTGCTGGGCGTCATCGGTTTGGCGCGGGTGGAAAAAGGCAAACGTTTTGGGGGGGAAGATGTCATGATTCTGGGCCGGTTCGCCGAGCTGGCCCTGCTGGCGCTCGAAAAGGCGCAGTTGATTACCGATGCCCGCCGCGAATTGAAAGAGAGAGTTGAGGCTGAGGCCATTTTGCGACACAGCGAGCAGTTGTACCGCTCCTTACTGGAGTCTTCTCCCGATCCGGTGGTGGTCTACGACATCGAAGGCCGGACCACCCATGTCAACCCGGCTTTCGAGCGCACCTTCGGATTTGCGCGCGAAGAGCTGCTGGGAAGGCAGATCGAATTCGTGCCCGAGGAGAATTTACCCGAAACAAGGGCTGCGATAGAGAGCATGCTGAGCGGCAATATCATCCAGCTGTTCGAAACAAAGCGGTTGACCAAGACCGGTCGTGTACTGGATGTGCAGATAAGCTCGCGGCTCTATAACGACCGCGACGGCAGACCGGCCGGAAACATCGTGATCCTCCGGGATATCAGTGCCGCCAAGAGGGTCGAGGATGAATTGCGGCAGTACCACGACCAGTTGGAGGAGCTGGTTGCCGGACGGACTGCCGAACTGGCCAAAACAAACGCACGGCTGGCCCGGGAAGTCGAAGATCGCAAACGGGTCGAGAAAAAACTGCGCACGCGCGAAGTGGAGCTCAAAGCCCAGTCCCATCATTTGGCAGAGGTCAACACCGCACTCAAGGTCTTGTTGAAACAGCGTGAATACGACAAAAAAGAATTGGCTGACAATGTTCTGTCCAACGTGAAAGAGCTGATCGGCCCCTACCTCGATCGACTGAAAAAGAGTCGTCTGGGCACCGATCAGTTGACGCTCGTCAGCATCCTCGAATCGAATCTGAACAACATTATCTCCCCTTTTATCAGTCGGTTCTCAGCGCGGAACATCAATCTGACCCCCACCGAAATTCGGGTGGCCAACCTGGTCAAAGAAGGTAAAACCAATAAAGAGATTGCCGCCCTCCTGTGTCTTTCAAAAAACACCATCCTGTTTCACCGCTACAACATCCGCAAGAAACTCGGGATAAAGAACAAGAAAATCAATCTGCAGGCTCATCTGATATCCTTCGAAAAATAGTGGTTTTGACCAGCTATTATGCCGCTATATTATAAAC
>CAWBCG010000008.1:0-19405 GCA_963787235.1 uncultured delta proteobacterium
TCATATTTGTCTTGGACGAAATCCCCGGCTGCTGCGGGGATGCCGCCAGAGCATCGTTGACGATTGTCTGGGCTTCCTCCAGGATGCGGTGCAGATGATCCGCTCCCCGAAAGCTCTCTGCATAGATCTTGTAGATGTCTTCCGTCCCTGATGGACGCGCCGCGAACCATCCACTTTCCGCTATTACCTTCAACCCGCCGAGGGGAGCGCCGTTGCCCGGTGCGTGGGTGAGGACAGTCTGAATTTTTTCGTCCGCCAACTCGGTGAGTTTAACCTGCTCGGGTGAGAGTTTCGCCAACAGTTCCTTTTGCTCCGGAGTTGCCGGGGCCTCAACTCGGTCATAAACCGGCTCACCGAACTCGCGGGTGAGGTCGTGGTAGATTTCGCCAGGATCTCGGTCCATCCGGGCCGTGATTTCCGCCGCCAGCAAAGCCGGCACGATTCCGTCTTTGTCCGTCGTCCAGACGCTGCCATCCCGACGGACAAACGACGCGCCCGCACTCTCCTCCCCGCCGAAGCCAAGCGAGCCGTCAAGCAGACCCTCCACGAACCACTTGAAGCCAACCGGCACCTCGTAGAGCTTTCGCCCCAGCTTCTCGGTCACGCGATCAATCATCTGGCTGCTCACCATGGTCTTTCCCACCGCTGCGTCCTTGCGCCACTTCGGTCGATGTTGGAAGAGATAGAAGATGGCGACCGCAAGGTAGTGGTTGGGCGGCAGCAGTCCTGCGCTTCGGGTGACAATTCCGTGCCGGTCATGGTCCGTGTCGCAGGCGAAGGAAAGGTCAAAACGGTCTTTAATCCCTATCAATCGCTGCATCGCATAGGTCGAGGAAGGATCCATGCGTATCTGACCATCCCAATCCAGCGTCATAAAACGAAAGGTCGGGTCGACGGCCTTGTTGACAACCGTGAGGTTCAACCCGTAGCGCTCGGCAATCGGCTCCCAGTAGTGGACCCCGGCGCCGCCAAGCGGATCGACTCCCATGTTGATCTTCGCGTCACGAATGGCGTCCATGTCGATCACATTGGCGAGATCATTAATGTAAGCATTGAGATAGTCGTGACGGTGCGTCGTGCCAGCACGAAGGGCCTTCTCGAAAGGAATCCGTTTTACACCCAGAAGATCTCTCTCAAGAAATTTATTCGACTTCGCTTCGATCCAATCGGTGACATCGTTTTCAGCCGGTCCACCGTTAGGAGGATTGTACTTGAACCCGCCGTCATGTGGCGGATTGTGAGACGGCGTGATCACGATACCGTCGGCCAGGCCGGTCTTGCGCCCGCGGTTGTATGAGATAATAGCATGAGAAATAACAGGGGTTGGGGTATATTCATCCTTCTCCGCGAGCATGACATCCACCCTGTTGGCCGCCAGGACCTCCAGTGCGCCGGCAAGAGCCGGCACGGAAAGCGCATGCGTGTCCATGCCGAGAAACAGCGGGCCATCGATTTTCTGCTGCCTGCGATACAGGCAAATGGCCTGGCTGATGGCAAGGATATGCCATTCATTGAAGGACTTCTCGAAGGCGGAACCACGATGCCCCGAGGTGCCGAACGCAACCCTCTGTTCCGGCGCCGAAGAATCAGGCACCTCGGTATAATAGGCTGTGACGAGTCTGGGTACGTTTACCAGCATCGATGCTTCGGCCGGCTTTCCTGCAAAAGGACTCACTTTCATTGCCATATCTCCTCCCCAGGTTTGTTATACAGGACTTTCATGATCAAACTCCAACCTGCGGTAGCGCCGGATGAGTGCATTGGTCGAGCTGTCATGCTGAAGTTTAGGCTTCCCGACACTTTCCAGTTCGGGAACAATGCGTTTCACCAGTACCTTGCCCAGATCGACGCCACACTGATCGAAGGAATCGATATGCCAGATCACCCCTTGGGTGAGGGTCGCGTGTGGCCTCTTCGAAGTCGGTGCCTTCCACGCGGTCAATCAGAAAGAGGTGAACTTCTTCCTGCAACACAGGCTCGGCACTTTACCCGACGAGCAGCCTCTACTTCGTTGCCGACGAAGACAGCAGCGAGCAGCAGCAGCACGCCGATCGCGAAGCTGCCGAGCGCGTCGTAAAGCGGATTGCCCATCAGCATCGCCGTCCCTACCGCGAACAATGCCAGGCCCAGGCCAACGGTTGCGGCCATGTCTTCGGCGACTACCACCAGCAGCTCGCTGCGCCGAGTCTCGTGAAACCAGTGCCACAATGACTGATCGCCGCGCAGCGTATTGACCTGGGTCAAACATTTCCGCAACGAGACCGACTCGGCCGCAAGGCTGAGCACCAGCACAGCGATCGCGACCCACGGGTCGTTGAGCGACCGGTCGCTGCCTATCTTGTGGATGCCCTCGTAGATCGAAAACAGCCCACCCATGCTGAACAGCATCAAGGCGACGATGAACGACCAGAAGTAGATCGCGCGTCCGTGGCCCAGCGGATACTCGGCATCGGGCAGCCGCGCCGAACGATTGAGACCGAGTAGAAGCAGGCTCTGATTGCCGCAATCTGCAACAGAGTGCACGGCTGCGGCGACCATCGAGGTGGACCCGGTTATCCACGCAGCAATGCCCTTGGCCAGCGCAATGACCACGTTGGCGCCCAGAGCGAAAAGAATTGTTGCGGTTGAATCGTCGTGCTCGGCCATCTGTATTCCTATATGAAATTACAGTTGCCTCCACTACGGCTCACTTCAACTTATAGGCCATCACCGCATCGTCGAACGCGTCTCCGGACAAGCTGTGACCATTCGCGGCGACCACCGCAATTAGTTTGCCATCAATGCGATAGGTCATGGGGGAGACCTGGCCGCAGGACAAATTTCCTGCGCAAGCACTTCCCTGTCCGGTGAACGGACCTGCGCCGGTGTTCGAGCACCTTGTGCTCGACAAGCTTATCTGTCATGGCTTTCTCTTTTCAATTGTCGTGGTGACCTCATCGCGATCGATCGTTTTTTACGCCGATGATTCCGTCGGGTTATTTGCATCGGTATGGCCCGGGGACGACTCTTGCTCGTTAGGCTCGTCTGTTTCTCCCGATTCGAGACGCAGTAACTGCGCATCGATATCCGCAAGCAACTTCTCCTGGACAGTCTGACTGAGGTGTCCGCGGTGAAAGGCATCGATCACCACGCCTTTTTCCACCAGCAGCAAATGCCGCCGTGCCCATTGTACTTCCTCTGCGTGAAGCTGCTGTCTCTCGAGATGCAGCTCATCCAGCGCGGCACTGTCGCGCTCGACTTTTTGCTCATATTCGCGGCGGAGACTTGCGAGCACCTCGGGATTGGCGAAATGGACGTGTGACATCCGGTCGATCTCCTCCAGGGCGGAGTGGGTTGCCTGCAGCTTACCACGCGTCAACTCGTACGCGGCGCGTTCTCCGTGCCCGCGCACAATGCCCAGCCATCTCAGCAGAGGCGACATCGACAACCCGTGGACAAGGATCGAAAGAATAACGACCCCAAAGGTCATCGAGACCAGCAAATCCCGATGCGGGAAATCCTTTGCGAGACTGAGGACCAGCACCATGGGCAACCCGCCGCGTAACCCGCCCCAGGTCAGGATCACGCTCCACGCCCAGGGAATTCGTTCCCGCGTCCTGCGCAGCAGCGACGAAGCACCGAAGATGATCAGCGCCCTGCCGCCTGTGACCACGAGATAGGCGACCAGGATCGCCTGCCAGGAGTCCAGTAACGCCTGAAAGTGCACTTCCAGGCCGATCAGAAGGAAGACGATAGAGTTGAGAGCGAAGGCGACGTATTCCCAAAACGTCTCCACGGCGATCCGGGTCGATGGCGACATGCCGACACGGGCGCCGTAGTTTCCGCAAAGCATACCCGCCGATACGGTTGCAATCACTCCGGAGTAATGAAAGTGCTCGGCGGCCAGGAACGAACCATACGCCGCAATCGTCGTCAGCGTGATCTCGATCATCGGATCATCCACCTGCTTGATGACTTGAGAAACGGCCAGACCGACTCCCGCCCCAATGAGCGCGCCAATTCCGACGATCCTGATGAAATCGAGGGCCAATCCACCGGCCGTTACCACCGTTCCCGTCACGAGCGCAAGGCTGAGCGTAAAGAATACGATAGCGACGCCGTCGTTTAAGAGGCTCTCGCTATTGAGCAACACAGATAGACGTTTCGGAACACCCAGGCTATTGAAAATCGCGACCACGGCAATGGGGTCGGTGGCGGAGATGATTGCACCAAACACCAACGCGTGTTTCCAGGTGAAATCCTGCACGAAATGCAGACCGTTGGCGACCGGTGTCAAAATCACGGCCGTCAGCGCGATCGCCACCACCACGCCGGGCAGGGCCAAAGAATTAATTGTGAGGCGGTTCCGCCAGAATTGTTTAAACTCGATGTGAAACGCGGCATCGAAGAGCAGCCCCGGAAGGAAAACGTTGAACAGCAGTGCCTTCGTCAGGTGGGGTGCTTCGAAGGCATGCAGCAGCCCCAACACGAGGCCGGTGAAGACCAAGGCCACCGTGTACGGAACGGCCAGACGCTGCACCGCGATCGCCACGGCTGTGGCCACAACGAACAGCAAGATTAAGATGGTTTCCGTTTCCATTCCGGTACGTTATCTCAGTCCATCATCGGGTAGGACATCACGAGCGACGTGAAGAGGAACATGATGGCCACCAACACCATCAGATCATTTCTGTGAACACCTCACCTTGTCCGGCAAGGGTCCAAATGGTTACACCCGCCTTCGTCCCTGAATGACTTGGATCAGCACCACGATAATGGCGATGACCAGCAGGACATGAATGACGCCACCCAGCGTGTAGCCGGTCATCAATCCCAGCCCCCACAAAACTAAAAGAATCACAAATATGGCCCAAAGCATGGTCGACTCCTTTCTAACGCCACCAAAATCTTTTTATTTGAACTTTGAGACCGCATCGTGATAGGCGGTCATGACGTCAGCCCAAGCTTTTTCCGCGCCTGTTTTGACGGCTTCCCAGGCCTCATCGCCGGCGGTCTTCAGCTCCTGCAGTTTCGTTTTGGCCTTATCCTGTTTGTGCTCAAGGGCCTCTATGGTCTTGTGGTAATCGACCTTCGCGTCGGCCTTGGCATTCTCCGCCCTGGCCTTGAGCAGAGCGATCTGCGCGTTCCATTCCTTCAACTGTGCATCGAGTTTTTCTTCGTACGCTTTTCTTTTGTCCTCCATAATAACCTCCATGTTTGAAACGTTTTGCCTCCCATCAGCTTTTTTCCTTTCCCACGACCAGAAACACGGTGCCGCCCGCGAGAAAAATACCACCTACGATCGTTGCAAGCAGAAGTGTTTTTGCCTTCTCAGTCGTCATATGGAGTGGACCGACTTGGTTTAGTTCATGGCTCCCTTCAGGCTGAAGGATTCTCACTCCTGAATGCCTCGGACAGGCACCACAGAGCAGTAAAACCAATGCCTTCAGGATTTGCCGAACTCGGCCACAGCCTTTTTGTAAGCATTACCCAAATCATCCAAGGCCGCATCGATACCTGATTTTAGTTGCTCCCACGCTTTTCCGCTGGAAGAACTCAGCTCCTTCAACTTTGCCGACACCTGATCTTGTTTTTGACGCAATTCCATCACCAGCTTCAATAACCAAAGTGACTGTTTCGTTAACCGAAATCTGCTTATTCTTTTTTTTGATTATGATTTTCACTGTTGATTAAGGTTCGGTTCTCCCAATGCACTTTTTCCTCTTTGTTGACAGATCCGAACTCTTTTGAAATCATTTCTCTGACATATGCTTGGACATCATCGGTTAAGATATTTGCCATTTTCTCCTCCTTTGGGTTCAATTTACAATTTAGGGTCTGAATTGTGCACTCTTTGCATTTTATGAAAAACCTTTTTCATTTCCCAATACGAATTGCCGAGATGTCTCCTATGACTCCAAAGACACTCAAAAGCCAGATAATAACTGCAATAACCACTACTGCATTCAAGATTTTCTTTATTGTGGCTTGCATCGGTATGTAGCTATTGATCAACCATAGAATCACCCCAACGACCACCAAAACTATCACTAATTGAATAAGCGGCATGGATTATCTCCTTTCATGTAGGGTTTGTTCACCGTCAAAAATGGCTATGTTTACTTCCCAGATGATTACTTCATCTATTCGCGCTTCGATTCGGACAACATCTTTCTGAGCTCCTCTCCCTGCACACTTTCCTTCTGCGAGAGGAGATGGGCCAAATCATCGAGTACTGGTCGCTGCTCGGAGAGGATTTTACGCACGCGCTGATGGGCTTCCTCGATAAACCGTGTGACTTCTTCGTCAATTTGGGCGGCCTTCGCTTCGCTGTAATTTTTACCGGGAGAAAAACTTTCCGGGAGAAACACCGGCTGGCGCGGACGCTCATAGCTCACCAGTCCCAGTCGATCGCTCATGCCGTATTCCGTGACCATGGACCGGGCGATGTCTGAGGCCCGCTGTAAATCGTTCTGGGCCCCGGTTGAGATTTCTTCAAAAACCAGCTCCTCCGCCACCCGGCCGCCTAAAAGAACGGCCAGCCGGTCCAGCAGTTCCGAGCGCGTCATTAAATAACGATCCTCAGTCGGTTGCTGCTGGGTATATCCAAGCGCCGCAATTCCCCGGGGAATAATGGAAATTTTGTGCACCGGGTCGGCGTGTTCAACAGATTCGGCCACAATCGCATGTCCGGACTCATGAAAGGCGACAATTTCTTTCTCCTTGGCATTCATCACCCGGTTCTTTTTCTGAAGGCCCGCTACCACCCGGTCGATGGCCTCGTCGAAATCCTCCAGCTCCACCATTTCTTTATTATTTCGGGCAGCCAGCAGCGCGGCTTCATTGATGATGTTGGCCAGGTCCGCTCCTACGAAGCCCGGGGTGCGGCCGGCGATGTTTCGCAGATCGACTTCGGGATCAAGCACCACATTCTTGGAGTGAATTTTCAAGATGGCTTCACGGCCATTGATATCCGGCCGGTCTACCAGAACCTGACGGTCAAACCGTCCCGGGCGCAACAAGGCCGGGTCCAGGATTTCCGGCCGATTGGTGGCGGCCATGATGATGACCCCTTTGTTTGTCTCGAACCCATCCATCTCCACCAGGAGCTGGTTAAGCGTCTGCTCGCGTTCATCATGCCCGCCCATGACATTCATTCCCCGGGCCTTCCCCAGCGCGTCCAGTTCATCGATAAAGATGATACAGGGGGCCTGGCCGGCGGCCTGAGCGAAAAGATCGCGAACGCGGGCCGCGCCCACACCGACGAACATCTCCACAAACTCGGATCCACTGATGCTGAAGAAAGGCACTTTGGCTTCCCCGGCCACTGCCCTGGCCAGAAGGGTCTTACCGGTACCTGGCGGGCCGACCAGCAGAACCCCTTTGGGAATCCTTCCCCCCAGTTTCTGGAATTTCCCCGGATTGCTTAAAAATTCAACGACTTCCTGGAGTTCTTCCTTGGCCTCATCGATGCCGCCGGCATCGGCGAAAGTGATCTTCGTTTCACTTTCGGCAAAAATTTTGGCTTTGCTCTTGGCGAAAGACATCACCCCCATCCCCGGACCCATTTTTTTCATGGCGTAGCGCCAGATCAGGAAAAAAATGCCTATGGGGATGACCCAGGAGAGAATGCTGCTCAGGAGTTTATTTTCGTACTGTCCGGAATAACTGACCTTGCGCTCATCCAATTCCTGAACCAGTTTGGGATCATTCACCCTGACTGTCGTAAACTTTTGGCCCGGCGTTCCCTTCAGCGTTCCATTGATATTATCCGGGCCGATAGTCAATTGACTCACGGTACCTTCGGTTATGTATTGTTTAAATTGGCTGTAGGGAATCGTCTCCACTTTTCCAGAAAAAAGGTATTGTTGCAGGTAGGTAAACAAGAGGAAGACCAGTAGGAAATACCAGATGCTGAAATGAGCCTTAGGGGGCAAGGCGTCCTTTTTTTTCCGGGGGTCCTGGAGACCAAAAAGAGAACGAAGCTTATTCATTAGGTTGCTTATTGGGTCTTTATTTTCATTGGACGCCATTTTCATTTTCCCATATTTTTCTGCGATGACATGCCATGCCTGTTTGAAATTCAAGGCACCTCAATGAGGCTCCCGAGTGATCCACAGCCGGCTAAAAAGTATACCTTTTTGAAGTTTGATTGAGCGTCCGACTGCTATTAAAAGGCTTTTGGCGACCATCAGATAAGCTTGCTTGTCAAGTCGTGCATGGCCTTCACAATATCCAGGATCGCCTCGTGCATACCCCCCGCGCCTGAGCCTATGTCCGATGCTTCTTTCTTCTGGATCCTGCCCTGAACCTCGGATTTGATTTTTTCCAGGTTTTGAGCGTGTTTTTCAAACTGCAGGCGATGCTCTTCTTTCATGTCTTTGAGGACATCGGAATTAATCTGTCGGATGAGTTCATCGGCCTCAGCCAGCAATTGCTCGATATTCTTGGATTCTAAGTTCTTTGACATCATGTTTCCTTTCTTTAACCTTTCGGCTGTTCATCTCACTGCCGACGTCATTTCCCGTTTGAAAGCATCTTAAAGAATGTATAATTCGCAAATTTTCCGGTAGTGGTAACCGTAGATTGCAAGGGTGACGGCTAATGGCACCTGCCGGGGCTTGCGGATCAGCGTCCAGAACAATAGATGCCAGTACTGGAAACGTTCCTTACCCAATATGCCGAGCTTAAAGCCGGAGTGAAAGAACGCGAGAAACCGCTTAAAATCCATTGGCACGGTTATGTCGGTTGGCCTCAGCTCTATCAGAAAATTTCTAACCCTCCGGTAGAAGTTACGGGGAGAATAGATCTGTTTCATAATCGATCGATACCCATCCAAAAGCTTGTCCAGGCCCATTTTGGGGACGATATTGGTCGTTCCATCGACATTGTCTCCGGAAAACGCGCGAACCACCCGCTTTTCCTTTTGAAGTCGGTCAAAGAGCCGCGTTCCCGGGGGCGCCTGGAGCATTCCGACCATCGCGGTTACGATGCCACTTTTCTGAATGAAATCGATCTGCCGCTGGAAAGTAGACGGCGTATCGCTGTCAAAGCCGACAATAAAGCCGCCCATTACCTGTAATCCGGCGCGGTGGATCGTTTTGACGTTTTGCAGAAGATCGCGGTTTTTGTTCTGAGTTTTACGACATTCCGTAAGACTGACCTCATCGGGCGACTCGATACCGATAAAAACGGAATCAAAGCCGGCCGTTACCATCATATCCAAGAGCTCCGGATCATCGGCCAGATTGATCGAGGCTTCCGTAAAAAAAACACATCCTTTTTTATCTTTTCGCCATTCGATCAGGGCGGGCAGCAGCTGCGTTTTCAGGTACTGTTTGTTTCCGATAAAATTGTCGTCAACGAAGAAAATATTGCTGCGCCAGCCTGCATCATAAATACGATCCAGTTCTGCGATGATCTGCCGGGGGGCTTTCATGCGAGCCCTATGCCCGAAAAGAACCGTCACGTTACAAAACTCGCAGTTAAACGGGCATCCTCTGGAAAACTGAATGCTCATCGATGCATATTTTTTCATGCGTATCAAATGCCATGAGGGGATGGGGGTGTCATGAAGATCGCAGAAACCGGTTGCCCTGTAGGTTTTTTTCGGACGCCCATTTTTAAAATCCTCAAGAAAAGTCGGCAGGGTAAGCTCGGCCTCGTCCAAAACCAGGTGATCCACCTGCTCAAAAGCGTTCGGTTCCGCTGTGAAAAGCGGTCCGCCGGCAACGATTTTCAATCCCTTGGCCTTGCAACGGTCGATGATGTTGACAGCCGATTTGCGCTGAACTGCCATCGCGCCGACAAGGGCCAGGTCCGCCCAGGCCAGATCTTCATCCCGAAGCTCGTCTATGTTCTCATCCACCAGTCGCTTGGGCCATTCTTCGGGCAGCATGGCAGCGACGGTGAGCAGGCCAAGCGGGGGATAGGCCGATTTCTTCCTTATAAATCGCAGGGCATAGGTGAAGGACCAAAAGGTATCCGGGAATTTCGGGTAGATAAGCAAAATGTTCACGATTCAACCTCCTTTCACACACCGGCTCACTCTTTCGCCACGCGCAGCGTGAACGGCGTTCACCCCTTCGGCGAGCTGGACGGTGTATATGCGGATACCATGCGGTTGACACAAAAGACTTTTTGTCCCCAGTAAAACGCCGAACATATCGGATTTTAAATGGCGGTCCAACTTTTCGCGGTTTTTCCACTCCTCAAGCACACAGAGCAGGTTCTTGTCCCTCATATCGCATAAGAGCGAACAGCTGAGACAACCCGCCTCCTTTTCCATTGGTCCCATCATCGACAGGAGCGTTTGCACCACCTCTTTCTGCTTTTCAGGCAGCACATTCAGGGTTATTCGCACCACGATCATTGCAGTCACCTTTGGGTAAGACAGGTCATCGGGTTTATTCTATGATTTAGATCATCGACCGCCTTTTCGTCCTATCCCAGTGCCCATCCACGGTTTTATTAAGGGCACTGGTAAGTTTCCGATCCAGAAATGTGCAATTTTCTGCAAGTTCAAGGAAATCAAGGAATTGCGCGGAGGTGTACTCCTGTACGCCGCACAAGCGATTCCGCCGATTGACGCCGAAATTGCGGAAAAGGGCCATTTGTGGACGGAAACTAGCCTAAACAGCGTTGACAATTCACTATCTTTATACTCAAAGTTCATGCCGGATTTCGTGAGTTCAGCTTTTTTACATCATCAATCTGATTTAATTGAGAAATATGATCGAGAAAACGCGGGTGAGCAGGATAGAAACGGTCAATGCTAATGGTCATATATGATCAAAGGTCATATATGACCATTGAACCGAGCTAAGCTGCTCTGGGTTGCGGCTGCAACGAGGGAAACCGAAAGTGACAAATTCATCTTGTCGGCTGCGTCTGGCTTTGGCGCAGAGCAACATTCTTTCGGAGTGTTTTATTAACAGGTGGTATTGTTGCTGGTGTGCGGTTGCACCGGTGGGAACGCCAGCCAGGTCTAAAAAGTTATGGTGTGTGGATTTCAAGCTGGCGCATGCGGGTACGCGATGTGCCTATGAAGTTTTGATCACAACGGCTGCGGCGGAAGAGGGCTCTTGAAAAATAGGCGGCAACCCCATGATTCTAACAAATATAACGCCCTTAGGGTCTGTCTGTCACAAAAAATCGCTGATGCCATCGGTCTCTCTCTCCGCAGCTACGCATGCTGCCAGACCTTGCCTCTCGTTATCTACAGAGCATTTCAAGGGAAGGCAACCATCTCCTGCCGCTGTTCATCCCACATTTTGAAACGAAAGCAAGAAAGACTTTTCACGATTGTGAGCGGCACTTTTGCCTGCAACGCCGGAACGGCATCGTAACACTTCTTCAGGTGGTAGTTAGGAATTCTGGGGCTCAGATGGTGGACATGGTGGTAGCCGATGTTGCTGGAAAACCAACGCAATAAAGGCGGCAATTTGTAAAATGAACTGCCTTCCATGGCGGCGCGCAATGGTTCCCACTCGCCTTTGCGTGCCCAATACCCGCCGGGGAACTGATGCTGTACGTAAAACAGCCAGACTCCCGCCGCCCCCGCAAAACACAACAGCGGCAACTGGATCAGGAGGTACGTCCGCCATCCAATGAACCGGTCGGCAACCAAAACCACGACGACGATGACCAGGTTGGTGAAAAGAACGCTCATGCGTTCCTTAAATACCACAGGCCGCAGTAAGGGACTAACGTGTTGATCAACTGCCAGGCTGCTTTTCGGCTGTCGGAATTCCGGAACGTCGCCATCGCCGGGTACCAGTCGGGCCAGATGCGACCTGACCCTTTCTTTTTTCCATTGCTGTCGGCCCTGCCCGATTCGTGCGCAACCATTTTTAAACCTTCACCTGGCTGTTCCGCTCTTCGGAGATTTGGTTTAGTTCAATCGAGAATCCACGTGGCGATCCGAATCGATTTATATCATTTTAAGGAAGCATCGCCAGCGCCTTTTCGAAAAAATTCTCCCCTCCGAAATTGCCCGACTTCAGCGCCAGACAAAGCCCGGTCGGCTGTAGCGTGAACGTCCATGGGACACCGGGTTCGATTTCCGGTCCGATCCGGAGGCATTTCAGCCCGAGGGCTTGGACCACCGCTCCCGAGGTTTCACCGCCGGCAACAATCAGTTTGGTCATCCCCGCGGTCAGCAGGCGGCGGGCCACCTCCGCCAGGGCGCTCTCCACCAGTTCACCGGACCGGCTTTTGCCCAACCGGAACTGAATTTGAGACACGATTTCAGGCTCGGCTGATGAGTAGATCAATACGGGGTGCCGGGCCATGCGCTCTTTGGCCCAAATGACGGCGGTTTCTACATTCTGTCGGCCTTCGGATAAGGCCAGGGGATCGAGTTGAAACCCCGGATAATTCTTCATCATCCGGCTGATTTGCCTCCGAGTGGTTTGGGAGCAACTGCCGGCCATGACCACAGACGCACCTTTCAGCTTCGGTAGCCGGGTCAATCCCCCATCTGCATTCAGCGCCCCGGCTCTCCGGAAGTTATCCGGCAGGCCCATTGCCACCCCCGAGCCGCCTGTGATCAATTTCAGTTTGGAGCAAGCCGTTCCTATATCGATTAAATTCCTGTCGTTGACGCTATCCACGACGGCAAATCGACGACCTTGGCGGGCCAGCCGGTCCAGTGCCTGTTCTATGGCCGAGGGACCCTTTTCGATGATCTGCAGGGGAATCAGATCCACTGAACCGGGGACGCGAACCTGTTTCCCCAGAAAGCGCACGAGGTTGGCATCGGTCATGGGTGTCAATGGGTGGTCCCGCATACCGGATTCCGAAAGCGGCAGGCCGCCTACGAAAAGGTGCCCCTGGTAAACCGTGCGTTCATTGGCGGGAAAGGCGGGGCAGACGATGGTCAAGTCGGCCCCCAAACGATCCAGGAGGGTTTCGGCCACCGGACCGATGTTTCCTTTTTCGGTGGAATCGAAGGTTGAGCAATATTTGAAAAAGATCTGCCGGGCGCCTTGCCTGACAAGCCAGTCGCAGGCGGCCACGGAACGATCCACAGCCTCGGCCGCGGAAACGGTGCGGCTTTTCAGTGATACAACGGCGGCCGTCGCCTCTGCCGGTAGCGTGTCTTGGGGGCGTGGAACACCGATATACTGCACGGCGGTCATGCCGTTCTTGCCGAGCATGAGCGCCAAGTCCGTAGACCCCGTCATGTCATCTCCGATGGCTCCCAACAGGACACTCATTTGGTACCCATATTGTATATCTGCCCGAAACTGATCGGTTCCAGGTTCAGGGTTTAAGGTTCAAAGGTTATAAAATTATTATTTCCTTAACTTTATACACTATTGTTGGCTTGGCCGCTTTATCACCATCAGGTGATAAATGAAATTCGACGCAATGGACGCGTCATACGGTTATTAGAGACCAGTTATGGTACATTAACTGGGAACCGTTAATCCTGCTTGATCGGGAAACCGCTCATCCTATGTACGCATTCAATGAGCACTATGGGGTCAATTTTAACGCCGTATTGCCGAGTGCAATCGTTTTACAAGAGCCTGTCAAGCGCCGAATCCGGCGAGCACCGCCCGGGTAACTTCGGCGGTTCCGTGGGGTCCACCAAACTCCATAGGTTGAATGGTTCCTCCGGCAAAACCTTTTTCAATAGCGGTTTCCAGGCGACGGGCGGCCCTGAGGCATGGTTCCAGTTCGTGACGGTTTCCCAGCCACGCCAACATCATGGCCGCCGACAGAAACATGGCTGTGGGATTGGCCTTGCCGGCGCCGGCGATATCCGGGGCCGTACCGTGTGCGGGCTGAAACAGGGCATGGTGATCACCGATTTCGGCACAGGCGGCCATTCCCATTCCACCCATTATGCCGCCGCCGATATCCGATAAAATATCGGCGAACATATTTTCCGCCACCAAGACATCAAAATCCCATGGCCGGCGTACCATATCGAGGGCCATGGCGTCGACGTAGTTAAAGCCGGTGGAAATGTCCGGGTAGAGGAGGGCGCGTTCCTTGAAAATTTTACGGAAGAAGGCAAAGGCTTTAAAGACGTTGGCTTTGTCTACACAGGTGACGTGACCTTTTCTCCCTCTCGCTTTGCGCCGCCGGGCGAGGTTGAAAGCGAAGTCGAAGAGCCGTTCACACGTGTTGCGGGTGATAACGAGGGTCTCCCGTGCTTCGCGGTCTTCGATCACCTCGCCCTTGCCCGCGGAGGCAAACAGGCCTTCGGTGGATTCGCGCAGCACCACAAGGTCTATTTCCCGACTGCGCTTGTCGCTCAAAGGGCTCAGTACATTGGGATAGGCCTTGACCGGGCGGACACCGGCATAGAGATCGAATTCAACCCGCATCTTCAAATGAGGAGAAATTTCAGTGCCGTCAGGGAAGCGGACATCCGGCAGGCCCATGGCGCCCAGCAGTATGGCGTCGGCCTGGCGGGCCTTCTGCATGGCTTCATCGGTAATATCGGTGCCGGTCTCCCGGTAAAAATTGGCGCCGGCCGGGAGCCTTTCGGTAATCAGACGAAAGCCGCCGACGTGTCTTTCCAGTTGTTGCAGAACCGTCAGACAAGCGTCCATGACTTCGATGCCGATTCCGTCACCGGGAAAAACAACGATCCGCAATTCGTTGGTGGTCATCATTTTATCTTCCTATGCCGGCTGGGGCCTCTATTTGATGGAACGGCAGCCTGCTAAAAATGTTTATATTAAGATGACCGTATCCGTATGCAGCGTCTTCGCGCTTGTCAAGCAAAACTATCTCAAGAACGGAAAGACGTCGGGAGATCCGAAAAAAGAGTTTTTGAGGCAATGGGGACACAACGATTTTATGTCGAATTTGCGATTCGATTGGCTTTGCGCGCTGATTTCTATCCAGACTGCAGGGGGTGCCGGGTAACCGGTATCCCTAGCGCGACTCCTAAGGAAGCCCTTGACCACCTCTCTCCATATGGCTATACACCGATGCATGCATCAGTCGCTCGAAAGCATTTATCACCAACATCAAAGGGAGATGGTCGCAATGAAAATCATCGTCTTGAACGGAAGCCCCAAGGGTGACATCAGCGTTACGATGCAGTATGTCCACTTTGTCCAGAAGAAGTTCCCGCAGCATGAACTGAAAATCCTGAACATCTCGCAGCGAATCAAGGCAATCGAAAAAAAGAAAAATGCCTTTCGGGAAATCATTGATGAGGTCGGGTCTGCAGACTGCGTGTTATGGGCCTTTCCACTGTATTTCCTCCTGGTACCCTCCAACTACAAGCGATTCATCGAGCTCATCTGGGAGAGAGAGGTCGAAGATGCGTTCAAAGGCAAATACGCGGCATCGCTGAGCACTTCGATCCATTTCTATGACCACATTGCTCACAATTACATCAATGCGATTTGCGATGACCTCGATATGAAGTACACCGGGGGGTTCTCTGCTGCCATGTATGACCTGCTGGAGGAGAAGGAAAGGAAGCGACTATCGCTGTTCGCCGAACATCTCTTTGACACCATTAAAAAAAATGTGCCCAGGCCGAGGAACTTCCGTCCCTTAATTCACAGTTCTTTCGAGTATGTTCCCGGAGATGTTCAGGGCAGGGTCGGCGTTGGCAGCCAAAAGGTGGTGGTTCTGACGGATTCGTGGGATGAGGGAACCAATATAAGGAGAATGATTCGCCAATTTACGGGGACATTTACCGATGAAGTCGAGGTAATTGACCTAAATGAGGTCGATATCAAGGGGGGATGCCTGGGCTGCCTTCAGTGCGGATACGATAACAGTTGTCAATACGGTGATAAGGACGGCTACGTCGAGTTCTTCAGTACAAAAGTAAAGAGCGCCACAATACTCGTTTTGGCTGGATCGATAAAAGACAGATATTTGTCGTCACGCTGGAAGTTGTTCTTTGATAGGAGTTTCTTCAATAACCACGTCCCGGTCATGACGGGCAAACAACTCGGCTTTATCATTTCCGGTCCTTTGAGCCAGATACCGAATCTCAAGCAGGCACTGGAAGGTTTTTATGAGGTTCAGCAGGCTGGAATCGTGGATTTCGTAACGGATGAATGTGGTGATTCGGCCGAAATTGATGCTCTTTTGCGGGGTCTGGCTGAAGGGCTTATCCGCTCTTCCAATGATGGATATGCAAAGCCAGCCAGTTTCCTCGGTGTGGGTGGCAAAAAAGTTATCCGAGACGACATATATGGTCGGCTACGATTCCCATTCCGTGCGGATCACAATTTTTACAAGAAGAACGGCTTGTACGATTTTCCACAGAAAGACTACATTTCTCGAATTACGAATTCAATGATGATGCTCCTGAACCGAATTCCGTCGATGCGAAGGGAGGTATATACCAAGCGGATGAAAACTGAGATGATCAAGCCGCTGCAAAAGGTGTTGGAGAGAGAATGAAAGTATTCCAACTTCAAGATGACTGGTCGATCGACAATTTGACACGGACAGAACGACCTAAACCGGAACCGGGTCCCGGTCAGGTGTTGTTGCGAATGAAGGCGGCTTCGCTGAATTACCGTGATCTCCTGGTCCCGCAAAGAGGATACGGAGCGCTGACCGGAACGTTGCCGCTGATTCCCATTTCCGACGGTGTCGGCGAGGTTTCAGCAATTGGTGAGGGCGTCAAACGCGTCGTCGTTGGTGACCGCGTGTGCCCGATTATGATCCAGAGTTGGATTAGCGGTCCGGCAACCATGGAAAGGCTTTCTTCGACGCTGGGCGGTCCACTTGACGGTGTAATGGCGGAATTTATGGTGTTAAACGAGCAGGGAGTTGTTAAAACGCCTGAACATCTCAGTGACGAAGAGGCTGCAACCCTGCCGTGCGCAGCACTGACTGCCTGGAGTGCCGTTGTCACCGACGGACAGGTTAAAGCCGGCGATAAGGTGTTGGTGCAGGGGACTGGAGGGGTATCACTTTTCGCGTTGCAGTTCGCCAAATTACATGGTGCTTATGTTATCGTGACATCAAGCAGTGATGAGAAGCTGCATCGTGCAATAAATTTAGGCGCTGATAAAGGTTTAAATTATCTGTCGATCCCCGAGTGGGGCAATGAGGCCAAGCGCATGACCGGCGCTGACGGGGTCGATCTCATCATTGAGGTTGGTGGCCAAAAGACGCTGCCGCAGTCGCTTCGCGCTATTCGCGCAGGCGGTACGATCAGCTTGATAGGCGTCTTGTCGGGATTGAAATTGAATGTGAGTCTGGGTCTGGTTGTGACACGCAAAGTTCGCCTGCAAGGCATTACAGTGGGCAGCCGAGATGGCATGGAGGCAATGTTACGGGCGATTTCGCAACACGCCATTAAGCCCGTTATCGACCGGACTTTCGCCTTCGAAAAATTAAGAGAAGCGCTCGATTATCTGGCACGCAGCGTCCATTTTGGGAAAGTCTGTATCCACCATTAGTATTGTATCACTCTTCTCGGTTTTCCTCGAATTGAGACCGGATCATTCAAGGAAAATCGGGTCCGGCGTTCGGATTTTATAGGTAGCGTAAGCATCCTTCCGAGCGCCGGACTCGGTGCCATTCTAAACGGCCACCGCCGTCGCTTCGATCACCGGGTTGGCCTTGAGGTATTCCAGCCGGTTCAGACCGTTGATGTAAGCCATGGCGCTGGCATTGATAATGTCCGGGTCGGCGCCTTTGCCGAGGGACACCAGACCGTTTTCGCGCAAGCGGACCGTCACCTCGCCTTGGGCGTCCGTGCCGCCGGACAGGGCGCCGACGGTGAAGCGCAGCAGTTCCGATTCGGTGCCGGTCAGCTTGGCGATCGTGTTGAAGGCCGCATCGATGGGACCGTTGCCGTACCCGGCACCCTGGACGCTGCGGCCGTTGATGGCCAGTTTGACGCTGGCCATCGGCAGCACCGTCGTGCCGCAGGTGACGTGGAGATATTCCAGTTGAAAGATGTCTTTGGTGCGCAGGATGCCTTCGGTGATGATCACTTCCAGGTCTTCGTCGACGACGTGTTTTTTCTTGTCGGCCAGTTCCTTGAATCTCTTGAAGACCAGATCCAGCTCTTCATCCGAGAGGTCATATCCCAGGTCCTTCAAGTGGTCTCTCAGAGCGTGGCGGCCAGAGTGCTTGCCCAGGACCAGCTTGTTTGCGCTCAGGCCGATGGTTTCGGGCCGCATGATCTCGTAGGTCATGGGGTTTTTCAGCACGCCATCCTGGTGGATTCCAGCTTCGTGCGCAAACGCATTGGCCCCGACAATGGCCTTGTTGGGCTGAATCATGATGCCGGTTATCATGCTGACCAGGCGGCTCGTATGGTAGATGTGTTCGGTCTTTATCCCGGTGTTGACCGGCAGAAAATTACGCCGGGTGCGAAGGGCCATGACCACTTCCTCCAACGACGTGTTACCGGCCCGCTCGCCGATACCGTTGAGGGTCACTTCGGCCTGCCTGGCACCGGCACGGATGGCCGCCAATGTGTTGGCCGTGGCCAGTCCAAGGTCGTTGTGGCAGTGAATGCTCAGCACGGCCCGGCCGATGTTGGGCGTGTGACTGATAATGTAGCGAACCAGATCGGAGAATTCTTCCGGCACGGCATAGCCGACCGTGTCGGGGAGATTGACGGTGGTGGCACCGGCGGCAATTGCAGCCTCGAAAACGCGGCACAGGAAATCACGGTCACTGCGGGAGCCGTCCTCAGCTGAAAATTCGACGTTGTCCGTGAACGACTTCGCATATTTGACCGCGTCAACGGCCCGCTCGAGAACCGCATCGCGCGACATCTTCAGCTTGTATTCGAGATGAATGTCGGATGTGGCGATGAAGGTGTGGATGCGGGGTTTAGCGGCATGGCGAACGGCCTGCCAGGCACGATCGATATCGCTTCGTGATGTACGGGCCAGGCCGGCCACCTCTGTTTTCTTCAACTTGCCGGCGATCATGGCCACCGCTTCCAAATCGCCTTCGGAGGCTGCCGGGAAACCGGCTTCCAGAACATCCACCCCCAGTTTTTCCAGCTGAATCGCCAGCCGCAGCTTTTCGCCGGCGTTCATGCTGGCACCCGGCGATTGCTCGCCGTCCCTCAATGTGGTGTCGAAAATAATGATTCGGTCTTGATCGTTCATATTTTTCCTCCTTTTTCTTGATGCAACAGGGTCTTCGCAAGCCGGACAGGCGAATCCCCAAAGAAAGTTTTTTGTTCAGGATCGGAGTAAAAAATATGGCGCGAGGGCGGGCCGCAAGACGGCTACGGGAACCTGTCCTGCGGCGTGGGTACCTGCTTTCATCGTTGATATCCTTTTCGAAACACTGTTTATGTATTCTGCAGCGCGGCTGCGTTGCTTGAGACGGAGGCGTCTCGTGGTGCCGCCGCCTCGGCTTGCGGGTCTATTTCTCTGGCGAGCTTGTAGTGAAAGCTGTCGGCCAGCGCATGCCAGCTGGCTTCGATAATATCTTCGGAGACACCGATGGT
>CAWBCG010000009.1:0-78268 GCA_963787235.1 uncultured delta proteobacterium
CTGCGGCACCCTGCAAACGCTTACAATTAGGTGGTTTGAAGCGCATCGGACTTTGCAACCCTGTGAACGGTTACCAAAGATCGATCGCGGCTATCCTGCTCATGGTGAAGTGACGTTTACTCGGCCCGCAGGGCTTCTATCGGATCGAGGTTAGCCGCCCGGACTGCCGGCAGAACCCCGGCAGCCAGTCCGATGACGGCCGCCAGCAGTTCGGCCAGAACCACATAGGACCACGGTGTATGGGTAGGAAGCGCCGGAACGGCTATTCCAAGCAGCCAGGCGCCCCCGGTGCCGATCACCAGGCCTGCCAGACCGCCGATACTGGCCAGCACTACGGCTTCACCGATGAACAAGGCCAGGATCTGCCGGCGACCGGCGCCAAGCGCCCGCAACAGCCCGACTTCCGCCGTGCGCTCATTGACGGCGATAATCATGATGGTCAGAATGCCCACCCCGCCAACCAGAAGAGAAATACCACCGACCGCACCCACCGCCAGGGTCAATATGTTCAGAATCGAACCGAGGACTTCGAGCATCTGCTCCTGGGTGGTGATGGTGAAGTCCTCTGATCCATGACGGGCGACGAGCAGTTTCCGGGCCCTCTCGGCCACTTGCCCGGCACCGGCGCCAGCAGCATAGAGCAGATCGATTTCCATCAGGCTTTCGCGATTGAACAAGGACAGGGCTCGGGCGGCGGGAATGTAGACCGCGTCATCCAGGTCAAAACCCAGCATCTGCCCCTTGGATTCCATGACACCGACAACCCGGTATCTCTCGCCGCCGATACGAACGCGCTGCCCCAAAGGGTTGCGGGTGCCGAACAGCTCGTTCTGAACCTTGCTGCCCAGCACCGCCAGGGCCCGCGGAGAGCGGGGATCGTCGGGAGGTAGAAACTGCCCTTTGGCGACGTTGAATCGCCAGACCGCCGGCGCTTCCGGTCCAACCCCGAAGATGTAAGTCCGGCGGCTCCTTTTTTCAAACTCCACCGGGGCGTTGCCCTGCACGACCGGTACGGCCGCCGTCACCTCGGGGATCCGCTTCATCGCTTCGGCGTCTTCGAGCGTCATCGGCCGCACGTTGCTGATGATCGCTCCGGAAACTCCGACGGTGGTGGTTTTGCCGGGGTTGATGCCGATCAGATTGGTGCCGAACTGCGTGAACTCGCTCAACACGAATCGGTGAACGCCTTCTCCCAAAGACGTGAGCAGCACCACCGCTGCCACACCCACGGCAATGCCCAGGGCGGTCAGGAAACTCCGCAGCCGGTGGCTGAGAACAGCCCCCAGCGACAGCCGAATGAGATCATCGAAACCCATGCACAAAATCGCCGATACGTTAAAAGTTAGAAATCCGGGAACAATAAGTAAAAGTATCGCCAACCAATAAAGTTGATGTGATGTATTAACACATTATACTTATAATCTTGATAATAAAATAAAAATAAAATGACCAACTATCTGCCGGCTACCTTCTGGAAAGCGCTTCCACGGGTTCCAGGCTAGCGGCCCGGCGAGCGGGCAGAACGCCGAATACGAGGCCGGTTAGCACCCCCACGAGGGTGGCGGCGGTCAGCGCCCACCACGGAATGGTCACCGGAAAATTAGGATAAAATCGCAAGGAGGCCCAGGTGCCTACCAAGGCCAGCACCACTCCCAAAAATGACCCGATCAGAGACAGCACCGCCGATTCGGAGAGAAACAGACGCAGGATTTGGCTCCGGGGGGAACCGATCGCTTTCAGCAGGCCGATTTCGGTTTTTCGTTGGGACACGGAAATCAACATGACATTCATGATCAGGATACCCGCAACGGCCAGGCTGATGGCGGCGATCCCCCCGACGGTCAGCGTCAGGGCGTTGAATATGCGGTCGAACGTCTTCAGAAGGGCGTCCTGGGTGATGACGGTCACATCGTCCTCGCCTTCGTGCCGATCCTGGATGATTTTCAGTATGGCTTTCTTTGCCCGGGGCACGGCCTCCCGACCGCCGGCCTGGATCAAAATCCGGAAAAGGGATGACGTGTTGAACAGCATCTGGGCCGATGCCACCGGTATGATGGCGATGTCGCCCATGTCCAGGCCGAGACTCTGCCCCTTGGCGGCGATAACGCCGATCACCCGAAAACGACGGCCGCCGATGCGCACCCACTCGCCCAGCGGGGACGAATTGCCGAAGAGCTCACGTTTGATTTTGTACCCCAGCACACAGACGGCAGAACCACGCGACGGGTTGCCGGCCGGCAGAAAGCGGCCCTGGGCCATCGACAGTTGCCGGATGTCGAACATCTCCGCCGTGGAGCCCATGATGGTCGCCTCGCGCTCCCGCTGCTGCCAGGCAACCGGCGCACTGCCTATCGCGACCGGTGCAACGCGTCGGATGGCCGAACTGCGCTTCAACACCAGGGCATCTTCGAGCGTGAGATCTCGCGGGGTTTCGCCGAGCAGTGGTGGCGGCCCTCCAGTTGTTTCAGAGCGGCCCGGGATGACAATCAGCAGGTGGGTGCCCAGGGATGTGAACTCGCGGGTCACATAGAGGCGGGCGCCTTCCCCCAGGGCGGTCAACAAGATGACCGCTCCCACTCCGATGGCCATTGCCAGGAGTGTGAGAAGGGTGCGGGCCGGATAGCCGACGGCAGCCCGGAAGCTGAATTGAAGGACATCGAATGTCTTCATGCGGATTTTCCGGAATCCGAACCGATGCGGCCGTCCAACATCTGAATTTGTCTTCTCGCCCGCCGGCCGAGTTCGGGATCATGGGTGACCATGATCAGGATTTTGCCTTCCTTATTGAGATTTTCGAGAATATCGAGGACATCGTTTCCGGAAGCGCGGTCCAGGTTTCCAGTCGGTTCGTCCGCAAGGATGATGCCGGGCCGCATGATGGTGGCCCGGGCAATGGCCACCCGCTGGCGTTGTCCGCCGGAGAGCTGGTCCGGGCGATGCCGGGCCCGGTCGGCAATCCCCAGTGATTCGAGGGCATGATCGAGGCGTTTTTTACGCTCGTTGGGATCCACTCCGGCCAGGATCAGGGGGAGTTCGACGTTTTCGGCGGCGGTCAGGCGCGGCACAAGGTGGAAAAATTGAAAAACAAAACCGATCTTGTGACGGCGGACAGCCGCCTGTTGCGTGTCGTTCAATTCGGTTGCGTTCACGTCATCCAGCCGGTAGACACCGCTGTCCGGTCGGTCCAGCAGGCCGATGATGTTTAGCAGTGTGGATTTTCCGGAGCCCGACGGACCCATTACAGACAGGTATTCACCGCCCCGCACGGTGAGATCGACCGCCTGCAGTGCGTGCACGGCCTCGGTGCCGACCTGGAAAGAGCGGCCGATGCCCGTCATTTCGATCAAGGGGTCTCCTTCATGACGACGGCGGGAGCGTCGTCCGCAATACCGGAACGGTCCACGTTGACCACCACCTGCTCACCCGGCTTCAGGCCGGAAACAACTTCGGTGTATTCCCAGTTCGACAGCCCGGTTTGAATGGACCGTTCCCGGATGACCCTTTGATCCGGCAGGTAGACGAAAACCCGTTTGCCGTCCAAAATCGCGTGGGTGGGTATCCTCAGGGTGTCATTCCGGGCATCCAGAACGATTTCCACATCGGCGCTGTATCCGGCCAGAAGGTGCTTGAAATCTTCCGGCCGGGTGAATTCGACTTCCACATCGACGGTGCGGGCCTGCTTTTCCCGGTCCAATACAAACGGCGCGATGCGACGGACCCGACCGGAAAAGTGCCTGTCACCGAAAGCATCGAGACTGATTGACGCCGGCAGGCCCGTATCGATGGCGGCCGCATCGACCTCATCGATAGGGGCCGTCACGTAAAAGCAGCTTACATCCACGATGTCCACGGCCGGTGGTGTCGGAATACCGATCGGCGAAGGTGTGACGAACTCGCTGAGTTCCCCGTTGATCTGAGCGATGATGCCGCTAAACGGTGCCGTCAGGCGGGTTCGGTCCAGATTCGCTTTGGCTACCCCCACCCTGGCCCGGCTGGTCTTCACCGCCGCTCGGGTGGCTTCGCATTCCGCCTGCAAGGATTGAGCGCGGGTTATGGTCTTGTCGGCCTGCTCTTCTGAAGCGGAGCCCGAACGGCGCAGCTTGATTTGACGATCGGCCTCCCGTTGGGCTACCTCGGCCTGGAGGCACGCCGACTTCGCCCTGGATTCGGCCGAAGTCACCTCGCTCTCGGCCAATGCGGTTTGGGCAACCAGGTCGTCATTCCACAACTCCAACAGGAGTTGGCCGGCGGTGACCCTGTCACCTTCTTTGACCGGCAACCTGGCAATTTGCCCGCCGATGCTGGGGGAGAGCTTGGCGCGGCGGCAGGCTTCGACCGTCCCGGCTCGGGTGTTAGCGACAATTTTCTCCACCTGGCCGGTTTCGACGGGCCGGATGACAATTTCTACTGGAACGGGTCGTGTGTAGTGCCATATGATGGCGCCAATTGCTGCAATGATGACGGCGAAAAGAGACCAGCGCAGCGTTTTACGAAGTGTTGGGTTCAAGACCAGGCCCCCGATTCGACGCTATTATAGAATCAGCATAAAAATTCAGGGGGGAGCCGGCTTGCTCCCCCCCGATCACGTTTTTAAACCATCAAATAGTGACCATCAATTTTCGCTTCATTTCAGCCTTCTGTTTTTAAAGGAATGGGTTGCGTTTTGAAAAAATAAGTCCGCCAAAATCTGGTCAAACAAACCATATCGAAATTTATAATTCAATTATTATTCCGTCTCGGACATCATCGCCGCTGCACCGGGCGCTAATGCGAATGCGCCGATAAATCACCGTGCTCATGTTCAGCGATCCGGTGATGTTTTTCCCCGGATGCGTTCAACGGATCGACATGGATGGTGGCATTTGAAAGATAGCGTAAATGATGCAGGAGTTGATGCCGCACGTCTTTGGCGATTTCGTGGCCTTTCTCAACCGTGATATCCGGCGCCACGGCGATATTGAGTTCGGCATGCAGCCGATGACCCAACCATCGCACCCGTACTTCGGAGATGTCCTCCACCCCGGGTGTGTGGTTTGCCGCGTGTTTGATGTCATCGATGACCTCCGGGTCGACACCGTCGAGCAGGCGCGTGAATATGGACTTACCGGACTGCCATACGATGCGGAAGATGGCTACAGTAATGAGAAGGCCGACAATCGGGTCGGCCAAGGGAAAGCCGAGTCCGACGCCAACGGCACCGAATAGAACTGCAAGGCTGGTCAATCCGTCGACACGCGCGTGATACCCGTCGGCAACGAGTGCGGCGCTGCCGATCTCTTTGCCGACCCGGATGCGAAAGATGGCCACGGCTTCATTGCCGAGGAAACCGACTACGGAGGCGGTGATGACCGCCCAGAGATAGGTGACGGGTTGTGGATGGAAGAATCGATTGACGGACTCATAACCGGCAACCAGAGCGCTGAGCAGGATCGTCAATACAATGGCGACACCGGCCAAATCTTCGACCCGGCCGTAGCCGTAAGTGAAAGTTGCACTCGGTTTACGCTGCGCGAGTTTAAAGGCTATCCACAGCGGTATCGCCGTGGCGGCATCGCCGACGTTATGAACGGTATCGGCAAAAAGGGCCACACTGCCGGATAGAATGACGATAACCACTTGAAAAAGAGCAGTGGCCAGCAATCCCAAAAATGACCATTTTATGGCCCAAATACCCCGTTCAGTGGAGATGATAGACGGGTCGACGACACCATGGATATGGCCATGAGCACTTTGATCGTGGTCGTGCGCATGAGAAGAGGGGCCATTTTCGGAGTTGCGGTGACGGGGGACAGGAGGCGGCATGTATTAACCCAAAGTGATCGGTTCCAGCTTCAGGGTTTAAGGTTCAAGGTTTCGGGTTCAGGGTTCTGGGTCCAAAGTTCAAAGGTATAAAATTCTGATTACCGAAACTTTATACACCATTGTTTGAATTGTTTTCATTGGCGCGTTATGACGCCATTTCGATCTTGTACTTTTTTAATTTGTTGAGCAGGGCGGTGTGCGATATCCCCAGTTCTTTGGCCGTTTTTCTGATGGTGCTCGATTTTTTCAGGCTGTTGACGATAATGTCCTTTTCATAACGCGCCACCAGATTTTTGAGCGATCCGGCATCGGCGAGGTCGAGTAGACAAGCGTTTTTCTGGTCTTGGATGCTCCTCCCGATTTCATGGCTGAAAAGAATGCAGGCGATATGGATCGTTTCGTCATCACTCAATATGGCGGCGCGTTCGACGACGTTTTTGAGTTCCCTAACATTCCCCGGCCAACTGTGCTGGCTTAACTTGTAAAGAGATTCTTTTGTGATGGTTTTTACTTTTTGGTTGAGTTTTGATGCCAGCTGGAAAAGGAAATGTTCAATCAGTTTGGGTATGTCTTCCAATCTTTCCCGCAGCGGTGGAAGATGAATCGGCAGCACATTGATCCGATAAAACAGGTCTTGTCGAAACAATTTTTGGGCAACCATTTGTTCCAGATTTTGATTGGTAGCGGTTATGATACGGGCGTTGATGGGTATTTCCCGCGTCCCGCCGATTCTTCTGATAGAATTTTCCTGAATGGTCCTCAGGATTCGTGCCTGTGGTCCCAGCGGCAATTCGGCAATCTCATCCAAAAAGATGGTGCCGTTCTCGGCAATTTCGAATAACCCCTGTTTTCCGCCCTTGCGGGCTCCGGTAAAGGCCCCGCCGACGTAACCGAAAAGCTCGCTTTCAAGCAGGGACTCGGGCAGTGCGGCGCAGTTGATCGGAACAAAGAGACCCTCGCGCCGGCTGGCGGTATGAATCGCTTGCGCCAGCAGTTCTTTGCCGGTGCCGCTGTCACCCCGGATCGATACGATCGAATCGGTACCGGCTATTTTTTGGGCAAAAGCCAGGGCGTCTTTGATCGCCGGACATTCTCCGATAAAATCGTTGAACGTGATTCGGGCAGGCATAGAAAGCGATTGTGCCAGCAGCCTGATTTCTCGCACGTCCTTTCCGATTTCCACGGCGCCGATGATATGGCCGGCCGAATCCTTTATCGGTCGAGAGGTGACGAAATATTGCAGCCACCCCTTTTCGGTGATGAGATCTTTTTTACCGGGCGCTTTTTCGCCGCCTTCGGCTTCCAGATAAACAGCCGCCCTGTCGTCTTTACGTTCCACCTCCATGGCTGATATATTCAGGCCGAAGTCGGCGATCAGCGCCGAAACATCGGCCACAATGCCGATCCGATCCCTGAAGACCATTTTTAATTTGACACTCAAGGGCGTTAGTCTGCTTTTACTTTGATCGTGACAGCCATCTTTTCGCGGATTTCATTACCGTTTTGGCGAACTACCAGAAGGATGCCGTTTTGGCCTTCCGGCACAGGCCCTGCGCTGAAAGCCGGTAGGTTGGCGTATCCGGGTCCGCGCCGCCAGGCGATCAGATTCACAGGGGATATGATCTTTTGCAGCGTTCCCTCGGGCGGCACGACATCGGGTGGCGGGTTGTCGATGTTTTTTTCGGTGATTCCTTCGAAAGCAAAGCGGCCGGAGGGTCCTTGATTGTAGAGATAGCGCGTGCTGTTCCAGTCGATTTCAAGCGGCTGTCGGGTCTTGTTTTTCACTTCCAGCCGAAATTCGCTGATGAACCGACCGCTTCCTTGAAGCGGTGTGAAACTGGCCGAATATGTCGCGTTGTCGGCGGACTGAAATGCCGGCGAACTGATCCAAGTTCTCGTCGGCGCACAGCCAGATAAAAAAAACATTGCTAAAAAGCAGCTGAAAATGGCATTAAAAATTTTCATCGTGCCTCCGCGATACGGTTGCAAGCATCATTCAACATCGGCATTGACGTCTTTTTACGGTGAAAAGCATTTAATCGCAGGCGTCTGCCATCGTCAATACTTTAATTGTTTTGGTATTTCCGTTCGGTAAATCTTCATAGTTGCCATGAGATTCAGCATCCGTTTCAGCATATTACAGATCTTTGCGCTGCTACTGATTCTGACGGTTGTGAGCATAACGGCCGTTTTTTACATAGAGTCATCGCGGATCATGTTCAATCTTTATAGTCTGTTGGCCCGGGTCCAGGCCGACAAGTTCGTCGAGCGAACCGTCGCTTTTATTGAGACACCGGGCCGCCTCACGCAGATGACGGCCACGGCTCTCGAAAACACCCCTATCGTCGGCAAACACGAAAAAATATGGGATTACCTGTGGAAGCAGCTCATGCTGACGCCCCAGGTCGCCAGCTATTACGTGGCCGATCCGCAGGGCAATTTTATCCAGGCCAGAAGAACACCCGAACTGGCGACACGCCTGATCGATCGCACCACGATTCCAGTGACAGACCTGTGGCGCTTTCGCAAAAGTGGCTACGGCGTCATCAGGTCCGAGATCGAACCGGCCGCTTACGACCCCCGAACCCGGCCGTGGTATAAGGATATCCGTCATGAGACCGGAATTTACTGGTCCGATGTCTACCGGTTTCAATCGACCCACGAGCTCGGCATCACCGGGTCCTGCCCGATTCTTGACCAGGAAGGGACCCTTCAAGCGGTTGTCGGTGTCGACATTACCCTGGAGAGCCTGGCCGAATTCGTCGCTTCCCAGAGGCTCGCGAAGAACGGGAAAATATTTATCATAAACGATACCGGCGAGGTCATCACTGTCGGAAGCCGGCCGTACGATGATGCCTCCGGTGTGAGCGGCGGCCGACTGCCGCGACTGAATGATCTCGGGATTCCGTGGTTTGAGGATGCCTATCGAATCCACATGGCCTCCGGTGCTGAAATTCTGTCCTCCACCACCGGCGGCCGCACCTATCTGGGATTCTTCTTTCGATTTCCCGCTGCCTTTGACAAAAAATGGAAAATTGCGGCGGTCATTCCAGAAGCGGAAGTCGTCGGACCGACACGCAAAATTATTTATAAGGCCTTGTTGATCACCGTGCTGATCACGGTGATTTGTCTGCTTCTGGTCTATGCGGCTTCCGGCTGGATCACCCGACCGGTAAAAAGACTGGCGCTGCAGGCCGGAAAGATCAAAGATTTTAAACTCGAAGAGGTCACGGGGGTACAATCGATTTTCACGGAGATCCGGTCTCTGAATGACGCCTTTATCGCCATGAAGAGCGGGCTGGCCTCGTTCGGACGCTATGTTCCGGCCGAGCTTGTCCGGCAGCTCATCGCCACCGGCCGCGAAGCCAGGCTCGGCGGCGAAAGGACCCGATTGGCCATTTTGTTCACGGATATTGTCGGATTTACGGCCCTTTCTGAAACCATTACGGCCGAAGAACTGATGTTGCAGCTCTCGACCTATCTGGATCGCCTGACGCGGGTTATCGAAAAGGAGCAGGGCACGGTCGACAAGTACATCGGCGACGCCATCATGGCCTTCTGGGGAGCGCCGCGTGAAGTGGAAAACCCGGCCTTGTTTGCCTGTCGCGCGGCTTTGAGCTGCAGCAAAGCGGTGGCCGATTTGAACCGCCAATGGCGTGCCGAAGAAAAGCCGGCCATGCCGACTTGTTTCGGCATTCATTTTGGAGAGACGATTGTCGGAAACGTCGGCTCAAATCAGCGCATGAACTACAGCATCTTTGGCGACAACGTGAACCTGGCCTCCCGGTTGGAGGGCATTAACCGGATTTACGGCACCAATATCATCGTCAGCCAGAGCGTTTACGAGGCGGTTGACAAGCAGATGATATGCCGGCCGCTGGACATCGTCGCGGTCAAAGGTAAAAAGAAGAGCATCGCCATCCATGAACTACTGGCCGCTAAAGACGATGATGGGGCAGAGGTGCTGGCGTCTTTTTGCGCCCGTTTTGCGGAAGGAATCGACGAATATCGGGGCCACAACTGGGAGCGGGCGTTAGCTGTCTTCGAGCAGCTGCAAGAAGAGAGCCCGAGCGATCATCCCGTAAAGCTATACATCAAACGCTGCCGGAACATCATCGACGGCTCGGTGACCGTGCCACCGGACTGGGACGGCTCCGTAATTATGAACGAGAAGTAAAAAGGGGTCATTTACTAATAAATTCGTTACATTGAAACTGTGACGGGCGAAATCTAAGGATTAGGGACGGAAATAAGCTATTATCCCGATCGACAGGTCAAGGAACATAGACGTGGTTAAAATCCTCATCATCGGTTCCGGTGGTTTTCTGGGAGCCATCATGCGTTATTATGTGAGCGGGTATGTTCAAAACATTTCGATCAGTTACAGCTTTCCGGTGGGAACACTGACGGTGAATCTCATCGGGTGCTTCATTATCGGGGTGATCTCGAAGCTGGCTGAAGATCTCGGCCTATTTTCCATCGAAACCCGTTTGTTTCTGACAATTGGCTTTTTAGGGGCATTCACTACCTATTCGACCTTTGGATACGAAACCCTGAATTTGTTGAGGAACAATGAGTGGCTTTATGCATTTATTAATGTCGGGCTGCACATGTTTCTGGGCATCGGGGCTGTATGGGCCGGTAGAAGCATCGTGCTATTGGTGTGGAGATAATTATGGAACTCGACACGGATGGATGTCTTTTGCGGATTCTGATCGGCGAAAGCGACAAGCACAAGGGTAAACCGTTATACGAGTGGCTTGTACTCCGCGCTCGTGAAATTGGACTGGCCGGTGCCACCGTAATCCGGGGTGTTATGGGCTTTGGGGCCAACAGCCGCATTCATACGGCAAAAATTCTGAGACTTTCAGCTGACCTCCCAGTTGTTATTGAAATTGTCGATACTCGGGAAAAAATCGAACGCTATCTGGAAGCCGTCGAAGGGAATATCAAAGGAGGTCTGGCAACCATAGAAAACGCCGATGTCCGCTTTTACCGCAGCGATAAAAAAAAGGTCGTAGCGGTCATCGATTATGCGACTTGCTCCTGTTTATTTAACAGGATAACAGCTCAACAGGCGCTCGCGGACGATTTCGAAGATGTCGCCGAACCGCAAAACACCGGTGACCGCATCACCTTTTTTGACGATTAGGGGTTGATGAACGCCCATGACGTAATAGTTCAGCGCTTTTTCCAGGTTGTCGTCTTCCTTTATATATTCTGATTTTTCGGGAACATGCATAGCCTCGGCAACCGTAACCCTGCTGCCGCGTTGGCAAATGTTTTCAGCCGGTTCCATCCACAGCTTGAATTCCTTTACTGCCTCCTCTACAAATCCAGCTGTCAATGTGTGACCTTTTTGCTCTCGACGAACTTTCCGGTAGTTGGTTTCCAACGATCGAAAGATATCGATTATCGTGACTTTGCCGACAAAACGGCCTTCTTCGTCCACGACAATGGCGTCTCGATGGGCGTGTCCCCCATCGGTTTGTCGTTTTTTTTCTAACGCTTGCAGCACATCGGTTAAATTGTGTTGTTTTTTGACGGTGACATAGTCTGAAATCGGGATCATGACCTTTTTTACAAGAATGTCTTTCACTTTTCACCTCAACAGTCGTATGATAATCAAACCTTGATGATTGATGGTATCTGGCGTTACAAATTCCCAGATTAACCATTACCCGACCACCCAGTTCTGGAAAATTATTAAAGCCCTCAATGAAACCGTGGATGGGCACTGATTAAAGCATTCAATTATATAAAAAAATCAAGTTTTGACCCATCTTGGTTATTTTCCGACGGCGGTTTTCATGCTGTCAAAATGCCGCGTGGCCGACTCGAATATAACGAACTGGATGAGCTGCTCGGTGGTTGCCTCGCCCCCGAAGGCGGGCATACTGCCTTTACGGTCGAGCTCATCGTCGGTCAATCCGGCGACAAATGCGACCATCTCGACGCTGTTTTTTCGCAGCGCTTCTATGGCCTCGGCCTTGGTGCAATCCGCATGTTCCCGGGCCTGCTTATCGGACATGGCATTGATTTGATCCATGGTCAGAGGCGGCAGATCTTCGCCCCGGACGATCATCCCGGCCATATCGAATATAGCGAAGTGACCGGCACCCAGATGGTAAGCGGTGGCTCCCACCGGCCATTCCTCCGATTTGCAGACCTTGCGCCAGTCATCATCGGATAAATTTTCCACAAATGCCATCACGTTATCGCTGAAACTTTTGATTCGCGCGGAGATTTCTTTGGCTCGCTGGCTCATGTTTTCCTCCTTTTAGATTCAAATTCCTAAAAATGCCTTCCGGAAGCGGTCGCTTTCCAGAAGCTCCTTTCCGTTGCCCTCTTCGACGATCCGGCCGGTTTGCATCACATAGCCGCGATCGGCCAGATCGAGCGCTTCTCGGACGTTCTGCTCCACGAGCAGGATGCTGATACCTTCCTGTTTGAGCTGCCGCACGGTGTCGAGTACCTCGTCCACCAATATCGGTGCGAGTCCCAAAGAGGGCTCGTCCAGCATGAGCACTTTCGGGCCGGACATGAGCCCCCGGCCGATGGCCACCATTTGCTGTTCGCCGCCGGAAAGGGTCGACACGGCCTGGTCACGGCGCTCGCGCAGGCGCGGGAAGAGGTGGTAGACAAAATCGAGGTTTTTCTCTATCTGCGGCTTGTCCTTGAGAACGAAGGCGCCGAGACGAATGTTTTCCGCAACGGAAAGCGGCTTGAAGAGCATTTTTTCCTCCGGCACGTAGACAATACCGATCCGGACGATCTCCTCGGTGCGCAACCGCTGAATCTCGCGCCCCTTAAAGCAGATGCGGCCTTCAAAGGCTTTTTGGGTTCCCATGACCGCCCGCAGCAGCGTCGATTTCCCGGCTCCGTTGGCACCCACCACGCAGACGGTTTCACCTGCATCGAGTCGGATCGAGATTCCATGCAGGACCGGCAGCCCGGAGTAGCGCACGCGGATGTTCTCGACTGTGAGTATCGGCTGCGCCATCGGTCAGGTTACCTCGCCGGAGTGTTCGGTCACGAAACGCTCTCCCAGATAGGCTTTAATGACCTTCGGGTCATTGGCGATCTGTCGGGGGAGACCGTCTGCGATTTTACGCCCGTAGTCGAGCACGATCACGCGGTCGCTGATGTTCATTACCAGCTCCATTACGTGTTCGATCAGCATGACCGTAATCCCCATGTCACGGTGAACGGATCTGATAATCTCCAAGATTTCTTCGATTTCACCGGGATTCAAGCCGGCAGCTACCTCATCGAGCAACAGCATTTTAGGGGACGTGCCCAGAGCGGTTGCCATTGTCACGCGTTTCTGGGCAGCAACCGGCAGTTCACTCACCATGGCGCCGGCCAATTCTTGCAGGTTGAGTTTCTCCAGAATGTCTTCCGCCCGCCGTCTGGCTTGCGCTCGCTTGTGGGTGTGCATGAAAGCGCCCACCATCACGTTTTCAAAGACGCACAGATCGCCGGATGCCGCATACACCTGAAAGGTGCGGGCCAGGCCGTGCCGCGCGACCTCATAGGCCGGTAGCCGGGTGATATCCTCACCGTCGAAAATGATATGCCCGGCGGTCACCGGATGCAGCCCGGCGATGCAGTTGAAAAGAGTGGTCTTGCCGGCGCCGTTCGGGCCGATGACTCCCAGCAGTTCATCTTTATCAAGCGCGAAAGATATTGCGTCGTTGGCGCGCAGCCCGCCGAAATCCTTTGTCAAATTGCGGACGTCCAGCAGCGGCATCAGCGCGACCTCCGGCGGCGGATTTTCTCGACGAGTCCCCATATGCCGCGGGGCTCGGCGGCGGAGATGACCATGATGATGGCGGCGTAAATGATCAGGTCGATACCGACCAGGCCCGCCGAGGCTCCCAGCCATTCCTTGAGGTAGCTCTTGAGGGGGATCAGGACGCCGGCACCGATGATCGGACCCCACAAAGACCCGGCTCCGCCCAGCATGGCCATCAGGGCAATCAGGATCGAAAGGTTCAGGCTCATGGTGTCTTCGGGTTCGATGTTTTTGATGTAACAGGCGTGAAAAGAGCCGACCACGCTGACGAACGCGGTGGCGATGGCATAGGTCTTGATCTTCGCCCAGTGGACATTGATGCCGAGCGACTGGGCCACGTTCTCGTTGTCCTTGATCGCCCGCAGCTGGAAGCCCAGGCGCGACTTGCGGAACCAGTTCATGTAGAGGATGCCGAGCAGGAAGAAGACGAAGATGACGTAGTAGTAGTACACATCTTCCCGGAAGATCAGCCGTAAAAAGTCCGGTGGCGCATATTTGATGGGGGATATCTCCAGGCCGCGCGCGGCACCGACAAAACCCCACACTTCGAAGAGGTCCTTGAGCACCAGGGAGGTGGCGATCGTTGCGATGGCGAAGTAATGGCCTTTCAGGCGGAAGAGGGGATAGCCGATGATAAACGACCAACTGACCGAGAAGAGGACGCCGATCGGCATCGAGAACCAGAAAGGGATGTCCCAGCGGATGAGCATGACCGCAGTGGTGTAAGCTCCGATGCCGACGTACTGGGCCTTGCCAAGGTCCACCTGTCCGCCGTATCCGCCGATGGTGTTCCAGCCCATGCCGTAAAGCGAGAAAATGAAAAACTGGATCATGGTCGCCATTGCAAAGGCCGAGTGCGGAAATAGGGGAAAAACCAGGAAAGCGGCACCGACCAAAATGGCGATGATCAGGTCCGAGCGCGGAAAATCGGAAAAGTCAAACGCGTTCTTCAGTGCTTCCATCCGAACAACCCCCGCGGCCGAACGACCATGATCACGAAATAGGCCACATAAACCCACATGTACTTGAACGACGTCATGGGGATATCGGACATCCAGTCGAACTCAAAGGTGTAGGTCATGAAATCCCAGAATCCTGGGAGTTCGGTGATAAGGCCGACGATGATGCCGGCAAAAAATGCGCCCGGCACACTGCCGAATCCGCCCAGGGCGACGATGGCGAAGGCGAGCATGGTAAACAAAAGGCCGATGTACGGGTTTACGGACCAGAAGTTGACGATCAGCGCGCCGGCGACGGTGACCGATGCCCCGCCGATTCCCCAGGCCAGGGCGTTCATACGCTCCGTGGGAATGCCCATGTAGCGCGCCCCCTGCGGGTTGAGCGCAGTGGCGGTCAGGGCCTTACCGGTCCGGGTGCGGTTCATTAGTAGCCAAACGGCAGCGAAGGCCACCAAAGACAGACCGGCGGTAGCCAGTTTGGTGGCCGGGATGATGATGCCCAGACCGATATCGAAACTCTTGCCGACCAGGAGGCCCTGATGCACGGCGCGGTCATTGGGGCCGAAAATGAGCAGGGCCAGATTGCGCAGAAATAGCATCAACCCGAAGGTCCCCAGGAGCTGGGCGATCATCGGTCCGCGCAAAAGAAATTTGATGAACCCGAGGTAGCAGATGATACCGAGCAGAAAACCGACGGCAGCGGCCACAGGAAGGGTGAACAGCGGATCGATGCCGACGGCCTGGGCCGTCAGGAGCCCGGTGTACATGCCGATCATGAGGAATTCGCCGTGGGCGAAGTTGATGATGTCCATGACCCCGAAGATGATGGTCAAGCCGAGTGCCACCAGACTCAAGGCCATGCCGAAAAGAATCCCGGCTGCCAGGGAGCTGAAAAGAATATCCATAGTCAGGGTGCTGCCTCAGAAAATAATGAACCCCGTCTCTTGCCGGCGGCGAAGCGACCGGAAAGAGACGGGAACACAAAGGTGAACCGACGGCTGCTTTTTTACCACTTGGGGAACGGGTAAATCATGTCGGTCGTGGCGACATCGAAGGGATAGACGATTTCCAATCCGACCGTTCCGTCCGATCCCTTTTGGTACTGTCCGATCAGACCGGAACCGAGCACGTTTTGCCCGATCTCCTTGCCGGAGGTGCTGAACTTGATGCCGGCCCACGGCACCACCAGCTGATCGCCGGGGATTTCGATGGTATTGGCGGCGGCCTGAATGTCAGCCGGTTTGGTGGATCCGGCTTTTTCGAGGATGTAGACCCACGTCTGCAGCCCGGTGAAGGAGCGCGCCGAGGCGCCGCTCAGATCATTGCCGGTCTTGGCCTTGTAGAGTTTGTTGACCTGGCCGGCCAGTGGTTTGACCTTGACAACCAGCGGCAGGAAGACGGTGCGGGTCAGGATGCCGACGATATCCTCGCCCAGGGTCTGTTGGAACTCGGGCGTCTCGAAACCGGCATCCTGGCCCCATATGATTTTGGGTTGGATTTTCTGGGCTTTGAGGGTCTTGATCATCAGGATGGCGTCCGACGTGTAGGAGGCAAACAGCAACGTATCTGCCCGGGAGGCCTTCAGCGAGCGGACCTCGCTGGATAGATCCGGGGCTTCCTTGGCGTAGAGCAGCGATTTTTTGAGATCGAACCCGTATTCTTTGGAAAACTGCTCGATCAGGGCCGAGACGAAAGAGCCCCACTCGGTTTTTTCGCAGGCCGAGGCAAGGTTGACGATATCTTTCTTGGGAACGGCCTTGACGCCCTTGGCCTGACCCTCGGTGAGGCCCTTCAATAACTCGAAGAGGTCTTTGGTAAACCAGGTGTCGTGGGGGGTGGTGCGCCAGAACCACTTGAAGCCGCGTTCGGTCAGTGACGGCGAGGTGGAGGAGCCGTTGATCATGGGCACGCCGTACTGTTCGGCCACGGCGCTGACGGTCTTGGTGACCGAACTGTGGTAACAGCCGAGCAGGCCGTCGACCTTGTCATCCAGAATCAGTTTTTTGGCCAGGTCGGCTCCCAAGGTCGGGTTGCCTTCGTGGTCTTTAACGATCAGCGTGATCTTGGCGCCGCCCAAACTCTGGATGCCGGCTTTTTGGGCCATGGTCATGTTGATGTCGGCCATGGCGGTGTTGGCGATTTCGGCCGCCAGCTCGGCCCCGGCCCGCAATTCACGGCCGGCTGCGGCCGCTCCGCCGGTCAACGGATAGAGAACGCCGATTTTGATTTCTTTCTCGGCCCGGGCGCCGCTGGGCAGCAGAAGCGCCGCGACGACGACCAGCACGACGGACAATGACGTAAATCTGGCGATACTTTTCATATGATGTCCTCCTTTTATCGTGATACGGTTAAAGGAAACGTCCGCGTATTCGGGGCCCCTGCGACGGCTGCAGGGCAGATCAGTCTTGCCGGCCGGAAACAAAAGACCGGGTCGATATGCATTACTTTGATTCAAAAACTGACTGAAAAAAGAGGTGAGGCATCCTCCGGGCTGCGTGCGTGGGTCGATACAGCCGACGGTGGCAACAGCAACACACCAAGTGTCTGCGTATTTCATTGTCTTTATAAGACGCCTTCGGGACTGTCAAGCGGCATATTCACAGAGGGGGGCAAGACGACTAAATGCCCGATATTGCTAAAACTCGCCGGCGGATGGTTTGAATTTGGTTTGAGAAGGGGAAAAAGAGACCAACATCAAAATATCGACATCCCCAGTTGTTCTTGGATGTCCGTATATATTATTTTCGCCACGTTTCTGTTCGTATTCATTTGAAAGTCGTCTCCAATATATTTTAGAATTCATAACGTAGCTATAACAACTTTATATTATTTATAATGTCAACACAAAAAGAGGGAAAGCGGCGGTGAGGTTTGGGATTTCATAGGACTTCATTATATATGCGGCGCGAATAGGCCCCCATTAAGTCGCCTAACGGTTTTTTCGGTTACGGTTCATCCGATGTTTGGTTTTTAGAAAAGCGTCATGTCTTCGTCTTTCAGATCGGAAACGAACATATGGCCCGGGGCGTGGGTGATCACCAGCGGCAGGGGTGTGGAGGTGGCCGCCAAGGCCGAGGTAACCCCGCAGGCCCAGAATACCGGAACTTCTCCCGGTTCGATGGTGACCGGGTCGCCGAAATCCGGGCGATCGATGTCCTCGATGCCGATTTGGTCCGGATCGCCGATATGGACCGGTGCGCCGTGGGTCAGGTGGAAACGGGTGGTGATCTGGACCGCGCGGACGGCCTGTTCGGGAGTCATCGGCCGCATGCTGACAACCAGGGGTGCTGAAAACTGGCCGGCCGGGAAGCAGGCGCGCTTGGTGATGTACATGGAAACGTTTTTACCTTCCGTGATGTTTCGGATCGGAAGACCGGCGGACTGCAGGGCGTTCTCAAAGGAGAAACTGCAGCCCAGAAGGAAGCTGACCATGTCTTTTCCGAATGTGTCAGTGACGGCTTCGACTTCTTCCGTCAACTCTCCCTTGCGGTAGATCCGGTAGCGGGGCAGATCCTGACGCAGATCGGCCCCGGGGGCAATTTTAGGCTCGTAGACCCCGGCCTCGAGAACATCGAGTATCGGACAGGGTTTGGGGTTGCGGACACAGAAGAGAAGAAAGTCAAAGGCTTCCTGCTGCGGCAGCATGACCAGGTTGGCCTGAACAAAGCCGCGGGCCGCGCCCGAGGTCGGTTTTCGCCACTCTGCGGTGCGAATCCGGTCCCGCAGCTGGGCCGCGGTGAGGTTTTCTGGGGTCATGGGGTATTCCTTCGAATTAGGGGTTTAGCCGGTTTAGCCCGTTATCCCGTTAGCCCGTTTGCAGGTTAAGCCTGTTCGACACATGGTGGATGGCACGCTTTTGTTGATTGGAAAACAATGGAATGAGATACCGAATCGTTAAAACAGTTCTATTTAATGAAATCAAATGCTGCAGTCAACCGACACAACTGACTCAACCGGCTCAACGGGCCAAACGAGCTCAACCGGCTAAACGGACCCAACCGGCTCAACGGGCTAAACCGGCCCAACTGACTCAACCTATTTTATACAATATTGACTTCTTCGTTAAATTTTCCCAATTGACGCAGGCCGTTGTCCGTGACGACGTGGGTGTTTTCAATGCCGACGACACCGACTCCCGGAAAGATCAGTTTTGGTTCGAGAGCCACGATCATGTTCTGCTGAAACTCGAGCCGCTGCCCCTGGGCCAGAAAGGGGTATTCATCCAATTCGATGCCGATGCCGTGACCGATGAAACGGATGCGGCGGTCACCCACACCCATGAAGTTGTCGGCGTATCCCAGTTCGGTCGCCATGGCGACCGCCATGTCGTAAACGTCGCCGGTTCGAACCCCCGGTTTGGCTTCTTTCTTTACCATCGACTGCACGGCCAACATGGCCTGGTGCGCCTGAAGCAGTTCATCCGGCAACCCCTCGATGGCGAATATGCGCGTGTGGTCGGACAAGTAACCCTGGTGGGCGAAGACATAGTCGAACAGGATCGGTTCGCGGCGCTGGATCGGCCGGAAACCCGGTCCCTGAGCCACGGCCGGGCTCAGCGCCGCGCCGCCGGTGGGAGAGGCCAGGTAGCTGGGCACGGCGGCCGCCGGTCCGGCCATCAGGTGTCCGTAAAACAGCTCACTGCCCCAAAGGCGCATCCGGATGATCCCCTGGTGTCCCAGCCGGCGGGCCCGGGCTTCGATCAGTCCGGCCAGCTCGATTTCAGTGATCCCTTCCCGCAGATACTCCCTTACGCTGTCGGCGACCTGGTCCGAATAACCGGCTGCAGTGGTGATCAGACCGATTTCGTGGTCGGATTTAACCGCCCGGATCAGGCGGACAACAGTCGATATGTCCGAAATCTCGGCTGCGGAAAAGATGTCGCGGTAGGCGAGGTAGAGGTTGGCGGGCAGGACATCGAGTTCGAGACCCAAACGGCGGGGGAGGGTGTGGCCATTTTGGCGCAGCAATTCCGGCAGTTCCTGCGGCCGGGATAGGGGAACAATTTTTCGGAGCGGCGATTCGGCCATGGCCCGTTCAATGTCCTTGCGGACCATCAGCAGCGGTTCTCCGTCAACCGGCACGAAGAGATGGGCCTGCTGGATGGTGCCGGTAAAATAAAACAGGTCCGAGTTTTGAAGGATCAGCGCCGCATCGATTCCGGTCTTGTCCAGCCGCTGTTTGAGATGATCGATTCTGGTGTCGATTTCGCTGGATGGTGTGGTAAGGGTCATAACCCGCCTCGTTTTAACTTCCGGCACTTCTTTGGGAATCTCTATGAATCTTTATGAATCATTATGAATCATTAGGCGTCATGCGCACGGACTCGTCGTCATCGATTTTCCAGCAGCGGACGAGGTGATCCGGAGTGACCGACCGCAACGGGAGATCCGCCTGCCGGCAGGTGTCGTCGCCCTTCGGACAAAAGTCCTGAAAAACGCAGCCTTCGGGCGGCGGTCCCGGTACAACGCCGCCTTCTTTCAGTTGAAGGTCCGCTTTTTGGTCGCTGTCGACATCCGGTATGGCCGCCAGCAGCGTTTGCGTGTAAGGGTGCTGCGGGTGGGCATAGAGTTCTTCTGCCGGCGCATACTCCATGATGTAGCCCTTGTTCATGACGGCGACCTGATTGCAGAGGTATCCTACCACGTTCAGGTCATGCGAAATGAAGAGGTAACTCAAGCCAAGACGGTCCTGCAAGTCTTTCAACAAATTAATCACTTGGGCCTGAATGGAAACATCCAAAGCCGAAATCGGTTCGTCGCAGATGATCAGGGCCGGATCGACGCTCAGTGCGCGGGCAATTCCGATCCGCTGTCGTTGGCCGCCGCTGAACTCATGCGGGTAGCGCCCGGCACTCTCCGGTGACATGCCGACCATCTCCAGCAGTTCTGCGAGGCGGTCTTTGCGGCGCTGTCCCCGGGGTGTCCCTACAATACGCAGCCCCTCTTCGATCGACTGCCCGACCGTCATACGGGGATTGAGCGATCCGTAGGGATCCTGAAAGACAATCTGCATCTGCTTGCGGTACGGCTTCAACTCTCTTTCCGTCAGACGGCTGATATCGTCTTGTTGAAAGAAAATCAGGCCGTCATCGGGACGCAAAAGCCGCATGATCATACGGGCGACCGTCGATTTGCCGCAACCGCTTTCTCCCACCAGGCCTAATGTTTGGCCCTGCCGGATCTTGAAATCGACCCCGTTGACGGCTTTTATCCATCCACTGATCCGCAGAAAAAAACCGGAGCGGACCGGAAAATGCTTTTTCAGGTCACGGACCTCGAGGATGATGTTCTCTTCTGGGTTCGGGTTCATTGGCTTGATATCGACTCATCGGGTCATTTACGGTCGCGTGCGAAAAGGACCGGGCAGCGAGCCTGGTGACCGCCGCCGTAATCGCACATTTGAGGATACTGCTCCCGGCAGCTTTGTACGGCGTGGGGGCAGCGCGGGTGAAAAGGACATCCCGGCGGTTTGTGGGCCGGGTCGGGGACGGCGCCGGGGATGCTGTAGAGACGCCGTCCTCTTTTGGCGCGCGTGGGCAGTGACGCCAGCAAACCCTGGGTGTAAGGGTGCTTCGCATCACCAAAGATGTGCCCGGTTTTACCCTGCTCGGCGATAATGCCCGCATACATGACGAAGACCCGATCAGCCACGGCCGATACGACCCCGAGGTCGTGGGTGATGTAAAGGACCGACATTCGGTGTTTCTGCTGCAGGGCGCCGAAGAGCTTCAAGATCTGGGCCTGAACGGTGACATCCAGCGCCGTGGTCGGCTCGTCGGCGATCACCAGTTCCGGGTCACAGGCCAGGGCCATGGCGATCATGACCCTCTGGCGTTGTCCACCGCTGAGTTCGTGCGGATAGGCATTGAGGCGCTCTTCCGCAGAGGGGATCCCCACATCGGTCAAAAGCTGGACACAGCGACGGTGCAGGGCGTCTTCGTCTATTTTCTTGTGGATCCGAATGGCCTCTCCGATCTGGTCGCCGATTTTGAAAACCGGATTGAGGGAGGTGAGCGGTTCCTGGAAAACCATGGCGATGCGATTGCCTCGAATATGCTGCAGGTCTTCTTCCCCCAGTTGCAACAGGTCCTCGCCGGCGAAAAGGATGCGCCCTCCCGCAATTTCGCCCGGCGGCTGGTTGACGAGGCCGAGAATGCTGAGGGCCGAGACGGTCTTGCCGCACCCGGATTCGCCCACCAGGCAGACGGTTTCCTCGCGTCCCACCTCGAAACTGACGCCGTCGACGGCTTTCGCCACGCTGTTTTCGGCGCCGTGAAAATGGACCTTGAGGTTCTCGACCGATAGAAGGATCTCTTTGTTCATTAGTCCGTTGGGTCGGTTGGGTCCGTTGAGCCCGTTAAGTCGGTTGAGTCGGTTGAGCCCGTTGAGTCGGTTGGCCGCCGCATACCATTTCATTAACTTGAACGGTTTTAACGATTCGGTGTCTCATTCCATTGTTTTCCAATCAACAAAAGTGTGTCACCCACTATGTGTCGATAAGGCTGAACCGGCAAACGGGCTAACGGGCTCAACCGGCTTAACGGGCCCAACCGACATCACCGCTCCCGTAGCCTTGGGTTCAGCGCGTCGCGCAGGCCTTCCCCGAAGAGGTTGAACGCCAGTACGACCACGAGGATGGCGATGCCCGGAATAAACGTGAGCCAAGGGGCATCGAAGATGAAGTTTTGGCCGTCCGACAGGATGTTGCCCCAGGTGGCATGCGGCGGCGGAACGCCGAAGCCGAGAAAGCTCAGACCGGCTTCGGTAAGGATGGCCGAGGCAATGCCGAGAGTGGCCGACACCAAGACGGGTGCGACGGCGTTGGGCATCATGTGGCGGAAAATAATTCTTAGATTACCGACACCCAAGGCTTGGACGGCGGCGACGAAGTCTTGTTCGCGCAGGGCGAGAAATTCGGCGCGCACGAAGCGGGTGGTTCCCATCCAGCTGGTCAGGCCGATGACGATCATGATGTTGTAGATGCTGGCCGGCAAAAGGGCCACCACCGTGAGGATCAAAAAGAACGTCGGGAAGCAGAGCATGATGTCCACCAGTCGCATGATCAGCGTGTCGACGGTGAGGGTCTTGAGGTTAAACAGCCCCATTCCGCGCACGGATTGATGCCTCTTTTGCGTGCGTGCGAAAATAAGCCAAAGAATGACAATGCCGCCCAGAACCAGCAGTGCTGCTCCCCAGAAGGGTTTTAGAGCGAGCAGGGTGCCGCCGGCGAACAGGATGACCGCAACCAGGAGGTGATCCAGCCGAACGGAGTTTTGACCGAAATATCCGGCAATACCCCCAAGAAAAATTCCGATAACGACGGATATGCCGACAGCCACGAAACCGACGGTCAGCGACACCCAGGCGCCCTGAAGCATTCGGGCGAACACGTCCCGCCCGAGTTCATCGGTACCGAGCAGGTAAATTCCGAAGGAGGGCATTTCATCGGGTTGCAGCGATGCCAGGTTTGGCCTGGAGAAGGGGGGACGCAGTTTCTCCTGGAGCCGGATGATTGACGGGTCGAGAAACGGTTTGGTGCCGGAGGTCAGCAGCAGACCGACAACGGCAGTCGTAAAAAACAACAGAAAAAACACCATTCCGATCACTGCCAGGCGGTTCTGCTTGAAGATCGACCAGAACTGTTGCCAGAGGCTGCGTCTGGGGGTCTGGGGACGTTCGAGTGTGTTTTCCGGTGTGGGTGGCACCGGATGTCGGTTTTGCATCACAACCGTATCCTCGGGTCGACTACCATGTACAGAAGGTCGGATATGAAGGTACCGATCAGCACCAAGACCGCGGATATGAAGTTGACGGTTAGAATGACCGGGTAGTCTCTGGCCAGGATGGCTTCATATGCCATTCGGCCCATACCCGGCCAGGAGAAAATCGATTCGATGATAACCGAGCCGCCGATCAGACCCGGCAGGATCAGCCCGAACATCGTTACGAACGGCAGTAGGGCGTTGCGCAGGGCGTGCCGGTAGTGGACATCCTCGGACGGCAGGCCCTTAGCCCTGGCCGTGCGGATGTAGTCCTGGCCTTCGACCTCCAGCATCTGGCTGCGGACGTAGCGTGACAAAACAGCGATTCCGCCGGTGGCGCCGAGGATCGAGGGCAGTAACAGGTGCCAGATCCGGTCCATGACCATGTGCATCGGGGAGGTGTCGCCCATACCGAAGGTCCGCATGCCGATGACGGGCACTTGGAAATGCGTCACTACCAGGATGATGAGCAGATAGGCAAAGAAAAAACCGGGGATGGAGATCAGGAAATAGGCCACAAACGTGGATCCCTGGTCGAATAGGCTGCCGCGGCGGATGGCAGCCCGGATTCCAACCGGGAAAGACAGCGTCCAGGTCAGGATGGTGCCGACCACGAACAGCGGCAGGCTGTTGAGGAAACGATCCCAGATTTTTTTGAGGACCGACTGATTGTCTTTCCACGAAACGGTCTTGCCTGTGAAAAGATCTTTGTAAAACAGCAGATATTGAGCATACAGCGGTTTGTCCAGGTGAAACTGCTGGCGAAACCGTTCCACCATTTCGGGGGTGAACTTGGGGTTCATCGGGTCGACTTGGCTGGGCTCCCCTGGCGCCAGATGAATAATCAAAAACGACACCACCGACACGAAAAACAAGGTGACGATTTTCTGGATGAAGCTGCGCCCGATGAACGAGATCATTTAGTTCCGTTATCCTTCAGCATTAAATATAGGAACTTCAGGTAATTTTATCCATTTGTTAAAGTAAAACATAAAATTACCGGTCTTGGTCGGCGTGATTTTTTCATAGACCGTTTGGCCTTCGTTGCCAACGGTCTTGATGACGATGCGTTTGTCCAGCACGGCCGTCCATTTGCCGACGTACAAAAAGGTATACGGCTGCTCCTCGGCAATGATGTCGTGCAGCCGATGGCAATCGGCCACCAGCTTTTGATGGTCGTATTCCTGTCGGATTTTGACGATTAAATCGTCCGCCGCCTTGTTCTTGAAGGCGACAAAGTTGAGTTGGTTCGGGTGGGTCTGGCTGGAATGCCAGATCTGATAGAGGTCGGGATCGATGCCCATAGACCATCCCAGAACGATGGCATCGAAGTCGAGCTTGTTGACCCGCTCCTGGATAAACACCGACCACTCCAGCAGGTCGGTGCTGACATCGACACCGATCTGCTTCCAGGCATCCTGGGCAATCGCCAGGATGGACTTGCGGATGTCGTTTCCGCTGTTGGTGATAAGGGTGAAGGACAGACGTTTGCCGTTTTTTTCCAACCACCCCTCGGCGTTGCGTTTCCAGCCCGCCTCCGTCAATAGTCGCAGCGCCCCTTGCGGGTCGTAGGGGACGGGCGGGATCTTTTTGTCGTAGTAATCGGTTTGCTTTGGAAAGGGTCCGGTGATGCGCTCACCCTGGCCATAGAGCACGTACTTGATGATCTTGTCGACATCGATGGCCATGCCCAGGGCCAGGCGCACCCTGCGGTCATTGAAGGGTTCACGACGCATGTTGTAGCCGATATAGGTGTAGCCGAAGGAGAGCCCTGAAAAGCTTTGGAAAAGAGGGTCGGTACGCAGACGCGCCACCTGATAGGGCTGGACTGAATAGCTGTCGACGGTGCCCGCGTAAAATTCCATCTCCTGCGTGAGAACGTTGGGGATGATGCGATAAGCAAAGGTCTTATAGTTGGGGGGCCCGTCCCAATATTCCTGAAAACGATCCAAAATAATGTATTGGTCCGACTGCCACTCTTTGAACTTGAAGGGACCGCAACCGACCGGACGGCGATTGAAGCTGCTGTCGCGCACACTGAAGTTCTGCGGGTCAAGACCGCGCGCAAGGGCCTCCTTCCGCAAGGCCTCGCGGTTGAGCAGATGTTCGGGCAAAATGCCCATCTGCCAGGTACCGATGGCAGGTGAGTAGAGCCGTTTGTAAACGATTCGGACGGTAAGCGGATCGATGACCTCCACCGTTTTGACCGGTTCGTAATCACTGGTGCGGGGTGAAAGGTTTTGGGGGTTCATGATGGCGTCGTAGGTGAAGCGCACATCGTCGGCCCCCAACGGATGGCCGTCGTGAAATCGGACACCCGCTCGGAGATGAAAAACGATAACCGGATTCTGTTCCGTGGGCGGCAGGATGTCTTTGGCATAGGTGTCCAGACGTTCGGCCGGCAACGGTTGGTCGGGTTGCAGGTAACGGGCACTCTCAAATGCCTCGAAGTAGCCTTCGCCGAGCAGGCTCCGCAAGTGGGCGAAGAGATCCTGGTCGACCTCGCTGAGTCTCAACTTGATGCGGGCCGGTGCATCGACCGTGAATGTGATGTCCGCTGCGGGCGACGTCGTCGTTGCGTCAGCGGCTTTGCGGGTCGCGGTAAACCGATGCGGCGGTAAAACGGTGATGTCGGTGATTCGGTCGAGCGTCGCTCTCAGGTTCGGGTCCATTGGCGCGTTCGAGGCTTTAGCGCTGCGGATCAGGTCGGCGACGGATTGCGGGTCGGTCGTATCGGTGCCGGACGGCGACACTTGCGGGTTGACATAGAAGTAAGCCTCTTCGTAGAGCTCCCAACCAGATGCCACCCGGCCGCGATATCGCAAGTTTTGGTCACGGTCGATCAGGCCCTCGAAAACGTGGGACTCGATCTCGCTGCTGGCTGAATCGGCCGAAAGAATGGGGTTGAGCAGACTGGCATCGCCGGTTGAAGCGCTCACATAAGTGCTGAGCCGGTCGGGATTTCCGCGTGTTTCCTGTTCGTAGGTGGGGACCCAGAAGTAAGACTGGAGTAAGATAACGATCAACACCAGCGGCGCGAATATCAGAAGCCGTTTTATTGTCATGGACGGTCACTGAAACGTGTGCTTACCAAATGGGCGGCGTCGGTTATCGCTCCGGCTGCAGGAACGGTGTCACCGGTAAAGCCAAACAGAGGTCATCTCAGCAAGGTTACGGAAACTAAGAAAAAGCGCGGAGGCGCATTGTCGTGCGCCGCACTATCAATCCCGAAGACCTGTCAGAACTTGGTGTGATTGACGCCGTATTTGCAGAAAAGAGCCATTTTGGGACGGAATCTAAGTCGTTCCGCGCGCGGCCGGCGCCGCCTTTTCATCCGGCGCAGTTTCAGGCGGATTGTGCTCATCACTCTTGGGCGCCGGAGGGGGTATTTCCGCTGGAGGAGCCTCCAGTTTCTGCTCAGGTGCCGGACCCGCTTTAAGAGAGGCTATCTGCTCTTGGATCGAATCCATTTTCTGCTGGATGAAGTTGGCCAATATAGCATCCGGCTGCAGAGCGGCAGCCCGTCCGAGATGGGCTTGGGCCGTCTGAAGGCCTTTGATGGTGCCTTTTTCTGCCGCCACATCGGCTTTGTAGAGCAGTATCGTGCGGGTGATCATTTGCAGACGCTCGGTGATGATGGCGCGATCTTCGGCACTGGTCGCATACGCGCCGGCCTGAGTCAAGATGGACTTGATCTTGCTGAAATCCGGGGAACCGGCGGCCTCGATGCTCGCGTCGGCTTTTTGAATGTAGTGCATGAACAACATCGGAAAGACGTCTCGCCGGGTATACACTTCTTTTGTTTCTTCCGGCGGTTTCACGCCGGGCAGAACGGCCAGTTTTTCGCGACCAAGTGGGGAAAATCGGCCTTTCCAGACTTCAATGGCATTGTCGCGTTCAACCACATAGTACTTTCTCATGTTCTGCAGGCTGGCGACAAAAATCAGAAAAACGATCAGGGCCAGCGCAGCACCGGCGTAAACGAGCATTTTCTTCATGGGATCTGGTTCCTCCTTCGGCGGCAGTAAGCTGTCGCCGACTTCATGGGTTTTAGGCAGCACCGGAGTCCACGTGGTTTTCGGGGTCGCCGGGGGAATGGTGTCATCGGTTGAGGCTTCGGCCGATACGTTTTCCGAGACCTCTGAGCTGGCGGTCTCGGTGCTTTGTTGGGGACTTGGGCCTTTTTCGGTTTTACGGTCCTGGTTTTCCACTTCAGGGCCTTTCTCGTTTGCGTTCGGCGAATCGCTGCCCGCGGCATTGCCCCTGATCTCTGTTTTTCCAGTTGTTGTTTTCGCGGATTTCTTGGCACTTGCGGCGGCTGCCCGGGTCGACGCAGTTGACGATTGAGGTTTCGCTTTCTTCTTTCTGGTAGTCTTTACGCCTGCGCCGCCGGCCTTTGTTGATTTTGCCTTGCTCGATTTGGCAGAACGGGTTGTCTTTTTTGCAGTGGTCGCTGATTTCGATTTCGACTTCCGCTTTGTTTCTTTGACCGTTTCCGGCTGCGGTTCATCTCCTGGAGCAGGTTTTTCCGGATTGTCCTTAGCCATAAGTCCCCCTTCACTGCCTGGTTACCAGTATTTTTGTCAACCGATCCCTTATCACGGCTCCTTTGATTTTGTAAATAATATTTTACCGCAAAACCGTGGTTGACCGTGGACGCTAATTGTGCTCATTTAGCCTCTGGTGACTGTGTTCGGTACGCATCTATTTGGAACGTCACCATCCGAATTGAATGACAAGGTTCTGGCGGTAACAGCCCGCTCTCCCGTTTATCCCGCGAGAGAACCCCGGTTTGAATGCGCTTTTTGCATGCCAGCGTTGCGGTCTTTGAGTTTTTGTTATCTTCGATCCCGTTGCAGCGGGACTGAGCCACGCCTCCGGTTGCAAAAACACTGCGGGTTAGGTAGGAACCGAAATCTACAATTTCTGAACGGACACCGCTAAATACAGAAGGAAAAATTCAGGAGGAAGAAATGACGGCCGTAACGGTTGAATCTCACGGAAAGGTCGCACTGCTGCGACTGACAAACGGGGTGACCAACGCGATCGGGCCGGCACTGGTGGCAGATTTTTCGACCGCACTGTCGCTTATCGCGGCAGATTTCAGTGGCTGCGTCCTGGCCGGGGGGACCAAGTTTTTCAGCATCGGGCTGGATCTCCCCGCACTGATCCAACTCAACCGCCGGGAAATGAGCCGCTTCTGGGATGCTTTGGACCAGGCGGTTCTCGACCTCTATTGCCTGCCGTTGCCGACGGCCGCGGCCATTACCGGTCATGCCACGGCCGGAGGAACGATTCTGGCTCTGAGCGCGGATTATCGCCTCATCGCAGCGGGTCGAAAACTGATGGGGTTGAACGAGATCAACATCGGTGTTCCGGTGCCGTTTCTGGCCGCTTTGATGCTCAGGCAGATCGTAGGCGACCGCACGGCCAGAGACCTTCAATACAAGGGTGATTTGATCCTGCCCGAAATGGCCAGGAGCATTGGCTTGGTGGACGACATCGGCCCCGAAGAAAAGATCGAAGCACTGGCGCTCGAAGCGATCGGGACCCTGGCGGATAAACCGGAGAGAGCCTATAGCCTGATCAAGCGCAACCGCACCGAAGCCGTTTGCCGGCAATTTGAAAGCCGGCGGAGCGAAAAGAAAGAGGAAATGCTCGCATGCTGGTTTCAACCGGCCGTGCAAGAACTGCTGAAAAAAGCGGCCGAAAAGTTTTAATGCAATAAAAAAGTCACAATTACAATACTCTTTGGATGTTTCTTAATGGAAAGCACAAGCTTCTTTGAAGGCCTTAATCCGGTGACACAGGCCTTTATCGCGACACTTTTTACATGGTTCTTGACGGCCCTGGGCGCGGGTATTGTCTTTTTTTTCAAGACCATCAACCGCAAGTTGCTCGATGCGATGCTCGGTTTTGCCGCCGGGGTCATGATCGCAGCCAGTTACTGGTCTCTGCTGGCGCCGGCTATCGAAATGGCCGAAGAGGCAGGCGGGACGCCATGGGTGCCGGCCGCGATCGGGTTCTTGGCCGGCGGTGTTTTTCTGTGGCTGATCGATAAAATCTTGCCCCATCTTCACGTCGGCTTTCCGATGGAAGAAGCGGAAGGGATCAGCACCAGCTGGCGGCGCAGCGTTTTACTGGTGCTGGCCATTACCATTCACAACATCCCCGAGGGTCTGGCGGTCGGTGTGGCCTTCGGTGCTCTGGCCGCCGATATTCCGTCAGCCTCTCTGGCCGGTGCGGTCGCACTGGCCATCGGCATCGGCATACAGAATTTTCCGGAAGGCGCCGCCGTTTCAGTCCCGCTGAGACGTGAGGGATTCTCGCGGTTCAGGGCTTTCTGGTATGGTCAGCTCTCGGGGGTCGTGGAACCTGTGGCCGGCGTACTGGGGGCGGTCGCCGTGATCGTCATGCGCCCGCTGCTGCCGTACGCGTTGGCGTTTGCGGCCGGCGCGATGATCTTCGTCGTCGTCGAGGAACTGATCCCCGAGTCACAGCTCCAGAAAAATACGGATGCAGCCACGATGGGTGCTATGCTTGGATTTGCCGTCATGATGACCCTCGATGTGGCCCTCGGGTGATGTAACCGTTCACAGGGTTTCAAAGTGCGATGCGCTTCAAACCACTTAATTGTAAGCGTTTACAGGGTGCCGCAGATGCAAGGCGTTGGGTGCACAGACGTACTTTCGTACTTCAAGTGCCCGACAACAAAGCAGATGCGGTGCCCTGCGAACGCTTACAAAAAATTGCCGGGCCATCCGGCCTACCCGAACCCATCCGGCTTGGAAGGCCAAAGGTCGAAAGCATCCCGACGACTTGACCCTGAACCCTCCGACTTTTGCAACGTTGGAATTTCGTCTGTTTCAAAAATAACCGGCGGTCCGTTTAACATCGGACCGCCGGGTTTTTTTTTGAAACGAGCTGTCGAGCCGCTCGCAAGAGAACTATCCGCCTTGACCGGTTTCAGCCGCAGATGCGGCAGTCGTTCAGGCACTTTTCGTAGTCTTTGTCACGTTTTTCAAGATCCCCAGTTTTTTGCGGGTCACCCCAGTGCTGTAAGATGCAATTGCTGATGCACCCCCGCTCTTCGTGCGTTATGATACGACCTTTATCCATGGTATTTTCTCCTTAAGTTTGAATCTTTTATCACGGTAATCAAGTAGAGTGTAATCACATCCAGCCCGAATTCAACCTCAGCCTGTGCTCTCGTTTTTATCGGCCTCTGTGGTATAATATTACGTTAACCTGTTGGTAAGCGTTCACATGGCACCGCATCTGCTTCGTTGTCGGGCACTTGAAGTACAAAAGTACGTCTGCGCGCCCGACGCCTTGCACCTGCGGCACCCTGTAAACGCTTACAATTTGGTTGTTTGAAGCGCATCGGACTTTGAAACCCTGTGAAAGGTTACAGCTGTTGCGTTGAGTGCCTGCAAAGTCGGAGGGATATGCGCATGATAAAGCGAGACGGTTTACTGACAGTGGTTCTCCTGGTCGCCGGGATGGTTTTTTTTCTGCACCCGATGCTGTGCCTTGCAGAGTTTTATCGGTATGTCACCAGGGAGGGTGTGGTCCACTATGTCGGCGATCGTTCCCTTGTGCCCGAGGAATATCAGCTGGAAGTGAAAGTCTATGTTGAAAAATACGACCACCTGGACGAGAATGAAAGGGTGCTCATGCTTCAGAAGGACCGCGAGATGGATGTCAGACGCCGGCAGGAGGAGCAGCGGCTCAAAGAGCAGCTTGAACAAGAAGCCCGGTTGAAGCGTCTGGAAACCGACGTCACAATTGTGGCCAATCAGGTGCTGGTGCCGGTCACCATCGGTTATGGTCTCAAGGAGACCAAGGCTCTGTTCCTGCTCGACACCGGAGCCTCTCACCTGGTGCTTTTCAGTGAACTGGCCGGGGTCCTAAAGGTCGCGTCAACCCAGAAGGGACTCTCTATGGTGGCCGGCGGCAACCTGATCGAAACCGAGTTGATCGTGCTCGATTACCTCAAACTCGGGCCGCTCGATTTGAAAAACGTCGAGGCAACGGTGATTAAACACGAAGCGCAAACGGATGAGACAGTTCGTTTCAGCGGCCTGCTGGGGATGAATATTTTGCGCAATTCACGCTACACCATCGATTTCGAAAACAAAAAGATCCGCTGGCAGCCTGCGGAATAACCCCGATGAAAGAACACCACGGAATTTCTCAAGCGGATCCAACGGAAATTGCTTTTCCGAGGGGTTACAAACCGGATTGGGTCATTATATTGTGTGAAAAATTTCTCCGGAAACCACGAGATCTGAATTCCGACAAGGAGGCGTAATGTTTGATGCATCTAATAATTTGAGGAAGGTTATATGGCTGCTGATCTTTTCGGTTCTTACGGCTTCAACGGCCGTTGTGGCAGCCGGGCCGCCAAAAGAGATGGGGGGCTGGGAGCTCGGCAGCCCGTACAACAAGCTCTATAATGCCGTTGAGTTGGATTCGTTTAGGGGAGAAGTGGTAAAAGTCATGGAAGTTGTGCCAATGGCCGGTATGTTGCCCGCTGTCGTATTGCAGGTCAAAGAGTCCGAGGGTGAGACCGTCGATGTGCACGTTTGCCCGAGCTGGTACATCGAGCCCGGCAGTGTCGGACTGAAACGGGGTGACAAGGTGAAAATTCGAGGCGTTTGGGCCGAGATCGACGGTCGCGATGTCTTTATGGCGTCCAAGATTAAAAAGGGGGATTATTTTGTTCTCAAGGTACGGCTGACCAAAGACGGCACCCCTTTCTGGACCATGTCTCCAGAGCAGTTGGCTAAAGAAAAGCAGGATAATAACGATTAGTGGGAACGGATTCCCGATTTCTCTTTGTCACAGTAAAAATTCCTTGACAAAAACGGCTTGAAACACTAGTTTGTGAGCATTATCTCATAAAGGAATCGTCATGGTCAGGCCGCAGAAAGATCGTTTTGTCGCATTCAAACCCAACACCAGCTATTTCAAACCGCGCGGTATTCCCATGCTGGATCTCGACGAAGTGCGGTTGACGGTGGATGAACGCGAAGCGATTCGACTCTCCGACCTGCAGGGCTTGTCTCACGAAGAAGCCGGACGGTGCATGGGGGTTTCGCGCGCCACTTTCGGTCGCATTATACAGCGGGCCCGCAAGGCAGTTGCCGACGCCATCATCAACGGCAAAGCCATCAACATCGAGGGGGGGAGTTTTAAAATGGTCGATGCGGCACGCTTTTTTCGGTGTCACCACTGCCGTCACCACTGGGAAGAGCCGCGCGGAACCGGGAGGCCTCAGGGTTGCCCACAATGTGGAGGCGCAGAGTTTCACCGTGTCATGAACACCGGCAATAAACCGGCCCCGCCGCCTTGAGATAATCCATTATACTTCGGTTCTGCGGCGCCTCATGTGCATTGTGAGGAAGCGACCGAAATTATTGTAGAGCGTATGTCATTTTATTCAGCTGATCCCGGTATAGCCTGAGGTCAGCTGAATTAAATTAAAGGAGGCAACAGATTCATGGTAGAGATAATGGACAAGGTTCCGGATCCTTCCGCTAAAAAGGATCCACATAGCTGAGCAGGATGCGAAAATCAACAGCGCACTCGGTGAAAATCAGGCACAAGTTTCTGGTCATGAGCGGCAAAGGCGGCGTCGGAAAAACCAGTACCGCCGTCAATCTTTCCATCGCTTTGGCGAACAAGGGCTTCAAGGTCGGGATCATGGATGTCGACCTTCACGGACCCGATGTCCCGCGTATGCTCGGCCTGAATGCCATGCTGGAGGTGGGGCCGAACGGCAAATTGACACCAGCCAGCTATTCAAACAATCTAAAGGCCGTGTCGGTCGAATCCCTCATGCCGACCAAAGACGAAGCCGTCATCTGGCGCGGTCCCATCAAGTATTCGGCCATTCAGCAGTTTATCGGAGATGTCGAGTGGGGAGAGCTCGATTTTCTGGTGATCGATTCTCCACCCGGAACCGGCGACGAGCCGTTGACCATCGCTCAGATCGTAAAGGATGCCAAGGCCATTATCGTGACAACACCACAGGAAGTGGCGCTGGCGGACGTGCGCAAGTCGATCAGTTTTTGTAAGAGGGTAAAGATGGACGTTTTCGGTCTGATCGAAAACATGAGCGGGTTGAGTTGTCCGCATTGCGGTGAAATCATCGACCTGTTTGGTTCCGGCGGCGGCGAAAAAACGGCCCGGCAGTTCGATTTGAATTTCCTGGGAAGAATTCCCATCGACCCGAACGTTGTCCAATGTGGAGATTCCGGACAATGTTACCGCGATGCCAACGCCGATTCGATTGTCACCCGGGCCTTTGATGACATTGCCGGCAAGATGGCCGAACTATCCCGGAAGAATTGATACCCGTAAACTTACTTCAGGGATAAATGTCATACTGTGTGGTGCGGCGCCAATGGCAAGCCGCCTGATGCCTTTTACGGCTTTTCATCCGAAATCGGCCCCCGGATGAAAAGCCTTACTTGCCGACCGTTTTTCAGTTTCAGCTTCGGTGTGCCAACCGTCTTGCTGCTTCCGCATAAACCAGATGGAGCAAGATGATTGGTACTTACAGTAAATATTCGGGTCCCGGCACTCGAGACATTCATCTGTTGATTAATCCGTGTCGGAATAAAGCTCTCCTTCCGGGATTTCTTCTCCCGGCCGCCAGGTCTTAAATTCAGCTGTGGTAAGATAATTTCCCTTTTTGGCTTTGCCTTCGACCCATACGATCCGCGTATTGCATTCTTCGACGGTGCGTCCCAGTTTCCGCATCCGTTTTTGCAAGGCCGTTTCCGCCGTCTCCCTGCTTCGGTGTACCGAAATAATTTTTTTCCGAGGTTGTAGAAGATTATGTTCGTCATAAATGAGGGCGTACATGGTCTCCTCCTTTCTTTATAAATGAAAATCAGGGGACGGTTTCATCTGCGGCCTCTGCCGGCGAACAGAGAGTGCCTCAAGCGCTCGACAACCGCCGGGCCTGATCGGCAAGCAGCGATTTGAAGCGGTCGAGGGTGACCGGATAGGGCGTCATCGGAATCCCCATCCAATCGGTGTATTCGAGAAATTCCTCCGGCTTTTCCGCCATGTAGCGGTCCATGAAGCCGATGCCGTCCAGCACGATAGCCCCTCCGGTGTGGCGCGGGAAGTTTTCATTGGCCAGTCCTTTGTCCCAACCCTTAAAAACCTTGTGGCGAAATTGTACCCAACCCGGCGTCATCCACCAGACTTTTTCTCCGCCGGCAACCTCCCGCGCGATTTCTTCCCGCTCGGCCTCACTTGCAATCATGTCCATACAATGCGTCGCGTCGATCCGGGCCACATTCGGCCCCTGTTCCGCGATGATTTTTTGCATCGTCCGGGTGGGCTCATCTGCGTTGACGTAGCAGAATTTACCCCCGTAGACCACCAGCACCTTGTCTGCTTTTTCCTTGGCCGCTGCGATTCGGCGGATCAACTGGCGTTCCAATTCGTGAATGTCCTCATGCAACCCCGGTGTCGTGAAGTAGAGGTGATCCGTATCTAATACACCGGCCTGCTTCAAGTAATTCAGCTCAAGGCTCAGGGTACCGCAGGATACGATGGCTATTTTTGAGAATGATACACTTTCCATTTGTATTCCCCTCCGTTAGGGCTGAATTTTAGAATGCGAGTGATGTAACGGGTTGACTTCAACCGATACGGTTTCAGACCGCATCAATATCTTTGAGCCAACTCATAGCCGGCATGTACGGCAGTGAATATATCCTGGACTTCGTTGGCATCCCCGATGATTTCCAGTTTGGGAACCGCCATTTGTATGTCTTTGCCCGGCCCGGGTGCTGCGCACATCCCTGAAGCCAGTATGACGGTTTGAAAAGGTGCCAGACGTTTCTTTTCACCATCCTGTTCCACTTCGACACCGTCGGCCCAAAAGGTCTTTACCGTGGTATGGGCCATCAAAGTGACGGTCGCCATCTGTTCGATTCGCATCAGTGTCAGCTTTCTGGTAATCATTTCCATCATGCTGCCGATAGGATCCGTCCTTTTGGTGGCAACGACGTCGAAACCTTGCATGCCCAATTTTTCCGCAATTTCGAGACCGGACCGACCGGCACCGATCACGAGGATCCGAGGGCCTTTTACTTCTTTTTCTCCACCGAAATATTCCACGGATGTCATGACATACTGATCGTGCAGGCCCTCGATGTCGGGAAAATTTTGAACCGCACCGGTGGCCCACACCAGGAGATCCGGTTGAACTTCTTGAACCAGGTCTGCATCGACTTTACGTCCCATGATGACGGATTCGGCGGTTGTCCGTGTGCAATAATTCAACGCATACAAGCCTTCCCGCATGCTCTGCTTGCCGGGTGCCTGCCAGGCAAGCGAAAATTGTCCGCCGAGGTGGTTTTCCTTTTCCGCAATGGTTACCCGATGACCGCGTTGACCGAGGTAAACCGCCGCACTCATACCGGACGGACCGCCGCCCGCCACCAGGATCTTCAAGGGGTTTGGCGTGGGTTCCAGGGCGGGCTTTCCGATCGCCGGATTGAGGTTGCACCCCAGCGGTTCACCATTTTTTAATCGATGGAGACACCCCTGGAGACAGTAACCACAGTATCTGACTTCGTCGTACTGTCGGGTTTGCCATTTTACGATGAGATCGGGGTCGGAAATGAGCGGCCGTCCGAGGCCGACGAGGTCGGCCAGATTTTTTTGGAGAATCGTCTCAATTTTATGAATCCGTCCCATTCGTCCAGTGACGATTAAAGGAAGGTTCGTCTGTCCCCGAACCCAGGCGAGGGCATCCATTTGCGGTTTTTCCGGCAGACTGGAATGATGAAAATACCAAGGGGGGCTGAAGCATGAGCTTCCCATTCCCACGTGGATGGCAACGGCACCCGATTTTTCCACTATCTGAATGAACGGCAGCAGGTCTTCCCGGTCGATCCCGAACTCCGGAGACATCTCGTTACCCGAAATTCTGATCATAAAGGGGAGGTCAGGTGCGCCCTTTTTCACCGCTGAAAAAACCTCTTTTGCAAAAGCCAGTCGGTCCTCTCCGAAACGGTCGGATCGCTTGTTTATCTTGCGGTTCAGAAATTGAGAAATCAAATAGCCGTGCCCTCCCTGGATTTCCAACAGATCAAAGCCCGCTTCTTTTGCTTTCCGGGCTGCAGATGTGTAGCCGGCGATAATCGTGTTTATCTCTTCTTCGGTCAGCGGCTCCGATGTTTTACCGCTGGTTAAACATGTAACGGCGGAAGGGGCCTTGGGGGCCGTGCCGGTGACCATAGGATTGGCGGCTGCGCCGGCGTGATTCAAATGAAGGCAGGCCAGTCGTTTTTCCGCATGGATCACATTGACGATCTTTTTCAAATCCGCAACGCTTTCCGGCAGGTGGACACAGAGTTGTTTCGGGTGTTCGCGACCTTCGGGGGTTACGGACACCGGCTCGAGGATGAGGACAGCCGGACCGTTTCGGGCGATCTGTCGGTAGTAGATGAGTTGTCGATCGGTGACGACCCCCCCGGGCATGCCATACCCGGTTTTGATCGGTGGAAACACGAAACGATTGGCCAATTCCAGGTTGCCCAACCGATAGGGTTGAAACATGGCATCCATTGAGACCTCCTTTTTTACTTATTGAGGACTTCTGCAATCGCCTTGGATAGCACCTCAGCAGGCTGCAGACCGACAAACCGCTGCAATTCCTTTCCATTCTTAAAGATAATCAACGTCGGAATGCTGGTAATTCCGAGTTGGATAGCAATCTGCCGATGGTCGTCGATGTTTACTTCAATTATCCTGGCCTCGCCCTTGAATCGCCTGGCTAAAGTTTCGATAATCGGTTTCTGGTCGCGACAGGGGCTACACCATGGGGATTCAAAATCCACCAATGTCACGCCTGAGTTGACCCACTCTTCCAATTTTTTAAAACTCTGCTGTTGATAATCTTTCACGGTCGCCTGTCTCTTAACTTAAAGCCTGCTCCTGACATGTTGTCAGGTTGATTTGCGCAGCAGGCATCATACGACCTAAATTGTACACGTTGCCTCTTTACCCGCATATTTCTTGAAAAATGATTTTCAACACCTCGTTCAAAAAGAGGCAGGGGGGGGTATCCGCTGCCTCCAAACGCTCCACGGGTAAGGTGCAGGTGACATCCTTCACCTTAACCGCCGAAATTGCCGCCACCGAGGCCTCGCATGGCTTCTTCCGCGGTAACGCGAAGTTTTGACAACGACTTGTCGAAAAGCTCCCTGTCGGTGCGGATGTCATCAATTCCGGTTTCGGGAGTGCAGTTGTCCCGAATCTGATCAATTCGTTGATCCATTTCCGAGATGAGGATGTGCAGGTCCTCGATGTTGGGCAGGATCTTTTCTTTCTCACCACCGGGTAGTTCTTCCATCTTGCGCACGATGTCATAGACGTTGGCCTTCCACGCAGTGAGTTCCGCCTCCATGGTTTTACAACAATTTCTGGCTTTCATAATTTCCTCCTTTCGTCGCGATCCGGTATTGTGAATAGATTTGAAACAAGGGTTTTTTTACGAGCCGGTCACCCTCCGGCTTTTGTCCTGTTTATAGTGACACACTCCAAAATTTGTGCCAGCGACGACGATAGGATGTGGGGCATAATGAATAAGATATCTAACCGTTTAGAATTAATTGAAATAACGTTAGCAATTATTTTGATGCTTCAATCAATTACGTTCACCGTTGACAATGAAATGGGTTGGGGGTTATGTAAAGTAACGTTACTTAACGTTTGAATTCTCTCATGCTGGTTATGGAGTTGCGGTATCATGACGAAAAAAACTCATGAAATATGGAACTTCCGGTTCGTCAATCAAATTATCGATTCCATGGCCGACGGCGTGTTTACAATGGATGCCGGTGGCCGCATTTCTTCCTGGAACCCATCCATGGAACGCATCAGTGGTTATTCGGCTGAAGAAGTTCTGGGCAGGACTTGCGAAATTTTGCAATGCAGCCGTTGCTTCGGTAAAAAATGCCCCGCGGGTATCAAAAAATGTGGCATTATCAAACTTGGAATCTCGGAAGCCAAGGAATGTTTCCTGAAACACAAAGAAGGCCACAACGTATCCATCATCAAGAATGCCAGTGTTGTGCGTGATGAAAATGAGAATATTATCGGGGTTGTGGAAACGGTCACGGATATGACCGAGTTGAGCAAGGCACGACGAAAAATTGAGGAAGCGGCGCTGCGCCTGGGAGAAATGCACCGGTTGGACAACATCATCGGAAAAAGCCGTGCTATGCGAGAAGTGTTTACAGCGATAAAAGCAGCCGCCGCGAGCGATGTCACCGTACTGGTTCATGGGGACAGCGGGACGGGTAAAGAACTGGTGGCCGGAGCGATTCATTATAATAGCGAACGGGCTGCCGGCCCCCTGATTACGGTCAATTGCTCGGCGCTTTCCGAGTCGCTCCTGGAAAGTGAACTTTTCGGCCATGTAAAAGGCGCCTACACCGGGGCCTTGCATGACCGTGCCGGGCGCTTTGAGGAGGCGGAGGGAGGAACCGTATTTCTGGATGAAATTGGAGAGCTGAGCCCGTACATTCAAGTCAAATTGCTGCGCGTGCTGCAGGAAAGGGAGATCGAACGGGTCGGGGAATCGAAAAGACGTAAAATCAACATCCGCATCATTGCCGCTACCCACCGAAACCTTTACGACCTCGTCCGTGAAGGTGCTTTTCGCGATGATCTTTATTATCGTTTGAAGGTTTTTCCGATCCAGCTGCCACTCCTTGACCAGCGAAGGGATGACATACCGCTTCTGGTCGGTCATTTTATTCAAAAACACAACAAGAAAACTGCCAAACAGATCCTGGGGGTGTCCCAGGCAACGTTGCGTATTTTCATGGATTACAGCTGGCCGGGCAATGTCCGTGAACTGGAAAATGCCATCGAACATGCCTTTGTCGTTTGCAACCGGGAGCAGATCGAGCCGTATGACCTGCCGGTTGAGCTGAGGCAGGCGCGCTACCGACAGATAGACAAGGAGGAAGAGAAGAACCGGAGCGTTTCACGACCATATCGGCGGGTGAAAATCGACAAGAAGGAATTGCTCGAAATATTGAATGAAAGCGATTGGAACAAGGCCGAGGCCGCCCGCCGGATCGGGATTAGCCGCACGGCGGTTTGGAAGTACATGAAAAAGTGGGCCATCCCACTGAGCAAAACGCACTGAAGCCGATATCGACAGGATCAAGCGACTCGGTGCTGCTGGTTTTCAGCGGTCACTCCAACACAGCATCAACTCTATTTTTCTGAAGTTCGAAGAATCGATTTCAGGAATGTGTCTGTGTCTTGGATCTGACCCAGCCGGGCATAAAAAATCCTGGCGTTGTGATTGCCATCCAACTTTACGCCCATGTAGTAAGGGAACTTGACGCTGCCCAGTTTCCTGTGGATCGCGTCATCTGCGTCGGCGAAAACGGGAAACTTCAAGCCGTATTCTTCTTTGAATTGAGTCACCTGCAGGACTGAATTGCCGGCACCAATGGCGATGAGCTTCAGCCTTCCCTTGAGTTCGGCGCTGCTTTCAATCTTTGCATACAATTGATTCATTTTGGGCGCATCCTTGTGGCACAGCGGACAGTACACACTGAACAGCTTGATGATCACGATGTCGGCCTTGATCTGATCCACGGAAAAAAGGCCAGATCCGGAAACGCCGAGATATCCCTGTAGACGCTCTTCTTGCGGAACAGGCAGCTCGATATCCGGAAGAACATCCCCAGCGGACGGCGGTTTATTTTTTTGATCGGAAATTTTGGCGGTTGCGCAGGCAGTCAGCACCAGAGCGGTCAACAGGCTGACGAACACAATACTGTTTTTCATGAATTATCGCCTCCAATCCTTATGCCGGGGAATCGCCGGTGTGATTTATGGCCCGTTTTTCAGTTTCAGACCCGGTGTCCCAACCCTTCTGCCGCTTCTGCATGAACCAGATGACACAGGATGAACGATGTTTGCAGTATATGTTGGGATCTCGACACGAGAGACACTCATCGCACAAGTACACGCCATGCTTCGTACACATGAAGCTGGTTTCTTTTTCAGGATGACAAGAGCATTTTCCCATTCCTATGTTTTTCCTTTCAAAGGGTTATATTCCTAACAATTAGAGCTCTAAGGTTTCTCGGCTTTCATCTGCCGCCAGCCCACCGGAAAGGTCGGGTCCGAAAGACAGACTCTTACTTCTGCCGGGGGTGTCGTTTTGGTCTTATGGATGCAGTCACCATGAAATAATAAATTTATAAATCAATTACTCTCTACCAGCTAAATTCTTTTCTTATATCTTCAAGCACCTTTTTTAGTTCCTGCATGTCATCGCGGTTCGGGTGGCCGGCTGCGTTTGGTGCATCCTTGAGCCAAACCGGCGGTTCCGGTTTTTGAGATACTCTTTCCAATACTTCTGGATTGACCTCGCCTTGACAACTGAAAGTGCCGAGTACCTTCGCTTCGGGTACCAGGCTTTTGGCATGCGACATGGCGTCTTTCGCATGGGCCGAGCCTGCCGCTGCGCCGTGAGTGGCAAAGAGGAAAAGCCGTTGAGCCTTGATCTTTGAAAGAAATTCTAAAGACAAGGGATCGGGTTTACCGGCCTTAAGCCAGAAACCGACGGCAACCGAATCGTATCCGCTCGGATCCGGTGCTTCGTCCACAGGATAGATTTTCTTCTCGGCATCGATGAAATCAAACACCGCATCCGCCAGTTTGCGCGTATTGCCGGATTGACTCGAATAAACGATTAAGGTCTTCATGGAAATTCCTCCTAAAGTAAAAGGTGTTGTATTGGCAGCAGGGCGCTTTCGGAAGTACCGACGATGCCCTTTTACACCATCTTCCAAGAAATATCGACCCCGCCGTCACGGCGGGGTCGATACAATGGAGGGGTAAAGGAGGTGTTCGATGGAGGTAATGCCAAGTCACCCCTTGGGACAAATCAAAGCAATTTATGTGCCAATAACTAGCATTGGTGACGCCTCGAAAAGTGGTGGCGTTGAAAAAAAGTCTACGGGCTCTCTTTAAAGAAACGGTTCTGCTTGGTTGCGATACCGTATTTTTTCATATGATTCCAGACTGTTACGCGGGTGACGCCCAAAATTTCAGCGGCTTGTGACTGATTGCCGCCGGTCTGTTCCAGTGCTTCGATCAGCCGGCGTTTTTTTGTGTCGTCTCTGGTCCCTCCGGCACTGATGGCGGTTGGTAACTCTTTTGGCTTGCCGATAATATCCGGCGGAAGGTCCTGGGGTTGAATCATGAGCCCCTGGCAGGTGACGAAGGCATATTCGAACGTGCTCTTGAGTTCCCGGACGTTGCCCGGCCAGGCGTGGGCCATCAACAGGTGCATGGCGTCCTTGGCGATTCCGTTGATTTTTTTGTCGCTCTTGAGCTGAATGCGGCGGAAGAAATGTTCGGCCAGCAGCGGAATGTCGCTGACCCGCTCCCGTAAGGGCGGGACGTAGATGGGGATGACATTGATCCGGTAGAAAAGGTCTTCCCGGAAATTCCCCTGCTCGACCAGCTGCTTCAGATCGCAGTTGGTGGCCGAGATGATTCTGACATCGATTGAAATCGGCCGCTGATCACCGACCCGTTCGATCACTTTTTCTTCGAGCACCCGCAGCAGTTTGACCTGGGTCGAAAACGGCAGGTCGCCGATTTCATCCAAGAAAATGTCGCCGCCGTTGGCCGCTTCGAACCGTCCCGTGCGATCTTTGTGGGCGCCGGTAAAAGCCCCCTTGACATGACCGAAAAGCTCACTCTCCAGCAACGATTCATTCAAGGCGGCACAGTTGACCTTGACGTAGGGCCGCTGCTGCGTTGACTTGGATTCGTGGATGGCCCTGGCGATAAGCTCTTTGCCGGTGCCGCTCTCACCGAATATGATTACAGGTGCATCCGATTGGGCGGCATTGGTGATCAGGTCATAGACGCGCTGCATCGGCGCCGAGGAGCCGAGAATCCCGTGGAAACCGTCTTCGGCGCGCAGTTGACGCCTGAAAGCCTCGATCTGCGTGTCCTTTTCAATCAGCTCCGTGACATCGGTCATGGTTTCCACGCCCCCTATCACCTCGCCTTGCGCGTCGTGCAGCAAAGCCGCGTTCTTGAGGATGTGAAGATAGCGGCCGTCCTTGCGCATCATGACACAGCTCTGTTTGCGGACGTTTCCGATCCTGAACAACTGACACCAGTGACAATCCGCTTTTTCACGAGCGGCCTCGCAGGTGTTGCAGTGCAGAATCGTACATGACCGGCCGATGATTTCATCTCTGGAGTAGCCCGTTATCGACTCGAAAGCGGTGTTGACCGAAACGATTGTGCCACCCGTGTCGACGATCATGATGCCGTCCTGGATCGTATCGACCACCGTTTTCCAATAGGCATTCATCTCCTGGTCTATCATTTCCGATTTCCTGTTAAAAATTTAACATATATTAAATTTTATCTTTTAACAATTTAACACTCAAAATCAAGGATTTTTACAGCGGGCTTAAGAAATTGTTGGCGGTTCAGTCGGGAGTTTGAACGCTGTATACTTACAATCATCTGTAAACACTAATAAATCAAAATAAATTGATATCAATCCAGGGGTGGGGGATTTTTTTAGTGTGTGTGTGGCACCCAACTTGCTCATAGGGAAATACAATGAGCGAAAAGGAAAAAAATTTTAATCGTTCGATAACCCATAACCTCGATCTGCGCGGAACTCTCATGCCGTTTTCTCTCTTGAAGATCAGCCAGGCCCTGAGAGGTATCGAACCGGGGGAGTCACTCGAGGTCCTGTGGAGTGATCCGGATACGCCGGCGGATCTTTTCAAAGTGCTTCCCCCAAATGCTTACGAATTGGTCGGCATGGACCGCGTTGGAGAAAAAGATCCATATTTCAGGTTAATGCTGTTGAAGCGGTCGGTCGCTGGCTGTCCCAATGAAGACGATGGCATCTGTGAAGGTCGCTGCAACCAAAATTTATTCACAACAGCCGCTGAAGAGCGGTGGACTGCATCAAAACAAAAGGAGGAAACCATGACAGAATTGAATCTCAGCGAAATTAAAGCCAGCAGCACCGTTGACGCCCGGGGCAGCGCCTGCCCGGGACCGCTTCTCGAAGCCAAAAAAGGAATCGGTAAAGTTAAGGTCGGCGAAATACTGGAGATCTATTCCGCCGATTCCGGTACCCGCAAGGACATCCCGGCCTGGGCCAAAAAGGTTGGTCACGATTATCTGGGAATACTGGAAGTCGACGGGTACGACAAACACTTTGTGCGCAGAAACAAGTAGGACACACTGCCATGACATTGCCGACACCGAGTGCCACAGACGGAAAGATCCTGATTCTTGCCACGGAAAACTGCGCCTACCCCGGTGCCAATTCAGTCGGGCAGGCGCACTCGACCTATCCGGCCAACACCTACATCCTGCGGGTGCGCGCACCGGCCCTGTTTCCGGAGCAGTTCTACATGGATTGTTATCGCAAGGGCATCAGCGGCATCATCATCATGTCCTGCGGCGAGGAGTGTCCCTATGAGGGAGCCTATCACGCCCTGGCCAAGCGCATCGACCGGGTTTACGCCCAAATGAAGGCCAGGGGCATCGATGTCAGGCGTCTGCGGTTGACGGCCATCTGTACTGTCTGCAACCGGGCGTTTCTCAAAGAGGTCAACGACATGAACGCGTTGGTGCAGGAACTGGGGCCACCTGTTTGGAAAGAAATGGCGGCAGCCTGAGCGCCATCGGTTGCTTTTAACAATCGATCCGGCAAGGCATCGTCTTTAAACATAACACAGCGGTGCCTCGCTCGTTCGACAATACAAACTCCGGAATGAGCGGGGGAAAAGAATGAAGACCCAGCACGATCTCGAATTCGACGCACTGGTGGTTGGCGGCGGCATCGCCGGCCTCCAGGCCGCACTCGATCTGGCCGAGCAGAATAATCGCGTGGCTGTGATCGAAAAGGACGCTTCGATCGGCGGCAAGATGATCCGGCTCTCCAAAGTCTTTCCGACTCTCGACTGTGCCAGCTGCATCACGACGCCCAAAATGGCGGCGGCCGCCCATCACGACAACATCGCGATATTTACCTATTGCGACCTTAAGCGTCTGGAACGCAGCGGTGAAGAAATCGTGGCCGCCGTTACCCAGCGTCCTCGATATGTCGACCCGGTCAAGTGCATCGGCTGCCGGCAGTGCGAATACGGCTGTCCGGTTTACGTACCGGATGAAGAGCAGGGCGGTTTCAATTTCCGCAAGGCCATCTCGATACCATTTTCGAATGCCATTCCCCAAATCGCTGTGATGGACACCGCTAACTGCACCCTGTGTGGCAAGTGCGCCAGGGTGTGCCCGACCAAGGCGATTGATTACTGCCAGAATCCGGAAAACTTCACTCTGCGGGCGAAAACGGCCATCCTGGCCACAGGTTTCAAACTGACCCAGTTGAACCAAAAAAAGGAATACGGACAGGGGCAGGTGCCGAATGTCATTACCTCCTTGCAGATGGAACGGCTGTTGGCGCCGCACGGTCCATATCAACGGGTGCTCCGCCCTTCGGACGGCAAGGAACCCGAGTCGATTGCCTATGTTCAGTGTGCCGGTTCCAGGGACAAGAGTCTGGGAGTTGGCTATTGCTCCCGCGTATGCTGCATGTACGCCATCAAACAGGCCATGCTGCTATCCGGCTCCTTGCCGCTGGCCGACATCACCATTTACTACATGGACATCCGGGCTTTCGGCAAAGGCTATGAGCAGTTCTATCAGAACGCCAAGGCCATGGGGATCGAGTTCGTGAAGGCCAAAGTGGCGCGCATCCAGCAGGGCGAAGATCAGAAAGTGACCTTGCAGTATGAAGCCCAGGAGGAAGATGGCCGGGTGGCGAATCGCGAACACGACCTGGTGGTCCTTTCGCTGGGGATGGTGCCGGACTGGAACCCGGCCGGCATATGCCCGGTTTCAACCGCCGAGGATGCCTTTATCAAAACCACGATGCCGAAAATCGCTCCCGCGCTGACCGACATGCAAGGCGTCTTTACCGCGGGTGTCGCCGCCGGACCGAAAGACATCGTCGACACCATCGTCGAGGCCGGCGCTGCAGCTACGGAAGCGGCCAAATATCTGCGAATGTTTGCAGAGCGAGCCGCCTGATGTCCGCATTGTGGCGGTGGACAGCGCGTTATGTCGACGATGGAGCCTGTGCAAGTGAAAACCTTTGAGCGGCTGCGTCAGGTAACTGTGAGCAGGAGAAGGGTTATGAGTTCAACAGTGCAAAAGGAAGAGAACGAGAAAAAGGTCGGTGTCTACATCTGTCACTGCGGCGGCAATATATCCGACCACATCGATGTTCAACAGCTGGCTGAAAACATCAAGAACATTCCGGGTGTGGCGGTCACTCACACCAATATGTTCATGTGTTCGGACCCCGGTCAGGAACTGATCCAGAAGGACATCGAAGAGGGCCGCATCAATCGCGTGGTGGTGGCGTCCTGTGCTCCAAGTCTCCATGAATTGACCTTCCGGAGCGCCATCAAACGGGCGGCTCTGAACCCGTATCTCTACGAACATGCCAATATCCGCGAGCAGGTCAGCTGGGTGCACCACGGTGAAAGCGCCACCAGCAAGGCGACCCGCCTGGTGTCCGCTGCGGTTGCTAAAGCCAGGAACCTCGAAGCCTTGGAACCGATCAGAGTCGAAGCCCGGCAGCACGTGACGGTGATCGGCGCCGGTGTGGCCGGTATGCGGGCGGCCTTGGACCTCTCCGGGTGCGGCATTGCGGTGGCCCTGGTCGAAAAATCGCCGTTTTTGGGTGGGCAGGCGGCGCAGCTGACGGAATTGGTCCCGACCGGCGAAAAAGCGGCCGACGTGATCACCCACTTGGCTACCGCCGTGGTAAAGGACCCGCAGATCAGCGTTTTTACCAGTGCCGAAATTGTTCAGGTGGAAGGCTATGTGGGAAACTTCAAAACGACAATACGGCAACAGCCGCCGGCATCCAAGTATGACGTTACCAGGACCATGTCCGGAAATTATCAGCCGTTTGCGGGGTTTTTGCCGGACATCCTGCCGGGCGACAGCCGTGACATTCAACTCGAGAGCGGTGTCATCGTGCTGGCCACCGGTTTCAAGACCTACAGTCCGCACAGCGGTGAATACGGATACGGTGAGAACCCCGAGGTCATCGCCTTGCCGCAGTTGATTCGAGAAATGACCCTTGCCCAAAACAACGGACGGGTGCTGCAAGTCAACGGACGCGCCATTCGGCGAGTGGCCTTCATTCACTGTGTCGGTAGTCGCCAGATTCCCGGCATCCACGAACCGGATGAAAACGGCGAGGTGAACGAATACTGCTCGCGCACCTGCTGTAGCGCCACCCTGCAGGCCGCACTGCAGATCCGGCAATCTTTCCCCGGAACGCATGTCTTGGAGTACTACCGCGACATTCGTACTTATGGACGGGGACAGGAAGAAGTCTACGACCAGGCTTCCGACGGCAATGTGCTCTTCTTCCGGTTCGAAGCCGACGCGCCGCCGCTTGTGGAAAAAGCGGACGGTTCCGGCTACCCGCTAAAAATAACGGTCAAGGACGTTTTAACCTTCGGTGAAAACGTCACGGCGGAAGTCGATCTGGTGGTTCTTTCAGTCGGAATGGTGCCGACGCCTATCTCCGATCTGGTGGAAATGATGAAACTACCGGTCGGTGCCGATCATTTTCTTCAAGAAGTGCATCCGAAATTACGGCCGGTTGAGGTCGCCAACACCGGCATCCTTTTGGCCGGCACCTGCCAGGCCCCCATGGACATCGGTGAGGCCTGCGCGGCCGCCCAGGCAGCTGCGGCCAAGGCGACCGCCCTGCTTGTCAAGGGATATGTGGAACTCGATCCGTTTGTGGCGAATGTCGACCTCGATCGCTGCAGCGGCACCGGCCGCTGCACGGAAGTCTGTCCGGTGGAAGGTGCCGTTCGAATGGTCGACCGACAGGTCGACGGTCAACCGGTCAAGCGGGCCGAGGTGAATCCGGCGCTTTGCACGGGCTGCGGCATCTGCGTGGGCGAATGCGCGGAGAATGCCATCGACGTCAATGGATGGGCGCTGAAGCAGTACGAAGAGATGGTGGATGCCATACTGGCGGCATGATGCGGCGGCCGCGGGCATGGCAAGATGCCGCCAGTAGCTGAAGCACATGCAAGGTAAACGATGACGCACGGGAGTGAGCGTGATGAACGAAGAAAATAAGACCGACAAGGCTGCCCTCAAAAAGCTGCGTGAAGATAGGGCCTGGCAGATCAGCCGGGCCAAAGAGACCGTAAAAACGCAACAGCAGATCATCAAGCGCATAACGGAGCAGATCAAAAACGATGGGAAAACGATCCCGGAGATTTCACAGGCAACCGGACTGCCGGCATCACAGGTTCTCATGTTCGTCGCGACGCTTCGCAAATATGGAGCGGTTGTCGAAGGAACGAAGGACGGGGACTATTTCCGCTACCAAATTTCCAACTGAACCCAATAAATTCATGGGAGATGCATTATGACGGCCTTGGTCGATCCCGATCTGTTGATCAACCTCAAAAAATTCGGTGTCGAAGACGCAGCGACATGTTTCAACTGCGGCAACTGCACGGCGGTGTGTGCACTGTCCTCCGCCGCAACACCTTTTCCGCGCAAGGTGATCCGCTACCTGCAGCTCGGTCTCAATGACAAACTGCTGCAGAGTCCCGAACCCTGGCTCTGCTATTACTGCGGTGATTGCAGTGATACCTGCCCGCGCCAGGCCAATCCGGGAGAGGTCATGATGGGACTGCGGCGCTATCTGACGTCACGATATGATTGGACGGGTATATCGCGCCTGTTTTACACTTCCAAGATTTTCGAGGTGATGGCGATTATGATGGTGGCCGCCTTGGTGGGACTTGGGTTTTACTTCTTTCACGGGCCAATGCTGACAGACCGGGTGGCCCTGAACGTGTTCGCGCCCAACACGACCATCGAGATCCTCGACTTGATCATGCTGGCGGTGCTCTCCTTCTTCTTATTGTCCAATGCCTATCGGATGTTCAGGGCCGTCATGGGCGAGCCCGACCAATACGGTGCGACAACCAACGCCGGAGGCAGCGGGGCGTTGGGGGTGTCCCTGCGGGGCATTCCCTTGAAGACTTATCTGAAAGAGGCCAAAGAATTCATCCTTCAGTTTTTGACCCAGAAAAAATTCAACTCCTGTGGGACACAGCCGCAGCGGCAACAATGGATCGTTCACCTTCTGATCATGACCGGTTATTCCACGGTTTTTCTCCTGGTTGTTGTCGGAATCCGCTGGTTTCAGCGTGATGAAATCTACGCCCTGTGGCATCCGGTGCGACTGCTGGGCTACTACGCCACCTTTGCGATTCTTTACGGTGTCTCCTACGCGATCATCGGGCGGATCCGAAAGAGCAAGACGGTGTACAAGCACACTCATTCATCCGACTGGGCATTTCTGGTTCTTTTGTGGTTGACCACTTTCAGCGGCATTTTGATTCATTTTACCCGTCTGTTGGAAATGCCTATGAGCACCTACGCCATCTATGTCATCCATCTGATGATCGCCGTGCCGATGCTCGTGATCGAGGTTCCGTTTGCCAAGTGGACCCATCAACTCTATCGGCCGCTGGTGCTGTATCTGATGAAAGTCAAAGAGCGGGCCTTGTCGGCATCGGCTTAAACTTAAGATATAAATTCACTGAGGAAAGGAAGTTAAAAATGGCTGAAAACGAAGAAAAGATTTTATACATTTGCACCCATGCCGACGATAATCCGGAAAAGGCGGCGATGCCGTTTGTCATGGCCAATGCGGCCCTGGCCATGGACATCAAGGCGACGGTCGTTTTGCAGGGCAACGGCGTTTACCTGGCCCGCAGAGGTTACACGGACAACATGGGGCGACCAGGCGGTTTTCCTCCCGTTAAGAAACTGGTGGCTGAATTCATGGAACTCGGCGGAAAGCTGCTCGTGTGCGTGCCCTGCATCAAGGAGCGCAATATCGATGAATCCAGCGACCTGGTCGAAGGAGCGCAAACAACCGCCGCCGGCGCACTGAACGTGGAAGCGATAGAATCAAATGCGGTGCTCGTTTATTAATCCTGTATTATGTAAACGACCAGAGGTTGACGTCATGAAAGAAACCAGGGTCAATGTCATGCCGAAAAGGGTAACCGACCTAATCGAAGCCAGGCGAAATGGCGCAGAGGTTTCCTGTGAAACGGCTTTTGAAATCGTGCCGGTAGACTTCGAGCATCGCCATAATCCGTTCCAGGCGTTTGTGTTTCTCTGTCGCTACTCCGGTATCGTGGACAAACGACCATACACTTTCAGAAAGTGCTATGCCCGCGGATGTCCGCACAACTTGTGCCCCCATGTTTCACAAGCGGTACTGATCGCCAATCGCTACCTGCAGAGAGACTACCGTCGGTTACGCGAAGCCGAAATCGAAGTGGCAGAAAAACTCTTTACGCTTAATGAGATGGTCGTTCAATTCGACACGGCCAAGGAAGAACGCGATGCAGTCCTGACCATAGACGATTACATCGGAATCGCCAAAGAGGGCAATGCCGTTGAGGTGGTTATAGACCTCGAATATGTCCCGGCGGTGGAGCATTTCGTCCACCATGAAAATTCGCAGACATTTCTAACTGTCAATTTTGTCATTATCTGCCTGGGGGGCAAGTGTCATTTCGAGCGTTGCTTGGCCTGTTACCCGACCGAAGAGGAGAGACAGGAGAAACCGCTCATGATGCAAGTGGCCAATGAACGCCTGAAACTGATGTACCAGAATTTTGACGGGGCCGGAATCATATACGAAGAACGCTTCTTTGTATGACGCCCAATTCGGCCGGTCCGTTTGTAAATCATCACTTTAATGAATTAGAAAGGTATTTTGCATGTTGGATATAACCCATACGTCGATGGATGAAAGAGTGGAAACGCTCGAACAACGAATAGTGCATCTGGAGGGTGAATTGCAGGCCGTAAAAGAAAACATGCCCGACGATCAGCTCTCGATGGTCGTCTTCAGCGGAGATCTCGATCGGGTTCTGGCTGCCTTTATCATCGCCACCGGTGCAGCGGCGATGTACGAGAAAGTCGTCATGTTTTTTACCTTCTGGGGAACCTCGGTATTGCGGGATCTGAAAAAGACCGTTAACAAAAAAGATCTGACCGCCAGGATGTTTGGTCAGATGCTGCCGAAAGGCGCCGGCCAATTGAGGCTTTCGCAGATGCACATGGCCGGGCTCGGCACCCGGATGCTCAAGGGCCTGATGAAAAAGAAGGGTGTGATGTCACTTGAAGATCTCATGAAAACGGCGGCTGAATTCGGTGTCGAGATCATTATCTGCGAAATGTCGATGGATCTGATGGGTTTCAGTATGGAGGAGTTCATCGACTATCCCAATGTCTCGTTGGCCGGGGCGGCTAATTTCCTGGGGGAAGCCGCTAACAGCAAAGTGACGCTTTTCATATGATTTTATCAGATTGCATAACCATTGGTGAATATGGTAGAGGCGTTTAGATTTTTATCTTTCAACCCGACTGCATAAGGAGACGACCAAATGACCAACAACGTCGTGATTGCGTTATCCTGCGGCACGAATGACACCAACCGCGCCACCCGAGCCATTCACCTGGCCACCATCGCCCACAAGGAAGGCAAAAACACAACGCTTTTTCTACTGGATGAAGGCGTTTATCTGGCCAAACAGGGGATCATCACGCACGTGCGGGCCGCCACCGGCGATGTAGCCGACGACTTGCTGACGTATCTCCAGGCCCACGAAGTGCCGATTTTGGTTTGCACTCCCTGCGCTAAGGCGCGGCAGATCAATGAAGAGGATTTGATCGAAGGCTCCCGCATGGCCACCGCGGCAGAATTCATCAACATGTCCTGCGATGCCGCCGTCATCAGCCTGTAGCAAAAGTCCGGCTGACAGTTTCCGATGACGGCCGGTTTGGGAGCATTGGGGTGTCTCGACGCCACTTCCTCGAGAAAACGGATCTCGGCGGCATGGACATCGGCTATGGACTGCCCTGGTTCCGGATCGGTATAAAACATGACAAAGTAGACCGGATGGCCGTAGTCCAGGGCCACACCGATCTGCGAGTTAAGTTTTGACCCACCGATTCCCGGTCCGTGACCGGCACGTGGGTCGATGATTACAATGGGTCGCATCGGCAGGGCCGAATCCGCAACTGTGGTTTTTCGTGTTAACCGGCGTTCGATTTGGTTTACAGGCTTATCTTCCTTGGTTCGCCGGTCCAGGATACGAATCAGAGAATAGTTCACCGGCTGATCGAAGGTGCGGCCATCGATTACCAGTTCATAGTCAAAAACCAGAACGGGCGGCTGTCCGGCTCTCAGATGCGCCAAATAGTTGTTGCCGCGCTTTCTTAACACGTCCCAGAAAAGAATCGTCCGTTGCGTGCGATCTACCATATATTCCATGGTCGAAGACGACCAGGGCAGTGCTTGTGCAAATCCGGATATTGGATTGAACTCGTTCATCATACCTCTCTCATATTTATCTAATGCATTATTCAGCTTGAATTTTCACGACGACAATGGTCAGGTCGTCCTCCTGCTTCAGTTCGCCGCGGAATTCTTCGGCGGCAGCATGCACAGCCAGCAAGATATCGCGTGCGGTTTGGTCGGCGTTTTCTCGAATCACTTCTTTTAGGCGATCCTTTCCGAACAGTTCACCCCTTTCGTTACCGGTTTCCCAGATGCCATCCGTGCCGATGAACAGGACTTGACCGTCCTCGATGGTGGCGGACGATTCGCGGTACGGTATTGCGGCATCGACTCCCAAGGGCAGGCCTTTGCCCTTCAGACTGACAAAAGCGTCTGTTGCGGGATCATACAGCAGGGCCGGGTCGTGACCGGCCCGCACCCACTCGATTTTTTTTCGCATTCGATCGATACGGGCTATAAACAGGGTCATGAAACGCGCGGAGCGCTCCACATCTTCGGTAAATCTTTGGTTGACATCGGTGACGATTTCTCCCAGGCTGCCGCGCATGGACACCCTTTGTCGAAGGAGGCCGCGGGCGGTGGCCATCAAAAGGGCGGATGGAAGGCCGTGGCCGGAAACATCTCCCACCGCTATGCACAGACGCTCTCGGTCTTGCTTGTCTACGCACAGGTAATCGAAGTAATCTCCGCCCGTCTCCTCGCAGTAAAAGGCCATTCCGCGCACATCCAGACCCAAGAGATTCGGTGGGGCTTGCGGCAGGAGGTTGTATTGAATTTGCATGGCCACGTCCATGGCCTGCTGCAACCTGAGGTGGGTGTCCAGTTGGGGACCGACTTCGTTAAACACCCGGCCGAGGTCACCGAACTCATCCCGGCTGCGGATATCGACTCGGGCCTTGAAATTTCCGCTGGCCAGCTTGCTGGACGCAGCTGTGAGCTGCTCCAGTGGCCGCGTGATCGAACGCGAAAACATCAGTGCCAAGCCGGCGTTAAGGGCGATGAGCAGGACCAGGAAACCGGCCGTAACCTGCTCGACCGTGCGTACGCGGTTTTCAATGGTTTGGCGGATTTCCTGGGCGTCGTCCATCTGTGATTTTTCGATGCGGGCCGTTAGGGCATCGGCCATCAGGTGGACGTTGTGAATGCCGAAAGCCCTCAGTCCGACGATCGGCAGAATGGAGAGGGCCAGCAGCAGAAACAGCAGCTTCCAACGGAATTTCATCATTGTCCTCGACTGGATCCGGCAACTTCAAGGTGAAATCGAAGCGGACCTTTCTCATCCGTTCCCATCCCCCAAGGAAAGGGACTTATTGTTGACCCTACTGTAAGCAACGGGGGTATCAGGAATCATAATAACGCAAAAGTCATGCTGTCACAACGGCAGGCGTTTCAAGAAGCTGCCGATGGTATACAAAACGGAAAAATAAGACCGGCATTTAAGTTTTTAACAATCTTTCCGATAACACTTCCGAGGCTGGCCTGCCGGTAACCCCAGAATAATTTACTCGACCCTCGCCAGCCCGGGAAGGAAACAGGCGATGAGATCAGAAGATATCTTAGACGAAATCATCAACGGCATCGGCCAACTGCCCACTCTGCCGGGGGTTGCCATCAAGATTCTCGAAACGGTTCAGGACCAGAAGAGCGGATTGAAGGAATTGGCGGAAATCTTGTCGACCGATCCACCCCTGAGCGCCGAAGTGCTGCGCCTGATCAACTCGCCCTACTACGGTCTCAACACCCGCATCACCTCCGTGCAGCACGCGGTCAAATTGCTGGGGGCCACTACCGTCAAGAATCTCGCGTTGAGCTTTTCGGTGGTCAAGAGCTTTCAGACCGATATAAGTGATGAATTCGATTATACCCAGTTCTGGAAGGATTCACTTTTCAGCGCCGTGGCCATGAAGTCGATGGCCAAAAACGTTTCCCGCCAAGCAGCGGATGACGCATTTTTTCTGGGCTTGCTGCACAATATCGGCATTCTCACCTTGAACCAGTGCATGCATGATCAATACAGCCTCGTTTTGACGGAAAAGCGAAAGAACCAGTCTCCCTACCATGATGCCGAGCAACAGGTTCTGGGATTTACGCACATGGATATCGGCAGTCTCCTGGTGAGAAAGTGGGGACTGCCGGACACCTTTTACAAGCCGATACGCCACCATCATTTGCCGGCGGAACTCAAAGGTGCCAGTCCGGAAATCGTGCAGATGACGCGACTCCTGCACCTCACCTCCCTGTTGGTCGATTTCGTCAACCTGCCTGACAAGGCCTATCAACTCGGCCTGATCGAGCATTTTGCCAAAGAATACGGATTCGAGGAGCATTTCCAGTTGGAGCCGCTTCTGGAGGAAGTGGGCGACCTCACGGCGGCCGTATACCCGGTCTTCGAAATCAAGATCGATTCGGAAACCTGTTATATCGAAATGATCGAAACCGCCCGAAAAGAGCTGATCCATCTGTCATCCGATTTTTTGAGCCGTCTGATTGAGCAAAACAAACGCATCGAAATACTGAACGAGCGCGCCACCCACGACGGATTGACCAAACTGACCAATTACCAGAGGTTTCAGGAAGTCCTGGACGAAGAAATGTACCGGTCTAAACGCTATAAATTTCCGCTCACACTGCTTATGGTGGACCTGGATCATTTCAAGAAAGTCAACGATACCATGGGCCATCTCGCCGGCGACTACGTCCTGAGGGAAACGGCCGACCTGCTGAAGAAATCGTTGCGCAAATCCGACGTCGCCGCCCGCTACGGGGGCGAGGAGTTTGCCGTCCTGCTGCCGGAGACGCCACAGGAGGGCGCCTTCATATTGGCCGAACGCCTGCGTGAAAAGCTGGCCTCGACGTGCTTCAAATATGGCGAACATACCATCTACGTCACCATGAGCATCGGCATTGCGGCGCATTCACCCAAGACCGATTCCTCCAATGCGGACCTGATCAAAAAAGCCGATACGGCGCTGTATCGCGCCAAGGAGGATGGTCGTAACCGGTGCTGTCTGTTCTCCGACTGTTAGGGTGATCCCGGGTCAATTCAATAGACTGGAGCCGGTGCGATTCCGTCGAAGCCGCTCTCCGAAGTCCTTTGCGGTAACAGTCTCCGGCTGCAGCGTAAATCCGATCGATCCTCGTTGTTTTCAGCCTCAATTTTGTGTATGGTGCGGAAGGCTTGAACAGCGGCGGGGGACGCGTGATTTTTTCTCAAACCGGTAAAATTTTTGATGATTTTTTCGTGGTGGGGCATCCGGCCATACCGGTATACTTGCTGGACGGCCCGCAACCGGTGATCTTCGACGCCGGTTTCACTCTGCTCGGCGAGCTTTATACGACCGAGATCGAAAAAATTCTGGGGAGCCGAGCGCCGGCTTTCTGTTTTCTCACCCATGCCCATTTCGATCACTGCGGTGCCGTCGCCGCTTTCAAAAGACGCTATCCCCGGATGAAGGTGGTGGCCTCTCACAAGGCCGGCGAGATCTTGAAACGTCCGAGCGCCGTCGAGAGGATTCGCTACCTGAATCTCGCGGCCGAGGTCCTGGTGAAGCAAATCGGCGTGAACGTCATTCCGGGCGCACATTTTGAACCGTTCGACATCGATCGATACGTTAAAGAAGGCGATTGCGTCGAGATCGCTGCCGGCTTCTGTGTCGAAGTAATAGCGAGCCCGGGGCATACGTGGGATTGTATGAGCTACCGAATTTCGGATAAAAATATACTGCTTTCTTCCGAAGCCGCCGGTCAGCCCGACCAAACCGGATACATCGTAACGGACTGCCTGGCTGATTACGACTGCTATCTGAGGTCGTTGCAGCAGCTCAGAGCCTTGACGCCGGAAGTGCTGTGTCCCGGTCATATCTTCGTCTACAGCGCTGAAGATGCCTCCGCTTACCTGGATAGAGCCCAGGCGGCCTGTATCGACTTTTTCAACTTTGTGTCGGCCTGTGCAAAAGAAGAAAACGAGGATGTGGAGCGCATCAAGCAGCGGATCAGGGCTCACGAGTACGATGTCAACCCGGGGCCCAAGCAGCCGGAGCCGGCCTATCTCATCAATCTGGAAGCACGGATTAGAGCGGTCTTGAAAGCCGGTTCGATGAAGACCGGTTGAGTTTACCGGACATCTGACATTTGAGTACTATCGATATGAACTCCCAACCCGACCTGTCCGTTGATATCGGCGGTATCCGCCTTCGCAATCCCGTGATGACCGCATCAGGTACTTTCGGTTATGCCAGGGAGTTTGAAACTTATGTCAATTTGAATCGACTCGGCGGGATCATCGTCAAAGGGCTTTCCCTTGCGCCTAGCATGGGCAACCGGCCGCCGCGCATCGTCGAAACAGCCTGCGGCATGCTCAATGCCATCGGTCTCGAAAACGTCGGCATAGAGACGTTCATTACCGAAAAACTGCCGTTTCTGCAGAAATTATCGACGCCGATCTTTGTCAATATCTACGGCAAGACCGTCGAGGAATACGCCGCCCTGGCGGAGCGGCTCGAGGCAATCGAAGCGGTTGCAGGCATCGAGGTCAATATTTCATGTCCAAATGTAAAGGCCGGCGGCGTGGCCTTCGGTGTTGACCCTGATGCGGCCGGCCGGGTAGTGGGCATCGTCAGAAAGAAAACATCCAAGACCCTGATCGTAAAGCTTTCGCCGAACGTCACCGACATCACCGCCATCGCCCGCCGGGCGGAGGCGGAAGGCGCCGATACTCTCTCGCTGATCAACACCATCACCGGGATGGCCATCGACGTGGTGAGGCGACGTCCGGTGTTGGCCAACGTCACCGGCGGGCTCTCAGGGCCGGCAATCAAACCGGTGGCCCTGCGCATGGTCTGGCAGGTTTGTCGGGCGGTTGAGGTCCCCGTTATCGGGATCGGAGGGATCACTACCGCGCGGGATGCGCTGGAGTTCATTATAGCCGGTGCTTCGGCGGTCCAAATTGGAACGGCCAATTTTTTCAACCCCCGCGCGACAATGGACATCCTGGCCGGCATTTCCGATTACCTAAAAGAAAACGGTATCACCCGGTTGACCGACCTGGTTGGTAGTTTGGAAGTGTGAAACGGTTGAGCCTGTTTAGCCCGTTGAGCCGGTTGTGCCCGTTATGTTCATCAAGTTGCTTGAAATAATACGATGTTCGTTATTTTAAACGCGGAAGTTTGTCATTAGAAGGGCTCAAAAACATAATCCAGCCAGGCTGGCAAACAGCCATTTCACCTGAATGGAATGTAGAGTTCAACCGGCTTAACGGGCTCAACCGGCTCAACGGGCCAAACCGATTAAGGAGGATAGCGTGAAGATAATCGTTGCAGTGACCGTTTTTACCGTATTGTTAGGGGCTGTTCCGGCGTTTGCCGAGGAGTTGCAGGTTGGGATGCAGACGTCCGACTGGGCTTTTAAAGACGCGGAAGGCAAGATCTATAATATGGCGAGTTGGGAGGGGAGGGTACTTTTGATCAATTACGTCGATCCCGACGTTTCGGACCTGAACGATCACTTTACGGATGCCATGAAGAAAGCCAAGGACGACGGACGGTTAACGAATGAAAATTACAAGGGTATCGGCATTGCCGACTGTGCAGCCACCTGGAAGCCCAACTTTGCTATTCGCGCCATTGCGGGAGCAAAGGCCAAGAAGTACAACACCACCATTTTGTTCGACTACGACGCTTCACTGCGTAAAGCCTGGGGCCTTCAGAAAGACACGGCCAACGTCGTTCTGCTGGATAAAAATCATGTCTGCCGGGCTATCATCCGGGGTAGGGTTCCGGATGACCAGGTGGAAAAACTCGTGCAATTGGCCGTTGATCTGCAAGGAAAGTAGGTTGTGCCGGTTAGGCCCGTTGAGCCCGTTTAGCCGGTTGAACCGGTTAGGCGGTTGAGTTTTTTAGGATAGATGAACTAAACTACAATACGGAAAGTTGGCAATAAGGATATTTCAGTCAGAAAAAAATGTCAGCAACGACGTTACCTAAATGACTGAATAGCCACACTGGCTTACGGACCTAACGGGCTCAACCGGCCAAACCGGCTAAACTGCCCTGCGGGCCAAACCTAAGCGCCGATGATCAGGCGGCCGGAGGTGCAGGCGCGACAGGAACCCGAACGGAAGCGGGCCGAATCGGAGAGCGACAGGACGCCGACGATGCGGGCGGGGTCGTCTTTGTAAACGAAGAGCCGCTGGACGTCTTTTAGCAGCATTTGCTGCAGTGCCAGGGAAAGGAAATCGTTTGCGTCGCAGCTCAGAACCGGGTGTCGCATGATGGCCTGAGCCGGTGTGCCGGTTTTTTCGCCATGTTTATATGCGATAACCAGGTCGGTTTTCGAAATGACGCCAGCGGCGTGACCGGCAGGGTTCCGAATGAGGACCGCCCCGCAGCGGTGGGTCGTGAGGTCCTCGATCACCTCGGCCAGGGTATCATCCGTTTTGCAGGCCCGCACCGATGTCGTCATCACGTCTCCGACGCGCAAACGCGAGCGATTCGTTTCATTTTCGTTGCCGCGACGCACCTTTGAAACACTTTTCCCGCACGCTCTGCAATAACGGTAGAGCAAACCGACGACGTCCGGATAGGCCAGCGTGCCGATGACCCGGTCGGTTTCGGCACCGCTCACATACAGCCGGTGAACGCCTCTTGCGTGCATCAGGTCGATGGCCGACTCGAGGCTGTCGTCGGGAAAGCAGAACAGCGGTGGTGCGGCCATGATGTCGGCTGCTGCCGCTTCAACCGGCAGGTCGGCATAGAACGCGCCGATGAGATCTGTTTTGGATACGACCCCGACCGGCCGGTCATCTTCTGCGGTCACAAGCACCGCAGCGACCTTGTTCTTGACCATTCTGTTGGTGCAATCGGATAACGTGGTCTCCCGTGACACCCGGATCACGCGCTTTCGCATCGCTTCCTGAACCAGCATCCCTCTCAATACGCTTCGCCGTTCGATGAAGACCATCCCTATTTAGCCTTTCAGTCTAAAAACTGTGTGAGCATGTGGTAGAACACGTCCGACATGTAGACCATACCGATGATTCGCCCGTCTTCTGAAACCGGCAGGCGGCGGATGTGCTTATTGATCATCAGGTCCGATATACTCAGGATGTGCGTTTCAGGGCCGATGGTGACGACCTCCGTGGTCATGATATCACCGACCTGAATGCCCTTGACCTTTCCGAGCAGGTCATCGAAGAGACGATCCGGTTCCAGATCCTCCATCTCTCCCCAGATCTTCATGTGCTTGGGTTGAATGAACAGCAGAATGTCGTACATCGACAGCAGGCCGACAAGACGATCGGCATCATCGACCACAATCAGGCCGAAGATCTTCTTGCCCTCCTCACGGCTGGCGGTCTGGAACATTTTGACCGCCTGAGCCACAGTTTCATGCGGCTCAAGTGTGTGAAAGCGGGTGTCCATGATGTCACGGGCCAGCATTTCTCTTCGTCTCCTCACTTTTATAGAGGTTTTGGGTGCAGACCGTTAAGGCTGTTAATTGTCTTTTTGACACCTACATTATTTTGAAAGGAACGACAAGTGGTGAGGAGCAGACGCTTCGACACTATTGAATCCTAATAGGTTCGCTGTGGCTAAACCGCCTCTGACTGAGACGGTGGTTAAATCGCGGATGGCTTAAGTCCACCCTGGTTTACGCTTACGATCAACATGACCCACGTAAGCAAAACAAGGCCCAGGAATTGTTAACTGATGGCATCGAACGGGAAACCCTTGTTCTATCAGTGCAAGTACTGGGTGAGGTATTCAACGTGGTCACTCGTCACATCCCCCAACCCGGGACATCTGATGAAGCTCGAGAGATCATTGCCACAATAAGTATTCTTCCGGTTCAGGAGATCGATCTGGCGATGGTGAACCGGGCAATCGACACCCACAAAATGTATCAGATGCTTGTCAGTTGGAGAAATGATCCTACTAAATGGTGTTCCTGGAGGGTACATGGTAAACTATACCACCTTGTGGTATAGCCAAGGTGGCAAGAGAAGGATTAACTGGTTTATGTTACAAAGGTTTACCAACCAGGAGCGGACTTACCAATGCCAATGGCTATACATGGACGGATAGGGGTTGGCGCCTCTGTCTCTAATGGGAGGTTTTAAAACGCTAAATACCTTATAGTTGAGAGAGGTGAGATCCGTTTCGTCTTGCATCCGGATGCGTTTCCATAGAGCACCTTTCCTTTCTAAAATTCCCATTGCTTAAGCGCGGCGGAGTTCTTTCCCTCGGGCGGTATGAACGGCTTCCATTCCTTCCAATTGCCGGATGGTGTAAAGATGAATTCCATGCGGTTCGGTTAAAAGGCTCCTTGTCCCCAGTAAAACGCCGAACAATTCGGACCTGAAATGATGATTTAAATCTTTTCGTGTTTGCCACTCCTCGAGAAGGTTCAGAAGGTTTTTGTCTTCAATATCACAAGAGAGGGCATAGCTCAGACAGCCGGCCTCCTTTTCCATTGGTCCAATCATCGAGAGAAGCGTTTGCACCAACTCCTTCTGTTTTTCCGGAAGCACGTTCATTGCAATTTTAACGACGATCATTGCGGTCACCTCCCGGCAATGCCGGCCTTTCAGATTATTCGACGATTACGTACACATAGCTTTTAGTTGTGCGATCGTTTTGCGATGCGCAATCTTCGCCACGGCCTTGGTTTGGTCCGCCTTTGATCGGTGGATCTTGCGCCGCGGCCCTGGCGCGCTACCCTGGCTAAGTGGGTGTTACAGGAACAGGAGGGCTGTGCGCGAACCGGGTATTCTCACCTCGACCGAGTGTTCCTTCCGGTCGTCAATAAGGGGAATCTCCTGGTCGGGTCGCACGACCCCATCAACGGTCACACTTGCACCCCCTTTTTCTTCACGCGTTTGCAGGACCTCGATGTGGTAGACGGTCTCCCGATAGCGGTAGTTCATTTTGAACCCCTTCCAGTCCGCAGGGAGGCACGGCGTAAAACGCAGTTTATCCACTTCACGTCTGAGACCCAGAAGCGATTCCACGATCAGCCGGTACATCCAGGCGGCCGAGCCCGTGTACCATGTCCAGCCGCCTCGGCCGGTATGCGGTGGTACGGCATAGACGTCGGCGGCAACGACGTACGGTTCGACTTTGTAGGTGGCCGTCTCCTCGGTTGATCCGGCATGGTTTACCGGGTTGATCATATTGAAGAGCTCCCACGCGCGCCGGCTGTCGCCCAGGCGAGCGAAGGCCATTGCTGCCCAGATGGCCGCATGCGTGTACTGCCCGCCGTTTTCTCTCACGCCGGGGACGTACCCTTTTATATAGCCGGGATTCAGCGGCGACTTGTCGAAAGGTGGATCCAGAAGCTGGATCAGGTCATGCTCGCGGCGAACGAGGCGCTCATCCACGGCTTCCATGGCCATGCGCGACCGATCATGATCCCCCGCACCCGAAAGAACAGACCAGCTCTGTGCAATCGAATCAATCTGGCATTCGGGGTTATCTGACGATCCCAGCGGCGAGCCGTCGTCGAAATAGGCACGGCGGTACCACCCGCCGTCCCAGCCATGCTCCTCGATATTGTGACGCAGTTCGGCCGCCTCCCTGTGGCAGCGCTCGACGAAAGCGATGTCGCCGCGTGCGCCGGCGACCTCAGCGAAGCGCATGAGCACTTCATATAGGAAAAAACCCAACCAGACGCTTTCGCCTTTGCCGTGTTCGCCGACCAGGTTCAGGCCGTCGTTCCAGTCGCCGGAGCCGATGAGCGGCAGGCCGTGTTCACCAAATTTGAGGCCGTTCAGGATGGCCCGGACACAATGATCGTAAAGACTCGCCGCCTCTTCGGAGCGCTCGGGCAGATCATAGTAAGAGTCTTCATCCGCGTTTACCGGGCGGCCCTGGAGGAAGTGGATGGGCTCATCCAACACGCCGGTGTCACCGGTGGCGAGGACATAGCGGCACGTGGTAAGCGGCAGCCAGAGGTAATCGTCCGAACAGTGAGTGCGCACACCCCGGCCCGCTGGAGGATGCCACCAATGCTGGACATCTCCTTCCGGGAATTGACGGGCCGCGCACAGGAGCAAGTGCTCGCGCACGAGATGCGGCCTGGCGTGGATGAGCGCCATCACGTCCTGCAACTGGTCGCGGAAACCGAAGGCGCCTCCCGACTGGTAGGTTGCGCTGCGCGCCCAAAGGCGGCACGCCAGGGTCTGGTACAAGAGCCAGCCGTTGACCAGCACATTGAGGGATTGGTCGGGTGTTTCCACGTGCAGCGCGTCGAAAGTATGCGCCCAGTGCTGCCATACCGCTTCGAGTGCGCCCCGCGCAGCAGTTGAGCCTCGAAAGCGATTGACCAGATTCCCAGCGTCACCGGCATCGCGCCCGACGCCGAGCCTGAAGATGATCTCTCGCTCTTGCCCGTCAGCCAGATCGAAGACCACCTGGATCGCGGCACAGGGATCCAGAGCGGCCCCCACCTTGCCGGAAAGACGCGTTCGCTTCATTGCAGCCGGACTTTTCAGTGTACCGTTGCGTCCGAGGAATTCCGTCCGATTGCCGGTTATGGTGCGGGTCGTATCGTCCACGTCGAAAAACGCCATCCGGTCGCGGAACTCCGTGTTATAAGGGTTCCACGCAAACAGTGCACCGCTATTCGGGTCAATTTTGGTGATAACGTGCAGGCTCGATTTCGGCCGCAGGTCGCCAAGGACCCATTCCGCATATCCGGTAGCGGAGAGTCGACGTGATCGTTTCGACTCGTTTCGCACTTTGAGCACCATGAACTTGATCGGTGCATCCAGGGCCACGTAAACCTTCAGCTCTGAGCGGATGCCGCGTTCGGTGTGCTCGAAGACGCTGTAGCCAAAGCCGTGCCGGGTGACGTAAGGCATCGCTCCGCGGCTGGGCAGCGGTGTCGGGGACCAGAAGTGGCCGCGCTCTTCATCACGGAGATAAAACGCCTCTCCGCTTGAATCACCGACGGGATCGTTCCCCCAGGGAGTGAGACGGAACTCGTGGGCATTCTCGCTCCAGGTATAGGCAAGGCCGCTTTCTGAAATGACGGTGCCGAAGTGCGGGTTGGCCAGCACATTCACCCACGGCGCCGGCGTCACCTGCCTTTGTGCGGTGGTAATGACATACTCGCGCCCATCCGGAGTAAATCCGCCCAGCCCGTTGTAGAACATCAGATCGTGGCGAGGCAATGCGGCCACTGCCAGCGGTTTGGAGCGGTGGGTTCGGGTCGGCGAAAGGAGCGGCACTGCAGCTTCCACCAGACTGCGTCGCTTGATCTGGTCCGCCAGCGACCCCCGGCTGTCGGTGATGATGGCGCACGCGACCGTTTGGAACAGAATGCGGTCCTCCTCCGATATCTGGTCGCCAGGTCTTAAGAAAATGCCGCCCGGCCGATCGATCACTTTGGCTTCGGTGCCGGCGGCGATGAGCCCCATGATCTGGTCGTGGAGGAGTTGCCGGTAACCGGCGTGATCTTCGTTCCAGATCACCAGGTCCACCGCCAGTCCTTTTAGGCGCCAGTAGGAATGGGCCTGCACGAGTTGGCGCACCAGGTCGATATTGGCCGGGGCTTCAATCTGCAGCAGCACAATCGGCAAATCGCCGGATATGGCGTATCCCCAGAGACCGGATTGCCCCCGGTGGTTCTTGATGAGGACGCTCGGGTCGGCTCGCAGTGAAGCATTGGCGTAGATGATCGAGCTGGCAAGACGCCCATAGAGTTGGGCATCGGTCTCGGAAGCATTGAACTGGCGCAGCAGCACTTGTCCATGCGTCCATGCCAGATCAAAGACGCGATCCGCGAGACGCCGATCCTGGTATTTTTCCACCAGTCGTAAGGCTGCATCGCGGGTTTCACCGATGCCGGAGACCATGTTTATCGTTGCCGATTCTTCGGGATCCAGCGTAATCCGGTAGCGGATGGCGACAATCGGATCGAGCACCGAGCCCTGGCTGCCCGAGAGCGCCCCCGTAAAAAAGCCATCAGCCCCGCTCATCGCCTGTGGATCGGCGACGGTGTTACCGCGGCCGATAAACTGCATGCGATCGGTCTCATAGGAGACGTCTCCGATCTCCGCCCCATGCACGGCCATCAGGTGCAGCATCCAGGGCGCTTGCTCGCCCTGGGAGCGGGGCCGTCGCGTGCAGAGGATCGCTCGCTGCTGGTTATGGATCTCGGTCTGCACGAAGAGATTGCTGAAGGCCGGATGCAGTGCGTCCGCGGCTTGCGGCGCCAGAACCACTTCCGCATAACTGGTAACATCGATCGCGCGGCGCGTCCGCGCGCGGTTGGTGATGCGGACGCGCCGCAGTTCGATGTCATCCTCGGGCGAAACAGCGATCTCGGTATGGGTGTCATAGTCGTGGTTGCGACTGCGAAACTCGGCTCGCCCTTCCGAGAAGATGGCCTCAAAATGCTTCGATCGCTTGAGCGTCGGCTGATATGCGGTCGACCAGAACTCCCTGCTGGTCACGTCGCGGATGTAACAGAACGTACCCCAGTTGTCACAGGTGCGGTCTTCGCGCCAACGGGTGATGGCCAGGTCCTTCCAGCGACTGTAACCGCCGCCGGCATTGGTGATCATCACGTGGTATCTGCCGTTCGAGAGCAACTGCACTTCCGGGTTCGGCGTGTCGGGACTGCTGAAAACACGTATCGGCGTCTCCAGAGCGCCGGAAGCCATATGGTGCTCGGAGAGCTCGGTGGTATGCGCATAGAACGCCGTCGCCTTGGGGATTCGCTCCTGGAGCAACAGCATGGTCGCCTGGAACAAGGGATCCGACTCGAAGCGCTTCTGCATCGGGCGGTCCAGGAGCAGATGGGCCAAAGACAGGAGACTCATGCCCTGGTGATGGGCCATAAAGGAGCGAACCACGGCGCTCGTTTGGCCAGGCGGCAGGCGCGAGGGCGTGTAGTCGATCGCTTCGTAGAAGCCATAACGGGTTTCAAAGCCTTCGGCAGCGAGCCGCTCGAGGTTCAGACACGCCTCCTTGGGCGCCACCATCAGCGCCAGCGCTGAAGCATAGGGCGCAATCACCAGGTCCTCGGCGAGCCCGCGTTTGAGCCCCAGACCGGGGACACCGAAAGCGCGGTATTGATAGTTGAGATGCACATCAATGGCATTGTAACCACTTTCCGAAATGCCCCACGGCACGGCACGCTTTTTTCCATACTCGACCTGCCTGGCCACAGCCGCCTTATAGGTCTGGTCGAGCAGCGTGTCTTCGTACGCCGGCATCACCAGGAGCGGCATCAGGTATTCGAACATCGAACCGCTCCACGAAAGCAGGATCGGTTCTCCACCGGCGATAGTGAGCAGACGACCCAGGGCAAACCAGCTCTCCTGCGGTAGCTGCCCTTGCGCAATCGCTACGAAACTGGAAAACCTTGCTTCAGAAGCCAGCAGATCGTAGTAACTCGGGTCCCGGCGTCGCTCCGCGACGTTGTAGCCGAGCGCCAGCAGATGACGCGCCTTGTCGTAGAGGAAGTCATACCCCATATCGGCCAGTTCGCCGGATTGCCGCGCGAGGCGTTTGATGGCCGCAATCCTTTCTCTGGCGCGGCGGCTTGCTTGAGTGATGAGCCGGTGAAGCTCACCCAGCTGCTCGTTTTCCTCGGGGGTTGCTGCCGAGCCTAAACGATCCTCGATAGCCGGCAGCCACTCCCCTTTAAATCCGGATAGTTCGTTCAGTGTGGGGATCTCATCGAGGCCACCAAAGTCGTTTCGTCTGTCCGTAGAAGTCGGTGGCAGCAAGGTCCAAGGCGTGAGAAACGTCAGTTCATCGAGGGCGTCCTGGCATTGCCGGGCGAAGGCACGAGACCACCCGCTCGCCTGGCTTTCGGGGTCCGCGTCAAAACTACCCACCACCTCCACTGCAGATGTCGCCAGCCGGCCAAGGTACAGCCGTGCCGCTGCAAGCGTCGTTGGTCGGGAAACGGATGCCGAGGCCAGCTCCTTCTGGAGTTGATCGAGCTGGACCGGAGCGGCTTCTCCCGCAGCGTCCACGAGAATCCGCATGGTGTCGCCGAGTCCGTCAAACCATCGCGCTGTTAGGATCCGATGTTCGGGAAGGGCGAGCAGACCCTGCCGCAAGGTCAACAGGTGGCCCGCGAGATTCCCGCTGTCCACCGTCGAAATATAGTTCGGTGGCAGTGGTTTCAAAGACTGGGTGTCATACCAGTTGTAGAAGTGGCCTTGGTGGCGTTCCAATTTTTGCATCGCGCGGAACGCATTCCCCGTGCGTTCTATGAGCTGTCCGGCCGAAACATAGCCGAAGTCGTAGGCGGACAAATTCGCCAGCAGCGCAAGTCCCATGTTGGTGGGCGACGTGCGATGCGCGACCGCGCCAACAGGAGGCTCTTGATAGTTATCCGGCGGCAGCCAATTGTCTTCCGGACCGACGAAGGTCTCGAAGAACGCCCATGTTTTCCGGGAAAGCTTCCGCAGAAAGAGGATCTGATCCACGGTTAGCTCTTCTCGCCGGCGCGCGCGGGGCCGACTGATCCACCAGGCGATGGCAGGAGAGGCAAACCAGAGGCCCAGGATGGGCCCCGCCACGGCGAGTGCGGCCGGCCTCGCAACGGTCAGATATATTCCCGCCGCAGCGGCCAGGGCGGGGGCAAACCACATTGTCCGCCAGGAGGCGGCGAGGTCTGTGCGGCTTTGGTTATCCGCGTTCGGTAGGTTCCACAACAGAAGTCGTTTGTGGGTGACCCACATTCGCCAGACCGTGCGCAAAATCGCATCCAGACTGAAGAAGGCTTCATAGGGGAGACAAGTGAGCGTAAAAGCCGCTTGAACGGAGTGCTCGCCTGCCGAGCGCACCGTGACCGCAAGATGCTGCCCCAGCCGCACATCACCCGGTTTTTGAAACAGATCCAGAAGTGAGGCCATCCCGGGGGGGATCAGAATGGTTCCGATGACGGCGAGGGTCCATAGCCAGGGCGGGGACAAGACGGCCCAGCCAAGGAGAAACAACAAGGTCAACGCCGCCGGTACGAGGCTCCGACGAAGATTGTCGAAAATCTTCCAGCGGGACACCCCGGAGAGCGGATTCTTCCGGTGGTTTCCCTCGAAGTCGGGAACGCCCGGCAGCAGCCAGCGGGCAATTTGCCAATCCCCGCGAATCCAGCGGCGCCGACGGCTTACATCCGCGCTGTAGCGGGATGGATATTCCTCGTACAGCAGCACATCGCTGAGCAGCCCCGACCGCGCGTAGCATCCCTCCAGAAGGTCATGGCTGAGGATCCGGTTCTCGGGAAAGCGTCCCTTGAGGACCCGCTCGAACGCATCGACATCATAGATCCCTTTGCCGATGAAGGAGCCTTCACCGAAAAGGTCCTGGTAAACATCGGAGACAACCCGGGTATACGGGTCGATGCCTGGCTCACTCCCGCACAATCGCGCGTACCGCGACCGTTTCATTCCCGACAGGCTCACGGCCACCCGGGGCTGAAGGATGCCGTACCCCTCATCGATCCGCTGCCTGTCTTCGTCGTACTGCGGCCGATTCAGCGGGTGCGCCATGGCTCCCACAAACTGCCATGCTGAATCGCGGGGAAGCTGAGTATCCGTGTCCAGGGTGATCACATACTTAACGTTTGATAACACGGCAATATTCCCAACGATGAGGGAGAAGCGATCTCTTGATCCGCCGCGCAGAAGCCCATTCAAATCCGCAAGCTTGCCGCGCTTGCGCTCATACCCCATCCAGATCCGGTCCCGCGGATTCCAGCGGCGCGGGCGATGAAAGAGAAAGAACGTGTCTGCTTTTGGGCCGCGGTACTTTTCGTTCAACTCTCGAATTCTCATTTGGGCCAGCCGCAACAAAGGTTCGTCCTCCGGAAGCGTTTCCTCAGGGGCGTCCCGGAAATCCGTCAGCAGACCGAAGTGCAGGTGTTCCTCTCGATTGGCCAGAAATCGAACTTCCAGCGCCTCGACCAGATCCTCGACGTTTTGCGCGCTCATGAGCATCGTCGGGATGACGGCCAGGGCGCGCGATTCCGAAGGAATTCCTTCGGAAAAGTCCATTCGCGGCAGCAAGCGCGGCGTCGCCAGTAATGTCGCCAGCCAATTCACCAGCGCCACGGCCAGATGACTTGCGCCTATCAGCAGGGGGAGACCTATCAGCGCAATCAGCCCAATCTGGTACCCCATGGCATGAATCTTCGCCAACAAACTCCCGGTGAAAATAGCCGTCATCAGCGTTATTACGCCCAGATAGAAAAGCAAAGGGAACTGACGACTTAATCGCCGAAGAGCCTCAAGGGGAGATCGGCGCACTTCCGCCATTCGTTCGAGCTGCGCCAATCCCTCGTCGATCAGGTAGAACCCGATGTGGGCCTCGCGGTCGTCGCCGCCTTTCCGATCAGCGCTCGCATGCGCCAGCTGGATTGCTTTGCGTGCCACCTCTGTCTCGGAGAAAGGACTGCTCTTCGCCGTCTTCTCCACGACGTGGCGGTAGCGATCACGGGTGGTAAAATCCATCTTGCCGTAAATGTCGCCGGGATCCTCATACAGGGTCTGCTCGACAATGCTCATCGTCTCGACGAACTCGCGCCAGTCCATCGCGCCCAGAAAACGGAGGCTGCCGATGCTGTTGCTCATCGAGACCTGGTCAGCAGCCTGTGTCTGGTTCTCCGAGCGCACCAACTGTTCGATGGTCAGGCCGGACTCGGAAAGTCGCTGTTCAATCCAGGTGAGCGGCAAGGCCAGGGCAGGGCCTTGTCCCTGCAACCGCCGTGAAAATTCCGCGACAAAAGAACTCACCAGCAGCGGGTTCGACCGGGCCATATCCGCAATCACGAGAATCAGGCTCTTCGGGTCTTTCTCTGCAATCTCCGTCATCTGGTCCGCCCAATACTCGGCGCGGTTGCGGTCGATCCGGTCGGCAATAATCCGGGCCCCGACGCGACGCAGATTCTCGATCAGGGCCAGGCGCAGCATGATCGGTACGGCCCACAATTCGCCAAGCTTCAGGATGGTTACCGTTTGGTAGGCGGCCACGAAACTGCTGAGACTTTCCGGATCCGCCCGCCCATCGCCGTGCGAGACAATCTCCAACGCAATGTCGTACACGCGTGGGGCGCCGGCCGATGAGCCGTTCAGCAAGCGCGGCAGTTCCCGGCTGTAACCCTTGGGCAAGTGTCGCCTGGCCATTCGGATCTGTTCTTCGATCAGATAGAAGTTGTCGAGCAGCCATTCCCCGGCCGGCACAATCCGGTGGTTGTCCTTAACGGCCGCCATCAGCAGGTTGCGGGCTTCAATCAGGACACCTTCATTCTCGGCCAATCGCGTCAGAAGCCGGTCCGAAGCACGCCCCAAACTCAGCTTGTGCGAGGCTGCCAGCACCTTCCCGTGCTGTTTTAACTGGCCGTTGCTGAACAGTTCCGATCGCAGCGGCGGCTCGGTGCCGGTGACCTCTTTTGTCAGGCCGGTTCTGCCGAAACGCGCTTTCAAATTGAGCAGGGTACGGAGAATCCTTTTGAAACCCATCCTCACTTTTTTTGTCTCCTTCTTATGACATGCCGTTCGCTGCGCACGGCTTGCGGACGTTGTCGAAAAGTATCATCACGAAAAAAACGAATTATAGAAAGTACGAAATTTATTTTGTATCCTTTTCGTGATTAATCTTTCTCTTTAGGTTGAGCCGTGACCGGTCGACAGGACAAACCGATTCCGCGTGAACCATTGCGGATTGGCTGGATTATGTTGGAGAAATCGGGTCCACAGCAGTTAGGTCATCGAGGCGGCGCCAGGCTGCAAGCCCGTGCGGCCACTGTCGGCCTTTTGCATGGCGTCGAACGACATGAAATGGATTGGATCGACTGACAGTCGATCCAAATGGTGATCCGTTATTCTCACGCTTTTACCTTTGCAGTTGCTTTGATTAAACTTGATCGAAAGAATTATCAGACTCTTCATTTCCCAATACGAATTGCCGAATGGATTATCTCCTTTCATGTGGTGTTTGGACACCGTCAAAAATGGTGAAAGATTTTTAATATTTGATTAGATTCTGCCTAATTTATTTTCTGTTCCTTTTCACTCCTCACCTATTCACCAAGTTGACGCCTCGATGAAACACGAACTGCCGCCACCATCATCCTGGGCGACATTATTCATTCCGGGTGGCGTGGATTGTTCGTTTAAAAGCGTAAAAACCTGATCCGCGATGAGCTCGTGCATACTGGTGGTCGGATGCCTTTCATCCCAAAATAAATAGCCGGCGCCGTCAAAATTGTTCGGGACTTCGGGGACTTCGAAATTCGGCGATGGATCGGTCACATTGATGAACCCGTAGGTGGCAGGATCATTTCGAACCGCCATTGTAAAAGAGAATACGTTGAATTCATACAAGCCGATCTCCGGGTGTTCAACTCTGAAATTATCCAGCATGTCCGCCAATTCGGCATTGAAATCTGTCGAAAACGCAGTTGCTTGAGAGGCTTCCGGTTTGTCCAGCATTGCGGGTATTGCTCCCAGATCGGGCAAATTCAACACCAGCAGATGCATGGCTCCGAATTGCACCAGCTCTTCCATGGCCTCGTTGATATTGGCCACCGCAGCCTGAAAATCTCCATCACCGTTGAAATAATCATTGCCGCCGATCCATATAATGAAAAGTGCGTTGGGCGATGGCGGGGAGTCGGCGCTCGTTTTATAGGCGGTCACCTGTTGAATCAGCCCCGGGGGTACGAATCCATCGGTTTGCGCGCCGCCAAGTGCCCGGTCGGTTAACGGTGCATTCAACCGCTGCGGGTCGGCCAAATATTCGACCCAGACCGGTCCGTTGGAAAAACGGCCTTCGTAATACAACTCCGGATCGGGTACCGGTTGGTCTTTAAAGATTACAAGATTACCGTTATCCGACAAACTATCGCCGAATACGACGATTTCATCGAATGAGGCTGCGAATCCATTGGATGCGAAAGGGGTTAATAAAAGCAATATTAAAAACGCCTTCATTATTCTTTTGATGATTGCCTCCATTTTATACCTCCATTTTCAATGGCTCCATACGCGTGAACTTCGGATAGAACAACCGACTCAACAATTTGTATCCTTTTCGTGATTAATCTTTTTCTTTGGGTTGAGCCGTGATCGGCCGACAGGACAAACCGATTCCGATTGAACCATTGCTGATTGGCTGGATTGTGCTGGAGAAATCGTGTCCACAGCAGTTAGGTCATCGACGCGGCGCCAAGCTGCAAGCCCGTGCGGCCACTGTCGTCCTTTTGCATGGCGTCGAACGAAATGAAATGGATTGGATCGACTGACAGTCGATCCAACTGGTGAGCCGTGATTCTCACGCTTTTACCTTCGCAGTTGCTCTGATTAAACTTGATCGAAAGAATTATCAGACTCTTCATTTTCCAATACGAATTGCTGAATGGATTATCTCCTTTCATGTGGTATTTGTTCACCGTCAAAAATGGTTATGCTTACTTCCCAACGACCTTCTTGATCTCGCCGATCTTTTTTTGAACCTTGCCGGTTCTGTTTACCTCTTTGCCTAAGGATAGCCTATTTATTTCACGATCAGATCATTCTTTACGGATTTGACCCCTTTGACACTCCTTGCGATTTTATTCGCTTTGTCGAGGGCCTTTTGAGAACCAACGAACCCGCTCAGTTGAACGGTGCCCTTGTAGGTCTCGACACCGATCTCGAATGACTTGAGAAAATCATCGGCTGCAAGCAAAGATTTGACCTTGGTCGTAATGACCGAGTCGTCAACGTATTCCCCGGTGCCTTCCTGTTTGGATGTCGATGCACAGGCCACAAATGTGGCGATGAGCATAAGAAGTAAAAAATAGCCGAAAACCCAATTCCTCTTTTTCATAGCAGTTATTCCTTTCTGTGAACATTTCACCTTACCCGGCAAGGGTTCAAATGGTTACACCCGTCTTCGTCCTTGAATAACCTGGATCAGCACCACGATAATGGCGATGACCAGCAAGACATGAATAACGCCGCCAAGCGTGTAGCCGGTCATCAATCCCAGCCCCCACAGAATTAAGAGGATCACAAATATGGTCCAACGGAAATATTTATGCCGCTACTACTTTTTAACCTTTATTAGTTCAAGCTTCGTGCCAGGTCTCCAACACTCAGCGTCACGTCACCCATCATTCTGATATTTAACAATAATTAGTTAAAAAAACATCTCCGGGGCTGTCATTAACAGCCACATAAAAAGGGTCATATTTAACCGTTTGTCAAATATGACCCTTTTCCGGTCTCCCTGGTGTTATGGGCGGCAAATGATAAGGGCAGATTGAAATTGGAATGGGAATTTATGGTTTGCGGATATTGAGCTTACGCATGCGGGCGCGCAAGGTGCTGCGGTCGAGGCCAAGGATTTCAGCCGCACTGTTTTTGCCGCCGACTTTCCAATGGGTCTGTTCAAGGAAAAACACAGTCTATCCAACCTTCTCTCGGGAGGAGGGAGGAATCTGCAATTTTTTCAGGTAAGCTCTTTGTTTGAGATTAGCTGACGAACACCATCAAAAACCCATAGATTTTCGATATCCCGATTATTCTGTCAGATCTCGAGTCTCACGCCCACTTCAATGACTTGATCCCCGGGAAGGTTGAAAAACGATCCGGCGTCGGTGGCGTTGCGGGACATAAAAATAAACAAATTAGAACGCCATCGCGAAAACTCGGATTTTTCTCCGACTACCAATTTTTCGCGCCCGATAAAGAACGTTGTCGATTCCTTGTTGATATCCAATCCTTGTTCACGCGCGAGTTCCAAAACGTTGTCCATTTTAGAATCTTCCATAAATCCGTAGCGTGCTATGATGCGGGAAAATCCGCCGCCGAGCTTTTCTGTTTTGATTTTTTCTAAATTGGGTACACGAGAAATGTCATCTACCCAGAAATACAACATAATGTTTTGGCTATGGATGACACGGTTATGCTTGACATTTTTCGCCAAGGCCACGGGTACCGTGTACGGCTGATACGTCATTGAATTATGCTCTTTTAAGGGCAGTTCACCTTGCCGAAACTGATCGCGAACACATCGAGTCCAATACCACCTGAGCCATACATATATTCCACCAAGTTTGCGCCATCAACATCTTTGTCATCATCAAAATCTACGGGACATATATTTCCCTGGGCAGCTAAAGCATACCAGAATCCCGGGTACAGGTCATAGGACTTTTACAAGGGGGGCACCAGCGGGACGATCAGCGGCGACGGCTGGCCGGCGGTGCCGGCTGCCTGGAAAAGGTCAGATATGACCCCATCGGTCAAGTATGATCCCTTTTATTTGGCGGTTAATGGCTTGCCAGTAAAGATCTTTCAAACCGGTTATGCATAAAAATCAGAACTATGGGTAACATTACGGTGAGCATTAGAAAACTGGCATAAATATTGAAGTGATAGCAAGTACGTATCGATACAATGATGGCCGTTGGACAAGTAGTTACCGTCATCCTTGCCAGGTCCATAAGTCAACAGGAGGAATATCATGAAATCAGGTACAAGGGACGAAACAGAAGGCAATCTGCACCAAATAAAGGGTAAGATCAAGGAGATGGCCGGGAAGGTAAGCATGAATACCGGCTTGGAAATCGAAGGCAAAAACGAAAATAAGGACGGCAAAGTGCAGGAAAAGATCGGTCAGGTCAAAAAGCTCGTTGGCAAATAGAGCGGTGTAATACGAGCCGGTACTCTATTGAACATAAGGAGACTCAAAATGAAAAAAACACTCTTAATAGCACCGCTTTCGATCCTGGTAGTGCTGCTGGCGTTGGGCAGCGTGTATGCCCAGTCTTCCAATCAAGGGTACAACACGCCGCCGCAGTCGGGTCAGGGCGGTGGTTACGGAATGGGTCCTGGCATGATGGGGGGTCGAGGCAACGGTTACGGTATGGGGCCTGGCATGATGCATTCCGGTCAGGGTTATGGACCCAACCAACAGTATCCAAACGCTCAACAGCAGTCCCAAAAATCGATCGATAAGGACCAGGCCAAATCTATGGTTGAAAATTACCTTAAATCCACCGGAAATCCGAACCTGAAGCTGGGCGACATAAAAGATGAAGGTCAGAATTTCGAAGCCGATGTGGTTACCAAAGACAATTCGCTGGCAGATAAAATTCTGATCGACAAGAACACGGGATGGATGCGGCCTGCTAATTGATTGCCGGAGTCAACCTGCAGCTTCACACGGACTAACAGCTGAACAGATGCTCTACCCCTTTGCGACATCGCAAAAACAGTTGATTATCAAAAAGGAGGCAATTATGTTCGATCCCAATCAAATGCTGAAGCAAATGCTCGACTTCAACAAAACGGCCTTTGACAACAGTTTCAAAGTCATGTTGACAATCGGCGGACAGAATGAAAAAATGTTGAACACGTTCCTGACACAGGCCACCGGGGTTCCCGAAGAAGGCAAAAAACTCATTCAGAACTGGGTCGATGCCTATAATAAAGGGTGCCAGGATTTCAAAAAAATCGCTGACGACAATTACAAGAAAGTGGCGGAATTTTTCGACGCTGCTCAAAAATCGAAATCCAAATAGTGCCCCCTTTTACCAGCCGAGGAGTCTCTCATGGACCGACAATTCCTGGAATTCTGGGGAAATTATCTTCTCTCTGTCGCCAAAGGCCAGAAACAACTCGAAGACGTCACCCGCTGGATCCACGGGGGATTCAGCGGTGTCGACGAATTGAGCGCACTGTTCAAAAAATACTACGGCCTCGAAGAGAAGAGTCAGGACGCCCCGGAAAGCAGTGCTGCATGGGAAAGGGCGGCGGCGGATTTCAAGAAATCCTTTGGTGATTCCTTTAGCACCATGGGATGGGTTTCAAAGGATGAATACCGGATCTTAGAGGAAGAAAATCAGGTCCTCAAGCAAAAGGTCGAGGCGCAGGAAGAGACCATCTCGCGCCTGCGAGACCTCCTCAAAAATCCTGGCACCGATCCAGGTCAGGCGCTCGACGTATTGCAAGATCTGATCAATAAGCAAAACGCCGAATTTCAGAAGTTGATGAAAAGATTTTCGAAACCAGACCAATAGCCAGCATCGTCACGCATGCAAAATTCGGCGATAGGTTCAACTGAAAAAACCGCCTGCCGACTTTACAAATGTGCACTCTCGTCCCAATAGATTGTCAGGCCGCATACCAAAGGACTAAGAAATAATGGCATGTGGTGCCGGCAATGACAAATAGATGCCAGATGAGGTGGCCATACTTTAGCCGCGAGTCGGTTGCAAAAAATGCTACGCCGGCGGTGTACGACAAACCTCCCGCAGACAATAAGAACAGGCCAGCTGTAGGCATCCCGGCAAACAAAGGCTTTACCGCAATCACGAGTAGCCACCCCATCAGCAGATAAAGGCAGGTGGAAAGAATGGGATGTGCGGTTTTATAGAATGCCTTCAGCGCTACCCCGGCTATTGCAAGACCCCAAATAACCCCGAAAAGCGTCCAGCCGAATGCACCACGAAGTATACCAAGGGTTAACGGCGTGTACGTGCCGGCGATAAGAATAAAGATCGCGGAATGCTCGATGATCCGAAAACAGCGCTTGACCTTGCCTATTGGCCATGCATGGTAGAGCGTGGATGCAAGATAGAGAAGGATCATGGACATAGAGAAAACACTCGTACCGACAATGAATCCGGCATCCCCATGCCGTACTGCATGCATAATGAGAAATGGCGTTCCGATGAGCGCTCCGACCAGCCCTATGCCGTGGCTGATGCTGTTGGCGATTTCTTCGCCTTGCGACTGCCCGTGCTTGGGGTTTAAAAGGGTTAAGCGCACGTCAGTTCTTTTCGGGGACTCAACATTCATTTTTTATCACAATCCTCGCGATAGCCACTTATCGTTATCATAGCCACACGCCAAACTATTTGAAATTATGTCATTTATACAATTTTTTCATTAACGTCATGGCCTGGTCTCTCCGAAAAAATCACAAAAAGAAGAACTACTCCCTAAAATAAAAAACCGGCAATAAAGAGGCGTGTCAAATTTCCAGCCGAACGCCGACTTCAATGGTTTGGTCCGCTGGAAGATTAAAAAACGAGGTGGCATCGGCTGCGTTGCGGGACATAAAAATAAAAAGGTTCGTACGCCAGCGCGCCATGGCGGATGTTTCAGCGATAACCAGCGGGAACCAGGCACCATGGTAGATTTTGCTGATGTTGGCCGCAAAAAAAGGCACGTCCACCATCAAAAAGAGGCCTGCCAGCGCTGCGGCCCACATCAAAGACCAATGCCACTGTCTGCGGATCACAACAAAAAACAGCACCGTGTTAATGATCATCGTGGAGGTTACGGCTAACCCGTATGCAGCCGCAAGTTTGCTGGAAGATTGAAAACCGGCCACAAGGGAGATCGTGCAGACCATGAGCATCCAGTTGACCGGGGCCACATAGATTTGGCCGATTTGCGTTTCTGTTTGGATTGCGCGCCATGACTTTTGGGCTTTTCCGGGGTCGCTTTTTCAGCCTCTTCATGGGGCATGGTCATTCCAGGTCCTTTTTTTTCCGGTCAAATTCCTCCGTGTCGATTTCACCACTTGCATCGTTCCCATGCTGTGTCTACCACCCCGTCCATACGGGCCGTGACACGAAACACACGCCAGACGCCCTCCCATCATCATCCAACCTGTCGATCCCGGGCCACCCGTGTAGGTAATCTCCGTTCCACGTTCAATTGTAGCAGTGAAATAGACGCGTTCTCCATTCGAGCGACTTCAAATCCAGCTGCGCCGGAAACTTGAAATTGTTCTGAACCGCTGGAAACTATGGTGCCGGCCAATGCATGATCGGTACCGTACTGATGCTGTTCTTCGGGCTGCCCTCAATTACCCGATCGCTGTAGGACACGTAGACCAGCACATTGCGCTCGGAGTCGAAGAAGCGCACGACCTGAAGGGTCTTGAACACGAGGCTGCGGTGTTCGTCGAAGACGCGCTCGCCGTCCTTGATCTCTCCAAGGATCTGAATCGGCCCGACCTGGCGACAGGCGATGCTGGCGTCACTCGTATCCTCCGCAACACCCATGGCGCCTTTCACGCCTCCGGTCTGGGCCCGGGAGATGTGGCAGGCGACACCCTTGACTTTGGGGTCGTCGAAACCGTCGACCACGATCTTATCGTCGGGGCCGAGCCATCGAAAATTCGTGCTGATCGAGCCGGTCGTCCCGCGTTCGGGGCGACTGAAGAACCACCATCCGAAGAGCACGATGACCAGACAGATTCCTGCGCCGATAATAATAACGACCCTTTTCATGATGATCCGCATTCCCTGGTTAATGGGTGACCGAACGAACTCTTTTTAAGGTACCTAAACACCTACCGCCAGACTCCATCCGGGAGAGAATAAACACATCTATTTAACAATCAGATCATTCTTTACGGATTTGACCCCTTTGACGCTGCGTGTGATTTTACCCGCTTTATCGACCGCTTGTTGAGAACTAACGAAGCCGCTCAATTGAACGGTGCCCTTGTAAGTCACGACACTGATCTGGAATGATTTGAGAAAATCATCAGCAGCAAGCAGTGATTTGACCTTGGTGGTGATGACCGAATCGTCTACATATTCACCGGTACTTTCCTTTTTGGATGTCGATGCACAGCCTGTGTAGCAGCATCAGGATCTGAGCATTGCTGAAATGATGGAAGCACATGGAGGTCACGGCATAATCATACGGTTCGACGGGCTGGTGGGTAAAGGCGTCCTCCTGAAGCAGTTTCACCGGTGGGTTGCCCGCTCGGGCGAGCTGCCCTCGTGCAATGTCAATTGCGTGGCCGGCCATTTCCAGGCAGGTGAAGTGCAAGGGGATGCCGTACGTGCGCGCCCACCGGATTACCGCCAGCGGGATGTCGCAGCTTCCCGAGCCGATGTCGAGGATGCGCAGGGGGACGCAGGCATGACGCCCCGCAGTTTCGGCGGCCAGAAAACGCCGGACCAACCGGATGCCGCCGAAGCGATAATTGACCGTCTCCATGTAATAGATCTGCGTACCGTCTTTTGTCGCAATCGTGCTCATTGTTTGCCTCCTTTCTATTGAGAAAAAACGCAAAAAAACCTGAACTCGATACGCGATGGATTACCGTCCAAAAAGAAAAGGCTCATCATTGTCATTGCGATCAATGCATGAGCCCCAGTACCTGAAGTTGATGGTGCGATGATTCCTTTGAGCATTTTGTTTGACAACAGGTTGTACAGTGATCACAGCGCATTCTGTAAATATTTAATCATTAGGACATTTAAATATTAAAAGCAAGTAAATTTGGCTGCTTATCGCTATCCACTGGTGCAGACTCCTTGAAAGAGTGCTCTTTTTTATTAATACCAGCTGAACGGTGATTATTTCGGTAGGTAGTGTTGTGATTTTTAGAAATAAAGGAGAATTCCCACATATTGTGTGGTTGGTATAGAATCCAAAAGCTACAAATAGTTAGAAAGTGACGCTT
>CAWBCG010000010.1:0-18297 GCA_963787235.1 uncultured delta proteobacterium
TTTTATACCGGAAAAAATCGGTCTGATCACATCCCCGACCGGTGCCGTCGTTCATGACATCCTTCATATTGTCAAACGCCATTGCCGGGCATTCCACTTGACATCGTACCGGTCAGGGTCCAAGGTGACGGCGCAATCGCCGATATCGTTGCTGCCATCGAATTGCTCAACCGCCTGCAATCGGTCGACGTCGTCATCCTGGCTCGCGGCGGCGGTTCGCTTGAAGACCTGCAGGCATTCAATTCCGAAGCAGTGGCCCGGGCGATATTTGCATCCGAAATACCCGTTATTTCGGCAGTTGGCCATGAAACCGATTATACCATTTCCGATTTCACTGCCGATCTGCGCGCACCAACGCCTTCAGCCGCCGCTGAACTGGTTGTCCCCCTCAAGGGGGATTTATATCGAAAAATAAATGAATTAAGATATCTTATAATATTAAACCTTCAGCGTTACATCAAGAATTACCGCTCGCAGGTTGGCAGTCTGCGTGGACGATTGGCGGACCCGAAAAAGAAGCTGACCGATCACCGGTTGAAGCTGGATGAAGACACCGGCCGATTGATACGGGCCATGATGAACCAAGTACAATTGCGCCGGGAACGCCTCGCCTGGCGCCTTGACAAGCTATCCTATAACAATCCGAGTTTTTATGTCACTAAACTTAAAGAAAAACTTGATAGGACGAATGGTTTATTACTGCAGTCCATACGGTCCTGCGTTTCGGAACGTCAGGCAAGGATGAGAGAAGTTAATGCAAAACTCGATTCTTTGAATCCAACCGCCATCCTTGCGCGGGGCTTCAGCATCACCCGCACACTGCCTGAAACGACTATCGTGCGGGATTCAGCATCCGTATCCCTTGGGCAGGCGCTGGAGATCGTCCTCGCCAGGGGATCCTTGACCTGTGATGTGAAGGAGAAGTTTAAGAATGGCAAAAAAATCGTTTGAACAGGCGTTGCAGCTGCTCGAAAAAATCGTACAGGAACTGGAAACCGGCGATCTGCCGCTCGAAAAGGCCATGAGCAAGTTCGAAGAAGGAATTCAATTGACACGCTTTTGTTCCCAAAAGCTGGACGAGACCGAACAAAAGATCAATCTCCTCCTTCAGGACCAGCAGGGAAATGTTTCAAGCAAACCTTTCGAGGCTGATGATGAAGCCGTAAATAGAAACTTGGATCTCGAAACTTGAAAATTGAAACTCGAAACTCAGAACCCGGAACCAGTGATGGCCTATATACTATAAATTCGATGATATCCTTTAACTGACCAAACTGACGTAACCGACTAAACTGACCTAACCGACTCAATGGAATCACCTCCCCTATTCGACTTAAAAACATACCTGCAGGCAAAACAAGAGCAGGTGAACGACGAGCTGGTGCGCTCGCTGCCACCGGCTGAGTCAAGCCGCATTGCGGATGCCATGCGCTATTCCGTGCTGGCCGGCGGGAAGCGTTTGAGACCCGTGTTGTGTCTGGCGGCCGCCGAGGCCGTCGGTGGTAGGTCTGAAGATGTCATCAATACAGCAGTCGCCATAGAGCTGATCCACACCTATTCTCTCATCCACGATGACCTGCCGGCTATGGATGACGATGTACTGCGTCGGGGAAAACCTACCTGCCACGTGGCCTATGACGAGGCCACTGCTATTTTGACCGGCGATGCCTTGCTCACGCTGGCTTTCCAGCTGCTGGCATCGCCGGAAGACACGGCAGATGTTTCCGCCGATAAACGGCTGCAGGTCATCCATGCGGTCGCTGCCGCGGCTGGTCATAAAGGCATGATCGGCGGACAAATGGCGGACATCGGCTCGGAGGGCAACCGGATTGCCCTTTCCGACTCGAGCAGTTGCATATGATGAAGACCGGTGCACTTATCAATGCCGCCATTACCACCGGCGCCATTATGGGCGGCGCGGGATCGGAGCAAATCCGGATCTTCACAAGTATGCGCATCACATAGGCCTTGCATTTCAGATCACCGATGATATCCTGAATGTTGAAGGCGATCCGGCCCTGCTCGGCAAAGCGGTCGGCACCGAGAAGCGAAAGTAAAAATCACCTACCCTGCCCTGCTCGGTCTCGAAGAATCAAGAAAGCTGGCGGCCACAAAGTAATAGAAGCCTTGCAGGCTCTTGAATGTTTTGATAATAAGTCAGATCCACTGCGGGCGATTGCCCACTACATTATAACCCGAAACTGCTGAGATAGAGAGGTACCCAACCTGCTATTGAGGCATTTGGGAGTTTCAAGATTATCCATTCAATCGAATTAGCTGAACACCGCCGCGCTTCATAAAATCGGAAAACCAATTAATTCGCCGGCGGACTAATCAATTGACTCTACTCGATCATGTTGATCTGCCCGCAGGACGTTAAACAGCTGACAAGGCCCAGCTTGAACAGTTGGCGGCTGAAATCCGCCAGGAAATCGTGGATGTGGTTTCCATACCGGCGGCCACCTGGCATCCAGCCTCGGAGCGGTCGAACTGGCCATCGCACTGCACTACGTATTTAATGCCCCGGCGGACAAAATCATCTGGGACGTCGGCCACCAGGCCTATGCCCACAAATTAATTACCGGACGTCGCGAACGATTTCATACCCTGCGTCGTTACGAAGGCCTCTCGGGATTCACCCGCAGCAGCGAAAGCCCCTACGATGCTTTTCGACCGGTCACAGCAGTACCTCCATTTCGGCGGGTCTGGGTATGGCCTGCGCCAAGACTCTGAAAGACGAATCTTCCAAGGTGATTGCGGTGATCGGCGACGGCTCCCTGACCGCCGGTTTGGCGTTCGAGGGACTCAACCAGGCCGGAAGCCACAACGACAAGGAACTCATCGTCATCCTCAACGACAACGAAATGTCGATCACCCGCAACGTCGGTGCTCTCTCCTCCCTTTTGAGCCGGACCTTTTCGAAGAAACGGCTCCAGGGTTTGCGCAAGGATTTCGGGCTGTTTCTGAAATCCCTGCCGAAAATCGGAGACGACATCTACCAGTTCGCCAAACGCACGGAGGAATCCTTTAAGACCTTCGTCACGCCGGGCATGCTGTTCGAGGCCTTCAACTTCGAGTATTTCGGTCCGATCGACGGGCACAACCTGGATCATCTTATCGATATTCTAAACAACATAAAATATTTAAAAGAGCCGGTGCTGCTGCACATCACCACCCGCAAAGGCAAGGGATACCTGCCGGCCGAAAAAAATCCGGTCTATTTTCACGGCTGCGGGAGTTTCGACATCGACACCGGCACCTGCCTGGATGACAAGAGCGGGCCTCCCACCTACACCCAGATTTTCGGGGAAACACTGGTGAGTCTGGCGAAAAAAGACAAACGGATCGTCGCCGTCACGGCGGCCATGCCCGAGGGCACCGGACTGGCATCGTTTTCAAAAGCATTCCCTACCCGGTTTTTCGATGTGGGCATCGCCGAACAGCATGGCGTCACCTTTGCGGCCGGGCTGGCGACCGAAGGTTTTATCCCGGTGGTGGCCATCTATTCCACTTTCCTGCAGCGGGCCTATGATCAGATCCTGCATGACGTCTGCCTGGATGCCCATCCCGTGGTCTTTGCCCTGGATCGCGGCGGCATCGTCGGCGACGATGGGCCTACCCACCACGGTCTTTTCGACCTGTCATATCTACGAAACCTGCCCAACATGGTGGTGATGGCGCCCAGCAATGAAAACGAACTGCGGCACATGCTCGCCACCGCGGTGAAGCATGACGGTCCGATTGCGTTTCGGTATCCGCGCGGCAGGGGCGAAGGCGTCCGAACCTCGGAGCCTCCCCAACCGCTGCCGATTGGGAAAGCCGAAATTCTGACAACCGGAGAAGACGTGCTGATCCTGGCCGTCGGCCGGCCGGTGAACGAGGCCCTCAAGGCCCGTCGAGTATTGGCTGAAGAGGGCATTGCCGCCACGGTCGTCAACTGCCGCTTTATAAAACCTCTGGACACCGAACTGATTACCGCACTGGCCGAAAAGATTCCGCGCATCGTAACAGTGGAAGAAAATGTGCTGGCCGGCGGATTCGGCAGTGCGGTTCTCGAGTGTTTGAACGATCTGGGGATAAGCGGATGCATGTTCCGGCGAATCGGTATTCCGGACACTTTCGTCGAGCATGGTTCTCAGAAGCTTCTCAGATCAAAGTACGGCATCGACGCACCGACGATCGTCGAGGCGGCCAGGCAGTTGACGGCAACCGGCGAGATGAGATTGCAGCACGCCGTCTAAACCATTTAAGCCCCTAAAAGACCCGAGGCCTTTGCAAAAGCCCCTTTGTGCCCGATTTCTGCGTCAGACTCAAATTTAATCTTCGAAATACTCAATGTGTTCCCATCGAAGAGGAAACTGTTAAGTTTCGGTACTCGGTCTCATGGCGGCTTCCGATAAACAACGCCTCGATCTGGCCGTTTTCAGCAGAGGCCTCGCAGCAAGCCGACAACGGGCCCGCGCGCTGATCATGTCGGGCAAGATCCTGGTCAACCGTAAATTGATCGATAAACCCGGCGTTCCGGTCGCCGAGCAGGATGAAATTCTCCTCAAAGGAGATGACCATCCATTCGTCAGTCGTGGCGGGCTCAAACTGGAGGCCGCCCTGCGGGCCTTCGAGGTCGTCGTTGCCGACAAGGTCTGCCTCGATGTGGGCGCGTCCACGGGCGGCTTCACCGACTGCCTGCTCCAGCACGGTGCGCGCCAAGTTTACGCCGTCGATGTCGGCTATGGCCAACTGGCTTGGAAACTGCGGCAGGACCCGCGCGTTGCTGTCTTCGAACGGACCAACATTCGCCACCTGCCCTTTGAATCCGTCGGCGAGTCGGTCGACCTCGTCACGATCGACGTTTCGTTTATTTCCCTCAGAATCGTCATACCGGCTGTCCTTCAATTTATGAAGGAGAACGCCGCCGTCTTGGCGTTGATCAAACCCCAGTTCGAGGTCGGCAAGGGTCAGGTCGGCAAAGGCGGTGTCGTGCGGGATCCGACCCTTCATCAACAGGTGCTTGACGAACTAACTGCATTTTTCAGTCGCATACCGTTGTCGGTCAGCGGAGTGATCGAATCGCCCATTTTGGGACCCAAGGGAAACAAAGAATTTTTTATCTATCTTCAGCGCTTGTCATCCGATCAGGATATTTCCAATGCTTTCCATTAAAACCATCGATGCGATGTGACTAAATCTTATTAACTGACCTAATTGCCCAAACCGGGCACAACCGGCCTAACGGGCTCAACGGACTCAACCGACCTAACCGGCTCAACTGAGCAAAAGTTGGCCTTGATTTTTACGGTTGAAGAGGTTAGAGGATTTTGATTTATACTCTTTCTGCAAAATCAAGGCTGACGGTTTCAGACATGTCCAAGGTCAGGCAATGCCGCACAGGGCCGACGCGCAACGCAGGGATCGGATGTTTCCGGAATCGTCAAGAAAATCCAATGAGAGGGGAACATAGATGAGTGAGATGGTGGACAAATTGAGAAACATTGCACTGGTCGGCCACGGTGGTTCAGGCAAGACTTCCCTTGCCGAAATCATGCTCTTAAGGCCGGCGTCACCAACCGCATCGGACGGGTTGAAGACGGCAATACGGTGATGGATTACGAGCCGGAAGAGCTGCGGCGTCAATCGAGCATCAGCAGCTCCTTTCATCAGTTCAACTGGAAGAAGCACACGATCAATATCATCGATACACCCGGAGACCAGAACTTTTTCAACGATACTAAATTCTGCATGCCGGCCGCTGACTGCGCCATCTTCCTGATCGATGCCGTCGACGGGATCAAGGTGCAGACCGAGCAGGCCTGGGAGTTTGCCCGGGAATTCGACATGCCCTGTGTCATCTTCGTCAACAAGCTGGACCGGGAACGAGCGGATTTACACGCGCTTTCGAGGAAGCGCGCGGCACCCTGGACCCCAAACCGATTGTCGTGCAGTTGCCGATCGGAACAGAAGCCGATTTAAAGGGGGTGGTCGACCTGGTGCGGATGAAGGCCTACTCCTACGAAGCCGACGGAAAGGCGAAGGAAATCGACATCCCGGCCGACATGAAAGATACGGTCGAAAAGGAAAGAGAAGCGTTCATCGAAAACGTGGCCGAAGCCGACGATGCGCTGGTCGAACGCTATCTGGAAGGCGAGGAACTCACGGACGAGGACATCAAGGCGGCGCTGACAAAAGGCCTGCTGGCCCGCATTTTCGTGCCGGTGCTCTGCGGTTCGGCGACCGCCAATATCGGCATCGATCTGCTGATGGATTTTATCGTCGGCAGCGTCCCCTCCCCTGCCGACCGCGGCGCCATCAATGCCACCGATGAATCCGGCGAAAAAATCGTCGCCTGTGAACCCGATCCGTCGGCCCCTTTTGCCGGCTTTGTCTTCAAGACAGTCGCCGACCCTTATGCCGGCCGTTTATCGATCTTCCGGATCGTCTCCGGCACCCTTGCCGGCGACGGAACATTTTACAACACCAACAAGAGAACCCGGGAGCGCTACAACCAGCTCCTGACCCTGGCCGGCAAAGAGCAGAAACCCGCCGGCGAGGCCGGACCGGGGGCCATTGTGGCGGTCGCCAAACTCAAGGAAACCACCACCGGCGACACGCTGTGTGCCGAAAACAGAAAGGTCAAGTTTGCCACGGCGGAACCGATACCCACCTTGATCTCCTATGCCTTGACCGCCAAATCCAAGGGGGATGAAGACAAGATCTTCAGTTCGCTCTCCAAATTAATGGAAGAAGACATGGGGTTGAAGCTCGACCGCAACGCTGAAACGAAGGAAATTCTGCTCTCCGGCGCCGGCCAGATCCACATCGAGGTCACGGTCGAAAAGCTGAAGCGAAAATTCAATGTCGAAGCCGTGCTCAACATCCCCAAGGTGCCGTACCGGGAGACCATCAAGAAAAAGGTCCGGGTTCAGGGCCGCCATAAAAAACAAACCGGTGGACACGGCCAATTCGGCGACTGCTGGATTCAGCTTGAGCCGCAACCGCGGGGCGCCGGATTTGAGTTCGTGGATGCCATTGTCGGCGGTGCGATTCCGCGTCAGTACATCCCGGCGGTAGAAAAAGGCATCCTCGAATCCTCTCCAAAGGGGGTATTGGCCGGGTTTCCCTGCATCGACTTCAAGGTGACCCTCGACGATGGTTCTTACCACGCCGTGGATTCATCGGAAATGGCTTTTAAGATTGCCGGCTCGCTGGCTTTCAAGAAAGCCGCCGAACAGGCGAATCCGGTCCTGCTCGAACCGATCATGGAGGTCACCATAACGGCACCCGACGAATACATGGGCGATATCATGGGCGATCTCAACGGCCGCCGGGGCCGTGTGCTCGGGATGGACAGCGCCGGTCGCAACCAGGTGATCAAGGCCCAGGTGCCAATGGCCGAATTCCTGACCTACGCTCCGGATCTTCGTTCGATGACCGGGGGCCGCGGCATCTACATAATGAAATTTTCCCACTACGATGAGGTGCCGGCTCAGATTTCCGAGAAAATCATCGCGGAAGCCAACAAAGACAAAGCGTGATCGATAACCCTCGCGGGTTAGGGTCACGGTAAGAAATAATTCCACGCGATTGCGCCGGGTTATGGTTTGTCTACAAGGCACATCCGCCTGCGCATATCGGGATACGTGTGGGTGGATGTAACGCAGTCGACGGGCCATAAGACAAGCAAGAGGTGGAATTGTTTTTTGCCGGGGCCCTTGTCTGTTTGCAAACCGAAAGGGATTCGACTGTATCGAATCCCTTTCGGTTTTCAGCGACTACACTTCTTCGACGGTGCATAACCGTGCCAATAAGCCTCCCATTGGTTCGGAAAGAGGATCCGGTTTTTGGGGTGGATCTTCCCTGATTCGGCACAGCGCTTGAGGTGAAACCGCCGGGAGTTACGATTGCCGATGATTTCCTCACCGGGTTCCCTCCACTGGTCCCAGATGCCGACACCGGCTTTCATGGCGCGACGCTGGGCCTCCAACAGCAAATTGACGTACCGATCATTCGGCTTCTTATAGAGGGCATAGGCCCAACCGGCCTTGACCATTTCGAGATTAACGCAACGGCCGTCCCCGAGGTATACGTAAGCCAGAAGGCGACCGTAGTGGTCTTTCACCTCCCGGTCGAATTCCAACCGGACCTTTTTGCCATAGACAAGTGCCTTGTTGGCTTCAGAGGCTCTCTTGCCAAAGGGTTCGGCCTGTTGACCGTACTTTGCGTGGGCGACTTCCGGGGCGTTGATGCCGATATAGCGCACACGCCGCCCGTCGCTCAACAGGATCGTGTCGCCGTCATCGACCCACTTCACGCTCACCCACTCGGAGGCCGCCGAGATTTCTGCCAACTGCAGCCACAGCAGAAGAAAACATCCGGCCACAATCCAACCGCTTCGTTTCATCTAACACCTCTTAGGGTTCACGAAAAAATAAGCTCGCAATTTTGGGCGTCGAGGCGCCCGCCTGGCAAGGCACGAAAACGCAGGAATATCTGGATATTCCGAGTTTTCGCAACGCGGCCAGACGGGATGCATCGGCGTTCAAAATGTGACGTTATTTTTGAGTGAGCCCTTAGGATCTGGGACGACAAAAATCGATCAAAACAATCCTGATTCTTGGCAGGACCGAATCTCTGAATTGACAATGATTCTATTGAGAATTCACTATAATTCAAGTATATAGCCAAAATTCGCGGAGCCCCGCGAAACGTTTTTTTTGTACGCTTTCAAATTTAAAGGAAAATGTGCCAGGTGGTTTTCAGTTCCATCATATTTCTTTTTATGTTTTTGCCGGTAACTCTTTTTATTTATGTAATCGTTGGCAGAAGATTAAGAAATTATTTCCTTTTGTTTGCCAGCCTCGTTTTTTACGCCTGGGGGGAAACTGCTTATGTGCTCATCATGTTGCTGTCCATTGTCGCCAATTATGTCGCCGGATTGACAATCGATCACTTTAAAGAGCGTCCGCAAGCCAAACTGTTTCTCGGGTTTGCCGTAGCGTTTAATATTGGCCTGCTGTCGGTATTCAAATACGCTAATTTTATCGTCAACAACCTGAACACTTTTCTCGGTTTCTTCGAACTCCCTACCATGGCTCTCCAGCCGGTTCACCTACCCATCGGTATCTCTTTCTTCACATTTCAAGCCATGTCATATGTGATCGATATCTATCGCCGTGATGCCGTCGTTCAACGCAATCCGGTCAATATAGGACTTTATATTGCCTTGTTCCCGCAACTGATCGCCGGGCCGATTGTCCGATTCCACGATATCGCCGCCCAGATAACACATCGATATATCAGGTTTCAAGATTTCGGAGAAGGCGTGGAACGGTTTATCATAGGCCTCGGGAAAAAGGTCCTTATTGCCAATCAGGTGGCTGTTATCTCCGATCAGGTTTTTGCCCTCAAGACAGGCGCTTTGTCGCCAGGCATCGCCTGGCTGGGAGTTCTCTGCTATACCCTTCAAATTTATTTTGATTTTTCAGGATACTCCGATATGGCCATTGGTCTGGGGCGCATGTTCGGATTCCGATTTTTAGAAAACTTCAATTATCCCTATATCTCCAAATCCGTGCGCGAATTCTGGCGGCGCTGGCATATTTCTCTGTCCAACTGGTTCCGGGATTATCTCTATGTTCCTCTCGGTGGCAGCCGACACGGTAACCTGAGGACCTACCTCAATCTGCTGACCGTCTTCTTTCTGTGTGGTCTCTGGCACGGGGCAAGCTGGAATTTCGTGGTCTGGGGTTTACTGCACGGATTTTTTCTGGTCATCGAGCGTTTGGGGTTCGAAAAACTATTAGCTCGGTTGTGGGTTCCATTGAGACATTTTTATGTGTTATTCGTCGTCATGATCACCTGGGTCTTTTTTCGTGTCGACACGATTTCAGCTGCCCTTGGCTATCTCGCCGTCATGTTCGGCCAAGCAAAGGGCGGAACGTCACCGGACGCATTGATGCAAATCGGCAGAGACGGTCAAACGGCAATTATTGCCGGTATTATTTTTTCCGCGCCGATATTTTCCTGGTTGAATCGTTTTCGTTATTCTGGGTTGTCAAACCGGCACCGGAAGATGTCAATGATCTTCGGTGGGACGGCTAGTGCAATGAAAACCGTTGGGCTCTCCTTAATTCTCTATGTTTCGATACTGTTTATTTCTAGTGGTGCCTATAATCCGTTCATTTACTTTAGATTTTAGAAATCAATGTATGATTTTAAACAGTTAGCTTTCATAAAAATCCCATGTTTAATAATCATTGGTGCGTTTCTTTACATGATTTATGCGCCCTTGATTATGACGGATTTTTCAACGCAGACCGTGTGGTCCTCTACCGAGAAGAGAAGACTGGCAGAACGGCCTGCATTGGACCTGAAACCGGGGACCCTGACGACTTTTCCATCCCGCTTCGAGGCGTATTTCAATGATCACTTCGGTTATCGGAATCTGTTTATCCGGCGCTATAATCGAATAATGAAAAAATATTTTGCCAAGTCACCTGTTCCGAATGTCCTGATCGGGAAAAATAACTGGTTGTTCTTCACCGATTCGAATCTTATCGAGGATTTCGTCGGTGTCGACCTGTTCACGGAAGAGGAACTGGAGACTTGGCGATTGAACCTGGAGCACAAACGCAATTGGTTGGCCAAACACGGTATCCGGTACCTTTTCGTGGTGGCCCCCAACAAACAGACCATCTATCCGGAGTATCTGCCCGACTACCTGCAGAAAGAACGTGGCCAAAGTCGTCTTCAGCAACTAGTGGCTTACTTGAAAACGCACTCCGATGTCTCGATTTTGGATTTGAGCGATGTTTTGGCCGAGGCGAAAAAGAGGCACCGGATATATCATATGACAGATACGCATTGGAATGATCGCGGGGCGTATACCGCCTATCGTGCTATTATGGATCGGATTAGACAATGGTATCCAGAAATACCGTCAGCGCAAAATCGAATTATTGAATCTGAAAGCATTCTCGGGCCTGGCGGGGACTTGGCCGGCATGTTGGATATGGCCGATGCGATGCAGGAAAAAAGGCCCGCTCTCAGGGTTCAGTCGACATGTTTGCCGCAAAAAATACAAGGCATCGACGAATTGGATCTGATCACCCCGAATAAACCGAAATCGGTCATGACCAAATGTGATAAGTCAAAAATGCGGGCCGTCGTTTTTAGAGACTCATTCTTCGAACCATTAATTCCATTCATGGCCGAAGATTTCAATCAGATTGTATACATCTGGACTCAGTATGATCATTCCATCATGGAAAAATTGATAGAGCAGCAAAAGCCGCAGATCGTTATCGAGGAGATGGTCGAAAGATTGTTGATTCTTGTCCGGGAACGCAGTGGACGCGATGGAACGATCGCCGCCGATCCGACTTCCGCATCGATGCAACACTGAGGAATACCGCCATCATTCTTTTACCGTCTTCGCATGCCCGCTTCGCCGTGGAGGGCCCGCGGATCGAGGCCGCAGTGGCGGACGGCGCTTTCATCCAGCATGCGCGCCAATCCGCCTCTGTCGGCGGGGAGAAACCCCAATGATTTCTGCCAGACCTCATCGTCCTCCATGCAGAAGTAAAGTGTGGCGTTCGGTGCGAACTCTCTGATCCAACCGGCCATTTTGCGGTAGAGGGCGATCCGCATCGGTTTGAAATAGCGCATCTTGCCGTCCAGACCGGGGATGAATTCTCCATAGATGATGTCGGATTCGGGAAAACGCTCCTCGATGACCGTTTTCAATGCGGGTGGAAACCGGAAAGTCCCCAGGCTGATCCAAACCACATTGTCGGGCGACACGCAGGTGAACAACTGCTCGACGACCGCCCGGTAATCGGCTTCGCAGCCCTCGTAGATCAGCATCGGATCGAAGTGAAAGGCCAATGGATATCCCCAGGATTCGCAACGGGCCGCGGCCTGCAGCCGTGCCGTCAGAGAGGCGGTTGAGCGTTCCTGCCGGGAAATGACACGGGGCGTGTTCAGCGACCAGGAGAGGATTGTTTTGCGATGGTGTTTGTATGCCTTTAAATTTTCGATAGCCGTCGTCTTTGATTTGAGTTCCAGTACCACTGTATCCTGGGCGGCAAAGCGGGGAACCAGAATTTGCGATAAACCGGTCCAATTTTCCCAGATCAAACTGTCGGTAAATTCACCGGTTCCGATGCGACAGATCCGTCGGCGGGCGAAGAGCCGATCGAGTTCGCTTTGAAGATCGTCGTGGTTGACGAAGTACTGCAGCACCGGCGGGTGAAAATAGGACTGCATGATACAATAGGCGCAGTCCATGTTGCAGAACGTGCCGATGTGAAGGATCGCGTAGTCGCAGCAGGTGTAGTGGCGCGTGCCCGGGCACAGTTTGACGAACGCCCCCTTGTTTTGCGTCAGAAAAAGAACCTCTTTTCCACGCTTTACCGGATCCGGGGCTGCCGCCACGGCGGCGAAAACGTCATGCGCACCGGTAACGGTCTCTACCGGCAGGTTCAGTGTTTCACAGATGCTGATCACCTGAGTGTCGCCGGCAACCGCACGATCAACATAGATTTTTTTTATGGCCATGGCGATTGAATCGATAAAAAAGGTATCGGGGTAAACTCAACTCGTTGACACCAAACACGCCATCCTCTATACCTTATCCCAGCGCATCCGCCGGACCGGTCCTGAAACATATACCACATTCAAACGGCAATGTCTTTTAACCGAAAAGAGGTTGGCCATGACGCCCGAATTAATGATCAGTCGACGCTTATTCGCCTTGTTCCTGCTTGGGTGCCTCCTGTTCAACTACCCGATTCTGTCCCTTTTCAATCTGGACTCATTTCTGTTTGGAATTCCGCTCTTATACCTTTACGTGTTTGCCGCCTGGACGGTTTTGATCGTCATGATCGTCTTCGTCACGCGGCCGCGCGAAAAAACGCGATCCTCGGCGGGTCGTCATCGTCGGAAAAGCGCCGAATTTTGAGAGGTGCATGCTGACAACCGAAACCATTCTGTTTTTTTCCTTCGGCTACATAGGCCTGTTGTTCGCCATTGCCTATATCGGCGACCGGCACGCGCAAATCGGCCAGAGTCTCGTCAGCAATCCGTATATTTACGCCCTCTCCCTGGCCGTCTACTGTACGGCCTGGACCTTTTACGGCAGCGTGGGACGCGCGGCCACCAGCGGTGTGGGATTTCTGCCCACCTACATCGGGCCGACGCTGGTCGCAACGCTCGGCTGGTTCGTTCTGCGCAAGATCATCCGCATCAGCAAGGTGCATCGCATCACCTCCATCGCCGATTTCATCGCCTCGCGCTACGGCAAGAGCACCACCCTGGGAAGTGTGGTGACCATCATCGCCGTGCTCGGCATCATTCCTTACATATCGTTGCAGCTGAAGGCCATTTCGACCAGCTATCTGGTGATCAAAGACTATCCGCTGATCCACATCCCGCGTCATTTTGCTGAAATTCCGGTTTTCCACGACACGGCATTTTACATCGCCCTGATCCTGACGGTTTTTACGATCCTGTTCGGTACGCGGTCACTGGAGGCCACCGAACGACACGAAGGACTGGTGGCCGCCATCGCCTTCGAATCAATCGTTAAGCTGATCGCGTTTCTGGCGGTCGGCATTTTCGTCACCTACGGGCTCTACAACGGATTCGGCGACATCTTCAGCCGCGCCCGGGTCGTCCCGGAGTTGCAGCGGTTATTCACCTTTGACATCCGTGCCGGGGCCTACACCGACTGGTGCATTAATATTTTTCTGTCCATGATGGCCGTCATGTTCCTTCCGCGCCAGTTTCAGATCATGGTGGTGGAAAATGTCAACGAAGATCACTTGAACAAGGCCATCTGGCTTTTTCCGCTCTACCTGCTGGCGATCAATATCTTCGTCCTGCCGATAGCGTTCGGCGGTGTGCTGCAATTCGGTACCGGCAGCATGGATGCCGACACGTTCGTGCTGACGCTGCCGATGGCGAATCACAATGAGAGCCTGGCGCTGTTCGTTTTCATCGGCGGCATGTCGGCCGCCACCGGCATGGTCATTGTGGCGACCATCGCGCTTTCGACCATGATCTGCAATGACCTTGTCATGCCGGTTTTGCTGCGACTGCCCTCGCTGCGCATGGCCCAGCGCACCGAGCTAAGCGACATCCTGCTGGCCATCCGCCGCGGCAGCAATATTCTGGTGATGATGCTCGGCTATGCCTATTTCCATTTCGTCGGTGAATACTACACCCTGGTATCGATCGGCCTGATCTCGTTTGCTGCGGTGGCCCAATTTGCGCCTGGGATCCTTGGGGGCATCTTTTGGAAACGCGCCACGAAAACCGGTGCGCTGAGCGGTTTGATCGCGGGTTTCTTATTATGGGTCTACACCCTGGTCCTTCCGTCCCTTGTGCAGGCCGGCTTCATGGAGCCGGGGTTCGTGACCCGGGGGCCCTTCGGCGTTGCCTGGCTAAAACCGTTTGCCTTATTCGGTCTGGAAGACTTCGACCATGCGGCCCACGCCGTCTTCTGGAGTTTGTTCTTCAACACCCTCCTCTTCGTCGGCGTTTCGCTGTACAGCCGACCCAGCGCGATCGAGCACTCTCAGGCCACACTTTTTGTCGAAGCGTATCGCTATGCGGGGGAAACGGACGGGTCGAGTTTCTGGCGGGGTACGGCCTCGGTCGGGGACCTCAGGTCTCTGCTGGTACGATTCCTGGGACAGGAGCGGACCGAAGAGGAACTGTCGGCTTACGCCAGCAGGCATATCGGCGGCAGACAGCGCTACAAATGGGAAGACGATCTGGAGGCCGATGCCGGTTTGGTCAATTACGTTGAAAAACTCCTGGCCGGAACCATCGGATCGGCGTCGGCACGGGTGGTGGTCTCAAAGACGGTCAAGGAAGAGCCGCTGGGCATCGAGGAGGTCATGGACATCCTCGATGAAACCCGGCAAGTCATCGCTTACAGCCGTGAGCTTGAAAAGGCGAGCGCCGACCTCAGGGCGGCCAACGAACGGTTGAAAGAACTGGACCGGCTCAAAGACGAGTTTATTTCGACGGTTACCCATGAATTGCGCACGCCGTTGACGTCGGTGCGGTCCATCGCCGAGATTCTGCACGCCAACCCCGGAATCGAGCACCTGCAGCATCAGGAGTTCACCGCCATTATCGTGAAAGAAAGTGAACGGCTGTCACGCTTGATCAACCAGGTGCTCGACTTTCAAAAAATCGAAACCGGTCGGATGGCCTGGCAAATTTCAGATGTCGATCTCAAAGCGGTCGTTCACGATGCCCTGTCATCCACCAACAGTCTTGTGCAGGAAAAGCACATCCGAGTCGAGCAGGATATTCCCGAACTTGTGCCGACCGTGCCCGGTGATCGCGATCGGTTGATCCAGGTAATGGTGAACCTGATCTCGAATGCGGTGAAATTCTGTGCCGATGATGACGGCCGCATCGAGATCTGCGTCACCACGACACCGGATCACGTGCAGGTTTCAGTTAAAGACAACGGGATCGGCATCAGCCGTAAGGATCGCGAGATTATTTTTCAAGAATTCCGGCAGATAAAGCACACTCTCAAAGGCCGTCCACCCGGCAGTGGCCTGGGACTGACCATCACGCGGCGGATCATCGATTTTCATGGCGGTCGAATTTGGGTGGAGAGCGAGCCCGGCCAGGGGTCGACCTTTTTCTTCACCCTGCCGCGAGGAAAACGCCAGGTCAATCTCGCGGAAAAACAACACTTCGTTCCAAGCGGGTGATATCTTCACTTCCCTCCCCTCTTCCCCTTTTACCCGTTCCAATCTCTGTTTGCCTTCCGCCGTTAGCCGAGGTTTTACCCCTTTCCTTTTCCCTTATACCCTGCACCATACACCTTATACCTTCTTCCTAACCGTTCACAGGGTATCAAAATCCGATGCGCTTCAATCCACCTAATTGTAAGCGTTTACAGGGTGCCGCAGATGTACTTTTTGTACTTCAAGTGCCCGACAACAAAGCAGATGCGGTGCCCTGTGAACGCTTACCCTTCTTCAGTACTTCAACCGGGCATAGTAAGATTTGCGGGAGGCGGAGCGGGCCTGTTTCAACGTCGTGATCCCCTGACTTTCGAGCAGCGGGATCAGCTTGAGAAAGATTTCGCCGGTGGCGATGGCATCGCCCAGAGCCGTGTGGCGGCCGACAATGCTGACGCCCAGTCTTTCGGCGATTTGCTCTATATCATGATCCTTATGGCCCGGGTGCACGACGGCGGACAGGAGCAGGGTGTCCAGTACTGGATTAGCGAACTTGACACCGGCGGCGGCTTCTTTAATCTGCAGCATCCGCATGTCGAAAGCGGCGTTGTGCGCCACCAGGATCGTTTCATCGGCAAACTGGTGAAAGAGAGGCAGCACCCGTTCGATGGTGGGTTGATTCTTGAGCATCTGTGGTTGGATGCCGTGAATGCTGATCGACTGTGGGGGAATTTCGCGTCCCGGGTCGACCAGTTGATCGAAGAACTCGGAGTGCAGCAACCGGTTGTTGACGACGCGAACCGCGCCGATCGAGATGATTTCATCTCCGCCCTTCGGATCGAGACCGGTGGTTTCCGTGTCAAATATCGTGTAGGTCAATTCGGTCAATTTGCGGTTGTCCAGCTCCGGAACCTGGCCGGGTTGACTGAATAGATCGAAGTCAAAAAACTCCGGTCGACTCTTCGACAATATGGTCAGGTTGCGGATGTGTTCGACATCGGCTGTATCCGTCGCCGGAAACAGGAAACGTAGATAGGCCTTTCCGCCGGAGCTTAAGGAGTGCGACCATATTTCGGCTCTGTGATGCCCGATGACCTCTCTGAGCGTCGAGGACAGCACTTCGTCGGCAACCGCTACCGGTTGATCCTGCCATTTTCGAATGGTTTCCATCCTAATCGGTCTACCGGTCCATATGAAATCGAGACAGGCAAAACGTCCTTCTCTGAGAACCCGGCAAACAAAAGCATCGCAGCCGGTTTCTATTCGCAATCGTTCCTGCACAAACAGCAGGGCGGTGCCGATGGAGTAGCTGTCGACCTGAATCCAGACATCGACATCTCCGGTTTCGACCTGGACTGCCAGGCCGAGTTTCTCCCTGGTCTTGCCGGCCACCGCGGCGATGACCTCGCCGGCCGGTATGCGCACCAGCGGGTACCGGGTTTGCAACTGGCGGGAGTAATAGGAAGTGGTCTTGTCGATGACTTTGCCGATTGCGATCGATTCCTGATGAATTATCTCTTTGAATTTCTGGAGCTGTCGGCTGTCCATGCCCGGGTAGTCAAGGATCGCTTCAATGGCGGCCCTGATGCTTGCCAGTGAAGACCGCGTGCTGCGGGAAAGAGAGCGCAACAGCGTATCCAGCTGTTTTTCGGTCTCGAGTTGTTGGGTGATGTCGTGAAAGATGAGGATAAAGCCGGTAAATTCTCGCCGGTGATTCAAAATCGGCACGGCTTCGACCCGCAGCAGCCGGCGGTCCAGACCGAAGACCACGAAGTAGGCCACGACATCCGATTCTTTCCGCTTCAGTTTGTTCGCTATTTCCCCCAGAGCATGAACGATGAGGTGTTTGTCGATGAGACCGAATACGGAGCGACCGAGGCCGATGAAACGACCCAACCCGGAATCCGGAGGAACCGGCTCGTCGCGTCCGTTTTCAGCTGTGCCGATGAGCAGTTGCGCGACACGCGTGTTGTAAAGAAGGATCTGGCCCTCCGTGTTGCAGATCAGTACGCCTTCGGGAAGTTCCGCAACGATGGCCGCCAGAATATTTTTTTCTTCCTCGGCTTCCGCCCGGGCGCGGTCTATTTTTTTCTCAACTTGGTTGAAGAGGTCCTCGTAGCGATCGGCACTTTCATTGATGACGTTCACCAGGCGCACGATGTCGCGCACGCCTTCGATGTGAATGCGATGACTGGGATTGACCGAATGTATCACGCGGGTTTCTGAGGCGATTTTATCGATAGGAAGAATGTACAGCCGGAAGAGCCAGTCCAGGCCGAACCCGAAGCCAGCCAGCAGCAGCACGGCAGCGCTGAACAGATAGACGAGGTTCTGTCGGCCCAGTTGGAGGAGATAGCTCCGATCACCGCTTGGAAGTTGCTGCCAGAAAATGACCGTCAGGCTCAGGATGACCAGCAGAATAAATCCAATCGAGGCAACAACAAACCACAAGAATGTGTTTCTGCGGTTCATTGACAGATCAATTCTTTGACTTTGGCGATGACTTCTGAGTTCGAAAATGGTTTCGTGATATAGGCATCGGCGCCCAGTGCCAGCCCCTTGGCAATGTTGGCCTCACTACCCATGGCAG
>CAWBCG010000011.1:0-143559 GCA_963787235.1 uncultured delta proteobacterium
ATGATCTGATCAACCGCAATGCGCAGATCTTCAGAGACCTTCCAGCCTGGTACGAGGTCGATGAAGACCGCACGTTGTCCTTCGGGGAGTACAAGGCGACCGTCGACCGCCTGGCACAGGGTTTGAGAAAGGCCGGTATAAAGAAGGGCGATCGCTTGGGGGTGCTCGGGAAAAACAGCAGCGAGTTTTTTCTTCTCTACGGTGCCGCAGCGGGGCTGGGCGCGATCGTTTTACCGGTCAACTGGCGGCTGTCATCCGAAGAGGTCTGCTTCAATCTCAATGACTGCGCCCCATCGGCACTCTTCGTGGATGCCGAATACCAGGAGTTGATCGCCGCTAACAAGACACGGCTGCCGAGCGTGACCGATTATTACAATCTTAAAACCGACGCCGGAGACTTCAGGCCGTTCAGCGTACTTCTGGGGCACTCGGAAACGTTCGACCCGACCATCGACCCGGTAGCAACGAGCGACGGGTATGTGATCATCCACACCGCCGCCGTTGCCGGCCGACCCAGAGGCGCCCTGCTCAGCCACGGCAACATTTTATGTTCCGACATGCATTTAATTTACCTCTTCGGCACCACCCAACACGACGTCCATCTGAATCTTCTGCCGCTTTTTCACATAGCCGGTCTGGTAATGGTTACCAGCTCCTTTCATGCCGGCGCCCTCAGCTTGAACATGAGTAAATTTGATGCTGCAAGGGCAGTCGAACTGATAGAGAGCCGCGGGGCCGGCATCATGTTCGACTTTTCACCCATTCTGGCCGCGATTCTGGATGAAGCCGAGAAAACCGGCCAGAAAATCGGTGCGCTGCGCGGCGTTCTGGGTCTGGACACACCGGAGACGATCGAAAGATACCAGGAAATGACCGGCGGTATGTTCTACTGCATGTACGGACAGACGGAAACATCCTGCCTGGCCACCCTTGGCCGCTACAGCGATCGGCCCGGTGCGGCCGGCAAGGTCATTCAACTGGCCGAGGTGTGTCTGGTGGACGAATACGATCGGCCGGTCGAAGAGGGTCAGGTGGGCGAAATCGTCATGAAGGGTCCCATGGTCTTCAAGGGCTACTGGAACCTGCCCGATGAAAATGCCCACACATTCCGGGATGGCTGGCATCACACCGGTGACTTGGGGCGATTCGATGAGCAGGGCTTTCTGTGGTACGCCGGCCGCAGGGCCGAAAAGGAACTGATCAAGCCCGGTGGTGAAAACGTCTATCCGGCGGAAGTTGAAAAAGTCATTCTGGCGCACCCGGCGGTTGAAAAAACGGTTGTCTTCGGCATTCCGGACCCGAAGTGGAAAGAAGCGATCAAGGCGGTTTGCCAGCTGAAGAAAGGCGATAACCTTGAGGCCGCCGAATTGATTGCATTCGTCGGCCAGCGGATCGCCCGTTTCAAAAAACCCAGTTTTGTCGAGTTTACAGCAGAGCTGCCGATGCTGAAGGACGGCACTCCCGATCGTGCCAGAATCAAGGAACTGTTTGGAGGATCTCAGAAGTAGGACTGGGGAAATTCCAGCCGCTCGTTCAATTGCGTTAAAAGCGAACAGTAAAAGCGTAAGCGTTCACAGGGCACCGCATCTGCTTTGTTGTCGGGCACTTGAAGTACAAAAGTACGTCTGCGCGCCCGACGCCTTGCATCTGCGGCACCCTGTGAACGCTTACAATTAGATGGTTTGAAGCGCATCGGACTTTGCAACCCTGTTAACGGTTACGTAAAAGCTGAAAGCCCCGGGTTTTTTGTTTAAAACCCGAGAGTGGTTTTCAGCTTTTTTTTGTTCTCGACAGGGATCTCTTTCTACCGTCAGTTGACTTCGGTTCTGATATCCTATAGACAACAAACAGAAAGATAACCCAATGATTCATTCAGGAGTGTGTCATGGTCAGAACGGAAATTTCGCTGTTTTTGAAAAATGCACCCGGGGAGCTCGGCAAGTTGGCGAAGCTTTTCTCAGAGGCGGGCATCAACATCGACGCCCTCACCATTCAGGATGCTTCGGCTTACGTCCAGGAACTTTTCCGGGCCCGGGGAAAGTCGCTGCAGCGGATTGCTTCGGCCGCCAGTTACAATTCGATGCGCAAGGATTCGGCCGAATTCGCGCTAATCCGACTGCTGGTAGGCGACACCGATAAGGCAATCGATCTGTTGTCGAAGAACGAGTATGTTTTCGACATCATGCCGGTCATTGCGCTCGAGCTCGACAACCGTCCCGGAGAGTTGGCCAAAATTGCCAGCAAATTCGGCGAGGAGGGAATCAACATCAACTATGTCTACGGTTCGGTATCTTCACCCGAGGCAAAATGTCTGTTTGTGTTCTGCCCGGAGGATATTGAGTTGGCGACGCGTAAATTTAAATCATAGTGAAATCGGGTGCCGATTTCACTATGATTTAAGGGATGCGGCGGTCTTTTAAGATTTCGTTGGAGATGACGACCCGCTGGATTTCCGAGGTGCCTTCGTAAATCGTAAATACCCGGGCATCACGATAGTAGCGTTCGACCGGGTAATCCTGTGTGAAGCCATAGCCGCCGTGGAGCTGGATCGCCTTGGCGGTAACGCGGTTCACCATTTCGGAGGCAAACAGTTTGGCCATGGACGCCTGGGCGGTGAATTTTACACCGCGATCCTTCATCGCCGCCGCCACATACATCAGCTGCCGGGCCGCTTCGATCTCCATTGCCATGTCGGCAATCATCCACCGCAGGCCCTGAAACTTGGATATCTTCCGGCCGAACTGTTCGCGCTGTTTCACATATTTGACGGTCGCATCGAATGCCGCCTGGGCCACGCCGACCGACTGAGCCGCGATGCCGATTCGGCCGCCGTCCAGGGCCGTCATCGCGATCTTGAATCCATCCCCCTCCTGGCCGAGACGGTTTTCTTCCGGCACGCGACAGTCTTCGAAAATCAAATCGGTCGTGTCCGAAGCCCGCAGGCCCATTTTCTCTTCCTCACGGCCGACCACCAGGCCGGGCGTATTTTTTTCCACTAAAAAGGCGCTGATGCCCTTGTGACGCAGAGCTTCGTCGGTTTTGGCGGTCACGATCACCAACCCAGAGTTCTTGCCGGTGGTTGTAAACCGCTTGCTGCCGTTGATGACGTAAGTCTTTCCGTCCCGAACGGCCGCGGTGCTCTGGCTCACCGGGTCCGAGCCGGCATGCGGTTCGGTCAGTGCGAATGCGCCGATGCGTCGCCCGGTGGCGAGCGGCTTGAGGTACTTTTGCTTCTGGTCTTCCGTGCCGAAGCGTAGAATGCTCTCGCACACAATCGAGTTGTGGACCGACATGACGACCGCCGTGGCGGCGCAGGCGTTGGCAACCTCGGCCAGGGCCGCCACGTAGCTGAGAGTGTCGGCCCCCTCGCCTCCGTACGCCATCGGCACCATCATGCCCAGAAGCCCGAGTTCGCCCATTTTTTTAAGGTTTTCGGCCGGAAATTCCTTGGTGCGATCGCGTTCGGCCGCGGTAGGGGCCAGGACCTTGCGGGCAAATTCCCGCACCATTGCCTGGATCATCAACTGCTCGTCGTTCAAGGCAAATGCCATCGCACCCCCTCCGGTTATGGACCGGCCTTTTGGGGCATTTTGCTGCATAAAGTTCACCGCAATAGTAAAATCCGGCCGGTAAAACGGGTCGACCGGCTAACGGAAAAACCGTCAGGTGGTGTAATCGTAGAATCCTTTTCCGCTTTTGCGACCGAGCCAGCCGGCCTCGACATATTTCCGCAGCAGGGGGCAGGGGCGGTATTTTGAATCGCAAAAACCCTTGTAGAGCGTCTCCATGATGGCCAGACAGGTGTCCAGTCCGATCAGGTCGGCCAAGGCCAGCGGGCCCATCGGGTGGTTCATGCCAAGCTTCATCACCGTGTCGATGTCTTCACGGGTTCCCACCCCGTGAAACAGGCAGTACACCGCCTCGTTGATCATCGGCATCAGGATGCGATTGGCGATAAATCCGGGATAGTCGTTTGACTCGGCCGGCGTCTTGTCGAATTTCAAGGCCAGGTCCCAGGTGAGCTTGAAGGTCTCATCCGAGGTGGCGATGCCTCGGATGACTTCCACCAGCTTCATCAGTGGCACCGGGTTCATGAAGTGCATGCCGATGACCTTTTCCGGGCGGCCGGTTTGTGCGGCGATACGGCCGATGGGAATAGATGAGGTGTTGGTTGCCAAGACGACGTGGGGCTGGCAAAATTCGTCCAGACTCCTAAAAATTTGAAATTTCAACGGTTCGTTTTCCGTGGCCGCTTCAACGACAAAATCCGCGGCGGCCATGTCTTTCAGGTCGACACTGGTTTGAATTCTTTTCAGCACGGTCGCTTTTTCTTCGGCGCTCATTTTGCCCTTTTCGACACTGCGTGCCAGAATTCTGTCGATGGTTACCAGGCCGCGCTGGACAAATTCCGGTTTTATATCGTTCATGACGACCGTCAACCCGCTCGCGGCAGCCACCTGAGCGATGCCGCTTCCCATTTGTCCAGCGCCGATGACACCGAGTGTCTGGATAGTCATATTACCCCCCTTTATTCGATTCGCGGTAAGCGACAAATGTCGCGAGTCACGGGTTTCGGGCTGCGGAATAGCGCGTAACTCGCAACCCGGGAAACCCGATTTCTATCTTTTAACGATCATCGCCACTGCTTCCCCGCCGCCCAGGCAAAGAGAGGCCAGACCGATTTTCTTGTCCTGTTTGATCATTTCGTGCAGCAGGGTTACCAGCACCCGGCAGCCGCTGGCGCCGATCGGGTGGCCCAGGGCCACGCTGCCGCCGTTGACATTGACGATCGAGGGGTCCAGGTCGAGCTGACGCAGGACAGCCACGGTCGAGCCGCTGAAGGCCTCGTTGATCTCGTATAGATCGACTTTTTCTTTGGTGATGCCCTCCTTTGCAAGGCATTTGGGGACGGCCCAAATCGGCGCCACCAGGACGTACTTCATGTCGATGCCGGAAGATGCCTGCGCGCCGATGGTCGCTATGATGCGACATCCCAGCGCCTCGGCTTTCTCCCGTGCCATGACCACCACCGCTGCGGCACCGTCGCTGATGATCGAGGCATTGCCGGCCGTGCCGACCCCGCCCTTCTGGAAGGCCGGTTTCATCCCAGCGAGAAGATCGTAAGGGGTTTCCCTTGGGCACTCGTCCTTTTCGAAGATGACCGGTTCTCCTTTGGGACGCGGGATCTCCACCGGTACGATTTCATCTTTGAATTTTCCTGCCGAAATGGCCGCCAGGGTCCGGCGGTAGGATTCCGCTGCGTAGCGGTCCTGGTCTTCACGGCTGATATCGTATTTTGTGGAACAAAGTTCGTTGGACACACCCATATGAAAATCGTTGACCGCATCCCAGAGGCCGTCGTGGACCATGTGGTCCTGCAGCTGGCCTGGACCCATGCGGTAGCCGAAGCGCGCCTTTTCGAGGTAATAAGGGGCGCGACTCATGTTCTCCATACCGCCGGCCACCACCACGTCCGCATCCCCCACCTGTATGGCCTGGGCCGCAAGCATGACCGTCTTCAAGGCTGATCCACAGACCTTGTTAATCGTGATACACTCCGCAGCCCAAGGCAGGCCGGCCTTGACAGCGGCCTGCTTGGCGGGGTTCTGGCCGTACCCACACGGCAGTACTTGCCCCATCATGACCTCGTTGACCTCTTCTTTGGGAATTCCGGCCCGATGGATCGCCGCGTCGATGACGATTGCACCGAGCCGAGTGGCGGCAATGCTTCCCAGTGATCCGTTGAAACTACCCAGGGCCGTTCGAACCGCACTAACAATTACCGCTTCTCTCATGACGTGTTCTCCTTGTATAATTACCTTATGTATTTTCGATTCAGAAGCGAGAGATTTTGCGCAAGATCAAGGAAATAGAGAAATTGAGCGGAGACGTACTTTTAGTACGTCGCACAATCTATTTCGAAGATTGACGCAGAGATTGCGTAAAAGATCCGTTTCTGAATCGAAAATTACATGTTTCTGCGATACCGACCGCCGACCTCGTACAGGGCCTGGGTGATCTGGCCCAGTGAGCAGACCCGCACGCTGTCCATCAGTTCGGCGAAAATGTTGCTATTGCCGAGCGCCGTCTGCTGCAGGCGCTTCAGGGCCCGGGGTGCTTCTTCGGCGTGGGTTCTCTTGAAGTCTTCCAGGCGCTTGAGCTGCGAGTCTTTCTCTTCTTCGGTGGCTCGCGCCAATTCTACGGTTTCGATGAAATCGTTCTGGCTGGCGTGCGGGTCACGAAACGTGTTGACCCCGATGATCGGCATGCGGCCGGTGTGTTTCAGGGTTTCGTAGTAAATCGATTCTTCCTGGATTTTGCTGCGCTGGTAGCCGGTTTCCATGGCGCCCAGCACGCCGCCGCGCGTGGTGATGCGGTCGAACTCCATTAAAACGGCTTCCTCCACCAGCCGGGTGAGCTCCTCGACGAGGAAGCTGCCCTGGTTGGGGTTTTCATTCTTGGTCAACCCCCATTCGCGGTTGATGATCATCTGGATCGCCAGAGCGCGCCGCACCGATTCGGTGCTGGGAGTGGTGATCGCCTCGTCGAAAGCGTTGGTGTGGAGGCTGTTGCAGTTGTCGTAGATGGCGATGAGTGCCTGCAGGGTCGTGCGGACATCGTTGAACTGGATGTCCTGGCTGTGCAGGGAGCGGCCCGAGGTCTGGATATGGTACTTGAGCATCTGCGACCGCAGGGACCCGGTGTATTTCTCGCGCATGGCAACGGCCCAGATTCGCCGGGCCACCCGACCGATCACGGTGTACTCCGGGTCCATGCCGTTGGAGAAGAAGAAAGAGAGGTTCGGTGCGAAGCTGTCGATCGGCATGTTGCGTGACAGGTAGTATTCGACGTAGGTAAACCCGTTGGCCAGCGTGAAGGCCAGCTGGGAGATCGGATTGGCTCCGGCCTCGGCGATGTGATACCCGGAAATCGACACCGAATAGAAATTGCGGATATTCTTGTTGATGAAGTATTCCTGGATATCACCCATCATCTTGAGGGCGAAGTCGATTGAAAAAATGCAGGTGTTCTGCCCCTGGTCTTCCTTGAGGATATCGGCCTGAACCGTGCCGCGAACGTTGGCCAGGACGTCGGCGCGAATGTTTTGGTATACTTCCGACGATGGCGGGTTGTCGTTTTCGGCCGTGTACCGGTCCACCTGCTGATCGATGGCGGCATTGAGAAACATGGCCAGAAGAATCGGTGCCGGGCCGTTAATGGTCATCGAGACAGACGTGTTGGATGCGCACAGGTCGAAGCCACTGTAAAGCACCTTGACGTCGTCCAGCGTGCAGATGCTGACCCCCGAGGTGCCGACCTTGCCGTAAATGTCCGGACGCCGATCCGGGTCATAACCGTAAAGGGTCACCGAATCAAAAGCGGTGGACAGACGCTTGGCCTCGTAATCGGCGGAAAGGAGCTTGAAGCGACGGTTGGTCCGGTCCGGGTCGCCTTCTCCGGCAAACATGCGCGTGGGGTCCTCGTCCATGCGCTTGAGCGGGAATACCCCGGCCGTGAAAGGAAAGCGGCCCGGAACGTTTTCTTCGCGCATCCAGCGGTAGATCTCGCCGGGATCCTTGAATCCGGGCAGCACGATTTTCGGTATCCTCTGGTGGGACAGCGACTCGGTGAAAAGGGGAACGCGGATTTCGCGGTCGCGTACCGCGTACACCAGCTCGTCGCGCCCGTAGGCTTCCTTGACCGTCTGCCATTCGTTCAACACCCGGCGGGAGTCATCCCGGATGTTTTCCCGGGCTGCGCTCGCTTCTTCCGTGAGCCTGGTGACCAACTCGGCCGGTTCGTCCCCCAGCAGTTTTAGGGTTTCATCGATGTGCCAGGATTTGCGGAGGGCTTCCGCCTGCGCTGCCGTCTGCTGGTGATAGCGCCGCACCGTATCGGCGATTTCGGCCAGATAACGGGTCCGATCCGGCGGAATGATGATCGTCTTGGAGGTCGATGTCCTGGATTCCGGTCGCGGCAGGTTGGAACGGAAGGTGACGTCGGTTTTTTCCGCGATGGTGTCGAGCAGGGCGCGGTACAGTGCGGTCACGCCGTCATCGTTGAACTTGGAGGCAATGGTCCCGAAGACCGGCATCTCTTCCGGCGTTTTGTTCCAGGCATTGCGGTTGCGCTGGACTTGTTTGCGAACATCACGCACGGCGTCCTCGCCGCCGCGTTTCTCGAACTTGTTGACGACCACGAGATCGGCAAAATCGAGCATATCGATCTTTTCGAGTTGGGAGGCGGCACCGAACTCACTGGTCATGACATAGAGGGAAACGTCCACCATGTCGATGATCCTGGAGTCCCCCTGGCCGATTCCGGCTGTTTCGGCAATGATAAGGTCGAATCCCGCCGCTTTGGCCACCAGGACGCATTCGGCGAGGGCTTCGGGGAGTTCGGTTTGGGAACTCCGTGTGGCCAGAGACCGCATGTAGACCCTGGGGCTGCCGATGGCATTCATCCGAATCCGGTCACCCAACAGCGCGCCGCCGGTCTTGCGCCGCGATGGGTCACAGCTGATAATGGCAACGTGGATATTTTTCAAATCGTGCAACAGGCGGATGATCAGCTCGTCGGTCAAGGAGGATTTGCCGGCACCACCGGTTCCCGTGATCCCGATGACCGGCACCTTGCGGTCGCGAGAAAGCGCCTGCAGCTGGGTCCGCAATTGCGCCAGGTGACCGTTTTGCTTTGCTTTGGCCTGTTCCACGGCGGTAATCAGGTTGGCCACCATCAATTTGTTCTCGGGATCAAGCGCGTCTAAGTTAAAGGTGAAACTCTTGACGGTCGAAAAATCGAGCTGCCGCACCATGTGGTTGATCATTCCCTGAAGACCTTTGCTGGCACCGTCCTCTGGCGAATAGATTTTGGAGACACCGTAGGCTTCCAGTTGCTTGATCTCTTCGGGGACGATGACCCCTCCGCCGCCGGCAAAGACCTTGATGTGATCGGCGTTTCTTTCCCTGAGAAGATCAACCATGTATTTGAAGAATTCGATGTGCCCGCCCTGGTAGCTCGATACAGCCACACCCTGGGCATCTTCTTCGATTGCCGCATCGACGATCTCCTGGACCGAACGATTGTGGCCGAGATGGATGACCTCCACCCCCGTGGCCTGGAGAATGCGGCGCATGATGTTGATAGCGGCGTCGTGCCCGTCGAAAAGAGACGTAGCGGTAATCACACGAATGTTGTTTTTGGGTGTGTAAACGTCAACTTCCTGGCTCATACCCCCTCCTGTGCCTCGACCGAAAGTCCCGGTGAAGCGGTACCGGTATCACTATAGGCTTTACGATAAAGGTTTTGGACCGCGTTATCGGTCGTCGGCGTATTACAATACAGCCTCCTGCCTCTGGCCTTGCCAAAATCTTTATCGTAAAGCCTATAATTGCCCACATTCAGATAAAAGGTCCCATCCATAATGGCCGACTTGTTCTCTCGTGAGTCCTTACCCCAAACCGTCGTCAGTGCCGTTTGACCATCAGCCGGATGCTGAGGTGCACATGCGCAAGACAAACTCGGTTTGTAACTCGATATACTCCTCGATCGTGTAATGGCGGCTGAAAAACCAGCGCCTGAACGTCCACATGTGGCCCAAAACCGAGATGTTGTGGGCGGCCATTTCGATTTGACGGTCGTCGAGATGCGGCAGGCCGCCTGATGAAGCGATGTCGGCCAGCACCTCGACGAAAAGACCCGTGATACGGAGTTCGTTCTCAAGCACCCTTTTTCGCCACTGGGCCGGCAGTGAGCGGGTTTCCTGGTAAATGAGAAGAATAAAGTCGCTCATGCGGTTGCAGACGTGAAAATATTCCCGGATCACCTGGGCCAGGGCATTGCGGCCGCCGCCGGCTTTGGCCATTGTGTCGGCCACCAGACGTTCGACCTCGGCGTGAATGGAATCGCAAACCAGGTACAGAACATCCTCCTTGGAAGCCACGTACTCATACAGGGATCCAATAGAGAAACCGGTCGCCTGGGCGATCTGGCGCGTAGTGGTTTTATGAAAACCGTTTTTTATAAACAGTTTAACCGCGGATTCTGCAATCTGGCGGCGTCGTCGATCGACGAGCTCGGGATTTTTGATTTGCGTCGGGATGTCATTTGTGCGGCTGGCCTTCTGCATGAGAGATCTTCCGTATGCCGGTTGAGGTCGGGCGCACCAACCGCCGGTGTTGATTCGAGAAATCTGAGCGAGCGCTCATTCAAATTTCTAACATATCGGTCAATTTATTGTCAAGGATTTCCACGAAAAACGGCTATCACATGACCGGGGCGGTCGTTCCTTTTACAGAATTTTATCTAACTGAAATAACATAAAATAATTATTAGGGAACCTTTTCTCCACCGCTGGAAGACGAAAAGAAACCTGTTGACAACTGCAAGGGCGTGCAGTTAATTTATAGCTACTTGAGCGAGCGCTCGTTCAATATGCGGTCCGTATAAAGGAGGGTGCAGTGGATTTTGATCTGAGCAGAGAACAGGAGATGATCCGCAAAGAGGTCCGTCGTTTCGCCGAAAGCGAAATCGCCCCGTTGGCCGGTGAACTGGACGAGAAAGAAGAATTTTCGCCGGAACTCACCCGCAAGATGGGGGAGATCGGTCTCTTTGGGATGTTCGTTTCGGAGGATTTCGACGGTCAAGAGCTGGATTACTTGTCCTACATCATCGCCGTGGAAGAAATCGCCCGTGTGGACGGATCGCAGGCCGCCACAATCGCTGCCGGCAACTCCCTCGGGATCGGTCCGATCTACTACTTCGGCACGCAGGCGCAGAAGGAAAAATACCTTCCCGCGCTTTGTCGCGGCGAGGCACTATGGGGTTTCGGCTTGACGGAGCCGACGGCCGGCTCCGATGCCGGCGGCAGCCGGACCACGGCGGAGCCGGACGGCGACGAATGGGTCTTGAACGGCTCAAAGATCTTCATCACCAATGCCGCCTGCGACATGTCGATGGGAGTCACCGTCCAGGCCGTCACCGGAAAACGACCCGACGGCAAGCCCGAGTACACCTGCTTTCTGGTCGAGCACGGCACGCCGGGTTTCAAGGCCGTACCGATGCACCGTAAGATGATGTGGCGGTCATCCAACACGGCCGAACTCTACTTCGACAACGTGCGCATCCCGGCGGGAAACATTCTGGGCCGCCAGGGAGACGGTTTCCACCAGATGCTCAAAACCCTGGACGGCGGCCGGCTGTCGATTGCCGCCATGGGGCTCGGTGGAGCCCAGGGCGCTTATGAAATGGCTCTGAAATACGCCCGTGAACGGGTGCAATTCGGACAACCGATTTCAAAATTTCAAGCGGTGGCGTTCAAGCTGAGCGACTGCGCCGTTGAAATCGAATGCGCCCGAAACCTGCTCTACAAGGCCTGCTGGCTCAGGGACAAGCGCCGGCCTTTCGAAAAAGCGGCTGCAATGGCCAAACTCTACTGCTCGGAGGTCATGGGCCGGGTGGCGGATCATGCGGTTCAGATTCACGGCGGCTATGGCCTGATGAAGGAGTATCAGGTTGAGCGGTTTTACCGGGACCACAAACTGCTCGAAATAGGGGAGGGGACGTCGGAGGTGCAGCGGATTGTGATTTCTCGGTTTATTGGGTGCTAAAATAAATTTTCAACAGAACCGCGTTGCGGTTCTGTTGAAAATTTATGAAACGCGGCTTCGCCGCTCTCGGGGGCGGTGGAGCAAGGGCAAGCGGGTTGAGATTGGAAAGGTCGCTGGACTTTTGAGCGGTCATTTTCCGCATGGTTGTTTGGAGTTGGCATGGGATTATATGAAACGCGGCTTCGCCGCTCTCTAAGGGGGTGAATTGAAGTGGGCGTTTGGGGTCGGAAGGGGCAATTAGAAGGCTGACGAACTTTGGTTGTTCTGTGGTTTGGAAATACAATCGCTGGGCGATTCTATTACGGGGGGTGAGTTATGGGAGAAGATGTTTTACTCAGGGAAGAGGCCGGAGGTGTTCTGATGCTGACCCTCAATCGTCCCGAGGTCATGAACAGTTTGAATTTTGCTTTGCTGCACGCCCTGGCCGATGAAATCGATGCGGTGCGGTTCAGGGCCGATGTTCGGGTGCTCGTCGTTACCGGAGCGGGCGAGAAGGCCTTCTGTGCCGGTGCGGACCTCAAGGAGCGGGCGGGTTTGAGTCCGGAAAAAGTAAGAGAGTACATATACACGATCCGCAGTCTATTCACCGCCATCGAATATCTGAACAAACCGGTGGTTGCCGCGGTAAACGGCATTGCCCTCGGCGGCGGCACTGAACTGGCACTGGCCAGCGACATACGCGTCGTCGCCGCAACGGCCAGCATGGGATTGACCGAAACCCGTCTGGCCATTATCCCGGGTGCCGGCGGGACCCAGCGGCTGCCGCGGTTGGTCGGCAAAGGCAAGGCCAAGGAGTTGATTTTCACCGGCCGCCGGGTGGACGCCGTCGAGGCCCTCGACATCGGTCTGGCCAATAAAATATGCGAACCGTCAGAGCTTCTCGCCGAATGCCGGAATATGGCGGCAATGATCTGCGAAACCGGCCCCATCGCCATCGAGCAGGCCAAGTATGCGATCAACTACGGCCTGGAAACCGATTTGCAAACCGGACTGGCTATCGAATCAAATGCTTACTGGGTTTGCATTCCGACCGAAGACCGTCTGGAGGGATTGACGGCTTTTCGGGAGAAGCGCAAGCCGGTGTACAAGGGGAGGTAAAGGTAAGTTTGGCCGGTTTGCCCGTCAGCCCGTTGGCCGGTTGGGGAGTGAGTGACTTTAACATGAAAATAAGGTAGGCCCCTCCGCCCGGATAACCGGTTCCGAAAGGCGGCTGAAACTCGCCGCCAACGGGCTCTAAGACCGGACCCGGCCCGGATATAAAAAAAGATTATGATGCCAATCCAAGATTGTGCGTTGCGCGGGCCTGAGGATAAGGGTCCGACCTAAGATCCCGGAGGCGGCTCAGACAGTCAGCCGCTGTTCTCAACCGCTCATCCGGGCTCCGGTGCGTCATTTTCATGCACCGTGGCGGCCTGCAGGACCACGACTGTTTAGAAAGAGTATTCGACTTGATTAACCAACAACGAACTTATTTGCAGGTGAGGTGAAAGTATGACCGAATATGATTACTGGAAAATTTTTCCGAGAATGCCCAAGAAAGTGACCATCGGTGACATTACGGTCCGAGATGGATTTCAACATCTCGAAAAATTCATCTCAACCCGTGCAAAAATATTCTATGCTCAGGAAATGATTTTTGCCGGCTGCCGAAACATCGAGGTGACAAACCTCGGCAACCCGTATCTTATGCCCCAGTTCAGTGACGCCGAGGAGGTATTGGCTGCCTTGCGGAGCGATCTTTTTAAAAAACGCTGCGCCAAACGCGGTATCAATCCGGATGACATCTGCGTAACGGCCGTCACCATCCGGGAGGGGGCCGTGGACCAGGCGATTCGACTGAAGGAGAAAGGGGTCGGCCCGGACCGCTGCCTGATGATGGTGTCCACGGAAGAACAGCACCATTTTGCCAATTCCGGCACAACCTTGCCAGAGTACTGGAAGGAAGCCGAGCGTTCTATCCAAAAGTGCCGGGACGCGGGCCTGAAAATGTGCGGTACGGTCAGCACCATCTGGGGCAGCCCGATTGCCGGGGCCACCGATTTGAAAGATGCCGTAGAGTTCACCAAGCGCTGGCTGTCTATCGGTGCATCCGACATCGAGCACGCCGATCACGATGGCAGTGCCTCGGCTCCGGAAGTGTACCGCTATTTCTCCATGATTCTGGACGAAATTCCGGACACGTCTGTCCACATCGGCCATTTTCACGAAACCAAACGCGTGGCATCCGCGTCGGTACTGGCCGCCCTGCAGGCCGGCATCACCCATTTCGAGGCGACCCTCGGCGGTATGGGTGGGCAACCGGCCAACTTTCTGGATGATTGTCCGGTGCCGGGTACCGGTGAGTACTACTACAAGGATCCCCGATATGTGGGCTTGACCTGCCTGGAAGACATGCTGGTGCAGATCGACGAGATGGGTATCGCCCACGGCTACGACGTCGATCGGGTGCTCTGGCTTGGGCGGCAGATCGAACGCACTGCGGGCATAAGGCTGCGCAGTGAGGCCGCCATCAACGGCCGCACCCTCAAGGGGGGTCATCCGGAATTTGGACGTCCCGGCCTCAGGAAGCGCAAGGAAAAGATGGGAGAAAAGCCGGACCAGAAGCTGCCGGCGGACTGGGGCGACAGGGCGGTGCTGCCGGAGAAATACCGGTAGGTTGACCCGTTTTGCCCGTTTTGTCCGTTAGCCCGTTGAGCCGTTTAGACGGTTGGCCGGTTTGCCCATGAAGATCCAGCGGTTTGACGGCTCACAGCTTCCTGATAAAGCCGGGTTTTAGATCATGGTAGCTCTCGCTGAGGGAAGAAGCTGTCATAGATATGTATCGCAGCGATGCCCAACCGAATCGACCACATCGGAGACGATCATGACGTCATTGCCGGATGAAATCGGAGATCTGTCGCAGAAGGAATTGGCGCGCCTGTTCATGGACATGTTTCATCGCATCGTCATCCATTACGGGCTCTGGTTCAACGAGGTGCGACACCAGATGGGAATGGAAGCGGCCCTTGAGGCTCTTGGCGCGGCCTCCGAACGGAGCAGGGGCATTCAGCTCAAGCGCTTGTCCGAGCAGTTGGGGTTTACACTGGATGACGGTGTGCCCGAGCCTCTGTTGAAGATGCCGAAAGCGTCTTTGCTTGTGCTCTTGGACAGCGTGGCGGTGAACTGGTTGGCCAACGACGGGGTCTGGTTCCAGGCGGTGGAATTCGAGCACGGCATGAATGATGCCAAGCGCTGCAACGACTCGTGTTGGGCCCATTTCTCGCCGTTCGAGGCCTGGTCGATCAAACGGTTCCTCGATCTTTCCGATCGGCCCGGCTTGGAAGGACTGAAGAAAGCACTGCAATACCGTCTCTACGCCCGAATCAACACCCAGTCCTTTGTCGACGAGGGAGCCGACAGTTTCGTTTTCCGCATGGATGCCTGCCGGGTGCAGGCGGCGCGCAAGCGCAAGGGCCTTGACGATTATCCCTGCAAATCAGGCGGGCTGGTGGAATACACGTATTTTGCACGCGCGATCGATCCCCGCATCACGACCGAGTGCATCGCATGCCCGCCGGACTCGCATCCTGACGATTACTTCTGTGCCTGGCGCTTCTACATGGTTTAGCCGGTTTACCGGTTGTGCCTGTTGAGCCTGTCGGAAACTCATCCGTGTCTTTAATGAAACTGCCAATGGACACGGGGTTTAATTCAAACCTTTGAGCGGTCCAGAATTGTTTGGGAGGATAGCCTCGTGAAAGCCATGATCTTGAAGCAGCTCTGCAACCTTGCGGAGAACAAGACACCGGTGGTGCCGGTCGAGATGGCCGAGCCGTTGCCGGGCGACAAGGAAGTTTTGGTCAAGGTGTCCGCCTGCGGTGTGTGTCACACTGAACTGGATGAAATCGAGGGGCGCACGCCTCCACCCGCTTTTCCGGTGATATTGGGACACCAGGTGGTGGGCCGGGTCATACAAAACGGTCCGGGGGCGGGAAGATTTCGAGTCGGCGACCGGGTCGGCATCGCGTGGATTCATGCCGCCTGTGGTCGGTGCGGGCACTGCCGGGCCGGGGAAGAAAACCTTTGCAAGGCATTCGAGGCCACCGGTCGTGATGTAAACGGCGGATACGCCCAGTTCACGAAAGTTGCGGAAGACTTCGCCTATCCAATTCCTGAGGTCTTCACCGATGCCGAAGCGGCACCATTGCTGTGTGCGGGTGCCATCGGCTGGCGTTCGTTGCGATTGACGGGGCTTGAAAATGGTCAAAACCTCGGTTTGACCGGATTCGGCGCTTCGGGTCATATGGTCTTAAAAACCGTGCGCTACACGCATCCGCAAGCAAAGGTCTTCGTCTTTGCCAGAAGTCCGCAAGAGCGGGCGTTTGCGGTCGAACTCGGTGCCGTCTGGGCCGGTGACAGCGCCGAGACGGCACCGGAAAGACTCCACTGCATTATCGACACCACTCCGGCCTGGAAACCGGTCGTGGCGGCGCTAAAAAACCTGGAAACGGGCGGCAGGCTTGTGATCAACGCCATTCGAAAGGAAGACGCCGACAAGGACGCACTTCTAACACTCGACTATCCGCAGCACCTTTGGATGGAAAAAGAAATCAAGAGCGTGGCCAACGTGGCGCGGCGGGATGTCAGTGAATTCCTGCAGGCGGCTGCTGAGATTCCCTTCAAGCCTGATGTTCAGGAATACCGACTCGAAGAGGCCAACACGGCGTTGTTGGAATTAAAAAAAGGCAAGATCAGGGGGGCCAAGGTCCTCAAAATAGACTAGTTTCCGTCCAGAAATGGCCCTTTTCCGCAATTTCGGCGTCAATCGGCGGAATTGCTTGTGCGGCATACAAAAGTATGCCTCCGCGCAATTCCTTGATTTCCTTGAACTTGCGAAAAATTGCACATTTCTGGATCGGAAACTTATCAGTGCCCGTTATGAAACCGCGGATGGGCACTGGACTAATATCCATCTGTAACTGTCATTTATTTCTGCGGGGCCCGATTATTCAGCGGGCCCCGCAGAAATAAATAATCACTCCGGTTTGCGCCTCGGCAGTACCAGATTCAAGACGACCCCGATGATTCCGGCCAGCCCGATCCCTCCCAGGGTAAAAAGCGACATCCCCCCGATACCGAACACCAGTATGACGGCGACGATGATCATGTTCCGCGCTTCGGTCAGGTCCTCTCCGGCCCTCACGAGGGTGTTCAGTCCAACGACCGTGATGGCGCCGAATAACAGCAGCATGATGCCGCCCATCACCGGCACCGGGATCGTCTGAAGCAAGGCCCCCAGTTTTCCGATAAACGCCAGCAGGATAGCAAAGCCCGCCGCCCATGACATGATGCGCGGATTGTACATACGGGTGAGAGTGACGGCACCGGTCACTTCGGAATAGGTTGTATTCGGTGGCCCACCCAGAAAAGAGGCCATGCTCGTGGCCAAACCGTCGCCGAGCAAGGTGCGGTGAATGCCCGGGTCGTCCAGGTAGTCTTTACCGGTGACACTGCCGATGGCCAGAATGTCACCGAAGTGTTCGATGGCCGGCGCAATCGCCACCGGAACGATGAAGATGACGGCCTCGAGGTTCCAGCGCGGGAAGACAAAGTTCGGCACCGCCACCCAGGCGGCTTTGGCAACCGGAGACAGGTCGACCAACCCGAAGGGGACCGAGACAAGATAACCGATACCGACACCGATTAGAATCGGTATCAGCCTCAGCAGCCCCCGACCCAGCAGAGAGACGAGAATAGTGGCCAGGAGGGTGGTCATGGACACGATCAGGGCGGTTTTCTCCGGCACCAGAACGGCCGATCCGTCACCGGTTTTGCCGGTTGCCATGTGAACAGCCACCGGTGCCAGGATCAGACCGATGACCATGATGACCGGCCCCACGACCACCGGTGGCAGAATGCGGTTTAAAAAGCTGCGACCGAAAAACTTGATGCCGATGCTCAGCAGTATGTAGACCAAACCGGCGGCAGCCAAGCCGCAAAGGGTTGGAGGGATCCCCCATGTTTGCACCCCGTAAATGATCGGTGCAATGAACGCGAAGGAAGAAGCCAGAAAAACCGGCACCATCCGTTTGGTCACCGCCTGAAACAGCAGGGTGCCCGCTCCGGCGGTAAACAGAGCCACGTTGGGGTCGAGTCCGGTCAGAAGAGGCACCAGTACCAAGGCGCCGAAAGCGACAAAGAGCATCTGAGCGCCCACGAGGGGTCCCTTGAAACCGAGATGGTTTTCAACGGGCGCATCCTTCTGCGTCATGGAATCTTTCTCCTTTCAGTTTATTTCGTCCCGAAGATCTTGTCTCCGGCATCGCCGAGGCCCGGCAGAATATAGCCGATATCGTTCAGTTTTTCATCGATAGCGGCCACATAGATGTCGACATCGGGATGAAATTTCTCGACTCTTTTGATCCCTTCGGGGGCAGCGACGAGAAAAAGACCCTTGATGATTTTGCAACCGGCGGCTTTCAGCAAGGTAATGGTCTCGACCACGGTGCCTCCGGTGGCCAGCATGGGATCGAGAATCAGCGCAATCCGTTCGTCGATGGCACCGGTCAGCTTGACGTAATATTTGACCGGTTTCAGCGTATCTTCGTTGCGGTAGAGTCCGACGACGCTTACCTTGGCAGAGGGAATCAGATCGAGTACGCCGTTCATCATTCCGAGCCCGGCCCTTAGAATCGGTACCACTGTGATTTTCTTGCCCTTGATCCTTTCCACTTCCACCGGACCGGCCCAACCCTGAATGATTTCCTTTTCGGTTTCCATGTCCTTGGTGGCTTCATAGGTAAGCAGGTTGCCCAGCTCGGATGCAAGGTCCCGAAAATCTTTGGTCGTGATCTTTTGTTCCCGCATGAGCCCCAGTTTGTGCTTAATAAGTGGATGGTTCACCTCATGGACTGGCATGGTGCCTCCTTAGGGTCTTAGATCGTTACTTCTGCGCAAGAAGCGTAGATATGTTGTTGACGTGAAACCTGTTGGTTTATCGGAATAGGGCTTCAGGTGTTACCAACCCCCAACTCCTGAAACCAGCAACCTGAGATCTCGCATGAAACGACGCCAAAATGGTGCAGTTTCTTTCACGATCAAACTGTGTGCATGCGGCCAGAGGCGCCGCCGTACCCTGATCTGATTGTGGCCGAAATCATGTTTTTAGTTCGAAAATAAGGTGGGCACCTCCGCCCGGATGAACGCTTTCGAAAGACGGCTGAAACTTGCCGCCAACGGGTTCTAAGCCCGGACCAGGCCCGTTTTTAAACAATGAGATCGAATGCAGCTTGAAGATCGTGCCTTCCAAGCGGCATCTGCATAGGGTCCGGTCTAAGACCCCGTAAGCGACTCAGACAGTCAGCCGCTTTTTGCAACCGCTCATCCGGGCTCCGCCGCGTCATTTTCATGCACCGTGGAGGCCCAGGGCTATGAGCATTTAGTTAGTGTTTCATTAGAAGGTGTTGTTCTTTTTGGTAAGGGCTCACCCATAAATAACGTCACATTTTGGACGCCGATGCATCCCGTCCGACTACTGGTGTAAAAACTCAGAATATCATGATATTCTGGAGTTTTACACCTTACCGGCGGGGCGCCTCAACGCCCAAAATTGCAAATTTATTTTTTCGTGAACCCTTGGAGGCAGGCAGAGGGGAGGGATGCCGGAGTCCGGTATCCCCCCTTCTCATATCGCTCGGGGCATTGGAATATAGGGAAAACGCCAGGATGTCAAGAAAACAGATCAGCGGTCAATGCGATTACCACGTACCCAACGGCCGGGTCATCGTGAAATGAAAGGGGTCCTTGACCAGTTTTTCGGATGCCGTCGGAATGGTTTTGGAAATAGCGGTAAAGGGCAGGGAGAGGACGAACACGGCCGAACCGGCAATTGTGGCTACGGCGCCGAGGGGCCGCATAACAAACAGATCATACGTCATGGAGCCGGCGCTGGGGTTGGCTTCATCGACCTCGGCCTGGGCCAGCACCTGACTGCCGAGCGGAATAAGAACCAGTGAAAGTGCGATTAAAAGAACCGTGGATTGTTTGATCAATTTATGCATATAGTCCTCCTCTATCCTTGTGATTTCCGAAAACCTGTCCGATTCAATTTTATCCCGTATTATACTATAGTGTGGGATGGTTATCAAATATTCTGTTCAATAGGTCCATAAATGAGGAAAGATGCCGGACTTAACGCCCGACAGGCTGGATACCATCGAAGTGGCGGCTGCCCTGCCGGTCTACCAAACCTTCACCTACAGTCTGCCGGATGACCTTATCGGCTTGGCGACCCCGGGCATGCGTGTCTTGGTGCCCTTCGGGCGGCGCCGTGTCACCGGCTATGTGCTCGGATTTCATCGACCGCCGCAGCAGATAGAAATAAAACCGGTCCTGGATCTTCTCGACGATACGACGCTGTTTCCGGAAACGATGGTTCCGTTTTTTCGCTGGATTGCCGATTACTACATCCATCCCATTGGCGAGGTGATCAAGTGTGCCCTGCCCGGCGGACTGAACAGTTACGATTTCGCCACGATGTCGATTACGGATGCCGGGCGAAGGGCATTGCAGACGAAGACCTCGGAAATCGAAACTCAGATTTTGAAGCTGGTCGAAAACGGGAGCAGGCGTTTGACGGACATCGGTGCGACTTTGAAGGGTCGGGTCCCGCATGCGGTTTTCGACACGCTTCAAAAGCGTGGTTGGGTGTCGATCGGGCGTGAATTGAGGGGCGATCGGATTCGACCCAAAAACGAGATGTTCGTTGCCCCGGCGCCGGTTGCTCCCGACCCCGGCCCGCTGGCCGGTCAGCGGAAGAAAATTTGGGACTGTGTGACAGCCGCCGGTAGCATATCGATCAAAAACATGCAGACCGATTTGCGGACCACGCGGACAACCATCAACGCCATGGTTGAGAGCGGTTATTTGAGCCTCTCGAGCAGACCGGTCTACCGTGACCCTTTCGGCGATGCCGTTTCACCCGACCTTCCTTTGGTCCTGAACAGTGACCAGCAGGCGGTCGTGGATAAAGTGTCCGATTGTCTTGGAAAGGGATTCGCGGCCTTTCTACTGGCTGGTGTTACCGGCAGCGGCAAGACCGAGGTCTACCTGCAGCTGGCAGCTACGGTCATCGGCCGGGGGTACCCGGTCCTGATTCTCATACCCGAGATTGCGCTGATTTCCCAGATCGAGCGTCGTTTCAGGGCCCGCTTCGGCGACCGGGTGGCCGTGCTGCACAGCGGGCTGACGACCGGTCAGCGATACGATCAGTGGCTGCGCATTCGTCGCGGGGAGGTTCAGATCGCCATTGGCGCCCGTTCGGCTGTATTTGCACCTTTTAAGCGTGTCGGCTTGATTGTCGTCGACGAAGAACACGACACGTCATACAAACAGGAGGGCCGTCTGCGCTACAACGCCTGCGATCTGGCCGTGGTGCGGGCCAAGCTGGATAAAGGCGTTGTGCTGTTGGGATCTGCGACGCCCTCGATCCAGTCCTATCACAATGCCTCTCAGAAGAAATATGTCGAATTAACCCTGGCCAAACGTGTTGAAGAGCGGTCGCTGCCGGAGATCACCGTGGTCGACCTGCGAAAATCCAGAGACCTGCGCGGCAGCGGACGCTTTATCACCGCCGAACTGCACCAGGCCATGAAGGACTCCCTGGCGCGCGGGGAACAAGTGCTGCTTTTTCTGAACCGACGTGGGTTTGCCAATTTTCCGGTCTGTCGGGACTGCGGCGAACCGATTAAATGCAAAAACTGTGATATTTCAATGACGCTGCACAGGCAGGCCAACGCTTTCAAGTGCCATTATTGCGGATTTATGCGGCCGGCAGCCACCACATGCGACAAGTGTGGATCGGATCACATCAAAAATCTGGGGTTGGGTACGGAGAAAGTCGAGTCTTCGGTGGCCGAACTTTTTCCCGCCGCCCGCTTGGCCCGGATGGACCGCGATACCACGTCGCGCCGGGGGTCGATCGTGCGCATATTAAAAGAGTTGCGGCACCGGCGAATCGATATCCTGATCGGCACCCAGATGGTGGCCAAAGGCCACGATTTTCCGTTCATCACGCTGGTGGGCATTTTGTGTGCGGATCTTTCCATGAGTTTTCCGGATTTTCGCGCCGGCGAACGAACTTATCAGTTGCTGGCCCAGGTGGCCGGCCGTGCCGGCCGGGGCGATAGACCCGGCAAGGTGATTCTGCAGACGTATAATCCCGAGCACTTCAGCATTCAGGCCGCTCAAAATCAGGATTTCAGGGCGTTTTACAGGCAAGAAATCGTTTTTCGTCGGGCCTTGAAATATCCACCGTTTTCAAGGATAATACAGCTGAAAATAGCGGGTCGCGATAAGCGGCAAACCGAAACGCTTGCCGGTACACTCGGGGAGGCATGCCGCCGGCTGGGACATCAGGACGACGTCTTGCGAAAGTCGGTCGAGGTGATGGGGCCGATCGAAGCAGCGTTGGCGCGTATCGCCGGCAAATACCGGTGGCAGATTCTGCTCAAAGGCCAACGAGCCGGGACCCTTCATCGGTTCGTGTGGCGGGTGATGACGGAAAATCCGACGCTTTTCAACCGGCGCGGTGTCACGGTCGCTGTCGATGTCGATCCGTTTTTCATGATGTGAGCCCCAAAGCATAAATCGCGATGCACATAAAAGGAGGTTTAAATGAGAAATACCGTCTTTGGCCTTGCCCTCGGCATCTGGTTCGGTCTGTTTTCCGGCCTGATGCCGGCCGGCACTTTTGCCGATAGCCAAATTTCGGAGCGCACCGTTCTCGAGGGGATCACCTTCGGGCAGGGTTCCGCCATTCTGAAAAAGGCGTCCCTTCCGTCTTTGGAGCCGCTGCTGAAGGAGCTTCAGTCGGATCCGAATTTACGGATCGTCGTCGAGGGTCATACCGATGCGACCGGTGTCACGGACGCCGACATGAAACTCTCCCGCAACAGGGCGATGGCCGTTTTCAACTGGCTTGTGGCCCAAGGGGTCGATGCCAGTCGGATCGGATACGCCGGAATCGGGAGCGCCCAACCGATCGTGATGGCCCAAACGGCGGGGGACCGGGCTCAAAATAATCGCATCGAAATCACCAAAACCCGCGACCTTTTCCCGGTGGCGGTTTTTCCCGAAACCGAGTATCCGTTCGAGGCTGTGGCTGACGGGATGGAGGTCCAGCACGATTTCATCGTTCAAAATACCGGTACGGCGGAACTCGATATCAAGGAGGTCAAAACCGGCTGAGGGTGCACGGCGGTCTCGTACACGAGACAGATCCCTCCCGGTGGCGAGGGAAAGATAACGATCAAAGTCAATACCAACGGCTATGGCGGCAAGGCGCTGCGCAAGACCATCCAGGTCGTGACCACTGATCCCAAAAAACCCGTGACACAGCTGACCATCAGCGGATCGGTCAAGAATTTTGCGACCATAACACCCAAAAATATTCGTCTCTACGGCAAAGTCGGTGAACCCGTCAAGGAAACGGTCCGGATCGTGCCGGAGGAAAGCTATCCGTTCAAAATCCTCGAAACAAAGGCACAGATCGGTCGCGACATCCGCTACCAGCTCACCTCGGAGAAACAGGCGCCGGGCGGGGCTTATCTTCTGACGGTGGAAAACTTGAAACAAGAAACGGGCCGTTATTACGATACGATCTTCCTTATGACCGACAGCCGCGTCAAACCCAAAATCAGCATCCAAGTCTATGGCAAAATAAGCGGTTCCGAAACCCGGAAAACGAATTGACCCGACGGTCAGCACCCGGTGTTTGCGGGCTGAAACATACGGATCCCTCGATGCCAAAGGAAGTTCATCATAAAAAAGTGAAGGCGGTGGTCTTCGACTGCGACGGCGTCATGTTCGACACGGTCAAGGCCAACACGGCCTACTACGACCATATCCTGCGTCATTTCGGCAAGCAGGATATGACACCGGAGCAGTTTGCCTACACTCACATGCACACGGTCGACCAGGCCCTGGCCTACCTTTTTGATGATGCGAACCAACTGGCGCAGGCCAGGGAATTTCGCAAGCAAATGAGCTATCTGCCTTTCCTGCAATTCATGGAGATAGAACCGGGCTTGAAAAAACTGCTGCGTCATCTGAAACCCTGCTATCACACGGCGGTTGCAACCAACCGCACGGACACCATGAACCGCGTTCTCCGCAGTCACGGCCTTGAGGACGCCTTCGACCTCGTGGTGACTGCACTCGATGTCGCCAACCCCAAACCGCACCCGGATCAACTCAACAAGATTCTTGACCACTTTGCCTTGACGCCCGACCAGATGGTCTTCATCGGGGACTCCGAACTGGATGCAGCCGCTGCCAGGGCCGCCGGGGTTGCCTTCGTGGCGTATGCCAACCGGAGGCTGGCCGCCGACTTTCACATCCAACGTCTGCGTCAACTCGAGGACATCTTGAATGGTCACTGATTTCCAAAGCCGTTCTGGTCCCCGCAATCCGGGCACTGCCATGTAATGCCGTTGCACGACATTCCCCATATGTTTTCCTGCATGCACGCTTGACAGATCCGGAACCCGCAGCGGCACCGCCAGCAGAACGGAAACGTCGCTCCGCAACAGTGACAAATCGATTCTTTCTCGCGGCGTCGCCGGTAAGCGCTTGTTTTGGCGGCTGACTTTGTCATGATTTGCCGGTTTCCCCTCCCATTTTTTACGACCTAACTAGTGCCTATGCACGGTTTCTTTAAGGGCACTGATACGTTTCCGATCCAGAAATGTGCAATTTTCTGCAAGTTCAAGGAAATCAGCGGCATTGCGCGGAGGCGGGCGGTTCTGTACGCCGCACAAGCGATTCCGCCGATTGACGCCGAAATTGCGGAAAAGGGCCATTTATGGACGGAAACTAATTATCGACATGCCTGTCGGCATCGTCAAGAGAGGTTCGACCTCGCGCCGCATCCGATCACCCGGTGTAATCTTTCGGTTTCTTATTGTCACCGCGGATTGCCCGTTGCAGCCCCTCCTGCCTTGTCGTTTGACGCGATGGATGGTATGAGAGTGTCTCGGGACGACAGCCCCTTCACGGGCGAAACGATTCGCACGGGGACACCGGTCCGCACTTCAGGCGCAAGCCGCAAATCGGGAGGATTTTCAGAACCATGCAGCCAAAACCGACACTCTATCTCATCGACGGCAGCGCCTATATCCACCGTGCCTATCACGCTATTCGCGGGTTGTCGAACTCCAAAGGCTTACCCACAAATGCCGTCTTTGGATTTACCCGCATTCTGTTGAAACTCATGCAGGACCGTTCGCCGGTTTACGCGGCGATGCTCTTTGATGCCAAAGGCCCGACATTCCGGCACGACATGTACCGGGACTACAAGGCCAATCGTCCACCGATGCCCGAAGACCTCGCCATGCAGATTCCGTTTATCAAAGAGGTCACAAAAGGGTTCAATCTGCCGGTCATCGAGAAAACGGGCTTTGAGGCCGACGATTTGATCGGCACCCTCGCCCGGCTGGCCGAAGCGGCCGACTACACGGTGGTGATGGTGACCGGCGACAAAGATTTCGTACAGCTGGTCACCGACAACGCCACCATATGGGACCCCATGAAGGACGAGGTCATCGACACAGAAGTGGTGCGCCAGAAATTCGATGTGACACCCTCCCAGATGATCGACGTCATGGGGCTCAGTGGGGACACTTCCGATAACATACCCGGCGTACCCGGAATCGGACCGAAGACTGCTTTAAAATTGATCAAGATCTACGGCGACATGGATGCCCTGTACGAGAACATCGATCAGCTCACTAAGAAAAAACAGAAGGAGAACCTGATCCGATTTCGTGATCAGGCTTTCCTGAGTCGCGATCTGGTCAGGATAGATGTGCGTGCACCCCTGGCCTTCGAACCGGATCACTTCCGGTTGGCGGGGCCCGATGCCCCAGAACTCTCGCGGTTGTTTAAACAGCTCGAGTTCAATCAACTGCAGCAAACCTTTGCGCGGACTCGGCGACCCCGTGAAAAGGACTACCGGGCGGTGCTGGATCAAGCCGCATTTTTGGAACTGGTGAAGGCACTGCAGGCGGCCGGGACCGTTGCCATCGACACGGAGACGACGTCCCAGGATCCTCTGAAAGCCGAGTTGGTCGGACTCTCTTTTGCCATGCGAAACGACCATGCATTTTATATTCCCTGCGGTCACACCTCTCAGGACGCTTCGGTCCAGCTCGGCCGCGAGGCGGTCCTAAAGACCCTGAAGCCGCTGCTGGAAGATCCGGGCATCAAGAAGATCGGCCAGAACATCAAGTATGATTGGCTCGTACTCAATGGTTGCGGCATCGCGCTCGACGGCGTGTTTTTCGACACCATGGTGGCCTCCTATCTGATCAACCCTTCCAAACGGGCGCACAACCTGGATCAGATTGCCCTCGATTTTCTGGATCACAAGACAACCACCTTTGGCGAGGTCCTCGACAAGGGCATGAGCAGCTTTGCCGAAGTGTCCCTGGAAAAGGCCGTGCCTTACGCGTGTGAAGACGCCGACATCACTTTCATGGCCAAAGAAGTGCTGGAACGCGAGCTTGACGACATCGGGCTGACCGAATTATTCCACAAAATCGAAATGCCGCTGGTTCCCGTTTTGATGCGCATGGAACAGAGGGGTCTGACCGTTAATCCGGACAAGCTGCAGGAGCTGTCCAAGTCTTTCGAACAGCGGCTCGAGCAGCTTGAAAATGCCATCTATGCTCTGGCCGGAGAGCCTTTCAATATCAATTCTTCCCAACAGATGGGATACATCCTATTTGAAAAACTCAACCTGCCGGTGCAGAAGAAGACCAAAAAGAGGACCGGTTATTCAACCGATGTCAACGTCCTGACTACCCTGGCCCGGTTGCACGAACTTCCGGCCCTGGTGCTCGAACACCGGACCCTCTCGAAGCTCAAAACGACGTATGCCGATGCACTGATCCAGCTGATCAATCCGCGGACCGGGCGCATTCATACTTCTTTCAATCAGACTGTTACCGCAACCGGGCGTTTGAGCAGCTCCGACCCTAACCTGCAGAACATCCCGGTTCGCACGGAAGAAGGGCGCGAAATCCGCCGTGCCTTTATCCCCTGTTCCGGCTGGAGCCTGCTGTCGGCTGACTACTCTCAGGTCGAGCTGCGTCTACTGGCGCATGTTTCGGGAGACAAGCGTCTGATTCAGGCCTTCAAAGACGGAGAGGACATTCATACGCGCACCGCGGCCGAGGTATTTCAAGTGGCGACGGATGCGGTGACTCCCGAACTGCGCCGGCAGGCCAAGGCGATCAACTTCGGCATCATCTACGGGATGAGCCCTTTCGGCTTGTCGCGGCAGCTTGATATCAGCCAGAAAATGGCAAAGGTCTATATCGACAACTACTTTGCCCGTTATGAAGGGGTACACCGTTTTGTGCAACGCGCCATCAAAGAGGCGGGCGCCACCATGCGGACCAGCACCCTGCTCGGCCGCATCCGGTTGCTGCCGGACATCAGGAGCCCCAATGCAAACGTTCGTCAATTTGCAGAACGGACAGCCGTCAACACCCCTATTCAAGGCTCGGCCGCCGATTTGATCAAAATCGCGATGATTCGGATCGATGCGGCGCTGCGAAAGAAGCAGTGTAAGACCGCCATGCTCCTGTCGGTTCACGATGAACTGGTGTTCGAGGTGCCGCCTGATGAGCTCGGACCGGTGAAAGAGCTGATCCGGTCGATCATGGAGGGCGTCTGGGAACTCGAGGTGCCACTGAAGGTCAACATGGCGTGGGGGACGAATTGGGCCGAAGTTCATTAGGCGAATAGAAGAAATTACGAATTCGACTACGTCGATAGCCAGGCCCAGAATGGCACTGTGTGGGCGGTCGAATAGCACCGTCTGACATAGGCGCTATTTGGCCGGTTTCGGTGGTTCTTCGGTTTGAGGTTTCTTCCTCTTGACGGTCTTTTCGACCGTGCGGTATACGCTCTTGAAAGTTTCGCCGAAACTGCCGGGCGAGAGTCGGCCGGTTTCGATGAATTTAACCACGATCTCTTTGGTTGCCTTGAGGATCTGTTCATCGATCGAGGTCATCAATCTCTCCCTTTTTAAAAGAATCGATAATAATATTGATTTGTTATCAGAAAGAAACTTTCCTGTCAAGGATCAGCCCAAACGGTTTTTGTTGTGCGATTGACAACACTCATCGAATACATTACAAAAGGCCCATTTTTTAACGTCATATTTCCACACAGTCTGGGGCTTAAAGGAGGATCGTGTAGATGACAGTTCGAGAAAGGCGGGATCGGCGAAAGCCGATTATGGCCTGGGCAGTTTTAATCCTTCTGCTAATCGTTGCCGGCGGATGTTCCAAATGGTCGGGTGGTGGCCCGAGCCTGCCGTCTGTGGTGAAAGAGCCTGCCAGTTCCTACGACAAGCGACTGAAAAAGAAAATTGGTGTCGTTCCTTTTCGGATGGAGAGCATTTTCGGCGACCCCATGACCAAAGACCTCTTTCAGGACGATCTCCTGCAGGCTATCCAGGAGGAGTGCACCGACATCCTTTTCATTAAACCCGGCGGCGGAGATTTCCCCGAAGCCCTTGTCTCGTTGCCGCTGCTGGCCTCCGGTGCGATCGACAACTTCAGTTTGGCCATGACCGGACGGCGTTTCGGCCTCAATGCCGTGATGGTGGGTAAGATCACCAGCATCAATGTCGACGAAAAAAACAAGGGGTTCTGGTTTTTCAGAAGCACCCATTACTACGCACAGGTCGAAGCTCTGATCGAACTCTACGACACGTCCACCGCCACCAAAATATTCGACCGAACGTTGTCGCACAAAATAGAGGTCGAGGAACCCGATGTCGAGCTGATCCGCGCCCAAAACCGGATCGAACCCTCTTTTATCCAACCGTCTCTGGCCGAGATCATCGATGAGGTGAAAGAAAACATCTGCGAGGTCATCGGACTGCAGGCGTGGAAGAGTTACATCGTCATGGCCGATGCCGCTGACGTTTTAATGGCGGCCGGCAGCCGATCGAACGTACAGGTCGGTGATATTTTCGAGGTATACGACAGTCGGCAATCCATCGAGGGGTACGGCGGACACCGCTATCTTCCGCCGGGCCCTAAAGTCGGTGAAATCGAGGTGCAAGCGGTGTTGGAAGACTCCGCCCGGGCGGTGCCGGTTTCAGGCAGTGGATTTCAAGAGGGCCAAGGTCTGCGCTTGAAGAAGTGAATGGAGCGGTTGGAATCTTTTTTCATCGGTTCTGCAGGCCGGTGATCGCCAGCTGTCGTGTCATGCTTGAATCTTCGGCAGTGGTGACGTCCTCGCCGTCAGGCGTATCTGTTTTAAATTCCGGTATCGATTTTTTTTCGAGTGTCGCGCAGAAAGTTTCAATCGCCGCCAGGGCCTCATCCTCGGCGGCGATCGATTTGATGGCTTCCCTGAAGGCGCCGGCATGTGGGAGGCCCTTGACAAACCAGCCGAGACGGCTGCGCAGCATCCGGCAGGCGCGGCTCTCACCCCGGTAGTCCACCATCGCTCGGACATACCGGATCATTGTCTCGAACCTCATCGATAGATCCACACCCGGTTCCGCCTGCCCGGTCTTCAGCGCCAGATAGCGGCTGAAAATCCAGGGATTGCCGATAGCCGCCCTGCCGATCATGATGGCGTCACAGCCGGTATCCGCCTCCATCTGCACCGCATCCCGGGCGCTGAGGATATCTCCGTTTCCAATGACAGGGATCGAAACGGCGTCCTTGACAGCCGTGATTATCGACCAGTCGGACTGCCCGCGAAAACCTTGGGTTGCCGTCCGCGGGTGCACGGCAATCGCATCGATTCCGCATGCCTCCGCCAAACGGGCGAATTCGATCGCCTGCCGACCACTGACATCCCAGCCGGAGCGGATTTTGATCGTCAAGGGGATGTCGACGGTTCGACGAACCGCTCGAAAGAGGCCCTCGGCCGTCTTCGGTTCTCGCATCAAGGCAACACCCGAACCGGTCTTTGCGATTTTTTTCACGGCACATCCGCAATTGATGTCCAGCAGGTCCGCCCCCGAAGAGGCGACCATGCGGGCGGCTTCGGCCATAATTGCCGGCTCGGTGCCGAAGATCTGAACGCTCAGGGGCTTTTCTTCCGCCGTGCTGTCGAGCATCTTGAGCGTCTTGGGCGATTCGCGCACCAGGGCGTTGGCACTGATCATTTCGGAATAAACCAGTGCGCACCCGGATTGTTTGACCAGCAGGCGGAAAGGCAGGTCGGTAATACCGGCCAGGGGTGCCAGCATCGCGGTGTTTGCCAGGTTCAGTGAGCCGATGCGCATGTCAGATCATTCTTTCTGTGGTATCATTTTGGGACGGCAGAGTAACGCAAGGATCGTGATTCCCCAGGCGTTGACAGAGTGGCACCGCCGCGCGGATTGGCATAGCAGAACAGGCAGCCATGGCTGCAAGGCTGATCCCTGTAAGAGCCGACATCGACCGAAACCTGGCAGCCGCAGCCCTGCCGGCGGCGCTGGCCCGTGTCTCTTTTTAATGAAATGCGGCCACCGTAAAGCTCAGTCAGAAGGGTGTTTGAAATACAAGCGCTCGGCCGAATCTTCGTTTCTGCGGGCAGCCTTTGCAGGATGTCTTTCTCACAGCAGGTGGACAGACCGATTTGCAAAGGCCGCAAACGGGTTTCCAGCTTCAAGAGGATGGCCGCTTTTTCGACCGGCGAGGGGTCGACAAAGGAAAACCCCGGAACGGCGGCCAGTCGACGCTGTATTTTAGGATAATGGTCCATGAAGCTCGTGATGCACCGCGTGACGCCCACGCGATGCGCACTTCGGGCGATGACCGAAAAATCTGCCAGGTTGTTTTCGACTGATCCGCCGGTTTTCCGATAAAAACAGAGCGGATCGAAACGCCAGTTGATCGATTGCGGTCCGAACCGGCGACTCAGCGCTTCTAATTGATCCAAGCGGCTTTCCAGCGGTGGGACCCTCGGTTCCAGCAGCGGCGACCTGGAGTTGACCGTGAAGTTGAAAAAGAGTCCGTATCCTCTTTTCCGCAATTCTTCGCCGATCTCCTCCGCGAGAAATCGGCCGAAATCCTTGGACCAGAAAACGATAGTGTCTACCGTATCCGGACCGGCCGGAACCCGGGCCACACGTTTGTTGAAGGGATTGGCGACGTCAAAAAACCCGCGACCCAGGCTGCTCATGAACCAAGTCAGGTAAAAAGCCGGAATGTCCGTTCTGCGCGAGGCGGACAGGACGATTTTGGTTGTCGCTGCCGTTTTGTTCATTTACAGGTCTGGCTGGACATGCAGTTACACCGGTTTCGCAGCGGGACTCGAGACGCGGATACCGCAGAATGCCAAAATTATTTTTTCTTTAAATCCTTCAGTGATATCACTTTGCCCTCGAAAGACGGTTTGCGCACGGTTTTTTCGTCTTTGGGTTCAGACGGTGTACGGTCTGGCTGCGGCGCTACGATCCGCTCCAACCGTATCCGTTTGCCGTCCATGGTGAATTCATCACCGTTTATGTAAATATCTCTCAATATCCACGTTACCACCTGAAGCGGGAATTGCAGGAGCAGCAAGCGAACGTGATACCAATTCGGTTTTGCATCCGGGAGGATCTCCTCAATCCGTGCGTAACTCAGAGGCTTGTCTTCAAAATAAATCAGGACGATATCGTTTTCTACGGCCATAAATGACGCCCTTTCCCGTTGCAGTTGAGCCGGTTTAGCCGGTTGAGTCCGTTTAGCCGGTTGAGCCGGTTGAGCCGGTTGAGTCCGTTGGGTCGGTTAGGTCTGCCCGGGTCGGTCGCCCTCAGCCGTTTCAGTCGGGTTCACTCTCCGGGGCAGCCGGCTTCATCAGAACAGCCAGCGAGGTTTTGCCGTCGATCTTGATGATGACCGGTCGCTCGAGTTTCACGTACTTCACATGTTCTGTTGCCTCGGCCACCGGTAGCGTCTCGAGCCAGCGCCAGTCGATGAAATCTTTTCCGTTTTCGACCAGGTTAAGGTAACTGATTCCCAGCGAGGTAATGTTGTGGAAAAAGTGCGACCCCTGGGACGGGTCGGCGTTCACTTCTGCGGCCCTTGTCTCGACCATCGCTCCGACACCCGATATTTCGCTCCAGGTGACCGGAATTCCCAACCAGCGGTCGGCCGAGCCCCAGCGTCCCGGCCCGACCAGAAGGTATTTTCGGTTGGCAGCGACCAGCCGTCCATTGAGAAGACCGATTTCTTTGGCGATGGCCACGGTTTGCGCGGGATTGAACGTGTCGGGGCACACGAAGATAATGTCGCTGATGCTGCGGTCCCAGCCGTGGCCCAAGGCCATGCTCGAGTAACAAAACGCGGTTGCCATGTCCGCTTCGGTAATGTCGACCGTGTGGTCGTGCCGACTGATGGCCATGGGACGAATCTGCAGCAACGCAAATTCGTTTTGACCCTTACCGTTGAACGGCAGGTTGGCGGCGAACTCTATTTCCACCGGACACCCCATCCCCCTGCGGCCGATTTCGAGGATCTCCGTTAGAATTTCCGGCAGAGGAAACGATTGATACTTCAGGATGCTGGCGAACGTTACGACCGGATACCCCTGGGGGGAGTAAACATCCCGGATGCGGTGATCCTGGGGATTGTATGTGCTGCACAGGTGGCGCACGGCCGGATGATCGCCGGCGGCATCGACCTCGATCTTGACCAGGGTCACATCATCGGTGAAATTTTGCAGCGTATCGAAATCGTTTGGAAAATCTTTCAGATTAAGGGCGAAAAAGAAGCGCTGCGAATTGTTCAGGATGTCCTCCACCGTTGAAAATTGGGGCAGCAGTTGCGGGTAGCGGGATGAGAAACGCAGCGACTTGCCGCCCTCCACCACCGTTTTCCCAAGCCCCATGGCGATGTGCGCAATTCCCTCTTCGGGTTTCATGTTGGAGACGGGATAAAAATTGTAAGACTGGGCCACGCCTGAAATTGCCGGGTAATATGTGCTGCCGCAAATGGAACCGGTCAGATGTTGAATGATCACCGCCATTTTCTCATCTTCCGTGCGGTGCATCGTGCTTTTGGCGTAAGCACGCGGAGCGGCCATGTACGTGGACGCATATACCAACTTGATGGCCTGGATGAGTCGCGTCAGCCGCAAATTCAGATCGGGGTGCCGGTTGGGCAGCATGTAGGTGCGGTAGATCCCGGCGAAAGGTTGAAACTGGGCGTCTTCCAGCAGGCTCGATGACCGCACCGCCAGGGGATAGTCGAGATTGGAGAGCACCATTTCAAGGTTGCGCCGCAACCACTCAGGCAAACGGGCCTCAAGAAAGCGCTCCGAAATCTCGATATCACTCAGTTCACCGGCTGTTACATCTTTTAGGTTATTCTCGGTCATGAATTCGTCGAAGGCTTCCGTTGAGATGACCAGCGTCTGGGGTACGTGAATGTCGATGTCCTCGAATCGTTTTCGGAACCCGCTGTTTTCCTTGAGCTGGATCGACATGAACGCCAATCCGCGGGCCTTGCCGCCGAGCGATCCCTTGCCGATCTTGACGAATTCGGCATCCGGGTCGTAGTGATCGGGATCGAACTGGGCAATGATGCCCTTCTGCCGTCCCTTGCGCCGTTCCGCGACCGAATAGATCAGGAATTTCTTCAGGTTGGCGACGGTGTCAAACTCGGTTGCTTTGACCGGTTTGAGCTTGGTGGCCAGCATGATTTCCGAGCGCGCCATCAGCCAGCTGGAAAAGTGGTTGCGGCAGGCGTGATAGAAGATCGAGGCGTCCGGAATGGTGGGCAATAATTTTTGCATTTCACGCAGGTTCGATGCCCGGCCGACCTCGGTGCCGTCGGGCAGCCGAAAGATGAAGTCGCCGAAGCCAAGGTACTGTTTGAAGAATTCGCGAATTTCGGTGTGAAGTGCCGGCGCGTTCTTGTTCAGAAAAACCGCGGGAATCGTATCGGCTTTCTGGCGGTTTTTTTCTTCCGAGCTGAGCATCAGCAGCGGTATGTCCGGCGTTTCGGCCCTGACCATTTTCAACAAGGAAAAACCGGCGGCTTCGTCCACTTTACCATTGCGGGGAAAGCGCACGTCCGAAAAAATAGACAAGAGATAGGGCTTGAACCGGTGGTAGAGGGCTTCGGCTTCTTCAAAATTTTCCGCCAGCAGGATCTTGGGCCGCGCACGCATTCTGAGAATGCGGTGTTCGTCGTTGAGCGAGTCCTCCATAACCGCCTGGGTTTGAAGGACGATTTCCTTGTAGAGCAGCGGCAGGATTGAAGAATAATAGATCGGGGAATCCTCCACCATGATCAGGACCCTGACCTTGGCGCGCTGGGTGTCGAAGTCGATGTTCATCTGATCTTCGACACTTTTAACCAAGGCCAGCAGCAGATCGGTGTTGCCGGACCAGACGAAGATCTTGTCGATCGGGCGGTTTTTGCGGTAGTCCGGATCGAAGAGATGGCGGTTGGTGCGGTGGGCCAAAAGAAAAACCGGCAGGTCGGGGTCGATTTCCTTGATGCGCCGGCTGAGGCCGAAGGCGTCCATGTCGTCCAGGCGGGGCATGGTGAGGACCAGATCGAAACTTCTGCATGCCAGGGCCGTGATGGCCTCATGGGCCGTGGAAACCCAGGTCAGATGAGGCGGCCGCGACAGATTCAATCCCCGGTATTCGTGGATGATGCGCTCTGCCAGCCGGCCTTCTTCTTCCATGATGAAGGCATCATAAGGGGTGGAAACCAGGAGGATTTCGTTGACCTTGCGGGCCATCAACTCGTGAAATACCTTAAAAGAAAGATCGAATTCGTCGACGCGCCTGATGGTGCAGTGGTCTTGATCGTTGTTTTGGTGCACCGCAAGTTCCTTTCCAAACCCGGGCGGGGTGTATTTCCCTGGATGATGGTTATAGCGTAAACCACCTTCTGTCGCAAGCGTCGGCTTTGCCGGTTCGTTGGCCGTTGACCGCGAGTGAATTGCTTGTTAGGGTTCATTCAAACTTGAGATATTTAACACGAAGGTAGAATCAGAGCCGCAAATAGAAACTCGAAACGCAGAAACCGGAAGCTGATACCAGTTGTGGCCTAAAAGTCATGAGCGTTTGCTCGCTAAAATCGATGATGCCCTTCAACTGACAAAACTGACCTAATCGGCACAACTGCTCTAGTACAAAAAAGAATTTTCATGCACCGGGGTGGCCCGAACGGCCATGATGGTTTAGGTGGGATCGATGAAGAGATGAAAATCGCTTTGGCACAGATCAATCCGATTATCGGCGGATTTTCGCATAACTACGAGCGCATCCGGCAGTGCGCCGATCAGGCCATTGCGCAGTCCTGCGACCTGGTCATTTTTTCGGAGTTGGTCATTTCCGGATACCCGCCGCAGGACCTGGTCGAGAAAAAAGATTTTGTGGATGCCAATATCGCCGTCCTCGACCGTATGCTCGACACGATCCGCGGCGTCGGTGTCATATGCGGTTTGGTCGATCACAATCCGGCTGATGAGGGCAAGCGGGTGTGCAACTCAGCCGTTCTGTTCGAGGACGGCCAAATTCGGCATCAGGTTCAAAAGCGCCTACTTCCGACCTATGATGTGTTCGACGAGAGCCGCTACTTCGAACCTGGTAGAGAGAGTCGCGGTTTTTTATACAAGGGGATGAAGATCGGGCTGACGATATGTGAAGACCTCTGGAACGACAAGGACATCTTCAAGCGTCGGATCTATCACTTCGATCCGGTGGATGCCATGGTCAAGGATGGGGCGGAGTTGATCGTCAACATATCCGCCTCGCCTTTTCACACGGGTAAAATTGGGTTCAGGAAAAATATGCATTCCGCCATCGCCAAGAAGTACGGCGTGCCGCTGGTTTACGTGAACCAGGTCGGCGGCAACGACAGCCTGCTCTTCGACGGCCTCAGCGCGGTTTTTGACCGGCAGGGTCGGATGGTGGCCCGGGCAAGGGATTTTGAGGAGGATCTGATCGTATACGATACGGCTTCAGATTCGACCGTGATACGGGAGGTCGCAGCCTCTGAAACCGAAGCCGTTTTCAAGGCGCTGGTAATGGGCACCCGCGACTACGTCACCAAGTGCGGTTTCTCAAAGGCCGTGATCGGTCTGAGCGGCGGGATCGACTCGGCCTTGACGGCCGCAATTGCGGCCCGCGCGCTCGGCTCCGACAATGTGATCACCGTTTTCATGCCGTCCGCTTACACATCCGGGGACAACTTCGAAGACACGCGCCTGCTGGCCCGCAATCTGGGTGTAGGCCTCGAGACGATTCCGATCGACGACATCTTCAGAGAATTTCTCAAAGACCTGGCTCCTGCCTCTGATAATCGCGAACCGGGCATTGCCGAACAAAACATCCAAGCCCGCATTCGGGGGACGATTTTGATGGCGATCTCCAACGCAAGAGGGTGTCTGCTGCTTTCAACCGGCAACAAATCCGAGTTGGCCGTCGGTTATTGCACCCTTTACGGTGACATGAGCGGCGGGCTGGCGGTCATATCCGATGTGCCCAAGACGATGGTTTACGACCTGGCGTATTTCGTCAACCGGGATCACATTATTATTCCCACCCGCATCATTTCGAAGGCGCCGTCGGCTGAACTCAAGCCTGACCAGCGCGACGACGACGACCTGCCGTCCTATGCCCTCCTCGATCCGATTCTGAAGGGCTATATCGAGGACGACCTCAGCATATCTGAACTCGTAGAGATGGGGTTCGACCGGCAGTTGGTGAGCGAGATCGTTGCCAAGGTCAACCGGAACGAGTATAAACGGTATCAGGCGGCACCGGGCCTAAAGGTGACCTCAAAGGCTTTCGGATACGGACGACGGTATCCGATTGCCCAAGGGTACACACCCACTTAGGATCACGGTGAAATAAGTTGGCAATTTTGACCGTTGAGGCGCCCGGCCGGCAAGGCACAAAAACTCGGTATATCTGGAGAAGCGGAGTTTTTGCACTGGCGTCCGGGCTGGATGCATCGGCACCCCAAATGTGACATTATTTTTGAGTGAGTTCTGTGCGCTCAGGGCCGGCTGCAACCGAGGCGTTTCCCCTGCCACGTGTTCCGCTCTTCAAGGGCGGTCTTGATCATGCCAAGGGTCTCGCGCTTGCGAAGGGACCACTGGGGCGCGACGAGCTCTGCGGGGTGCGGATCTCCAGTCAGGCGCTGAATGACCACCTCTTCAGGCAGGTGTTCCAAAAAATCGCAGACCAGCTCGACATACGCTGCCTGCGAAAGACAGCGATAGGTGCCCGCGCGAAAAAGCCTCTCGAGCGGCGTATCGCGCACGACATAGAGCAGGTGCAGCTTGACGCCCGCGACCGGCAGATCGGCCAGAAATCGGGCCGTGGCAAGCATTTGGGCGCGGGTCTCTTGCGGCAGACCCAGTATGACGTGGGCACACACCTTCAGGCCGTGTGCATGCGTGGCGTCGACGGCTTTCTTAAAACAGGCGACATCATGACCCCTGTTTATGAGAGCCAACGTGGCGTCGTGAGCGGACTGCAGACCGTACTCGATCCAGACCAGGTGATCGACGGAATAACCGGCCAACAGGTCGAGCACCGGTTCGGCGACACAGTCCGGGCGGGTCCCGATGGAGAGACCGACGACATCATCGACTGCCAGGGCTTCGTCGTAAAGCCGCCTGAGTTTCGATACCGGCGCGTAGGTGTTTGAAAAAGACTGAAAATAGGCGATGAACTTTTTGGCCTTGTACCTGTGGGAAAGAGCCGCTTTGCCCTTGAGCAACTGTTCGGTGATGGAGAGACCGACAGCATGCGCACCGGTTCCCGATCCTCTCGCATTGCAGTAGATGCAGCCGGCGGTCGACACCGTTCCATCGCGGTTGGGGCAGGTGAGTCCCGCATCGACGCTTATTTTTTGAACGCGGCAGCCGTAAACATTTCTCAGATACGTGTTGTAATCGTAATATCTTCTGACAGGTGCCATTTAGCGTCTTAATTGTTACTTCTGTGCAAGAAGTAAAGATGTAAGGAAATCCCAAATTCAATATCCAATGACCCAAACAGGTTTGTCATTTTGAATTTTGGTGCTTGTTGCTTGGAATTTATTATCTTGTGATGGGTTAAAGCGGCCAAATCAAACGATGGCGAATAAAATTTCGGAAATCAGCATTTTAAACCTTAAACCCTGAACCCCAAACCCTGAACCAATCAGTTTAGCTATTTGTTATTTGCGATTTGGAATTTTTCATCGAAACTTAAAAGCTTCCTCTTCGATGAAACTTTATGCTTGCAGCCAGAGGCAGTGCTGACACCTGATTCGGTTGCGGCCGACGGCCTGTATTGAGAAACACTATATCGATTTGGGGAAAAATGCAAAGTTGAAAGAGTTGATGGGATTGATCAGTGAGGAGTTACTCGAATAAATATGACGTCATTGTCGTCGGAGCCGGGCACGCCGGTTGTGAGGCCGCGCTGGTTGCCGCCCGAATGGGTTGCCGTGTGCTCCTGACGGCCATCGACCTGGACAAGGTGGCGGCCATGCCGTGCAGCCCGTCCATCGGTGGTATGGCCAAGGGGCAGCTCGTTAAGGAGATCGATGCCCTGGGTGGTGAAATGGCGAAGACCACGGACAAGTCGGCCATCCAGTACAAGACGCTGAACACCAAGAAAGGACCGGCGGTCCACTCTTCACGAACTCAGAACGACAAGAACCGCTATCACATGGTGATGAAGCATGTCATCGAGCAGGAACCCAACATCGATCTGAAGCAAGCCATGGTGGAGCGGCTCGTCGTTGCCGGGGACAAGGTGGCCGGGGTGGAAGAGGCCACGGGCTTCGGATACCAGGCCGACACCGTGGTCCTGGCGACCGGAACTTTTCTGAGAGGCCTGGTGCACATCGGTTTCAAGTCCATCAAGGCCGGGCGGGCCGGCGAGTTTGCCGCTTACGGCCTGGCCGTCGACCTCAAGCAGTTCGGATTTCAGCTGGGCCGGATGAAAACCGGCACACCGCCGCGGTTGCGCCGATCGAGCATCGACTTCACCCGGTTTACAGAACAGGATGTCGACCCGGCCCCGACGCCGTTTTCGCACTTTACTTCCGCGATCAGCCTGCCTCAGGTCCCCAGCTACATCGGCCATACCAACCCGGGTGTTCACCGCATCGTGCGCCGCAATCTGGGGCGATCGGCCCTTTACGGCGGCGTTATCAAAGGGGTTTCGGCCCGGTACTGTCCGTCTTTTGAAGACAAAATCGTACGGTTTCCGGACCGCGAGCGGCACCAGGTGATTCTGGAACCGGAAGGCCTGGAGACGGAAGAAATCTACGCCAGTGGACTTGGAAACAGCCTGCCGTTGGAAGTTCAGAACGAGATCGTACATGCCGTGGAAGGCCTGGAGCAGGCCGAGATCATGCGACCCGCGTACGCCGTCGAATACGATTACGTCAATCCGGTCCAATTGAAGCCGACCCTGGAAACCAAGCGGATTGCCGGTCTGTTTATGGCCGGACAGATCAACGGGACCTCCGGGTACGAGGAAGCCGCCGCCCAGGGGCTCTGGGCCGGTATAAACGCCGCCTGCCGGGTTCAGAAACGGCCGCCGTTCATTCTGGATCGCTCCCAGGCTTACATGGGCGTGATGGTCGACGACCTGGTGACCCGGGGTACCCGCGAACCCTACCGGATGTTCACCTCGCGCGCCGAATACCGGTTGATGCTGAGAGAAGACAACGCCGACTTCCGGCTGATGGAAATCGGTCATTCGCTGGGGCTGATCGATCAAGCGACCCTGCAGGACCTCGAGGACCGCCGCCGGCAGATCGCCGACGAGATACGCCGCATCCGCAGCAGCGTCATCAAGCCGACCGGCGCGGTGAACGCGTATTTGGCCGAAAAAGGAACCAATACGATCAGCAGCGGGACTTATCTTGACCAGTTGCTCAAAAGAGCCGAGCTCGATTACGAGATTGTTAAAACAGTTGACCCGCCGCCGGTTGCGATCGGCAAAAAAATCGCTCATCAAGTGGAAATCGACATCAAGTACGAAGGATACATCGCGCGGCAACGAAGGGAAATCGAAAAATTCCAAAATCTTGAACGGATGCCCATTCCGTCTGACTTTGACTTCAACCGGGTGCACGGGCTCTCCAACGAACTCAAGGAAAAACTCTCGGCAGTGAAACCGGCCTCCCTCGGACAGACGTCCCGCATCGACGGAATGACGCCGGCGGCGATTTCGGTGTTGATGGTGGCGCTCAAGGCGGGTGAGGTCCGGTAGCCCGGCAGCTATTTGCTCCCGTCATTGCGGTCAGCCGGATGCCTGAGCTTACCCTCTTCGGCAGGCAACTTGACAATCAAAGTTTGTATTTTATATTATTTCCCCTGGAATTAAATATTATCAACAGGTTATAGGAGACCCGCACGGCTTGACGGTTTTTTCTGCCTTCAGGAATATTAAGACGTTGCGGGGACAAAATGGGGCGAAAACATCCGGTGTACGACGGCACCTTGGCAAGATGGTGAGGTACGAGAGAAGTTTTCCCATAGACGAGAGGCATAAAAATGGCCGAAGATTATTACGACATTCTCGGAGTGAGCAAAAGCGCTTCGGACGCAGAAATCAAAAAAGCGTATCGCAAGCTTGCGATGAAGTATCACCCCGATCACGCCAAAGACGACAAGTCCGCTGAGGATAGATTCAAGAAAATCAGTGAAGCCTATGCCGTGCTAAGCGACAAAGAAAAACGCAAACAGTACGATACTTACGGCTCCGAGGGGTTCAGCCAGCGGTTTTCACAGGAGGACATCTTCCGGGGTTTCGACTTCAGCGACATCCTGCGGGAATTCGGAATCGGCGGCCGCGGTGGAAATGTACGTTTCACTTACGGTTCCGGCAACCCATTCGGCGGCGGCTCACCTTTCGGTAATTCCGGCCAACAGCCGCGACAGGTCAAGGGGTCGGACCTCGTCTACGAGCTTCCCTTGACGCTTCAGGAAGTTATAAACGGTACCCGCAAGACCATCAGTTTCGATCATAAGGGTCGCTCGGAGAGGATCACGGTAAAAATTCCAAAAGGAATGACGACCGGCAAGAAACTGCGCCTGGCCGGAAAGGGCGAGGCGAGCCCATATGGCGGACCGATGGGCGATCTTTATGTTCAAGCCAAAATTATAGATGACCCCACGTTCAGCGTGGAAGGTCAGGATTTGACCACCAACCGCGACATCAAACTGAGCGAGGCTCTTCTCGGCACGACCCTATCCATTCCGACCCCGGACGGAAAAGAGCTAAGTCTAAAAGTGCCGCCGGGGACCCGTCACGGCACAAAAATGCGGCTATCCGGTCACGGTCTACCAAGCATGCAGGGCGGCAAGCGGGGCAATCTATACGTCCGCATTCACATCGTTATCCCCAAGAAACTGACCAGCGACCAGAAGGATCTTATCCGGAATTTGGCACAATCGGGCCTGTAATTCTTTAAAATTATTGACAAGAAGAGCCTTTTTGTGGCAATATTGACATTGTATTACGCGGTAATGGTCCAGATGATGTCGCTGAATCGAGTGGGAAGTTTCCAAAACGATGCCAGACCTCAAACCCGTCTTGAGTCAGGAAGAAATCGAAACGACGGTATCCGATCTCGCGCAGCAAATATCACATGACTACAAAGGCCGTGAAGTCATTCTGGTTGGCGTTCTGAAGGGGGCCTTCGTTTTTCTGGCCGATCTTATCCGACATCTGACAATTCCGGTTAAAATCGATTTTATTCAGCTCGCCAGCTACGGATGCAACACTAGTTCCAGCGGTACCGTCTGCCTGACCAAAGAAATCGAAATCGATATCGGCGGCAAAGATATACTCGTCGTTGAGGATATTGTCGACACCGGTCTTTCACTCGAATTCTTAATCGGCCATTTGAAGACGCTTAATGCCAAAAGTGTGCGGCTTTGCGCCCTGATCGACAAACGCGAAAGACGTCAAGGTAACATTACTGTCGATTATGTCGGCCGCATCGTCGAGAAGGGTTTTTTAGTCGGCTACGGTCTCGACTATGCCGAGAGATACCGTCATTTGCCCGCTATTTATGATCTGCAAATCTAATCGTTGGGGACAGCCATGATCTTAACCTGTGAAAAGTGCGATACGAGTTTCAGCTTTGATGAGAATCTGATCAAACCATCCGGATCAAAAGTCCGTTGCTCCAAGTGCCGGAATGTTTTTGTCGTTCATCCGCCCGCACCGACGGAGCAGGAAGACAGCGTGTCGGAAGACCTGCCTTCCGACACGGCCGCGGCTGCGGGGGAAACGGGTCTAGATGATCTGGACTTGGCCGCCATCGAGAAATCGCTCGATCTGGACATCGACCAAGAGCCGGATGCGGGCCTTGCGACTGCAGGCGATGTCGCGATGGACGATAACGATCTTAATTTAGACGCGGCTGATTTTGGAGCTGCCGCGGACATCGGCGCAATAACCGCTGATAGCGACACCGACGATCTGAATTTCGAGCTTGATATCGATTCGCTCGCAGATGACAATGCCATTACCACCGGCGTCACCGGCGGGTCTACCGAAACGATGGATTTCGATCTGGATCTTGACTTCGACGATCTTGACAGCGAAACGGCCGATGCCGAGGCGACCGGGCCGGCCACCGATGAAATCGATTTCGACCTCGACTTTGAGGGCCTCGAAGATACTGCTGCAGATTCAAAGGACGCTCGATCGGCCGAAGGTACCGCTGAGGCGGACACCGGGTCGGAAGATGATCTTGATTTCGAACTCGATATGGATTTAGACAATGCCGCCGACGACTCGGAATCGGACTCCCTCGACTTCGAATTGGATCGGGGTTCGGAGGAAAAATCGGTCGTGTCCGATGTGAAAGTTGAATTCGACGAAACCCAGGAACTCGACCTGTCCGATGTGGACAGTCTGCTTGACTTGGGCCACGACGAGACCGGTGCACCGGCAGAAGGCGATCAAGCGGAGGATTTGGATTTGGAGCTCGATCTGGAAGCCGATGCACCTGCGGAGAAGGATACGGCAGCCGGTACGGAGGCAACCGAAGAACTGGATCTGGCGGAGCTCGAAGAGATGATCGAAAAGGCCGAAGAGACTGCGCTGTCGCAGGATTCCATACACGACGATGCCGAATTAGACCTCGATCTCAATTTGGATCCTGCATTCGATGCTGTCGAAGAAAAAACAAACGTTGCTGCACCGGACGATGTCGAAATAACCGACGAATTCGACTTGACCGGACTGGACGAGCTGTTGGAAGAAGACGCTGTTGAGGCCCCGGTCGACCAGAAAAGCGCGGAATCAAAATCGCCGGCGATCCAAACGGGCTTGACCGACGAACTGACCCTGGCAAACGAAGATGCCGGTGCCGTTGACCTCGACGACATGCTCGAGCTGGCGCAGGAAGAACCGGAAGCGGAAGTGGAAGGCGTGTCGGCTGAGTCGACCGAAGAATTTGACCTGGAATTCGACTCCGACGAATCCGATGCGGCAGACACCTCAATTGAGGCGCCGGAAACGGCGGCATCAGATGACATTGAGGATGCAGAATTTGACTTGTCGAACCTGGACGACATGCTTGAACTCGCTGAAGAGCCGTCGGGCGATGCGTCACAGACAGAAGATGACGACATTGACCTTCAGTTCGACCTGGAGGAGATGCCCGTTCCAGACGCTGAAACCGATGCCGAAACCGCCGCCCGCGCGGCCGGCGATCTGGAGTTCGAAGTCGAAGAAGAGGACGATTACGCAGCAGAGCCGGCACCGGCTGCAGCGACTGCGTCTGAGGGGGATGCCGTTGCCGACACCTTTGATATGGGCGCGCTTTCCGAAGATGGAAAAGATCTCGATACCGACAGCAAGGAGGCGTATCCTGAAACCGAAGAATTGGAAGAGGCCGTACTAGCCGAGACCGCGAAGAAACAAGGCGGCGGCATGATGCGTGCGCTTTTCGTGCTGGTTCTTCTGGTGGCCGTGGGCGCCGGAGCAATCTTCGCAGCGCAGTATTTAGGCATCGACATACCCTACCTCGACAAGTTAAAGGGTGTTAAAATCCCTTATGTCAGTGATCTGTTAGGGCCGAAGTTTGAAGATGCCGGGAACCTGAAAATCGCCATCGATGAAAAAGACGTTAACGGGCGTTTCGTCAAAAATGAAAACCTTGGAGCGCTTTATGTCGTTAGCGGTAAGGTGAAAAACGACTATGATGATTCCCGCAGTGCTATTCGTGTCATCGGCAAGATCTATTCCAAAGGGCGCAAACTCGAGCTCGAAAAAACCGTCTATGCCGGAAATGTCTTGTCCGACGATGTTTTGAGTGCAATAGACCAGGCGGGCATCGACCAAAAGCTACAAAACCGTTTCGGTCAAGAGAGAAAAAATTTGGATGTCAAGAAAGGCGCAACAGTGCCGTTTATGATCGTTTTCTCAAATTTGCCCAAGGATCCGGACGAATACACCGTCGAAGTGGCTGATTCTCAGAAGGCCAAATAGGATCGATATCTTAGGGCTCACTGGAATCGCCTCAGCAGCGCACCAACGTTCGTCTCCGTACCACGTCCCGGCATTTTAAAACCGTGCGGATATCGTCCGATTCGCGGGTTGGTCACCGATCAGTGCATTCTAAATCCCCGGCCTATAAAACAATGGACTGCCGCCGAACAGCCCTTTTCATTTTAAGATGAAAACGCCTTGAGCAGGCCCAGGGGTTTTCTTCTTGACTACAGGGAGGGGAGTTGCTAAAAGGGCCGTTGCCGAAAGCGGTGCAAAACGGCGTCGGTGGTACGCATTTATCAATAATGACATGGCGATGTAGCTCAGTCGGTTAGAGCATGCGGCTCATATCCGCAGTGTCCGGGGTTCGAATCCCTGCATCGCCACCAATAAATGAAATAAATAAAGCCCCCTAAAAAAGGGGGTTTTATTTATTTTGAAGGGAAGATTTTTTCCGCTTTTTTATAATGCAGGCCGATGTCCCGGCGCAGATCGAGCCGGTTGCCTTCCGGGTTTTCGCGGGGAATGACCCGGATTTTGCCGTTGTCGAAAGCGGCCAGCAGTTTCTGGCGCAGCCGTTCAGCGACTTCGCCGCGCCGATCGGTGTCCTTGATGGTGACATTTCCGTTGAGGAAGGCGACCCGGGTGCCGTCGGATTTGAAGACCTCGCCTTCGTTGGCTACGGTCATCGCTGAGGGAATGACCTGTATGGCTTTACGCTTGAGGTATTTGAAATCTATTTCCAGAGGTTCGCCCTTGGTGCAGGACCAGGGATAGCCTTTTTGACCGTCAGGTCCACCCGGGCCGGTGACAAGGGCGATGCAGACCGCAACCTGGTCATCGCGAACCTCCGGGTAGACATCCTTGAGGCGTCCTTCGGCGGTAGCCTCGATCAAGGCGCCCAGGTTGCGGATCCGCCGGGCCACCGGCTGGGCTTCGGGCTCACCGGGCCGGATGTTGATTTCCGATACGCGGATCCGGGCCGGTCGCATGTTCGCGTCCAGGGAAACGAAACAGCCCGGGTAAAGAATGCAGGGGCGCAGGATTTTTTGCGCTTGCATGGCTTTTATTAACGGCTTGGCGATGACATCTCCGGCCATTTCGATCAACTCGGGGGTCTCCATCGGGTGGGGGGAAATGGCACCGACGCCGCCGGTGATGGGATTGTCTTTGCCCGCCGGTCCTTCGAAGCGTTCCGGATAATCCATGGCTGTGGGCAGAACCTGAAAATCCCCGTTGGCATCCACAAGAATGGTGAAGCTGATTTCCGCCCCGGACATCAAGGATTCAATCAACAGCGGCCAGGGACCTTTTTTGCCGAACTGGAGCCGATAGGGCTCCTTGTAGTCGCTGATCAGGGTCTCGTAGACTTCCCTGATCAGCCATGAGTTGCGGATGATTCGCGCACCCTTGCCGCCCGCGCTGAAGGGATATTTGAGAACCGCACCACCGTAGGTATCCATCAGTTTCAGGCAGATTTTCAGCACGCTTTTGTAATCACGGGCATCGACCTCGAACCATTCGGGGGCTACCGGTATGCCGGCTTCCCGGCACAAGCTTTTGCACCTGAGTTTGTCACCTTCGATAAAAGCGCCGGCCTTGGCGAGGCCGATGATGCGGTCACCGAAGCCTGCCGCCTCAACGTCATCCACGAGCCCGTCGAAAAGCAGCGCCTCGGGCATCGGGATCACGTAGTCGATTTCATCCGCTCTCATCGCCCGGATCAGGCTTTCGGCATAGTCAGCGATCGAGTTGCTGGCGGTCGGAATGAAGTCAACCGGCCAGTTCATCAGTTCGGCAAATTTGGGCATCGCCGGGGTGCCGCGTACGACGACGCCCTGATAGACGTCAGGATTCACATCACTTTTAGCGGTGGAGACGATCAGGGCCGACAGGATTGTCCGGCCGTCGGTGCCGGCGAACGCGATTTTTTTCATGCAGCCATTATTCCTTTCCGGGCGGTTGTGGTTGTTCTGTGTAGCAAAATACAGCCCGGAGGGTCAAATTATAATTCGTTTCCGTTTTTTCTTGGAGGGCGTTTAGGGGATTCGCACTTGATAACGGCAATAAAGATGTATTATAAATTATTGTCACATAGGTTGAGCCGTTAAGGGTTCAACGTTCTGAGTTGAAAAGCCTTTAAACAGCTCATATCGACATAATTCTGGCTTCATGGTATTTATAAATGGACCTACGGGTTGGATACCCATGGTTTTGTGCATGGCCGCAACTTCCTGTGGAGGCCACCGATGCTTGCAGGATTTGACAAGATAGTCGAAGAACGGATTCGTGATGCGCAGCGGCGCGGGATGTTCAATCATCTCGAGGGTGCCGGCAAACCGCTCAAACCGGACGAGTTCGCCAACGTTCCGGAAGAGCTTCGCATGGCCTACAAGATCCTGAAAAATGCCGACATGCTCCCCCCTGAAATAGAACTCAAAAAAGAAATCATTCAGACCGAAGACCTTCTGCGCGGCATGGGCGATACGGCCGAAAAATACCGGACCATCAAAAAACTCAACTTCCTGATCTTGAAGCTGAACAGCATGCGCAGCGGATCGATCGAGTTTGAGATTCCCCAGTACTACGAGAATAAAATGATCGACCGGCTCGAGAAGACCAGGCCGGGCACTAAACGCTGAGCCTGCGGTCGGTCCCAGAGGAAGGAATGCGCCATGAAAAAACTGACCGTGGCCCTGCTGTCCGGAGGTATATCTTCGGAAAGAGAGGTGTCGCTTAACAGCGGCAATCAGGTCTTTGAGGCCCTCGACAAAAAAAAGTACGATGTCCTCCGCTATGACCCGAAAACGGATCTGCAGCGTCTCGTCGCCGATGCCCCGAAGATCGATGTCGCCATGATCATCCTGCATGGCCCATTCGGCGAAGACGGAACGGTCCAGGGACTGCTCGACCTGTTGGGTATTCCTTACCAGGGTTCCGGGGTGCTGGGCAGCGCCGTCGCCATGAACAAATTGATGTCCAAGCAACTGTATCAACAGGTGGGGTTGCCGGTGCCGTCTTATCTGGCGCTCAAACGCTCGGATACGGTCGATCCTGCCGGTATCGCCGCGCGGCTGGGACTGCCGGTTGTGATCAAACCGGTTCAAGGCGGCTCGAGTGTCGGCATGTCGATCGTCCGATCGGAAAAAGAACTGCCGGGTGCGATCCAAAAAGCATTCGACTACGACACTACGGTGCTTGTCGAAGCCTACATCGACGGAATCGAGATCACCGGGGGTGTGCTGGGTAACAGTGATCCCGTGGCCTTGCCGCTGATTGAAATCATTCCCGACAAGAGCCATGAGTTTTTCGACTACGAAGCGAAATACACCGCCGGTGTCACCCAGGAGATCTGTCCGGCCCGCATCGACGCGGCCTTGACCGAAAAAGCCCGTACCTACGCGGTGATGGCCCACGAGGCCCTCGGCTGCAAGGGCTACAGCCGGACCGACCTGATGCTGAAAGGCCGCGATCTCTTCGTGCTCGAAACCAACACGATTCCGGGCATGACGGCCACCAGCCTCTTTCCACAGGCTGCCGCCGCCGCCGGTTTGCCGTTCGGTCAGCTCCTGGACCGGTTAATCGAACTGGGTCTGGAAGGTCGCTAAGCGTTCACAGGGCACCGCATCTGCTTTGTTGTCGGGCACTTGAAGTACAACAGTACGTCTGCGCGCCCGACGCCTTGCATCTGCCTGCCCCGTGAAATGCGAAGCCTATTTCACCGGGGCGGCACCCTGTAAACGATTACAATTAGGTGGTTTGAAGCGCATCGGACGTTGCAACCCTGTGAACGGTTACAAAAAGTCAGTTCGCCATCCTGGGCGTTGCGGCACCCGACCGGCAAGGCGTGAAAACTCGGCCTGGTCATCTATTCCGAGCCTTCGCAAGACAGTCGGAAGGGATGCTTTGCCGTCAAAAAGGCGATCGCCTTTTTGAGTGAGCCCGAAGACGGCGGCGATCCGGAAATCCTTGGCGAATGTAAAGGCTTTCCCAAAAACAGCGGTCGAGAACGAAATGATCGTCAGGGGCAGCAGGCAACTTTCAGAACTCTATGACCGGCTCGCACCCGGCGATGTCTACGTCGGTAAAATCCCCGGCGGTCCCCTGCGGTACACCCGCCTGATCGACCTCATGGAAAGGGGTGTTCATTGTCTGCCGACACCCCTGGCGCAGGCCCTCAATGCGTCAAAGGCGGCTCAGGCCGCCATTCTCAATGAATGGATGCTGCCTCTCACGCGGGTTGTCCGGCGCCGTGCAGACCTGATCGCGGCTATCGGCATCTACCAAAGGCAGGCTGTCGGTCCCGTGGTGACCAAAGAAGACCGCTTGCATTGCGGTCACGGTGTGCGGTACTGGGAGAACATCGAGATTCTCTACAGCTTGGCAGCCCTTGACAAGTCCTCCTTTCCATTTGTATTGCAGCCTTTTCTGCAGCATTTCAGCGATGTGCGTGTTATTGTCGTGGGCGACTATGTCGAGGCATACAGCCGGCACAATCCCGACAATTTTCGCATGAATCTCGCCGTCGGCGGCACGAGCCGACCATTCGTGATGGACACGGACCAGCAGCGGTTCTGCCGGTCGGTTATGGAAAGGGCCCGGTTTCCTTATGCCCATCTGGATCTGCAGCTGCTCGAAAACGGGCGGTGCTATCTGGCTGAAATGGCTCTCGAGGGTGGCATCAAGGGAGCGCAGGTTGACCGCCGGTCTCTGGTTAGGATGAAATCGGAGTTGCTCGAGAGAGAGGCGCGCCACATGTGCATCAGTGAGGGGTCGGCAAGAGGCGGAAGCCAAAAACTTAACTGAGGGAGGCCGAATTTGACATCAGAGCAAAGTGGAGATTTAGCTGAAAAACGCCGGCCCCAGGTCGGCATCGTCATGGGGAGTGATTCCGACCTGGATGTCATGAAGGAGACGGTGGCGATCCTGCGCAATTTCGGGGTCGCCTTCGAGATAACCGTGGCTTCGGCCCATCGGACCCCCCGGCGCGCGGCCGAGTTCGCCGAGTCTGCCAGAAACCGTGGGATTAAAGTGATCATTGCCGGGGCCGGCCACGCCGCGCACCTGGCCGGTGCCATGGCGGCCCATACGACCTTGCCGGTGATCGGCGTGCCGATCGACTCTTCCGCTTTTCAGGGGCTCGATGCCCTGCTGTCGACGGTACAGATGCCGCCGGGCATCCCAGTGGCCACCGTTGCCGTCGGCAAACCCGGCGCCGTGAATGCCGGCATTCTGGCTGTTCAGATACTGGCGGTCGGCGATCCGGCGCTGGTCGAAAAATTGGCCAATCACAAGGCGGCGATGGCGGCCAAGGTCGAGGAAAAAGCGCAGAAACTTGAAGATTACGCCTAAGATCCGCCCGATCGACCCGCTGCACCCTCATGCCGACCTGATCGATGCGGCGGTCCGAATCCTCGAAACGCGGAGGGAGTGATCGCGTTTCCGACCGGTTCTCTCTATGGCTTGGGGGCGGACGCCCTGAATGGCAGTGCCGTGGAGAGGGTGTTCACCATCAAACGGCGGCCTCCCGACAAGCCTCTTCTGATCCTTGTTCCCGACCGCGCCGTTGTTTTCGACCTGGCGGCCGAGGTACCGCCGGCGGCGAAAAGACTCATGGACCGATTCTGGCCGGGACGGGTGACCATCGTGTTTAAGGCGCTTTCGATCCTGCCCGCCAACCTGACGGCCGGTTCCGGTAAGATCGGGATCCGGCTGCCCGGTCATCCGGTCGCCAAGGCCCTGGTGGCGGCGTTCGGTCGCCCGATAACCGGCACCAGCGCCAATCCGTCCGGGCACAAGGGCTGTCATCGAATTACCGAACTGGAGCCCAAGATGATCGAGCAACTCGACCTGGTGCTTGACGCCGGTCCGCTAAAAGAAGGCATCGGGTCCACTGTGGTCGACATCATCACCGGGGCCGAGCCCATTGTTATCAGAGAGGGGGTTGTGTCCAAACAGGCGATCTTAGCGGCCGTATGCTGAGCGCGGCCAATTTTTATTGACGAATATGTCGGATTCCTGTAAAGACATTGGCACTTCTACTGTTCGAGTTTCGCGGCATTCCACAAGTACATTGTGCTGCTGCACGGAATGTGCGTTTGAGTGCTTAGAGTTGCCGGAGTGGTGAAACTGGTAGACGCAGAGGACTCAAAATCCTCCGACCGTAAGGTCATGTCGGTTCGATTCCGACCTCCGGCACCATCAATTAAATCAATTGGTTAGGTAAAAAAACCGAAACCCTTTTCGTTGACATCGCGTATAAAATTCTGGATTTTACCCCTCATAGGCCCCTCACTTAAAAATACGCCTAAGTACAAGTAAACCAACTGCAAGCGCTTTCAAATTCGTGATAGGACACCGATATGCATCAAATGAGGGATGTGGCCGATGAGAAGGACAAGCTGTAAACGATGAGGCTTCTGGAAGGTTACAGATCCTGCGAGGTCAATACCGCATTTAGTGACCAAAATGCTCGATTGCCTTGATAATATATTGAAATAATAGCTAAAAATGGCTGACTTGTATTCTTGAGGTAATCAGCAGAAAAAATGGTTGCGAAGGCCGTACTCCATTATTGGTTAATGATAACGATAAGTTGGGGAAGCGGTTAGTGCAGGAAGCAACAATAGCGGATGCTATGTACCACTCCTGGCTGGATTCTCGTTTTTAGTCGTATTTCGCTTATCGGCCATTTCCCTCGGTCAAACCTTTCAAGAGATAGTCGAAATAGATTACCAGTCGGTCATAATCGAGTCGACCAAATCTGTCACTGTTTAGGACGTCAACCGCAATCCGATGGCCTTGGGCACGTTGGGATTCTCTTTTAAGAATTTCTATCAAGATCGCCTTTGTTGAAGTCGAGGAAATCTTAGACATGTCCCGCCCCAGAAACTGTGCTGAACCCAGGTCGTAATCATAATTTTCGGCCTCTACAATATCCATAGCTTCGTTAAACAATCGGTCTACGTTGCCTGCATCGAGATAATTTTGGATAATAAAGAACAGGTCTGGTGCGTCCTTCCTGCGCCTTTCTGGATTATCGTCCCATGCGATCAATTTGAGAATTGCGAGTCCGGCCAGACTGACCACCGGTACTACGACGTCAGGGTGTTCGGCTAACTTGACTGAGATTGATTCACGATAGCATTCCTCAAAACCTGCGACACTCATTTTGAAGCTGCCATCTGGCGGCCATGAAATATGGTCATCATCTTCGGTTACACCACCAAACGGAACAATGTCTACTGGCAATCGATCCTTGAAAATGAGACGATGCTTCTTTTGTCCCGGTTCAAAATCGGAGGATTTGAGCAACGCTTTCTTGATGTGATCGAACTGAGTCCAGTTTTCAAGAATCACGGCGATGTCGATATCTGCAGTGGCGCGTCTCGAGATAAAACCGTGAGCAGCCTCGAGAAGAAGGTCCCGAGCTGTTGCTCCGACAACAAAAAACAAAATTCGTTCTTTTAGAGTGATATTTTGAATTTGATTCAGAGCAGATACGATCAACGGATCAATCTTCCCGCACAAGTCCAGCGATGTGCTTGTCATAAATCATCTCCGCGGCTTCGATGTTTCTTGGATCACCAGTGGTTATCAAATCAGCGTACACCAAAAGGGGAGGGACGATTCCAGTTTTGGCCTCCTTCCAGTGGAAATTCCAAAATGGCTTTAGAATTTCCACATTACCTTTAGGATCTTTCTGTAGCTTGTATTTAAAGACAAGTTTTCCAGGCGGTTTATTGCTGTAGATGACGAATTTTTCGGGTTTGAGATATCCGGTCATTTTGGCTGCGGCAATTTCACCACCCCAAAATGCATTAAAATCTGTCGGAATAATATCCTGCCACCACAACTGGGTATCCACCCTGAATTTATCTTTAACGAGTTTGGGCCTCAATTGTTCTGGGTAGGCTTCGACCCATCGCCGAAGCAAATCGGTCTTGTTGATTAGCCTCCGCCCCGCTTTGCCTTGGTCTACAATAAAGCCTGTGTCTTTCAGGTCATATATCACCCAGCCAACAGTGCCCAAGGCAACCCCTGCCTCGTTGGCAATATCACGATATGGCTTATTTTCGCCCCCGGGATGATTCAAAAGCACGAAAAGCACCCGCAGCCCGCTTGGTTTGAAGAGTCGCTTTGTGCGGTCACCTTTAAATTCCTCCGTGGGCTTGTTTCCCTTGATATAAACATACAAAGAGGGCTTTTTAATGAATGCATTGCCAGCTGCATCAATGAAGGGGATTTCCTGCTCTTTTAAGTCATTTGCAAGCTCGGGATTTACATAATCCGTAACTAGTAGGATTCGGCCCAACTTGAGCTTCTCCCAATTAAACAGTCCTATAATGGTACGATTGATCCGCCGTTTTATTTCAGCAGCAAATTCAAGCGCCTGATTCCCATGTTCAATTCGGACTATTCCATCCGGAAATTTGCGCCCATCCACCACGCCCGGACGATAATCCGCCTGCAGGCCTGTTGCATCTTGAAACGCCTTCACAGCTCGTAATGCAATCGTTTTCTCAGTGGCTGTCATAAACCGACCTTTTGTTCAAAATATAGTTTTGTACATTATTAATGAACATACATAAATTTTGAACAATTGTCAATATCAAAACTTAAATTTGAAACATTAATATTTCGTAACTTAATGCAATCCGTTACACAAATAATCTAGTATCTTAGAAAAATCCTCTGGCAAGATTTGAAAGGGTCGTGTTGGCCTTATTCACGTCTCTAACATGCTTTAATTTCAGCCAATCAAAGAGGCGTGTTCAACATTTAAAATTGTACATTATTTTTGTACGATCATTAATTTTGAACAACTTGGAGGATGTGGAGATTCAAAGGTCGTTATAAATATTCGGAGTACACAAGGAGTAGGCAGTTTCCTCCATAGTGTATTCTGCGGAATTTTAAGGTACCCTGCGTTAGATGGGACAGGGCAGATAACTATTTTAGATTGTCAGAAAAGTTAATGACATCCTTCTGTTAGCGCTGATAGTGTTTTGGCCTTTCACGCCGGCAACACCGGTTCAAATCCGGTTGGGGACGCCACGAATAAAAACAAGGGCTTACAATAGATTGTGAGTCCTTTTTTTATACCCCAAAATTCCCGCCCCCATCACTATCCCCATCACCCGTCATCCGCGTAAAAGTACGAACAGGTACAATAATTGTTATATCTTGGCTCTCTAGTTGCGCCCTCGTCACTATTATTTTAGTGGAATCGATAGATATTGAAATTGCAAGCGCTTGCAATGCCGGCCGCTGCAAAACAACAAAAACAAGGCCGTTGATGACACTGCTCAATCTAGTAGTCTCGTCGCTGAGATACCTATCAGTCTCCAGTGCACATTACGTGGTCGATGACACCCCGCATCGATTTTGATTTTCCCAACAGCCACCATCCGATAGGGCAGACGTCCCAACCATTTTCTGGGTGTGGATTCGGTCTTGATTTCCGGTTCGGTCATAGTCTCGGTGTCCAATTTAATGGCGGAATTATAGAAATTGCGTTGGGTCTTCCAGTCCGGTCACTTTCGCTGAGAATCAGTCTGCCAGTACGGCCACCAACATCCATTCGGATTCCTCTGTTAGGTGTGCGGTCTCGGAGCCATTAGTTCGGCTCGGTACTGTAAAAGGTCAATGACCCTGTCTGTAATCATTGCCACTCTTTCTTCGGCCTCCCCAGTTTACGGTGAATCACCATTTCAAAGTCTGGTTCCAGGATGATCCGCTGGTTCTGGGCGGGGAACCGGTCACCTATTGGTGGTTGACAAATAAAATGGCGGTGGTACTGACATATGAGAGAACGCTCAAAAATCTGAAGTTTTTATAACAGACGAATCCCATCGAATGGGGATGATGGGATGTACTGTTTGGAAATCATATTGAAGGCCAAATTAACGAAAGGATAGTTTGTTGGCCTTTTCGTTGGGAGAATATTAAGTGAAAAAAGAGGATATGGGAGACATATTAACGTCGTTTTTTTTTTGAGTTCGAGTTCTTTTTTTATCGTTTTGGGAAGTTCTTCTATATAGGTATGAAAAATTGAGATGTCCGAACCTGGACGATCGGGTTTCAAACGACGACCGCGACTGCCATTAGCTGATTAATTGGCCATCAACCGGTTCTTACAGAAGACGCTTTTCTTCCGTTCTTAAATGCATTCTATTCTCTCCACAGACGCCCCGTAGCTTATAACCCCCCCCAATTCTTTACAAAAATAGCATTCCGCGGTAAAATATAACATATAGATTCATTTAAGTGGTGCTTTCGGTAGGTTTATTTTTAGGCGCACACTTTTGTTGCCGTCCACGGTGGTCGATTTTCTCACTAATTTCTGGGACAATCGACCCAAAGATCCATTTTTACTGCGGATGCGCGATAATAACCAAACGGGATTTTCAGATGCGTGCATCAACCAGAAAACATGACCACTGGATGGACTCGATCGTGGTCACCGGTGTCGGTTTGGCCGCCCTTTATTGGGTGTGCGAATCCTTTATGTTCTTTTTCCTGGCACCGGAAGCCAATATTTTTCACCACATCCTGGGACCGAACCTGTTTGAAGTTTGGACGCGGCTGCTGGTGCTGTGCATCTTTGTCATATTCGTCTCCCATGTGCGGCAGGACATCAACAAACGCCGGCTGGCCTTCGAAAAGATGCGGGAGCAGGATGAGAAATACCGTTTGATCGTCGAAAACATCGATGAGGGCTTTTTTGAACTGGACCTGGAAGGGCGCTTTTCTTTCGTCAGCGACCCGGCCTGCGAGATTCTCGGTTATCGCTCTGACGAGTTGATCGGTACGAAACTGAGCGCATCGAGCTCGCCGGAAAACGCGGCTGACATTGACCGGATACTTGAGCGGGTTTTTCGCACCGGCGAATCTTCGCGTGCGACCGAGGTTCTCGTGATCCGCAAAGACGATTCGGAGGTGACGCTTGAATTGTCCGTATACCCCTTGCGCAATACCGAAGGACAGCCGATCGGCTGCCGCGGCATGGTGCGGGATGTATCCGAAAGGATAGAGAGCGAAAAAGAGAAGGCGAAACTCGAGAATCAGTTGATCATGGCCCAGAAGATGGAGGCCATCGGCAATTTGGCCGGCGGCATCGCGCACGATTTCAACAACATTCTCATGGGCATGCAGGGCAATGCCTCCCTGATGCTCCTGACCCTCGACAGTCATCATCCGCATTATGCGAAAGTCAAGGCTATAGAACGGTATGTCGAAAGCGGTGCCGCCCTGACCAGGCAACTGTTGGGGTTCGCCCGGGGGGGCAAGTACGAGGTCAAGATCACCAAACTCGATGAACTGGTTCGCAGGACGGCCCGAATGTTCGGCCGTACCAAAAAAGAGATTCGCATACACACCGACGGGCTCGCCGGCGTGAGGTCAGTCGAAGTCGACCAGTCCCAGATCGAACAGGTTCTGCTCAACATCCTCGTGAATGCATGGCACGCGATGCCGGGCGGCGGCGAGATCTTTCTGAAAACGGCAAATGTCGACATCGATACGACGGTCGTGCGGCCCTATCGGATCGAAACCGGCCCTTATGTGTGCATGTCGATTACAGACACCGGTATCGGCATGGATCAGGCCACCCAGCAGCGTATTTTCGAGCCCTTTTTTACGACCAAGGAGATGGGCCGCGGAACCGGTCTGGGCTTGGCCTCGGCTTATGGGATCATTAAAAATCACGGCGGATTTATCGAGGCGGACAGCGCCCCGGACGAGGGCTCAACGTTCCACATCTACCTGCCGGCATCGGGCAAGGCGGTTCTCGAGGAAGAAGAAAGCGTCAGCGAACTTTTCATGGGAGATGAAACGGTGCTGCTGATCGATGACGAACAGGTAATCATCGAGGTCGGGCAGGAAATTCTCAAGGCGCTCGGTTACAACGTGCTGGTGGCGACCAGCGGCCATGAGGCGCTGAAGATCTTCCGGCGCAAGAAGGACGCCATCGCCCTGGTCATTCTGGACATGGTCATGCCGGGGTTGAGCGGCGGGGAGACCTTCGACCAGCTTAAAACCATAAAGCCCGATGTGCGGGTACTGCTCTGCAGCGGCTATAGCCTCAGCGGCCAGGCAACGGAAATTCTCGAGCGCGGCTGCAGCGGTTTTATCCAGAAGCCTTTCAAACTAAAGGAGCTGTCCGTAAAGCTGAGGGAAATATTGGATCAATAGTTCATCGCCACCGGGTCCCTCATTATCAGGTCGATGGCCTGGCCGGCTGATTCGGCGGCTTCCGGGAAAATGGCGCGCAGGTTTCGAATGTGCCGCAGGTTGTCGGCCGTCCTGAGGATGAGAGAAGCGAATATGCCTTCTTCCATCTCGGCTATAGCGAGGGTTTTCTCCCAGGATTCTTCGGCGGCCCAGGTGTAGACCGCCGCGGCCGGCCTCAGAAAGAGGGGGCGCGCCGGAAAGCCCCGGGAAATCATATTCCTGGCGAAGGGGGTCAGGGACTCGCGCAGTTTGAGAAAAGCCGTCAGAAGCGGCTGCGACAGGGCCGATTTTTCGAACCGGTCGTCGGATTCCCTTTCGAACACAAACGAGGCCGTGAGCGCCGCCATCAGGGCCGGATCTCGGCGTGGCAAAGCGTCCTGGCGGAAACCTTCGGCGATCAGCAGCGGCTGGTCGACCCGTAGCTGCGAGGTCCACCGGCCGTCTTCCGTCAAACGCCCGTTCGGGTCGACATACGCGTGATCCTTCAGAAATGCCAGGTGCCGCAGGAAATCCTGCCAGAGTAAGTTCGTGTCGCCCCGTCGCTGTTTGCGCGCTGAGCGCCCCGCGGCCTTGTGCTTGAGCAGATAGGTGGCAAACGAGCGTTGCAAGAGGTTTTCGACCTGTTGCGGTGCGTGCGACAAGAGCAGGTTGAGCACCATCGAGAAGTTGATTTTGATCTGACTGGTCACATCGGACGGAGGGGCCTCTATCAGCCGGGCCGCCAGGCGGACATCCATGTATTTTCCCGGCACCGCCACGCAGAAGCCGATTTTGTCCATGCCGCGCCGACCGGCTCTGCCGGTCATCTGGTGAAACTCGGTGGGTGTCAGCGGGGCGAAATCGAGGCCGTTGAAGCGGTCGGAGTTGAAGAAGACCACCGTTCGGGCCGGAAAGTTGACGCCGGCTGCCACGGTGCTGGTGGCAAAAACCGCATCGAGCAGCCCCTCGGACATCAGGGATTCCAACACCAGCTTCCAGGCCGGCAGCTGGCCGCTGTGGTGGGACCCGACCGCCGGGTGCTCCAGGTACCAGCGTTGGCGATGGCGGGCGATGTGCGGGCTGTCGGCGACCAGTTCGTGGATCCGGCGGCTGAGTGTGCCCCGGCGCTCGCCGTTTTGCGGATTGTATTCCCGGCAAAGATCGAGCGCCCTGTCACAGTCGGCCCGGGATTTTAGAAAGAAAATGGCCGGCAGCAGGTCGTATTTTTTCAGCACGCCGAGCATTTCGCCGAAAGGCGGCAGTCGGCCCGGCGGAGCGATGCGCGGCTGCCTCCGGGTGTTCACGAATTCTTTCACCTTCCGGTAAAGCTTGGGCTTGCCACCGGCGTCGGCCGGTGTCACGAAAGGCAACAGGGTTCCCGAAGGATGAAAAAAGAGCGGATAAAGCGGCACCGGGCGCCTGGTTTCGGACACAACGGCGCATCTTCTGCCGCGCATGCCGGCCAGCCAGTCCGCAATCCGGTCGGCATTGCCGATGGTAGCCGAGAGCAGCAGCAGGGGGATGCGGGCCGGGAGATAGATCATGATCTCTTCCCACACCACCCCCCGGTCCGGATCGCCCAGGAAGTGGGCTTCGTCCAGGATCACCAGATCGGTCTTCAGGCTTTCGCCTAAATGCATGGCATCGTAGAGATGGTTGCGCAGGATTTCGGTGGTCCCGACGATCACCGGGGCTTCAGGGTTTTCCTTGCGGTCCCCGGTCAGGATGCCGACCTGTTCGGCACCGAAGATCCCCGAGAATTCGGCATATTTGGCATTGGAGAGGGCTTTGAGGGGGGAAGCGTACCAGGCGCTGCCTCCCTTACTGCGCAGGTGCGTGATGGCCTGCAGCGCAATCCATGTTTTCCCGGCGCCGGTCGGCGCCGTGACCAGGCAGTCCGAGCGCTTGACGGCGGCGACGGCCTCAAGTTGGTACGGGTCGGGTTTGAAGGCTTTATGCCCCGGTACACCGATGCCGGCAAAGACCTTTTTGAGTTTGGCATCGGCCCCGGCCTTCAAGCGCTGTACCCGCTGCTTTTCGAATGATTTATGCGGTTGGTGCGGCGCCGGGCGACGCCGTCTTCGGGGGTATTCGCCTCGTCTGGCCATCAGAGTCGGGCGATCATCTCTTTGACCACGGCGATAGCGGTCGAATCGACATCGAAGGGCGATTTACCCTGCAGGTCGGCTTCGATCAGGGCATCGTCGAACGGAAGGAAACCGAGGAATTCGAAACCGTCGAGGTGTTCCTTGAGAAAGGCTTCGTCCTTGGGGCCGCGGATCTTGTTACCCACCACGGCGATGTTGTTCAACTTGATTTCAGACGCCAGCTGCTTGATGTGACCGGCCGTATCGATGCTGCGGCGGCCGGGCTCGACCACCACGATGAGCTTGTCCACGGCCTTGGCCGTGGCCCGGCCCAGATGCTCGATGCCGGCCTCCATGTCCATGACCACGACCTCGTCGCGCTGCAAAACGACGTGCCGCACCAGGGCCTTCAGCAGGCTGCTCTCGGGGCAGATGCACCCGGCCCCGCCTTTCGACACGCCGCCAAGGCGCATCAGTTTGATGTTCTCGAGCTTGGCCGAGAGGGCTTCCGGCAGGTCGTCGACCTTCGGGTTGAGCGAAAAGTAGCCGCCGATGCTGCCGGGCTGCGCCCCGGTGCGTTCGAAGACCAGATCTTTCATATCGGCTATCGGGGTGATCTTGTCCGCGTCGGCAATGCCGAGCGCCGCCGCCAGGTTGGCGTCCGGGTCGGCATCGATCGCGAGCACCCGCCGGCCGTCCCGGCTGAGGGTTCGGATGAGCAGCGCCGCAAACGTCGTTTTGCCGACGCCGCCCTTACCGCTGATCGCAAGTTTCATTATGTCTTCCTTTCTTTATGATTTTCTGTCGAAAATTATTTGCGTCTGTATGTGATGTTATTTAAGAACCCTTTAAAGAATGTGCACTTGATATTAGGGGTACCGCACTGACGTTCGACCAACGGCAATATAATGCACGAAGCCGATATTACAAACTTTATAAATTTTTCCATTCCCCGCGCATGCGCGGGGAATGGAAAAATTTATTGCTGGATCGGAATCGTCGCCCTTTGCTCGGCGAACCCCAGTTTGACGGCGTAGTCTTTGAAGTAGACGTTGGCAGCGCCGTGTCCTGCGACCTGGAGCCCGATTTCAGGGCGCGTGAAGGGAATGTAAGTTGTGGGCGAGGTCAGGGTGTCGGTGATGATGATGGAATAGCGGCCGTCATAGTCCTGCGCGCGGGTGACGGAACTGTCGACCACGTCGTTCCACTGAACGAGGGTAAAGTAGTCGTCAAAGCCGTCTGTGGCTTCACCTGCGTCCGGAGGCCAGTTAGCCGTACCGAAGAGGTTTTTCAAGCGCTCTTGGTCGTAAGGAAACAAGCCGTCGGAGGCCGGGCTGGTCGGCGGCGGATCGACGCCGGTTTCGGCCCCGTAATAGGCCTGGATTAAATTTTCACGTGAGGAGTATTCGGTGACGTTGGCTACGGCTGTGTTCCCCTTGTCCAGTGGCAAACCGGAAGAAAAATCGACACCCGAAGTGTTGTTGAGCAACAGCGTTCCGGCGGCATTTCCGCCGGCCCAGCTGCCGGAAGACAATATCGGGGGAATGCTGACTTTACCGATGGCACCGTTTGATTGCGTCACAAAATCATCTTTTTCGATGGGCGTTGTCCCGCCGCTGTTGAACGTGACCAAAGCTCCCTCGTTGATCCGCACCAGCAGGGTGGACTGGTTTACCGGGAAATCCCGGATGACCCGGATGTCGTCGACCCACCAGCCGTTGCTCGTTGCGCAGCAGTTTCTTTCAAACCGGAAACGGATCCTGACGTTGGAATTACCGGCGTAGCTGCTGATATCGAGTGTCTTTTTCACCCATCCGCCTACCTCGTCCGGTAATGCGTCACTGTTGCCGGTGTAACCGGCGTAACTCGAATCGTTCGGTTCGATTCCTCCACACTCCAACGGCAGCCTGTCGTTCAGCAGGTTCCAGTTTGAACCGGCATCTTCCGAAATTTCAACAAATCCCAAGTCTTCACAGGACGCCAAACGGTAGCGGGTCCAAAAGGTCAATTGGACCGTCGTTGCTTGAGAGAGATCGATCGGCTCGGAAATCAGATAATCGTTCCAGATTTCTCCCGCCGCCGGATCGTTGTAAGCGCCCGAGCCAGAAGGGCTTGTCGTCCAGGAATAACTGCTGGGGCTGCGGGCGAAATTGTCGGCCCGGGTCCAGAGGGGGTCCCCGGCATGATCGTTCTCGCTGATCCATTTTCCGGACGGCGGTTCCAATTCAGCACCATCGGAAAAGAGAAGACCGAGTTCACTGTAGGCCAGCCACTTTCGGCTCGTGCCATTGCCGGTCTGCTGCCAGAGCACAACCAGGTTGACGTCGTTTTCCGGTACGATTTCGTCGGGAATTCTGTCCGCCGGGCTGCAGAATGCGCAACCGCGCATGAGAGAAAGACCGTAGAAATTTTCGTTTTCGTCCAGGCGAAAGGCGAGGCCGGCGGCATAATGCTTCGGGATGGGCGAGCCTTCAGGCCCGTAGCCCGTTTCCGGGAAAGGCGTCGAATCAAATCCGATTTTGACCTGGTTGTCGTAGCTCAGATAATAGCCGGCCAGGCGGTGAGAATAGGCGAAGTTGACGACCTTGTTGGTGGCCCAGTTGAAGGCGATCAGGCCGGCCTTTAATACCCCGAAGCCGGGTTCGACGTCGGTCACCGCCAGTACATTTTCACCGCCTCTGTTCTCGATTGCAAAGGAGCCGAAGTTCGGGGAACTCCAATTGCTCAAGTCGTTGAAATCGTCACGAAAGACAATTGTTTCCGTAGATCGGTCGGGGAGTGGCACGTTGTAAACCACTTCCCGGGCGGCTGCCAGCTCCCCCTGGCCGACCATCCCGATGGAATAAACCCGGACAAAGGGCTCCAAAACGACTTCCGTCGAGGTGTCCACTGAAATGCTGAAGGATTCCTCCGGGTCTTGTGCCATCGTGACATTTTCCAGGACGTTGCCCTCGCGGTTAACATAGCCGTATGAGACCCCGTTGATATTGATCCGCCCCTGGACCTTAGGGAAAAAACCACCGTCGGCCAACGTCAGGTCCCCGTTTCTCGTCACTGTGGCACTGCCGGTCGGGAGCCCGAGCAGCTTGACGACGGCGTTGTCGTAAACTGTTTCCTCCAAAGGGGAATCGAGAGTGAGCTGTCCTGTGCTGTCATTGTAAGAGTTGTAGGAATAGACGACATTACCAATTTTGACACGGGCGTTGAAACCGTCTGATGGTAGCGTAAAACCCTCCGGAATCCCACCGGAAAATTTGGTTGACAATCCAGTGCTGCCGACGGAGGCGTTGCCGTTTGCGGTCAAAAAATAGGGAAAAAACTTCAATCGGAATTGACCGTCGTCTCCACCGCCCATGGTAAACAGGTCATCGTGGAGGTCCTCGAGGATCTGGTTTTTTTCGTCCTGGGATTTGTAGCGGTTGTTGGTGTCGGTGGTGTTGAGATAGCGGCTGGCGGCGTACCGGAAACCGGATTCGGCAATGTAATAGGCTCTAACGGCGGTGTTGCCGGTCACCTGGCTGGTGGATGAGGTGCCGATCAGCGACACCATGCCGGCTCCCAGGGCGGCAAATAGCAGCAGAATGACCACCAGTCCCACCAGCACATTGCCGCGTTCGTTGCGAAAAGCGTTTCCGGATGAAGAAGACATTTTGGCTTCAGATCTGTGAGAGTATCCGACAGCGGCCAGGATGGAGCCGATAACAGCAAGGACTATGGCTGTGACCGGCCATTTTTGAAGCAAACAATACAATAAGCGGCTGCTGGAGGCTGCAGTCGACACGAAACATTGATACTGGTTGGCGGTGACTGGCTCGGAGGTGGCCGGCGCGCCGCCGAAATTTTCGGTGTTACGCGGATTAATGGTGGTCGAGAAAGGCACAGTACCCGCTTCACCTTCTCGGCCTTCTTTGCGGCGTAGGGCGATATCCATTTTCACAGCAGACATTAGATTGATGCCATCGGCAATAATCCAATCGGGGTTCGGGCCTTTGAAATACTGAATGGTGAAACTGTCCACCTGGTCGATCAAGGTATCACCGGTGACTCCCGAGAGATTGGTGGCACCGGCAGTCAGGCTGTAGAGCCGTATCGTGCTGCCCACTTTGGCGATGGCCTGTCGTCCCAAGAGGCGGTTGTCAAATACAACCCAAGGATCGGCGCCGTCGTCGCGGGAAATGACATCGGTCAGCTCCATCAATTCGCGATTGATGCGTGTCAGGGCGATCTGGGCCTTCTGGGCCAGGTGGCCGTTTTCCTTGGCCTGCATGTAACCCCGCAGACCGGTGACGATTCCCATTCCGGCAATAGCGCCCAGGATTCCGACGATTACAAGCGATGCGATCACCTCGACCAGAGTAAAACCGGCGCAATGCCTCTTCATAAACCGACTCCTGAGAGGGTGCGGGCGATAAGGAATGGTTTCTCCAAAAATTTCAGTATAGGTTTCATCAACTCTGAGAAGCCCAGCCTCCTTATCTTGTGTATAGGGTCGTGATCTCGTGTTGGCCTCTGACAACGGTTACTTTTAAAACCCGGTGGTAAAAAGGGCTGAGGGGGTCATTGTCCTGAGCCTCGTTTCCGCTGCCGTCAAACGTAATCCAGGACGTGCTCCAGGTGTAATCACCATAGTTGCCGGTGTTGTTTTCTATGTCACTTTTTAAATCAACTAAGGGATTTTCAGATTGAGCCAGTTGTTTCTTGTAGTCGGCAGTCATCTTCTCGACGATTGCTGTCAGTTGCATGCTCCCCTGAGCCATTTTTATAGGCACGAAGCTCTTGTGGACGGTCTGGCCCAGGAATTCGAGCAGGATGGCCCCCAGGATCGAGCCCACGATCAGGGCAATGATCACCTCGAGCAGGGTGAAGCCGCTCGATTTGCCTTTTAAAATTCCTGCCGGTTTCATTCGATAAATCCCGTGTTTTTCGTGATTGTGATCGCGTAATTATCCGACCCTTTAGAGAGGGTCACAGTCCGATTCTCTGTTATAGGTGCGCCGGGAGGTGTGCCGGAATAGAGCGCGTAATAGGGGATGCCGCGGTCATCGAACGAATACGTGCCGGCCGTTATGCTCATGCCCTCTGCGGCCAGGTCGACCGTGTTCGCGTTTTCTCCCGGCAGCTTGATGGTCGTGAGGGTGGTGGTAGCGGTGTCATACCTGAAGAGCCAATAACTGCCGCCGGTGCTGTTGGTCTGTATACCCCAGGGCATATTGTCGTTCATGGCCCGGGCCTGAGCGTGACGCAGCTGGCTCTTCAGGACCTCGGTTTGAACTTTAAGGTCCGCGCTGGTGACGCGGCCGCGACCGATGGCAAAGGCCACGATGATGCTCATCACGATCAGAACGACCACAATTTCTATAATAGTGAAGCCCGCGTTTTTTTTCATTTTCGATATTCTGGCGGTAATCGATGAAATTCGAACAAAGCGAGCACGAAGTCAACATACGGCTTCCTTTAGATAATACACTGCCGGTTGACTTCATGTAAAGAGGCGGGAGAAAGTGTGACGGTAAAAAGGTGAATTCAAACTGGCAGGAACCGGCAGACTCATCTTAATCCTTTATTACGTTTCGGACTTGCGCCATTTTGCAGCAACCTGCAGCGTGGACGCTTCCCGGATAAGCGAAATGGTCTGGCTGCCGAAGGAGAGTTGCCCCCCCGTGTCTTTATCCGGTCCGTTGTCCCAGTGGTAGCTGGAACCGATGTCGGTGTAGGTGGAGGCGGTCATCATCGCCCAGATGGCTTCGTCGCCGGGGTACTTGCCCTGGTTTATGATCAGGTTGGCCCAGGTCAGGGTTTCCCTGGAGTTTAACTCACTTATTCCGGCCTCGATAGCGCGCAGCTCAGCAGAAATGTTGATATTGTTGTATTTTTTGACGACGACGGACGCCATGACACCGATGATAACCAGCATGGCCATCAGTTCGATCAGCGTAAATCCCTTTTCTTCCGATACGTCTATCAGTCTCATTCATGTCCCCACTCCAGATCAGCAGAAAGCATCAATAGTATGCCACACCAGTGCAGTCCAAGTATTATTTTCTTGACCACCTAGCCGGTTTGTCGGATTCAGAAGGATCTCGCAACAACTCAGCCTCAGCTGAAGATTGAAACGTTAATGTTCCCCCGCCGGCATTCGGTCCAACTGTCCAACTATAGTCAGGGCCCAGGTCCGGATTAATTACAGAAAAAACCTGGGTATCATCTTGCCAGCCATTGGGTGCCAGTTTGGCATTGGCCCAGACCAGGCTCTCCTGACCGTTCAATTCGCCAATACCTGCTTCGATGCCGTGCTCTTTGGCATGTATATCCAGGTTGATAAACTTTGGAACTGCTATCGCCGCCAGCACACTAAGGATAATCAGAACTGATATAATTTCGACTAATGTGAAACCTTTCTGGTTTATAAGCATGCGACGGTACATTATTTCGAGCAGGTTTTCTTTACCCAACTGATATGCGACAAATTAATTAAACTAATTAATTCGTGCAACTGCAATAACGATGCATGCCAAAAGTGCACTAAATCAGGTTGGGTTTTGACAGTCATATTCACTCGGTCGCTGGTCAGTCGGGAAACATGTCTATGATCCGGTGAGGGACCAATTACCTGGACTGGTAAGGGTTGCGGCTTGCCGAGTAAGGGTAACACCTGTACCGTTTTTAAAGCTAAGGGTTCCACCACCAGCACCGGGACCTGCGGTCCAGACATAGTCCGTGCCGAGATTCGGTACTGTACCTGATTATCGGATCAGTTAAAATTGTAGAGTCCATGTCTGCGTCCGTTACCCGGCGGGTCAGGGCTGATTTTTATATTGGCCCATGCGAGATTTTCCCGGCCGTTCAATTCGGAATACCGCGGCATCGATGGCGCGCCTCTTGGCATTCTCTTCGAGGTTGATGTAGCGCGGGACGGCAACCGCAGCCAGGATACCCAAAATAATCAGAACGGCGATAATTTCGACCAGCGTAAAACCCTCTTCGTTGGTCAATTGCTTTTTTAACGACATCATAAAACGCTCCTTTTTGGCTCGATGATTCTGAAATTCCCCTAATCCTTGTTGGACGGGGGATTATTAGAAGTATCCAGCATGTCGAAAAACCTTAAATATAAAGTCCTTGGAAAGACGCTTCTTTATCTCCCTAACGTTTTACAAGACGCTTTAGGACTCAAATGCACTGCAAATGTAATGCAGATAGCATGCCAGATTGTGATGAAAGCGAAAAGTTATTTTTTATGAACAGATCACGAACAATTTAAAATGGTTATGCGTTTGTCGGGGTCGCCATCTTTTTTCGGGTTGACGTCTTGGAAGTATAAATCTACATAATTTGTAGGCAAATTCGTCGTTATTTTCCATTTTTGATGCTTTTTACATCGATGTCGTGTTTCTTGATTCGGTGCCAGAGACTGCGTTGATTGATTCCCAGCAGTTCGGTAGCGCGTACCTGCACCCCATCGGTTTTGCGAAGGGCCTCTATAATCAGGTTTTTTTCAATCTCTGCCAGGCGATCGTCCAACGACATGTCAGGCGGGAAAATCGGCGTGGGTGTGTTTGAGGAATCGCTTTTTTCGAAGCCGCTCGCGATGGGGGCGGGGAGGTGGCCCGGTTCGATATTGCCGTCTTCACAGATGACAGAGGCCCTCTCGATCACGTTCTGCAGTTCCCGCACGTTTCCGGGCCAGGAATAGGCCATCAGCAATTGAAGCGCCGCAGACGTGATACCGACCTCTCCGGTGGTTTTGCCAAGGAAATGTTCCACCAGCGCCGGAATGTCCTCACGTCGTTCGCGCAACGGCGGCAGGTGGAGGGTGAACACGTTGAGCCGGTAATACAGGTCTTCTCGAAAGTGACCTTCTTTGACCATTGTCTCGAGGTTCTTATTGGTGGAGGCGATGAAGCGCACATTGACTTTGATGGTCTTGCTCCCACCGACCCGGTAGAATTCACGTTCCTGAATGATTCTTAGGATTTTTGACTGTAAGTTGAGCGGCATATCGCCGATTTCATCCAGGAAGATGGTGCCGCCGTTGGCCATGTCGAACTTACCCGGCTTAAAGGCGGTGGCCCCGGTGAAGGCCCCTTTCTCGTGACCGAACAATTCGCTCTCCAAGAGTTCCTCCGGGATGGCGGCACAATTGAGCTTGATGAACGGTTTGTCTTTTCGCAGACCCTGATCGTAAATGCTGGTGGCGACCAATTCCTTGCCGGTTCCACTTTCACCGAGAATCAGCACGGTCGAGTCAGTGGGAGACACCTTCATGATCAAGCTCATCAACGCGCGCATCGGCAGGCTTTCACCGATGATCTTCGGGAAAAAACTGCGCGATTCCAATCGGCTCAAGACGCTGGTGACCTGGTCGAACACATAGGTAAATTGCTGGATCTGGTCGCCGGAATCTTTGGATGGCGCTGTCGGGTCGCTCTCTTCAAGCGGCGTGAATTGGCGCGCATTTTCAACAAAACGTTCCACCGGTTTCAGAATCAACCGCACTAGAAGAACCCCTGACGCAAAGGCCGCTATGGCGATCAGGGCGATTGCCCAAAAAATCGGGCTGATTGTTGTCCCCGTTTTGGGTCCAAAGGGATATTGGGTGAGGTTAAAGGCGACAAGGGCCGCCAGCACTGTGAATCCCATGATGATAAAAGGGATAATAACGTAAAGGCTGATGTGAAAGCGCGGCAGATTCCTGATTTCTTTCAGGTACCTTTTCATCATTTTGCTTTAGTTTATTCAGAAATGTGCAATTTTTCGCAAGTTCAAGGAAATTGACTGTATTGCGCGGAGGCGTACTTTTGTACGCCGCACAAGCGATTCAGCCGATTGACGCCGAAATTGCGGAAAAGGGCCATTTATGGATGGAAACTACTTGACCATCGTGGACAGATCCCACATCGGTAAAAATATGGCCAGCGCGAAGAACCCGACCACCGCCGCAAGGCCGATGGTCAAAAGGGGACCAAGGGCTTCCGACAGTTTGCTCATCGCATATTTGACTTCGGAATCGTAATGGTCGGCGACTTCCTGCAGCATTTCCTGGAGGTTGCCGGTTTCCTCGCCGATGGCCACCATGTTGATCAACATCGGGGTAAAATATTTTGAACTGGCAAGCGGACCGGCGATGCCCCGGCCTTCTTCCAGCAGGCTCTTCGTTTCTTCGAGATCATTTCCGATGGCGGTATTGCCGATGGTGCCGGACAGGATGTTCATCGATTCGAGAATGTCCACCCCGCTGGCGTGCAGGATCGAAAAAATACTGGCAAACCGTGAAATCGCCGCTTTCTGGAGCAGGATGCCGATAATCGGAAGCTTGAGAATGCTTCGGTCACGAATGAAGCGGCCCGGTGGCGTGCGAAAAAAATAGAAAAGGGCGATCGCACCCACCACCAACCCGGCGATGATCAGCATCCAGTAAGCGGCCATGAAGCTGTAGAGCTTCATGCAAATGACGGTCGGCAGGGGCAGTATCAATCCGGCGCTTTTGAAAATGCTGGCAAATTTTGGGATGACGAAGGTCAGCAGGACGATAAAGGCAATGATCAGAAAAGCGACGACGATGGCCGGATATTGCAATGCCGACTTGATGTCGGATTTGACCTTTTGTTCGTGTTCCAGGATATAGGTCAACCGATGGAGTATTTCGGGCAGCGCACCGCTGGCCTCACCGGCCTGCACCATGCTGCAGTAGAGCGGTGAAAAAACGCGGGGATGCCTGCGAAAGGCTTCGGTCAGACTGGCACCTTCGTTGATGTCCTGGTGCATCACGGAGATGACTTTTTTGAGCTTTACGTTCTCGGTCTGATCTTCCAGGATCGACAACAGGCTCAGCATCGAGACTCCGGCACGGATCATGGTGCGGAACTGTTTTGTGAAAAGAATGATTTCCGATGTCCGAATCGGGGAGAGTTGATCTTGTAAGGCTTTGAAATTGATCCCCGCGCCGGCACCGATTGCTTTGACCCGGGTTGGGATGTATCCCATTGCAGTGAGCTTGTTGTTGGCGGAATCGGTTGAATCGGCCTCGATGAAGCCGGAACCGGTTTCGCCGGTTTCGGTGATAACCTTGTAGGCGTATTTCGGCATTTGTTCCTCTATGGCCGTGGCGGCGGTCCCTTCCGTCAGCAGCCAGAAATTAGCGGTGGCAATAAGAATACAATAGATTACGCCGGGCAACCGGATTTTATGGGTTTACCGAGAACCACTATTCGGCAGCCCGTTACGTTAATACCGCTGATGCGGCCTCCTCGAACGTCGTGATACCCAGTTTGATTTTTTGCGCGGCATCTTCCTTCAACGTCATGAAATGACCGGCTTCTTTTGCGGCGCGTCCGATTTTGTGGGATGACTGCTTTTTCAGGATCATGTTTTGAATCATGTCGTCGATCAACAGCACTTCGTAAATGCCGGTTCGGCCTTTGTACCCCGTGTGCATGCAGTTGTAGCATCCGGTTCCGTGCAGAAAACTGGCATGGCGGTTGTTCGTCAGACCCCAGTATTCGAGGACTTCCGGAGGGGCATTGTGTGGTTTTTTGCAGTGGGGGCAGATGGTCCGAACCAGACGTTGGGCAAAGGATACGATCATCGTCGAGGCCACCAGAAAAGGTTCGATGCCCATGTCGATGAAACGGGTAATTGCGCCGGCGGCGTCATTTGTATGCAGAGTGCTCAACACCTTGTGGCCGGTCAAAGCGGCCTGGACGGCCACCGTGGCGGTCTCGGAGTCGCGGATTTCGCCGACCATGATGACATCCGGGTCCTGGCGCAGGATCGACCTCAGACCGTCCGCAAAGGTCATCCCCGCTTTGCGGTTGAGCTGGACCTGGCAGATTTTTTCGATCCGATATTCCACCGGGTCTTCGACCGTGATGATGTTGGTGTCCGGTTTGTTTATGGTTTTGAGGATCGAATACAAGCTGGTGCTCTTGCCACTGCCTGTCGGTCCGGTGCTCAGGATCATGCCGTATGAACGGTTGATGACCGAAACGAGTTTGCCCCGATCCATCTCCGACATGCCGAGGCGTTCGAGAGAGTAGACCCCGCTGCTGGTGTCGAGCAACCGCAGCACCAGATTCTCGCCGTAGATGGACGGTATGGTCGACGTCCGAATATTAATCTCCTTGTTTTTCATCTTGACCGTGAAACGGCCGTCCTGGGGAACGCGTGCAATGGAGATGTCCATGTTGGCGAGAATCTTGAGTCTGGAGATGATCGGCAGGAACATCGACTTGGGCGGGGCGGGCACATCGTGAAGTTTGCCGTCGACACGGAAGCGCACCTGCACATAATCTTTTTCCGGGCTGATGTGAATGTCGCTGGCACCCTCACGGACGGCTTGCGACAGAATCGAGTTGACCAAACGGATAACCGGAGCCTCTTCGGCCATGCCCTGCAGGGAACTGACCTCGACGTCCTCCGTCACCGCGGCCTTTTCGATCTCCTTATCGTACTGCATCTCCTCCATGTCTTCCAACACACCACCGATACCCGAATAAGTGCCGTAGAGTGTGCTCAGAAGCTGGTTCAGATCCTGTTCGGTGCAGATCACCGTTTCGACTTCGTTGTTGGTATACACCTCGATCGCATCGACGGCATTGATATCCATCGGGTCGATCATGGCGATCGTCAGGAGCAGATGGTTTTTTTTAAGCGGCACAGCCTGGTAGCGAAAGGCCATATCAGCGGGGATGACGTTGGCCAACTCGGTGTCGATCTGGTAGGCTTCTGCCGAGTATTTTTCCAGATTCAACTGGTTGGAGACCATTTCGACGATCTGAACCTCACTGACAATACCCTCGCGCACAAGAAACTGACCCAGCTTCAGACCGGATTTTTTTTGGTACGGTAGGGCTTCCTCAAGCTGCGACCGGGTTAAAAGCCCGCCTTCAATGAGTATTTCTCCCAATCGCTTTTTCGTTTTCAATTTTTTAGTCTCACCGGCTTGCCTGCTGCCGCCGCTATCGAGGGGCATCGGGTTATTTGGGTTTGGTTTCATAATCTTTTTGACAAACTCCTCATTTGCACCCGTGTTCCTGGATGCTTCGATTCGCGAACGCGAAATCGTATTTAGAAGAATAAAAATTGATCGGCTGCTCAGTCAGCAATTAGCTTGTGCCCATCCACGGTTTTTTTGAGGGCACTGGTAAGTTTCCGATCCAGAAATGTGCCATTTTCTGCAAGTTCAAGGAAATCAAAGAATTGCGCGGAGGCATACTACTGTATGCCGCACAAGCGATTCCGCCGATTGACGCCGAAATTGCGGAAAAGGGCCATTTATGGACGGAAACGAGCTTGTCAACCATTGGTGCGACGGTGTTGATGTCCAAAAAACGGGTCTCTGTAAAAGACCGTTTCAGGCGACCAGATCGATACGATTCGGCTCTCCTGTGAGAGGGCCGTCGGCAGATGTTCTAATGTAATCCGGGCCGTCAAGGGGTCGAAAAAAAAACGGTTTAACAACAGGTCGAACTGGATGCCGGTTCGCGGGGTCCAGTAAGAGACGATCCTGACCTGGCGGGCATTGCCGGTCAAGGAGCGTAATAAAACATAGGCGTCTTCGAGACTCCGGCGGTGCGCGACACTGATCCACCACACGGGATCGGCAAGAGGACGGACATCCGCCGGAATAGCCGGTATCCGCACCATCTGGCCCACCTGAACCAGGTTGGGATCGGTAATGAGCGGGTTGGCGAGCAACAGGGATTCAAAGAGCGCGGAACTGACATCGCCGTAGATGGTTTCTATCAACCCGTAAAGATTTTCGTTGGGCATGATGGTGATCTGTCCGAGTTCATGGGGCGTTTCGAGCTGTGGCGGGTTTGTGACTGTCGCAGGCCCCGCCGATTGTAAACTGGCGGCCAGATCGGCAGTAACCGGAGCAGTGCCCCCGGACACGGGCTGCACAGCTGGGGCTGCAGGTGGTGATACAGGGGGTGCAGGGGGCGCTGGTAAGTCGGTTGCAGCGGAATGCGGCATCATGGGCGCAGGTAGCGGTTCCGGCATGACGTCGATTTTGCGATAGCTGACCGTTGAACGACTGGACTGCGGGTCGGTCAACGAGGAGTCGGTTTGAGCCGATAATCGCAGGTGTCGAATGTCGATTGCCGCGATACCGATCGCCAAAAACAGGAGTGGGATGCCAACGGACAGAGCCAGACGTTTGATGCGTCGGCTACGGTGTGGAAATACACGCCGGATGCAGGTCCGGGCCAGAAAGAGATCAACCGATGGTCGACTCTGAATGATCATCGTCAGGATGCATCGGTGGCACAGATTGATGATTTTACGGGGGTATCCCCTCGAAGCCACGTAGATGGCGATCAGTGCCGGCAGGCTGAAATACGTGTAGGCTTTGTAATTCGTGCTCGATTTCTCGAGCCGGAAGCGGATCATGGCGCGGGTATCGCCGAAACTCATCGGTTTCAAATGGTGATACAAATTGATCCGGTCGGCAAAATTGGCATAGTGGTCGATCGTGTTTTGAAATTCCGTTTGGGCGAATATGACGATCTGCAGCAATTTGTATTCATTGGTCTCGTAGTTCAAGAACTCCCGCAGCAGTTCCAGACAAAACGCCGGCAATTTCTGACCCTCGTCGATGATGAGAACGACTGTCTTTTTTTCATCCACGCCGCGCTTAAAGAGATGGTTTTTGACCACTTCCTTCATCTGCCAGTCCCGGGCCTCTTCCGGTGGCCGCCGGCCGGTCAGCATTTCAATGATCGTCACTAAAAATTCCGCGGTGCTCGAAAAGCCGGGATCCAGAACGAGGTGGGTTTCAAATTCATTGGTCTTGGTAAACCGACGGATCAACTGGCGGCAAAGGGTGGTCTTGCCGGTGCCGACATCGCCGATGATGACGTTCAGACCGCGGCGCAACCGCAGGGCGAGTTCTAACTTTTGCAGGCATTCGAGATGCTGTTGGGAACCGTAGAAAAATTCAGGATCCGGCGAGTTGGAAAACGGTTCCTTGTCGAGGTTGACGATGCTGAAATATTCCATGGTGGCCGGTGGGTGGTGCCAAAAACAAAATTAGAATACCATCAAGGAGCGCAAAAAGATGAACAGATTATGCTTCGAAACCCTTCATTAAACTTTTAGGTTGGGACGGCTTCACTGTGTGGGGTAAGGCGCAATGGAAGAAGACGTGGCCGTGCCTGCCGCTTTTTCTTCCAGTATGTAAGGCGTGATGAAAATAAGCACATCTTCCATAGCGCCGCTGCGGGACCGACTACCGAAAAGCCATCCAAGCCCTGGTACGTCTTTCAGATACGGGATTCCGGCCTGGTTGGAGGCCGTTGTCTCTTTATTCAAGCCACCGATGACCGTTGTCTGCCCATTCAACAGGATGACGTTGGTCTCGGCTTTTTTTGTAATGATGGTGGGGTTGCCGGCAACCGGCCGGGAAAAATCGGGTTCGTCCTTGTTGGTGAGAATCTTTAATTTCAAAGCGTCCTCATCGATGACATTCGGAGTGACTTCCAGTCGAAGAGTTGCCTGAACATATTCGATATTGACCTCTCCGTTTTCCACGGTCTGAATCGGGATCCTGCTGCCGGACTCTATCAGGGCGATTTGGTTCTCCAGGGTTGTGATCGAGGGACTCGAGAGAATGTTGAGCCGACCTTCATTCTGCAGGGCCTGCAGCTGCAGGGAAAGGGCGCTTCGGCCGACATTTTGGAACAGGAAACCCAGCGACAAACCGATGTTGTCCTGGAGGTTTATCGGGAAATTGGAAATATTTCCCAAAGGCCATAGATATTCGATCGGGTCGCCGTTTTCGTCTTTGATTGACCTTCTGTCCTCGAAATTGACGCTGTCGGGCCCCACCCAGATGTTGTTGTCGTTCGAGGTGCCGTAGAACAGCCCCCCCCACTGCACACCGAGAGCTCTGGCCGTGTCGTTGCTGGTCTCAACAATGTAGGCCTGGATCAAAATCTGGGCGATCGGGCGGTCGATCTGGTCCACCACGGCCAGCATGCGGCGCAGGTCACTGGGAATGGCCTGGATGATCAGGGAGTTGGTGTGTTCGTCAACCAGCACCGACCCCAAAGGCTTGCCTTCCCTGTCGAGCGACAGGAACTGCTGCATGTTTTCCCGTAGCGTGGCCGCGCTGGCATAGCTGATTTTGACTACTTCGGTCGTCAGCGGCTCGGCCTTATCGAGCTCATTTCTTTGTTCTTCACGCTTCAGCTCGGTCTCCATGTCCTGCACCGTCATGACACGGATGATGTCCCCCTCCCAGGCATAGGTCAGCCCCTGGGTGCGCAGTATGCTTTTAAAAACCTGATCCCAGGGAGCTTCCGTGATATTGATGTTGATCTTGCCCGTGACCTTATCGTTGAGCATGATATTCTGATTGGCAATCCGGGCCAGGGCTCGCAACAAAACCGGAACGTCGATGTCGTTCATTTTCATGGTGATTTTACGGGACGGCAGCGGCTTTTCCGGGGGCGGTTTCAAAACATCGGGTTTGGCGGCTGCGCCTCCATGGTCGCCGGCCATCGATTCCCGTCCGTGTTTTTTGGGCGATGGAGAATACGCCTGGGAATCGGCCACCCTGGCTTTCCATTCCTCGAAAATGCCCTTCTCAGACGGAGGCGGAGGCGTTGTGCAGCCAATAATAAGGGCGGTCACCAGCAAGAAGCTGACCAGACGCACCAAGAATTGAACGGTTCTGTCGTAGGATGCCATTTTCCCCTGCTGCTCTATTGCATTTCTTCCAATTTGACGGTGATCTTCTTTTTTTTGCCTTGCATGCCCACAACCACCCTGTTCGGGTGGATCTCCTCGACGATATGGGCGCCGTCCGGCAGTTTTTCGCCTTTTTCGTATTCGATGCCGTTGATGATGGCGAGATTTCGGTTACCCATGTTTAAAAAACCCGAATAGACGATGCCAAGCTCCTGGGCGGTTGCACCCTTTTTAACCTCGTCCAGTTTTTCCTTTTCCGGTTTGAACGCGACTTCTTTTCTGGTGTTCAAGAGAGGATCTTTGGTCCATTTGACCGGGATTTTATCGATGATGTAGGTTTCCTCTTCCGAAACGCCCCCCTTGACCAGTGTGGCGACATTCGTGATGAATTTATTGAATGTGTCCAGCTTGTTTCCGGAGGCGGCCAGTTTCGGTTTGCCCGGTGACGGGTTTTCAAGAAACAGGGCATAGAAACCGTAAACGATCGTCAGCGCCATTATGATCAGAATAACTTTTTCCCGCTTGGACATTTTCGGGGCCTTAAGGGATGTACGGCCGTGATCCGGAGCTGTGATCAATCAGTCGGTGCCCGCAAGGCCCGACGCTGAAAGAAGGGCTCCAGTCGTAAAACCGCATGAATTGTATTATCATATCACTATTCAACCATCAAATTAAGAGAAGATTTCTGGATCGAAAACCGACCAGTGCCATCATAAATAAATTCGTGGCTGGACATGACCTGTCACTCACGGGCCAGCAGCAACCGCAGCCGGAACTCTTTCGTGTCGCTGGCCGACTTGATCGTAATTTCCTCTATCTTATCAAGATACGGCAGCCGGCAGATCTGGAGCAGGAACGGCTGCAAATTAAAAAAGTCTCCCTTCAACAGCATGCTGACTTTCAGGGTGCCGGTCTCACCGATCATCGATTGGATTTCCGGTGAATATTCAGCCAGCTGAAGTTTGCTTTCCCTGGCCATCTCTTGAAAAGTCCGTCCAACTTTGTCGGTTTCGTCCCGCTTCAGTTTCTCCGCCGGAACGACATTCAGTCCCGCGGGGGGCTTCATCTGTGTTTTCTTTAAAAGGCTCTCGTAGAGCGGCGTCAGGATCTGTTCCTCTTTGATCCGTCCACTGATCTCATCGATCCGTCTATCGAGCGCTTCGGAATCTCTTTGCGCCGGTAAAATGGCCAACAGCACGAAAAGGATGATGCCGCCGCCGAAAATGATCACATTCAATAGGCTCTTAGTGGGAACCGATGTCAGGTTAATTTTGGCCATAGCGATTTTAAACGAGCTTGAGCTGCGCCGTAAACCGCAGCACTTCCTTGTCGTTGAAAAAACCGGGTTCCTTCTGGTTGATCACCGGTTGTTTGAACAGGGGAGATCCGCTAAGCTGGATCAAGTAACCGGCCAGGGCCGATTCGAAAGCCGTTCGGTCGCCGAGAACAATGCCTTCCAAAATCACGTTTTTCTGCGGGGGTTCTTTGCCGCCGGCCTTGTCAGAAAAACGGACCGAAATGCTGGTCAGGCGAATGTTGGTGGGCGTCAAATTCGATATTTCCGTCAGGGCGACAACGCTCAAGTATTTTCGGCTGAATTCCAGAAATTCCTGGTTTTTGCTTTTCGCCTGTTCGACCAGATTGAGAATCAGTTTTTGGTCCACAGGGACCCTGTAATTGCTCAGTTGGTTCTGCAGATGCTTGATGTCGGCTTTTTTCTCTTCGATCAGACGATTCTGCCAGCTGTAAAATCCGACACAGATCGCCAACAGAACGAGAGCGGCGATGGCCGTAATTTTGTTGAGCAATTTGGTTCGAGCGGCTTTGGCTTTTTCCTTGTAGGTATATAGAAAATTCGGTGTTTGTGTCTTGGTGGAAAGCGCCATACCGATTGCCGGTGCATATGATCCTCTTTCGGCTTCTGACAACGGCGCCTCGACCTCACCCAGATATTCGGGAGTCGTGACGAACGGATCGAAGGTTTCCCGCGGCAGTCCGAGTTCGTCCCCGATGTAATCGACAATGCGGCGATGGGGGCGGACGGTGCTGGAGATGTAGAGCTTTTCCACACGTTCATTGTCGAAGTTGGCGGCATAGTGATCGAAAGTCCGCTCCACCTGCTGACCCAGGCGTTTGAGTGCCGGCAGGATCATTCGGAAGATTTCCTCTTCTTCCGGTTGCAGGGCGGAAGATTCATCGGCTTTCGGGGAAACGTCGTACAGCAGTCCGAAAAAAATCTTTTGTGCTTTTTCAGGGTCGAATTTCGGTTGGCCGGGTCTTTGATCTTGTGGTTTGTCCTCGGCCGAGGCCATCATTTCCGGTATAATCTCGATCGAGCCTTCGAAATCATTTTCGATGATCTCCCCGCGCATCGCCTCGTTCATAGTTTTTATACCGGCTTTTATGCCGCGGGAAAGCACGAGACTGCCACCTGAAAAAATGTCGATACGCGACCAGTCGCGCCCGATGTATAGGCTTGAGATCGTCTTGACTTTTGAATTGACCCAGCCGGTGCGCAATAGATTTTGAAAGGCGAAGGGCACGATGGAAACACCCGTCAGAGGAAATCCGCTTTTCGAAAACAGGTTCTTGTGGAACTGGATTTCCTTTTCCGGAGCGGTAAATGAGACCGCTGCATATTTCGGTGTTCCGTCGTCGAGAATTTCACCCAGTATCTCGAAATCGAAGATTACCTCGCCTTCTTTGTAGGGAGCGACCTTTTTATGGGACCAGTAGACCGCATTGTCCAGTTGTTTCTGGGCAACTTTCGGTATCTTCAGGTACCGCAGTTCGACTCGTGCAGATGAAATACAGCTCCAGAACTCCAGGTTTTTGGATGACCCGCAAAAGCGGCCCAGGTTCTTTCGCAGGAATTTGGCAAAGTCGGGATGCCCGGGATGCAGGTCGGGCTCGAAGGGCACTCGGAGGTAATCGATCAATTCGTGCTTTTGATGCGAGGCGTTGTTGACTTTAACCAATTTCAGATCGTCGTAGCCGATATCGACCCCGACGGTGGTCGCTTTTTTGAAGGATACGCTGTTTTTCAGACCGCTGCCGATGCGCGTGGAGATCGATGGGGGGGGCGGTGTTTCGATCCTATCCGGTGCGTCACCTTGGTTGCGAATCAAGTCCAGAAGTTTCTCGGTCGAGGAAATTTCGTCCTTCTTGGCCAAATCGACGCTCCAAACCTGTCAACGGCAAGCACTCTGACCGGCATAATTTGAAAGCACGCTTACAGTTGGTTCCAGAATTTGTAATATGCCGATATCACATAGAATGCATAATGGATAAATGTATTAATTAACTCATAAATCCTGTTGCTTGTCAAGAATTAACACGTGCTGCGGGTCAGATGGATAATGGATGGAGATTGATTTCTTGCTTCTATTTAATTTCCTGCTTGCGTATAATGACTGTTTTTTAACCTGTGTGACCGACAATTATCATCGATTTTTGATTTTAAAATGGTTGACGCATTCCATTGTACCGAATACTTTACCACGTTCGATGGGTCCACGTTGATCAATAGTGTATGCCGTTTCTATTGGTTCTACCCCTTAAACCTTGAACCGGGAATCGAAAACCTAAGCCGAGACAAAAGAATTGCGGAAGACAATGCCGACCGGCCGGATATAACCCGGTCCGAAGAAATCGGTCGGTACAATCATGTGGTTGAGACTTATGACACCAACAGCATCCTTGCCTGAGCACACGATACCCAGTGGGCTCCAAAATGGCGTTGCGGCCGAAGCCAGCAACAACCGCTTGGAGAGTTTTTTTAATTCTATGGTTTTGATCGGTGTGTTCATCGCCATCATTTACGTTGCGCTGGACACCATTCTACATATTTTCTATTCAGACCGGTTCAACCTGATCGCCAGCGCGGTTGGCGAGGATTTGTATGACATTTATATCCGCATCATCGTTTTGTGTCTATTTGCGATCTTCGGTTCCCACGCCCAGTACACGATCAACAATTTGAAAAAGAAAGAAAAAGAGCTCGTCACCTACCGCAATCACCTGGAAGAACTGGTCAATGATCGAACTTCCGCTCTATTGGAGACCAATCAGAAGTTGCGTGATGAAATTAGCGTGCGTGAGCGTTCGGAGCAGGCGCTGCGCGAGTCCGAGGAAAAGTACCGCTTACTGGTGGAAAACGCCAACGACGCAATCTTTATCATCCAGGATGACAAGGTGACGTTTCCTAATCCCAAAGCCCGTCAATTGAGCAGTGAGATGAATGTGGACATCGACAGGCAACCGTTTTTCGAATTTGTTCACCCGGATGACAAAGATAGGGTTATCAAATGGTACGAGAGGCGTTTGAAAAGCAAAGACGTTCCGAGTACCTGTACTTTCAAACTGATTGACCGTTTTGGCAAGGAGCACTGGATCGAACTGAATGCCGTGCTGATTTACTGGGAAAAGAAAATTGCAGCCCTTAACTTTCTAAAAGATATCACCGCTCAAAAAATTATGGAGATTCAGTTCCGGCAATCTCAACGCATGGAGTCAATCGGCACCCTTGCCGGCGGCATTGCCCATGATTTCAATAATCTTTTGATGGGCATCCAGGGCAATACGTCGGTCATGCTATTGGACATCGACCCGGAGCATTCGTTGTATGAAAACCTCAAAAGCATTCAGCGGTGTGTCAAGAGCGGGGCCAACCTCACCCGGCAGTTGCTCGGTTTCGCCCGGGGGGGTAAGTATGTCGTCAAACCGACCAACATTAATGAGGTCATCGATCGCACCGCTCACATCTTCGGTCGTTCCCGCAAGGATATCAACTTCCACCGCCGCTACAACAAGAACATCAGGATGGTCAATGTAGATGTCGGCCAAATCGAGCAAGTGCTGCTGAATCTCTATGTCAATGCCTGGCAGGCCATGCCCAACGGTGGTGATCTATACCTGGAAACAGACAACATCCGCCTCGACAAGTTTTATATCGAAACCAAGCCTTTCAGTGTCAAACCCGGCCGTTATGTGAAAATCTCGGTTACCGACACCGGTATGGGTATGGACAAAAAGATCCAACTTCGAATTTTTGAACCGTTTTTTACCACCAAGGAGGTCGGGCAGGGGACTGGCCTGGGATTGGCTTCCGCCTACGGAATCATTAAAAACCACGGCGGCTTCATTACCTGCTACAGCGAAGTCGGGGTCGGATCCACCTTCAACATCTATCTGCCGGCGTATGCGAAAAAAGGCACCCAAACCGAGAAGGCGGTTGAAGAGGCCCTCGGGGGTAACGAGACCATCCTGCTGATCGACGATGAAAAAATGATCATCGAAGTGGGTCGGAAGATGATGGAAAGCCTCGGTTACCTGGTGGTCGCGGCAGGAAAGGGCGAAGAGGCACTGACCCTTTACCGCAAGCGCTGCGACCATATCGATTTGATCATTCTCGACATGATCATGCCCTACATGGGGGGTAAAGACGTGTTCAACCGTATCAAGGAAATCAATCCGAAGGCGAAGGTACTGCTCTCAAGTGGTTACAGCCTCAACGGTCAGGCACAGGAAATCATGGCGCAGGGGTGTAACGGATTTATCCAGAAACCCTTTGATACGGTCGCGTTATCCAGGAAAATCCGTGAAATTCTCGATTCTCCGAATAGTTGACATTAGCGCAAAAATCATATACAATTTTTCTTTTAATTATATGTAAATTAAGTAAGTTATGTTTCTATAAGCGTTTCCCTCCGCCCCCTGGTCCAGGAAAGGATTGTTGAGATGGCGTTTTTCCGCAACAAGTTTTACGCACTAAAAAGAGACTTTTTAGTGGTCTTCAAGATACTTCTCAGCGGTCTGACCGCCGTATTCTTGATTTTTTTTATTTCGGCGTTGGGGGGAACCGATTTAAAAAAAAATTCCGATATGATCAAGGAACTGGATAAAATGTACGCCGAAATCAATACGGAACTGGAAACCGGCATCGACAAGCGGATCAAAGGATTGGGGGAGGTGCCGCAGATCAATCCCTACAAAAAATATTACAGTGCGGAATTCGCGAAAGAAATTCACGACATCTCCTACCTGGCCGAAAAGCAGAAAATCATGTTCGATGCCTTTAACGTGCGCGATTTCGAGTACAAAGCCCAACAACTGATCAAGTATGCCGATACGGCCGACATGGCGGCGTTGTTCAAGGAGCTGGAGATCGTAAAAAGGGAGCTCAAAAACTCCGCCAACCTGATTGCCAGTAAACAGAGGACGCTTTTACGGCAGCGCACGGCTTACATCGTTTTTTTCTTTCTGCTGTGGATCCTGGTATATATGTTTTACAGTCGCGGCATTATCAGAAGATAGATGCCTGCTGCGGCTGAGGCAGCCGCAGCACGGGACACAAGCGCCATTTGCGAAATGAAAAAGGCCGGCGTTTCCACACCCAGCGGTTGTAACCGCTCACAGGGTTGCAACGTCCGATGCGCTTCAAAACTAATTGTAAGCGTTTGCAGGGTGCCGCCCCGGTGAAATAGGCTTCGCATTTCACGGGGCAGGCAGATGCAAGGCGTCGGGCGCGCAGACGTACTATTGTACTTCAAGTGCCCGACAACAATGCAGATGCGGTGCCCTGTGAATGCTTACCAGCGGTTCCATGTTCGAAACGGTCAGGTCCTGCGACAACCGGTGTTGAAACCGGAGCCGAAAACATGTATTACATTTTTAGATCATTTGACTGCGGTGCCCGAATAACGTTTTCACCGTCGACGACTTGGGATCACGGTAAGAAATAATGCCACACGATTGCGCCGGATTATGGTTTGTCTACAAGGCACATCCACCTGCGCATATCGGGATACGTGTGGGTGGATGTAACGCAGTAGACGGGCCATAAGACAAGCAAGAGGTGGAATTATTTTCTGTCGGGGCCCTTACCGTTGTTCGCAGCTTCGGGGGCTGTGGTTGCCCGAAAGAACACCGCATACGGTTGCCTAATATAGAGGTTTGGTATCCCAATGTATTTGTCATTTTACGAACTTAGACGAAAGCCCTTTGAAATCACGGTGGATCCCGATTTTTTGTGGCTTGGCGAAAAGCATAATGAGGCCCTGGCCACTTTGGAATACGGCATCCGGGAGGACAAGGGCTTTCTGCTTCTCACAGGCGACGTCGGAACCGGCAAAACCGTACTGATCAATCGTCTTGTCCGGAACATCCACTTACAGTCCATTATATCGACGGTTCCGGACCCAGGCCTTGACCTGATCGATTTTTATAATTTTCTGGCGGCAACTTTCAGATTCGGCCGTACGATAAAATCAAAAGGCGAATTTCTGGCCCTGCTTAAAAAATTTCTGATCAAAGCCGAGGCGATCAAACGCAAGGTCCTGCTCCTGGTTGACGAAGCCCAGCGTCTGAACCACAGCCTGCTCGAGGAAATTCGACTGCTGTCGAATATCGAGATGGAAAATCGCAAACTCATCAGCATTTTCTTTGTGGGTCAAACCGAATTCAACCAAATCTTGTTGGAGCCCCGTAACCGTGCCGTGCGCCAGCGCATTGCCGTTCGCTACCAAATCGAACCGCTGAGTGTTGAAGAGACCACCCAATATGTTTTGCACCGTCTGCAGGTGGCCGGCGCGGAGCATTCGATTTTTACGGCTGAAGCCTTGCGGGAAGTCTACGTATTCACGAGGGGTAATCCGCGGCTGACCAATATCATCTGCGATCATGCCTTGCTGACCGGTTATTCGATGGAACGCGAGACGATCGATTCCGGTGTCATCAGAGAGTGCGCGGAAGAACTCCAGCTTCCCGGAGAACGAACCTTGCTGCCCACAGAAAGCAAAACCAAGGGGGCCATGGCCCTACCCGCTGAAAAACCGGCGGGCAAACATTCTTCGATATCGCCTTTTATCGTGACCGTCCTTATTATCGCCGCTATCCTGACAGCCGGATATTTCATGTTCACCGGTGAGAAGATCTCGACGATGCCTTGGTCACCGGACCAGCTTGCCCCTCAGGGACCTCCGGTGCCCGTACCGCCCAAACCGGAAGCCGCCATGGCGGGAAAGCAGGCGGTTGTTGAGGATAAAACCACAGAAGGCCAGTTGGCGCCGGACACCGGAACCGATGGCTCGATCGAGATCAAGGAAATAAACCCGGTGGCCCAAAAGTCCGCCGCAGGCGCCGCTGAATCGCTTTTCAACCTGTCGAATATCAACAAGGTTGTCATCCGGTTCAACCACAATTCCAATGAACTGCCCACCAATGCCTACATGCCACTCGACCGGTTTGCCGCCTCCTTGCTGAATAATCCGGACATCAGCGTCATCGTAAACGGATACACGGACAATACCGGTGTGCTGAGTTACAACGTGAGCGTCTCGGAGTTTCGCGCCAACATTGTCAAGAGTTACCTGGTTGGCAAAGGTGTCGATCCGTCGCGCATTGCCGCAAACGGTTTGGGGCCCAAGGATCCGATCGGCTCCAACGCCACTGCGGAAGGTCGCAGCCTCAATCGCCGGGTCGAAATTATATTCACCAAAAAGTCTCCCGGTTAGCGTGAAATGCCGGCATTAAAAGTATGCAGAAAATACCCCCTGTCCTCTTCTGCCATCGGACTGTCGTAATGGCTGATTTTATAAAGCTCTCGATTTTTGCCTTGCTGGTGGTGCTCCTGCCCGACCTGGCGGCGGCCGATCTTATTGTTCTAAAAGATGGAACGAAGGTGAAGGCGCAGAAGGCGTGGGAGGAAAACGAATTGGTCCACTTCACACTGCCGGATTATGACGGCATTGTGGTCACCTACGCCAAAGAGATTGTTTTGCGGATCGAAAAAGAAAAAGCGGCAACCGGAGCAGGAGAATCGCCGCCGGATTCGAGGCTGCAAACTCCTGCGACAGGAGCAACTGCGGCCGAAAAAGCCCTATCTGTCGTAAAACCGGATAAGAGGCCGATCGCTTTGACCGTACCGGGAGCCGCCGCTCAACCATCGAGTCCAGGTGATTTGGTTAGGGAGGGGACCGGCGAGCCTGTCGGGGCCGGACAGGAAGTCTCTTCTGCGCCAGTTGGATCTTCCTCACCGGTACGGGCTCATCAGATGCCGGTCACCAACGGCAAGGGTGCCGGGGAGCGCATACCCAAAGGGGTAGCGGTATCTCCAGGCAAAGTCGATGAGGATTTGGTGCAGCCGGTGACCGGCATTCAATTTTACGATCCCAGGCGGCACTACAAATATCAGACCGGTACTACAAAGCGTTACCACACGCTGAAAGAGGCCGTGGATGATCTGGCGACCAAGTTTGACAAGCCACCCCGGTGGGTTGAGATGAATTTAGGCGACACCAACGATCTGGGTCAAATCTACCGTAATTTAAGCCGGCCAATTGAGGGCGTTCAGACTGAAACCGAAACCGAGAGCACGACGTCCGGCATTCTTTTCTACGACCCCCGCAGAGCCGAAAAGTACTGGGTCAGTCCCGAATCGCGCTGTCGGACACTGGCAGAAGCCGTTGGTATATTGGCCAAACAATATGAGCAGACGCCGAACTGGGTCATAGCCCATTTGGGGGAGACCAACGACCTTGTGGAGATCCACCGCAATCTCGCACGCAGTGCCGCCACCGAAACCGGTCAAAAATTATCAGGGGAATCTGCAAAATAATTAGTTTCCGTCCATAAATGGCCCTTTTCCGCAATTTCGGCGTCAATCGGCGGAATCGCTTGTGCGGCGTACACGAGTACGCCTCCGCGCAATGCCGCAGATTTCCTTGAACTTGCAGAAAATTGCGCATTTCTGGATCGGAAACCAATCAGTGCCTTTAATGGAACCGAGGATGGACACTGATTAAATTTTAAAAATCAGCAAATATCTGATTGTACAATTATAATTTCCTCTGTTATAATGAATTGTAACCTACTTTACACAATTGCCGTTGGATTCCGTCTTTTTATTATTCACCATTTTTAGGATACGACAGATGGACAGACCGTATAAGCTGCTCGTTATCGATGACAGTCAGGAAATCCTGGTGGCTCTCGACAAATATTTCAAGAAAAAGAAATTCGAGGTTGTGACCGCCACTGATGGTCTGGAAGGGATCAAATTGCTCAAAGCAGAGCAAGGCGGATTCGACCTTGTGATCACCGATCTCGTGATGCCTTACGTCAGCGGCGTGGGGGTTATATCCATACTGAAGAAAGAGTTTCCGGGTACACCGGTGGTGGCGATAACCGGGTGGGGGGAACATCCGGAAGCATTGGCTATTGAGGCCAACGCGGACATGGTGTTGGAAAAACCTTTTGACTTGGACGAGCTCGAGCAGTCCATCACAGCGTTGCTCGAGAAGCGGACCTGAAACAAGAGGGCCCTGTCGGCTGGCATACCCCGGCCGCATTGAAAGCAGGAAACATCGAAAGAGCCGAATTCATCAACATCAATTGATAGGGCGAGCATGAGTACGGAAATCGTCGGCGTCAGTCACAACATCCAACGCATAAAAGAACTGATCGAGCAGGTGGCCGATACCGGTCTGAACACTCTCGTATGCGGTGAAACCGGAGTCGGTAAAGAGCTGGTCGTTCAAAAACTTTACGAGCAATCGAACCGGATGGGCAAACCGTTTGTAAAAGTCAATTGTGCGGCGCTGCCGGACGGTTTGCTCGAAAGCGAATTGTTCGGTTACGAACAGGGAGCCTTCACGGGAGCCCAACGACGCCGACGGGGCAAATTTGAACTCGCACACGGCGGTGTGCTGTTTCTGGATGAGATCGGTGATATGACACTGCCCTTGCAGTCCAAAGTCCTGCATGTACTTCAAGGGGGGCATTTTTCACCATTAGGTTCGGAAAAAGATGTCAAAAGCGACACTTGGGTGGTTGCCGCTACAAATCATGAACTCGAAGGCGATATGAAACAAGGCAAGTTCCGCGGCGATCTGTTTTACCGTCTCAGCACGATCAAAATATACATCAGTCCACTGCGTGAAAGACCGGAGGACATCCCTTACCTCATCGACTACTATCTGCGAGAATACAGTATTCAATTCAAAGGTAAAGAGATCACTAAACCGAGCGGTGAGGTTATGAAAAAGATGCTCGGCTATTCATGGCCGGGCAATATCCGGGAACTGCAGAATGTGCTGAAACGCATTCTGATTCTGGGCGATACCGAGGAAAGCATCGATGAACTGCTTCAAACCGCTGAGGACCAGGGCTATTCAGGGAACAGCAATCCCGGTAACGTCGCGCCTTTGGTTCACGGTGAATTGATCAACCTCGATTTTGAAAACGGTGCCAAGAATAACTCTTTGTCTCTCAAAAAAGTCAGAAAGAAAGTTCTCGATCATGTTGAAAGAGAGGTGATCGCCCACGTACTCAACAAGACCGGTTGGAACCGCAGCAAGGCGACTAAAATCCTTAACATCAGCTACAAGACCCTTCTTTATAAAATCAAGGACCTCCATATCGAGCCCCCCGAAGGTGCCGATTTAAATCAGGAATTATAGCCGGAAAATCGCTCGAAAAATGCAGTTGCACCCATTGGAAAGTTAGTCTATTTGTCAGCGCGGACCTGAAATCGACTGTCTCTGGCGGCTGACCTGTGAAAGGTGTTGCCTTTTTTTATAACTTGAATACCATACCCTTTGTTTTTGCAAAAACCCAACTCGTTTTCTCCACCGCCGAATTACGATTATAAGGTTATGTAATTATTTATAATTTACGATATAAGCCGGAGTGGGAAGTCGTCTTTCCAATTGATATTTGAGTGGCATGAAAGATGCATTTCCAAGAGAAGTGCAAAGTGATTACGAGCGCTTATAACTTTGATATTATTGGAAATACGAAATGTTCTCCAACGAATTCATTTATATTTAGGAAACATTTTACAGATAACACTGGTTTTAGAAACTTTATCGACATATATCTGTTTCCGCTTTTACATAGGCTCCGTTCGGAAATATTGAGGATCGTTTCCATGACTGAATTCGAAAAGGACCTACTGTTCCAGATCTCTGCAACCGACGTTGTGACGATCTCAACCAACCCTTACAAAAAGTTCGTGCTGATCGACAACGGCGGCAGACGAACCGGCGGGGATCGCAGGAATTATTCATATTCAATCCACCTTCCAGAAAGAAGAGCCCGTAATGACCGGCGCTGTGGTAAGGATCGCCGGAGATATCCCCGTTACAAGTGCGAGTGATTCCCCTTTTTCCCATTTATCCCGGAGCCTACTCCTATTTATTGAAATCCTTATCGCAAATCAAAGCAGACAGTCGCCGGCCGTTAAGACAAAAAAAACTAAACTGATCAGTTTCCCGCCCAGGCGTGATTCAAGTGTCAGAACTGCCTCTGGCCGCCGCCTCCAGTTTGATCGAAGAGAAAACTTTTACGTTTAGGTGAAAAATTTCAAATCGCAAATAACAAAAATCAGACAAATCACAACGACCTAAATTCAAAATTACAAACGTGTATTGTGCTGCGGCCACAGCCGTATTAAGATTAGGGACCCAGCATGACTTCAAAATGGCGACCTTATTTTTTTGTAAACCGGTAGCTTCGAGAGGAGAGGCTCGATGAGGAATGCGGTTGCAGTGAAGAGCCTGCCATATGCGAAAAACAAGCAAAAAATCAAGGTTCGCTTCTGGGATCAGATGGTTCTCATCGCTATTGCGTTGGCCGTTTTTTACACCATATTTGATTCAATCCTTTATATTTTTCTTTCCTATGACGTCGATTTTTTCAGACGGCTTTTTGGTCCGGACATCAGCGTCATCTGGTCGCGTCTGACCATTTTGGCGCTGCTGTTGCTGCTTGGCTCCCACGCCCAGTTCACGATCAATCAACGGCAAGCTGTAGAGGAGGCTCTCAGGGAAAGCGAGGAAAAATATCGCTCGATCATCGAAACCACCCAGGACGGTTATTACGAGGTCGACACGGCCGGCAGGTTGACCTTTTTCAACGAGGCCATGTGCGGCATCCTCGGATATTCAAGGGCAGAGCTCAACGCGATGAACAAGAGCTTTCCACTGGATCCGGAGAGTAATCGTATTGTTAAGCGAGCTTTTAACCGAGTTTACACGTCGGGAATCCCGGCAAAATCGGTCGGTTGGAAATTCGTCCGCAAGGATGGCGTCCGGCGGTTCGTTGAATCTTCGGTTTCTCTTCTCAAAGACAACAAAGGCCGGACGACCGGATTCAGCGGCTTTTTAAGAGATGTCACCGAGCGGAAACAGGCTGAAGGGCTGCAACGGGCGAAATTGTCTGCCGAAGCTGCCAACCAGGCGAAAAATGAATTTATTGCCAAGATGAGCCACGAAATTCGTACTCCACTCAACTCGATTATCGGCATGGTGGAGTTGATGCTTGGGACGGAGCTTAAACCCCAACAGCGTGAGGATCTGGATGTCGTTATTGCGTCTGCCCATGCGCTGCTGGCGGTGATCAACAACATTCTCGATCACTCCAAGATCGAAGCCGGCAGACTGGCGCTGGAAGAAACGCTCTTCAGTCCGCGTGAAATCCTCGAAGAGTCCTTGCGGATCATGGCCATGAAATGCCAGGCAAAGGGCCTGGAGCTGGTCTATCGCGTGGATTCGAATGTGCCCGAACGACTTTACGGCGACCCCGGGCGATTCCGTCAGGTGCTGCTCAACCTCGTCGACAATGCCTACAAATACACAGATACAGGCGAGATCGTCGTCCGCATGTTTCGCGAGGAAAGTTCCGATTCCGGAACCTGCTTGCACGTAACAGTGGCCGATACCGGTATCGGCATTGTCAAAGAAAAACAGTCCGGCATCTTCAAGGCCTTTTCCCAGGCCGATGCCGCTAAATCCCGCCGGTACGGCGGGGCCGGTCTCGGCCTGGCCGTATCGACCCAGCTCGTTCAATTGATGGGTGGGCGGATGTGGCTTGAAAGCGATTTGGGCAAGGGCTCCATTTTCCATTTTACCAGCCGTTTCGGTGGATTGAAGGAGATGGCCCAATCCGGCCCACCGACTGCAGCACCGGCGCTTAACGGGGTGAAAGTCCTGGTCGTTGACGACAACCGCACCAACTGCAACATCATTGCGGAAATCTTGGAATCCTGGAACATGAAACCCACAGCGGTGTCAGAAATTGAGGCGGCGCGGAAGATCATCCTTGGCAAGGGTCCGGAGGAAGGGCCTTACAAGGTGGCCCTGATCGATGCCTCACTACCCGGCTCCGGTGGATTCGAACTGGCACGATGGATTTCGCAGCAGAATGCTGTCGATCTGCCGATTGTTATCATGTTGACGTATCCTCACCTGAGCATGAAAGTCGATTTCGCCGCGTTGGGTATCTTCAGCAGTGTGATGAAGCCGGTCCGACCTGTTGAGCTGCTGAAAGCCCTTACCGACGTTTTAAAAATCTCACTCTCGACGACAGCGTCAGTGGAGCGAAAAAGGGTAGAAAAGCCCGCTGAAGCGGTGCAGCCCCTCAAAATTCTCGTTGCGGAAGATACCCATTTTAATCAGGTATTCATCCAACGGCTGCTGGAACGCTGGGGTCACGATGTGGTCATGGTGGAAAATGGGCGGCTGGTCATTGAGAAGCTGTCAGAAACCTCGTTTGACCTGATCTTGATGGATGTCCAAATGCCCATAATGGATGGGTACGAGGCAGCCCGCGCCATTCGGGCGGCAGAGTCCGGTAGAGACGGTGAGCACCACATCCCGATAGTTGCCATGACGGCCCACGCTAACAAAGGCGACCGGGAACAGTGCTTGACGGCCGGAATGGACGACTACCTGTCGAAACCGATTTCCTCAGGCAAGCTGCAGGACATTTTAAGGGGATTTGCGAACGAGAAATACGGTGCGCCAGTGCCGACTACAGGGCACGATGCGGGAGGCGTGAGCCAAGGGCCGCCCATATTAATTGACAAGCAAATGCTGCGAGATGCTTTTGACCGGGATTGGGATTTTTTCAAGGAGATAGTCGACTTGTTTATGATCGATTCCCCGCGAATGATCGACCTTTTGCGGGAGACGCTGAAAGCCGGAGACGCGGCCGCCTTCAGCCGTAACGCCCACGCGGTCAAGGGAATGGCCAGACTGTTTCAGGCCGAGGAGGCGGCGATGATGGCTCAAGCACTCGAAGAAAGGGGCCGTAACGGCGATCTTGCCGGAGCGGCCGAGGGTGTCGATCGGCTCGCCGTTGGGCTCGATCAGCTGAAGAATGTTTTAATTGGGCTTTTAAACGAAAGGCTGCCGGAGATAAAATGAAAATTCTTTTGGTCGACGATGATCGGGTTTTTCTCAAATACCTCACGCGACAACTGGAAACGGCAGGGCACGATGTGGTCACCGCCGCAGACGGTATTTCCGCCCTTAACCTGCTCACCGAAATCACACCGGACGTCATATTCCTCGACCTGATCCTCCCCAAAATCGACGGCGACAAGCTGTGTCGCGTCATCCGTAAAATGGATCACCTCAACAATTGTCATCTGGTTGTCATTTCGGCTGTGGTGGCCGAAATGGGGTCCAATTTCGATGATATCGGCGCCGATTCCTATATTGCCAAAGGTCCTTTTGCCACAGTTGCCGAGCATGTCATGGCCGTCTTGGAAGCTTCGAGTGCACCGGAGGAGCGGGATAAGTCCAAGAAAATTTTAGGTCTCGAGCATATTTCACCGCGGCAATTGACCCGTGAATTGCTCTCCCGGAACCAACATCTAAAAACAATACTGGAGAGCATGGAGGAGGGAATTCTCGAAATTGTCGAAGGCGTCGTCGTCTATGCCAATTCGGCCGCTGTAAGACTTTTTGGGTTGCCTCTCGAAAAAATACTCGCATCAAATCCGATTAACCTCTTTGATGTCAAGGAACGTTTCAGGGTTGCCGACCTGCTCGGCAAAACCGATGCCAAAATGGTCGAAATCGGTGAAAATCGTCCGATCGAACAGGGCGGACGTCACGTAACGGTCAGGCTATTTCGGGTCAGCTCTGATTCGAAAGGCAGAATCATCCTGATCTCGGATATTACTGACCGCAAACGATTGGAGGTTCAGCTTCAACACGCTCAGAAAATGGAGGCGATCGGCACAATCGCCAGTGGCGTGGCCCACAATTTCCGGAATAGCTTGACCGGCATTCTGGTGAACAGCCAAGTTATTCAGGAAAACTATCCGGACAACCCGGAACTGATGGAAATCGCAGGACGGATCAACACGTCGGTCAAAAAAGGCGCACAATTGATTGAGCGGTTGATGCAGTTCTCTCGTAAACAGATCGTGCGCGAATACCATAAAGTCGACTTTGTGACCGTGATTGCCGGGATTTACCAAATTATTCGAAAATCGTTTAATGACAACATCGACATCCGGCTCAACCTCTATCAGTCCTTACCGGTTATCGGCGACGAGGCGGGCTTGAGCCTGGTCTTGATGAACCTGTTTTCCAACGCCAGGGATGCGATGCCGAACGGCGGTACACTTGAAATTGACGCGCTGAGGGATGGGGTGACGGCTGTGGTCAAAATTTGCGACAGCGGTGAAGGCATGGACGAAGAGACCTGCAAAAAGTGCTTCGACCCCTTTTTTACAACCAAGGATGTCGGTAAGGGGACCGGTCTCGGACTTTCGACCTCATATGGAATCATTAAGGGACACGATGGAGAAATCAGCGTTGAATCCTCACCGCAGAAGGGTACGACGTTTTTGATTCGGCTGCCACTGGCCGATCGGGGTGAAAAAAGTGACCATGGGGGTCAGCAGGACATCTTAAAAGGCAATGGTCAGACGATCCTTGTTTTCGATGAGAAAGACAAGGAACAGACGTCGCTGCGGGATGTGCTGGATTGCATCGGTTATCGGCCCGTGCTGACGTCTGCCGAAGATGACATGCTGAATCAATACAAGAATATACGGCCTCAGGCGATACTGCTGGACATTAATTCCCCCGCGGAAAACGGGACGCCATATGTCGATAAGATCTTGTCGCTTGACCCGTCTGCCAATATTGCGATTTTCTTAAACAATGTTGCCGATGAAACGAAGCTTTCCGGCAAAGGATCTAACGGAAGGATTAAAGGTTATCTCGGGAAACCTGCGGATGTCGCCGAGCTGAGCCGGTTGTTGGCGGCCTTGTTGAGTTGACGAATATTAAGTCTTTGAGAGCAAATCTTCAATATGTTTTCTGAGATCCTTCAATTCGAATGGCTTTACCAGGACACTGTCTGCGTTGGCTTCCCATGCCAATTTTTCTGGATGTTCGCCCATACCGGTTATGGCGATCACCGGTGTTACAGGACTTCTCTGCTTTATGACCGCAATGATCCCGACACCACTGACATAAGGCATGACCACGTCTGTAATAACCAAATCGAATCCTTCGCGATCGGCTTCAATGATTTTCATGCCCTCCAGGCCGTCTGGAGCCGTCACGACTTCGTACCCCTTCCGGCTTAAAAAGTTCATGAGGCCGGCCAGAATTTCCTGGTTGTCATCGATCAACAATATTCGGGCATTTTTTTTCATTGTATAGACACCAAAAAGTAGATGCCAAAATTGCAATATTAAGTTACAATAACAAGTTATCGCCTATTGGGCAAGTCGATTGTTTATCGGAAAAAAATAAGAACGGTAAAATAATACCTATCATGGGATAAAGTATTACATACATTTTGTGGAAATTAGTTCCATCTAAATGTGACCATTGGGTTGATCAAGATCATCTAAGAGATTCGGGAAAAGCCGCTGGGAGAGGAGTTGGCAAAATTATTGCCAATATTTGGTTAAATTGATACATTATATTGGCTTTATACCCTGATATGCTCTTTTTTCTGAAAACCAACCCTGATCGGCATGTTAATTGCTAATTTGTTTCCGTCAATAAATGGCCCTTTTTCGCAATTCCGCTGGTCTACTAATTCATTTGAATTGCACATTTCAGGATCTGTACTGATCAGTGCTTTTGATGAAACCGTGGATGGGAGCTTTTGAGCAAACGACACATTCATAAATAAATGGCGACATTGCGGTGAACCACTATGGTTTTCAACCCGAATTGTTTGGAAGCGTAGCCACTACTGATTTCCGCTCTACTGCCGTAAGTGTATTGAAAATAAAGTTATATCAATTGGTTGATGCGTATTTAGCATGGTAATCAACGCGGCGGAGCTATATAAGCCGGCTTGCAGATTAGAATTTAACCCTTATGGTCGATCTAAACCAGTCTAAGATTGTGCTTTTGGAGGCGGACTCATCCCGCCGGGATTTCCTAAAGTCCACCTTTTTGAGATGGGGATATCTTCCGTTCGTCTTTGAAAAAGAGTCTATTTGTTTGGACAACCTGACGTCGCTTGATCCTGATTTGGTTATCTCGTCCAGCGGCGCTTCCGATGACACCATTCGATTTGTCAATTCTCTGAAAATGATCAGATACAGTCTGCCGGTTTTGCTCTTGGCCGACGATAGTATTTTGGAAGAGTATATCAATACCAGTGGGTTCACAGGTGTCAGGGTCTATCGTAAAAACACTTCGCTCAATAAATTCAGATGTGCCGTTCTGCAAGCACTTGACCCAAAGACCAACGAGGGAAACGACGGCACCCGGCCGCTGGTTGTCGGGAACAGCCCCGAAATAGCAAAGATAAAAAAGTTGATTCCAAAGCTCGGCCAGTCCAACGAAGCGGTTATAATCGAAGGAGAGCCTGGAACCGGAAAAGAACTATTGGCGCGTGCCATTCACAGTCATTCCAACAGGCGGAATAACCCATTTATCAAGGTCAACGCCGTTAAACTTCCATATCAACTTTTAGAAGGCGAACTTTTCGGGAACCAGAATTGTGGCGCCGCCAATTTGCCACGGCATAAGAGCGGGATTCTGAGCGTATCTGACAATACAACCTTTTTTATTAAGGAAATCAGTGCAATACCAAATTGGCTGCAGGCTAAAATATCCGAGCTTCTCGAGGGCGGTTCTTATTCATTCGATTCAAGAGACGGAAGTAAAAAAAATACCATCGATGTCCGTATCATCGCTTCGACAACCCAGCAACTCTGTCCGGTCTGGTCAAAAAGGGGTTGTTTCGCGAGGACCTGTTCCATCGCTTGAATGTTCTGAAGGTAAGGATTCCGCCCCTTCGAGACAGAATTTCGGACATTCCCGCGCTCACCGATTTTTTTTCCTACAAGCACTGCTATGAATTCGAAAAGAGTTATTATCAAATATCATCGGCCACTATATCAGGATTTTGTGAATACAATTGGCCCGGGAATCTCGAAGAACTTGAAAAGATAGTTGAACAAATTATCCTGTGTGGACAAGAAAAGCATGTGGTGCAGAAACCTTTTAAAGACACGGGCGCAAGGCAGCCTGCAACAAAAGAACCCGCCCGACAATATTATTGACAATGGTAGCGGGTTTTCTGATATAAAAACGTATTTAGCAGAAACCCAAACTTATTCGCTGAAATCCGTTCGGCAAGAGTTATACGGCCGCGGTAGAGAAGAATCTGGTCGGCAAGGCTTTGGAATTTACCGGCGGGAACCGCAAAAAAGCTGCGCAAGCTCTTGGAATCAGCTATAAATCATTGCTAAACAAAATAAAATCATTTGGCCTTGCCAATAAAGTATCTTGAGGGAAGCTATATGCAATCAACGGAAATGATAAAACCAGAGGATGTTATCGATATTGTTATCAGGCGGCGCTGGTATATTCTCACGCCTCTCTTTCTTGCGCTGATCTTTGGAATCTATTATGCCTTTACGGCTCCCAGGATTTACGAAGCCACCACGCTGGTGATGGTTGAGCCTCAGCAGGTTCCAAAGGAATTCGTCCGGTCTGTCGTAACGGACGATGCCGAGTCGATGCTCAACATTATTTCCCAGCAGATCACAAGCCGCACCTATCTTGAACGAATTGTCGATGATTTTAATCTGGTGCCGAAAAATAGACCTGATATTTTGATCGAAGATGTCATTGAGGCGATGAAGCAGAAAATTAAGATCAAAGTGAAACGGGATAGACTTGGCACGGATACTTTTTCAGTTTCGTATCAAGAGTACAAACCCTCAAGAGAGCTATGGAGATTACGAATGCATTGGCGAGCAATTTTATCGAAGCCAACATGATAGAAAGAGAATATCAAGCCGCTGACACCAACACTTTCTTGGAAGGCGAACTCGAAACAGTCCGCAAGCGGCTTATTGAAAAAGAAGACGAATTGAAAGAATACCGTCAGCGATTCATGGGTGAGTTGCCGGAACAACTGGGTAGCAACCTGTCGGTGTTGCAGGGGCTCCAGAATCAGTTGACGGCCAAAGAGACCAGCCTTAGGGATCTTAAAAACAGGCTGGCTGAAGTAGAAAGCCAGGCAGCCACTTCCTCGGAAGGAGTTACAGACCCGAACGACATAGGGTCTTTGAAAAGAAAGCTCGATGATCTGCTTATGCGCTATACGGAAAATCATCCGGATGTCACGCGATTGAGAAACCGAATCGAGGAGCTCGAGAAACTTCCGGCCGACGGGAAAACCGGTCAAATATCAAGCAGTCCTTTCTCTCGTAAGAAGTCTGAGCTCTTGCGCGACAAGTCGGCTCTCGAATTTCAAATTGCCCAACTTCAATCCCAGATAAGAATTTACCAGTTGCGTGTGGAGGAAACGCCGAAACGTGAACAGGAGCTCATTTCCTTGAGGCGGGACTATGATAACGTGGACAACATTTACAAATCGTTGTTAAAACGGAAACTTGAGTCCGAGATTTCGATCAGCATGGAAAGAAAGCAGAAAGGCGAAAAGTACCGTGTTATTGATAGAGCTCAAATACCCAAAAGACCAATTGAGCCGGATTTAAAACGTATTTTTATGTTGACGATGGCTGTTGGATTCGGTCTTGGCTGCGGACTGGCATTTTTATTGGAATTCCTGGATTCATCTTACAGGAGGCCGGAAAAGGTCGAAGAAGATTTTAAAATTCCGGTCATTGCCACTATCCCGGCAATCTACACTGTGAAAACTGTTTTCAAGAAACGAATTGATATGGGTCTGTGCAGCTTATTTGCGCTGATAATTCTTGTCTTAATTGGGACTTTCTCCTTTTTAACCTTGTGGGGGGGCGATCAGGCTATGGATATGTTTAAAAATTATGTCAGCCTGTGAAAAACCTAAATGTTGAAAATAATCGCTATCCTATAACAGACAATTGGTGAGACACAAATGGGTAAGATACACAAGGCATTAGAAAAATCAAAAAAAGAGCATCAAGGAAAATCAAAGTCCGGCTCCTCGTCCTTCTTCAATAACGGAACTGTTCAAAAGGATGGCCCTGGTCATGGCGCCTCAGAGCAAAAACACAGTCCCGCATTGTCTACGCCCGTTTCATCTGAGGTCAACCTCGGAACAATCCATGAACTGCTGCACGATCCTCTGGAGCCCGGAGCTTCTCATTCCCGTCTAAAAAACGACATAATCCTAAAAAATATTCAGGATACCTCGGCACCTAGCAAAGCACCGACAGTTGCTTTTACAGATTCTGAGAAATCAAACAGATTGGCTAAGAGCCATGAAAAGAAGCCGGGTACTGATCCCAGATTCAGCAAAGATGAAAACCATCAAGTAACGAAAAACAACAAACTTCTCCAGGACACCCGAAATCATATTAACGCTGACCCCACCCCGATTGGTCCACTGCCGCAAAATACAAATGAATCGATCAAGAACCACAAAATTAGCACATCCGAATCAAGCGAACCTATCGATAAAAAGGTATTTGTTTTAAGAGAAAGAGCCCTGAATGAATCTTCGCGAGAGGACTCAACGAGAAAAAATGGGAACCGGTACCAACGATAAAACTGGGCCGGACAATACGGCTTCGGATTCAATCAATTATACCCCTGTTAACAATTCCCTGGTAGCACTGTTGAAACCTCGATCCTATGAAGCTGAACAGTTTAAGATATTGCGAACAAACCTATTGTTTCCTGAATCCGGGAAACCGGCTAGATCCATTTTGATCACCAGCGCCGCACCTGGTGATGGAAAATCATTTGTTTCCGCGAATCTGGCCGTTAGCTTGGCGCTCGATCATGATCGAAAGGTTTTATTAATCGATGCGGATGTCCGCCGCGCAGCAATTCATAATATTTTCGGACTTAACGGTTTTGAGAAAGGGGTTTGCGATTTTTTGACCGATCGGGTTCCTCTTGCCTCTCTGTTGGTCAGGACCAGTCTAAAGAACCTGTTTATCCTGCCGGCCGGTCAACTGACCCATGACCCTTCTCAGCTGCAGTCTTTGGAAAAGCTGCCAAAGCTTTTCGAAGAACTGTCGGCCCATTTTGGCGAGTATTTCATTGTAATCGATTCCCCACCCCCAAAACTGGCAGCTGAAACAGGTGTTTTAGCAAGACTGGTTGACAGAATCGTGATCGTTATGAAAGCCGGTGTCACGAAAAAAGAGTATATTGAAGAAACGATAGAGCTGGTGGACAAGGGAAAGATTGCGGGGATTGTGTTTAATTGGCATGAAAACAGAATGTCAAAATATAAAAAATATGCTAAGAAACGTGAATATTATTCCTAACGATTCTCGTGCCAATACATAAGGCAAATTGAATATCGACTGTTACAAATTGCGGCTTCAATAGAATTGTGCTGATTTGTTTAATTACCTCTTGCTGGGAAGCCAGATTTTTTACCGTCCAATAAATCGATAAACTATAAACTATGATTCGGGTATTCAAGCAGTATTATCCCATACGAAATATCTTTTTCGTTATTGGGGAAGGGCTCGTGATCTATCTTTCAGTTTTTACGGCTGCCTATGCACTCCGGAATACTGAGCCTTTTGTTCCCGATAGTACCTTGGCCTTAAAGATGCTGCTGGCTACTTTGGTTTGCCAGTTATGCCTCTACTACGGTGATTTATACGACATGAGCACCTCAAAAAGCTCGGTCGAGCTGTGTGTACGACTGCTGCAGGCATTGGGTGTGGCGGCTATTTTGTTAGCGATTATCTATTTTATCTTTCCTAAGACGATTCTCAATACGGGAAACTACATCGTCAGTGCCCTGATTCTCGTCTTTTTGTTGAGTTCATGGCGGCTTGGGTATGCGCTTGTGCTCAATCGTGGCTTGTTTGACAAAAAAATTATACTCATCGGATCCGACGAACTCGCGCAAAAAATAAATAATGAGATTATGCAGAAAAAGGACTGCGGGTACCAAGTCGCCTGTATTGTCCTCGAAAAATACCATCAAGGAACCATAACCGATGCCCAGACGCCGGTCATTCGGAAAAAAGGATACCAGGGGCTTTGTGCCCTTGCCAAAAAATTAAACATCGATACGATCGTGGTTGCCATCAAGGAAAAAAGGGGTGAATTGCCGACAAAGGAACTTCTGCAATGTCGTATCGACGGAATCGAAGTTTTTGATGGAATCAGTTTTTACGAGACGCTTTCCGGAAAACTTCTTGTAGAGCATATCAGTCCGTCCTGGTTGATTTTTTCGGATGGTTTCCAGAAATCCAGCATCAAAAAAATTCTCAAACGACTTACCGATATAATCTTGTCAATTATATTGCTCGTTATTTTTTCCCCGATATCTTTTCATAGTGATGCTGGTGATCAAAATCGATTCGAAAGGACCTGTTTTTTACAGTCAGGACAGGGTTGGAGAAGGGCACATAATTTATCGGGTTTACAAATTTCGTTCCATGTTCACAGATGCGGAGGAAAAAACCGGCCCAGTGTTCACCGCCAAAAACGATGACCGCATTACCCGAGTCGGACGGTTTTTGCGCAAATGGCGCATCGACGAGATTCCGCAATTGTGGAACGTCCTCAGAGGGGAAATGAGCTTTGTCGGTCCGCGGCCGGAGCGCGAATTTTTTGTCAAACAATTGGAACAAAAAATTCCATACTATAGAGAACGTTTCAGCGTAAAGCCCGGCATTACCGGTTGGGCCCAGGTCTGTTACCGCTATGGATATACGCTCGAGGATGCAGTCGAGAAATTAAATTACGACCTGTTTTATATCAAAAACATGTCAATTTTCATGGATCTTATGATTATTTTGCGAACGATCAAAATTGTTCTTTTCGGAATCGGTGCGCAGTGAATCAGATGACTTTGGTTTCATACACAGCGAGAAATAGGAAGGACCATTATGAATAAAAGAGTAAAAAATTGGACATTCGTTATCATTATTGCCCTCATCTTTGGTATGTTTTGCAAGCGGCAAGCGTGAATCAGTAGCTGCAGATACCAAGAGTGCGACTGCCAAACCAGCGATTGCCTCCTACATAATTGGTGCCGGCGATGTGCTGCGGATCGTTACATGGAAAGAAGCGGACTTCACTTTGGATATCAGTTCTGGTCAGAACGGACGGGAAAATATCATTTCCACTGCTCAATGACGTTCAAGCTGCCGGCTTGACGCCGATGATGCTCAAAGACGTTCTCGAAACCGGACTAAAAAATTATGTCGCTGCTCCAGTCATTACCGTGACGGTCACAAACGCCGGAAGCCAGAAGTTTTATATTCTGGGCGAAGTGCCGCGAACAGGTGAATATCCGATTGTTAAAGATCTTTCGGTTTTGCAGGCTTTTGCGTTGGCGGGAGGATTTACCGAATGGGCTTCGAAGGACGAAATCCTTTTGATCCGCCGCGAAGGTGGCCAAAAGAAGGTCTATAAGATCGATTACAAAGACATGGCCAAAGGAAAGAACCTGGATCAGGATCTTCTGATCAAGGCGGATGATACCATTATTGTTCCATAAAAAATGTTAGTTGTTGGTAGTATGTTGTAAATTGTAAAACAAAACAGACAACTAACAACAATCAACTAACGACTATCAATTATCAACATCGAACACGAGGGAGGGAATGATATGAAAAAGGTCAAGACAGTTGTTATTATTTTAGCAGTTATCAGTCTCCCGATCCTTTCCTCCCATGCTTTAGCAGCCAAGTATACGTTCATCCCGCGTCTTGACGTCGATTCCTATTACACAGATAATGTTAATTTGACACCGACGGATACTGAATCTGCCTTCGTCACCTCGGTCGTCCCCGGATTCACGGCCGGTGTTTCCGGGAGGACCGCCGGACTCGATCTCAGATTTAATCCCGGTTACACCTTTTACTCCAATGATAGTGACCAGAACTACTGGCGAATTAATGCCGGCCTCAATAGCTTCGTTGATATTACGCAGCACACAAAACTTACAGTAACGGACAGCTACTATCTTACGCAAGATCCGAATCCCGAGTTCTTGATTACCGACGTGAGGGCCGGCGAGCCGGGTGCATCCGTGGACCCCACCGTTCGGCAAGGCCAGAATAAATACTGGCACAACACTTTCGGGGCGCGTGGGGACTATCAGTTCGGCCAGGACAAATCGATATTCGCAGAATATCGTAATCAAATCTTGCGCAACGACAACACCGACCAATATGAAGACAGCAATGTCAACACCGGGACTGCCGGGCTGACGTATTTTTTTGGTCCGAAATGGGGAACGCAATTGGAGGGCACTTATTCAAATCGCGCATTTGAGCAGACCCAAAATTATGCCGGCGTGCCTTCAAGTGATTCGGATTTATGGGGAGGTAGCATTCGACTTATCAGACGGTTTTCCCGGACAACCGACGGATTTTTAGAGTATACGATACGGCAATGTTAAATACACCAGCGGAAACAATTTTTCGGTGGTGCCCGGAGAGGGTCAACCAACGCTCGTGGTCAATGAGGATTATCAGATCAATGATGCAAGGGTCGGCGTGAATTATGCGATCGCGGAGGACATAACGTTTACTGCCAATGTCGGATGGGTCTTAAAGGTGAATGACGTCACCGACAACCAGGACGGAGGGGTGGGCGAACTGGTGCTCAGAAAAGCGTTGAAAAGGGGAGGTTTCAGGCTCGAAGCCGGCGCCGGGTACGATTTAGGCACTTTAAATACTACTGCTCAAAATTACGGGGTTACCCGGTACTACCGCGCCGGGGCTACCGGAGATTATCAACTATTCAGGCGATTATATGGCGACATATACGGCGCTTACCGCCATAATAAATATATCGATACATTTCCCGAGCGTGACGAGGACATATACACGGCCGGAGCCGGGATTACCTGGCAGCCTTTTCGATGGGGTTCCCTACGCTTAGGGTACTCTTATCGGCAGAGTATATCGGATATAAATACCTACGAATACACCGAAAACCGTATTTTGTTGAACCTCTCGCTTTCTACCGAACTGCCTTACAGGGCGCTTTTTTAGCACTATCAACATACGCTTAAAATAGTTGATGAAAAAATTCAAAATTCATCTTGTGGCTGCGGCACGGCCGAATTTCATGAAAGTCGCACCGCTGTACCATGCCCTCAAAAGTGAACCGTGGTCTGATCCTGTCATTGTCCACACCGGTCAGCATTACGATTTAAACATGTCCGATGTCTTTTTTCAGGATCTCGGACTACCCGCACCGCATATCCATCTCGGTGTCGGTAAAGGAACTCATGCCGAACAGACCGGTCAGGTCATGATGGCCTATGAAAAAATTCTGTTCGAAGTGCGACCGGATTTGGTCGTTGTCGTCGGAGATGTCAACTCGACCGTGGCCTGCACCCTTTCCGCCGTAAAACTCGGTGTACCGGTGGCTCACCTGGAAGCCGGATTGAGATCCTTCGACCGTAAAATGCCTGAGGAAATCAACCGATTGGTTACGGACGCACTGGCCGACATTCTCTGGACTCCGTCAGCGGACGGCGATACCAACTTGATGCGTGAGGGCATTCCCGCAGAAAAAATTCAGCTGGTCGGAAACATCATGATCGATTCACTGGAGATGGTGCGTGAAAAAATCGAGCGGGAGGAGACACTGAAAAACCTCCATCTGAGTCGTCGCAAATATGCAGTGGTGACGCTGCACCGGCCCTCAAATGTCGATGCACCGGAGATGTTAAAAAAACTGAGTGAAACTCTGGTAGACGTTTCATCAATGGTTCCTCTGGTTTTCCCGGTGCATCCGAGAACCCGAAAAAATATCGCAAAGGCAGGGTTGAGCGACTACCTGGCTAAAACGCGAAATTTGCTGCTGCTCGAACCGCTGAGCTATCGTCGTTTCATGAATTTGGTTTTCAATTGCCGCCTGGCGATTACCGATTCCGGTGGCATTCAGGAGGAAACAACTTATCTTGGTATTCCCTGCTTGACCTTGCGGTCCAACACCGAACGGCCGATCACCCTTACCCGAGGAACGAATCAACTCTGCGAAATAGAAGAACTGGTGTCTAAGGTGAAAAGCGTTCTTTCCATGCCTGAAAAGACGTTACCCAAAATAGAACTATGGGACGGTCGCACAGCCGCCCGGGTTGTTCAGTCGATTCAAAAATATTTTCGGCCTGTTTTGGATAAATGTCCAAACGAGTAATTGTATGCCATCCTTCCGTTAACCGTGACATTTCACCCACAGGATAGAACATGATGAAGAAAGAAGAAAAATACCTTAACCCTGAAATTGACCGCAAACAGACCGCAGTATCGGTTTGTCCGGGGGGTGAAGCTTTTAGCTTGCCAACCGAAAAGGATTTTGAAGAAGAATTTAAAAAACTCAAACTCACCATTAAAGAGCAGCGTCTCAAGGGGTATGAGATCGTCGTCGTCATGGGGATCGGTTTCGTCGGCGCGGTTATGGCTGCCGTCGTAGCAGACTCCACTGACAAGAAGACCGGAGAACCGAGGAAGTTTGTCATCGGCATGCAGCGACCGTCTCCGCGGTCTTTTTGGAAAATTCCCTACCTCAACAGAGGCGTTTCACCGGTTAAAGCCGAAGATCCAGAAGTCGAACCCATGATCAGGCGCTGTGTTTTGGAAAAGCAAACCCTGTTAGCGACATTTACATACGATGTTCTATCCCTGGCCGATGTCGTGATTGTGGATGTCCAATGTGATTACCACAAGGAAACATTCGGCAATGTTTGCCGGGGCCATGCCGACATTGACGCTTTGGAAGACAGCTTAAAGGTCATCGGCGAGAAGATCGCGCCCCATTGTCTCGTTCTCATTGAAACCACCGTGCCGCCGGGTACGACTCAATACGTTGCTTACCCCATCATGAAAAAAGCGTTTGAACAGCGTGGTCTGAAAGATGCCGAACCCCTCCTGGCGCATTCATTTGAGAGGGTGATGCCGGGGCGCAATTATGTGGCCTCGATTCGTGATTTCTGGCGGGTATGCAGCGGAATCAATCCTGAAGCCCGAGAACGGGTGACGCAATTCTTATCCGATATCCTCAATGTCGAGAAGTTCCCACTAACAGTGCTCGATCAGCCGATCGAGAGTGAAACCTGTAAAATCGTCGAAAACTCTTATCGGGCGACGATTCTGGCTTTTCTCGATGAATGGAGTCGCTATGCGGAACGCAACGGCGTGGACCTGATAAAGGTGATCAACGCCATCAAGGTTAGACCGACACATTCGAATATTATCTTTCCCGGACCGGGTATCGGCGGTTACTGTCTGCCGAAGGACGGCGGATTGGGGGTTTGGGCTTACAACACATTGATGGGATTCGAGGATGATTTGTTTAAATTGACACCGATGGCGATCGACATCAATGACACCCGCAGCCTCCATGTGGCCGAACTTGTTCGAGATGCCCTGCGCAACATGGGTAAAATCGTTGCCGCATCCCGCATCGCACTGCTGGGCGCCTCATACAGAGAAGACGTCGGCGACACGCGCTACAGCGGTTCGGAAATAATTGTGCGAAAGTTGACCGAAATGGGGGGAGATGTCGTTATTCATGATCCGTACGTCTCCCACTGGTGGGAACTCGAAAAGCAGGACACTTACCCGGCCCCGGGACATTCATGGTCGCGCTTCTTCAGGAACCAGGATCGTCTGATAGAGTCAATTGTACAAAAAGATTTGAAAAAAACCTTACAGGGTGCTGATGCGGTTGTTATTGCTGTTCGCCATCAGGAATATCTCAATCTGGACCCGGATCTGGTTTTGAATATGATCGGTGGGCACGCGGCCATCATCGATTGTTTCGGCATCTTGGATGACGATAAGATCCAGCGGTATTTCGAGCTCGGCTGCGAGGTCAAAGGGCTCGGGCGCGGCCATGTCAAGCGCATCAAAGACAAGGTGCAGAAAAAACGCAGTAATGTTGATTAAGTAAATTAGGTTATGATTGGGTTGATATCGTCAAAAAAAGAATGATGGGACCCCGACCAACATGACCAAATCGAATCAAGCTCCATAATTGGGAACTGATAAACCAATCGAAACTATTCAAACAATGCATCTCTCACCTTTGAACTCAATCAACCCAATGAGCCCAATAAACCCCAAAAACTTGGATAATTCGCAATATTTTCTGATAACCATCGACGTTGAGGACTGGTTTCATGTTGAAAATTTCAAGTCACTCGATTCCCATTGAAACTTGGGACCACCAGGAGTCGCGTATTGAACGCAATATCCATCGACTCCTCGACCTGTTCGACTCTATCGAATTACCCCCGGCAAAGCGAAGCACAACAGACGCATCAAGGCCGACCAACGCAAATAACCCAATAGAGGCAACAAACGCCACGAACACAATAAAAGTGCGCGCTACTTTTTTCGTTTTATGCTGGATTGCTGAACGTTTTCCACATCTTGTCCGTGAAATCACTGCTCGCGGTCACGAGGTCGCTTCCCACGGATGTTATCACGAGCTTCCTGAGAAAATGCTGCCACATTCGCTGCGCGCTGAGCTTACGGACAGCCGAAAGCAATTGGAAGATACAATTGGAATGCCGGTGGCAGGCTTTCGTGCGCCCAGTTTCTCTATAAACGACGAAATCCTCAAGGCGGTTGCAGAATCCGGCTACCTATACGACTCCAGTTACAATTCCTTCAGTCTCCACGGGCGCTACGGGAAGATTTCATTGAACGGTCGAACATCAAACCGGAATTGCCCATCGTGTTTTCGATAACTTTTACGAACTTCCGATCAGCAATTTAAAATTGCTTGGCAATGTTCTGCCTCTTGGCGGCGGTGCCTACTTTCGACTGATTCCTTTTAGTTTTTTTAGGATGGGAGTGAAAAGGATTTTAACAGGGGATAACGCATACCTGTTCTATATTCATCCCTGGGAAATCGATCCGGAACAACCACGTATGAAAGAGGCTTCTTGATAGCATTAAGGCTTACACGAAGCTTAAATAGGGTGTAGGTATACTGCGATATTGCTTACACTGCAGCATATCTCGATGCAGCTGCTTTGCATCATCATAGTTGTAGTATATGACCTGGATACGAGTCGTAGGTTTTATTGTAAGGCATTTAAGGGCACAGCCATAGTGAACTATCGAAGCAACCGCGTGTGACGGAAGCCTCGTGAATCACAAAATGAGGCACTACACGATGTTGTCAAAAACCTATGGTCGCATCGTCAAATTAACAAATACATTCAAACATTGCCATTTTACAACCTGTAGCCAATATCTCGATGCACAAGACACTAACCAGGCGATTTCAGGGGCGAATTGATTTCTGATGTTTTGGCCACTGGAAATTAAGAAAATTGGAGGAGCTGAGTTGAAAGCGGTTATATTAGCTGGTGGATTTGGAACCCGGCTTTCTGAGGAAACGGGTGTGAAGCCTAAACCGATGGTGGAAATCGGTGATCGGCCGATTTTGTGGCATATCATGAAGATTTACTCCGCCGCAGGAATCAACGATTTTATCATCTGCCTGGGATACAAAGGGCACATCATTAAAGAATATTTCGCCAATTACTCCCTGCACCTATCGGACATCACCTTTGATTTGAAAAACAATCGGACTCATGTTCATCAAAATGAAACCGAACCTTGGAAAGTGACTTTGGTGCATACCGGCGAAAACACGATGACCGGTGGAAGAATCAAGAGAATCCAGTCTTACCTCGGAAATGAAACCTTCTGTCTTACCTATGGCGACGGGGTCAGCAACGTCGATATTCAGGACTTGGTTCAATTTCATAAAGCCCAAAAAGCCCTCGTTACGCTTACAGCCGTGCAGCCACCCGGCCGTTTCGGCGCCTTTAGCCTTGGGCACGGCCAGAATAAGATTTTTACTTTTAAAGAAAAGCCGCAAGGTGATGGTGCCTGGATCAATGGCGGTTTTTTCGTCCTCGAGACCGCGGCTTTGAACTACATCGCGGTGATGATACGGTTTGGGAGCGTGATCCAATGGAAAGGCTGGCGAAAGAAGGGAAAATTGCTGCTTACCGACACCAAGGTTTTTGGCAACCCATGGACACACTGCGAGATAAACATTTTCTCGAAAACCTGTGGGCCAGTGGTAAGGCACCGTGGAAAGTGTGGTAGCCGTAAGGAAATGGTATTTCTGCTTTTAACTTTGCCGTTCCATTCCCAAAGATCTTCCGGCACCGCGAGATAGAGTATTATCGCCGTCACAAGTTAAGTATCGGTGGGAAAGTGGTTGATTTGATCGGCTTAATACCCGCGGGTGGGCAAGCGACTCGCCTTGCCCCGCTGCCATGCAGCAAAGAAGTGTACCCCGTCGGTTTTAAACGTTCATCTCGCAGGTCTGTGCCTCGGCCTAAAGTTGCCTGCGAATATCTCCTGGAGCGCATGAGGTTGGCGGGAGTTTACAAAGTTTACATTGTTCTTCGTGAGGGAAAATGGGACATTCCGGCATTTTTACGGGACGGTAAAATGCAGGCAATGCTTCTGGCCTATTTGATAATGGATATGTCAGCGGGCGTGCCATTCACACTGGACCAAGCCTATTCCTTTGTGAAAAACTCAATGATCGTTTTCGGGTTTCCCGACATTCTCTTCTGGCCTGAGGACGCTTTCCAACACCTCTTGAAACAACGAAATAAGTCAAATGCCGACTTGGTTCTGGGACTTTTTCCTGCCTCCGATCCCAGTAAGGCTGATATGGTCGATATTGGACCCGACGGCCGCCCGCAGGCCATTATCATTAAACCAAATCGGTCCGATTTGCGCTACGCGTGGATAAATGCCCTTTGGACGCCGGCGTTTACCCTTTTCATGCACGGCTATGTCGCTGAAAAAAAAAGGGCATTTTCTGAAGACATTCGGAAGCGAAACAGGCCAGAGCAGGAATATCATCTCGGGGACGTTATCCAGGCCGGCATCGAACATGGATTATCCGTTTCGTGCGTTGAATTTCCACAGGGTTCTTATATCGATATCGGCACTGAGGAAGATTTGTATGCTGCTATAAAGTCCCCAAAAAACTCGCATTTAAATAAGGAGTCCTAAAGTATGAGGATACTGATCACGGGGAACATGGGGTATATAGGACCGGTTGTCGTCAAGCATTTTCGCCGGCGATTTCCAGGAGTTTATCTGGTCGGTTTTGATATGGGTTATTTTGCAACGTGTCTGACAGGCACCAAATTTTTGCCTGAATGTCTTATTGGATTTCCAATATTTCGGCGATGTACGCACGATCAACAGCAAAATGCTCAACGGAGTAGATGCCATTGTGCATTTAGCCGCGATATCAAATGATCCGATGGGTAAAGCATTTGAAAAAGAAACTTATGAGATCAATCACCAGGCCAGTGTCCGATTGGCAAAGATGGCCAAAAAACAAGGCGTCAAATCATTTGTATTTGCCTCGAGTTGCAGTATGTACGGTTTCGGCGGGCAGGATGCCAAAACGGAAAATTCGGAATTAAGCCCTCTCACCGCCTATGCTAAATCAAAAGTGATGACCGAGCGGGATCTCAAGAATATTGCCGGTGACGAATTTAAAGTGACCGCCCTCCGGTTTTCGACCGCCTGCGGGATGAGCGACCGGCTCAGGCTGGATCTCGTATTAAACGACTTTGTGGCAGGGGCCGTAATCTCAAGGAAAATTCAAATTCTGAGCGATGGGACGCCTTGGCGCCCCCTGATTAACGTTAAAGATATGGCGCGAGCCTTCGAGTGGGCGTTAACCAGAGGAGGTGAAGGCGGTGACGATTTTTTGGCGGTCAACGTGGGAAGCAACGATTGGAATTATCAGGTCAAAGAACTGGCGGAAGCCGTGGCAGGCGCCATACCCGGGATTGAGATTTCAATAAATAAAAATGCCGAACCGGACAAGCGCTCTTACAGGGTCAATTTCGATCTCTTCGGACAACTGGCACCGGAGCACCAACCCCAGTGTGATTTGTCGACCAGCATCAAGGAACTGGCTGACGGTCTCGGGACAATCGGTTTCACCGATGCAGATTTCCGGAATTCGGATTTCATTCGCTTGAAGGTGTTACGCGATTTGAAGGAACAAAATCTTTTGTCGGATCAGTTACAATGGAATGCAAAGCGATGATGAATTCAGATTTCCAAGGCCAAATCCTCTTGGAGGACGGCACTGTCCTGAATGGTGAAATGTTTGGTTCAATCTGCTCCTCTGCCGGTGAGGTCGTATTCAATACCGGCATGGTGGGCTATCCGGAAACCCTAACTGATCCGTCTTACAAAGGACAAATTCTGGTGTTCACATACCCGCTGATCGGAAATTATGGGATACCTGCCAACATGGTTGGTACAGAGATTGACCCTTCTTTCGAATCGGACCGCATACAGGTGGCCGGCCTCATCGTTGCCGAGGTGGCGCCGAACCACAACCACTGGAATTCTTCCAAAAGCCTGGCCAGCTGGCTCGATGAAAATGGTGTGCCGGCCATTTCAGGAATTGACACCAGAGCCCTGACTAAAAAGCTGCGCCAAAAAGGCAGCATGCTCGGCAAAATCATCGCCCCATTGGGGGGCCGGACCCCCTTTTACGATCCGAACAAAGAGCTGCTGGTGGATCAGGTCAGTATCAAAGAACCCCGTCAATATGGAGACGGGGATAAAACCATTGTCCTAATCGACTGTGGTTGCAAGCTTAACATCATCAGAAGTTTGTTGGTGCAAGAATGCACGGTTATTCGGGTACCATGGGACTATGATTTCTTGGATGAAAAATACGATGCCATCGTCATTTCCAACGGTCCCGGCGATCCGGAAAAATGTCGCCTTACCATAAGCCACATTCAAAAGTGCTTCTCAAGGGAAAAACCGATTCTCGGTATTTGCCTGGGCAACCAGTTGCTCGCTTTGGCAGCCGGCGCCAGGACCTACAAGATGAAATTCGGACACAGAAGCCAGAATCAGCCGTGCATAGAAGTCGGTTCCAACCGATGCTATATCACTTCCCAAAACCATGGTTTTGCCGTCGATAATTCAACAATCCCATCAGACTGGCAGCCCTGGTTTGTCAATGCCAATGATGGCACGAACGAAGGAATCAAGCACAAGTCCAAGCCCTATTTCAGTGTACAGTTTCATCCCGAGGCCACCCCCGGCCCCGTCGACACGGGTCACATCTTCAGCCACTTTCTAAGTACCCTATCATGAGTAACTATAAAAAAGTCATTGTCTTGGGCAGTGGTGCACTAAAAATAGGAGAAGCAGGTGAATTTGACTACTCCGGAAGTCAGGCGATCAAAGCCCTCAAGGAAGATGGGATATTTACCGTACTGGTGAATCCGAACATCGCCACCATACAAACCTCAGACTATCTCGCCGACCAAGTCTATTTTCTGCCGGTCAATGCGGATTTCGTGGAAAAAGTCATCAAAAAAGAGCGACCCGACGGAATTCTACTGGGGTTCGGCGGTCAGACGGCGCTTCAATGCGGCCTCGATCTTGATTGTAGAGGCGTTTTCAACCGCTTCGATGTTAAGGTGCTGGGGACACCGACGCAAACGATCAGAGAAACAGAAGACCGGGACGCCTTCATTCATCGTCTCGCCGAGATAGATGTCGAAGTGCCCAAAGCCTTTGCGGTGTCCAGAGTGGAAGACGCATTGAATGCCGCGCGCCGGATCGGATTTCCGGTTATGATGCGGGTTGCGTACGCATTGGGGGGGTTGTCCTCAGGAATATGCACCGATGAACGATCGGTTGTTGAACGCGCCAAGGTTGCTTTGTCTCAAAGCCCCCAACTGCTGATCGAAGAATATTTAACAGGTTGGAAAGAAATCGAATTCGAAGTCATGCGGGACGGCGCGGACAACTGCATCACCGTCTGCAATATGGAAAACCTGGACCCGATGGGAATCCACACGGGTGAAAGCATTGTGGTTGCCCCCAGCCAAACGCTGAACAACACGGAGTATCATTCACTCAGGGAAGTTTCGATTCGCGTGGCCCGACACATCGGGATCGTCGGAGAATGCAACATCCAGTTCGCGGTTGACCCGTATTCCGACGCCTTCAAAGTCATCGAAGTGAATGCCCGTCTTTCCAGGAGCTCGGCCCTGGCGTCCAAGGCAACAGGCTACCCCATCGCCTTTGTGGCGGCCAAGCTGACCCTCGGACACCTTCTGCCCAGCGTCATAAATTCGGTTACCGGCGTGACCACTGCCTGTTTTGAACCGGCACTTGATTACGTTGTGGTGAAGGTACCAAAGTGGGATTTGCAGAAATTTCAGAATGTGTCGAAAAGAATCGGCTCCAGCATGAAATCGGTCGGCGAGGTGATGGCGATCGGACGAACATTCGAAGAAGCGCTTCAAAAAGCCCTTCGAATGGTGCGGTCCGACAACATGGGGCTGATCGGTGGCCAACGCATTTCTTTTGGCGATCTCGAAGCCGAGCTGCAGCATCCGACCTCCGAAAGAATCTATGCGATTGCCAAGGCAATAGAAGCTGAGTTCAGCATCGATCGGATTCAGAAGCTATCCCTTATCGACAAATGGTTTTTATACAAAATAGAAAATATCTGTCGGATCGCATCGGAGCTGAACCGCTGCGAGCTTGACGATTGCACCTGCCGGCTGATCCGAAAAGCCAAAAAGTACGGTTTTTCGGATGCGCAAATAGCCAGGTACACGCATGCGACGCCAGAAAGAGTGTTTGCCAAAAGGAAAGAGTTGGGCATTGTACCCCATGTCAAACAAATCGATACCTTGGGCGCCGAATATCCGGCGCAAACCAACTACCTCTATTTGACTTACAACGGAACGGAAGACGACGTCGCCTTTGATAGCGGCAATTCGATCATCATACTCGGATCAGGAGCTTACAGTATCGGCAGTTCTGTCGAATTCGACTGGTGCTGTGTGAACACGGTCGTTACCTTAAGAAACATAGGTTACCAGACCATTGTCGTGAACCACAACCCCGAAACGGTTAGCACGGATTACAGTGAAAGCGACCGACTCTATTTCGAAGAGCTGTCGACGGAAACGATCCTGGATATTTACGCCAAGGAAAACCCAATCGGTGTCATCGTTTCCGTAGGCGGACAAATCGCCAACAATTTGGCGTTTAAACTCCATAGAAACGGGGTGCACATTATGGGAACAACCCCAGAAAAAATCGACAATGCTGAGGATAGAAAAAAATTTTCCAGTCTTCTAGACCGTTTGAAGGTCAACCAACCGCCATGGGCAGAGGCCGAATCGATTGAAGTCGCCGTAGCGTTTGCCGAAAAAGTGGGGTATCCTGTTCTCGTCCGGCCGTCGTATGTTCTCAGCGGCGCATCAATGGGGGTTGCCTCCAACTCCACCGAGTTGGCAAAAATTTTAAAATCTGCTGCCGAAGTATCGAAAGAATACCCGGTGGTGCTTACAAAATTCGTCGAAAATGCAAAAGAATTGGATGTCGATGCCGTCGCCCAGGATGGGACTCTCATTTTGTGGGCAATTTCCGAGCATGTGGAAAATGCGGGGGTTCATTCTGGAGATGCGACGCTCGTTCATCCCCCCCAGAGAACTTACGTTGAAACGATTCGACGGGTTAAACAAATCACCACGAAAATCGCTGAGGCGCTGCAGATCAATGGCCCCTTCAATATTCAATTTATTGCAAAAGACAACCAAATCAGCGTGATCGAATGCAACCTTCGCGCATCCCGCAGCTTCCCCTTTGTGTCCAAAGTCCAGAAGGTCAATTACATCGACAGGGCCACGAGAGTCATTGTCGGCAAACCAGTGTCACCATGCAACAACATCGCTTTCGACCTCAACTATGTCGGCGTCAAAGCGCCTCAGTTTTCCTTTTTACGTTTGGATGGCGCAGATCCTGTAGTCGGTGTGGATATGGCATCAACGGGTGAAGTCGCCTGCCTGGGAGATGACTTCGAAGAAGCCTTTTTGAAGGCGCTCTTCGCCATCGGCTTCAAATATCCGATCAAAACCGCGCTCCTCTCTACCGGCCCCATTCATGCCAAGGCCGCTTTCCTCGAAGAAGCCCGCGTTATGCAGCAAAAAGGGATCCTACTATATGCAACCCGGGGAACAGCGGATTTTATGCGCAAATACGATATTCAGGCCACCGTTCTGAAGTGGCCATTGGAACGAGACACGCCGAATGTTCTTGATTTTTTGTCCAATGGATACATCGACATCGTCATCAACATCCCCAAGAACTATCACGAAGAAGAACTGACGAATGATTACCTGATTCGGCGGAATGCCGTCAACTACGGCATCCCTCTCATCACCAACATTCAACTGGCGCAGCGTTTTGTCGAAGCCTATTACACAAAGGCAATCGAGGACCTCTTGGTCAAGAGCTGGTCTGAATACGAAGCGGTGCCAATGAGTTACAGGGAACTCTCTCATTGTGTGTCCAATTAGATTTCCCTGTTCGGTCGTCTCTGACAGTTGCTGGTCGCCGACTTACCGGTCGTTTTCCTTAATCTAATAACACTTTAGGTGGTACAATGCTTTTTACAGAAACAAATCTCGAGGGTGCTTTCATCATTGACATCCAAAAAATCGGGGACGATCGGGGATATTTCGGTAGAGCCTATTGCCGAAAAGAATTTATGGAAAATGGGCTTATGTCAGAAATGGTTCAAACCAATGTTTCTTTCAACAAAATAAAGGGAACCTTGCGAGGCTTTCACTACCAGGTTTCTCCCCATGAAGAGGCCAAACTTGTCAGGTGCACCAGCGGGGCGATTTACGACGTCATTATCGACCTCAGGCCGGATTCGCTCACCTACATGAAATGGTTCGGCATCGAGCTGACCGAAGGCAACTCGAAAATGCTTTACGTTCCGGAAAAATTTGCACACGCCTTCATTACCTTGGGAGACAATACGGCCGTCACCTACCAGGTGAGCCAGTTTTATACACCGGGGGCGGAAGCCGGCATACGTTGGAACGACACGGACTTTGGTGTCCAGTGGCCGGTAGAGCCGAAATTGATTTCAGAGAAGGATCGACAATGGCCGGATTTTATCAAGTAATCCACATTGCTTTGCCTTTTGTGGATTTAACATTTTTTTAAAATTAAAATTGCTTCATAACTGGGAGTTAAAAAGCCATTTGTCTAAAATCCGCAATTATTCATTGGCCTCATTGTAAAGCTGAGATTCGCAGAAGGAAATATCCGTTATGATTATCGTTGATAATGCACTCAGAAAACGGCAGGCTGAAAACAACCCGATAAGGGTCGGCTTGATCGGGGCCGGTTTTATGGGAAGCGGTGTCGCCCTTCAGATCATCAAATACGTTCCCGGAATGGAGTTGGCGGCGATTTCCAACCGGAACATCGATAAGGCAAGAAATTCCTACGTCGATGCTGGAATTGATGATGTCAAGATAGCGGAAAAGGCAGCCGATATCGAAGACTTCGCCAGCCAGGGAAAGGGTGTCGTTACGGATGATGCCGCGATCCTTGCCGAGGCCGGAAATATCGATGTCCTGATCGAAGTGACCGGTGCCGTTGAGTTCGGTGCACAGCTCGCCCTGAAAGCGATCGAAAACGGAAAACACTTCGTGACCATGAATGCCGAGTTGGATGCTACCGTTGGCCCCATTCTCAACAAGAAGGCTGAAGAAAAAGGCGTCGTTTTTACCGGTGCCGACGGTGACCAACCCGGCGTCACGATGAACCTGTACCGCTTTGTCAAGAGCATCGGCGTGAAACCGGTTCTGTGTGGCAACATTAAAGGGCTTCATGATCCCTATCGCAACCCGACCACTCAAGAGGGCTTTGCCAAAAAGTGGGGTCAAAACCCATACATGGTCACCTCTTTTGCAGACGGGACCAAAATTTCCTTCGAACAGGCCATCGTCGCCAATGCCACGGGCATGGGGGTCGCCAAGCGCGGCATGCTGGGGCCGACCGTAACGGCCGGCACCCACGTCAGAGATATCACAGACCTCTTCCCGGAGGAGTTTCTGCTGAACGGATCCGGCATCGTCGACTATGTGGTAGGGGCCGAGCCGGCACCGGGCGTGTTTGTCTACGGAACACACGACGACCCCAGACAAAAACACTACCTCAATCTATACAAACTCGGGGAAGGCCCCATCTACTGCTTCTACACCCCTTATCACCTGTGCCATTTTGAGGTGCCATTGACGGCTGCCCGGGCCGTTCTGTTCCGCGACAGGGCCATTTGTCCCGTTTCTTCCCCTCGGGTCGACGTCGTCACCACGGCCAAAGTCGATATTAAAAAAGACCAAGTTATCGACGGGCTCGGCGGGTACCTGACCTACGGTCTCTGCGAGAACGCTGAAATAGTCATCCGGGAAAACCTGCTGCCGATGGGGCTTGCAGAGGGCTGCCGCGCCGCGAAGGACATTCCGAAAGACAGCGTGATCCGATACAGCGACGTCACCCTTCCGGACAGTCGCCTGTCGGATCAATTGAGATGCGAACAAAACAATCTTTTTTCCTTTGTTTAATCGATACACACAAGGCAATGACATGGAATCGATTGAAAAAAAAGAAACGATTATTAAGCCGGGTGCTACCAAATTATTTATTGATATAAATGAGTTAGTCCATAACAGAGAACTAATATTCGTTTTAGTATTTAGAAAAATAAAATCCAGATATGCTCAAACTATTCTTGGTTTGTTTTGGGCTTTGCTGTATCCACTCGTACAAATTGCCATTTTTACGATTGTGTTTGGTAAAATTGCTAAAATATCATCGGATGGTATACCCTATGTACTCTTCGCTACTACAGGTATCGTTGCATGGTCATATATCTCACAATCTGCAGTAACGTCCAGCCAAAGCCTTATCCAGGATCAACACATTTTAGGAAAAGTTTATTTGCCTCGAGTTATTTTTCCGATAGTGCCTGTTTTTGCATCATTGCTCGATTTTTTTGTATCCCTATCTATTGTTCCAGTTCTTCTAATTTATTTTAGGGTGCCTATATCTATGAACATTCTTCTGCTGCCTTTGATAATTTTATTCATGATGGGTTTTTCTTTAAGCATGGGGTTATGGCTTTCAGCGGTAGCTATACGATTTAGGGATGTTACCCATGGTATGCCCTTTGCCATTAGAATGCTAATGTATACTGCTCCAGTAGTGTATCCAACATCAAGTATACCGTTGAAATACCGCTTCTTTTTTTCTCTTAATCCGGTTACTTCCATAATCGAATGCATGCGAAGCTGCCTGTTAGGGACGGATTTTATGTGGCCCTATATACTTCCGGGATTTTTTGTAACAGTAATTTTGCTGATTACCGGGATAATTTATTTCAATTACATGGAGCCCATTTTTGTCGATGTTATATAGCGGCCAATATGGATCTTATAAAATGATTTTATAAACCGTCGGAAATTTATAATTTTTTTTTACCAGAACAATCCAAAGTAGTTTCTAAGCTTAAGGTATATTTACATTTTGGAAATGTTTTTATTTTGTTCTTTTATGGATAAATCTTTTGGATAAAATTAAGATATGAAGAATTCAATTAAAATAGAAAATTTAAGCAAAAGATATCGTATCGGCCTTAAGGATGAGTACAATAAAGGTTTTTTTACAACAATAGGTAGTTACATAACAAGCCCTTGGGCTAACTTCAAAAAGTATAGGGCACTTTACTCTTTTGATGAAAATGAAAACCTAAATGACGATAAGCATAACTCATCTACCGGGGTATTTTGGGCCTTAAAAGATATAAATTTGGAAGTAAATGAGGGCGAAATATTAGGCGTGATAGGGCAAAATGGTGCAGGTAAATCGACATTGCTTAAAATCCTATCGAGAATTACTCATCCAACCACAGGAACGGCTCTAATTAGAGGAAGAATTTCAAGCTTGTTAGAGGTTGGAACCGGTTTCCACAAAGAATTGACTGGTAGGGAAAATATTTTCCTAAATGGGACAATTCTTGGAATGCGGAAGGAAGAAATTAAAAAAAAATTCGATCAAATTGTGGACTTCTCTGGGGTCGAAAAGTTTTTAGACACTCCTGTAAAACGTTATTCAAGTGGGATGAGTGTTCGACTAGCCTTTTCTGTCGCAGCTCATCTTGATCCTGATGTTCTAATCATAGATGAAGTGCTAGCTGTTGGAGATGCTGATTTTCAAAAAAAATGCCTAAATACGATGCAAAATGTCGGAGAAAGTGGCCGAACAGTCCTGTTCGTATCTCATAATATGCCAGCCATTACAAGGCTATGTACTCGAACTATTTTGTTGGATAATGGTAAAATCATACAAGATGGTAATCCGGCAACGGTCATAAAAAACTATTTGTCTAAAGAATCGGGCAGTATATCTAACAAGAGGTGGAAGGATGTCAACACTGCCCCGACTGGTACACATGCGCGTGCACATTCAGTGCGAGTAAAAGATAGGAACGATAAGACAATTGAAAATGTCGATATACGAAAAACATTTGGAATTGAAATTGTGTGGGAAGTTTTTAAAGATGGACTTGAACTGAAACCTCATATCGGAATACGTAATGGTGACGGACAATTAATCTTTACAAGCATCGATATCGATCCCGAATGGAATGCTCGAAAACGGCCAGTCGGCATGTATAAAACTACTTCGTGGGTTCCAGGCAATTTAATGGCGGAAGGTATATTTTATGTGTATGTATATTTGTTTGGTAGCGACAGATCGCGTCAATTTGCGATACAACCGGCGGTATCTTTTTCAATAGTCGATACAATCGAGGGCGATTCTGCTAGAGGAGACTATGGGGGGACCTTTTTTGGCGTTGTTAGGCCAAAACTAAAATGGTCGACGGAGTTCAATAGGCAGGTATAACGAAGACCGACTGAAAGAGAGACCTGAAGAAATTATGTTGCGTTTATATTACTATAAAGATCAACGCGGTAATTTTGGTGACGATCTCAACCTGTGGTTATGGCCAAAAATTCTTCCGAATATAATCGATATCGAAAACCCATATTATGCCTTTGACAATGCTTCAACCTGCAACCGGTCCGATAATTTATTTGTAGGTATTGGCTCCTTGCTGAATCATCATTTACCAGAACAATGCAAAAAAATCGTAGTCGGTTCTGGTTATGCTTATGGTAAAGTTCCGCTCGTTGATGACACGTGGTCAGTTTTTGCAGTGAGGGGGCCAATAACGGCAAAACTTTTGAAGCTGGATTCTTCTTTGGCTATTACGGATTCGGCTATTTTTGTACGCAATTTCCACCTCGAACCGATCAAAAAAAAATATCGATGTTCCTTTTTCTCATATCATGAAACTGCTGAAATCATTCGATGGCGTCAGATATGCAGGGCGATTGGGATCAAATATATTGATCCATCAGACGGTGTCGAAAATATTCTCATCGATATCATGAAATCCGAAATGGTCGTTTGCGAAGCTATGCACGGTGCCATTGTAGCAGACGCACTAAGAGTGCCATGGATTCCCGTAAAAATTTTCAGTTCAATCAATGACTTAAAATGGAAGGATTGGTGTGGATCTCTTGGTCTGGAATACAATCCCATAGCATTGGCATATTTAAATTTAGATAAGAATATAAATTATTTCAAAAGAAGCTACAAAAGAGCAAAAACAATTGCAGTTGTGTGCAAAAAATTATTTCGTATATCTAATTTATATGAGCCGATTTTAAGCACAGATGAAAGTATAGATAGTGTGACGGAAAGGATGAATGAGAAGGTCCATCAGTTACAAAAAATATATCAACGACCGGATTAAAGGAATTTATTTTAAAATAGGTAATTGTTGGCGCTGAATCAACACCATTCTCCCAAAAAATAATCGATGATTACACTAAAGGGCATGTGAAAACCTTCATCAATAAGACTCGAAGAGTACTAAAGCGATTAGCTCTTAAACAATTTGGAGCTATCACCAACATAAATACGGATAAGAGAATTGTCGCACTTAGCTTTGATGACGGGCCCAATCCTGTATACACCCCCGAATTGCTCAAAGTTCTAAAAAATCACAACGCAAAGGGCACATTTTTCATTATCGGGAAAAACGCAGCCAAATACCCAAAATTGGTTGATACGATTTTTTCTGAAGGTCATGCAATTGGGAATCACTCGTTCGATCATACATCTTTTACTTTTATCGGTTCAAGGGAAAGGCGAAAACAAATACGATTATGCCGTAATTTGATAAAAAAATATGACTCTAAAATATTCAGGCCGCCTTATGGGAATATGGATATTTTTACTCACATTGATATTCGCTTCTCAGGTTATAAAATAATCATGTGGAATGTGGTAATGCAGGATTGGCTCGAACAACCAATGAAAACGATCTACCAAAATTTACAGAATCGATTGAAACCCGGATCTATCATTTTACTCCATGATAATTTGTACACTGCAGAACGTGAATCTTGTTTCGATAGGGCTCCTATGATAAATGCGCTTGATAAATTTTTAAATGACAATGTTTCCTATGATTTTATTACAGTACCAGTGCTCCTTAGAGAAGGAGGGGCAGTTGTCAGATTTTGGAAACAAAAAGGAGACATAGAGTATAATAATCAATTGATTGAATCAAATTGAATAAATATCATATTTATATTTCTCTATAAATATATTGGAGAAATCATGAAGATTAGTGTGATTATACCCTGTTACAATGCCGAGTCCACCATTGAAAGGCAATTAAATGCGTTAACCCAACAATCGTGGTCAGATGAGTGGCAGGTTATTATTTGCAACAATCGATCCACGGATGCGACGATCGATATCGCAAAAAACTATAGAGAAAAAATTCCAAACTTTTCCATCATCGAAGCTTTTGGCAAACAGGGAACAGCTTATGCTATGAATGTTGGTGCCAAATATGCCAGTGGCGAAGCACTGCTTTTTTGCGATGCGGATGATATGGTCGGCCCTACTTGGCTTTCCGCCATGGGTAAGGCTCTGGAAAAATACGACTTTGTTGCATGCAAAACCGACACCCGCCTATTGAACTCTCATCTGCCCGAACACCATGGTTACGGTAATCCACAGAGAGCTGGCCTCCAGTACTTATGGTATCCGCCCTATCTTTGTCACGCCGGATGCGGAACCATGGGCGTTAAACGAGCTCTACACCTGTCGGTTGGCGGTTTCGATGAATCGATTCGCCATTTGTTTGATACAGACTATTGCATCCGTCTTCAAATCAACAGAAATATTAACCTTCACTATGTTCCTGAAGCAATTCTCCACATAGGATATCGTGACAGTATATTCGGAACCTTCAAGCAATCATTAAACTATGCCGAATTCAATATTTTACTGTTCAGCAAATACCGCGATTATTGCAAAAACGAAAATAAATTGTGGAAAAAATATTTTAGGGATTGGAAAAAATTACTTAAAAGGCTGTCCACCGGATCTTTCTATGAAGATCGCTTTGTTTTACTTTGGATGTTGGGACGGCAAATTGGCAGGCTTAAAGGAAGCCTATCCTATTCTGTACCTCCGGTATAAAAAGGCATAATTACGAAAAATACGCTTTTTTAAATGTAGTGTCCTTATGGTAAAACCAAAACAAATTGCGGTATCATTTATTGTATGGTTTCTGTTTTTTCTGCCGCTCGGTTTCTATTCAGAAACAACTCTCTATCATGACGGTCTTTGCTACGCCAAATCACAACAATCATATTCAAAATGGGAAACCGTTGAAATAAAACTAACATCAAATACAATATTCGAAAATCCTTACACTGAGGTAAAGATTTCTGCTATCTTCCGAGGTCCATCCAATATTGAATACAACGTCGACGGTTTTTGGGATGGCGGCAACAATTACAAGGTAAGGTTTACGCCCACAGCCGAAGGGCGGTGGGAATACACCATCAGCTCAAATACATCCGACCTTGCACTGATGAAGAAAGGCTCTATAAATGTTTCCTCGGGACAAAAGAGGAAAGGGTTTCTGAGGAGGGATTCAAAACATCGCAAGAGCTTTGTTTTTGATAATGGCGAGCGGTTTCTTATGGTAGGACAAACCTACTATGAAATATTAAGAAAAGCTATGGCGAATGATGATTGGAAATATACCATAAAAAAGAATCGGGAATATGGTTTTAACAAAATACGTATTCTTTTATGGGTATGGAATAGTGCAAAAAATTATTACCCGAAAGCCTATCCCTTCGAGAACAAAAATCTTGACAAAATTAATCCTGTCTATTTCCAAAAGTTCGATGAAATAATAAAATACATGAATTCTTTAGGAATCGTTGCCGATGTCATACTACTCAGAGAAGGCAAGGGAAGACTTGATTTTTCTTTTGCTCAAACCACTCGATACATAAAATATGCGGTAGCACGATATGCTGCATTTACCAACGTCATTTGGACGCTTGTAAATGAATGGGAATTTTCCGACTTTGGGATTGGAAAAGAAGGTTACTGGGATTTACTCGGTAATCTTATGAAAAATGAAGATCCTTGGCATTCAGATAACGGTTTTTTACGCCCCTTATCTATACATCAAGTCTCCTGGCCATTTTTTAAATGGGGTTCTTCCGGGTGGCCTGTATATGCGAATGTGCAATACGGTGTGTGGAACGGTCTTGGTGGAAAATGGAATAATTATGATGATGAATCGCTAACACGGTTTTCGAATGGGGATGAATGGGGGAACTACAGTATTGTCTCAAACCTTCACCTCAATATGCCGGTTGTCAATGACGAATACGGTTATTTTGGGCAATACTTCATCCATAAAGATATACCGGCGAAAATTGACAGAGAAAATCTGAGGCGAGCAATGTGGTCTATATATGTTGCTGGTGGATATGGTTCTATGGGAGACGACTCAACGAGCGTCCAATGGAAAGAAAAAATTAAACATTTCATTAATACTTTTACAGGAGGAAAGTCTAAATTACCCAAAATTTGGCTAACTGGCGATTGGAAATATTTACCCGTTTACGACGATGTGAAACGTATGGTTCACTTTTGGAAATCTAATGATATTCCCTATTGGGAAATGTCTAGCCAAAATTCACTTGTGTCAAAAGGTGAACGTGTATATGTATTAGCTAACGGCAAAAATAATTTTGTTGCTTACTCAGCCAATAGTAATAGCTTTGAACTTACCTTACCTCCCCAAAAGTTTATTTATAAGTGGTTTGATCCCAAAACGGGTAAAAGCATTTCAGGTAATATTAAAGTTCAAAAAAAATCTACACTTTTTTCACCACCGTTTCCGGGGGATGCAGTCGTTTACCTTGTTTCGGCGGAGTAACCACTAAAGGCCTTTTTGTTGTATAGCATCGGGTGCGAATGAATTATTAGGGGAAAATAGAAAGTTTTGTCCTTGCGATTATACTGGATGGCTTTCAAAGGCACTAAGGATGCACTTATACCAAGAACAATTTTCGAAACGTTTTGACTATGATAAAGTGACAAAACCTACTATGTTTTTAATAATTGCCTCAACGCCTCGCTGTGGTAGCCACATGCTTGGACATGCTCTACAAAGAACAAATTACTTTGGCTTTCCTTTAGAGTATGCAAATCCCGTCAACATCGCCGAATGGAAAAAACGATTTAATAAAGAACGTTTGAGTGATGTTTTAAAAAAAATTATGGAACTGAGAACCTCTCCTAACGGTGTATTCGGCATAAAGGTTCATTATTCACATATACAACAGTTCGGAGGTTTTGTTTATCTAAAAAATTTTTTTCCTGATGCATTTTATGTTCTGCTTACCCGTAGAGACGTTTTAAAACAAGCAGTTTCAATGTCCATTGCGAAACAAACCGGCGTTTGGATTTCCGGACAGGAATCATCATGTAAAAATCATCAATACATTTACAAGGATATAAATAACTGCCTCCGTGATATCATTTTGGATACTGCTTCTTGGAGATACTTGCTTGCGGCAAACGGATGCAACTACACTGAAATGGAATTTGAAGACATCCAAAAAGACCTCATTTCTTCAATAAAAAAAATTGCTACATTCATGCAAATTGATATTGACACCGAAACAATTCCCAAAGAACCGGTAACCAAAAAACAAAGCAACAGAAAGAATATATGTTACGAGAAGAAATATTTATTCGATTATAATGGCGATGAGCTCATTAATGTTAATATACGCCCCCATTTACGCGAAAGGTTCACTGATAAGCGTAAGCTGATTAACAGAATCAAAAAGAAAATTAAACGCGTACTTGAGAAATAAACATAAAATTTTATTTTCTTGCATCCTGAGAGCATCCACATCTAGCCTTTGCAACATCACCACGTTTTACTTTTTCTTTAATCGCCTGGATCGTAAATTATTCAAATTCACAAATCATATTCAAAGATGGGTGATATCATATGAGGCCAGTCCATATTCTTGGTATTTCTGCATTTTACCACGATTCAGCAGCCGTTCTTCTCCGGGATGGAAAAATCATTGCCGCCGCACAGGAAGAACGATTCAGCCGAAACAAACACGATCCGGGCTTTCCCAAAAACGCGATCGACTATTGTTTGTCCGAAGGACACATCGGACCCGAATGCCTCGATGCTGTTACATTCTATGAAAAGCCGTTGGTCAAATTTGAAAGGTTGATCGATACCTATCGTGCCTTTATTCCTGATGGTTTCGAATCGTTTCGAAGGGCCTTTCCGCTTTGGGCCCAGTACAAGCTGATGATCCCTGAAACCATTCTCAAGTTCCTCGGTGACCGGTTTCAGGGGAACCTTTTGTTTACTGACCACCATGAATCACACGCAGCGAGCGCCTTTTTCCCATCGCCCTTCGAAGAGGCCGCCATTCTTACCCTGGATGCAGTTGGTGAGTGGAGTACCAGTTCTATCGGACACGGCCAAGGCGCCTCCGTGAAGCTCCTGCGAGAAATGCGGTTTCCGCACTCATTGGGGATGCTTTATTCCGCCTTCACTTATTTCACTGGATTCAAAGTGAATTCCGGCGAATACAAATTGATGGGCCTCGCTCCCTATGGAACGGCCAAGTATGTCGATAAAATTATAGACCACATTGTCGAGGTCAGGAAGGATGGATCGATTTGGCTTGACATGTCCTATTTCAATTATTGCCAAGGGCTGACGATGACATCGGAGAAATTTCACGGCCTCTTCGGGTGGCCGCCCAGGCCATCCGAGTCGCGAATTACCCAGAAAGAGATGGATATTGCCGCATCTATTCAAACCGTTTGTGAAGAAGTTGTCATGAGGGCGGCCGACTTCGCGCACCGAAACACAAATTCGAAAAATCTGGTCATGGCGGGCGGCGTCGCGCTCAATTGCGTCGCCAATGGGAGGCTCCGCAGAGAAGGCCCTTTTGAGCAGATCTGGATTCAACCGGCGGCAGGAGATGCAGGGGGCGCTTTAGGTGCGGCCTTGCTCAGCTGGCACCGCCATTTCGCGGGGCCCCGTAAAACCGAACAGCCTGACAGCCAAAAGGGTTCCCTGCTTGGACCGGCCTTCTCTAATACGGATATCGGGCTGTTTCTGGACTCCATGGGTGCCGCCTACCGTCTCGAAGCCGAAGAAGTTACACTGGTCGATACCGTCTCGGAATTGATGGCACAGGAAAAAGTCATTGGCTGGTTTCAAGGGCGAATGGAGTTCGGGCCGCGGGCGTTGGGTTGTAGAAGTATCATCGGTGATGCACGATCAATATCGATGCAAAAGACAATGAACCTGAAAATCAAATACCGAGAGTCCTTCAGACCTTTTGCACCGTGCGTCCTCAGCGAGTTCGCTCACGAGGTGTTTGAAATGCTGCCGGGCGAAGACAGCCCCTACATGCTTTTTGTGGCCCCGGTGAGGGAAAGTTGGCGACGGCCCCTGAGCGCAGAAGACATAAAGCAGATGCAGTCCGAGAACATCAATGAACGCGTTTCAGTACCGCGTTCGAAAATACCCGCCATCACACACGTCGACTACTCAGCAAGGGTCCAGACGGTGGATGAAACGCGGCACGGTCGGTTCTATCGACTGATGCGTCAGTTTTACCAAAAGACAGGATGCCCTGTCATCGTCAATACCAGCTTCAATATTCGTGGGGAGCCGATTGTTTGCACGCCGGAAGATGCCTTTCGATGCTTCATGGCCACCGACATGGATTACCTGGTTCTGGAAAACCATATCCTTTCTAAGGCCGATCAGCCGGCTTATCTTTATCAGGATACTGAAAAATATCGGGATCAGTATGAACTCGATTAAGTTCGACAAAACCGGCTATCTCGCATGTCATAAACAAAAAAATCTAAATTTCGCTTTGGAAATATAAACAAGGACCTCAAACTATGATCCAACTTTCTGCAAAACCTGATGCCGCAGATCTGACCTTTTTCTGGGTTAGCCTGTCCACCGCTGTCGTCGCTGCTGTGGGCTTCGCGACATACCCAACGATCCTTCCGACATTGATATTGGCAGCGCTCGCTACCGTTATCGGATTTCGATTTCCCCCGGTGATAAATGGTGCATATCATCTATGGAGGGTGTTGATCCGCTATTACGTCCGTTTATCCCGTTTTTGGTCTCTCGGCGTCTGTTTTTATTTGATTCTCGGCATTACAGGTTCGACAAAAGCCAATCTTCTTCTGCAGCGTCCTCCGGCAAAGTTTTCAATGTGGGCATTATGGAAAACGCCCGAAGCGGCCCTGTATTCGAGGCCGGTAGAAATATCGAAAAGCCATTCAAAAAATGGTTACTGGTTTACTTCTTTTCTAGTTTGGGCAAGCCATCCTCGACATGTATGGGCATACAGCCTGCTGCCCTTTGTGATATTATTGCGCTTAATAGAGGGTCAACAACAAAAACAATTTCCCTCCAATATCTACACCTTGTATTGAGATAAGGAGCAATGTTGATGTCTCTATCCTACCGCTGCATGGCCGTTTTTTCTTTTATGTTTGGCTTTTTGTGCTGGCTTCCGATTTTTATTCTTGGCCTTCCCTTTCTTCTGGTGGCTTTGATATCGAAAAACATGAAAGCCGCATGGCGTTTTATTTCCGCAAAACCCGTCCCTTGGCAAAGCCTAATCGAATATATGCCGGAAGTGGGTTGGAAACCAAAAGCGAACCTCAACAGTTACGTCCGCGTCGACGGAGTGTATCGGTTGACAACGGATGCTCAAGGCTGGCGCGGAAAAACACGAATCGATGACAGCGATGTTGTTGTCTTTGGCGATTCCTATGCGTTCGGCTACGGTGTAAGCGACAAAGATTTCTTTGCATCGATTAGAAACGGCTTCAAAATAAAAGCCATTGGTGTCAATGGCTACAACATGGTCCAGGAATTGTTATGGATGAGAAAATTATCCGATAAACTGAATGGCAAAATCGTCATCTGGTTTATTTACCATGGCAATGATTTGTTGGAAAACCTTACTCCCAACTTAGCTCACCATCGAATGCCTTTCGTTCGCTTCATAGTTTCGGAAAATAAATGGCAGATAGTGACGGAGCATGTTTCCTCCGAACCCTGGACAACTTCAAAACGGCGTCAGTACCATGAAAGCCTGGCTTCTTATTGCCAATCTTCATCGGCTCCCGCGAGAATTTTTGATGCCTGTGGGTATCTGATCAAAGAAGGAAAGTCCGTCTGCGACAAGGCGGGAGCCAAATTGGTTGTCTTGAGCATACCGGACGTAACACAAATCAGCCCCGCGCATTTTCGTGCTCTAACATACTACATCGAGAATAAGGATGATTTTGATCCGGATTTTCCGGATAAACAACTCAGGACCATATGCAAGGAACTTTCTGTTCCATTTGTCACGCTAAAAGATTATCTGTCTACGGAAGATCATAAAGTAAACGATGCTCATTGGAATGCCAAAGGTCATCATAAGGTCGCTAAAGCGATTCAAAAAGTGTACAGGCAATTCTACAATACCGCACACCCAGCCTCGGAATAGACGCTTCTTTCTCTTATATTCGATTTACAAATAGTAAAGATGACAATGCATCAGTTAAAAAAATCTTCTTCTAAAAAACTGGTTGCCATTGCCGTTCCGCTCTCTAACAGGATGGCGTTTACAGAGGACGAAAGAATATCGCTGCGGCATCTGCTGCATTACTTGCCTGGGTACGACCGTTATTTTATCATCCAAGAGGGATTGGCACCCTTGAAGGACTATGGATTCAAACTAATGCATTTTAACCGACAGTATTTCGGCAGTGTCCAGGCGCACCGTAAACTTCTTTTCTCAAAAGGGTTTTATGATCGGTTTGCCGAATATGAATTTATTCTGATTCACCATCTCGATGCGCTGGTCTTTTCCGATCAGTTGAAATATTGGTGTGAAAAAAACTATGATTACATTGCACCGCCTTGGATACCACATAAAGATGCACCATATGCCGGCATGTCTGAATACGAAGGGAAGGTTGGAAACGGAGGCTTTTCGCTTCGGAGAATTGAAGGATTCCTCGGTGTTCTAAAGTCCGGTAGGCTCTGGCGAGACCCAGCGGTACGAATACGGAAAGTACTTAAATCTCCCGGGCACCCTCTGCGTAAAGCGATATCAGTTTTAAAAGCTTTACGAAATTTTTTACCGGTTTACAACGGAGTCCGGCAGGAATTGGACGGCTATTCCGCTCCCGAAGATCATTTCTGGTCTAACCGTGCCATTCACTACAACCCAGAGTTTCTCATCGCACCCCCCGAACAAGCACTTAAATTCGCCTTTGAATGTGTCCCGCGATATTGCTACGAAAAAAACCAGAACAGTCTACCATTCGGATGCCACGCCTGGGAGCGCTACGATCGGGAATTCTGGACACCGTTTCTATTGTCTGATAATCATTGACGGACAGCAAAAACGCCTCAGTAAAGTTAAATACTGGTCTCCGTCAGGTGAGATCATTTGGTAAAGTGATAAGAACGACAGAGTATTTAAATAAGATGAAATTTTTATTTTGGTTTAATTGATTCGGACAAAAACTGAATTTTTTTATGGGATTTACGATTGAGTGATTACAGCCGATGCTATAGGATCTGGCTCGGCTAACCAACAACTCTGATTATAACTGTGACTGTATCTCTTCATGAAAACTGAAGAGTTGCGATACGATTACTACATTCACTACCGAATATTTCCGCTTCGGTAAACTCTCGGCTCTGCAAGGGGACTTTTGAAGTTTGATATTTAAGGAAAAACTCTTTAGAGGACATATGAGTCATCCTGTTTTTATTATGGGATATCCCCGCAGCGGTACTAGCTTAGTATACCGGACATTGCAAAAACACTCTAGTTTCCGCGGAAGAGAAATAAATTTGCAGGAAACCGATATTTTTAATTCTACATTTGCTGGATTAAGGTTTCTTGGCGATCCGGATAAGGCATTGCTGCATTATATGCTGGGTGATCTATCTTTATACAAAGTGTTACAAAAAAAGGTATATCTTTTTTTAGTTTTTCAAAAAATTCTTAGAAAAATACCGAAATATTCAGGATTATGCGCCAAAAGGATTTTATTTTGGAATGCAGCGCTGAACCCTATAATTATTAAGAATTATTTTCTATTCGCCCAAAAGGCAAGGGGGTGCACAAGACTAGTCGAAAAGACACCACGGCATATCCATCAAACTGATCGAATATTTTCAACATATAAATATGCTAAGATTCTCATAACTATACGGCATCCAGTTCACGCATATTCTTCACACGTCAAAAGGGCTCAGGTCCAAAAAGAAAAAGAATGGTTGAAAATCGATCTCCAGTCTTTCATAAACGGGTATAGAAGAACTTATTTACTGTCATTAAACATACAAGAGGACAGAAGAAACAGGGTACAAATAATCTCATATGAAGATTTTGTTAAAAATCCGACCAAGGAATTCAGAATGATTTGCAAATTTTTATCAGAAGAGTTTGAAAGACACCCTATTGCTGAGGGCGAAGAAAGCCTAAAATTCTGGAATGCTGATCCCTACCTCGCAAAGCCAATTACACAAAAAACAAAAAATTGGAATGATTTTATATCATATAAAGATTGTCGTTACATAGAAAGAAACCTTCAAGACGTAATGGAAAGATTCGATTATCGGTGCCTTTGCTGATGATTATGAAATGGTTAAAATAAAGTAGAGGCAACAATGATTAAATTTGTAAATCCCAATATATACACTTTTGACATATGTTACGTGAGATCTCGGGAAAAGATTATATGACCCCAAAATTTAATAGTGAAATTGCATGGAGAGTGAAACAAGAAATTCAAAAAAAATTCTGGAAATCACTTGCAAGAAACGAATGCATTAGTAATTTGTTGTGGTGTATCAGATGGTACTTAGTGAGTAAAAATTTTAAAAGAAAAAAATTAAAAAAAAATGTAAAATACCCTAAAATAACTATAATCACGCCAAATTATAACCAAGGAAGATTTCTAAAAAGATGTATTCAATCTGTGATATTTCAAAATTATCCTAATTTAGAGTATATTGTAATTGATGGCAAAAGCAATGATAATAGTGTAAAAATGATAAAAAAATATCATAAAAAATTAGATTATTGGGTAAGCGAAAAGGATGAAGGCCAAGCTGATGCTATAAACAAAGGCTTAAAATATGCTACTGGTGATATTTTCAATTGGCTCAATTCGGATGATTATCTTGAACCGAATGCACTATTCAAGTGTGCTGAAGCATATCTTAAGGTACCTAACGCCGTTGGGTGGATTGGAGGATGCCGTAGAGTTCAAGAAAAAAAGGGTATTTTAAATGTTATTTATCCAAATGGTTTGGATAGAGAAAATATTGGACAAAACTGGAATGGAAGGCAATTTTATCAGCCTTCGTGTTTTTTATCTACAACGAAAACAAAAAAAATCGGTGGTATTAATAAACACCTAAATATAGCATTTGATCTAGATCTTTGGATAAGAATACTTGAAAACGGAAAGTTTTCAATCGGTAGAGGGATATGGAGTAATGCAATTATTCACTCCGATGCAAAGACACAAAAACTAAAAGAGTCCATGCATTTGGAAACGATTAAGGTACAAAAAAATTACGGATTCCACAGAGGAGCTGAACAAAGGTTTCAACGGATATTTGAAAAAAAGAAATTTAAGTATATTTGTCCAGATAACTTAAATATTATTTCACAATATATTGAAAAACTACCTCAACGCCAACAAAAGGAAAATAATAAAACATATGTTATTATGTTTATAAGTAATTTTCTACCTAAATATGACAAGGCATCGGCTCACAATAGAATCAAAAAAATTTTAAGTATATTGTTGTCAAAAGGATACGAAATACATTTTGTTTACTGCATTCGCACTGATGATGATGACAAATATCGTAAATCGCTGAAAGGAAATATAAGGTTTGTTTACCTGCCAAGGGATCAAGTGAAATACATAGAAATGGTATCAAAAATAAAGGTAGACTTCATTTGGATAACAAACTTGTGGACTACAGATGAATTTTATTTTTTTAATAAATTTGTAGATGATTTAAAAATGAATAAATTAAAAGTTAAGATAATTGCCGATACGATGGATTTTCATTATAAAAAGTACATGAGAAAATATGAAATAAGTAAATGTAAAATGGATCATCTGGATGCTCAGTTGTTTTTAAAGTATGAAAAATCGCTTTACAACAATGTTGACTGTGTATTGTTGGTATCTGACAAGGAAGCCAAAGATTTAACGACAAATATTCGAATTACGGCGAATACGAAGGTCCTACCGAACATCCATGAAATTCATAATGGCAACAGGGTAAGCTATTTTCAAAGCAAAAATATTTGTTATTTGGGAAACTTTGAAATTAATCATAACAGAGATGCGGTTTACTATTTTCTTGAAAATATATTTAATTTAATCGCTCAAGCTAACAAGGACATTGAATTTCACATATTAGGATTTGGTTCTGAAAATTTGAAATCCATCAAAGAAACTAAAAATATAGTTATTAAAGGATACATTGAAGATGTAGAACTCGCATTGTCGGGATACCGACTCTTTGTATGTCCTATGAATTATGGGGCTGGGATTAAGGGGAAAATTGGAGTTGCTGCATCTGTTGGTGTGCCAATTGTTACGACAACTATCGGAGCTGAAGGGTTTCCTTTAATCGACGGAGAAAACTGTTTTATTGCCGATTACCCAAGTGAATTTGCAGACAAGTGTAATCATCTATTAAGTGATCCGGTCGCGTGGAATAATTTTAGTATCCGCTCAAAACAGATGGTCCGAAATTTCTATGGCACTGATGTAATATCACAAAAGTTAATGGATATTTTTAGTGATCTTTAAGATTTGTTGAGTAGAAATAAATATCTAAAATTATACTATTCAATAAAGCATTTTGGTAAAAACTATAAAAAAAGATACTCAAAAATGGTGTATTTTTGCAGATTTTTAAAAGTTTAAGAAAGGTAAAAACGGCCTGAGAGGAAATTAGCTGTATGGCCCAAAAACTTGTTGTCATAATACCTACAAGCGGACGTTCAATTCTGTTAAATAATACACTCGATTCATTGGCTAAATGTAAGAAGCCAGCGATTTACGACGAAACAATTTTAGTCGAAAACGGCCCAAAGTCAGGAGTGGAAGAGATTGCGTTAAAATACAATGAGGAATTAAATACGAGATATGTTTATGTTTCGATAGGAAACAAAAGCAATGCGCTTAACAACGCATTGAAAACTGTTAAAGACAGCCTGGTATATTTTACCGACGATGATGTAAGGTTAGAACCGGGGGTACTAGAAGCTTACGCAGTGGCCGCAGGGGAAAAGTTAGAAGGGGAATTCTATGGAGGACCGTTTCAGGCAGAGTATGTAAGAAAACCACCCGAATGGCTTAACGAGTTTTTACCTGTAAGTGCAGTCGGATGGAGCCTTGGTGAAAAACCAAAATACATTGAAAAAGGCAATTTATTTATTGGGTTTAATTGGGCGGCGTTTGACAAAGATGTAAAGCGTTTGGGTGGATTTAGCCTTTTGCACGGTCCCGGATCAAAAATTGGGGCGGTCGGCCAGGAAACCGAAATGCAAAAGAGGTTATTGGAAAATGGTGTAAAGGGTAATTACGTTCCTGAAGCAAAAGTCTGGCACCTCGTTCCGCCTGAAAGGTGCTCACCTGAATTTACTGCCAAAAGAGCTTTTAAGTGGGGAATCCAGAACGGGCTTGATTACAACGGATCAATAACAAGGTTGTGGAGGAGAAGCCTGATTGATGGAGTGCGGGCTTTTGCAGGATTGGCGCAAAGAGAACCACCAAAAAGATTTAAGCCATATTATAAATTTTGTTTTTCGAGCGGGATGGTTAAAGGAAAATTTATAAGCAAGCGGAATTACATAAACAATCAAAGAAGTCATGATAAAGAATAAGATAAGGGCATAACACTGAAGTGACGAATCAATAATGTCCATCGAAGTTTTCCTTTGGATTTTGGGATGACACATGAATATTTGTTTAGTTTGCCGCGAATTCCCTCCGGAATCTAGAATTTCCGGTACGGGTACATACATGCATTCAATTGCAAAATGCTTAGAACGACTCGGACACAAAATAACTATTATATCTTATTCGCGGAATGGTGAAAATAAAATAAAAGATGGAAACATTACTGTCTATCGTATCCGTCCTGCGACTTTTAGAGGAAGCGGGCGATTGCAAAAGTGGATTCCTGTTTGGTTTCTTAATTACTCTTATGCAGTCAGAAAAAAGCTCATCGAATTAAATCATCTCTATCGATTCGACATAATCCAAATTCCTGAGTGGGGTGGGGAGGGTTTTTTTTATTCTTTAAAGCCTTTTTGTCCTTTTGTCGTAAAAGTACACGGCCCGTTGTTTCTAAATCACGAATACGACAAAAATCCTAAGTCAGAGTTATTGAAATTTAACGAAGATTGGATGGAAAAATCCGTCGTCAAAAAGGCCAATGCAGTCATTTTTTCAAGCAGAGCAATGGAGAAAGTAACAAAAAAAACTTGGAATATTATGTTATCAAATTCGGTAATTATTGAAAACCCGATTGATTTGAACATATTTAGTCCTAATATATATCATCAAAGCAGTAAAAAACGTGACACGAAAATTCTCTATGTCGGTCGGCTGGAATATAGAAAAGGTATTCAAGTTCTTATAAAAGCAATTCCGACGGTCATAAAAAAATTCCCTGCCGTTAGATTTTTAATTATTGGAAGTGACACAAAAACTGGAGAAAAAGGAAGATCGATTCTATCGGAAACTAAAGATTACTTAAAGCGAAAAGACCTACACAACTACGTTAGTTTTATTGGTCCTCAAAAAAGAGATATGCTGGTAGAGTATTATCAAAATTGCGATCTTTACATAATGCCATCTCTTTTTGAACCAGTCGGATTTACCGCTATAGAGGCAATGGCCTGTGGAAGACCAGTGCTCGTTAGTGCTAATTCTGGAATTGCCGAACGTATTGAAGACGGCTCCTCAGGATTTTTATTCGAACCTGGAAATACACAAGACTTGGCTAATAAGATTACCTCAATTTTGGAAATGACACAAAAGAAAAGAGATGAAATCGGCATTTTAGCACGCGAGGCGGTTATTCCATTAAGTTTTGATAACATCGGTAAAAACATTGAAAGTCTTTATAAAAATGTAATTAAGGCTGGCAGTAGAAAGTCGTGACAGTAGCAAAGGTTCTTAAAAATACAATGAAAAAGAGTCGGATTTATCAGTTATTGATACAACAATACGAGTTTTACAAACTTTCGAAAAATGCAAAAAAAGAATTCTTAAGGGATAAAAAGGGAATACCCGATTTTGATCCTGGACCCGAAAGATCCATTGTGGATGCGATTGATTGGATCTGCAGGGCCCAGGACTCATCGGCTAAGAAAGATGGTGGCGTTGCGAGTCATTACAGCTTAGCGACCGGATGGAGTTCCTCCTATCCCGAGACAACTGGTTACATAATTCCTACTGTACTTGAATATGCGCAAAAAACAAATAACGACATTCTGAGGCAGCGCGCAAAAAAGATGCTCGATTGGCTTGTCAACATACAACTGGCGAACGGCGCCTTCAAAGGTGGAAGGATTGATCAAGAGCCGAATGCTCCCGTCGTTTTCAACACCGGTCAGATTCTACTTGGATTGGCCAGGGGCGTCATTGAGTTCGGAGAAGAATATCGAAAAAATCTCATCAAGGCTGCCGATTGGCTGGTTCACGTTCAAGAGTCGAATGGATGCTGGAGTAAATTTTCCTCGCCGTATGTCGTTGCCGGGGAAAAAACATATGACACCCACGTCGCATGGGGATTGTTTGAGGCAGCCCGTTTAGAGCCGGATAAACCCTATGCAAAAGCAGCTCTAAATAATATACGATGGTCGCTTACATCACAACGCAGAAATGGATGGTTCGAAAAATGTTGTATTGCTGATCAGAGCAACCCGATAACGCACACTATTGGCTACGCGTTGCGGGGGATAGTCGAGGCCTATCGGTTCACTAAAGATCATCGCATATTAGAATGTGCATTAAAAAGTGCCGATGGCCTTTTATCCGCATTGCAAAGTGATGGTTATTTGCCGGGGCGTCTTAACTCGAAATGGGAAGCGGCTGTGCCATGGGTGTGCTTGACAGGCAGCGTTCAGATTGCACTTTGCTGGCTCATGCTGTATCGGATTACGGGTGAAGAAAAATATCGAAATGCCGCATATGACGTAAACAGTTACGTCAGGCGAACTATAAAAACCGATGGCCAGATTGAGACCAGGGGCGGGATTAAAGGGTCTTTTCCCGTATCCGGAGGATATTGTCCGTATGAGTATATAAGTTGGGCCTGTAAATTTTTTATAGACGCCAACATAGCTGAACAATCACTGAGAAATCAATAGTGCGATGGCCACTGAATTTTTAGCGACCCTGACTCCATCTGAAGCGTTAATTGCTGAATTAACGGCGCTGTCTCCGACGAATCCCTTTTATACACAGAGGTATATAGCGGCCCAGCGGTCCCTGGGATTCGCTCCATGGGTGTTTACTATTCGAGAGAATGACCGGATAAAGGCGGGTTGTACCGCATTTATGAAAGCGGGTCGTTTGAGTCGTTCGCTCGAAATAGTTTCTCTTCCGATGCTCGATGATCGAGATGTTTTCTGGATCGGATTGATCCGGTTTTGCAAAAAGCATCGGGTTACTCATTTGAAGGTGGAAACCTTTGCCTCACGTGTTACCCATATCCCTTCAGTAAATGGTGAGACGAACCGGAGAGAGAGATCCGAGTTTTTACTCGAACTTCAGAATGTCGATTTGCAGGGAAAATTATCGAAAAACCATGCGCGTAACATTAAACGTGGTCGTAAGGCTGGATTGTGCGTTCAACGGGCAAGCAACCAAAAAGCATGCCAGGCGCATGCTAAATTAATCGCAGAATCAATGACAAGACGCGGAGACAGAGGGGAGCGGGTACCTGAAAACATAGCCGCGGACGCTTTTGGGGCCTATACCCACAGCGGAGCAGGGGAATTGTTTCAGGCCATTCTTGACGAGACGGTATTGTCGTCGGTCTTGGTCTTGTTTGCAGATAAAGGCGCTTATTACCACTCGGCTGGAAATAATCCCGAAGGAATGGCTTTCGGGGCATCACACTTTCTGGTCCAAGAAATCGCAAATGTATTGAGAGATCAGTCTTTCCAGGTCTTTAACCTTGGTGGTTCGGATCATTCCAATCCGGGGCTCAGCCGGTTCAAGGCTGGTTTCGGGGCCCGGGTGGTTGACCTCGAAGAAGCGGATTTTTTTCTATGCAGCCGTATACGGTTGAAGGTCATAAAGACTTTACATCGTTTATACTATAGATTCAAGTATTTAAAAAAAATATAGAACGAGTGCTGCTTCAAAAATTGTTCGAGAAATCAAAGACGTGAATTTGAGAAATTATGCCAGAGCGTAATGCATGCCGGACATTCGTATAAGAAATATGTTTAGTCCGGTTTTGGTATTGGGGGCAGAGCCGAGAATAGCGGTTTCAATCGCCCGTTCACTCAAACGGTACGGCATACCCGTCGATGTAGCTGCTCTGTCGCGGAATGATGTGCGGTTATCATCAAATGCTATTAGAAACTTCTCATACCTTCCGGATCACAAGAATAAGGCTCAAGCTTTTATCGGCGCTCTTGCACGATTAATCCAGTCGAATAATTATAGTATGCTCGTTTCCTGCAGTGATACCGCCTTAACCGAAGTGGTTCGATATTACGATCGACTTGAATCGATGGTAAATATTTGCAGTCCTAAGCCTGAAATTATAAAGCGAGTCCTCGATAAAAATGATACGCTAAAATTAGCACAAAGTTGCGGCATTCCAGTTCCGGTTACCTCTCATATTTCAGACATTTCCGAATTGAGAGATCTGCGACAAACCTTACGCTATCCGATGATTGCCAAACCCCTCAGCAAAAGAAAATCCAGCCATTTCAAAATACGGTATTTTTACAGCTTTGAAGAAATTGAAAAAGCGTTTTCCGTAGATCCACAATTTGGAACCAATACATTGTTTCAGGAATATTGTAGCGGTGAAGGCGTTGGTATCGGGACATATATTCATAATGGAGAACCCATTGCCATTTACCAGCACAGACGCTTGAAGGAATACCCAAGCACAGGCGGAGTGAGCGTCCTGGCAATTTCTGAAGAACCCGACCCATTGCTCGTTCAATATTCTACACGTCTTTTAAACGTTATAGGTTGGGAAGGTATTGCATTAGTCGAATTCAGATTCAATCGCAAAGAACGGTCGGCGACCTTGATGGAAATAAACGGTCGCTACTGGGGGTCGATCGCATCGGCTATCCATGCCGGCATTGATTTCCCTTTCTATGAGTGGCAGCATGCGCACAAACAACACTTAAACGTTCCATCACGATACAGAGGCGGGCTGCGCGTGCGCTGGGTTGCAGGGGATTTGCGCAGGCTGCATGAACTCTTAACGCGTCCGCGCTCGAACTCAATTGAGACTCACTCGCGGGGGGAAGAAATCATTCAGTTTTTTACCGATTTTAGCCCTTCCGTGCGCCATATGTTATGGTCCTATTCGGATCCTCTACCGGCTGTTATTGAGCTATTTTGCGTTTTTAAATCATTGCTTTTTCAAGATGCGAAGGCGCTCATAAATAGAATAATTCCGCTTAAGACACACACACACTTGAAAACTCTCCGAAATCTTGATAAATATGAAAAAGTGTTGTATTCTTTGCAAGTTATAAGTCGGTTAATTTGGATGCCGCAAATCAAAATATCGCAAAATACAAGAAAGGCGTTTAAAATTCTTTTTTTATGCCATGGAAACATTATTAGGAGCCCTATGGCCGAAGCGCTTTTTAATCAAAAAGCGTCAGAAATGGGTCTGAAAAATGTTCGTGTGATGTCAGCAGGAATTTATGCGAAACAAGGTATTGGCGCTGACCCGCGTTCAGTAACCGTGGCGCAAGAATTCGACCTCTGTTTGAAAGGTCACCGCGCCAAACCGATTACCGAGGAAATAATTGGAGAGGCAGATGCAATCTTTGTGATGGATTCTCTCAATGAGGCGGGGTTGCTTGACAAATACCCACAGACTTGGAAAAAGCTTTACAGGTTAGGTTCCTTTCAGGAAAACGGCAATTTTAAAGAAACTGAAATTAAAGACCCATATAATGGGGACATCGACGATATCCGTCGATGTTATAAAATTTTGAAATCCGCTGTCCAAAATTTGGTAGTGAATATGACTGAAAGTTAAAAATATAATGTCAGTTAATATAAGGGAAATAAAGACAGAAAATAAAGTTCAGTGGGATTCATATGTCAAATCACAGCTGATGGGCAATATCTATCAATTATCGGGGTGGAAGGACGTCATCCAAAATACTTACGGCCATAAAACCTATTATTTAATGGCAACACATAAAAATACAAATGACCCGTCTACTAAAAGTCAATATTCAAACAGAATCGTCGGGATACTGCCATTAACACATATTAAACATATACTTTTTGGAAATAGCCTTATATCTATTCCTTTTTGTGATATGGGAGGAATTTTAGCGGATAATGAAGAGATAGAGAGGAAACTGCTTCATGAAGCGATTGAAATGGGAAAAAGGCTCGACGCTAGTAATATAGAAATTAGAAATCTAAAACCCCTAAAAAGTATGGTTTCTATAAATAAGAAACTTGACGGCAAGGAAAGTGCTTTTTTAGCGAAGAGGTGGCACACTCAAGCAACGCCGAATAAAGTTCGCATGGTACTTGAGCTTCCAGAGACATCTGATGAGTTGATGAATTCATTTAAGTCGAAGCTACGCAGTCAAATAAGAAAGCCTATTAAGGAGGGTGTGGAGACACGAATCGGACAGAGTGAATTATTAGATGATTTTTACCATGTTTTTGCTATAAATATGAAAGACCTTGGGTCACCGGTTCATTCAAAACGCTTATTCCAAAACATATTAAAAGAATTCTCAGGTAATTCCGAGGTTGTTGTGGCATATTGCGACAAGAAACCAGCGGCAGGCGGCATTTTATTAAATTTTAAGGAAACAATGATGAACCCATGGGCATCATTTATAAAATCTTACAAGAAAATGAGTCCTAACATGCTTCTGTACTGGTCAATGTTAGCGCATGCATGCGACAATGGCTTTAAATATTTTGATTTTGGGCGATGTACACCCGGCGGTGGGACATACAAATTCAAGGAGCAATGGGGTGCAACACCTGAAATTCTGGACTACAGTTATTTCTCAAATAATGGCAGTTTTGATGGAATGCCAATCTCGGAGAAAAAATTATTTAAGATTGGCTCGGAAGTTTGGAAAAAACTCCCTGTTTTATCAACCAAAATTTTGGGCCCAAATTTTAGAAAATATATCGGTTTGTGAAAAAACAAAATGAAAGAATAAAATAACCTAAACCAATGAACCCTGAAACTGGAACCGATCAGTTAAGGTATCATATATATGAGAATAGGGCGAACCATTCCTCCAGCGGCATCGCCTATTGACATTCGAGACATTTTCAATGGACTGAAGGGCCTGGGCAATGGAAAACTTGAAACCGAGCGCTTCCAGTCCGAGTTACAGGACTATTTCAATGTAAAGCACTGCTACCTCGTCTCATCCGGCAAAGCAGCCCTAACGATAATACTAAAGGCGCTGCACGATTTATATCCCGAAAGAGATGAAGTACTTATCCCCGCATTTATATGCTATTCCGTTCCTTCAGCTATAGTGCGTGCAGGCCTGAAAGTCAAATTGTGCGATGTTGACGATCGCAGCCTCGACTTTGACTATGTCCAATTAGAGAAAATCCTTAAAACCAATAGTTCCAGTAAAAACCCATCGATTCCAAATAGCCAAAAACTCCTTGCCGTTATACCTGCGCATCTATTTGGATTGGCCGCAGATGTCGAACGTGTAGGAAGTTTAACAAAAGGATTGGGAATATATACCATCGAAGATGCCGCCCAGGTCTTGGGCATGACAAAAAAAGAAAAAAATCTCGGTACGTTGGGGGATGCCGGGTTTTTGAGCCTCGGGCGTGGAAAAGCCCTATCAGCGGTTGAAGGCGGGATTATATTTACCAACCAAGAGGATTTGGCTGAACGCATAGAGAAACGATTTTTAAAAATTTCAGACTATTCGATTTTTGAAGTTATAAAGCTCATTTTAGCGGCGATTGCCCTTTCGTTTTTTCAAAATCCTCTGCTGTTTTGGTTTCCCAAGTCGCTCCCATTCCTGAAGATTGGCGACACAATTTATAATACCGATTTTAAGGTACGAAGGTTGTCGGCATTTCAGGCCGGCTTGTTAAAAAACTGGAAAGGAAAGTTGGCCCTTTTTAAAAAAGAAAGGTCAGCTAATTCAGAAATCATGTTAAACTTTTTTAAAAAAGAAAAAAAACTAAGTAGTTTTATTACCAGTTTTATAAATAGTGAAAAGCAAGACATTCCAGATGGTCGAGAAACAAAAAATCAAATGAAGATGCGTCATGAAATAGCACCATTCATAAGATTTCCCGTCATAATATCTAATCGTAAATTGTGGAATGATATTATCGAAGAAAGTGACAGGAACGGACTCGGAATAACACACACCTATCCAAGTTCGGTAAATAACATTGATGAATTAAAGAGTTGTTTTAAAAATCAATCGTATGTAAAAGCAGAGAGACTCCCGCACCAACTACTTACATTCCCAGTTCACCCATATGTAACACGAAACGATTTCAAGAAATCGCATAAAATTTTAAAAAGTATAGTAAATAGACAGACACGCTTTAAAAACCGGCGGGTTTAAAAATCCCGGTGATGCAGAATTTGCCTACCGCAAATGCTGGTTACCGCCGACGACGGGATAGGACTTAAAATCCTCCGGGTTACCTGCGGAGTAAGATACATGCCCAAATACCGCCCATACTCAGCGATATATACATTCATAAATAAATTGCGGAAATATATCCTAAAAAAGAAGAAGAAAAATTATTTACAAAGATTGGTACAGCATGGACTAAAGTTAGGAAAAAATGTCGAAATTATCGATACATTCTTTTTTGATCCATCTCACTGTTTTCTCATTACAATTGGCGATAATACGACGATTTGTCCCAATGTGAGGTTGATCGCCCATGATGCCAGTACAAAAAAGCATTTGGGATACACAAAAATAGGAAAGATAGTGATAGAGGAAAACTGTTTTATCGGTGACTCGGTAACGATACTTCCGAATGTCAAAATAGGCAAAAATTCAATAATCGGTGCCGGCTCCGTGGTTACGAAAACAATCCCCAAAAATTCTGTTGCAGCCGGGAATCCGGCTACGGTGATTTCTGGTACGGATCAATACATAAAGAAAATAAAGGAATACAGGAAATCCAAAAATGTTTTTAACAAAGATTATTATATTGATAAGTTAGATGAAAGAAAGCAATCTGAAGTATTAAATTCTGTCGGTGATACAATTGGTTTTATTGTATAAGCAAGAAAATTAAAATGAGATAGAGTCGGGCGCATTTCAAAAAAGTTGGCCGCTATGGTCTTAAAATAACGTCTCTGGACAAGCCCATAAGCTTGTGTACTATAACTCTGAATAGTAAAAAAATTCCAACCAGAGAGAATACGCTCTCCCCAACCTAGTCCTTTGTCGCCTTGACCTTCGAGACAGCATTTTTACGAAAACACTCAAAAACATAAAACACGTATGGCTTTTAGGTTGTACAGGCACAAATAAAAGTAAAAAAAAGTGAATAAAGATTAATTGTGAGACTATCAATAAAAGATTTTATAACGTTCAGTTAAATTTTGGCGCTGCATGATAGGTAGTAAAAATATTCAGCGTATAAATAAAAAGTGAAATTTATCTGATCTAAAAAATGCATACTTCACTTATATTCATTCCTACCATCGCATATATTTTGCTCCTTTTGATTTTTGTTCAAAACGGGAGCATTAAGCAAATCTTAGAGGCATTTGTAAAAGGAAATATTGTTGTTTTTACTTTTATAGCGGTCTCAACTGAGATCCTTTCATGTATCAACAAGATTACGTTTCCTGCTATTTTGACTGCTTGGCTATTATTCATACTGGCCTTGTTTTTGATAGTGCTCAGACGTAAGGAAAAGCGCGGCGTCTTTTTAACTAAATTGCAGAAGATGAGTTTTCTGGAAGCGATACTTTGTGGAGCCATAGCCTTCATACTATTCGCAACTTTTGCAGCAGCAATTCTTTATCCACCAAACAATTGGGACTCTATGACATACCACATGGCCAGAGTTGCCAATTGGATCAATAACAAAAGCGTATCTTTCTATCCAACAGCTATAACCAGGCAAAATTATCAGATGCCTCTTGCTGAATATGCGATCATGCACATTCAGATTATTACAGGTGGTGATTTGTATGCAAACCTTGTTCAATGGCTGAATTTTTTTGTTCTGATCTGCCTCGGTCCTCTCGTTGCCTCTGAACTAGGCCTCAGCAGTAAACAACAATACATATCGGCATTTGCCATCTCAACAATACCAATGGCGATTCTCCAGGCATCAAGCACACAAAATGATCTTGTTGTGGCAAGCTTTCTTATGTCTTTTAGCCTTTTCATGCTAAGGCTTCGCGAGAACCTAAGTGTTGAGCACTTGCTTTTTGCGGCATTTAGCCTTGGACTTACTCTTTTGACCAAAGGAACATCCTTTATATTTAGTGCCGCAGTTGGAATATCCCTTGCTGTTCCAGTGGTATTAACACGAAAAGACGATTTTAACAGATTACTTAAAGCTATTTTTGCTCTTTCAGTAGTTGTCATCATTGCACTTTTACTGAATACTGGACACTTTTTGCGTAATTACAACTTATATGGTCATCCTTTATCGACAGAAGGGAAGAGTTATATTAATGAAGATATGACAGCAGTTACCTTATTTAGCAATATCCTCAGAAACGGGGCATTGCATCTTGGAACACCATCTGTGCGGTTAAACAAATACCTATACAGTGCAATGAAAAAACTTTTAGGTTTACAGTTGGATAATCCGAAAACAACATGGAGAGGTGAAAGATTTAGAATTCGATACTCCCTCCATGAAGATACTGCAGGAAACTTGATTCATTTATTAACTGTATTGTTAGTTGTTTTATTATTGACAATCTCATGGGTTCGGGGTCATTACAAAAAGGCCATATGGTATGCGATTGGTATTACGCTCGGAACGTTCCTCTACTGTTGGATATTGAAATGGAATCCTTGGGCAAGCAGACTTCAAACTCCACTTTTTGCTTTATGCGCTCCATTGCTGGCGATAGGAATTACATCTGATATTGGTAGTATTAAGAAGCATATTGGATATATGATTATCTTATGTATGGTTGTCTACAGTCTTCCTTTTGTTTTAGCTAATAAGTCACGTTCTCTCGTATCTCTTGAATGGAAAAATATTGACCGGATGAATCTATATTTTAAGAATAGAAGCCATCTTTTTAATGACTACAATGGTGCTATAAATGCAATAGAAAAAACAGACAATGAGGAAGTTGGATTATACCTCGGAGGAAATGATTGGGAATACCCATTTTGGGTACTTGGAAAGAGGAAAAAGAAGAACGGACTGAACATTACATTTAGGCATGTTGGAGTGACCAATGTCTCAAAAACTATAAATGAAAATATGACGTTACCGCAGTATATAATTGCAACAAAATCATTAAAGACATGGAAACACGCGTCGAAGTATTTTCCAGTCTATAAATCCGATAGCGCAAATGTCTTCATAAAGTCCGAGGAACACAATGTTATGCAAAACAAGGTAAAATACAATAATCTACACTTACGCCTATAATCTACATTTTGCAAATTACCGGTTTTTACCTAAATGAAAACAATTTGCCAATTGTGTTAGTGATTAACAGTCGATAAGAATTAAAACCATTAAAATATATTTGGTTGGAAGAATTGGAGGTTGAACACAATTGGAGTTGATTATTTGTTTTCAGAAAGAGAATTAAAATCGACTTAACAAAATAGTTATATAAAACGGAAATGTGACTTATGAAAATAGGAATTATAGGTGCTGGACCTGCGGGTATAACATGTGCGTATGAGTTGGCAAAGAAAAGGCTGTTCGTCGATGTTTATGAATCTGGTTCTACAGCAGGAGGAATGGCAAAGACTATTGAACTCTGGGATCAAAAGGTTGATTTAGGACCACACAGATTCTTTAGCAGTGACCCCCGCGTTAACAAACTGTGGCTCGAGGTTGTTGGAAATAATTATACAATGGTCGATAGGCTTACTAGAATCTACTATAAAAATAAATTTTATTATTATCCTTTAAAACCCTTAAACGCTTTCAAGAATTTGGGTTTTTCTGATACTGCAAAATGCTCGTTAAGCTATGCCAAAGAAAAGATATTCCCTACAGAGCTTGACGGTACATTTGAAAAATGGGTAGTGAAACGTTTCGGCAGACGGTTGTTCGAGATTTTCTTCAAAGGATATACAGAAAAGCTATGGGGCATCTCATGCAGAGAATTGGATTCTGATTTCGCTGCCCAACGAATAAAAAAATTGACACTGTATGAAGCTATTAAAAACGCTGTAATGTGCGGCAAGAAGAACGTACATAAAACACTCGTTGAACAGTTTGCATACTGTAATGATGGAACCGGTGCAGTTTATCAGAGTATGGCAGATTACGTTGTAAAGAATAATTGTAATGTGTTTTACAACAGTCACATCCGGAGGGTTTTCAAGGAAAATAACAAGGTAATAGGTATTGAAAATGATAAGGGGCACATCACATTCTATGACTGTGTCATCTCAACTATGCCCATCACTGAGTTAATTTGTAGTTTTTCTGACATTCCAAGTGAAATTATTGGATTAAGTGAAAAATTAAGTTACAGAAACACTATTCTAGTTTACTTACTGGTTAATAGAAATAATTTGTTTAAAGACAACTGGCTATATATCCATTCACCCGATTTATTGATGGGAAGGTTGACAAATTTCAGAAATTGGGTACCTAGCTTATGTAAAGGACAAACAAAAACAATATTAGCTTCGGAATTCTGGTGTTATAACAATAATGAAATTTGGAAGATGGATGACAAGGAACTGATATCTTCAGCAATCGATGAAGTAAAAAAAACAGGTTTAATAAACGGCTCGAAAATAATAGACGGATATGTTTACCGTATTAATAAATCTTATCCGGTATATTACAAGGGCTACAGGGAAGCGGTAAAAAAAATAGAAGATTATTTTGACGGAATCAAAAATTTAATTTTAATCGGTCGCGGGGGCTCTTACAAATATAATAACCAAGATCACAGTATCTTAATGGGAATTTTAGCTGCTGAAAATATAAGCGAAAAGGCAAAACATGATTTGTGGAAAGTAAATACGGATTATGAATACCAGGAATCTTCGGTCATAACGAAAACTGGACTACAGAAAAAATAAAGGGTAATTTTTATTAGGATAAATACTTATTCAAGTAAAGGATGATAAGTAAAAATTTTCATTGTTTCGTTATCATTATTTTAAACCCGCATTCCTCTTTTTATTATATTTTGAAAAGGTGGAATTAAATTATAGTATCAGGCAAATTTTTGTTCTCGGGCTCACATTAAGTTGATGCGATTATGCATTCAAAAAATGAAACAAGTATTTTCATGCCAACTTTAAAAAATGCAAGCAGACCAAAAATAAGAGTCATGCAAATCACTCATGATTTGGCCATAGGCGGGCTGCAAAGGGTTGTCGTTAATTTGTGCGAAAATATCGACAAGAATAAATTTGACGTATCGGTTCTGTGTCTGCGCGAATTGGGCGAATTTGCGCACGAGGTTGCCAGCTTGGG
>CAWBCG010000012.1:0-36924 GCA_963787235.1 uncultured delta proteobacterium
TCGCCTCAGGGCGCAGGGTGATCAGGTCACCTTTTCGGTCAGGAAAGGTGTACATCTCCTTTTCGACGATATCGGTGTCTTCGCCTATGCTGCGCGCAAACAATTCCGTGCGCTCCATGACCGGGATGCGGATTTCTTTGAAGCCGAAATCTTCAAACAGCGCGCAAGCCGTGCTTTCGATCTGCTGCCAGATTTCGATCTCTCCCGGCAGGATGTCTTTGAACCCTCGAATCAGCTGAATCATCACGTCTCGATTGTTGGTGTATGTTGACAAATAAACTGTATCTCATATCCCAGACCCCACCGGTTCGTCAACAATTAAGGGGTCGCGAAAAAATAAGTTGGCTATTTTTGGCATTAGGGCCCCCGGTCGGCAAGGCTTGAAAACACAGGTATATCTGGATATTGAGAAATAGTACTTGACAGGCTGCCCAAAAGATTAAAGAAATTCGTCAAAGCAAATGGCAGCCGTTGATAGTAAAGAGCCCAGGGCAAAAGGACCAGGCTTTGGTCTCACCCCAGAGGGATGAGCTTGAATCCCGATGGCGTTATGGAGCGATGGAATAGTGGAATAAAGGGATGTAAACGAATAAATGCCTTTGATTGATTGAGACAATCCATCTGAAGAAACCCTATTCCGCCGAACCCAATCTTCCAATATTCCAGTTTTCCAATCTTACAGTAAGTTCTTACGGCAAAGCCGGTTATCTATGAACTGGCCCAAGTGATCATGTTTTCTAATATTAAATCAATCATATAGACTTCGGAGGAAACAGTATGCGGTCTGATATCCTCAAGAAAGCGGTTGAAACCCTTCCCCATCGGGCTTTGCTCATGTCGGCCGGACTTAAAAAAGAAGATTTCGAAGGCCATAAGCCCTTCATTGGCGTGGCCAACAGCTACAACGACATCATCCCCGGCCACATTCATCTGAACGAACTCACCCAGGAGGTAAAAAGGGGCATCCGGGATGCCGGCGGCGTGCCCTTCGTGTGGGGAGTACCGGGGGTTTGCGACGGTGTCGCCATGTTCGCCGAGATGCGGCTGAGTCTGCCCAGCCGGGAACATATAGCAGACAATGTCGAAATCATGGTTCTGTCCCATTCCCTGGACGGCTGGGTCGGGGTCACAAACTGCGACAAAATCACCCCCGGCATGCTGATGGCTGCCGGCCGCCTAAACCTTCCGGCCATTCTTCTCACCGGCGGTCCGATGAAGGCCAACATCATAGACGGTAAAAAACACCACCCCATAATGGGTTTCGGCCTGGTGGGACAGGTTAAGGCCGGCAAAATCACCTCCGAGCAGGCCGAAGCGCTTTTGCCCTGCATGGCCTGCGGCGCCGGGTCATGCGTCGGTCTTTACACCGCCAACACCATGGCAGTGGTCACCGAAGTGCTGGGTATGTCGTTGACCCGGTGCGCCACGACCCTGGCCACCGACCCGCTTAAAAAACATCAGGCATACGAAACCGGCCGGCAAATCGTGGAACTGGTCAAGCGAGGTACCATGCCCCGCGACATCATGACACAGGCAGCTTTCGAGAATGCGATTCGGGTCGATATGGCGATGGGAGGGTCCACCAACACGGTATTACACATACCGGCCGTCGCCCGGGAGGCCGGTATCGACATCGACGTTGAAATGTTCGACCGGATCTCGCGCGAAACCCCGCACCTGTGTTCCATCATCCCGGCCGGTCCGAACGAAATGGCGGACATCGACGAGGCGGGCGGGATTCCAGCCGTGCTAAACCGGTTGAAAGACTTGATCAAAGACGGCGCGAGCGTAAGCGGCAACCGCATGGCCGAGGTGGCGGCAGGGGGTGAAATTCGGAATGCGGACGTCATCAGAAGTATTTCAGATGCCTACCATTCCGAAGGCGGCATTGCCGTTCTCAAAGGCAACATCGCCCACAGCGCGATCATCAAGCAGACGGCGGTCGAACCCGAGATGCGGGTTCACACCGGCCCGGCCAAGGTTTTTACCACCGAGAAGGACCTGTTGGACGCCATCGAGGCCAAGCGCATCGCCGAGGGCGATGTGGTGGTGCTGCCGTTTCAGGGCCCTGCAGGGGCACCGGGAATGCCCGAGATGCTGACCCCGACCGATGCGATTAAGGGTGCGGGTTACAAGCGGGTAGCGCTGATCACCGATGGCCGGTTTTCGGGTGCCACCACCGGTCCCTGTATCGGGCACGTGGAGATGGAGGCTTTTAACGGCGGTCCGATCGGCGCCATTAAAAATGGCGATATCATCGACATCGACATTCCCGGCCGGACGCTGAATGTCAAGCTGGAAGAAAACCAGATAAAGCACCGGCTCGCAGAAGCAAAGCCGCCCAAACGTCAGCTGACGTCTCTGCTCGCCCGTTTCCGTGGGTCATACGAAGGTGTCAATTGTTACGGCAAAAAGCTGTAAAGCTGCCGTTTCTGGACGGGCACTAAATTCTGTGCAGCTCCAAAGGCGGCTTCAGCTCCGTGTTTGCCTTTTTCAGTTGGGATTCACCGGAGATCACGGCAACATTGTCCGCATAGCGGCCGGGATCGAAGTACTTTTCGGCTGTCTCCCGCACCTGCCGGCGGTTCAAGTTCAGAAGGGCTTGCTTGAACTGCTGCCGCGCCTCATCCGTGAGTCGGATGATCTTGCGATAAAACGCTTTGCGGGCGGCCGGCCCGGGTGGGTCCGGTTTGTCGATTTCGGAGCACATCTGCAACACGGCTTCGTCGATATCCGTTTCCTTGTAGGCATCAGAGCGTACAAATGCGGCGGCATTTTCGTAAACCTTCAACGTTGCACTGACGTGCGGGTCGCGATAGGAAGCGAAGCAGAACAAACCGTCCTCCGGATTGTACAACGAAAACCCGCCATAGGCGCCGCCCTTTTCCCGTATTTCACGGTGCAGGTAGAGCGAGCGCAGCAGTTTACTGATGACCGCCAGCGCCGGCGCATCCGGGTGTTCCATGCGGACGGTTTCAAAGGCCTTGGCCACGAAGGACACCGCCGAAGACGTGCTCCAGCCCTCCCGAACCGGGTCCGAGGGAAGATCGAGCGGCGGCGGGCCGAAGCCGTCTCCACTACCAAGAGGAGCCGGCGGCTGTTGCAGGCGCTCATAAATACCGACGACTGCTTTTGTCGCAGCAGCCAGGGAACTCTCTTCCCCTATCAGCGCCGTTTTAAGATTGCCGCTGACAATGACCGATTGACGAATTGCGGAAAGGTTTTCAGCCAGGTCGGCGAGGGCAGCATCCGAAGAGTCTTCGAGGAGTTTTTTGATCGTCCGCAGTTGGAACACTCCGGACCAGAGTTCGCTCAGATACCGGGCAATCGAAAAGTTCCGGGCTGCCAAAGAAATCGCCAGGCGATGACCGTTGTGGATAACCATCGATTCAAGGCCTGCCCGATACTCCATCAGGATATTTTTCAAACGGTTCAGATCTGAAAAGTCGCTCTCGAATATCATCTCCTCGACGAGGCCAAACATCGGTTCTTGGTTACGGTTCAAGCACTTGGCGGTGAATGCGACAAACGGAATACAGGTCCCGGCGCCGTCGAAGCCGGTGCGGGCATTGGCAGAAAAACCAATGCCGCCGGTATAAAGATCGATCCGTTTGGCCATTTCAGTGTAATCGCGCTGCAGGGTGCCGACTTTCGGTAAGGCATGGCAGAAAAAAGGCACCAGCGGAATCAACCGCCGCTCCAGGCGACCCAGTCCGGCTGCCGCGGCATAGTAGAATATTCCCGATGTCCTCTGGTCATAACCGGTCACTGGAAAGCGGGCATTGGTTTCGGATTCAAGAACACGCTGCACGTCGGGCGGGATGTCTGTGCGTGTCAGCGTCGGCAGACATGAAACGTCTTCTTGAGTCTCCTGAAGTTGTTCCAATGCTCTTGAATCTGCCTCGATTTTAGCGACATCGGCTTTCGACAGCCGGGCAGAGATCTCCGACAGCTCCTGGGTAATTCGCTCCTCTTCCCTTTTTTCCAGAGATTGATCGGGCAGAAGTTTAAAGAGGACGCGGTGGGGGTTGTCGATGAAATGTTTGCGAAGGCGCTCTTCGAAAAAACCACCGCTTTTCATCTCGCGGCGAATCCTCGCCAGGTCATCGTCAAGAAGCAGTCTATTGAGCGGGTCGCCTCCGTGCAGCCAAGTGCCGGCAATCATCAGCAGCTGTTTAATTCCATACGGATAAGGCGTATTGGTGACTTCCTTGTGGTGAAATTCGACCTGGTGAAGAGCCGATTCAGTCAATTCCTCATCGATGCCGCCGTCGGCCAAGTGATTCAGCACGTCGAAGATAATTTTTTCAATTTTCTCCGCCGCCGATTCTTCCACGTCTTTCAATCCGGCAACGAACATCGTATCGCGGTTGTCGGCTTCGAAACCGGCCGCATCGCAGAGCGCAGAGCCCAGCTGCGAATCGATCAACGCTTTTCTCAGCGGGGAGCCAGGATTTCCCAGCAAGATTTGCTCCAAAATCGCCAGAACCAAGACCTCGAAGCCGTCTCGGATATCCGCAGTAAGCCAGGCCACGCAAACCTGGCATTTTTTGGATGGGTCCTCGCCTTGTGCCAGAGGGTAATAGGCAACGGCTTTCCGGGAACCGCCCCAGCGCGGTTGGGACTTCACTTCCGTATCTGGCCGGGTGCGCGTGAATTTGTTCAGAATTTTTTCTTCTATCAAGGCAAGGTGGCGTCGCAGCGGAAGGTTGCCGTAGGTGTAAAAAAAGGAATTGCTGGGATGATAGTGATGTTGATGAAAGGCCTTCAACTGGTCGTAAGTCAATCGGGGTATCACGGCCGGATCGCCGCCTGAGTTGTGGCTATAGGTTGTGGATGGATAAAGGGCTTTGAGTAAAGATCGCGACATCACCTGATCGGGTGACGACATGGCCCCTTTCATTTCGTTGTACACCACTCCCTTGTAAACCAGTTTAGGCGAGGAAGGATTACTGCCACGCTCTCTTGCGATCTCCAAACGATGCCCCTCCTGCTTAAAACTCAATTCTTCGATATTTGGCAAAAAGGCTGCATCGAGATAGACATCCATGAGGTTTTCGTAATCCGTATGGTTTTGTGTGGAAAAGGGGTACATGGTCCAGTCGGAGGCAGTAAACGCGTTCATGAAGGTGCTGAGGCTGCGCTTCAGCATGGAGAAAAACGGATCCCGCACGGGAAACTTTTCGGAGCCGCACAAAACGGTATGCTCTAAAATATGTGCCACACCGGTGGAATCTTTTGGTACGGTTTTAAACGCCACACTGAAGGTGTTTTCACGATCATCGCTGCTGATGTGAATATGGCGGGCGCCGGTCTGTTCATGCTCGAGTTCGTAAAAGAAAAATTTGAATTCCGGGATCTCTTCGACCCGTTTGATGACATACCCCCCGCAACGTTTACCTGGATGCAGTTCGGGATTGCGTGGATCTTTACTATCGTTCATTTTAAAATCCCTTCTAAGATACTTCGCTCTTCCTATCGACCGGCCATATGATTTAGTTACTTTGCTACATACACACCTCGGCTTTGTCGTTTGATGACGCCGTTTTTGTTCAATCGGAAAATAATGTTGCGAACTTTCTTTTCGTCGAATCCGGTTTTTTCTTTGATATCCGGCAGACCGGCCCCCTGTTTGAATCCCTTAATTACCTCAAAGACCTGGTTGACGGCTGTCGAACCGCTGCGGCCTTTAACTTTTTTGCCCCGGCTATTCTTGATGGATACCTGGCGGCCGCGTTTGGCGGGTCTGCCCGTCGATTTCAGCAGTTTTTCTATTTGCTCCAGCTTGTTCATCAATTTGTCGACGTCTTTTTTGGTTGGAATGTTGTAAGTGTGCATAAAAAATTTCACCATTGCATCGAAACTAACGCTCTTGCCCTTGTGTCGCATGTCTCATCTCCATCTGTTTTAAATACAAGTCGTTAATAATAATAGAAATTACATTACTAGACGAAATTCAATTCGAATAACCGTAATGACTAACCACTAAAAAGTCAAGCCGCCCAGCCTGGTTACAACTTGATCTTCCGACTGAAACTGGTTAAATGCAACGGTAAGCCGGACTTCAAGACTTTGGCAGGTAAGGGTTCACGAAAAAATAAGTTCGCAATTTTGGCCGATGAGGCGCCCGGCCGGCAAGACGCGAAAAAGCAGGAATATCTGGATATGCCGAGTTTTCGCAACGCGGCCGGAAGGGATGGATCGGCGTCCAAAATGTGAAGTTATTTTTGAGTGCGCCTTAAGATAAAGGAGTCGGATATGACGTCACCCAGGACCCTACTGCAGGCATGGAATATACGCGCGGACAAGCGACTCGGGCAACACTTTCTGACCGACCCCGCAACGGCGGCCGTGATCGTGCAAGCCGCGGCAATCTCATCGCGGGATGTCGTGCTTGAAATCGGTGCCGGTCTCGGCGCCCTTACTATCCTGGCAGCCCGGCAAGCCGCCAGGATTTACGCAGTCGAAAAAGACGCCCGCCTGGCGGACCTCTTGCGGGCAGAGTTCATGGCTAACGGGATAAATAACGTCGTCCTGATAAAAAAGAACATTCTGAGGGTCGATATCCGGGCCTTGGCGGCGGAGGCAGGCGTTCGACTAGTGGTAATCGGAAATCTGCCCTACAATATCTCTTCCCAAATCCTGGTTCAGCTGATTTCTGTTCGCGAGGCCGTAAAGCAGGCCGTTCTGATGTTCCAGATGGAACTGGCCGAACGCTTGACAGCCGCCCCCGGCGGCAGGGATTACGGTCGCCTTTCGGTAATGATTCAGTACTGTGCCGAACTTAAGTCCGTCGGACGGGTGACCGCAAACCACTTCTTCCCGCGACCCAAGGTCGACTCGGCTGTTCTTTCATTTGTCTTCAAAACCCCGTCAGACCTTTCTCCGGAGGAAGAAGACTTTTTCTTTAAGGTTATCCGGGCGGCATTCAGCCGGCGGAGAAAAAAATTGCGAAATTCTCTGGCCGGTGGCGAACTGGGGCTGTCCACCGCAGCATCTCAGCAGGCCCTCGAGCGGGCACACATCGATCCTTCGCGACGCGCCGAGACCCTTGATGTGGCGGAATTTCTCGCACTGAGTGCGAGCGTGAACCGGACTCTGCGTCCCTGAAACATCCAAGATTTTTTCGTAAGCGTTCACAAGGCACCGCATCTGCTTTGTTGTCGGGCACTTGAAGTACAAAAGTACGTCTGCGCACCCGACGCCTTGCATCTGCGGCACCCTGTAAACGCTTACAAATAGGTGGTTTGAAGCGCATCGGACTTTGCAACCCTGTGAGCAGTTGCATTTTTTCTACATGTGCTCGGCCACACTGACCGTGCGGTCACCCAGCATGTTGACGTAACTGCCCATCTCGTTGTCGTACCACCCGTAGATAACGGCCTGCGTGACCGGGACCCGGATCAAAGTGTTGGCCAGTTGATCGATGAGGTTTTGGTCTAGCCCCGGAACATTAGCCAGATCAATGGCGACCTCTGCCGTGCGGGTATGGGTTTCATGACCCTCTATGATGGCTGCCGCACGCGGCGCACCGATGATGTCTCCCGATACGTTTTGTTTTTCGGAATAGTGGAGATAACCGTTGGGATCGAGCTCCGCCGTGCGACGGTATACCGTGTTGATGGTCTCTCGCCGGATCGGTTCACGGTTCGGCTCTTCCTGCAGGTCGACTACCAGTATGATCAACGAACCGGCGGCCGTTGGGATGCGGACTGATTCGGCGATGAAGCCGATCTGCCGCATTTCGGGAATCACCAGCCGCAAGGCCTTGGCCGCGCCGGTGGTCGTCAGGATGATGTTGTTCATGATGCTGCGGTTTTTACGCAAATCTTTCTTCCCCGCCTGGGGCAACCGGTCGAGAACCGCCTGTGAACCGGTTGCAGCGTGAACCGTCGCCATGGAAGCGGTCAGAAATTTGTGCGGTCCGAAGTGATCCAGCAGCGGTTTTATCATGTGCGCCAGGCAGGTAGTGGTGCAGGATGCATTGGAGATGATTCGGTGCCGCCGGGGATCATAGTCGTTGGTGTTGATCCCCATCACCGTGGTGACGGCATCCTCCGGCATCGTTCCGGGCAGATCGGCTTTCTGGTCCTTCATCTTGAAGGGCGCCGAAACAACGACTTTTTCGGCACCCGACTCGAGATGGCCCCGAACACTGCCTCCGGGGTGATCGCTCGACAGCGATGGGTCTATGAACCGTCCGGTTGTGTCCACCACCAGCCTGGCCCCCCACTCCCGCCAGCCGATGTCGACCGGGTTCCGGGCAGAGCGCAGTATTCGGACCCGAACGCCGTCGACCATGATCGTCCCCTGGGTCGCGTCGATTTCAGCGATCACCGGTGCCGCATTGTAACCGTGAAGATAGCAGCTCAGCAAACCGTAAGTGGAATCACGCTCCAGATAGTGGGCGACATCCTGCAGAGAAGAGCCGGCTTCACGACCGATGTTTACCACGATTTCGTCGAAATACTTCCTTCCGACATGGTGCCAGACCGTTAACTTGCCGATCCGGCCCAAGCCATTGACGCCGAGTTTTAAGCCCTTTTCACCGGTAGCTGCACTCATTGCCTTTTCTCCTGTCTGCGGACATGTTACTCTTCATTGATTTTCAGTTTTCCTAAATATACCGATCCCTCACGACCGTCAATGCTGATGAAATCTCCTGATGTTACGCACCTGTCCCTCAGAGTGAAACGCTTCTGCTTTTCGTTACAGACCAGCTCGCCGACACAGACCACGCAGGTTTTACCCAGGCGGTGGGCCACCACGGAAGCATGGGAGGTTACACCGCCGCGCGCCGTCAGCAAACCGTCGGCCGCGTAGATCTCACGTATGTCATCCGGTACGGTGTCGCTGCGGGCCAGGATCAAGTTGGTCTCGGGCTCCTCCTTGCGCCACTCGTCGATCTCCTCGAGGCTGAAGACCACCCGCCCGGTGAGGGCGCCGCCGCCGATACCGATTCCGTGCCCCAGGTAACACGCCTCGGTGATACCGATCAAATCGAAAGTCCGCACCCTTTTGCGTTCCCGCATCGACATGTCGCGGCCCTGCAGCAGGAAGAGATCTTCGGCCGCCGGGGACTCGAACGTGAACTCCATCTCTTGAGGGGTCCAGCCCTTCTCGTAGATGAGGTGGCCGGCCCAGCCTTTCAACGCCGTGTAAATCTCCGGGAAATGGGTCTCAAGGGTGATGTCGGTCGGCCTCATTTCCACCTCTTGCTGATAGATGGAAATCGGCAGGGTAATCACCAGGCCGGAAACGACGTCCTCCCCCTGATTGCCGAGGGTGAAATCGCCCCAGAGCTTCAGGGTTTCGCCCGGCCAACGAGGGTTGTGGGTGAAGAAGACGCCGGAGCCGGAGTTCTGCGTCAGGTTGCCGTAAACCATCGACTGCACCGTCACGGCGGTGCCCCAGTCATCCGAAATACCCATGATCCGGCGATAGGTTCTGGCCTTGTCGGACTCCCAGGAGTCGAAAACACTCTTAACCGTCATCGTCAGTTGGTCGAAGGGGTTTTCCGGTATCTCGATCCGGTTGTCCAGGATCATCGATTTATACGCCAGGGCCACCTTTTTCATCTGCTCGCCTGTGAAATCCTTCTTGTAGGCGATGCCGGCGCGGCTTTTCAGTTCACTGATGACGGCGTCGAAATCGTCGCGTTCGAGACCGAAGGCCATTCCGTAGCACTGCAGAAACCGGCGGTAGTTGTCCCAGGCAAACCAGGCGTTTCCCGTTCCGGCAGCCTGTCCGGCGGCGATCTCCTCGTTGATGCCGACGTTCAGATAGGTGTCCATCATGCCGGGCTGGCTAATGGAAGACCCGCTGCGAACCGAAAAGAGGAGCGGGTTGTGGGGATTGCCGAAAGCCTTGCCGGTCATCTTTTCCAGTCTGATGATGTGACGGGCAACCTGGTCTTTGAAATTCTGCTCCGCGGGCCGGTAGCTGTCGATGACATTCCGGCAACGGTACACCTCGGTCGTGATGATGAAGCCCGGAGGAACCGGCAGACCCAGGCTCTTGAGTACGACCAGGTTGAAGCCTTTGTTTCCTAAATAAATCAGGCCGGTGACCCGATTGTCCGGCTCGGAAATCGATGTCATGGCATTTTCGGGATCGTAGAGCAGCAGTTGGTACAGCTTGTCCCTGTTCAACTTGTCGGCCTGTTGAAAGAGGATGTTGAGGATTCGCCCGATGAAACGGTCCAGTTGCTGAATGCCTAAAGACAGGGCGATCCGGTCCCTGAAAAAGATCTCGGAAATCCGGTGCTTGTTTTTCTCCCGATCGATACCCTCGTGGGTCTCCTTCGGCAGGTATTTGCAGAGAATCTGGTCGCCGGGCAGCCGGTCGATAACCTGACTCAGATTTTCTTCGTGAACATTCTGAAAATAATCGTTGATGATGTTCTTGACCGCCGAGGCAAATCCCTTGAAGATGTCGAGATATTGCGTGAACGTAAATCCTTTGACCTCCAGGGAATGGGCCAGCAGGTCGAGTTGTCTTTCTATTTCGACCGATGAGATGCCGTCCAATCGCAAGGCCTTGTCGAAGAGACGAATCCGGGCATAAATCTGGTAAAAGGTCGCCTTGGTGATCAGGCTCAAATCGATGCTGTCAATCAACTCCTCGAAAAGCACATTGACCAGCGATTCGATGCGGTAGGTCAACCCCAGGGCGTCGAACTTGAATTCGTGGTAACTGCCGTACATGGAAGGAATATCGATCGTGATATGCCGCTTCTTGTAAATGTCTTCCCGAATTTCAAACTTTTCCGACGCGAGGATGATTGATTTGAGCTGTCCAAGATAATCGAGCAACACGAAGAGTTTTTTCTTCAAATCCATCTCCGACAGGGCATTCCGGAGACGGTTGAGATCCGGGAAAGCCTCGGTCGACAGCTGGGAGATGTGGCTTTTAAGTTCGATATAATCGATGCTGTATTTTTGATGGAGCAGTTTGTAAAACGCAATCAGCAGAGCGACCCGTTCACGATCAGCCTCGGTCACCTCCCCGGACGAGTCGGCCATCATGCGGTGGAGTTGATCATCGGGAAGCGTGAGCAGCAGCTCTTGGCGATCAATCCCCTTTTGTTTCAGCCCGGTCATGATTTTGTGAACCCCGTCGATGTAAGGGCCGTGTGTGTCAATCTGCTCGAAGACATCTGCAGGCACGACCTGCTTCAGCATTTTCTTGTCGCGCGTGGCCCAGAAATAGATGGTCGCCTCCATGAAGTCGATGATCTGGTTGCTGCTCTCGACATGACTCTGTTTGCGCAAAAAATGAATGAGGACGTCTCGGCGGCGTGAAATCTCGTCGATGCGCGTCGAGATGTCCCTGAGTTTTCCTTCGGCACCGATGTCGTTGAAATAGGCCGGGAAAAGGCGGGTGAGCTGCTTGGCCAGGTTATACACCGGACCGATGTCGCTGTTCAGAAAACGGGTGATGTCCCGCGGAAAGAGATCGGTATCTTTGATGAACACGCCGGAAAGGGCCAGGTAGATGATCAGCACCGAAATCAAACGGGTCGACCACTTGGGATTGCGTTCGATCAGTTCGAGCCAGGTACGGATGTTTTGGATATGGGCGTTGTTGACCCTGACCTGCCAGTCTTCACCGACGCCGCTGATACGCGGGGTTTGAAACGGCAGTTCGATGACATGATGGATAAAATAATTGACCAGTTCACTGTCATCGGTCCGGTAGACCCCTTTGCCCATGTTCAGTACGCAATTCAAGGCCGTGGCCGGGTAACTGACGGCCTGTTTTTGCAAAATGGAGAAGGTTTTTTGAATCAGCCTGCGGATGTGCAGGTCCGTTTCGTTCGCGATAAGCCAGCTGACGGTTCGATTGATGTCCCTGAGGACCTCCTCGCGAATCATCGTTAGCCCTGAAATCGCCATCATGTGAAAAAGAAAGATAACTTTCCATTGATTCCCGTGTCTCTTGCCGCCGGCTTCGAGGAGTTTCTGCGGCATCTGCCGGTAGACTTCGACGAATTGACTGTATCCGTCCAGGGAGAGAAGCTCGCACAATAGCGTGCCGGAATCGTCGTGCTGTTGGGTGCCGACCTCGTCCAGCCGGTGATTTAGGTCCGCTATCCGGCTGCGGGAAATGTCGGCAAATATGGATGAGATCTTTTTAAGATCTCCGACGGCATCCGCTTCCCGGGCTTCCTCTTCAAACCAGTCGCACGGATCCCTGAGACTGATCCAATAGGCATAGGTGGTCCGAAAATATCGCAACAACAGCGCATTAAGGGCACCGAAACCGCTGTCTGTTTCTCCCAAGCGGTGCCATAGCAGTTCGCCCAAACGCTTGAGCTGGTAGAAGCTCTTCACGAAAAGGAAGAAGGTGTTGTCATCCAGCTGACGGATGTCATCGAAGGCGTTGTCGAGAACCGGCATAAAACGATCGATACCGGAGTGGGATTCTTTGATGATCTTCTGGAGAAATAAAACCAGGTTGTCGACGGCCTCGGTTTTGACCTCCTCCTCTCTGGTCGATTGGATGGCAGCCATGAAAATATCGACAAACAACCCGGCCCCATCCGGTCCCGCCGGATGACCGTCCATCAGATGGAAGTATTCGAGACTATAGCGCCTGGCTTCGGAAACAATGAAATTCCAGTTCCGGTACGGGTGGGACAACTCTTGCAAAAAGGTGTTGAAGCCCTCCATCAGACCGTAGTACCGGGACATGATATTCTGCAATATCAAGTATTTTTCATCGATGCTGACATCAACGCGATAGCTGGCCAGGTTGACTTCGAGTGCCTTGGATTTAATCATTTACCTGTCTCCCTTATCACCTCGAGCTTTTCACTCAGAGCCGTGCCCTACACTAAAAGCTATCAAAGCTATCCAGCGATTTCAAGAAATTATGGACACGATCGGTTTGAGATGCAAAGAGGGTTAAAAAATGCTATGGAAAGGGCTGCGCCCACTGGGGTGCCGCAAATAGAAACTTGAAACTCAGAACCAGGAACCCGGAACATGTAACCCGCAACCAATGGTGGCGTCTCCGCTCATCCGGGCTCCAGCGCATCGTTTTCATGCATCGTGGTAGCCCGAAGGGCCATGACGGTTTAATAGGAAAATTGAGATAGGAAAATTGTGGTACAATATTATGAAATGGAAGGGATTTCGGGAAGCCACGGTGATTCTGTTTTTCGCAGGCTGCCTGGCATTCGGGTTCAACTCTCTCAGAGAGCATTCGCTGCCGCTGCCGGGAAACACAAAAGCCGTCGACAGCTCACCTGCCGCGGTCAACGAGCCCGATGGGTCGAACACCATTGGGGACATATCGATTGAAGAAGCCATCCACATGTTTGAGGAGGGAGCGGCCCTGTTTGTGGATGCCCGCTCGGAAGCCGATTACCGGGCCGGCCACATCAAGGGAGCCGTCAATATTCCGGACCTGGACTTCGAAAATCACATCGGTTCCTTTTTGGAGAAGACGCCCGCAGAGACCGTGCTGATCACCTACTGTGAAGGCAATGCCTGCACTCTGTCAACAAGTCTGGCCGAGAAACTGTCCCTGGCCGGATTTGAAAGCGTTTTTCATCTCAAGAACGGCTGGGGGCAGTGGAAGGAACGTGGATTGCCGATAGCAAGTGGGCAAGAGTGACGTCTCGCAGGTCAACTACCCTCGGCTAAAGCCGAAGGCTTGGGGTTCGAGGGGCCAAGTGAAAAAGACCCCACAAGCCTTTACTCGAACCCTTGGCCCCTGGACCCTTGAACCCTTATGGCGACATCAACCATTAAACTAAAGTCTTCGACTAAAGGCGAGGGCTTTTTTCCAATTCCCCGAGTGGGACAATAAATAAAACCCGTCACGCCTTCGACAATGCCGCCAAGCGATAAACCACCATCCCTGCCAACCAGGCGGCATCTTCGGGTGACAGGTAGTCACCGGCAGTTTCGTCGAAAAGGATACTGGCATCGGGTGGAAATTCATCGTCGCCCTGCCACAAAATCAAGCGCAGGGGCACTTTGGGAAAAACGGTGAAGTCGAACCCCGCATCACCGGTATCGGCGGGCGTTCCGTTCAGGAATCGAGCCAACTTCTTCACGGCGGCGGTGTTGTGGCCGAAGATATTTTTCAGAGGGTCGATGGCCCGCTTGACGAAGGCGCTGTAGTAAAAACCAGCCCCGGGAATTTCGCGGTAGGCAATCCAGTTCCCACTCGGCTTCCGGTTGCTTTCGGACATCAGGTAATGCAGAATCAGTACTTGTTCCTGGATTGGAACGTCGGCAGCGGCGTCGGCAATGTCCGTAAAATTGAATTCCGGTAAATCGACGCGGTAAACACGGTTCAAAAAGGGAACCCGGATGCGCTTTCCGGGCTCTCCTTCGAAACCGGATCTATTGACAGTAGCGTCGATATCTTTCGCAGCCAAGGTGGCGACGGCGATTCGGCGGGCCTGCTTGTAATCGTCGATGCGGGGCATGGTAAGACCTGTTATTGAATCGGCACCTGAATAAAAAGAGCCCCGGCCCGAAGGAGCGAGGCTCATTATGTTCAGAACCGTTTTCAGCGGGTCTCGGGTCAGGTTCTCGGTTAAAGCGGAATGCCGCATCCGATTCAATCCGCCGACACGCAACCCGAAGACCGCTATATTTTATTACCCTGAGTCAAGCGGTTCCGCTTTCAAGGCTACGGGTTCAAGGTTGAAATACAAATCCCCGAGCCGTCGAACCCCTGAACCTTTATACCTTGAACCGTGTACCCTGAAACCGGTCAGTTCCGGTTTATATTTCAAGCCAGGAATCCGAATAGAGCGATTTGCCGAGAATAACATTCACGGTTTTGGCGTAATCCTGAAGTTCTTTCGGCAGGCTCGCGATATCCGGCTCGTTGCCATCCATCATCCCGTAGATGAGATCGACGATGTCCTGGCGCTTGCCCTTGGCGATATCGGCCAACTGGGTATCGAGCGGGTCTGCAATCACTGAAACCATTCCGCATTTTCCGAGCATGACCATATATGTCTGGTTCAGGATCGGACGCAAGTGGTCCGGCGGTCCGTTGGAAATGTTGGACAGACCGCAGGTGCTCTTTGCACCTGGCGCGATGTCCGCCAGCATCTTCTGAAACTCCATCAGGCTGATCAATTGGGGTTGCTGGATGTTGACCGGAGTGACGATGCCGTCGACCCAGATTTTTTCATTCGGAATTCCGGCTTCATTGGCGAAATACAGCAGTTCGACACACAACGCCGCCCGTTCGTTTTCATCCCGCGGCAGCCCTTCCGGCCCCCACATAAGGGCAATGAAGTCCGCTCCGTGTTCGGCAGCGATCGGCACCATCCGTTCGTAGCGTTCGGCGCGCACCATGATCGAATTGATGATGTGGGACGTTCCGCTCTTGACCGGTTTGATCACTTTGAGTGCCGCCTCGATGGCATCGATGTTCGAGGTGTCCAGCGCCAGCGGGACATCATCTACCACTTCCTGAACGGTCTGGACCACCCACGGCATCAGCTCGTGCCCGTCTTTCTTGGCCGGCCCCAGGTTGATATCGATGTAGTCCATGCCCTTTTCCCGCTGAAAAAGAGCTTCCTCCTGGATCGGTTTGGGGTCGCGTTCTTTATACGCCTTACCGATCTTTCGTGAAATGACGTTTAAACTTTCGCCTATCAGCAGCATCGACTCTCCCTCCTCTGTGGCATTTCTGAATTTTTCGACAAGCGGTTGAAGAACGGCAGCCGACCGTTCTTCAACCGGCACTGCCAGTTTATTGTTTTCCCTTGAGAAATCCGGAGATATGGGCGGCTTCGCGCGGCCCTACAGTGATTTTCCAGCCCGGCAGTTCCTCTTCCATATCGCCGGCGATCGCAGCGGCGTATCCAGGGATGATGATCTTCTGGTGCTTGACTTTATCGGCAATGCCGCTCTTCTTGACGAAGATACCGACATCGTCGCCGGCAAATTTACCGGCCGCCCAGGCCGTCATGACCGACAGGCCTTCAGAGTCCTTTATCAGAAGCCACGAGGGAACCCGGCTGCCCTCAATTTCGCCGGATACGATGAAATAGGTCAGAGCGAAATTGGTAGTGACCAGAACCGGCGAATTCTCATCCGGGTTGCCGATTTCGTAAATGCCTTCGGTCACCGTCATCGGGCGCTGCGGGTCGGTAAAGATGTTCAACCTTTCCAGGAGCAGCGGGAAGAGGCTCTCGCTCTTGAAATCCGAAAAGACGACGATCCCGGCGTACTTGCCGATGTAGAGGGCGCCAAGCATCGTTTCGACATCGAGATTGGAGGCCATCTCGCACGGAAAGGTGATGGTCGGAAAGCCCACCGAACGATTGGCGTTTTTCAGCGCCGCCCGCCGGATCGCCACCTGGTCGGTAAAGGACTGCTTGATCTCCCTGGAGCCCGGATCGAAAACCAGGTCCTTCAATCCCATTCCGGTCAATTTGTCCGAAAGGGGAATCAAGGCTTCAACCGAATCGGCTTTGACCGCCAGGGGCAGATCGTTCTCCTTGGCCAAGGCGCCGAAGGCGTCGACATTGGCCGCGGTGGCGGCATACATCAGGGGTCGCTTGAACTTGCAGGCTTCGACACCGGCCTTCATCACCTCGGGATCCTCGGTCATCAGGATCAGGTTGAATTCGGAGGTTTCGGCGATCGTTTTGGCTTTTGCGGCAAAAGCGGCCGCGTCGCCGTCGACGTCCTTCAGCGCCACCAGTTCCGGACGCAGGTTCAATCCGACCCGTTCAAACTGAAAAGCGTTCCAGACCTTCAGTTTGGCCTCCAGGTCGGCCTGCGGGATGTCCGAGCCGACAAGGGCGGCCAGGCCCGTCTTGTTGTAAAAGGTTTTTTCGTGACGGCTCAACACAAGTTCACCGCCGACGGTCAGTTTGCGGACGCCTTGCCCGATTACCACCGGACGGATGGGCGGTGCGGAAGCCTCGGCCAATTGTCCGCGGGCTTCGTCAGATACATAGGGGCAGCTGTCGAGTTCACCCTTGCCCGAAGCCAGGTTCATGGCAAAGGCCAGGCAGGTCGGAACGCCGCATTCCTTGCAGTTGGTTTTCGGCAGGAGTTTGAAAATCTGAATACCGGTTAATGCCATTATTTTTCTCCTTCAGTCGAGTTGGTCGAGTTGCCGGTTCCGGGTCGTTCGCTGCGCGGCGGGCGGTCGAATTTCTTCAACCGCCGCTCGCAGCGCGCGACACGCGACATGACGGGTGTTTTTACTTGATCAGCGGCTCCATGGAGAGGGCCGGGTGCCCCTTTTCCTGCAGGAAGGGCATAATCTCCTCTTCTGTGAGCCCGATGGTCTCATCGGCGATCTTATCGATCAGGTCCGGAACACCCATTTCGGTTGCTCGCTTGATGATCCGCTCCTTGATTTCCTCCTTCAGGCTCTTGGGCATCCAGACCATCCGCAGCAGGCCGCCGTCTCCAACGAGGAACTTGCCCTGGGTGATGTTGAACTTCGAGTGCCCGACGAAACCCGGCGAGGAGGCACCGCCGCCCATTACACCGGCCAGGGTGGTGAACTTCATGCCGCAGGGGGTTTCCCCGGTGTAATCCCGGTGAACGGTCATGACACCGTTACAGGCCGGCAGCATGGCCGCGATGCATTCACAGCAGCCGCAGGTGGTCATCGGGTCGACTACCATGGAATAGAAGTTGTAGTGATCGATGGCACCTCTTGAGGCTTTCCTGACGAACTCGTTGACGCCTTTCCACTGGCCCAGCTTCGGGTCGAGGCACTCGCCCTTTTCGATCGGCTGATTGGGGCCGGTGGGGTTGATCTCGAAGGAGGCCTTGCAGTCCATCCAGTTATAGGCGCCGCAGAGACCGGTTCTCTCCGGGCTGACCGTGCAGACGTGCGTGGGCGCGAAAGACTGGCAGAGGGTGCAGGAGTAGTAGGTCTCCACGTCCTCGTCTTTCATCTTCTCCACCCGTTCGTCTCTGGTCCTGTATTCGCCCCGGGCACGCTTGGTGAGCTCGTCGACTTTTTTCTTGTCGGTGATCAGGGTGACCTGAACCTTGTCGAAGATGTTGCCGAAATCCTGGTGAAACTTGGCATGCAGCACGACGCCGATATCTTTGAGGGTGAACCCTTTTTCGATGGCCGCCTTGCCGACACGCACCCACGCGATATCCCGCTGACCGATGTGCATCACGCCCTGGATGTAATTGATCAGGTGGTGGATCTGGCGCTCGATGATCGGTTCGAAATCGGTCTGGAATTCCCGACCGGCCACCTGAACGTAAATGCCGAGCGGCAGAGTATCGCCTTCCTTGATGTCGGTGACGTTCGGACCGTCGATGATCACTTTGCCGTCTTCGATCTCGTTCATCTCGGCCATCTTGACCAGTTCGGTGGCCTGGGTCTTGCCGCCGCCCATCTGGCAGAAAAGATCGGCGCCGCGCACCCGCTCGCCCTCGTAAGCCGGACCGAAGGCGCAGGGAATCTCGATCTGAGACACGGTGGTCTTCAGGCCGCGAACCTCCACCGATTTTTCGACCATCTTGTCGTGCGGCACGTTGGCGACGACGTGCTCGTAGGTGCAGACACCCGTGGGCAGGATCTCGGGAATGTCGGTGTCGGCCAGGGTCGGAAAGCCCCAGTTGACCGCACCGGCCGCCGCCGCCGCCCATTCGGCGTTTACATCGCCCAGGGCGTTGACGAAAGCGAAGATCCGGTCCTTGTTGTAGAGCAGCATCTTCTTGTAATCACCCGGCTTGACACCGCCGAAGGCCATGGCCGCCCGGTTGGCGAACCCGAGGGCGAAGACGGCCGATGAAATGTCCGGGCCGAAGGGGACGATGCGGGTGTTCCAACCGACCTGAACCCCGGCCTGGATGAGCTGCTCGATCACGGTCGTGCCGTTCTGGTGGGCCGCGCAGAAAATATAGAGGCTGCGGCGCTGATACTCTTCCACGATCATCTTGGCGGTTTCGGGATCCGGTGCCGAACCGACGATGGCCGCAAAACCAGGGGCCGAACCGTCGACGAACTCCACGCCTCTTTTGCGGAAAACCGTGTCGTCGGCCGCTCCGAGCCAGATCTTGCCGGCCTCGATGTCCGGTTCTTCGGAGTGCAGATAAAAATCGGGCTCTTCCAGATACCGCAGCGCTTCGTCGATCTCGAATGCCAGGATGGCCGCCATGCCGGCATCCAGCAGGGGTCCAAGATACGGCAGGTGATTATGACCCTTGACGTGGGGCGGCAGCAGTCCGCGGGCAAAATCGAGAGGTTTTTTAACATCTTCCAGCGTTTCGACCTTCAGGCCGAGCAGGGAATAAATCACCGGCAGGTAGTAGGCCGTGTTGGGAAACCCCACCTGGGTGTCCGCATTGTAGGTCTGCAGGGCTCTCTTGTATCTTCCTTCAACCTTGGAAACGATATTGTAGCCACCCTGGATGGCGGCAAATGCAACGAGTCTTGACATACCTTCATCCTCCTTCGTTGAGGTCGTTAAAAGTGAAAACTGTTATATCGTTGGGCTTTTTAAAAACCGTTCACTCCCTGCGGTTCCGGCATACGGCCGGTTCCGGGTGCAGTAGCCTTTAGTCGATGCGCTTGTGAATGCGGTTCAGTTTGTAGAGCATCTGTTCCAGCTTGCTCTCCTGGTCGACGGCCGGTGTCACGCCCGCCTTTTTCGCCTTGGCATCTTTTTTTTGCTTGCCCTCAAGAGCCGCTTTCTCAGCGACCTTTCCCTTGTCGGCTTGCTTGCGCTTGGCATTCAGGGCTTCGCGCTCTGCCGCGCGTTTGGCGCGGATTTTGTCTTCTTCTGCCTCGATTTTGGCATTGGCTGAGGCCTGGGCCTTGGCTTCCGCTTCAGCCTTGGCCTTGGCTGCGGCCTCGGCTTTGCGCTTGGCCTCTTCCTCGGCCTTGGCTTTGGCTTCCGCGTCGGCCTTGGCCTTGGCTTCCGCGTCGGCCTTGGCCTTAGCCTCCACGTCGACCTTGTCCGCCTCTATTTTTGCCTCCGCCGGTTTGGGTGCCTCCGCCGGTTTGGGTACCTCCGCCGGCTTAGGTGCTTCCGCCGGTTTAGGTGCGGCTGCGGGTTTGGCCTCTGCAGCCGGTTTAGCCGGGGCTGCCTTGGCCGCCGGCGCTGCCTTGGCTGCCGGAGCTGCCTTCTTCTCGGCTTCGATGGTCAGGTCCGGTTGCGGTGCCAGCGACGCATAGTCGATGTCGACATCGGACAGGGACTTTTTGATGGGGGCCACATCGGCCGCGGACCCGCCGTCGGCAATCAAGTCGATGTAGGACTTGACCATACGGATGGCCTCGGGATGGCGCATGATCAGAATGTCGCTCCCGGCCGTCAGGTAGGAGACCGCCGCGGTGGCTTCCATGAGGATGGCCCGCCGCTCCGGGTCGCCGAGAATGGGGTCATCGTCCGCCGGCTGTTTGGCCTCTTTGCACTTCCAGACCTCATTGGCCACGTTGTTGATGATCGGCAGCTGCAATTTGTCGTCGCCCTGCGTCAGAGCGGCCATACGGATTCGCTCCATGACGGAGTAGGAGTATTCCAGACCGTAGCCCAGACCGCCTGTCGTTGGATCGATGATGACCCGGTCGCCTGGCACACCCAGGTTTTCGAGCAGGATGTTGATCTGCTTGGCGAGGTTGACGTCGATGGGTGACGAGGAGATGATCGTGTGCCCGTAGCCCATGGCCGCAGCGCCGATGCCCTTGTGGTTCTTGTCTTCCACCGGCCCCATGACCAGGGACTTGTCCTGGCAGGTTTCGGCCACTTTTTTAAGGACCTCCTCGTCCTTTTGAACATTCGCGCATCCCCAGACGATCAGCGGCACGTCGATGGCGTCGGCCACTTTTTTAACCACGGCGGCCGCGTCGGCAGCGTCCCTGTTCTGGCCGTTCGGATCGATGCTCTTTAACTGGAGCACGATCAGCTCGGCGCCATAGTCGTCGACGCATTTTTTGGCCCAGGCCGCCGGGTCGGCAATCACATCCTTGAACGGACTCAAGGCGGCTTCCGCCCAGTCTTCCGGCTCCATGTCCCAGACTTCCATTGCAATCCTGGGTTTGTTGGGCACTTCACCTTCAAACTGGTAAAACGGATAGCAGTTTTCACCGCCGACGGTCACCGCTTTCGCGCCTTCCCCCAGGGTGATCTCTTTGATCTTTCCCGTGTACGATTCCTTGTAAAATTCGAAGCCCAATGTTACCTCCTTCATCTCAATAATTTTAGTCATTCGATGAGGTTATGCTCCACGCGAGCTTGCGCACACCAACCGGGCAAAATGAGAATCGCCCGGAGAATCGAAGTTTTACCCCCCCTTTCGTCTTTTGAAATTTTCCAGTCTATTCACTTCTAAAGTGTAACGATCTACAGCAGGTATTTTTTGTTTTTATAATTATGATGTAACGGCCCGAAGGGCGCCGGTGGTGTCGTTGCAACAGATGAGGGAAAGTCAAACCGTAAAAGGTAAAAATCGTCCATCGCATTCAATTGGATGTTGCCAAAAAAGATTTCTTATATTGGCAAATCATCTTTGTCAATAGATGAGTCCAAAAATCAAGCAACCTCAGGGCAACATTCGCACTATGAATTCAATACAGCCCTGCGTTGATCCAGACGGGCCTTTAGCTTCGGAAACTGGTTGAGATCGGTGTGGGGCAGAAAAAGTGCCGCCACGTAATTGTCCATGAAAGACGTCGTCTCGGACAGCTCGAAGTTGGTCATCTTGCGGGTGACCTCCACCACGTCGCGGCGAATCCGGTTGGTCAGGGCACTCATCTTGGCACCCATCAGCGAACCGTTTCCGACAAACGTCACCCGATCCGGATCGATTTCCGGCAACAGACCGATGGTCATCGCCTTGGCCAGATCGACGTAGCTGCCAAAGCCACCGGCCAGAACGATGCGCTCGATGTCCGCAATGCCCATGCCCACCTCGGCCAGCAGTGTCATGCAAGCACTGTAAATCGCCCCTTTGGCCCGGATGAGGTTTTCGATGTCGATTTCGGTGATGACGATGTCCCGGTCGAGCTGGGTTGCGTCCTTCCAGACCAGGACGTATTCCCAAATGCCGTCGGTTTCACGGATGCGCGGGGTGTCGAGCTTCCGGTTGAATTTGCCCTGGTTATCGATGATGCCCATTTCGAACATCGTCGCCACAAAGATGATGAGGCCCGAGCCGCAGATGCCCTTGGGCCGTACGTTGCCGATGGTGATGATCATCGGTTCCTGGGTCAGCGGATCGATCGAGAAATCTTCGATGGCGCCCTTGGACGCCCGCATGCCGAAGGCGATGCCGCCGCCTTCGAAGGCCGGTCCGGCCGAAGCCGCCGCACAGGCAAACCAGTCTTTGTTGCCGATGACGATTTCGGCATTGGTTCCAATGTCGATAAAAAGGGTCAGCTCCTCGGTGCGGTATACACCCGATCCCATGATACCGGCAACGATGTCGCCCCCCACATAGCTGGAAACGGAGGGAAACACCAGCGCGGAAACGTGGTCGGCCAACTCCAAGCCCAGGCCCACGGCGTCGATCGGCGGGTAAAACGTGGATGCCGGCACGTAAGGCGATCGCCGAATGAAGCGCGGATTCACCTTCAGAAAGAGTTGGGTCATGGTGGTGTTGCCGGCCAGGGTTATGGCGGAAACCTCTTCGGTCGCGATTCCAGCCCGCCGGATGATTTTACGAATCACGGTGTTGATGGTCTGAAGGACCACCGTGTGCAGCCGTTCAAGTCCTCCTGGTTTTTCGGCGTAGACGATTCGGCTGATGACGTCTTCACCGTAGCTGATCTGGCCGTTGAACTCCCCGAACTGGGCCAGCACGGCGCCGCTGATCAGATCGATCAGCTGGGCATAAATAGTGGTGGTTCCGATGTCCACGGCGATGGCGTAGTTGCGGTCGGTCGTGTCGCCGGGCTGCGCGTCGATGATGCGGGTTTTGCGGCCTTCGTGAACCGGCCTTTCCAGGGTAGCCGTGATCCGGAAATCGTCCTGTCGCAGAACATCGGGCAGTTTTCGGATGACCGGCAGCTCGACCACCAATCGGTGTTCGTCGTGCTTCAATTTCAAGAAACTCACCAACCGGGTCGCGTCGGCCAGGTTGTCCTGGGCGGTGGGTGGGGGCAGTTCCAGGTATTTCTTTTCCACCGGCGGCACGAACAGGCCCTTTTCCTTCAGTTCCTCCAGGTTCATTTCCTGAATGCGCGCCGTGCGCCGCGGTGTGGCCTGCATGTTCAGCACGGCCGCATCCACCTCGGACTCGACCGGAATGCGCACCACGAGGTCTTCGACAACACGGCTGCGGCAGGCCAGGCGATAGCCGTTCTCCACGTCCTGTCGGCTGAGCTTCTCGCTAGTGCCATCCTCGACGCGACCCTCTTCGATCATGACACGGCATTTGCCGCAAAGTCCTTCTCCGCCGCAGGAGGCGTTCACGTGCACTCCGGCTTCCAAAGCGGCCCGGATCAGAATTTCGCCTTCATCAACTTGAATTTCTTTTTTATGGGGTAGAAAAGTCACTTTCGGCATAGGATGACTGGGCGCTCCAATAGTGGCCATCCATAAACAGCATCTTTTGGCCCAGGCCGGCGTTCTCGCGAATTTGAAATCCTCGACGTAGCGCCGCTACGCCTGCGGTTTCAAATTCGCTGCGACCTTTGCCTGAACCAAAATCTGCTACTTCTGAATGGCCACTGGTTAGGTTACTTCTGTTACGGTTTCACCTCTTTCTCACGCGGTTCGTCGAACCGGCAGCTGAGCATCAGCATCTCACCGTCGAAGAACGTCTTTATCGTGAACGGCAGGCTGTTGAACAGCTTGATCATGCTTTCGTTTTTATGAGAGGTGTAGGCTATAAACCCGGCAATGCCGTTATCTCTTGCCGCCGTACCGAGTTTGCGGATCAGGAGTTTTCCGATTCCTTTGCCCTGAAATTCCTTGCTGATCGAAAAGGCCACTTCGGCCAGGTTCTTGGCCGGGTCGAACAAAAATTCGCCGATACCGACCACACGGCGGAACCCGGGGTCGCCCACGAGTGCCAGAAGAGTCAGATCGTTGACGTAATCGATCTGGGAGACGCCTTCGATTTCTTCGAGATTAAACCGTGTTTTTTCGTAAAAAAAGCGCGACACGACATCCTTTTCATCGAGGGCGTAGAAATGCTCCTGGATGCGGCGGGTGTCAACCGGTGTGGCCGGCCGGATGACCAACTCCTGGCCGTTTATCTTGACCGTTTCCTCCAGCTGCACCGGATAAATCCCCTGAAGGGATTCCGCCAGGGACCGATCCCGACTGAGCAGTCCCGCATTCTTGGCCTCGTGGAACAGCTGGTCGCGAAAATCCGGGTGAGCGATGCTGATCAGCGCAACAGCACGCTCCTGAAGGCTTTTCCCGAACAGGTTGACCGCACCGTACTCGGTCACGACATGCGAGACGTCGCTGCGGGGAATCACCACGGCCGTATCGTCCAGCACCGTTACGATGCGACTCCTCTTGCCGTTTCGGTTGGTGGAGGGGAGCATCAGGATCGACTTGCCGTTTTCGGCCTGGGCGGCGCCCCTGACAAAGTCGAGCATGCCGGTCAAGCCGGAAAACAGGTTGGACGGCAGGGCATCGGCCGCCACCTGTCCGCTCAGGTCGATGGTCATCGCCACGTTCATCGACACCATTTTGTTATGCCGCGCAATGACGGCCGGGTTGTTGACGTAATCCGAAGGATAGAGTTCGATGCCCGGATTGTCGTGCATGAATTCGTAAAGGCTCTTGCTGCCAATGGCCGTGCTGGCGATGATCTTGCCCTCGTTCAATCCTTTCTTGCGGTTTGTGATCACCCCTCGGGCCACCAGATGCATAACCTCATCGGTGAGAAACTGGGTGTGAATGCCCAGATCGTTTTTTCCCGAGAGGGCCAGCATCACCGCTTGGGGGGTTGTGCCGAGCCCGATTTGGATGGTGGAGCCATCGTCCACCAGACGCGCAATATGCTTGGCAATGATGTTGGCCTGCTGCGAGTCCGCCGTTGCGCCGATGGTGAGAAGCTCTTCGTCGTGCTCCACGATGACGTCGACATCGTTGACATGTACGAAACTGCGTCCCAGGGTCCGCGGCATATGGGAATTGACCTGCGCAATGACGATGTCGGCCGATTGGGCAGCCGCCAGAGTGATATCGACCGACACGCCCAGACTCATCCATCCGAAATCGTCCGGTGGTGAAACCTGTATCAAAGCGACGTGAACCGGCAGCCGGCGACTCTTGAACAGTCGCGGCACGGCGGAAAGATGGAGAGGGGTGATGAACCGCTTGTTTCTGGCCAGGCCGCGCGGCTTGGCCGAACCGGCATAAAAGAAGCGGATGTTCAATGCCTCGTCCCGTGATTTGTTGGCAATCAGGGACAGCGGTGTGCTTTCATAAGCCATCAGACGCACAATCTCGAGATCCGTCAGACGTTCCAGATCTTCCGACAGCGCCCGAACCAGATGCTGCGGTTCACCCGAAGAAGCGCCGATAAACACCCGCTGGCCTGGACGAATCAATTCCATGGCTTCCCGGGCCGTTCGTTGGCGCTGGATGAAATTATCTGCCCAATAACCGAGTTTTCTCTCCATAAAATCCAATCGCTCCCAGCCCGTCGGCCGTTCCTTTCATTCGACTTTATTATGAGATTTATCCCAATTGTCAACTCCTAATGTATCCGCCTCCGGGAATCAAGGAAAACATGAGTTTAACGGTTCCGATAAGAAAATCGCCACATCGTCGGCAATGCCGTATCGATTCGGCGGCACGTTTGCTTGTGAATATGTCGATGTATATAAAGGATTTAATCTTGACTCCGGCCTCTCTTTTACCTATAGTCCGGTGCTTAATGAACGATTTTCAATTTTTAAATGAATCCAATTCATTCCAAGGGTGCGCCTCGAGATGAAAATACTCATGACGCTGGCCCGCATCATCGACACGATTAACGAGTGGATCGGACGGGGAGTCGCCTGGGTAAGCCTCGGTTTGGTTCTGGTGGTGTTCACCGATGTCGTGATGCGCTACCTCTTCAACATCAGTTTCGTTTTCACCCAGGAACTCGAGTGGCACCTGTTCGCCTTTATCTTTCTGATCGGGGCCGGCTATACGCTTCTGCAGGACGGCCACGTGCGGGTCGACATCATCTATCAGCGCCTGACAGTAAAAGGCCGGGCCTGGATCAACCTGATCGGCGTTCTGTTTTTTCTGTTTCCCGGCTGCATCCTGATCATCCTGACGTCATGGAAATTTGCGCATACTTCCTATGCCATGCTGGAAGGATCCCCGGATCCCGGCGGCATACCGTACCGCTACATCGTCAAGGGGCTGATTCCGATCGGATTCAGCCTTCTCTGTCTTCAGGGGCTCTCCCTCGGCATCCACAGCCTGCTTCAAATTCTGGGGATCGAAACGGTTAAGGGGGAGGGCGCCTGATGGAATACCTCCCGGCATGGATGTTCCTGGCGCTGACGATTGTGCTGATGGCCGGCTTTCCGGTCACCTTTACTTTGATGGGGACCGCCCTGGTGTTCGGTCTGATCGGCTTCGGTTGGTCGTTCTTCAACCTGCTGCCCCTGCGGATCTGGGGCGTGATGACCAACGTGACCCTTATTGCCGTTCCCTTGTTCGTTTTCATGGGCGTCATGCTGGAGCGCTCCGGTCTGGCTGAAGACCTGCTCGACACCATGGGTCTGTTGTTCGGCCGAATGCGTGGCGGGCTGGCCATATCCGTCGTCGTGGTCGGCGCGCTGCTCGGTGCATCGACGGGAATTGTGGGAGCCACGGTGGTCACAATGGGTCTGTTGGCGGTGCCCACCATGCTGCGGCGCGGCTATCAGAAGGAACTGGCCACCGGCACGGTGTCGGCTTCCGGAACCCTGGGTCAAATCATACCGCCGAGTATCGTTCTGGTGCTCATCGGCGATATCGTCGGGGTTCCCGTCGGTGACCTCTTCATGGGCGCCGTCCTGCCGGGCATGGTCCTGGTCGGATTGTTCATCCTCTACATCGTGATCATCTCGATCCTCAAGCCAGAATACGCCCCGGCCATTCCGCGGGCAGAGTTGGCCGCCATTTCTCCAAAACAAATGATCCTGAGGGTCATGAAGGCGCTCGTGCCGCCCCTGGCGTTGATGCTCTTCGTCCTGGGATCGATTTTCGCAGGCATCGCCTCGCCGACAGAGGCCGCCGCCGTTGGGGCTGTCGGCTCCACCATGCTGACGATCGCCAACCGAAAGTTCAACCTGACCATTCTGCGCGAAGTGATGCAGACCACCGTCAGGTTGACCTGCATGGTCTTCATTATTTTATGCGGCGCAGCAGCCTTCGGACTGGTTTTTCGCGGCCTGGGGGGCGACAGCCTCGTGCGCGAATTTCTTGGCGGCCTGGCCGCCAAGTATTCTCACAATGTGGTTCTGGCAATCGTCATGGGGCTGATTTTCTGCATCGGGTTCTTCCTCGACTTCATCGAAATCACCTTCATCCACGTGCCGGTGCTGGCGCCCATAATGATCGACTTCGGCTACGATCCGCTCTGGTTCTGCGTTTTGATCGCAGTCAACTTGCAAACATCGTTTTTGACGCCGCCGTTCGGCTTTTCGCTGTTCTACCTGAAAGCGGTGACACCGCCCGAAATAACCACAGGTCACATATACCGCGGCATCATCCCGTTTGTCCTGTTCCAGCTCATCGGCCTGCTGATAATCGTCTTTTTCCCGAAGCTGGCCACCTGGTTGCCGCATGTCATTTTTGGATCTTGACCTCACGATCGCCGGGCTATAAGGTCAACTATGAAGGCAATGGCTTGTAGCGTAAACCTTTTTGTATATTTCTTTCAGATCTGAATTTTCGGCATGAAGTCACTTTCGGATTGAACCTGGTCGGTAAAGGCGACGGAGGACGCCGCGCGTGGATTTCGTCGTGCAACTTCACCCATTGACACAAGGAGGATTATGATGAAGAGACGGGAGTTTCTGAAAAAGGCTGGAGTCGGAGCCGCAGCCGTGGCCGCCACAGCCGTGAGCGCCCCGGCGGTTATCGCCCAAAAGAAATATCAATGGAAGATGGTGACCACCTGGCCGCCCAAACTGCCGGTGCTGCAGGAAGGCTGCGAGCGTCTCGCCAAACGGGTGGAAGAAGTCAGTGACGGCCGCATCAAGATTCAGGTGTTTGCCGGTGGAGAACTCGTTCCACCCCTGGAAAGTTTCCAGGCCGTTTCCGACGGTACGGTCGAGGTGGGCAGCGGCGCAGCCTATTACTGGGCCGGCAAAGAGCCGGCCACGCAGTGGTTTTCGGCAGTACCCTTCGGCATGAACGCCCAGGGAATGGCAGCCTGGTTCCACGGCGGCGACGGACTGAAACTCTGGGAGGAATGCTATGCCGCTTTCAACCTGGTGCCGCGTCCCGGCGGGTCAACCGGGGTCCAGATGGGTGGCTGGTTCAATAAGAAGATAAACACCATCGACGACTTCAAAGGGCTCAAGATGCGCATCCCGGGCCTGGGCGGCAAGGTCCTGGCCAAGGCCGGCGGAACGGTGGTCCTGTTGCCGGGCGGCGAGATCTTCACCTCCCTGGAGCGCGGTGTGATCGACTCCACCGAGTGGGTCGGCCCCCTGCACGACCTGCGAATGGGATTCTGGGAAGCGGCCAAGTACTACTACTACCCCGGCTGGCATGAACCCGGTACCTACCTGGAATACTTTTTCAACAAGAAAGCCTACGAGTCGCTCCCAAAGGATTTGCAGCAAATTCTCGACGCGGTTTGCATGGAAAACGAACTCTGGGTTCTCGCCCAGTTCGAAGCCCGCAACGGTGCCGCCTTGCAGGAACTGATCACCAAACACAACGTGCAGTTGATCCAGTTTCCGGAAGGAGTCCTCGAATCCCTGCGAAAACTCTCACAGGAAGTCGTGGAGGAAGAAGCCAAAAAAACACCCATGGCAACCAAAGCCAATGACTCCTTCAAAGCCTTTCAGAAAGTTGTCGGCACCTGGGGCACGGTGTCGGAAAAGGCCTACTACGATATTATTCAGCCCAAGTACCCACTGAAAAAATCCTAAATCCGGCGGGCACCATCACGGCCGTTTTAACCCGACTGATGCCAACCGTCCCTCCGGGGACGGTTGGCATTTTTTATCCGCCAGACAACCGCCGCCCGTAAACGATGAGGGGCGGCGTCCGTCCGGTCCACATGGGAGGAGAAAATATGATCCCGGAAATAAAACACATCCTTTATGCCACGGACCTATCGGAAAATGCCCGGTTCGCATTCGGTTACGCCGCCAGCATAGCCAATAGGTATAAAGCGAAGATAACGATCCTGCATGTGCTGGAGGAACTCTCACCGACCACCATGCTGCTCATCGGTGACATCGTCGGTGAAAAACGCTGGTCGTCCCTCAGAAGTGAAAAGGAGCAGGAGATCATCGCTTCCATCAAAAAGCGGCTGGAAGATTTCACAGCGGCCTTTTGCCGTGAAACGCCGCAGTGCCCCTTCACTGTCAACCAGATCATCGTGGAAACCGGACATCCGGTGGGTCGTATTATCGCGACCGCGGAGAAAATCGACGCCGATATGATCGTCATGGGGTCTCACGGACAGGGGATGCTGGAGCAGGTGGTGATCGGCAGCACATCGCGCCGGGTCCTGAGGCGCTGCAAGAAGCCGGTTCTGGTCATCCGCCTGCCCGAAAATGGATAAGACAATTTACGTGTGACTAGACACTATAGGCTTTAAGATAATGTTTTGGGCAAGGATAGAGGGAGAAGGCTGTATTGTAATACGCCACCGACCGATAACGCCGTCCAAAATCTTTATCTTAAAGCCTATAGCGGTTCTCAGTGAACTTTACCCGGTATAATCTATAGAACTCTCGTTTTCAACGAGGTTGCAGTGGCTCGATGTGCCAACCGGCAAACCTTGGTCTCCGGGACCCGTCGAGGCTCCGTCCAGTGGAATCTCCTGGACTTTTTCCAGCTTGCGTGAAATGACCCGCGTTCGGACCTGAGCGCTGTCGATGGTGTTGCTGGCCTCCTGAAGTTTTTTCTTGGTCCGCGCCAGCACATCGCCGAACTTGCCGAACTCGGTCTTGACCATACCCAGAAGCTGCCACACTTCGCTGGAGTGTTTTTCGACCGCAAGGCTTCTGAACCCCATCTGCAGGCTGTTGAGCAGCGCCGCCAGTGTCGTCGGGCCGGCGACCACCACGCGGTATTCACGCTGCAGAAAATCGCAGAGCCCCGGTCTTCGAAGCACCTCGGCATACAACCCTTCAACCGGCAGAAACAGGATACCGAAATCGGTCGTGTGCGGCGGGTCGATGTATTTTTCGCGGATGAATTTGGCCTCGGCTTTGATACGCGTCTCCAGGCTGTGGATCGATTTTTCAGCCTGTTCCTTTTCGGCCGCCTCCTGGGCATCCACCAGCCGCTGATAATCCTCCTGGGGAAACTTCGCATCGATCGGCAGCCACACCACCTGGGATCGGTCGTCACCCGGTCCCGGCAAGCGCACCGCATATTCGACCCGCTCGGCGCCGTTCTTGCGGGTGGCGACGTTGACATCGAACTGGTCCGGTGTCAGTATCTGCTCGAGGATGGCGCCGAGTCTGACTTCACCCCAGGTGCCGCGGGTCTTTACGTTCGTGAGCACCTTCTTCAGGTCACCGACCCCCACGGCCAGGTTGCGCATCTCACCCAATCCCTTGTAGACCTGTTCCAGACGTTCGCCAACCTGCCTGAAGGATTCCCCCAGGCGCTTTTCCAGGGTGTCGTGCAGTTTCTCGTCCACCGTGGCACGCATCTGTTCCAGTTTAAGGCTGTTATCCTGCTGCAGATCCCGCAGCCGGCTCTCAACGGTGTGGCGCAAGGCCTCGAACTTTTCTTCGTGCAGCCGGGTCATGTCCATTAGTTGCTTTGAAAACGAATCGAGTTGGTCCTTTTGCATGCCGGCGTTTTCCGCCATGCGCATGAGCAGCGAATCGCCGGAATCCCTTACCGCTCCGCGCAGTTCTTCACGAATCAGCCTGGCGTTGCCGGCAGCCTCCTGCCGGCTGCGGTCGGCCTCGTCTCTGACGGCCTCTTCCAGGTGATGCAGGCGTTGATCGGAACCGCCCAAGCGCTCCCTCAGCACCGAAAAGCCGTCGGCAGGCAGACGTCCCGACATCCGGATCGCCAGCAGCATGATCACCACCAGCACCAGTAATATTACGATGAGAAGAAGCTCGATCCGCCAGATGCGCAGCAGGCCGATTGCCGATTGGAGTAAAAGATCCATGGCGGTTCACCTTATCCTTTCCAAAAGCCATCGGAAGGTTCTTTGGACCTAAAAACACAATATATTGTATTTTTTAGTAATAGAGTATACAAAAGAGGGGGATGAGCGTCAAGGATCGAAACCACTGCCCCTCACAACGGACCACAAAGACGCTTGTGCGAATATTTTGACCTCCGCCGCTCTTCCGCGCAGCAGTTCTCGGTGATTGCTTAAAAAGCTCATGGTCACCATGGCGCATAATAATCGGTTAAGTCGGTTGAGTCGGTTGAGTCAGTGAAGGACATTGTCGATTTTATCGAATCAACGCCCTTGACACGATAACCGGTTGACCCAACATTGAGGCGGTTTCATTTAAGTATAAGCCCGCTTTTGAGAGGACATGCACCAAAGTGCCCGAACTGCCTGAAGTCCAAACCCTGGTCAACGACTTGAATGCCGCCGGCCTGGTCGGCGTCTCCTTCATCGGGGCCCGCGTATCGTGGCCGCGCAGTGTCGCAACCCCCGGCGTGCGCGACTTCAAGCGCCGCATCCGCTTCAAGACGATCGGCGCCATTCGGCGACGGGGAAAATTCATCGTGATCGACCTGACCCCTGAAGGACACCTGCTGATACACCTGCGCATGTCCGGCCGACTGCACCTGGTGCCGCGCGGCACCGATCCGTCTCATCACGAACATATCGTTTTCACGCTCGACAACACGCTCGAACTGCGGTTCCACGACACCCGCAAGTTCGGACGCGTGTTTCTGGTGTCAGATCTTGCACCCGTGCTCGGGCAATTGGGGACGGAGCCGCTGGAGCCGTCCTTCAGCACTAAAGCGCTGAAGGACATTCTGACTTCCCGTAAACGGCTGCTCAAACCGCTGCTGCTGGATCAAACCGTCATCGCCGGTCTGGGCAACATCTATGTGGACGAAGCCCTCTGGGAGGCCGGACTCCACCCCTGCCGTCGTTCACACACCCTCTCCGATGCCGAGGTCAAGACCCTTCGCCGCACGATTCCCCGCGTCCTCAAACGCGGTTTGAAGAACCTGGGCACCAGCCTGGGAACCGGCAAAGCCAACTTCTATTCCATCGCACGCCGCACGGGACGCAATCAGGATCAACTCAAGGTGTTCCGCCGCACCGGCACGCCTTGCCCCCGCTGCCGGCGACCGATCGAACGCATCGTCGTCGGCCAAAGATCGACCCACATTTGTCCGAATTGTCAGGTCCGTTAGCCCGTTGAGCCGGTTGAGCCCGTTTAGCCCGTTGGGTCGGTTGAGTCGTGACTCGAGCGGTAAAACCAAACTGACCTAAGCGACTTACTAATGGATACGTAAAATACGCGCCATCGACCTTCCTAAATTCAATTGAATTCAACCTTCCCAAGTTCCTTATGTCGACTGGGTTTCGTACTCTTTAGTATTAGTAATTGATAGTCGGTTGGACCGTTAGCCCGCACTCATGAACCAGCTCAACGGGCTCAACCGGCTCAACCGGCTCAACCGGCTCAACCGGCTCAACCGGCTCAACTATTCTTTACATTAATATTTACATTGACATTTACATTTTTTGGCGGTAAATTGCAACCATCAAGATTTCGGAAGGGAGGTCTCGTGATGCTGTCGGATGTCACCCCGAAGCAGCAGCGCTTTCTCACCTACCTGGGAGAATCGGTCCGCCGGGACGGAAAAATTCCCAGCCTGAGACAGGCTGCCCGCGACCTGGGCGTCAGCCATGCCGCGGTTTCACAAATGCTCAAAACTTTGGAAGCCAAGGGACTCGTGCGGCGCGACGGCCGCTACAGCCGTGCGGTCCACCTGCTCAACCGCGCGCGACAAACCGCGGCCGCCATGCGCTGGCTGGAGGTGCCGGTCATCGGCCGGATCGCCGCCGGCCTGCCGCTGTATGCCCAGCCGGAATGGGACGGCAGCCTGGTGGTCGATGCCGACCTCTACCGCGGATCCCATCTATTCGCTCTGCGCGTCAAAGGCGATTCGATGAAAGCGGCCGCCATCCTGGACGGCGACCTGGTTATCTGCGAACCGCGCCAATACGCCCAGGACGGTGAAATCGTGGTGGCGCTGATCCGGCAGGAGGAAGCCACGGTCAAGCGGTTTTTTCGTCGTCGCGATCACATCGAACTGCGCCCGGAAAACCCGGCCTACCCGCCTCTGCGCTATGGGTTCGAAGATGTCCTGGTCCAGGGCAAGGTCGTTGGGGTTTACAGGGGACCGGAAGGAATCAAATAGTTTCCATCCAGAAATGGCCCTTTTCCGCAATTTCGGCGTCAATCGGCGGAATCGCTTGTGCGGCGTACACGAGTACGCCTCCGCGCAATTCATTGATTTCCTTGAACTTGCAGAAAATTGCACATTTCTGGATCGGAAACTGATCAACGACTTAATCAAACCGTGGGTGGACACTGAACAGTTGAAGACCAAAGTACCCCAGGCTGAAAGCAAAGGAAGTCGCCGCCCTGTCTTTGAGCACAAATTCTCGACTTTGAGCTTTGAATCTTGAGCTTTGAGCTTTCAGCTCTCAGCTCTCGCAAACAGCATCGGAGTAAGAGCGCACCTTGGACGTACCGTATGGAAACCAAGCCGTCCCATACACCTTGCCGTATCCACGTCGGCACCAGCGGATATTCCTACACCGAATGGGTTGCCGCCTTCTACCCGCCCGGCACCTCGCCCGGCCGTATGCTGGCGCTGTATGCCCGCCATTTCTCCATGACCGAGATCAACGCCACGGCTTATCAGCTGCCCCGGGCCGAGACGCTCGAACGCCGCCGCCGTCAGGTCCCGCCGACATTCCTTTTTGCGGTCCGGCTGACGCGCACCCTGACACATGAAATCGACGCTCAGCGTTGGCCGGGCCTGGCACAAGACTACCGGGACGGCCTCGCACCGCTGATTCAAACCCGGCAACTGGCGGCCGTTCTGATCCAGCTTCCACCGACGTTCGACCGCACGGCGGCTCATCGTCGCCACCTGGCGGCCCTGCTCGATATGCTCCGAGGGCTGCCCCTGGCCGTTGAATTTCGCCACCGTTCCTGGGCCAACGATCGGGTCCTTAACGAACTGGAGCGTCGGCAGGTGGCACTGGTAACCGTCGACGGCCCGCCTGCGCCGGCCATTTTCCCGGTCCGGGACGCCGTCACCAGTCCGGACCTCTTCTGCATCCGCTTCTACGGCCGCAATGGAAGCGGCTGGCGTTCGGGCAAGACTTCGCGGCAGTTCGACTATTGCTACACCGACGACGAGATGTGCGAGTGGGTCGAAGATCGGATTGGACAATTGGCCCGCCGCGCCCGCAGAGGAATCCTGCTGTTCAGCAACCACGTACAGGCCCAGGCACCGCAGAATGCGCTCAGAATGATCCACCTGTTGCGGAGGGCCGGTTGGCCCGTTGAATCGGTTGGGCCGGTTTAGCCCGTTTAGCCCGTTAGGCCCGTTAGGCCCGTTGTGCCGGTTAACCGGTTAGCCGGTTTAGTCGGTTGGATCAGTTGGGGATAGGCATAGAAGGGACGGGTGACCAAATAATCTTTCTGAAAAGGGAGAACGGCAAAAATGAAAATCAACCGGTTCGAGGACCTTGAATGTTGGCGAGAGGCAAAAGAGTTAACCAGAAATCTTTACGAATTTACGAAACGTACCGAATTTTCAAAAGATTTCCGATTAGCCGGACAAATGACCGGAGCCGCCATTTCGATAATGAACAACACTTGTGAAGGTTTCGATGCACAATCCAACAATGAATTCGTAAGGTTTTTAAACTATTCGAGGCGATCATGTTCGGAAGTGCAAAATTGTCTGTACGTGGCTTTAGACCAAAATTATATCGCCGAAGACGAATTTCGGAGTGCCTACGATCATTGCGTAAAAGTACGCAAAATCATCGACGGCCTTATTCGATACTTGAAACAACATCAGAAAAAGCGCCCCCAGAGCAAAGCTATCGGCCACCCCAACGACCAACCAGCTAAACGGGCCCAACGGGCTCAACGGGCTCAACCGAAATGCACGAACGCGCGATCATTCACTTGAACGTGGCCGACTTTGCCGTAGCGGTGGAGCGTGCGGTTGACAGCCGGTTGCGGGGCCGACCAGTCATCATCGCACCCGCCGGCGCCGCTCGCGCCGCCGTGTACGACATGAGCGATGAGGCTTACCAAAGCGGCGTCCGCAAGGCAATGGCCCTGCGTCGGGCCCTGCGCTGCTGCCCGGATGCAGCCGTGCTGCCGCCGCACCCCGACCGCTACGAACGGGCCATGACCGGTTTTCTCAGGCACGCCCTGCCCTACTCGCCGCTGATTGAAATGACCGATCACAAGGGCCACCTGTTCATCGATGCCACCGGCACGGGGCGCCTTTTCGGCCCCCCCCGGGATCTGGCCGAACGCATCCGCCGGGCCGTACGCCACGATTTGGAATTCGATCCGATCTGGTCCGTCGCCGCCAACAAGCTGGTAGCCAAGGTCGCCTCGCGCACAGTCAAGCCGAACGGTGAATCGATTGTCGAACCGGGCACGGAGACCGCTTTTCTGGCACCGCTGTCCCTGCAGCTGATTCCCGGGATCGAGCCGGAGGACCTCGGCCGACTGCGGGATTTCAACCTGGCATCCGCCGGTCAACTGGCCCGCCTGTCGCCGACCCAACTCGCGGTAGCGTTCGGCAACCGCAGCCGGGTGTTGTACGAAGCAGTCCACGGCATCGACCCTTCGCCGGTTCTCCCGGTGGGCCAGGGCCCCTCGGTGGTCGGGGCCGAGCACACATTCGGCACCGACACCAACGACACGGCCGTGGTGAACGGCATTCTTTACCGTCTCGTGGAGCAGATCGGTGCCGACCTGCGCCGACGGCGCCTGGCCGCCCGCCGCGTCGGCATCACCCTCGATTATGCCGACGGCGGGCGGATCGCCCGCCAGGCCGTCGCCCGACCGGCAACCGCCGGCGATCCGAGGCTTTTCACCGCGGCCCGGGTCGCCCTTCACCGCGCCTGGGTGCGCCGCGTGCGGGTCCGCAACCTGCGGGTGATCTGCGACCGCCTGACCTATCCGCCAGCCCAATTGGACCTTTTCGTCGAAGACGCCGCTGCGGGTCTACGGCACGACCGCCTGATGACAACCCTCGACGCCATCCGCCGCCGCTTCGGCCCCGAGGCCGTAAGCTTCGGTCGCACAATGGGGGTCGGTTTGGCCGGTTGAGCCCGTTGTGCCGGTTTAGCCCGTTGAGCCCGTTAGGCCCGTTTAGCCGGTTTGGCCCGGTGATTTAGGGGCTTAAGCAAAGCAAAAGCATACAAGCAAGCAAATTTATCGACGCCGGATTTGATACTTGAAAAACCATCGGAAAGGATCTCGCAAGATGGCGGGTAATCCCAGCGAAACACCGGCTCAACCGGCACAACGAGCTAAACAGGCTAAACCGAATTCGAGGCGTTCATGCTCGGAAGTGCAAAATTGTCTGCATGTGGCTTTAGACCAAAATTATATCGTCGGAGACGAATTTCAAAGCGCTTACGATCATTGCGTAAAAGTACGCAAAATCATCGACGGCCTGATTCGATACTTGAAACACCACCGAAAAGGGCCTCACAAGATGACGACTGATCCCAGCGAAACGCCGATTCAACCGGCTCAACGGGCTAAACCGGCTCAACGGGCCTAACGGGCTCAACCGACCCCATGATCCCACTGGCC
>CAWBCG010000013.1:0-23006 GCA_963787235.1 uncultured delta proteobacterium
ACTATTGAAAACGATCGTCAGATATGACGTCCAGATGGTGGTCATGGGCGTCAAAGAGCGATCTGAACTGGAGCATCTCTTCGTGGGATCCGTTGCAGAGAAGATTTTTCGCCGCTCGCCGGTCACCGTCATTTCCTATCGAGATGAAGAGAGTGCCGAACGACTGCGTAAACGCATTCATGTTTCCGAGGGCGAATAGGCATCAGTGACATGAATGACCGCCCAGAACAGCTGCGCCTGCATCAACCGAAACAACCACCGGCTTTATCAGCAGGATGAAAGCGCACCCAAAAAATTGCAAAAACCGGAAGGGCCGGTTTTTACCGCCTGCCGCCATTAACAAACAGGCCGTTGCGTGATTTACACACCACCAATGCAGCAGATCTTTTGCTGAAAGGGGGAGGAATGGTGAACCGAACGGCATTATGGGCCAGCTTGGCGCTGGCGATGATCGTGCTACTAGTCCCCGCTGTCCAGTCGCAGGACCGCTTTACCGACAACGGCGACGGTACGGTCACCGATCACGAGCTGAACCTGATGTGGTCCAAGACGGACAACAACGGCGACATCGATTGGAAACAGGCCACGCGCTGGGTTCGATATACTTTTCCCGACACCCTGGTGAAAAAATACCCAAACTGGCGCCTGCCGACCCTGGAGGAACTGAAGACCCTTTACGTCAGGGATCCGGCCTATGAGGGCTACGAAACCGTCTGCGGCCAGAACGTCAAGATCGTCCCTCAGATCCGCATCAGCTGCGGCTGGGTATGGACGTCGGATGTGGAGGCGATAACGGCGGCGGTGTTCAACTTCCAGCGCGGGATTTATTACACCGACCGCATGGTCCACCAGCGGGCTTACCGCGCCCTGCCGGTAAGGGGGCTGCAGTAGTCTTTTCTTAACCGTTCACAGGGTTGCAAAATCCGATGCACTTCAAACCACCTCAATTGTCAGCGTTTACAGGGTGCCGCAGATGCAAGGCGTCGGGCGCGTAGACGACCTTTTGTACTTCAAGTGCCCGACAACAAAGCAGATGCGGTGCCCTGTGAACGCTGACGTCTTTTCTTTGCCGGGTGACGCGTTAAAAAGATCCGATCGTCTTACTCGGCCTCGCTGTCGAATTTATACCCGATGCCGTAAACCGTATGGATGACTTCCCGGCCGGGAAGCTTTTCAGCGATCTTCTTGCGGATATTTTTTATGTGGGTGTCGATGGTGCGGTCATAGCCCTCAAACTGGTAACCCTGCACTTTGTCCAGCAGTTCACTGCGTGAAAAAACACGGCCGGGACGGGCCATCATTATTTTAAGCAGTCCGAATTCACTCGGTGTCAGGTTCAACACCTCGTCGTCCACGCTGACCCGGCGGGTCGTCTCGTCAAGGGAAATGGGTCCGACGGCCAGTCGGGTCGTTTCCGGTTCGCTGTACGCTCTTCTCAAAACGGCCTTAACCCGTGCAACCACTTCCCTCGGGCTGAACGGCTTGCAGATATAATCGTCGGCCCCCAGTTCCAGCCCGATGATGCGATCGATCTCTTCCACCCGAGCGGTGATCATCAGAATAGGGATCTTCGAAAATTTTCTTATTTCACGGCAAACCTCTGTTCCGTCCATTCCCGGCAGCATGATATCGAGCAGAACCATTGCGGGCGGATCCTGCTTGACACGCGACACCACCCGGTCGCCTCTGTCCAGCCAGGACACCGTGTATCCGGCTTCGCTCAGGTAATCCCGCAGCAAATCGGCAAGCTTGCGTTCATCTTCAACGATCAGAATATGCTCGTGCGCCATTGGCGGTCACCCCACCTGTTATGAAAGGTTTACAGGGTCGTTTGTCTGTTCATAAATGTTCCACCCGACAACCTCAGCGGTCATTCCGCTGGATCGGCGGAATGGTGCGGCAGCTCGATTCGAATCTGCAAACCGCCTGACGATGCATTGGCGGCCTGAATCGTTCCGCCATGGGCTTCCACAATCTGTTTGCAGATCGCAAGACCCAAACCGCTGCCGCCCAGTTCGCGGCTTCTGGATGAGTCGACGCGATAAAGCCGGTCGAACAACCGGCCGATCGCTTCGGGCGGAACTCCGGGACCCGTATCCTCGAAACTGATTGTCAATCGGCTGTCGGTGCGGAGGGCCTTGATTTTCAGAACGCCCGGTGAATCCGTGTAGCGCAGCGTGTTTTCCAGCAAATTGATAAAAAGCCGGGCCAAACGATCGGCGTCGCCTTTCAACGTGACCGCGCTGCCGGTTTTCAATTCGAGATGGACATCGATGTTTCGGCTTGCCAGTCGGCTCTGGTAATGCGTGACCATCTGTTGCAGGATTTCAAACGGCGCAATGTCGTCTTTTCTGGTCAGCAGATTTTTCGTGTCGGCCAGGGAGAGCAGGTGCAGATCTTCCACCAGCTTACTGAGGCGATTCACCTCCGATTGCAACGATGCCAGATTATCTTCGGTTGGATTTCTAACCCCATCCTGCAGGGCCTCGATTTCTCCCTTCAGAATCGCGAGCGGAGTTCGCAATTCGTGGGAAATATCGGCAATCCATTGACGCCGCAGATTCTCAAAATTTTTAAGCGTGTCGGCCATCCGGTTGAAATCCGCAGCCAGCTGGCCCAGCTCGTCCTTCGTGCGCACGTCGATTTTCGCACCGAATTCGAACGCCGTCAGGGCCCGTGTCCCCGCGGTGAGTTGACGGATGGGGGCCAGCAGGTGCTTCGACAGTAAAAACGACACAATGGCGGCCAGCAGCAGAATCCCGCCGCCGATGGTATAAAATGCCAGGGATTGCGCTTTGATAAAAGACACCACCAGAGGGTTGGACAGGTTTTCTCTCTTGTAGAGTCCCAGCCACCCAACGGTCCGGCCGTTGACGGTTATTTCCCTCAGCGAGTAACTGTCCGGTGCGCCCCTGAGCGGCCACCCGGCGATATGCTGCTTCTGGTCATCGAAAAGGGACAGCCCCCGCGGAAGGTGGCGAAGAGGCGCGGCGGATTTTTCAGGCGGTAATCCGGAATCTTCAGCTCCAGGAGGGTTTCCTTCATGGACGGCATGCGCACCGGGGACCGGCGGCCCGGCCGGTTCATCGGTTTCGGGTGACGGCCGGCGATCGAATTCTCTCCACGGCCGGACGGACCGCAGGATGTCGCGCCAGATATCGGGTCGGTCTTTCAAATGCTGCCACCCCTGGTCTCGTTGATATTCGGCGGACAATGCATCCACGAGCGCATCGAGTCGGTCGAGGGCCGTTTGGTTGACGTAGTCTGCAAAATTGCGCGACACAATATAGCGCATGCCGCCGATCATGAGGACGACAACCATAAAAGAGGTCAACAGAAACGCCGCGAAAATTTTATAGGCCAGCTTAAGTTGCACTATTTTCCTCACAATTCACTCAATCTCTACAATCTTCACACGTTTACTTCATATTTCCTCCACAATTGATCCCTATCATATGATCCAACGAGGCTGAATCAGCCCGTTACAACCAACAACAATTGAATACGAAAGGAAATCTGCCATGAAAAAGAACTCAACGATCTCCGTTATCATTCTTCTTGTTTTTGCCCTCGCGTTTTCAGGCACAGTGTTTGCGGCCGGCCCGCCGGAGCAGTCATCCCGGTTCCATCGACACCATGGTCGCCACGGGGACGGAGGTGCCAAACTCCTGAACCGCTACCTGCGCGAGAATTTGACGGTGCAGACGCTTTCCGAAATGACGGGGCAGCCGGTCGAAACCATTGCGTCAAAGCTTCGCGATGAACGCCTACCTGATCTTCTATCCGAATACCAGATCGATCGAGGGGCATTCCGCACAACGATGCAAACAAAGATGAAAGATCTTGTAAACCAACTCGCCAAGATCGGTTACCTGACACCGCAACAGGAAAAGAAGATTGTCGATCAGGTGGAATTCCGCTCCCAGCGCCGGGCACTCATGACCCGCCTGGTTGAAAAGGGGATTGCGGACGGTACCATTACCGATGAGCAGGCGCAACTGCTGATGCGCAAACCTCGCTAAACCAAACGGCCGCTGCCTTTGGTGGGATTCAGAGTTCCAATCACCACTTGGGCACAACAAGGAACGGATGCCCTTTTATCCGCCAGGCAGCGGTCGGAAACGGTAAAGGAGACAGGACATGAAAACAAATCTCTATTCCAAATATCTTGTTGCCGCCATTTCCTTGGCCGGAATCTTTATTGCGATGACCATGACGGCGGACAGCGCCTTCGCGCAGCCTCGTCGAGCGGTGGAGGTTCGGCACCCCGCGCAACGCCACGGTAAAGTGGTCGTCGGCCTGCCGAAAAACCATCGGGCCGTGTCGGTCGGCAGGACGAGGTATTTTTACCATCACGGCACTTTCTATCGAAAGGCCCCGGTCGGCTATGCGGTCGTGAATGCTCCGCTGGGTGCCGTCGTCGCCGGCCTTCCTGTCGGATTCAGGATGACTGTCGTCGGGAGAACGTCCTATTTTACTTACGGCGGTGTTTACTACCGGAGGGTCCCATCGGGCTACCGGGTTGTTTCGACGCCGCCGGCGATAATGGTAACGGCTCCGCCCTATGGGTTAGCCCAATTGCCCGTCCCGGACAACCAGATCGCCGTGATTGCCGAACGGCTGAATGTTCGATCCGGACCCGGCGTGAACCAGGCGGTGGTCGGTCAGGTGGTCAGAGGAACCCGCCTGGTCATCCAGGGCAACGCAGCGGGCTGGTGGTACGTTCAGCTGCCGGGTGGTGAATCGGGGTGGGTCATGGCGGCCTTCACAACCCCCCTGCCGCAACCGGCGAACGGCTGAGGCCACACCCATCGGTGAGACGGTTATGACCGATCCACGGGATGCAACGTCTCGATTCTAACTTATTTCGTGGATCGGTCTACAGCTCATGGATTTAAAGTAGTTTTATTGGGGGGTGCCTTATTTCATGGTGACCCTGAAGACTTCCTCGATGGTGGTGACTCCGTTAAGAAGCTTCTGAATGCCGTCCTGGCGCAGCGACAACATCTTCATTTCCAGTGCTCTTTTTTTAATCACGTTTGAATCATAGCTTTTCAGGAGCAACGATCTTAATTCTTCATTCAGTACCATGATTTCGAATATCGCATTGCGGCCCTTATACCCTGTATGAAAACAGTTTTCGCATCCCCTTGCCCGATATATCCGCCGATCCTTGGAGCGCTCCGGATCCATACCGATGCTCTTAAAGGCCAGATCGTCGGGTTGGTAGGCTTCCTTGCAATCGTTGCAAAGCGTTCGGAGCAGCCGCTGGGCGATGACCGCAATCAGAGAGGACGAAATCAGGAATGGCTCGACACCGATATCCACCAATCGGGTAATCGCGCTGGCCGAATCGTTGGTGTGGAGAGTGGAGAAGACCAGGTGGCCGGTAAGCGCCGACTGAACGGCAATGTCGGCGGTTTCCTTGTCCCGGATTTCGCCGATGAGAATGACATCCGGGTCCTGGCGGACGATGGAGCGCAACCCCCGGGCAAAGGTCAGATCGATCTTGGGATTGACCTGGATCTGGCTGATGCCCTTGATTTGGTATTCGACCGGGTCCTCGATCGTGATGATGTTGATGTCCGGTTTGTTGATCGTGGTCAGAATCGCATAAAGCGTTGTGGTTTTGCCGCTTCCGGTCGGCCCGGTGTTCAGGATGATCCCGTTTGGGCTCTGGACCAGCTCTTTCAGCAACGCCAAGCGGTCGGGAGACAGTCCGATTTCCGGGAGATCGAAGACCGCACTGGTTTTGTTCAAGAGCCGGAGCACCACGCGCTCTCCAAACGACGTCGGAATGGTGGATACGCGCACATCGATGTCCTGGGCGCCGATTTTGATGTCCAAACGACCGTCCTGGGGCAACCGCTTCTCGGCAATGTTCAACTTGGCCATGACCTTGATGCGTGAGATCAAGGCCGGTTGAATCCACTTGGGCGGGGTCAACAAGTCGTAGAGGATGCCGTCGATGCGATAGCGGACTTTGAAGCTGTCCTGGTAGGGTTCGATGTGAATGTCGCTGGCACGGGCCTTAATCGATTGGGAAAGGATATGGTTCACCAGCTTTATGATGGGTGCATCGCTGGTGTCATCCAGCAGGTCGGCGGTGTCTTCGAGTTCACTGATGATGTTGCTGCCATCCTCCTCCAGACCCTGCACGAGCTCCTCGGCCGTGCTCTGGCTGAGGTCGTAGGAGATGTTGATGGCGGCCAGGATGGCTTCTTTGGTCGAGAGCACCACGTCATATTCTTTCAGCCTCAGTGTGCGCACCAAATCGTCGAGCGGCTGAAAACTGGACGGGTCGTTCATGGCGATAACATACTTGGAATGCGGTGTCAGTGCTTCTTCGAGATCTTTTGCTTCCGGTGGCGCTTTGACGTCGTTTCCGTTCTCCTGGACTTTGATGACCAGCGGAACCATGAGGTATTTTTTCAGAAACTGGATCGGGATGCTGCGGGTGAAAGCGAAGTCGATGTTGTCGAGCGGCAGATCGAACCAGACCGGCAGGTCGTAGAGAAAGCTCATCGCTTCGAGCAGCTGTCTTTCCGAGAGGATGTTTCGGGTGACCAGGATGTCGCCGAGGCGGCCGCCTTTTTCTTTCTTGACCAGCAGGGCCTCTTCGAAGCGCGCCTCGGAAATCCCGAAGCTGTTTTCCAGGATGTGGAACAGTCTGTTCTCCATCGGCTTTCTTTAATCTTATTGTTTTATGGCGCTTGAGGGCATTCGCCTGGGAATGCCAAACAGTTTAATATTTCCTTCTTGGATCTGGGGCTCTTCGCCTTGGTCGCCGCGCAAGATATCCATCGTTGTTTTCTTTTGGCCGTATACGTCAGCGGCTTCGGACGGATTGTTGATGACGTGCGGGGACAGAAAGATGAAAAGATTGGTTTTCTGCTGCGAGCTGTTCTGAACTTTAAAAAGCCATCCGAGCACCGGTATATCGCCCAGCAGGGGAACCTTGTATTCGGAAACGGCTTTCGTATCTTCAATCAGCCCGCCGATGACGATGGTGCTCTTGTCGTCCACGATAACCGTTGTGTCGATCGTGCGCTTGAGCGTGGTAGGGCGGAAATCCGTCGTCGATTCCAGGGCGCTGACCTCGAGACCGATGGTGAGCCGCACGAGTCTCTCGATGCTGATGTGCGGCGTGATTTTTAAAATCGTGCCGACATCGCGGTATTCGAAAGAGTTGAAGGTTTGATTGTCTGTGGTGGATGATTGGGTCTGGAAGGGGATGTTCCGGCCGACGTTGATTTTGGCCTCTTCGTTTTCGGTGGTTAGAATCTGCGGCGTCTGCAGGATGTTAACGTCTCTGTCCTGCTTGAACGCTTGAATCAGTGCGGTCAGGTTGTTGAACTTAATTCCCGCTATATCGATCGCTTCGGTAAATACGCCGAAGGAGAACCCCTGCGGCAGTACGCCCTGGGTCAAAGCGGGAATAGCCGAGCCTGGCGCCAGAAACCCCCCGCCCACGGCGGCGGGTTTGTTGCCGATGTTGGTACTGCCGGCCGCGGTCCATTGCGTTCCCAGGCTGAAGTCTTTTTGAGCGTTGACCTCCATGACCACGGCTTCGATGTAAACCATCGGTCGCGGTATATCGAGTTTCTTGATGACTTCTTCCACCACCGTGTAATCGTCGCTGCTGGCTGTGATCACGAGGCTGTTGGTGGCCTTGTCGGCCGTGATGTTCACCTTTCCCGCAAGCAGCGGTGCGCCGGCTGCACTCTTTTCCTTGACCGAGGTGGCCTCCTTACTCGGCAGATTCTGCAGCACCTTGGCAATTTCTTCGGCGTTGGCATATTCGAGGTAGTAGACCCGTATTTTTTCCTTCCCTCGCGGTGTTTCACGGTCGAGAAAGTCGATCAACTGCCTGACCCGGGCCATCTCCACTTCACTGGCCAGCACTATCACCGTATTGGTGCGTTCGTCGGCAACAAATTTGGTGTCGTCACGGCTGCTGGCTGTTCTCCTCTTGGGCGCACCCCTGGTCTGAAAAAGGGCCGTCAGGGTTTCGACCATTTTGGTACTGTCCGCATGCTGAAGGGGGATGACCGATATTTGCCGGCCGACACCGGTCACATCGATTTCTTTCAAAATTTTTATCAGCCGTTGGATATTCGACAGCACGTCCGTAACGATCAGCGTGTTGGTCGGATCGTAGGCAACGATGAGACTGGTTTTGGACACCATGGGGGTGAACAGCCTCTTGATTTCATCGGCATCGGCGTAAGTCAGAGGGATCAATTGGGTAACGAGCTGGTCTTGCGGCTTTACCGGCTTGGTGCTGGTGCGGGTCGGGATATCACTCGTGCGGGCTTCCGGGGAGGGAAGTATCTTGGTCACCTCTCCCGCTTTAACGGTACTGAAACCATTGACTTCCAGCACCGACTCGAAAACCTTGTATGCCTCTGCAACCGATATTTTGGTCGGTGAAATGATGGTGACATTGCCCCTGACGCGCTGGTCGACGATGAAGTTTTTGCCGGTCAGCTCGCTGATGAACTTAATAAAAACGTTGATGTCGACGTTGTTGAAGTCGATGGTGACGAAGCGGTCCGGTGAATTGCCTGTGTTGGAAGCCGCATTCGCGCGGGTCACGGTGATGCCTGCGATGATGATCAGCAGCACGATCATACAGCATCCGATGGTTTTCAGATTGATCGTCGTAAGTCTCATTTTTCTCACGGTCGCCTGTTTGCCGTTTTGTTACAGGTTGTGTTCGAACGCCTCGCCCGCCAGGTCCACTATCGGCTGTGAATTCGGATAATCCGTTTCAGCAGCCGGAGCACCGCGAGTCTCGGTTGAATCACCGGGTGTCGAACGTCTCTGCCATCAAGACTGCATCTATGGTTCCGGCCTGCTTACCCGTTTTGGATATCGACAGCCCCTTTACCCTTACCAGATTGTTCGACGTCTCTATTCTGTAAAGGTAAGAGGTCAACTGTTTCATTGTGATGTTCTGAAGCTTGGTCTCTACGACCGACAGGGCATACGGCGTGTTTTCGAGGGTCGTTTTTGAGGGTTTCATGTATGCGATGCGGTCCTTGAGCCCGACTTGTCCGGCCAGGGTGTCGAGGAAGGAAAACAGCGTAAATCCACTGCTCCTTCCTGCCATTCTGCCTCTTTCGGAGTCGGCAATTTTCTTGGTGCCTTCGTAGTCTGCTTTGAGAACCAGCATTTCTTTCAGGGTCTGGGTTTGAACCTCGATCTGCCGGCTCAGCTGCTGCCTCTTTTCTACCAAGGGAAAAATGATGGCCTGCATCAGGATCACGACGGCGATCAGGGCGCCGGCAGTCCAGATGGCGTATTTCTCACGTTTGGTGATCGTAAACGGCAGCAATTTTAATAGTGTTTTCATGTCAAACAGATAGCTCGCTTAAATTCAAAGCCCTTAATACCCTATTTTCAACCGAAACTTAATCCGATTGTTCGAATCATCCTTGGTGCTCGACACAATCGTGACCGTTTTGAAGTTTTTGCTCTGCTCGAGCCGATTTTTAATGGCATCGACGGAATTAAACGTGTCGGAGTCGCCGTTGATCACCACATTGTTTTCCCCGATTACGGTGCGGGTAAATTTTACGTCGATGTCGTCTGGAATGCCTTTGCTGATTTCATTCAATATGTCGATGGTCAGCATGTTTCCCTGCCCGCCTGTTGGTTGCAGGGAAACCTTGCGCACTTCCTCGATGTTAACCCGCATCTGCTGCAGGGGATTGACGATTTTCTTCACATCCGGAAAAGTCGATTGGAAGATGGAGGTGATGCGATTGTTGAGCGCATCCAACTGTTTGTTTTTATAATAATAGTCGATTGAAACGGTCAGCAGCCACACCAGCAGAAGACCGGCCGCCAAACCGCCGGAAACCATAATGTTCTTTTTGTATTCGGTCCAGCGTTTTTTTATGGCGAAGGGGCCTTTTCTAAAATTCAGCCCCTTTATACCAATGACCTCTATCAGTGCCAGGGCGAGGGCATTGTTCATTTGGTGGGGTTTCCAGGAATCAGCCGGTATTACTCTTATCCTGGCTTGCGTATCTCTGACCAGATCGGTGCGTTCCGTCGGTACCTTCAGCAGCCGCGCCAGCGAGGCTTCGAAACCGTTTTCACTCAGCGCCGGTCCGGTGACAAAGATCTTCTCAGGCTTAAATGGGCGGTCACCGCTCTCCTCCAATGCGTACAGGGTTCGCTGGATGCTTTGCCCAAGCATGTCGGCATGCGACTCGTAAGCCCGGTCGGCGGGCAGGGCCCGCACCATCGAGAGCTGTCCCGAAATCACGACGAAAATCGTACTGCTGCCGCTTCTGACATCCACAATCAGGGCGTTTTCGGGGAGTTCGCCCAACCGTGCCAGGCAGAGTGCCGAGGGGTAACCGCTGACCGTCACGATCTCCGGATTGATATGATGGGTGCCTAAAAGGTCCAAGATGGATTTGAGGCCGGACACATTGCAGGCGGCTGCGATCACATCCGTTTGTTCACCCTGTCCGTCGCGTTTTATCGGATGAAACTCGATAACGACCTCATCTAAGGGAAAGGGAAGCATCGGTTCGAGTTCAAACGGTAAAATTTGTCTGATTTTATTAACCTGTTTGAAAGGCACCCGCAAATTTCTAAAAGACACGTGGTCGGCGGGTATCGAAACAATGCACACGCAGCCCTCTACCGGCATCTCCTGGACCAGCGTATTTAGAGCCGCGGCCAGGGGATTGTCGCCTTCCTCCGGAAACGGAATATAGGTGTAGGCCTCCACCCGGCTTTCTTTTATGCCGCTGTTGACCAACACCGCTGCGAGGGCCTTGTTTTGAATGTCGAGGCCCAGTATTCTTTTGCCCATCGTCTTCCTTCCGACAGGGTTTGGTCGCCTGCCGGCTGTTCTTGGTGAGGCGCTAAGGATGATTAAAAAATTTAAATGACTTAAAAACTCATTATACCATCAAGTTTGTTCCCAACTCAAGACACGGCAGTGTATCAGACCGGTTTCGGGTTCGGTCTCTCTGTGAACGATCACCGTAGCCGCAAGACTGACGCCGTTGAGGCTCGCCGACGCCTCGATCCTGAATAGATCGCTCTGATTGGTGATAAGACCACTGTCAATATCGATATCCCCGGCTCCGGGGACCTGTTTATACCAGTTGCTGCCTGAGAGATCGTGGTTGTAAGTGTCGCTTGTTTTTGCGAGGCGAAATTCGCTGATCGCCAGCCCCAGGTCCTGGTTCTCCTCCGGCAATAGGGCCATGAGAACCGGTATCTCCGCGGTGTTGATGTTGATTTTGCCGTCGAAAGTAAAATTGCCGCCCTGATCGCTCATTCCATCGACCGTCAAATAACCCGACAGGCCCGGCAATTCATCTGTACCATAAAACAGCTCCGGTGTGATCCCCTTGACCTGTAATAGTTCTTTTATGTGCGTTAGGGGACCGTTTCGGATGGTTATGGGCGGGTCCAGATCACGATAATAGTCGGATTCGGCCCCGCTCAAGCCGGTTATGGCATCATCATCGCCGGCATCTAGCCAGTCCTTCAGGGAATTGATGATCGTGTTCACCGGATCGGTCTCATCCGGATGTTCATATGCCAGGAAGGCCATCCTGAGGAGGCGTTCCCAAAGCTGGCGCTGATTCTCATTGAATTCGTGGCCTTCGGGAAAATTCACCAGCGCATTGACCTGGATGCGGCTGCGCTCATCGCTGATCTTAACCTCCAGCTTGCCGTCCTCGAACGGAATGGCTTCCAGCATGCTGTTGACCTTTTCGGGATCGGCCCAATCTTCCTGCATCGAGTCGGCAGTGGTGTTCTTTTTGTCATCAACCAGCATGGCCATGGCCGCATTGACCCCGGATACCACCATTTCCGCCAGGCGGTGGCGGTCACGGACGGCTGCACTGGAGAATATCGTGGCGCGGGCTTGCCGGTTGAGCTCTACAGTGGCAGCGACTAAGAGTGTGATGACCGCCAGGGTGATCAAAAGGGCCATGCCCCGTTTGTTGTTTATCGGGCTTAATCGTTTAAAATTGTACAACATTCGATATATACTCAAGGTTCGTAGTCGTGGCATCAACCGGCCAATTTGAGAGCCTGTCGGTACTGGGGAAACAGGACCGTCGTCTCGAATGTGTGAAAATTTTCATCCGTGCCGATCTCAAGCTGGATCCGAACCGCTCGCGGCGTGGCGTAGCCGACATCGTCCGAATCTGAATCCCAGGTTTCTTTTTCATCGTTCTCCGCATCGATATAGGTGAACGTCAAGGTCTTCACGTTTTCGCACAAAATCGGATCGCCGCTCAGATTGTCGCGTGGTACGGAAAAATCGAGTCGGTCCGAACGTCGCAATACCCTGGTGCCGTCGCGATCGGTTGTAACGTAATAAATGATTTCTGCTACGCCGTCGCGCTGGCGCTGTTGCAGCGGCAGGTGGGCCATGGCGGTGAACCTCAGTTGACCGAAATCCTCGCCCCCCGCGTCGGATAGCTTCCCCACCAGGCGGTATGGATCCAGCTCTCCATCTTCCTTTGGCGGTTTGTAGGCCGGTGACTGACGGAAATAAGCCGATGCGAGATCGATCGACATGCGGTTCAGGCAATCCTTTGCCATTTCATAGGTTGTCCTGCTTTCTTCAATGATTCCGATCTTTCCGAACACGAAATTGAAAGAGCCGAATACGGTCGTGATGACGACCGCGAAGATGAATATGGCAATGAGGATCTCGAGCAAGGTGAAGCCACGCATTGCGGACCGTTTTTCTTTGGGTGTTCGTGGCCTGTATCGCCGAAGCCGGAACTCATCATTTATGAATCGAATGGGGGAGATCATGAGCGTTTGGTCGAACCGATTGTGTCGGACGTCTCCTTTCTCTATGTTTCATAGGCTTTCAGATTAAAGTTTTGGGCCGTGTCATCGATCGTCGGCAAATGCCAATACAGCCTTCTCCTTCTGGTCTTGCCCAAACCATTTTCTTCACGTCTGTTGAGGCGACTGTCGCGTCACTTTGCTATGAAACGGTAGGTGCGGAGGTTGTAAGCCATCTCACCCTCGTTGAACAAAACTTTTATATCGATTCTTTTCAGTTTTTCCACCGCGCCCTTTAATTGCTCTGAGTCCGTCTTGAGTTGATCACTGCTGACGTCGTCGATGGTGACCTCCCATGTGTAATCGGGAAAATCTTTACCGAAGTTACCGGTTCCCTGGGCCAGTTCTTGTGCGGAGCTCAGTTCAATGTCGACCAATTTATTTTGTGCCAGCAGCGGCGCCACGGTGTAAAAGCGAGCCCCAATGGTCATCAACAGCGTCTGGGAGTGCAATCGGTAGACGGCCGTCAGAACGATCGCGATAATGGAAACCGCCACCATCATCTCGATAAGGGTAAAGCCACCTTGACCGTTTGGACGGTTGAGCCCGTTGAGCCCGTTGAGCCGGTTGTGCCCGTTAGACCCGTTGAGCCGGTTGTTTCGTTGGGACAGTCGGCTTTGTGTCGGGATGCCGGTCATAGAGATTCTTTTCAGTATTGACTCACGTCTTGAATCAGGCGTCGATAAAATTGGGTGCCTTTACGAGAAACCAAAGCTCGGTGCTGGCGACCGGTTATCCGACATGAAAAAAACTGTCGGGGGTTATCGCCTTATTCCTCAAAGCCGGTATAGGCATTGTAGAGCTTGACGTTCGATAGAAACGGTTCGATTTGAAACGAGAATCGCGCATCGCTGTCGGACATGTGAATGATCGCCCGGTCCGAGTAGCCCTTTGCGAAAAAAAGGATATCGGCCCGTCCGGATTCTACTTTCTGGTCTCCCGGATATTCGACATCGAGCACCTTCAAATCCTCGTCGAGTTTAAAAGCATTTTTTTCGGCCAGTTCTTTGCTCTCATCCGACATGTCATCGCTCGTGACCCACAATTGCTTCGAATCTATCCCGACATGCAGCGTGTACGTTTTTTGATCCCGAACGGCGCGCTCCTTCAGGTCCTGAACCTTAAGAATGACCCAGCGTTTGGTTTTGCGGGTCTGGTCGGTCAATGGTGAGTCCGGCAGTCGCGGAACGGCAACCAGCAGCATGATACTGATGAGCAGGATCACTACGGCGATCTCAATCAGCGTAAAACCGTGTCCGGCTCCGGAAAACGGCATCGGCAGCGTTCTGGATCGAAGAATACTGGATTTACGTTTCAGCAAGAAGAGGTGCATGAATTCCGGCCTGCAGACACAGGGGGGGATCGAACGATTACTCGATCTCCCAGCTGTTGATATCCTTGTTCTCGTCCTCGCCGCCCGGCACGCCGTCTGCACCGTAAGAAGTGATGTCATAGTCACCTTGAATTCCGGGTGACAGGTAGATAAATTCATTGCCCCACGGATCCTTCGGGACTTTGCCTTTCTCGAGGTAACCGCCTTTGCGCCAGTTCTGCAAAACATTTTCTGCATCCGGGCTTTCTACCAGGGCCTGCAGACCTTGTTCAGTGGTCGGATAGACGCCGTTGTCCAGTTTGTAAAGTTTAAGAGCGGTTTCGAGGCCCTCGATCTGAACTCTGGTCTGCACCTCCTTGGCCTGCTCGGTGCGTCCCATCAGTTTCGGTCCGATATACATGGCCAGGATGCCCAGAATGATCACGACCACCATCAATTCGATCAGCGAAAAACCGCTGTTACCGCGCAACGCGCGGGGTATTCTCAGAACCATTTACCCTCCCGTGACTCAAAATAAAAAACGTCAATTTTTCAAATGTAAAATGATAAACGCCCGTTTAAAAAAATTCTGCATGTCGGTTGTTATCGCACCAGGGTGCTCATTTCAAAGATCGGCAGACAGATCGACAGGACGATAAAGCCGACGATGACACCCATGACCAGAATCAGTATCGGGGCCAGCAGAGAGGTCATGCTCATTATACTCGATTCCGCTTCGCTGTCAAAAACATCTGCCATTTTGTTAAGCATCGATTCCAGGGTGGCGCTCTGCTCACCGACTTGAATCATCTGCACCGTCAAATCCGGAAAAACTCGGGTCGCTGAGAGCGATTTCGCCAACCCCTGTCCTTGACCAACTTCCCTGGACGCGATTTCGACGGCTTCGGATATCATAACGTTGCCGGCAATGTTCTTGGCGATGTCCATGGCCTGCAGCATGGACACACCGTTGGCGAGCAATGAGCCCAAAGTTCGGGAAAACCGGGCAACCGCCAGTTTTTGAATCAACGGACCGACCATCGGCATGGTGAGCAGCATCTTGTCGATCAGGGCGCGTCCCTTTTCAGTCTTTTTGAATTGCCGAAAAAATATCAGGAATGAAATAATGACGATCACAAGGACCCACCAATATGATTTGAACAGATTGCTGACACCGATCAGAAACAGCGTCGGAGCCGGCAGCGCCTGGTTGACATCGGCGAAAATGGCGGTGATGGAGGGAACGATGTATACCAACAGCAGGACGAGGATGAGGGTTCCCATGACCGTCATGAGCGCCGGATAGGCCAAAGCCGACTGAATGCGATTTTTCAGCTTCTGCTGTTTTTCCATGATGTCGGCCAGTTTGTCCAAGACGATTTCGAGCGTACCCGAGCTTTCACCGGCACGCACCATGTTCTTGTACAAGGGGGAGAAGGTTTCCGGATAGAGCGAGATCGCGCCGGCGAAACTGTTGCCCTCCACGATGGAATCCTTTATTTGCGCCAGAACCTTGTTGAAAGCGTAGGACTTGATCTGGGGCAGCAGGGCTTCGAGAGCGGAGACCAGAGGGAATCCCGCCCCGACCAGGGTGGCCAGCTGCCGGGTCATAAGGGTGACGTCGCGTTGACGCACACGGGTGAATAGACCCTGACTGAACAGACCTTTGGATGTCCTTTGTCTCTGGTCATCGGTTGCTTCCTTGATTTGAACGGGGAATCGGTTTGACCCCCGCAGCTTCTGGCGCGCGGCGGCGACACTGTCCGCATCGATAATACCCGAGATGTTTTTGCCCCGTTGGTCTAGCGCTACGTATTCAAAAACCGGCATATCGGTAATGGTGCCTTTCTAAAAGCTCGATTTGATTTGTCTCCGTCAAGAATACCTTTTCCTGCCACTGAAAAACATGCAAATTTAATGCCACTATCTGTGATTCAGAAATGGAAAATCGGTATCGGCAGCGGCATCTTTGTCACGAAAACTAATAATTATTATAGCTTCACGGCCTTTTCAACCCAAATCTCACAATCGAGCCGGTCTTTGACTTGCCGTTTTGTGCAAGACGCTTCAGTGCAGCCGTTCTCGGCCGGTTGCATGAGCGCGACCTGAATTGGGTGGATTGCTCACGGAACAAAACGATCCGCCGGCAGTGCATCGAAGGAATGTATCGGATGATGAAAAAGTGGATAGGCAAGGGTCAGGTCGGGTATTATTCAGCTTGCTGCCCCGCAGGTTGACCTTCCTGAGGCGCTTCGCCTTCGGTTGTTTGTTCAGTCTGAGAACCGCTCCCGGCGCCGTCGGTTTTGGTGTCACCTTCACCTTCAGCGGCGGCTTCCTGCGTTTGCTGTTCCTGATCGGTTGGTGTCGTTTCAGCCGACTCTTCAGGTGCGGTACTGTCTTCCGGCTCGAGTTCCTCGGAGAGCGACGGATTTTCATCCGGTAAAGGGGGTGGTTGCGGTAAGGGCTGCGGTTGTACATAAGAGGGCGGCCCCGCGGGTCGGCCGGTGGCGCTGCCGGGTTCGGCTTTTCCAAATACTACGATTTTGACCTGGTCATTCGACCCGTATATGATCACGTTGTTCAAGTTCACTAAAATGCGCTTCAATGCCTTGTCCAGCGGGGTTTTATCGAGTGTTACGCTGACGGGGATGTCTTTCCACTGCTCGTCGAGGTTGAATTTCAGGTCGGTGGTCTCTTCGATTTTTTCCAACACCTCACCCAGGGGCATGTTTTGCACGCTGATTGTTATGAGGCTGTCATTTCCCGAAAGGCTTTCTACGGATGAGGCGGAAGCCGCTGCGACGGGCGAAAACGGTGCGGCGAGCAGAAGTATCGCGCAGGCGATTGTCAGGCAAAGGATTCGAGGACGGTTTTTCATTGCGCATCACCGAACGGCAGTGAATGGGGAGTTGGCGGCGGCCCGAAAAAAAGTTCCCCGGTTAAACTGCAAACAACCAATGGATGATCCGGACAATAGGCCGGAACTATCTTTATGGCACAGTTAGATGCTTCACATTTAATCGCAATCCTTCCCACGGTCAAGCAGTTACTTAGAATAGGCTGACCTGACGCTATTGGTATCGGGATCAGGGGGTTCGGCGTCTGTGATATAGTAGGTTACCGTTAATGAGGCTTCGACGCGAACCTGTCCGGCTTGCACGGGCGTTGCCGCGGCTCTGGCAGAGAAAACGGGGCCGGAGTCCATTTGCGGGCGCATGAGGTTGATGCCCGTCTCGGATATCTGTTTGATGCCGACGATCTCGGCTTCCATAGCCCTGGCAATGGCACTCGCTTTGGCATCAGCTTCCGCGGTGGCCAGGCGCAAGGCCTGTGTGCGGAATTCGCCGTCATCTTTGAGGTCGAATGAAAGCCCCTCAATTCGGTTGGCGCCGGCATTTAGGCCGGCATCGATAACATCTCCCAGGCGCTCCAGTTTTTCGATTTGAACTCTGATGATGTTGCTGGCACGATACCCGTGGATAACCGGCTGTGTGGTCTGTCCTTGAGGTTCCGGCTGCTGATTTCCATAGACAGGATAAATGGATAAATCGATGGTCGCAATGTTTTTATCGGCAACCCCTAAAGATTTGATGTCCTTTATAACATTTTGCACGATCTGGTTGACCTGGCTCTGTGCCTCGGATGCTTTGGCTGCCTGGGCGACGGCGCCCAGCCTCAGGACAGCGCGGTCCGGGGCAACAGATACCTCTCCGCGCCCGCCGACGGTCAAGGTCGATGGCTCCGTGACCGCATATTCGTTGCCGTCAAGAGGTTCGGCGTGCGCGGCGACCCATATTCCGACACAAAACAGGGTAACCACCATAAAAAGGGAGACTTTTCGTTTCATATCGCGCTGTCCTGGATTTTGTTTAGGCGTTCATGGCATTTATGGACGAAAACGAAATGGTTACGCACGGCCAACTTCATCCATCTATCAGAAATTGAAACGACGAGCAAAAGCTCTTTTCTCGAGACCCATTCAAAATTCGAAAAGAATGGGTCCGTCGGTCTCCACTCAGCCGATTCATCACCGGGGTTTGAGGAGCACGAGCAGGTCCTGTCCGCCGGCCCCGCAGTCGATGTAATCCAGCAATTGAAACTCAGAGCCGAACACGGCCACAACCTCCGATCGGGTCTGGAAAACGTCGCAGGAACCCGCGCGCTGCGTCGCCAGCGAGGCCTTGCAATCCTGGGCGTCGAGGATCAGATGCCCGTCCTTCTGCAGTCTCTTCCGATCTTCTGCGCTCAGCATGGCTTTCTCATAGCTGCGTCCCAGCACGGTGCAAAGGAAAATCCCGCCGGGCCGCATTATACGGTACAATTCCTCGAGCCACGGTCGCTGCTGCGCCAACGGTATGTGGGTGAAGACCGACGATGCGATGATGAGATCCACGGAATCTGCCTCTAAGAATGTCAAGGGCGGCTCGAGATCGTTGCGATAAAACGCGATTTCCGGCAGGTGTTCCCGGCACCAATTTACACATTCGCCATTAACGTCGGAACCGACAAGACGGATGCCTTGGATGCAGCGCAGGTGGCGCAGAAGCCGCCCCGAACCGCAACCAAGTTCGAAGACGCTTCCCACCGTTCGGAAATTGAAGGACACCGCATCCAGCGCATGGATAAACTCGCGCATCTGTTCATAGCCGGTGCGGAAGTAGAAGTCCGGGTTCAGCCACTTTTTTACCTCGGCTTCCGTCATTCCCGCAGTGGTCCGAAGGAGATGTTCCGGGGCGGCTGGCCCAGGGTCCGGGGCCTGGAAACTCCGGGGCAACCGTCCGCGCAACGCGTCGTGGAACCGGCGCTGCGCCAGCTTACGGCGGCCGCCCTCGCCAGATACACGCCGCACGATCGAATCGGCCAATCGGTCCAGCACCGGTAAGCGGTTCATTACTAACGCTTTCTTGTGCAATCGAAAACAGGTTAGATATACGATCTCGGGTTCTGCTTTTTCGCAGTATAAAAGAGGAAAACCCGAAATGCGTGGAAAGTATGGATACGAAATTATCGAAGGCGGATCGGGTTGTCAAGAATCATTGGCCGGTCGCTCGGCTTCAATAATCGCACGTAAGAGCCGGCTTGTCGATTGACATCGACATAGAGGGGTAGGGGGCCGTGGATTAGCTGCCGGCATGGACAGTTCCGACTATCTCTAATCAATTTAACCCCGCTTTGCGGAGTCCCGCTACTATCTTTTCACGGTGGTCGGGATTTCGATACGCTTTTCCGTAAAAATCGAGTTTGAAAAAGGGCGAAATGCTCAGTATCTTGGCCTTCTCCGCCTCAGCCAGATCGATTTGACCGGTTTGCCCATAAATTGACGCGAGAAGAATGTGGCAGCCTAAGAAAGCAGGCCATTTGGTTGCCGCCTGCTTCAGCCAGAGAATCGCCTTGTCTTCGTCGCCTTTGAGAAAATATGCAATGCCAATATTCATGTATCCCCCCGCAGAGATATCGGGGTCAAATTCAAATTCCTTTTTTAGCCAAAAAAGTGCTTCTTCGGGGTGGCCGGAATATAACAGCACGGCGCCCATGTGCCTATAGTTGACATAGTCGTTCGGGTTCAGATCAATGGCCTTTTGAAGTTCGCTCTTGGCAAGATCATACTCTCCGAACCGCATGTAGATATAGCCCAACTCACCGTGAGCGCTGGCGAGGGAAGGATCCAATCGAACCGCTTTTTTCGCGAGATCGAGCGCCTCCTGGAGCACAACATTGGGAAATTCAGTCCAACCGTAGTTGACAGCCAATTCTCTTGCTTTGGCCAAACCCACATAGGCAGCGGCGTAATTTGGGTCGCGCGCTATGGCTTTTTGAAATAATTTTCGCGCTTCCATATTGCCTTCGAGGGTCCGTTGGAAGTAATGATAATAGGCTTGCAGGTAATAATCGTAGGCCTCCAGGCTTCCTGTGCTTTTGTGCATGGCCAGGGCCTGTTCAGCCTGATGCACCTTAACGGCCAGCTTTCTGACTGTCGTTTCTACGATTTCATCCTGTAGTCCGAAGATATCTTCGTATGGACGACTGAATCGCTGGGCCCAAATATGATTCCCGGTGGCGGTATCGATGAGCTGCGCATTGATGCGAACCTGATTTCCCGCTTTTTGAACGCTGCCTTCGAGGATGTACTTCACGTTCAGTTCGTCCCCCAAATCCTTGATACTCGGTGATTTTCCCTTGTATTCAAAAACGGTCGTGCTGGCCGTTACGGCCAGCTCTCGGAACTTGGACAGGTCGGTAATGATATCTTGGGTAATACCGTCGCTGAAATATTCTTGATCGGCATCATTGCTCAGATTGGCAAAGGGTAAGACGGCGATGGAAGGCTTGTCAGGGGATAGATTTTCAAGCGACCGTGCAACATCATCACTAGACGGATGAGAAGTCGAGGTGGGTGAATATTTCATAAACGCTGCAACGCCGATAAGTAAAATGACCGCCACCGTCGCTACGGTCAAAACGGTCTTTTTCGGTTTTCGTTCTCCGGCAATATTAACCGTGCATGCGGTTGCTTCAGGGTCTTGCCATATTTTATAAGCAGGAACAGGATTTGTGATATTTTTTACGGATTGCTTTCCAATAAACTCACACCCCACGGGGACTTTGTTTTGTATTTGTTCGTACGTGTTGCCCGAGATGCAAATGCCGCCGCCCGTTGCCAGACCCTCCAGCCGCGCCGCGATGTTGACACCGTCGCCATATATCCGATCACCGTCCGCGATCACATCGCCGAGATTGATGCCGATTCTGAAAACCATTTTGCGGTCGTTCGGCAGCGAGGCGTTACATTCCTCTATTTCATCTTGAATCTCCAAGGCGCATTTAACCGCATCGACGGCACTGACAAACTCGGCCAGTATATTGTCACCGGGAGAGTCGACAACCCGGCCGTAATGACTGAGAACCGAGCGGCTTATTTTTTGCCTGTAAGACTTGAGGGTGTTGACCGTGTCGGCTTCGTCCAAACTCATCAAACGGCTGTAGCCTTCGACATCCGCACTCAATATGGCCGCCAGTTTTCTTTTGAATTGAGGAACAGACATCGGGCTATTTCTCAACGACTGGATACTTGTTCCGGAACCATTCGCACCACCCGCATTTTAAGGCACAGACCTTGGTGAATCCTTTGGATTTCATTCGCCAATAGTATTTTGGCCAGCAAGCAATTGCACTGCTGATCACAAAACTATCTACTGCGGTGTCGTCTCATTATTGGGAGAACAAGGCTATTAATCTTAGGCTGATGGATCCCTGCTACTCAGGTTTCTCCCAACCCAAATAGAGTTTTCCATTGATGATTTTCCATTCTTCGGGATTTTCTGCGGCAACCTTGCCGGCTAAAAGACTAACCGCTCAGAATCCACCGTGATAAGGGGTATACTTTTTTGGATTGGCCGCAAACAGATCGCGGTTTTCAGCCTTCGAAAAATACCAGCGGGCCTCATTCCAGTTGTAGGCGAACTCGCTTTTGCCTTTGACGGCACGATTTTCCGTGAAATAGGCCACCGGGTCATATCCTTTTATCGCCACGCCATAGACCTCTGCGCCAGTCGTATCCGTTGCAATGGCGGCAATATCAACGAAGGCCAGAAATCCCACAGCCAGCAGGGCCGAAAGAATTATCCTGTTGTAATTTTTAAGTATCGTCATAACACTCCTCCTTGCCTCGACGGGTCGTATCATATGCTGTTTCAGAACATCGATGAAAGGGACGACGATATTAACGGGGTCTTGAGGTTCAGGTCAGAAGGATAATCTGTAGAGGGTACAGTTGAAACCATACGTTAATACCTATAAAGAACATACCACATTGTGACACCCTGTCAACCCTTGGGGAAGGGTATCAATGCTGCCTCAAAATAGGGTTTAGATTCGCTTGGGTTTGCGGTTCGCAAATGAAGATTGTGCCAATCGCAAATCCAAAATGGCCATAAACAATGCCATCGCTGACAAAATAGCGATGAAGAAGGTCGGGCCGTTTGTGCCGGCGATATGGCCTTGCAGAATCAAGGCCTCCGGCGAGACCATCATTCCTGCAACCCATGCGACAGCGATGATGGAATTTAAGTTCATGTGCAGTGATACCGATCATTCCACTCCTGCTCGGCGGTAGCAACTAGGATGTTCGGCACATTAGCTCCGGATCGGTTCTACCGTTTCGACCGTCAGGGTCACCGCCCCGAAGTCTTCTTCGATCTTGCCGGTGAGAATGTAAGGCCGGTGGCGGTCGAGCATGCAGCAAAACTGGCGGTAGGCTTCGGGGAAAAAAGTGGTTTCCATCAGGCCGGTTTCGTCCTCGAAGGTCAGAAACTCCATCGGGTCGCCGTGCTTCGTGCTGACCACTTTGCCGGTGATCAGCAGGCCGGCCACCCGCACCCGCCGTCCGGCACAGTGCTCCAGGGCGACAGCCTTGACAATGCCCCGGTGCTTTAGAATGTCTTCGAAAAGCACCATCGGGTGGCGGTCGCACAGAAACCCCAGGGCGGCAAACTCCCGGCGCAGGCGGTCGCGCTCGTTGTCCGGCGGGAGCGACGGTTTGATCTCCTCCGGGTCGGCATCGAACAGGCCGGCCTGTTTTGACCGGTTCGAGCGACGCTGCTGCCAGGCGGCCAGGTCCCACAGCAGGGAAGCCCGGCTCTCGCCGGGGTGAAGGGCGTCGAAGGCACCGGCGTGAACCAGGCTGCGGGCCTCCGGTTCTTCGGGCCGCACCCGCTTTAAAAAATCCTTGAAGCTGCGATACGGTGAGATTTTACGACAGTCGACGATCCGCTGCTGCGTGGCCGCCCCCAGTTCGGCTACCGACTGCAGGCCCACCCGGACCGCATTGTCGCGGCCCTGCCAGCGG
>CAWBCG010000014.1:0-10332 GCA_963787235.1 uncultured delta proteobacterium
ATCCTGTATAATCTATTGACCTTTTAATCCTTTAGCAGAACGGAAGGAGCAACACAACAGTTTTGTAACGTTATTTTTGGGCTGAAAGATGCCGTTTCTGGAGGGACTCCCGTCAGTTCGACAGGTGATATTTCCGGGAAAGGGTTGTGTAGTGCAAGGCCTCCTCCAGACGCCCGCGTTTTAGGCATCCGTTGGCATAGACGGCACATTTTTTCCGTAGGGCGATGACCGCCGCATTGCGCTGGGTCAGGGTCAGCCCGCCAGCTTCGATCAACTTCACCAATGAACGGATGCGGTACTTGTCCAGTGAAGACTGCCGTGAGAGCTGGTCTTCGTGCCCGCCGCGTTTGATCGTGAGCGGCTTGTCGATCAAGTGCACAGGGAACCGACAACCGACCCTTAACCAAAGATCGTAATCCTCGCAGGCTGGCAGGCTTTCGTCAAACAGGCCGACCTTCTCGAACAGCTCCCGCCGAACCATAACCGCCGAAGGACTCACCAGGCACAGCTCAAGCGAGCGCTCGAATATCATGCCGGAAGGTTTGCGGTGCCGTTTGCCGGGATTGACCCGCAAGCCGTTGCGAATCCAGATTTCCTCGGTCTGGCAGATGAGTGCCGCCGGATTCCTTTTGAAAAAATCGACCTGGACGGCAAGCTTCTTGGGCAGCCAGATGTCATCGGAGTCGAGCAGCGCGATCAGTGTCCCCGAGGATTCGCCAATGCCGCGGTTGCGGGCAGTGCTGACCCCCTGATTGGCCTGGCGGATCACGCGCAGCCGGTCCCCATAGGCATCTAGAATTGGCGGCGTGCGGTCGGACGATCCGTCATCCACGACAATCAGTTCGAAATCGGCATAGGCCTGTCCGAGCACCGAATCGATCGCATCCCGCACGATCCACCCGCGGTTGTAAGTCGGAATGATGACGGATACGGTATGAGAAACCATAGGTGATAGGTGATCAGTAACGTTGTGGCTAACCGGCGCACGAAAAGAGGCGAAGCCGACTGAAGCGTGTCCGGTTGAGCCGCGTGTTAGGCATGACCGTGTTAGATGTCGGGCCTGAGCTCACTCTTGCCTGACTATATCGACCGAGATCTCCACCGCCGGAATCGTTCCTCTGTTCTCAAGCCAGTGTGTGGTGTTCCTATCCTCGGGCCAACCCACTCCCGGTCCATAGTCCGTAGCAACTCCATTTCGATGGTCAGTGATCGTTCCTTTCAGTATGTAGACAGTGCCTGGTCTGTCTTTATGGTCGTGAATCGGGCCGAAGACGCCTCCAGGCTCGATGGTCACCATACGCATTCGAAGTTGGCGCCCTGACATGCCCTCGATCTCAGGGCCAAGGTCAACCGTTGCAAGTACCTTCACCGTAACACCTTTCGTCTCAGGTGCGACCTGTTCGTTGCTCATCGCGCTCTCCTCTCTGTAGTTCCAGAGCCAAAAAAATAAGAAGGGTCGCGTCTTAATTATTAATTATCTACATTCAATCGCCTGACATCTATACTTAATTCGAAACAGACCAGTGAATAATTAACAACTAAGATGCGACCCTTATGTGCCTTGGGATAGAACGGGAGCTAAGCAGCATAAGCGGATATTGCCAAATCTTGACTCTGGCGATGCTGCCAGTATTACTCCTCTTCCGGATAGTACAGCTTGAGTTCGTGCATCAGCTTGACCTTCTTCCCGTCTTTCTTGTGGACCACGGCCTGCACGAGAAAGGTGCCCCAGCCCGCGGTGTCGACCCTGAACTTCGAAGTACGGTCGGTCCTCTCTTGAATGGGCTCGGGGAAGGTCGGGTGGAGCCGCCAAACGACCTTTTCGACGCCGTCGAGATCATCGTCCGGCGCTTCGAGCCAAACGCTCCATTTCCACCAGTCTCCACCCTGGTAGTCCTCGCTCTGCGCGATTTTCATGTTGCTCCTTAAACGGCTTCCAGCGACGCCACCCGTACAGTAGGGCTGATGCCGCGGCATGCCAAGCATCGTGCGCCCACGTCGATCTCGATCCCGATCGTGATATTCGGGTCCGGGTTGATCCAAAAGGGCACGATCAGACGTTCGTCCTGCAGATGGACCCTGAGCTCTTCGGTGCGGGTTTCCGTTCCGGTCCAGTCGACCGCGGAGCACCGTGCGGTGAGCCGGGCCGCGTTCGCCGCGGCTTTAACCTGCGCGGAAAACTCCTCCGGGACGGTGAGCCTCAGCTGCAGCGGACCGACCGGCCACTTCGATATCCGCTCCGCGATCTTCACAAGAAGATCGGCGATATCGGTCCTCTCGAATTCGACGTAAGGCCGCAGGGGCGCCGCACCTTCATAGTCTACGCCGGACTCTCGAAACTCGATCGCCTCGCGACCGGCGCCGCGCGCCATCATGAGCTCGTCTCGCACCCAGTCGGGAGGCTCGTAGCTCACGATCTTTCCCTCTCGGTCGTACCTCTCTTGCGCCCGAGTCGCGAAACAGAGAACTCGGCGGCATTGCAGTATTTTTTTCTTGACCTCCCCATCAAGGGGTCCGGAATCAAGAATGCGACCCGTGACCGGCTCGTGTCCAAAGCACCGGATCAGCGGGATGATCCGCTTCTCGACGAAGTCGTTCTCCGGCCTGAACGAGAAGCTTACAAAGATCTTCATCGCCGTTCACCGTAGCGGTCCGTTATAAGAAGTTGCTTTTCAGCATCTCAAAACGTTGCCTGTGAATCAAGGACGGTGGAACTACAACGTGTCCTAACAAGTGATTATTTGGTTTCTTTCTTGGCTGCAAATTTTATTAGCGCTCTATATAACATGCAATATGGTGTGTTATCCTGAGTTAGATTACCAGTAAACTCAGTATCAGTCGATTGCAGATTCATTGAGAACATTCCCAACTTTGCATCGTTACATATAACTTCATTCTGGACTGTCAAGTCAAGAATATCTTGCAAGGCGGGAATGTAAAGCGATGGTCGTCTTTTGAAACATTATCTATTACCCATAACCTATTTTTTATCCCATCCTCTCGATCTCCATCATCCGCTCCCGCAGCCGTTTCTCCGATACCGGAACGGCAGTGCGCAGTTCCTGGGCGAAGAGCGAGACCTTGTACTCTTCGATCAACCAGAAGAAATCTTCAATCGCCTTTCGCTTCTCAGAGCTCGAGGTCGGCGATAGGCTTTGAATCAGACGATCCAATCCGGCAGTGAAGGGCGCCAAATCGGCGGCTTTCACCTGGTCCTTTTCCAGGTTGTCAGCCGCGCGCCTGGCGCGAATCTGGACGGCCTGCACATAGCGCGGAAGGTGTTCGAGGCGCTGCAAATCGTAGAGTTCAATAAAGTTTTCAGGCACCAGGCGCATCAATTCGGCTTGCAGGCGACCGTAAAATGCAGTCAGAGCCGAGTTGGTCCGGTTGGCGGTTTCCAGCTGATGAATGCAGGTCCGGGCTTCGTGATAGGCATCGATCACGGGCAGGAAACGACCGACAATATCCCGGCCGTAAGGTATTATTTTGGCGCCGAGCGTCCTGGCCTCATCGGTGAAGGCCGCGCGGGTACGGATGTTGAGTTCAAACAATCGTGAGACAACGGTATCGTAGAGGCGTTTTTCGACGCGTCGGATCCCGCCGAAATAGCGTGCCGCCTGCGAGCGGTCGGGCGTGAGTGCCAGGGTTTTCTTCAGAAATTTCATGTCCTTCGAAAAATAGAGCCTGTAAAGGGCCGCGACTCCTTTGACGTGAGACGCCTCCGCTGTATCCCGCCTTTGAAAGAGTCTCAGGTTGATGCTGTGGCCCGAATCGCTCTCTTCCACCGCCAGGCCGGGGAAAACAACCCAGTCACCGCCGCCCTGCACCGCTACTTCGAGGCTTTCCGGCAGATCACCAAAATCCCACCTCGTTATGCGGGTTTTCTCCCACCGGCGCCGGGCCGCTTCCCAATCATCGGCCGGAAGATCGCTTGAAACGCTCTGGCGCAGGATTTCCGTGTCGCGCGAACTGCGGATGATCTCGCCGCGGGGCCCGGTGATGGCGATCCGCATGATCAGATGTTCCGGCAATCCTTCGATTGACCAGGCCGTACCGGGTATATCGACCCCAAAACGCCGGTATAGTAATTTCCCCAGGGCACTAATCAACGCATCGTTCCCGGTTCCTATCTCATCGGCGAGGATTTCTGCCGTGCGGGCGATGGGAACGAGCTGCCTGCGGTACTGCTTGGGCAATCCTTTTAAAAGCGTTTCGATTTTCTCCTGCAGCAAACCGGGAACCAGCCGATCGGTTTGGCCGGGCGGGATCGCCGCGGCGACGGTGGCCGGAATGGTGACGGTCAAACCGTCGTCCGGTTGACCCGGATCGAAGCGGTAGCTGCAGCGATATCGCCCCCCGCCCAGCTCTACGCGGTCCGGATACCGGTCGAAGAGATCATTTTCAACCGGGCCGTTCATCACGTCTTCCGGCACCATCCGCAGAAAACCGTCGCCGCCCTTTTCACGGATCAGACGGTTCAGCGTGCGCAGATCGTAAACCCTCTGCAGGCGGCTCCTATAAAACCGCACCATCTCTTCATCTTCCACCAGGATGTCCCGCCGCCGGATGCGGTCTTCCATGTCTTTGATGCGTTGGATCAATTTTTGATTGCTGAGTAGAAATGCAGGCGAACGCAGCACATCGCCGTCTACCAGGGCACCGCGGATGAAAACCTCGGCGGCGGTTTCAGGGTCGATGGGTCCGAAAGAAACCGTACGGCCGGTCACGATCACCAATCCGAAGAGACTGACCTGCTGACTGGCGACGACCTCCCCCCGGCGGGCATCCCAGCGCGGATTCACATACGTGGATCGACACAGAGATCCTCCCAGGTCTTCCAGCCATGCGGAATCGACGGTGGCCGCCATGCGGGCAAACAAGCGGCTCGTCTCGACCATCTCGGCCGCTACGATCCAATCGCCGGCCCGGTTGAACAGGGCTGAGCCGGGAAAGATCATCACCTCGCGTCCTTTGGCGGCTTGAAAGACATTTTTTTCCTTCCTGACGGCAATATTGGATAAAAAGCCGCTCAGCACGGCCTTGTGGATGGCCGCAGAGCGGCCCTCGGGGTCCACCTCAGCTGCACCCGCCCGCACAAGGCCGTTTTCGGCCAGTATGTCGTTGAGTTGCACATGGATATCGCGCCACTCGCGCATGCGGCGATAAGAAAGAAAATGAGCCCGGCAGAACTTTTTCATTTGGCCGGTCGTTTTTTGAACTCGCCAGGTTTCCTGATATCGGTTCCAGATGTTGACCAGGGTTAAAAAGTCCGAGCTCGGGTCGACAAAAACGGCCTGAGCCCTGTCGGCCTCTTCGGCGCGATCGGCCGGACGTTCACGGGGATCCTGAATACTTAATGCGGCCGCGATGACGATCACCTCTGCCAAGCAGCCCTGCTTACCGGCCTCGATCAACATGCGCGACAGACGCGGATCGATCGGCAGGCGTGCCATCAAGGCGCCCCGCTTCGTCAGGAACAGGCCCGGGCGTGAGTAGGACCCATCCGCTTTTCTGCGACCCTTGCGACGCTCTTTGCCGCGACCGCCGTCACTGGCCTTTTGGGCCTCTTCTCCGGCGGGGTTTTCGGTAACGGCACCGAGTTCCTTGAGGGTTTCCGTACCGTCGCGGATGCTTTTGGCCGCCGGCCGATCGATAAACGGGAAAGCGGCCATGTCGCCCAACTTCAAGGCCGTCATTCGCAGAATGACTTCGGCCAGGTTGGACCGCAGGATCTCGGGCGGCGTGAAGAGCGGCCGCGAAAGGTAGTCTTCCTCGCTGTAGAGCCGAATGCAGACACCGTTTTCCACTCGCCCGCAGCGTCCTTTGCGCTGGTCGGCACTGCTGCGCGAGACCGGTTCGACCGGCAGAGCGGTGGTGCGCGTGCGTGGATTGTACTGGGATACACGGGCCAGCCCGCTATCCACCACGTACCGGATACCCGGAATCGTCAGAGACGTTTCGGCGACATTTGTAGCTACGATGATCTTTCGGCCCTTGGTCCGTGCGAAGACCCGTGCCTGTTCATCAGCCGTTAAACGGGCAAACAGCGGCATCACCCGTTCGCCGGGGGCACCGTCCCCCTCAAGGATCTCACAGGTTTCACGAATGTCCTGCTCAGTCGGCATGAAAACCAACATGTCGCCGTAAGGCCCGTGGCGTTTAAGCCTGCGGATCGCGGCGACCGCCGTTTCGACGTGCGTCATTTCATCGTTTGGCTCGTCAGAAGCTGTCGCAAATAAGGGGTCGTCAGGATAGTAGCCCACATCCACCGGGTAGAGGCGCCCGGACACCTCGATCACCGGTGCATCGTCGAATGCCCGCGAAAACTTCTCGGTATCGATAGTGGCCGACGTAATGATCAGTTTGAGATCGCGGCGTTTCTTCAGAAGGGTCTTCAAAAGGCCCAGCACGAAATCGATGTTCAGGCTGCGTTCGTGGGCTTCGTCTACGATGATGGTGTCGTACTCACTGAGATAGCGGTCTTGCTGGACTTCGGCCAACAGGATGCCGTCGGTCATTATTTTGATGAAGGCGTCCGGTCCGGTGCGGTCCTGGAAACGGATCTTGTAACCCACCGAACGACCCACTGGTTCGCCCATTTCTTCGGCAATCCGGCGCGCCACGGATGTCGCTGCGATCCGTCGGGGCTGGGTGCAACCGATTCTGCCGTCGATCCCCCGGCCGGCCGTCAGACAATACTTCGGGAGCTGGGTCGTCTTACCGGATCCGGTTTCACCGGAAACGATCACCACCGCATGCAACGCGATAGCAGCGATGATGTCGTCTTTTCGGTCGGTAATCGGCAGGGCGGGAGCATCGGTGACTCGGGGTCGGTTCGCCGCACGTTTCTGCCTCCGCGCGGCCGAGGCCACAAGCCGCCGCTCGATTGCCGCCAGTTGTTGCCGGTAACTTTTCTGCGTCATCCGCCCGACACGACGGCGCTTTAGCAGTGCGAGTCTGCGGAGAACGGCATATCGGTCGGCACTCATGGCGTCGCTCAGAAGCGACTCGATTCTATGGATATCGTTTTCCGGCATTGACCAACTATGGATTGGTGTTTTAAAAGAAAAAAGACACATCTTAGCAAACGGATGGTCACAAGAAAAGTTTCCTCTTCGATCTAACTGGATGCTTGCGACCAGGGTCGGTTCTGAACCGTGAACCCTTATATGAAACTTAAAGGTACTGTACTCGATAGAAGGACAATCTTTTGTGACAGTATCACGGGTGTTGAAGACTTCAGAAATCTCAATTTGCAAGCACCAAATCTCAAGGAAATCCCAAATTCCAATAACCAATGACCCAAACAGGTTTGTTATTTTGAATTTTGGTCATTGTGATTTATTTGTTATTTGTTATTTACGATTTGGAATTTTTCTTCGAAACTAAAAAATTTTTTTCTCGATCGAACTGGCCGCCCTGCGGCCAGCGGCAGGGCTGAATCGTGAACCCTGAACCTTTAAAGGAGGCTGTTATGAATTTTGTCGTCATCGGTGCCGATGCCGCCGGCATGAGTGCTGCCAGCCGGGCAAAGCGCACCATTTCCGACCTCGAAGTGACGGTTTTTGAAAAAACCCGCGATGTATCATACAGCGCCTGAGGGATCCCTTACAATATAGCCGATCCCCGGCGGGGTATCGAAGAATTGGTTGTCAGAAGGGCCGAGGTCTTCCGCGATAAGCAGGGCATCAATCTGTTCACCGGCCATCCGGTTGCGCACATCGACCGGTCCGCAAAAGTCGTCGGCGGAATAACCCTGGAGGGCAAACCGTTCGAGACACCATACGACAAGCTATTAGTCGCCACCGGCGCCAACCCGACCCTGCCCGAATTTCCGGGCGTCGACCTGCCGGGTGTCATGACGCTGAAGACGCTTGAAGACGGCCGCCGAATCAAGGCGATGATTGCAGCCAAGAAGGTCAAAAAAGTGGTGATTCTCGGCATGGGCTACATCGCCTTGGAAATGGTCGAAGCCCTGCGTGCGCTCGACCTCGAGGTGGCCATGGTCAAACCCGGCCCCCGATTTCTCCCTTGGCTTCAGGCAGAACTGGCCGACAGGGTCAAGGAAGAAGTCACCACCCAAGGTGTGGCGGTGCACGCCGGTCACCGGATCGAACGTATCGAAACGGTCGGTGACGGCTTGCGGGTCGTCTGCGAGGGACTGACCCTTGAAAGTGAAATGGTGCTGGTGGGCATCGGGGTCACCCCCAACAGCGACCTGGCCGACGCCGCCGGCATCGCGCTGGGCGTGAAAGGTTCGGTCGCCGTGGACCGCAGGCTGCAAACCTCGGATCCCGATATCTACGCAGCCGGCGATTGCGCCGATGCCTACCACGTGGTGACGGGGCACAAAACTTGGATTCCGCTGGCCTTGCGTGCCAACCGGGCTGGTTGGGCCGCCGCCGACAACGTCTGTGGGCAGGCTGTGGAGCTGCCGGGTGTGGCCGGGACCGCCGTTTTCCGAGTGTTCGAGATGAAAGTGGCCCGGACGGGTCTCACGCCACAGGAGGCCGAAAAAGCGGGCTTCGAGCCGGCGGAAAAAATGATCAAGACCAGATCCCGCGCCCATGCCCATCCGGGGAGCAGCCCGATTTACGTGAGTCTGGTCGGCGACAAGAAAACCGGCCGCTTGCTGGGCGCCCAAATGGTCGGCCGGGAAGGCGTCGCTCACCGGATAAACGCCCCGGCCGTCGCCCTGCACGCGCGGATGACCGTGGAAGATTTCAGCCAGACCGACTTGTCCTACGCACCGCCCTTCGGCCCGACGTGGGACCCGTGTCTGACCGCCGCCAACCAACTGTTAAAGGTGTTGTAGCGAGTTTTTAAAGAACCGTTTTACAAAATGTATTTGATGGATATGTTGAAAAGAAAAGATTACACTGCACGACCGACGGTAAAGGGCATGATGGTTCAGTTCGAAAATAGAATCAGACCCGCAAATAGAAACTTGAAACTCGAAACTCAGAACCCGGAACCAGTGGTGGCTTAATGGCAACGAACGTTTAGTCGATAAAATCGATGATATCCATTAACTGACAAAACTGACTTAACCGACTTAACTGATACAACCGCTTTTTTACGGAAAATAGAAACTTGATGCACCGACTGCTATGTTGAATCGGAAGCTTTCTTAAGCGAGGGTGAAGAAACGGCCGGACTAAAAACCGGACAGAGAGGATGACATGAAACTGGCGATGATCGGCCTTGGTCGAATGGGCATGAATATGGCGCGACGTCTGCTGGCGGGCAGCCACCAAGTCGTGGCGTATAACCGTACGCCGGATAAAACCGAACAAATGGTGGCGGAGGGAGCCGAAGGGGCCTTTACGCTGGAAGAAGTGACCGAAAAGCTCGATTCGCCGCGAATCGTGTGGCTGATGCTGCCGGCGGGCCGGGTCGTTGATGAACACATTGACCGGCTGGCGCCTCTGCTGGCCAAAAACGACATTTTGATCGACGGCGGCAATTCCTTTTACAAAGACGACATCCGCCGGTCGGCACAACTGGAGCCGCAGGGCATCCGCTATATGGATGCCGGGGTCAGTGGCGGCATCTGGGGGCTCAAGATCGGCTACTGCACCATGATCGGTGGGGACCGGGAAACGTATGTCACCATCGAGCCGATCCTTGAAACCCTGGCACCCGAAAACGGGTACCTATACTGTGGAAAAGCCGGTGCCGGCCACTTCGTCAAAATGGTCCACAACGGCATCGAATATGGGATGATGCAGGCTTACGGGGAAGGATTCGAAATTCTGGCGGCATCGGAATTTGCCGACGGTTTCGACTACGCCGACATCTCCCACCTCTGGAACCAGGGCAGCGTCATCCGTTCATGGCTGCTGGAATTGGCAGAAGCGGCTTTCCGTAAAGATGACAAACTCTCGGACATCAGTGGCCATGTCGACGATTCCGGTGAAGGCCGCTGGACCGTCATTCAAGCCGTTGAAACCGGCGTGCCGGCCGAGGTCATCACCCTTTCCCTGATGAGGCGTTTCAGGTCCCGGCAAAAGGACCCCTTCGCCGAAAGGGTGCTCGCCGCCCTGCGCCGGGAGTTCGGAGGTCATGCCGTTGTGTCTTCGAAGTGATGACCAAAATCCGGTTACCTGGTGGAAAAAATATTCGATTCTTATACTAAACTGATCAGTTCGGGTTCAGGGGTCAAAGCAGGGTTCTGGGTTCAGCACTGATTCTGGCTGCAAGCATACAGTTTGATCGAAGAGGAAACGTTTAAGTTGCGGAGAAAAATACCAAATCGCCAATAACAAATGACCCAGAACGTTGAACCCTGAATCGCCCAACAACCTGGCCGGCCGTAGGAGGATCACCATA
>CAWBCG010000015.1:0-66963 GCA_963787235.1 uncultured delta proteobacterium
AAGCAGTTCGGGCATCATGCTCGGCTGTTTCGGGGGCAGGTGGACCAGGACGATGTAGGCCATGGCACTGTCTTCGGAGACTTCGGAAAAGAAGGATTTTAACGCTTCCAGGCCGCCGGCTGAGGCGCCCAACCCGACAATCGGAAACCTTTCGGCCGTGGATTCCTTGGGGGCCGCACTCCCCTGCCCGTCAGCAGGGGTCGTTTTCACCTTGGCGGCTTTCTTATCGATCGATTTTTTCTTTGACATGGCAGGCCCTCATTGAAGAGGCTTTAAAGGCCCCAATTCGTTACAAGACTTTCACAGAACATATGACAATATTTAAGGTCGCGAAACCTTGCTAAATGAAAAAAATGCGTTGGCACTGACAACTGTTCTCATATGCAGTCGATGTCAATCATTTTTTTAAAATTTTTGGGAACTTACAGCTGGTAGCGGGTTACAATAGCAGTACCGCATAGGCATTTTACGGATTTGCAATTGAAAGTGCCATGCGCAAAAACGGATGGCTTCTTGCGGAATCAGCAAATGGAAGGAGTGCCACGAGTGCCAAACTGGAAATTTATCGAATTTAATGAGACAAACGTAGGAAAAATATGAAGATTGGCGCTTGGGTTATCTTGCCAATATTTTGACCGAATGCCACTCTGGTGCGTATCAAGATATTGTGGTCAGCCGAAATTCTGCGAAACTTATGCTACCATATCAGATCCTGTAGTTATCGTATAAAACTGGAGGGTTGTGATTTATTGAGTTTACCTTGCGTTGGACAGCCCTGTCAAATACTGTGATAGACGGGATTATTTAATCTCGTTGGAAATTAGTCGCTGGTAAAGATACGTACAGGATATCCTGAAAAAATTGAGACCGGTCAAATGCTCCAATTACAAACCATATCAAAAAAACCAAATATTTACAGATACTAAAATGACAAATGTTGTTGCCAATCAAATCATTCCCACAGTGCCATCCAAACTCCTTTCCCGACACTTCATTTAAAATATGGTCCAAGCAGCTCTTCAAATCGAAATCGGAGGCCTTCGTATCTTTCACGGACATCGTCGCTCCGTATCCTATTCAGGCATCCTTCGAATTCGTCCATTATGCTGTGAGCGATTTCAGAGGCATTGGGAGCGCTTTTGTCCAGGTTTTGCGCTTCGCCATATAGCCGCACAATTTCATCGACGCATCGATTATCAACGGGCACGCCAGCGGGGATTTTCGAATTCAGCGCAACCGCTTGAAACTGCCTTATCGATATCCGCTTCTGCCTGCTGCCGCTCTCGTAAATCCATCCCTTCGACCTGCCCGCCGCCAATCCCTTGCGGTAATAATAATGGATGCCCGCATGATGGATTTGCGTGTAGGTGGTGCCAAATGTTTTCAAGTGGCGTTTGATTTTTTTGGTGTTTGGGTAGGCCGGAAACAGCGGACTCCTTCTTTTCACAAAGGACGGATTCCGGCTGCCCATCTCTTTGATGTGTCTTGCGATACATTCGGCAAGTTCGTCTGTCAGCGTGATCGGTTTGTCAAATTTGCCAATAACCCTGATGATGTTCCCATCCTTGTCGAGCACATCCCGGATGGTTAATTCCGGAATCTCCCCCTCCTTGATCCCGCAATAAAACACAAGCCTCGATATGCACGCCAGCTGCTGCCCTGCGCTCTTCAGCGATGAATCCATCTCCATCCGGTCGAAGAGCTGCAAGAAACTTTGATAGTCACTCGTATTCATAATTAAATATTATATAATATCAATATGATAAATTCAATATGTCCTTATTCTTCGCAAATCCTAACATAATAATAAACGGGAAGCATCATTTACATTATTTTACCCGTTGGATTTAAATTTATAATAAATAAAGGAGGTTAAATAGAAATTTGGGTCATTTTGGTTGGGTTATTTTTAAAATTTTTAGAAAGGAAAAATCGGGTTGGGGAATGATGAAAAAATTAAATTAACGGCCGGACAGGCCAGAAAAACACGATGTTACCATCCCCAGGCCCCTTTGGGGTGGTCGAAATGCCGGAAAAGTTTGAAAAAAGAATGATGAATTTCAATGAATTGGCCGATTATATAGGTTTGAGGCCGCAGACGATCAGGAATAAATTTTATGCCGGGGAATTTCCCATTCCCGCGAAAAAAATCTTTGCGAAGGTCCTATGGGATAAGAAAGACGTTGATAAGTATTTGGATAAACTGCCGAAAATAGATTGTTGACAGCATGGGCGGGAAACCCGTATCAACCTCATAGAAAGGGGGTGATACGTCGATTATTTCCTGCTCTTGCTCCGTAAACAGAAAGGAGCATAACCAATGGGAATTTTTCAGAGATACGTTAAAAAGGACAACAGGGGCAACCCCATTGTCGGCAAAGACGGAAAACCGAAGCGAGAAGGTCCTTGGTTTGTGCAATATCCGCATTCGAGGGACCCAGAGACCGGCAAGATAAAATATCGGACGGAAAAGGCGTCTTTCAGCAAGAAAAAGGCGGAGAAGATTTTCCGCGCCAAAGTCGATGCCTTTCAGGAAATGGACCAGCTTGGCGTCCAGGTGGATCCGGAATTGACCTTTAGCAAGTTGATGGACTGGGGACTGGGTCAAGATGTGATGAGCGCAAAAGCTTCCGCTTCGGACGATCTTGCAAGGGCGGTTCACCTCAAGGCCGAATTCGGGAACAGGAAAGCTGCCCAAATCACGCCATTGATGGTGGACAATTTCCGCATCAAGATGAAAAAGACCGTTTCGGAACACACCGACAAGCCGTTTTCGGGGTCATCCATCAATAAGATGGTTTCATTGGCCAGACGGATTTATTACCTGGCGATGGACGCTGGAATGGTCAAATCGAATCCATTTGCCCGCCGCGGCACTTTCAAGGAGGAGCCAAAGGGCCATTACATTCCCGATCAGGAATTCAGGGAGATTCACAAGCATCTTCCGGAGTATCTCAAGCCCGTCATTTTGGTTGCGTATTTGACCGGGATGCGTCGCGGCGAGATTCTCGAGCTTAAATGGGACAGGGTGAATCTTTCCGAGGGATATGTGGATCTGACTCCGGAGGATACGAAGACGGATGAACCACGGCGAATTTATTTCGGCTCCATCAAGGAGTTAAAAGATGTGTTCATCAATGCTGATCGGAAAAAGAAGGCCGGTCAAAATCTCGTATTCACAAAAGATGACGGCAGTCCGGTTCCGAAGTGGTATATTCAGCGGCTGTTTAAGAAAGCTTGCCTGAAGGCGAAGGTTTATCCGTATCGACTCCATGATCTGAGGCATACGTTTAATACGAACATGACCAAAGCGGGTGTCGATCAGGTGGTTGTCATGAAGCTTACCGGTCACAAAACTAATGCCATGTTTCTGCGATACAGCCACATCGACAAGGAACAGAGCGAAGGCGCAATGGAGAAACTTAACGGTTTTCTGTCGGAAAAAAATGGGGATGCAAAACAGGCAATATCAAAATAATAAAGGGCAGAGAGATGTCTTCATGAGATTCATCCCGCTGCCCTTCAAAATCGGAAATAGTGCCTGGCAAGCGTCTACTTCCTATGTACTTCCTGAGATTATTTTGGTTAAAAAGAATAACCTAACTCTCTTAATTTATTGGTGATCCCACCGGGATTCGAACCCGGGTTACCGGCGTGAGAGGCCGACGTCCTAACCACTAGACGATGGGACCGTTATTCGGAGGGTTTAAGATTCTGATTTTTATAAGAACATCCTGACGTTGTCAACCGGTTTTTCGGTTTTCATTTTGCGGCACCCGGCTTTTTCCCCTGCCGGATGCCAATCAGAAAATAGGGTACGAACCCGATGAACGGTATCGAGGCAATCAACCACCAGAGGACCTTTGTGCGGTTGTTTTCAAACTCACGCTGGGCAACGTCGACCACGGCCCAGATGGTGAGCAGAAAGAAAGGGATGCACAGCGCCAGGAAAACCGCAATTGATTTCAGATCCATCATCAGCCCTTCAAGCGCTCGGTGACACTCAAAATGGCGTCTACATATTCGTCGCTGTGATTGTAATGGTAAATGACCTTTGCGGCCTTTTTCCGCTCGATGCCCGGCTGCCAGCCGTGCTCTTTCAGGTAGAAGGCGATGCTCGCAATCGCATCCGCATCGTCGAATAGGTTGATTTTGCCGTCGTTATTGCCGTCCTTGCCCAGCGTATCGATGTTGCTGGGCATGAACTGGGCGATTCCCATGGCCCCGGCAAAGGATCCCTTTATCTCCGCCGGATCGAATCCCTGCGATCGGGCATGGCGTAAAAACGCCATCAGCTCGCGATACGCCCATTTGGATTTCCGGGCGGCCTTCTTGTCGAAGACGGCGCGGGTCAGATCCGGCGTATTTTTGATTTTCCGCCACAGCAGATTCCTGACCTTCGGATCGGAAAGCGCGGCCATCGTAGAAAGCGTATTCAACACCGACCGGCTGCCCAGCAAAGTGCCAAGCTGGGTTTCGACCAGTATGATGGCCGTGATCACCTCAGGGTCGACGCCGTAAACATTTTCGGTCTCCGCAAATGCGGCCCGGTGTTGTTGAAGGTAGACTCTCGCCTTTTCGATATGCAGTTGATCCGTGTATCGCTCGTAATGGACCTTCGACTCGCGGTGGACAAAATAGACCGAAATACCCTTGGTTTCGAACTTGACCTCAGGCCGGGCATACAATTCCCGGATGGCCGCCGCATCGAAACCGTCGGCGATGAGCCGCTTCTGGAGGGATTGGTAATAGACATCATCCTTCTCTGCCGCCGCCGGTGCGGACAACAGTGCCAAACCGATGAGGCACAGAATGCCAAAACTCAACCTGCCCTGCCGCGCAGTAAATTGTGTCATCGCTCTCCACCCAACCCATCGTGCTTCCGTAAGCGTTCACAGGGCACCACATCTGCTGTGTTGTCGGGCACTTGAAGTACAAGAGTACGTCTGCGCGCCCGACGCCTTGCATCTGCGGCACCCTGTAAACACTTACAATTAAGTTTTTTGAAGCGCATCGGACTTTGCAACCCTGTAAACGGTTACGCGTTTCTGATTCCCGACTTGCGCCGGTATTGTCGAAATGATAAATGTTTATCAGCTTCTATTTACCACAATTCGAAAGATTTTTGAACCGTGAAAAAGTCCCTCAGAACGGTTTTTGTGTGTCAAGCGTGCGGCTATCAAGCGCCCAAATGGATGGGCAAGTGCCCGGATTGCGGCGGCTGGGATGCGTTCGTCGAGGAAAGCCGCCAACCGCAGACCGGGCACGGCAGCACTACCGGCCTGACCGCTGCGCAATCGGAGCCGGTGCCGATCGACGCCATCGAGCTTGAATCCGAAGACCGGCTGCTGACCGGGATTGCGGAATTCGACCGGGTTCTGGGCGGGGGAATCGTGCCCGGCACCCTCGTCCTGATCGGTGGCGACCCGGGCATCGGCAAGTCCACTCTCATGCTTCAAGCCCTATACGGCCTGGCCGGCAGCGGTTACAAAGTGCTTTACGTTTCCGGCGAAGAGTCGATTCGGCAGATGCGCATTCGGAGCAAACGCCTGGAGACGGTTTCGCCGGAGCTATTGGTGGCGGCCGAGGTGGAACTCGAAACCATTTTGAACATGGTGAAATCAGTCCAGCCGGCGGTTGTGGTAATCGATTCGATCCAAACCATGTACAATAGCGAGTTGACGTCCGCACCCGGCAGCGTCTCCCAGGTCAGGGAATCGACCGTCCGGCTGATGTTCATGGCCAAGCGCAGCGGTATTCCGGTTTTCCTGGTCGGTCACGTGACCAAGGAAGGCGCGATTGCCGGACCAAAACTTCTCGAGCACATGGTCGACACGGTTCTCTACTTCGAAGGCGACCGCAACCACGTCTTCCGGATCCTGCGAGCCGTCAAGAACCGTTTTGGCTCCACCAATGAAATCGGCGTGTTCGAAATGAAGGGCAAAGGCCTGGAAGAGGTCGGAAATCCCTCGGCGATTTTTCTGTCGGAGCGACCGGTCAACGCCCCAGGATCTGTCGTCACGGCCAGCATGGAGGGAACGCGCCCGATTTTGGTCGAGCTCCAGGCCCTGGCCAGCAGCAGCAGCTTCGGCACGGCGCGACGAACGATCCTCGGACTCGATCAGAACCGGGTCGCCCTACTGGTGGCCGTCATGGAGAAGAAGCTCGGCATGCAGCTGCTGGGGCATGACATTTTCATGAATGTCGCCGGCGGCGTAAAGATAGACGAACCAGCGGTCGACATGGGCATCGTGGCCGCAGTGGCATCGAGCTTCCTGGACAAATCGATCCCGGAGGGCACATTGGTGCTCGGCGAGGTCGGCCTGACCGGCGAAGTACGGGGTATCGGTCAGGTGGAAACACGCATTCAGGAGGCTCATAAAATGGGATTTACAAGGTGCCTGGTCCCTCAAAGCAACCGCTCGCGGCTGAGCGGCACGGGCGGCATGACCATTACCGGTATCCGCACCATATCGGAGGGTATCGAAAACTTGTTTTAGGGGTTTACACCGCCGCTCAGCGCGCATGAATCTTGACGAAAAGCGGTCAACAGTACTATAGAAAGCGACCCTTTATGAAACCGTCAGCTACAAAACACAACCGGTGGGATGACCACTACACCGAACGGGCCCGGAAGGAAAAGTACCCGGCCCGATCCGTTTTCAAGCTGCAGGAAATTCAGCGCAAGTTTCACGTCATCAAAAAGGGCCACCACGTCCTCGATTGCGGTTGCGCACCCGGCTCGTGGCTGCTTTACTCGTCTCAGCTGACCGGGTCCGGCGGTAAGGTCGTGGGAGTCGACCTTCAGCCGGTCTCTATCCATGTGCCCAAAAACGCCGTCGTCCACACCGGTGACGCCCTGTCGCCGGACGAGGCCCTGCTGGCAGCCATCGGTAACGGTTATCACGTCGTCCTGAGCGATATGGCACCCTCTACCTCCGGCCAGAAGAGCACCGACGCAGCGCGATCCTATGCTCTCTGCAGCGCAGCACTCAACTTAGCCGTCCGGGTGTTGGTGCCGGGCGGCAGTTTTGTCAGTAAAATTTTTCAAGGCGAGGACTTTCAATCCTATCGGGATGAGGTCCGCACCTGCTTCGATAAGGTGAAAATCTTCAAACCGATGAGCAGCCGCAAGGCGAGCAAGGAAATCTTTGTCATTGCAACCGGGAAGTTGTAGGAGGCGACAATGTCTGGTCATAGCAAATGGTCTACCATCAAGCACAAAAAGGCCGCCAGCGATATAAAAAGAGGGAAAATCTTCACCAAGATCATCAAGGAGATTACGGTTGCAGCCCGTATGGGGGGAGGCGGTGATCCGAACGCCAATCCTCGCTTGCGGGCCGCCATTCAAGCGGCTAAAACCGAAAATATGCCCAAGGACAACATTGAGCGGGCCATCAAAAAAGGCACCGGGGACTTGGAGGGCGTCAGCTACGACGAGAGCATTTACGAAGGCTACGGCCCAGGGGGTGCGGCAGTGCTGGTCGATTCGTTGACCGACAACAAAAATCGGGCCGTGTCGGACATCCGGCACATCTTCGCCAAGAACGGCGGCAGTTTGGGAGAAAGCGGCTGTGTGGCCTGGATGTTCAGCAAGAAGGGGTACATCGTGGTTGAGCGCGCGGTGGTGAGCGAGGACACCCTGATGGAAACGGCCCTGGAAGCCGGCGCCGAAGACGTGCGCGAGGATAACGACAACTACGAGGTCATTTCCGCCCCGGAGGATTTCGAGGAGGTCAATGCGGCCATAGAAAATGCCGGGATACCCTCTGTTGCCGCGGAAGTCACCATGCTGCCGCAGTCGACCACCAGCCTGGCCGAAAAAGAGGCTGAACAGATGGTGCGGCTGATGGAAATGCTGGAGGACTGCGATGATGTTCAGAAGGTGTATACCAACGCGGATATTCCCGAGGAATACTTCGAATAAAAAATGTTGTCACATTTTTTATGAAATCAGGGTGCTATAGGGCCAGGTCGATCATTTGCTGCACGGCTGTGAAAGCCGGTCGCCGGATGTCCTCCGGCACCGTTACCCGGCCGTGCAACCGCTCGAGGCTCTTCAAGACATCGTGCAGACCGATTTTTTTCATGTCTTCACACAGCATCCTATCGGAGGCTGGAAAGAATTCTTTGGCGGGGTTGGCTTTTTTTAAGGGGTAGAGCAAACCGACCTCCGTCCCCACGATAAATCGGCTGCTGTCGGATTCGGCCGCGGTGCGCAGCATTCCGGACGTGCTGGTGATCACGTCGGCCAACTCCAATACTTCCGGTCGACATTCGGGGTGCGCCATAAATACGGCCTCCGGGTGGGCTTCTCTGGCCCGTCGGACGTCTTCGGTAGTCAGCTGGTCGTGAAACGGGCAGCAGCCATCCCAGATGTGAACTTTCTTTTTCGTGCGTGCGGCAGTGTAATGGGCGAGGTTGCGATCGGGAGTCATCAGCACCGCTTCCGCATCGAGGCTCTCGACCACCGCCACGGCATTGGCGGAGGTGCAGCAGATCGTCGAAAGCGCCTTGACGGCGGCCGAAGAGTTCACGTAGGTGACCACCGGCATCGGCGGCAGCTCATCGATGCGGGCCCGGAGTGAATCAGGGTCGATCATCTCAGCCATCGGGCATCCGGCGTCCGCACGCGGCAGGAGGACGGTTTTATCGGGCGAAAGAATGGCGGCGGTTTCGGCCATGAAGTGGACCCCGCAAAACAGGATAACGGCCGCATCGGTGCGGGCGGCCTGAACGCTCAGTTCCAGGGAGTCGCCGCACAAATCGGCCAGGTCCTGAATTTCCGGCGGCTGGTAGTTGTGTGCCAGAAAAACCGCGTTCCGCTCTTTGAGAAGGTGCCGGATATTCGCTTTCAGCTCATTTGTCTTCACGATCTCACTCTCCCGATCATTCATCCATCGTTACCACGTCGGTGCCTTCTGGAATAGTGAAGGTGAAAAGGGACAGGTCCGGAACCTGATCGAAACGTGAATTCAACAGGTCGATGAGGGTCTCGTCGCCGTAAGTATTGTAAGTAACGACCCGCTGCACCGTGTAAGTCGCTTTAGAAACGTACAACAAAATGCGCTCCACATCGATCGTTTTTTCGATTGGAACGAGCTTGAGAACATGAAACTGGTCGGCATCCGACGGGGCGACGGAGATGTCGAATTTGCTGCGCAGGAGCTTGATGTCCGCCAGGAAACCGGCCCCTTTACCGCCCGCGAAAAAAGCCGGCGACTTGCCGACAATCACCTGATTGTCCTGCGGTCGGTAAATCCAAAGCCGTTCGGCGTTGGTGATGATAATCTGGTGCTCCGGCTTTTCATATTCCCAGCGCATCATTTCCGGTTTCCGAACGAACATCTTGCCGGTCGCCTCGTCGGCGATGTCCATGGCTTTAATCGTCGAAATCTGGTGGAAATCAGACGTAAACCCTGGCACATCGTATCGCTTTTCAACTTGCTTGACGATTTCATCGAGTCCGCCCTCTCCTGCCGGCGCAGCTTCCGGTACCCTGACGAAAAGCAGCAAAAAGCCCAAAACAAAACTGCATGCTATCAATTTCATGTCATTCTCCCCACGTTTGCGGTGGCGGCGGATGATTCGAGGTCGATTTCAAAGCCGGTTTCTTACGCGAAATCCGCCTTTTTGTAAACAGCATCGCTCCACGAACAGCAATTCTCGGCATTCAATTGTGGCGTCCAAGGCAGTCGAGACGCATCATAAATGACACGACACTATATCATGCGCCGGATGATCTCGCCCAAGTCCGCATGCGACCGGAATGCGAAATCGGCGCTTTCCAGAAGATCAAAGTCCAGCGGGTCGAGCCGGCCGAAAACCGCCAGGCTGATGCGCTCGATGAAAGCGATGGTCTTTAAGAGCTCCTCCTTGGAAACGTGCGGCGCCCGCTCGCCGCGCAGCATCAAGGTTTCAATGTTGTCTTTCTTGAGTTTTTCCTCAAACTGGGCCGATTTCTGCAGCAGCTGCCAACCGATCCGCCGCCGGTTCATCAAGACCGCATAAACGTCGGCATCATCTTCGATGTCCTCGAGAAAGTTTAACGTAAATTCCAGACACGCCAATAATTGGTCATCTCCACCCAATTTGGATAGGAAGTCGCACAAAAAAAGGACTTTGCCGTCACCCATATGCTTACGGATATTGCGCAGTTTGACCCTGACCGCAATTCGGTCGACCGGCGCAACGTGAGTGGAAATCGCCATTGCCAGGCGCGGCTCGATCCGGCGGGTGAGATTCAGGCGTTGCAGAAACGTTGTGACCAATGCCGGCGGAAAATCGACCGCCAGGCGATCCCGCCAGTCGGAAAAAACGAGCGCGGTATGAATTCGGCGAGCGGAGAGCTCGGCAGCGACGGCGTCGACATCACCCTGTCCCAAGCCGCCTGCTTCCGGCAGCAGCTCTTCGAGCTTTTGCTGCATCGGTTCATCGGGGAAAAAGATGAGCTCCAACAACCCTTCCCGTTCAGGGTCGGATTCATCGGCAACGATCCCCTCCAATTCCTTTACGGAGGGGTTTGAAAAGGTTGCATCGATATATCCAAGCAGATCCGGCCCGACCTCGATACCCGCGCGCAGAAGTTCTTCAATCTTTCCGACCAACCGTCGGTGCCGCTCGTTCATGGTTGAACCGTCACAGGTAATGGGCCATTTTCATCATCAATTGGTGTTTCTGCATACCACCCGGCAGGCTCTCCTTCATTTCGCCATTGTCGAAAATAAAAAGGGTGGGAACACTGAGGATATTGAACCGCGACGCAATTTGCGGATTGCCGTCGACGTTGAGCTTGCCGACCCTGATTTTGCCTTTGGTCTCTCTGGCGAAATCCTCGATAATCGGGGCGACGGCGCCGCAGGTCGGACACCATGGAGCCCAGCAGAAAAGCAAAACCGGCAAAGGAGCGCCCAGCACCATCTTCTCGAAATTGGCGTCCGTCACCATCACAGGCTGAGAAATAAAGAGTTCCCCGGTGGGAAGCGCTTCTTTGCACTTACCACATTTGGCCCCGCTGTCGATCTTGTTTCCCGGAACCCGATTGCGGGTCCTGCACTTCAAACAGCGAATCGTGTAACTGCCGGCCGCACCCTCTTGGGCCGCAGCCGTATCGAGCGCCGTGCGGCACTTACCACACCGGGCGCTCGAACCGATTTTTTCACGTGGGATTCTATTGTTTGCACCGCAGCTCGGACACTTGACAATTGCCGACGTCGATTCGTTCATCCATCCTTCCTTAAAAACGCTAACGGATTCTAGGGCCGCCACCGTCCATGAAAATTTATTTTTCGTGTTAGAGCAGTTTTGCCAGTTTAGTCCCGCCGCGGCGGGATTATGTCAGTTTTGTCAGTTAAAGGATACCACCGATATCTGAATATACTAAGACCTCATTGCCTGGAGTAAAGCGCAGCGACCCTTGGCTCAAGACGTTCCTTTTTCCCGGGGGACGGCTGCATACTTTTTCAGCTTCTTGTGCAAGGTTTTACGGGTGATCCCCAATTGCCGGGCCGCTTCGCTCTTGTTGCCGCCGGCCATTTCCAGGGCCCTGAGGATGGCGAGGCGCTCCACCTCTTCCAGAGAGGCCGGACCGGCATCCACCGTTTCGCCTCGGGGCGGTTCGCTCCCGGCCGGCTCCGGCGCAATCCTCAAGTCCGCCAGGTCGAGATACTCGCTGCGGGTCAACACGACCCCCCGTTCGATCGCATTCATCAGCTCGCGGACATTGCCCGGCCAGTCATATTTGAGAACGGCGTCCATTGCCCGCGGCGTGAAGCCCTTGACCGTTTTACTGTTTCTCTGGGCGAACATATCACTGAAATGCTGGGCCAAAAGGGGGATATCCTCCCTTCTGTCGCGCAGCGGCGGCAGGCTGAGTCCGACCACGTTCAACCGATAGTAAAGGTCTTCCCGAAAATCCCCCTGCCGGACGAGTTCTGCGAGATTCTTGTTGGTGGCGCCTATTACCCGCACGTCCACCGCTAACGGCGTTTCACCGCCGACCCGGATCACTTCCCTTTCCTGAAGCACTCTGAGCAGCTTGACCTGCATGGTGACCGTCATCTCGCTCACCTCGTCCAGAAGAAGGCTGCCGCCGCCGGCCTGCACGAAACATCCCTCTTTGCGGCGCTCCGCGCCGGTGAAGGCCCCTTTCTCGTGCCCGAAAAGCTCCGATTCGAGGAGGGTCTCGGTCAGCGCCGCGCAGTTGATCTTCACGAAGGGCCCGTCCTTGCGATGGCTGTTGTAATGAAGCGCACCGGCAATCAGCTCTTTTCCGGTTCCCGACTCACCGGTAATCAGCACGGTGGCCTCCGAGGGCGCGACCTGGGCCACGGTTTCCAGCAGCCGGATCATGGCCGGGCTCTGTGCGATGATACTGCGCCGGTCGAATTGCCGTCCGAGAGTTTGCTTAAGCATCCGGTTTTCCGCTTTGAGTTGGCTGTGCTCCATGGCGCGGCCGATTATCAGCTTCAACTTGTCAAAATCGAGCGGTTTGGTCAGGTAATCATAGGCGCCTTTTTTCAGCGCGTCGACGGCGGCTTCGACCGATGAAAAGGCGGTCATGATGATGACCGGAATGGCCGGGTTGTAGGCTTTTATTTTCTCGAGGGCCTCGATACCGGACATTTTCAGCATACGCACGTCCATAAGAATCAAATCGAAAAAGCGTTCCCTGACTTGTGCAATGGCGGCCCGGCCGTCGTCGGCCTCGAAAACAGTGTAGCCCCACTCACCGAGTAAGGTCCGCAGCATGGTGCGGTGGGCCGGGTCGTCGTCGACCACCAGGATCTCATTAGGCGTGTTCATCTTGGGGCTCCTCCGAAGTTTTTGGGATACGGACGGTCACAGTCGTCCCCTCGCCGGCCGCACTGTCGACCTCGATGCGCCCGCCGTGGGCATCGACGATGTTATGGGCAATCGCCAATCCCAGCCCGGTACCGGTCGACTTGGTCGTGTAGTACGGATCGAAAATCTGCGATTGATTTTCCTTGGAAATACCGTGACCGGTATCGGACACCCTGAAAACGATCCACCGATCGTGATCCTCCGCAGCGGCACTGACGGAAAGGCGACCGCCGGCTTCCATCGCGTCGAATGCGTTGAGATAAAGATTCAGCAGGACCTGTTTGATGCGGTCCGGATCGAGAAAGACCGTCAGGAGTTGTGGTGCAATGATCGTTTCAATTCCTATGGCCTTTTCCTTCGCCCGCGCTTCCACCAGTTTCAGGGAGTCGGCGACCAATTGCGGCACCGCCGCCGCTTTGGCAACGACCTTGATCGGCCTGGCAAAATCGAGCAGTTGACCGATCACCCGGTTCAACCGATCGATTTCCTGGATCATGATGCCGGCGACTTGCTGGTCTTCGGGCTTTTCCCGGTAGCGCTCCTTGAAATAGGTGGCAAACCCCTTGATGGAACTCAGTGGATTGCGCACCTCGTGGGCCACTCCGGCCGCCAGACGCCCGACCGAGGCGAGACGCTGGTTGCGATGGATTTCTCTGCGAAGGGCGTAGACTTCCCGCAGATCTTTGAGCAGCAGCACGAACCCGAGGAACCGGCGGTCGCCATCGTGGAGCGCACTGGCACTGAGCGCCAGGGGGATCAGTCGGTCGTCGGCGAGCCGGCAGTCGATTTCTTTTTCTACGACGTCTCCGGTCGCGGTGAGACCTTCGATTTCTTCAGTGATCTGGTCCGGCAGGATTTGAGCGGCACGGCGTCCGATGGCCGTGTCCGTTTCAAAACCGAGAATAGACTGCGCCGCCTGGTTGTAAGAAGCGATCCGCCGCTGATCGTCTAGGGCGATGAGTCCGATCGGCATGTTTTCGACGACGTTGTCCGAAAAGGCCTTGATTCTGACAAGCGATGCGCGTGTGGTCCGATATCCTTGGGCCATAAAAAGAAGCAAAATACCGGAAAGGCAGACAAGGAGCAGAATGGCGGCCATCACGATCGTGTGCCAGGTGTCGGCCCGCTGGGCGCTGAGAATCGATGCGTTGTCAAGCCCCACGAAAATAAACTCTCGCGGCGTAGCGTTTGACATCATATGGCCGCGCGGTCCCATGCGCGATGCCGAGCGGTGCCAGTTCGGCGCGATCGGATCGAAACGCCGGTACACCTCGAAAACCTCACGGCCGTCTTCCATCCGTATGCGTCGCCACTTCACGTTTGGGTCCCTTGCAATCTGATCGAAATCCAGGTTGCGGTCGTAGACCTTGCCGACCCGATCGAGGTCGCTGTGGGCTATGATCGTGCCGTCGCCGTCGGTCACCATTAAATACACGATATCTGGTTGCCGGGCGGTCTCGGTGAGCAGGTGCTGGAGCTTGAAACCGCCCATCATCCGCCCCATCATGCCGGTACGGGCACCGGCCTCGAAGGAGCGGATCAACGCGGCGCCTTCCTCGACAAGCAGCCGAACGGTGTTTTCCTGCTGTCGGTGGATGTTCTCGACCGTCAAAATTGTAAAAACCGGCATCAGGATGACGGCAATGCCAATATAAATCCACCCCGGAATCCCGGTCCACAATTTGCTTATTTTCGCTGCTGCCTGCATGGATTGTTCACGGAGCAAATCTGATGCCATCGGCCGGTTCCTCGAGGCCCCGTTCATCGGATATCGATGTCCGGCATTGGCACGGTTGGCATAAGAATAAGTGCAGACCTGAAAAATGGCAAGAAGGTTATGTAACCTTTTTACTCAATTGGCCGCTTTAGAATACGTGAGTGGATATTTTATACCCACTTTCGGTCGGGACGGATGAGAAAGAGAGAGAAAATAGGATCCGGGCGAATAGGGAAACCGCCGCATAAGACCAAAGCAACCGTCGGCAGCCCACTGGGTCACTTATTGTTGGAAACAAAAGTCCGGAAGAACCAGAAATGTTCTGCTGTAGCCGGGTCTGCGTCGAGGGCATTACAGATGGATCAGGTTGTTGACGGCCAGAAAGGTCAAGAGCACTGATGTGAAAAAGCCAATGGCACCGAAGATGATCGGCCGCCGATTGGCGAGGGTGTCGACGGAGGAGTGGGAACGGTCGAGCTTTTCCCACATGGGTTGCGTAGCGAACCAGGTATCCATTCGCCTTTCGATCTGTTGCATTCTTGCAGGACGGCACACCAGAATCACCCCGATCAGAAGACCGACCGCACCTGCGACTTTCCCCAACAGCGCCATGGTCGTGATGAGGATCTCGTAAGCGACCTTGAATTTGTCGTTGCCGAAAAAAACCGACACGAGCCCCTCGACATCGAAGCGAAAGAACAGAAACAACAAGACGAATACCGCACCGAAACGTTTTCTTGACATCAGCGCATCAATTGCATTATGTTTTGATGCATGAGAACAACTCTTACAATAGAAGAGGATGTAGCCAAGCTTTTAGAGAGCGTTCGCAGGAGGCGTAATACAAGCTTAAAGGTGGTAATAAACGAAGCTTTACGACAAGGTCTTAGAGATATGACTAAACCACCCCGGCGAGGAAAACCATACGCGACTCGTTCAGTTACTTTGGGACGTTGTCAATTAGCCAACCTCGATGACATTTCCGAGGTCATTGCTATTGCAGAAGGCGATACATTCAAGTGATTCTGATTGATGCCAACCTCCTCATATACGCCCATGTGAATAATTTTCCACAGCATATCGCCGCTAAAGACTGGCTGAACGATTGCTTAAATGCGTCTGCACCGGTTGGATTGCCGTGGCCAAGTTTGCTGGGGTTTTTACGAATCGTAACAAATCCGCGGATATTCGAACGGCCCGAATCGATAAAAGACGCCTGGAAACAAATAAAAGAATGGCTGGAATGTCCATCCGCCTGGATTCCTCGACCGGCAGAACGGCACGTCGAAATCCTGGAAGGTCTCATAGTTGAGCTGAATATAGCAGGTAACCTGGTGCCGGATGCTCACCTGGCAGCCCTGGCTATTGAACATGGGCTGATTTTATGCTCAACCGACGGCGATTTTGGAAGATTCCCCAACTTAAAATGGCAAAATCCAATTTCCTGATCGATGCTTTCTTCTGGCCACCCAAACTCTGGGACCCAAACCGGAAACAAGGGTATTGCTTTCCAAATCTAAAACGTACGATCAAATTTTGCCAAATAGATAACTTGGCTTATTTAAGAGGACAATCTAATGGACAAACCGAATCAAATCTACTGGAAGATTCGCCTGGAAAAACTGAAAAAAGCTTTGGAGGAAAACAATTTTGAGGTCTACTTGAGCGACAGCGCCGCTGATGCCAAGTCTCTGGTCCTTGACACCATCTTGCCGGCCGTGAAACCGGCCAGCGTTGCCTGGGGCGGATCGATGACCGTTGTTTCCTCGGGGCTCTATGCAGCCCTCAAGGATCACCCGGATGTAGAGGTGCTCGACACCTTCGACAAGAAAATCTCGGCGGAGGCGATGCTGGAGCGACGGCGCCAGGCCCTGCTGGTGGATCTTTTCATCACCGGCACCAATGCCGTCACCGAATCCGGTCAGCTCGTCAATCTCGACATGTTCGGAAATCGGATCGGCGGCATCACCTTCGGCCCCCGTCACGTCGTCATTCTGGTCGGACGCAACAAACTCGTACCGGATCTGGAAGAGGCTTTTTTTAGAATTAAAAATTACGTGGCGCCTGTCAATGCCATGCGGCTGGACAAGAAAACCCCCTGTGTCAAGACCTCGTTCTGCGAGGAGTGCAAAAGCCCCGACCGGATTTGCAACACGTGGACCATCACGGAAAAATCGTACCCGAAGGGACGGGTGAAGGTTGTTCTGATCAACGAAGAGCTGGGGTTTTGATCATCGCGTTACACCATTCGATACGCGTGCCGGTCACGTGCCGAGTGGCAGTTAAGTTTGGCCTTGACATGGTCTTTTCTTTTACTTAATTTTTATGATAGGTTTGTAATTCTCAACCAATTATCTTTGTTACAAATTCTCGCGGTTTTCGGGGTGGCCTTTCGGGTCTGAGATCATACCCTTAGAACCTGATCTGGGTAATGCCAGCGAAGGGAAAACGACGCCGCTGACCGGTTCTTATGACCGTTGATGTCTGCCGTTTCCCATCGGGAAACGGCTTTTCTTTTTGGAGGCGCGCTATGGAAAATTTGGCTGAGCAGGCGGCACGAAATCTCAGGGCGGTCCGCGAGAGAAAACCGTTGGTGCACAACATCACGAATTTTGTGGTCATGAACTACACGGCCAATGCCCTGCTGGCGATGGGCGCTTCACCGGTAATGGCCCATGCGATCAATGAGGTCGAGGAAATGGTCTCGCATGCCGGCGCGCTGGTTCTGAACATCGGCACCCTCACCGATGAATGGGTAGCGGCCATGATCGCTGCCGGACGCAAGGCCACTGACAAAAAGATCCCGATCGTCCTCGATCCGGTTGGATCGGGCGCTACCAGACTGCGAACGGAATCGGCCCGAAAGATCCTGTCGCAGACCCGCGTCAGCGTCCTGAGGGGCAATGCATCCGAAATCCTGTCGCTGCAAGATGACAATTCGCGCACCAAAGGCGTCGATGCCGTTCATGGCGTCGACGAAGCCGCCCGGACCGCCGGCATTCTGGCAGCCGAACTCGGTTCCACGCTCGCCATTACCGGTCCGGTCGACCTCATCACCGACGGTCGACGCGTGGTTCGGGTTGCCAACGGTCATCCGCTGATGGCCAGCGTCACGGGCACCGGCTGCACGGCAACGGCAGCCGTCGGGGCTTTTCTGGCCGTCGATCCGGATCCGGTCGGTGCCGCGGCCACAGCACTGGCATTCTTCGGGCTGGCCGGAGAGGTAGCCGGTGCCAGCGCTACCGCACCGGGCAGTTTCATGATCAAGATGCTCGATGCCCTTTTCACCATTACACCGGAGCAACTGCAAGGGGGCTGTAAGATCGAAACGGAATGACAATAAATTTTGAAATAATATAAGACTGTATTCATGGAACATCTCTATGTAAGTTGATGATTCTATCAGGGTTCAAGGAGTCAGGGGTTCAAGGGTTTAAAAAATACCGAGAAAGTACAAAGAGTGTAATGTTTGACAAAGGTCATATCGTTTGTGTTCAAAGGTTTACAAGGAAACGAGAGAAAACAAACACTTGAATCCTCGAATCCTTGAACCCTTTTTCCAAAACAATCGGGGGAAGAACTGAATTTACTCGCACCCTTCGCCAACCATGAAACCACAGCGCATCGACTATTCTCTCTATCTGGTGACCGACCGCGGGCTGTCCCGCGGCAGGACGACGCTCGAGATCGTCACAGCGGCTGTTTCCGGTGGCGTCACCTGTGTCCAGCTCAGGGAAAAGACGGCCTCTACCCGGAAGTTCATCCGCGAAGCGCTCACATTAAAAGAATACTTAAAATCCGTGACCGTCCCTCTGATTATCAATGACCGGCTGGACGTGGCCCTGGCCGTCGGGGCCGACGGCGTCCATCTCGGCCGCAAGGACATGCCGCTGGCGATGGCCAGGGCCATCGTCGACGACCGGATGATCATCGGAATATCGGTCGAATCGCTCGAGGACGCGGTCTCAGCGGAGGCAGGCGGTGCAGATTATCTGGGGGTCAGTCCCATCTACCAAACCCCCACCAAGACCGATACCGCTCCGGCGTTAGGGGTGGCAGGGCTGAGGGTCATTCGACAGGCCGTCAACCTGCCACTGGTCGGCATCGGCGGTTTGCATCAGGGCAACGCCGCCGAGATCATCCGCAATGGTGCCGAGGGTGTGGCCGTTGTCTCGGCCATCGTCGCCGCCCAAGACCCGATGCAGGCCGCCCGCGGTCTGAAAGGCGTCATCGCAAAGGCCCGACAGCAATGAAACTCAAAGACATCGGCGAGTTCGGATTCATCGACCGCATCAGCAGGGGCTGCTTGATCCGCCCCGCAGGAATCGTCAAGGCGATCGGTGACGATGCCGCCGCTTTTCGGACCGATCCGGAACTTCTGAACCTGGTGACGACCGACCTGCTGATCGAACGGGTGCATTTTATGCGGGATGCCGCCGACGGCTACAGCCTCGGGTACAAGGCCCTGGCCGTCAATTTGAGCGACATCGCTGCCATGGGCGGTACGGCCCGCAACGCATTTGTCAGTATCGCCGTGCCGCAAGACGTCACTCTCGATTTCCTCGACGATTTCTACCGCGGAATCAAGCGCCTGGCTGCGGAACACGAGGTCAACATTCTCGGCGGTGACACCACCGGTTCCAGCGTCGATCTGATCATCAACGTGGTCGTCACCGGCACGGTTGCTGAAAACGAGGTTCTCTTCCGCGACAAAGCCCGGATCGGCGACGTCATTTTTTCGTCGGGTTGTCTCGGTGACAGCCGCGCCGGCCTTCACCTGGTTTTGAACCGGATCGCCGCCGACACCCCTTACCTGAAGACCCTTTTAAACGCTCATCTTCGTCCTAAGCCCTTACTGCGTGAAGGCCGTTTTCTGGCAGCCCACGGCGGGGTCCACGCCGCCATCGACGTCAGCGACGGCCTCAGTTCCGACCTGGGCCATATCGTGCGCCTCAGCCGTGTCGGTGCGCGCCTGTTCATCGATCGTCTGCCCTTGTCACCGGCCTTGCAGCAGTTCTGCCGACGCTTCGGTTTCGATCCGGTCGAATACGCGCTGGCCGGCGGTGAAGATTATGCCCTTGTTTCCACCGTCGACCCTTCGGAAGCCGACGCAATCGCCCGTGACTACTTTACAACATTCGGTCAATCACTTCACAGACTCGGTGAGATCACCGATTCGGGAAAAATCGAACTGATAGACGGAAGCGGGGTCTCACGTGTCATCGTCCCCACCGGCTGGGACCATTTCAAAAAGGAATCATAATATGCAGGCGATGTCAGACGAATCTCGGACAAAACGGCGCTACACAAGAGTCCTGACCATTGCCGGCTCGGACAGCGGCGGAGGAGCGGGAATCCAGGCCGATCTGAAAACGTTCTCGGCTCTGGGCTGCTACGGCATGTCGGTCGTCACTGCCCTGACGGCCCAAAATACGACGGGTGTGACAGGCATTCACGCCGTGCCGCCGGATTTTGTCGTGCAACAGATGGCGGCCGTCTTTTCCGACATCGGAACCGATGCCGTCAAGATCGGCATGCTTTACTCGGCGGAATTAATCCAGGCGGTGGCAGACGGGCTGCGGCGGCATGAAGCGTCCAACATCGTCCTCGATCCGGTCATGGTGGCGCAGAGCGGCGACAAACTACTGCAAGACGCGGCCATTACGGCCTTGAAAAATCACCTGCTTCCACTGGCGACGGTTCTGACGCCGAATTTGCCCGAAGCCGCCGTGCTGCTGGGACAAGAGGTCAAGGGTCTCGACGACATGCAAGCGGCAGCCAAAAACCTGGCCGCTTTCGGCAGCCGCAGCGTGCTGCTCAAGGGAGGCCATGCGCAAGGTGACGACAGTTCAGATGTGCTTTACATCGCCGAGGACGATCTTTGTGTTGTTCTTGGAGACCGGCGGGTTCGGACCGCGAACACCCACGGCACCGGTTGCACGCTCTCGTCCGCCATTGCCGCTTACCTGGCAAAAGGCGAAGCCATTGCACCGGCGATCCGCAAGGCAAAAACGTACATCGGTGAGGCCATCCGCGCCGGGGCGCCCTACCGCTTGGGACATGGCAGCGGACCCGTGCATCATTTTTTCAGCTTCTGGTCTTAGCGCTTCGATTCGCAAATAAGGTGGGCGCCTCCGCCCGGATAACCGGTTTCGAGTCGCGGCTGAAACTCGTAGCAAACGGGCTCTAAGCCCGGACCAGTCCCGTCTTCAAATAATGAGTTCGGATGCAGCTTGAAGGTCGTACCTTCCATGCGGTATTGGCAATGGGTCTGGTCTAAGACCCCGTAGGCGACTCAGACAGTCAGCCGCTTTTCGCAACCGGTTATCCGGGCTCCGGCGCGACATTTTCATGCATTGTGGCGACCCGCAGGGCCATGAGTGTTTAATAAGAAATCCCCCTACCCCCTTTTTCCGAAGGGGGATACTATCCTCCCCTTGATAAGGGGAGGTCGGGAGGGATTTTAAAATGGGTGACGCCTTTAGAAATCAGAACCGTTGATCCGGCCGATCATTTTCGCTTGGATGTGATCTCCAGATCAGTGATGGGATAGCCGAAGGCCTTCAGGAGAGAATAGACGAGTTTGACTGTGTCTTCGGTGCTCAGGTGCGTTTCGACAAAAATGTTGGTGCCTTCGATGTTGACCGGCAGTCTGAGTTCGTCCGGATTTTCTCTGAAATAATAGCGATTGTCAACCGAATGCCACAACAGTTTTTCGACATCCTGGTCGTGTTTCGAAATCAACTCCTCGCACAGCTTGAGCAAAAACCCGTCCCAGGAATCGACCTTGCAGTTGACCTCGTTGAAGGAAAAAGCGCTGACGATCCGGCCCTCGTAATATCGGGGCGGTATCGTGGGTTTCTTCGACTCTCCGACCTCTTCCAGATCGGCAACTTCTTCGGTTGACGCGGCCTCGAGACGTTCGGACAAAAACGAGACGGTCATCTCTTTATCGGGTTTGTAGCCGCAAAGCTTTTCGACCGAATCGCCGAACAGTTTTATCAGCGCCTCGGGGGGAGTGGTCAAAAGGCGGCTCCAGGCATCGGCCATCGCCTTTTCGATGACCTTGCGCTGGCGCTTTAACTGTATCGATTCGGCGATTTTAAGGGATTTGCCCTTCGATACATTGTTTTTTTCGAGCAGTTCGACGAGCCGGGCGGCGACGTCCTTGGGAGGCTGCTTTAAAATTTCCAGCGTGCAGAACCGCTTCTGATCGAAAGACCCTTCGCCACCGGACAAGTAAAACCACCAGGCCATGCCGTTGGTTAAAACTGAAAGCGTGACGCCTTCCTTGTAAGCGCCGCCAAGAAGCTCTTTCTGGTGGTAGCTTAGGTCTTCACCGACCTTTTCAACGCCGATGAAAACCGTATCGACGTTTTTGGGTCTCAGGGAGTAATCGACCTGAACGGACTTGAGGGCATGATCCGGTTTGACTTCGTCGACATCGAAGATGTCCCAGCCCAGAAGCGACAGCAACCGGATGACGATCGCCTGTTTCGTGGAAGCCTTGTCGAAGGTATCGACCCGTTTGTTGGATTTGAGCGACTCGATGAGTTCGATAATTTGATTTTCCATTACATAAGTTTAAATAAAAATCCCAAATAAATCAAGCAAGTTTTAAGGCTTGAATTGCCGCACGGCGACCTTGAATCGTTTCAAATCTTCGCTGCCGCCGCGGCGGTCATAACGCAGCCGAATGTAGAGGGCGACAATGGTCGCGACCCTACCCTCCAGATCTTGGCGGGCGGTGCTGACCACTGCGGCAAAATCGAGCGGCCCCTGACCGGGAGTGCGAACCAAGCCGACACGGGCGAGTTTGCTGCAAAAAAGCCGATAGGTGCGCCGCACGTCATCGTCCCTTACCGCAGCGGTTTTCAGGAACCGAGCGGCATAGACCCCGGCTATCAGGCCTATCAAACCGACGGCCACCAGCAAAGATAACAGCAGGCCCTTTCGACCGCCGGTGTCAAAGCCGAGTCCGGCCAAGAGCGTCTTCTGCCGGACAAGCGTATACCCCATCACCCACTTGTTCCATTGGTTGTCGATCGCATCCCAAGCCATGTGAATGGTATTCCAGGAACGGGAAAACCGTCCATCGGAGCCGAAGGCCTCGACTGCCGCGCGTTCGTCCTGCGGCAGCGCCGAAGCCACTCCCCGATCGACCCGCTGGGGTGCGATCGCCAAGGACGGATCGACGCGTCGCCATCCCTTGCCTTGCAGCCAGACCTCGGCCCAAGCATGAGCATGGGATTGACGCACGATGAGGTAACCACCGAAGGGGTTGACATCGCCGCCGAGATATCCGGCCACCACACGGGCGGGTATATTGGCGGCACGCATCAAAAAAACGAACGCCGATGCATAGTGCCCACAGTACCCTTTACGGGTTCGAAAAAGAAATTCGTCGATCGCCTGACGGCTGAGAAGCGGCGCTTGGAGCGTGTAGCCGAATTCGTTTTGGCTGAAATAGCGCAGGGCCGTCTGGACGATTTCGGCGGGCTCCTTTGCAGCCGCTCGCCATCTTCGGGCCAGGTCCCGGGCCTGCGGGTTGCTGCCATCCGGCAGCATCAGGCTCGCCTGCGGGAGCACATCGGTCCGATCGGCCTCGTAATCGGTCAGCGACCGGACGCTGTACTGCAACCGCCGGGTCACCCTGCGGATCGACATCACCGTGTAATCGGCCTTGATGACAGTACCGGGTGAAGCATCGACCGGCAGGTCGAGTGCAAAAAGCCAGCGCTGTCCATGCGGCTCGAGCGTGACGGTGTACTCCGTTTTCCCGCTGCCGTTCAATGATGGTGCCGGCCCAATGTCCGTGTCGCCGGTACGCCAGACGTCGCCGTCGAAATCGGTAAAGGTGACGCCGCGCCAATAGAGTTGCCCGGGCGCCGGCACGGACCCGGCGAACTCGGCCCTGAAGGCGATGGCCCGGCTGACCACGACCTTGGATACGCTACCCGGTCGCAGCTGATCTGAAAAACCGCTGATACCGGCCTGAGGCCCCTGCAGCCCCCATAGGCCGCCCTGGCCCCGCGGAAAGAAGAGAAACAGTACGAGGGTCAGCGGCAGGGCCTGGAAAAAAATTCCGGCGGCGAGTGACAGATTCCTGCGCCAGCCGCTGGACGGATGAAAGACACGGCTCAGAACGGCCGTTACGACGAGCAGGGCCGCCGGTGCGTAAAGACCGGCAAATAGACCGGTATCGAAAAAAAGGATGGATGCCGTCAGAAAATAGGTCAGCAGGATCATCACCATGACATCCCGCTGCGACTGGATTTCCATCATTTTGATGCCGGCCATGATCCACAAGAGGTTGATCCCGGAAAACCGGTCCAGTCCTCCGCCGGAACTCAAAAAGACGGCCGTGGTACCACCCAGAATCAACAGCAGGCGGACACCCCTTCCCGGCTGGCCCCGCCCGGTCTTGAGGCGCAGGAAAATGATGCCCCAAGTCGTCAGGCACCAAAGAACGACCCAGGGCGGCAACACGGTCAGATGAGGCACCATGGAGACCAGCAAGGCCACAATCAAGGCCGGTATGTGTCTCTGGACGTTTTTCATCGGGGGATCATGCAGGGTACCTTAGGTTCAGGAGAAAAGGGCCAAGGCCTCCAGGCAGTTTTTTTGGTGGCGTTCCCCACTGTCCGGTTCGATAACACGGCCGGGAAGACGAAGACCGTATTCCAGGCGCCCACGATGGGCCTGAAGAACGGCGTAGCACAGAAGGGCCAGTTTGCGTTCGGGATCCGAGCCGGCGACTGTATCCCAGTCCAACCATGCGGTTGCACCGCCGGTTCCGGCAAATTCTTTAGTGAAAAGGCCCTGACCCCGGGCGGAAGCCTTCCATGAAATGTGTTGCAGCGGGTCACCGGGGCGATAGGGCCGCAACCCCTGGAAATTGTCTTCCTCGGCACCCCTGTTGTTCCCTTCGCCCTTCCTGCCGGTCGAATGCTTAACCGGCATAATCTCTTCCGCGGCCGGCCTGGGGTACACCAAACACGTCAGTTCCGGCTGAAGACGACAGGAAAATCTGAAGAGACCGAGAGGGTGTTCCGAAAAAATCATCACGCCACCTGGGTCGAGAAGTCCGCGTCGAGGAGCCGGAATCCGGATCCGGATCGTAGCCGCGCCCCGTGGTGAGAGGTCCGTGGGTGCGGTTGGTGCCGGCTGCCTTCCGAGGGCAAAGCGGACCGCCGCCGCTCCAGAGCCGTTGGAGCGCGTGAACAACTCGAAGACCGCCTCTTCGCCGGCAAAAACCGGCTCAGCACGGACGGCCGCCAGGGTCAGCGCCGTCAGGTTGCCGTAACCTCTGAACAAGGAAACACCCCCCACGCCACCGAGCAGAAAGCCGAGCAAAAAGCCGAGATTGTTGGCGTAGTTGACCGCGCCCGCCAAGATGCCGGTCACCAGCAGGGCAAACATCAGGCCTAAACGCGTCGGTCGCCATGACAGGTGCCTGGGACTGATCGTAAAAGGCAGGTTGGAGGTGGAAAATACTTTCCTCGACCGTCTGGAATCGTCGTGTGGCGCCATGATCAGGGAACGGGGACCTGGCTGAGGATCGAAAGGAGTTGATCCGGAGTGAAGTAGCGGCTCCCGCCCTGCGCGCTCAGGCGGTGGCCGACCACCCAAGGGAGAACCTGCTGCAGGTCCTCCGGCAGCGCAAAGTCTCTTCCTGCAAGATACGCCCGGGAGCGGGTGGCCGCCAGCAAACTGAGTCCGGCCCGCGGGGAGAGTCCCACGTGGAATTCGGCCGACTGGCGCGTAAAATCGAGCAGGTCTTGAAGATAGTCGAACAGGGCGTCGGAGACGTGGACGGTTCTCACCTGCCCTTGAATCATGAGTACGTCTTCACTGGTGAGAATCGGCTGCAGTTCCTCGAGGGCGCCTCTGGTCTCGCCCATTTGCAGCAGGCTTTTCTCGGCCGCCCGGTCGGGGTAGCCGAGATCGATGCGCATTAGAAAACGGTCCAGCTGGCTCTCGGGCAGCGAAAAAGTGCCGAATTGTTCCAGCGGGTTCTGGGTGGCGATCACGAAAAACGGCTCTCCCAGCCCGCGGGTTTTACCGTCGACGGTCACCTGACGCTCGCCCATCGCTTCCAGCAGGGCGCTCTGGGTTTTCGGGGTCGCCCGGTTGATCTCGTCTGCCAGCAGGACCTGCGTAAAAATGGGGCCGGGGTGGAACACGAATGTACTGGATTTACGCTCGAAAACCGATACACCGAGAATGTCTCCCGGCAGCATGTCGCTGGTGCACTGAATCCGGCGAAAATTCAGCCCCAGCACCCGGGACAGAACTTTGGCCAGGGTTGTCTTGCCGATACCGGGCAGATCTTCAATGAGAAGATGCCCTCGCGCAAAGAGACAGGTCAGGGCCAGTCGTACCTGCTCTTCTTTGCCGCGGATGATCGTGCCGATCTGCCCGATGACTTCTCTCGGTTGGAATTCCGGGCTCGGGTGTGATGAATCGGCATCCATTGATGAGCATCACCTTCGGGTCGGGACATTCAGAAATTTTCGCTGAACGCAGCCTTGCTTTTGACGAAAAAATAAGGTCGCAATTCCGGCTTTGTTATGTTTGTGAAACCGTTTCGCCCAATGGGGTCTGTCGGGTATTCCGGATCTTAATCAATAGGGTAAGCCGTATCCATTGGTTTTAACTTTTAAACCTGGGCCTGGAACCGATCAGCTTGGTTATATGTTATTCTCGAGCAAGCGCCTCGCCGACGTAAGTCGTCGATGATCGTCTTAGGCCGTTCACCCCGCAAAGCGGTAAATGACGGCGGAGACAACGGCGTAAAGGAGAACTGCCACTGTCACGACAATGCAGACGCCGGCCAGAAGCCGATGAATCGACCGTTCTCCGGCGCGCTCACGGTAGCCCATGAGATAGCCGATCAGGGCACCGGCAACCCCGCCGCCGACGTGTCCCCAGTTGTTGATCCCCGGAATAAGCAGGCCGAAAACGACGAGCCCGATCGCCCAGGCACCGACCTGACGGTAAATCGTGTGGCCGTAGACGCCGCCCCGGCTCTTTCCATAGTAAAGCATGGCTCCGATCAACCCGCAGACCGCCGCCGACGCGCCGATGGTGTAGGGAATGCCGGCCAGGTAGGAGGCCAGGAATCCGAGGATTCCGCTGGCGGTATAGATGACCACCATACGGTAGGTGCCGTATTCGCGAACGGTCAGTAAGGCCAACTGCCTGAAAGCCGCCATGTTGAAAAAGATGTGCAGAATACCGCCGTGCAGGTAATTGGCCGCCAGAAGGCTCCACCAGCGCCCGAAGCGGTCGATGGGAACGGTTCCGGTCATTCCCAGCAGGAATAGACTATTCTCTCCGGGGGACAGGAAGGTCAGCGGATTCATGGACAAACCGATACGGCTCTGGCTGAAGAGAAGCGAGATGAGATACATGCCGACATTGACATAGATCACCGCGCGGATGAGGCGATCCGGGTCACTCAGGCCAACGGTTCCCATCAGGCGTTTGCCCATGGAAGCGGGACGCCCGATCCCGCAGTAGGGGCAGCGGGGTTCGCTGGTACTGATCAGCTTGCCGCAGTTGGGGCACAACATCGATTGTCTCTGGCCGCCGGTCATATATCGATCTCTGTCGAAGCAAGACTGTGTGCTTTGGATTTGCAGAGCGGTTCACGAAGAGGCGGACGCCCTTATCTGGCGCCGCGCAACAACACAAAGGGTGGCCGACAGACCACCCTTTGTGGGACATCCGGGTCGCAAGCAAAAGCTATTTCGGATGGCATTCGATACAGCCGGAGGGTCCTGCCGCCGGCAGGGCCTCACCCAGTACCTGGTAGGACTTTGCCGTCTGCAGATTCTTGGCACGGATTCCCTTGTGACAACCGATGCAGGCTTCGTGATAGGCGTACTTGTAATACTTTATCGACACGTCCGAATAGGACAGGTAGGACTCGGTGGTTTTCGGCGCGTTGGCCTGGTCGTGGCAACCGGAGGTCTGGCAGCCTTGGATTTTTTCCTCGCCTTTCCAGGTATGATGGCATGTTCTGCAGTCAGTCGCAAAATGGCGCGAATGCGGAAAATCGACCGGGCTCTTTTGCGGGGTGACGTCCGGTGGGGGCTTGATGGTAATGACGCCCATCGGCACGCACATCTCGCCTTCAGAATCCTGACCGAAAACCTCGCATGTCATTCCGACCATGATCGCCAACATCACGCACAAAAAACCTAACCTTTTGCCCTGCATACTCATAATCTCCCTTTTGGTTAACGACATCGCGCCGGTGCAAGCTATGAATGCAATATTATATAAAAAATTTCAACCAAAAAATGGCGCGACCGCCGGCATCCTGAACATATTTTCGATTCTGCCCGTATTTGCGGACTTTTTGTGCGCTATCCTTTTGCTGAAAAAGCCGGCCTGTAGAAACGATTTTTCACAGAAAGGATTAATTCGACAATTCGACGCATACCGGCTATAATTGATAAACAATTAATCCAATACATTACTAAAAATCGTCGCCATCGCGAAACCGTCGATCACATCACGGGAAAATTCATGAACACGTCAGAAAGATCACGCGAAAATGAAAGTGAAGATTTGTTTCGCTGCCTGGTCGACAACATGCTCGATGCCGCCGTCATTGTGGATTGCTCCGGGACGGTGTTGTTTTCGAACATGGCCGGTGCCGCTTTGGTAGGACGAGACGATCCCCGGTCGGTTGTTGGCTCCAGTATAAAAGATTTCATCCACCCGGATTCTTTGAGCGATGCCTTCAATCATCTGGTGCTCGTCAGCAAGGGCAAAGGCGGGTTTCCATTTGAATATCAAATTATCGCCAAAGACGGCACCCCGAAGTGGGTCGAAGCTCTCGGGGACAAGGTCATGTTCGGCGGCCACACGGCCGATCTCATCACCTTAAGAGATGTCACCCGCAGAAAGGCGGCCGAGCAGTCCCTGAGTGAAAGCGAGGAGCGTTATCGCCAATTTTTCGAAGACAATATCTCCGGTGCCTACATAGCCAAAGCGGATGGGCAAATCGTCACCTGCAATTCGGCTTTTATTAAAATGCTGGGATTCTCCTCCATCGAGGAAGCGCTCGACACGAATGCCGGGGTCATCTATCATGAATCTCAACCCAGAGAGAAAATACTGGAGCTGATTAAAAAAGAAAAGAAGCTCGTCAACTATGAATCGATCATGCGGCGGATCGACGGGGATCCGATCAATATCATCGAAAATATGACCGGCGTGTTCGATGCAGACGACAATTTGATCGAAATCAAGGGATTTCTCATTGACATCACCCAACGCAAGAAGCTCGAGGAACAGCTTCAACAGGCTCAAAAAATGGAGGCGATCGGCACGCTGGCCGGCGGCATCGCGCATGACTTCAACAATCTCCTGATGTCCATTCAAGGCTATGTCTCTTTGATGCTCCTGGGAACCTATCCGTCGCATCCATTTCACATTTGGCTCAATAATATCGAAGATAGAATCCAGAGTGGTGCCAAGCTCACCTCACAGCTTCTCGGATACGCCCGTAAAGGCCGATATGAAGTCAAACCGCTATCCCTCAATAAAATTATCAGAGAAACCACCGAGGCCTTCGGCAGAGTAAAACGAGACATCCGCATCGAAGTGACCCTGCAGGATGAACTGCCGGGTATTCGCGCAGACAAGGTCCAGGTCGAACAGATACTGCTCAATCTTTTCGTCAATGCGGCCGACGCGATGCCCGCAGGCGGGCTTTTGACTGTCGCTACAACGGTCGTGAGCGAAAAAAATATGCAAGGCGGCGTCTACAAACCCAGAGCGGGACACTACGTCAAAATGACGGTCACCGATACCGGCGCCGGCATGGACAAGCAGACACAGAGCCGCATATTCGAGCCATTTTTCACAACCAAAGAAATGGGCAGGGGCACCGGCTTGGGATTGGCATCGGTGTACGGTATCGTGAAAGCCCACGGCGGTTACATCGACGTCGCTTCGAAAAAAGCGGCCGGCACGCAATTTACCGTTTATTTTCCGGCTACGCGGAAAAAAGTTTCCAAAACGGTTAAAATTACAAATAAAAGACCGAAGAAAATTGGCACGATTCTGCTGGTGGACGACGAAGAAGACATCCTGCAGATCGGTGCCAAAGTTCTTCAAAAATTCGACTATAAGGTACTTGAAGCGAAAAACGGCCCGGAAGCCATTGAAGTATATGCTGAGAACATAGATAATATCGACCTGATCATCCTCGACCTTGTCATGCCGGACATGAACGGTAATGAAGTGTACGACCGGTTAAAAGACATCAATCCCGACGTGCGGGTCCTTCTGTGCAGCGGATACAGCATCGAAGGCCGCGCCAAGGAAATCATCGATCGCGGCTGCGATGATTTTATCCAGAAACCGTTCACCTATAAAAAATTGACCGAAAAGTTGGACGAAATCTTATCGCGGTAGGAAATTATCGTTACCTGCCGCAGCCCTTCACCGAAACGACTCCCCCTCCCGTCTGATCTTCCAATTGACACGATGGTGTCCATACTCGTTGTGTGAAATACAAATTGGGTCCCGATCCGGATATGCACCGTTTTTCGTAAAGTCGAGAAAATCGAGCAAAGCCGTGGATGACGATGCAGAACGCCAAGCGTTGACAAGAACGCGGCATTTTTTGTAAAAAGAAAAATAGGCTAACCGGTGCCCGTTCCGTTTCCGCCCGATCACCCGCCGGGCTGCGTTCATAACGACAACCGGTTGCATCGCAGATCAACGTTTCCGCATCTATTGAATCCGGTTCGTGTCAGTGCTGCCGATAACACCCTCCGTGATGAAGTTGCTGCGGGCCGACAATCCGTTTTGAATAGGTTCGCGAGCCGCAACAAAGCGAGACCTGCATGAACACCAAAGCAAAAAATCCTTCCCGCTTCGAAACGGTTTTAAGTTTCGGAATCCTGTCTGTGTTGGTCTTGACTGCCGGGGTGATTCTTGTGCGCCAGTCTCATTTCAACCCGGCTGTGTTGCAGCTGGCCGCCGATCAGGTGATCAGCGGTGGTCCGGCGGCGCTCCCGGCCTCCCAGACAGCGGCTGCGCTGGTTCCGCTGCCCCAAGACGTATCGGTCTTGACAGCCCCGGAAACCTTCGGACCGGACACGCTCTCGGATAAGATCGACGGCAAGGCCGAGCTGTATCTGTCGGCCGGATTCAAGCGCCTGCAATGCCAACGGTTCAGTGATGCCTCAAGCACCGAAACCTGGATGGAAATCTTTATTTTCGACATGGCCTCTCAAAAGAATGCCTTTGCGGTTTACAGCTCCCAGCAGCGCGAGGATGCCGCGCCCTCGCCCGCCCTCGGCCGCTATGCCTACCGGACCGCCAACGCTCTCTACTGGGTGCACGGGCCCTACTACGTCGAGTTGATTGCCTCCGAGGCTTCCGAGGCAATCCTGAACCGGATGCAGGCCTTGGCCGAGACTTTCAATCGCGCTACACCGGTAGACACCGAAACCATCACTGAAACGGCACTTTTCCCGAAGGCCGGACTCGATCCCCAGAGTATCACCTTGATTCCCGCCGATGCTTTCGGATTCGAAAAATTCGACCGGGTATTCGTGGCCGAATATCATTTGAACGGATCCACACTGAGCGCATTTGTCTCTGCGCGCGGGTCGCCTGAGGCAGCTAAGGATCTGGCAGCAGCGTACCGTGCGTTTCTACTGGCGTTCGGCGGGACGGCATTAGAAGGCGGTGGGATTCGGGACGCCGTCATCGTTGAGATCATGGACGAATATGACATCATCTTCACCCGTGACGTCTTCGTTGCGGGTGTCCATGCGGCCGCAGACAAGAGCCGGGCCATGACGCTCGCCCGGTCATTGGACTCCGGTATCGAGGAGGCCATTCGTGGACGGCGGTAATCCAATGAACACCTCAAAAGGCACGATCAAACGGCGGGAGTTCTTGATCCGCTGCGCCAAAGCTGGGCTCTCGGTGTGTGCCGCCGGCGCCCTGTCCTATTGGTTTTACGACCCGCATGGCCCACAACGCGGCTCACCGAAGCAAACTGGCGGTGTCCGCCTGGCCGATTTCTCGATCTCCGGGCAAAAACCCGCAATGGGCATCGCCCGGGGTACGGATCGGGCCCAAACGGTTCGACAAGCCATGCAGGCTGTGGGTGGTATCGAAACCTTCGTCAAAACCGGCGACCGCGTCCTGTTGAAAGTCAACGCCGCTTTTGCTTCGCCGCCGGTGCTCTCGGCCACGACGCACCCGCAGCTGGTGGCCGAGGTGACCCGCTTGTGTCTGAAGGCCGGAGCGATTGAGGTGATTGTGACCGACAACCCGATCAACGACCCGGCCAGCTGCTTCGCCCTGACCGGCATTGCCCGTGCGGTCGAATCGGCCGGTGGTCGGGTCATGTTGCCGGCCGAACCGTTTTTCAGACCGATTACCCTCCCGGGAGCCCGCTTGATCCGGAACTGGCCGCTGCTGTTCGAACCCTTCAAATCCGTCAACAAACTCATTGGATTGGCGCCGGTCAAGGACCACCATCGCAGCGGGGCTTCCATGACCATGAAAAACTGGTATGGTCTTCTCGGCGGCCGCCGTAACATTTTCCACCAGGACATCAACACCATCATCAAGGAACTGGCCCTGATGGTCAAACCGACCCTGGTGATTCTCGACGGCACGACCAGCATGGTCGCCAACGGCCCCACCGGCGGCTCCCTCTCGGACCTTAAAGAGACCCGCACCATGATCGTCAGCACCGACCAGGTGGCCGCGGATGCTTATGGCGCGAGCCTCATCGGCAAAACGACCGGCGACCTGCCGTACATCGGCATGGCGGCCGCGGCCGGCGCCGGCACCGCCGATTACGCGCTTCTCAAACCGGTTTTCGTATAGATTTCTGGTTTTCGCTGAGAAGTGCTTCGGTAACGCTTAAAACAGGGCTTTTTCACATGAGAATCCGCACTGCACGCCGCATATCCCAGATCTTCTTCCTGGCCTTGTTCCTGTGGTTTTGCGGGACGACCACTCTCGGTCAGGCGTGGTGGCAGCTGCGCGGCTGGCCGGTGAACTGGCTCCTCGAGTTGGACCCGCTGGTGGGTCTGGCCACCCTGCTGACCACCGGCACCCTGTTCGCAGGCTTGCTGTGGGGCCTGGCAACCCTGGTTTTAACCGTGTTGCTGGGCCGGTTCTTCTGCGGTTGGCTGTGCCCCTTCGGCAGTGTGCACCAGTTTGTAGGCTGGCTGGGCCGGCGCCGCAAGCCGGCGCCCGATAAAGCCCGGCTCAACCAGCCCTCCCGCTGGCAGGTCGTCAAGTACTGGATCCTGATATTTCTGCTGGCGGTGGCGTCAGCCGACTTGCTCAACCGGGTGTTTGCACCGCCGCGGAATCTTCCCAATTTTGCGTGGGGTATTGCCACCGGCCTGGCGGCCGCCGCCTTCATGATGTCCAGGAAATCTTCGAGACCCGCTCAGCGAATGCTGACCGTTGCCTTGCTGACCGGCTGCGTCTGGATTGTCGCCGGGGTTTTGACCGGCGACCGGCAATCGCTGTCCGCCTCTCTGCTGATCGGTCTGCTCGATCCGCTTCCCCTGATGCACCGTTCGGTGAATCTGGTGCTCATGCCCATGATGGACGAGGCGCCTATCGGCCTGACAGGCGGTGCCCGGTTTTACGAGGGAGCCTGGCTGATCGGGGCCGTTTTTCTGACCGCCGTCTTCCTCAACCTTCGGACGCCGCGGTTCTATTGCCGCTTCGTCTGCCCGTTGGGCGCACTGTTCGGCCTTCTCGGTCGTCATGCGGTTTGGCGCATCGGCAAACGAGATCCCGAATGCACCGATTGTCACATCTGCGAACAGAACTGTGAAGGGGCCTGCGCACCGGCCGGCGTCATCCGGACCCATGAATGCGTCCTGTGCTTGAACTGTCTCGTCGAATGCCGGCACGACCTGGTCGGCTACCGGACGACCATTTCGGCCACCGGCGAACTCGCGCTTCCCGACGTTACCCGCCGGCAATTCGTCCTTTCGGCCCTGTCGGGACTTGCCGCTGCGCCATTGCTGCATTTGGACGGTCAACTGGTCGGCAACTGGAACCCTCAACTGGTGCGTCCTCCCGGTGCGCTGGCCGAGGCCGAGTTTGTTGACCGCTGCATCAAGTGCGGGCAGTGCATGCGGATCTGCCCCACCAACGTCATCCAACCGGCCGGATGGGAATTCGGACTGGAGGGCCTTTGGACGCCGGTGCTCAATTTCCGGATCGGCACCAGTGGTTGCCAGTACAAGTGCATCGCCTGCAGCAATATTTGCCCGACGGCCGCCATCCGTCCCATTACGCTCGACGAGCGCCTGGGCCGCAACCGTTTTGCAGAAGCCGGGCCGCTTCGCATCGGATCGGCCTTCGTGGATCGCGGCCGCTGTCTGCCCTGGGCCATGGACACACCCTGTATCGTATGCCAGGAAAACTGCCCCGTCAGCCCCAAGGCCATTACCACCCGGACGGTTTTTTCACCAATAACCACCGCGCAGGAGCTGCTCGTGGCCGATGCCGACGCCCATACGATCCGATTCCGGTCAGCCGATTTGCCGCACGGTCGATTCGCCACCGGCGATTATTACTGCCGCATCCCGGAAGATAACGCGTCCGGACCGCGGCGCATCATCAAAAACACTGACCGCGAACTGACGCTATCGGCTGAGCAGCCATTGACGCTCCCGCCGGCGTCGGGTGCGCGGGCCGACATCCTGATCCGGCTCCAACAGCCCCACGTGCAACCGGAATACTGCATCGGCTGCGGTGTCTGCGAACACGAATGCCCTGTCAGGGGCAAGCGGGCTATCCGGGTGACAGCCGAAAACGAAACCCGGAATCCCGATCATGCCATGACGCTGAAGTGATCACGTCATCATAACAAACCGATCGCGCCGGACTCCGTCGGCCCCCGGCGTCTTTGTCACCTTTAGGCGACCAATGGAGGACTGATAGCATGAGCACAAAACCCGACCATAACCACAGCGACCGTTCCCATATAGATTGGACCCGCAGAAGATTCCTCAAAACCGCCGGAACCGTCGGCCTCGGATCATTGATGGCCGCCTACGGTCAACAGGCAACTGGTTCACCCCCCCCTAAGACCCAGACCGATGAATCGTCCACGGTATCCGAACGCCCTTTCGGCAAGACCGGTCAGATGGTGTCCATCCTTTCGCTCGGCGGCATGTTCGACATTCCCAACAACCAGCTGCTGCTCAAACAGGCCGTTAAGTGGGGTGTCACATACTGGGACACGGCCAACTCGTACGAAGGCGGACGCAGCGAAAAGGGGATCGGCAAGTACTTTGCCAAGTATCCCGAAGACCGCAAAAAGATCTTCCTTGTCACCAAGACCGGCGCCTGGACCACCTCTGGGATGACGAAGCACCTCGAAACGTCGCTCGAGAGAATGCAGACGGACACCATCGATCTGCTCTTCGTCCACGGTATCAGAAATATCAGCAAGATGGACGGTGACATCAAGGCCTGGGGCGAGAAAGCCAAGGCCAGCGGTAAACTGCGCTTTTTCGGTTTCAGCACCCACAGCAACATGGAAAATTGCCTGCTTGAAGCCGCCAAGTTGGGCTGGATCGACGGTATCATGATGTCCTACAATTACAGGCTCATGCAAACAGACCAAATGCGGGCGGCTGTGGATGCCTGCAGCAAGGCGGGCATCGGCCTGACGGCCATGAAGACCCAGGGCGGCGGACCGGTGAAAACCGAAACGGAAACCGAGCTGAGGCTGGCGGGACGGTTTCTGGAGAAAGGGTTTACGGACGGTCAGGCCAAACTCAAAGCGGTGTGGGAAAATCAACAGATCGCCAGCATCTGCTCCCAGATGCCGAACCTGACGTTGCTGATGAGCAATGTCTCTGCCGCGCTGGACAAAACCCGCCTCAGCTCAGGCGACATGCGGCTTTTGCGGCACTATGCCCGTGAAACACAATCGGATTACTGCGCCGGTTGCACCGCTATCTGCGAGCCGGCCTTGGCCCATCAGGCACCTATCGGAGATGTCATGCGCTGCCTCATGTACAGCCGCAGCTACGGGAACAAGGAGCAGGCGCAGGCCGTCTTCCAGAGTATGCCGACCGAGACCCGCCGACGTCTGGCGGCGCTCGATTATACCGCAGCCGAGAGCCGCTGCCCTCAAAAACTGGCCATTGGACGTTTGGTGAGGCAGGCGGTTAGAGAACTCAGCTAGTTTCCATCCAGAAACAGTAGATTTTGGTTCAGGCCAAGGCCGCAGCGAATTTGAAACCGCAGGCGTAGCCCGGTCACGCCTGGGCGTGATTGAGGATTTCAAATTCGCGAGAACGCCGGCCTGGGCCAAAAGATGCTGTATCTGGATTTGCGCTTCCATTCTGCCATTTAGTGTGTTTAGATGCCGACGCTGGCGCTGAGGCCTTTCCGGTTTCCGGGCAAACGGCTTTCTTTACTGCACGGAATTAATGGTTATTATGAACCAGTTTTAAGTATTTATAATAAGGAGGCACTGTCATGTACAACAAAGTCGTTATGGACCATTTCAGGAATCCCAGAAACGTCGGAGTGATCGAACAAGCGAACGGTATTGGTGAAGTCGGCAATCCCCTTTGCGGAGACATGATGACGATTTATTTAAAGATAACCGATGAAAAGATCGAGGACATCAAATTCCAGACCTTCGGATGCGGCTCCGCCATCGCCGTTTCGAGCATGCTGACGGAAATTGCCAAGGGAAAAACCGTCGCGGAAGCCAAGAAGATCACCAACAAAGACGTCGCCAAGGCCCTCGAAGGCCTGCCCAAAAACAAGCTCCACTGCTCCAATCTGGGTGCAGATGCACTACACCTGGCTCTCCAGGATTATGAAGACCGCAAAACCGGGAAAAAACGACCGGAAGAGGTCCGCGCCGAGAAACACGAACACGTTCATGGAGAAAACTGCTACTGCCCCTACTGCGACATCGAAATCAAGGAGGGGTCCACTTTCTGTGAAGCCTGCCACAGTAGCCTGGAAGAGGAACATTAACCAGTTCCCGAACATAAATGGCCCCTTCCCGCGATTTCAGTGTCAATCACGCCTCAGGCGTGACAGATCTGGAATCGCATGTGCGGCATGCGGGAGTACGCCTCTGCGCAATGCCGCTGATTTACTTGAACTTGCGAAAAATTGCACGTTTTCCGTATCGGAAACTGATGCGTGCCCTTACTGAAACCGCAGACGGACATTAACCGACGGGGGGAAAGCAGAAAAATGAAGATTATCAACCTGGACCAGATATCATCCAAACCGTTGCTGCCGGAAGTGAAAGCGGCGATGATCGATGCGATAAATAAGGACTACCACAATCCTTCCAGCCAGCACAAAAGTGGTGAAGCCGCCGCCGAAGCCCTCGAAAAAGCCCGCAAGTCGGTAGCCGACCTGATCAATGCGGCCATGCCCAAGGAAGTGGTCTTCAACTCCGGCGGCACCGAATCGGTCAATCACGCCATCAAGGGAGTGGCGATGGCCAATGTCGAAAAGGGCAAGCACATCGTCACATCGAACATCGAACACAATGCCGTCATAAGAAGTCTCAAACGCCTTCAGGCGCTGGGCTACAAGATGACCTCGGTTTCGGTCGACGAAAAGGGCCGGGTCAATCCTCAGGAGGTGGCCGATGCCATTACCGACGAGACCATCCTGGTTTCCATCATGCACAGCAACAACGAAACCGGCACTATTCAGCCGATCGAGGAAATCGCAAAAATCACCCGTGAGAGGAAGGTAATATTTCACACCGATGCGGTCGATTCGGTCGGAATGGTGCCGATCGACGTTCAAAAGATGGGCGTCGATCTGCTCAGCTTCGCCGCCAACACTTTTTACGGTCCCACCGGAGTCGGGGGGCTCTATATCCGTCGCGGCACCCGTATATTTCCATTGCTGGACGGCGGCGTGCAGGAGGGCAACAAACGCGCCGGCACCGAAAACCTCCTCGGCATCATCGGCATGGGTACGGCCGCAGCGGTCGCCCGGCAGAATCTCGACAAGTGGACCGCACACTGCCTTTCGCTTAAAAACCAGTTGTTGAAGGAGTTGCCAAATTACATCGACCATTATCTCATCAACACACATGCCGAACACAGCCTGCCCAACATGGTGTCGATGTCGGTTCAGTTTATCGAGGGCGAAAGTGTCATGCTGATGCTCGATGATGAAGATATTGCCGTTTCAACGCGGTCAGCCTGCGCCACCGGCTCACTGCGAGCCTCGCATGTGTTGATCTCTCTGGGACTCAGCCATGCCGATGCCCAAGGAACCCTGGTGCTTTCCTTCGGCAAGGATAACACGGCCGAAGAGATCACCACCTTTTTGGTCGCATTGAAGAATGTTGTAACGACCCTGCGCGACATCTCGCCCCTCTACCAAAAAGTCTTACAGGGTTAGGGGACACGAATAAACAAGCCTGCTGTGCCATTATTTCTGGTCGGGGCTTTCGGCGCCGTCCATACAGACAATCTTGATGATCGGTTCGAATTCGGGACGGATATTCACAATTTCCTGCAATCGCCGTTTGTCGAAGATGGTGGTCAGCGTCGGCGGCTCCAGATCAATGGCCTTTTGTTTGGCAACCGTTTCCACGGTGACCGACAGGGCGTAGAGGGTCAGTTTTTCAAACATTTCTTTTTCCTGGACATCCACTTTCCCGTCCTTTAAATGGCGCAGAATTTCGAGAACACAGGCAGAAAGGACCGGGTCGGCCGTGAAATCATCCTTCCGACAGTCATCGCCTTCAAAATTGGTGTCTAGAAATTCATCGGCCATTTTCTGGATCCGGCCGAGCCATTCCGGGCTGAGGTTTTGCGGCAATACAGCTTCGGGCCCTCTTGAAAGGATTTCATTGCCGAGCTTTGACAGCAGCACAGTCGCACTCCTTATACTTGCAGGTTGATTTTGTCGCGCCCGGGCACGAGGGCCGCTATTTAGTGTCCATCCACGGTTTCATTAAGGGCGCTGATAAGTTTCCGCAAGACAAAAACATCTTACGAGAGGGTAAGCCCTGTTTTTCCTTGCGCGATCTCTTATATAAACGGGCCAACGCCCGCGGGCAACGATTCAAGCCTCAGTTCAGTCTCTTGTCAACTCGGGAAGATCAGACGATCCGAGATCAGGCCGTAAAAACGATCCCCGCTATCCGAAGCGAAGTGCCACCCCAAATGGATCACGCAGGCGCGACAGACGGCAACCCGCCAGCGGTATCCCTTGAACCAGGTGAATTCGTCAGTCGCCGGACCACTGGTGGTGCAGCCATCGGCCGATTGAAAGCACAGGATCTCGTAAACGATTCCATGCGGGTTGGCAAACGTGTGCTGATGCGAACCATCCCTTACAGTGCGGTCGCTCGGGCGCGCTATCGCTTGCCCGCAACGGCGGCAAAGGACTAAGGCCTCCGGCTCTTCAGCCGTTTTCTCCTCAGCCGCCTCAGTTGGTACGGTGCCCGGTTTCGCGGGGGCCGGCTTTTCACCCGGCAGGCGAAACCAAAAAAGGAACCCGCTTTCGGCAGTCATCATATACCTGCAAAAGCCTTTGAAAGCGACCATCCGGTCACTCCCAAACCGTTGAGAATCGCTTTACAGACGTAAAGCCATCATTATCTTCAAAATGAAACTATTGCAAATCCGTTTTATTTTCTCGTTCCCATTCACCTAACCCGAGGATATCTTTTATGGCGGGAAAAATCAAATTATGGATCAAGCCATCGGGCTCATCGAAGCCAACATCTACATGTACGAAGAACTGCTCGAGGTGCTGAAGCCCCAGGCCAACTCACCCAATCCTTTCGAGAAGTTGCTGAAAGACTTCTGAAACAAACTAATTAAAAGTTGAACATCAACTGAAAAGGGGTAACGGCGGACTACTGACCACTGTTACCCCTTTTTCGGCCCTCGGTTGACGGATATTCCCGGATGGGTCGATTAAAGGTATCTAATAGGGTGTAAGGTATAGGGTATAGGATATAGGGGGTAAGGTGTAAGGTGCAGATGCAGAGTTGGACAGCAAACCGCTGAGCCTTGAACCCTAAACCTTTCTTTCATTCCACCTTCTGCCGCTTTTCCAAAACCGTTGAATCGTTACTTCATTCCGCCGTTCGCCTTCAGCCTTCCGCCGTTTCCCAATTTCATACCGCCAGCGCCGGAAGTCCCAGTTTCTCGCGCCTGTTTTCGATGCGACGACGGATCAAAACGGCCGCTTTTTCCGGATCCGGTTCCACCGCGAAGGTCGCCCCCACCGCCTCTTCGAGCCCCTCGGTCAGCAATTTCACCACGTTCATGCTCCCGGTGATCGGCGGCATCGGCCCCAGGACCGTGTAGACCCCGGAGGCGACAAAATAGGCGCCTATCGACACGGCCTTTTCCGAATACCATTCTGGTGCGGCACCTGCCAGCGGCAGGTCGCTGATATCCGTATTCAGTGCATTGGCCAGTGCAGCGGCCACCAGAAGGATTCTGACGTTGTCGACACAGCTGCCCATGTGCAGCACCGGCGGCACGCCCAGTGCGGTGCAGACTTCCCGCAAGCCGGGCCCGGCGTATTGAGCGGCTTCAGCCGTCTTGAGCCCGGCCTTGGCGGTGGCCACGGCCGCACAGCCGGTGTCGACCACCAGGATGTCGTTTTCGATCAGGCGACGGGCCAGGGTGACATGACCGTAATCCTGCTTGATCTTGGGATTGTTGCACCCGACGATCCCTACCGCGCCGCGGATCTTTCCGGCTTTTATAGCGTCGATCAGCGGGTCGAGTGACCCGCCCAGCGCTCCGACGATGGCCTCCACCGAAAAGCCGCCCATTCCGTCGACGCTTTCCACCGGGATGTAAACGTTGCCGCGGTGGGGGAAGTTCTCGATCGCTTCCCTGACCAGCTCTTCGGCCAGCCGGGCGGCGTTGTCCGGATGAAACTCGCGGTGCTGCATACCGGGAAAGCGCGCCTTGTCGCTGGTGCTGATCATTTTGGTGTGGTAGCAGGCGCCGATGTTGCCAAGCGAAGGCATGATGCACTGGTAGTCCACCAGCATCATATCGACGGCCCCGGTCGACAGCACCAATTCCGTGGTGAGGTGGTTGCCTGCCATCTTGATGCCATGCCGCATCAGCAGTTCGTTGCCCGTACAGCATACGCCGACCAGATTGATGCCGGCCGCACCTTTGCCTTCGGCCAGCTTGACCACTTCAGGGTCTTCACAGGCATGCAGGACCATTTCCGAGACCACCGGGTTGTGGCCGTGGACGACGATGTTGACCCGATCTTTCTTGAGAACCCCGACGTTGAAACCGGTCGGACGCGGGGTCGGCGTGCCGAAGAGGATGTCCGACACGTCGGTGGCGATCATGGAGCCGCCCCACCCGTCCGACAAGGCGTTGCGCAGGCCGTGGAGCAACAGACTCTTCCAGTCGTTGTCGACTCCCATGTGGGTGCGGTGCATCATTTCCGAAGTCTCCCGATCGATGCCCCGCGGCATGATGCCGAGTTTTTTCCAGATCTCGCGCCGTTTTTCCGGTGCACGCTGCACAAGAGCGAGGCTTTTCTTGCGGGTGCCGTAGTCCTCCTGCATGGCATCGGCCAACTCGCCGGCAATCGCCGCGGCCGCTTTGTTTTCGGTTTCGATGCCGTATTCGGCTGCAACGGCACGCAACTTGGCCTCGTCGCGGATTTGATAACCGGAACCTTTTCCCGCACCGACCTCGGCCAGCACTTCGACCAGATCTCGACCGTGATCGGAGTGCGATGCCGCGCCGGCGGCGATCATGCGACCGAGATTGCGGGCCACGATGATGTCGGCGTCGGCCCCGCAGACCCCTTTCTGAGGACCTTCGCCGAAGGGATCAACACGGCAGGGTCCCATCACGCAGTTGCGGCAGCTCAGCCCCATGTCGCAGTATCCGCACTGGGGCAGTTGGGACTGGTACCGGTCCCAAACGGTCTCGACTTGATCGGCCTGAGCCTTGTCGAGCATCAACCGACCGTCTTCGGTGATGGTCTGCTTATCGTTTTTCATCAACATATCGTCCTCCATTTTCATCAGTGGCTGTGGAGCGTCGGTTCATAATGGTGTCTCAAATAATCCTCTCGATCGACATGCCCAACATCGGCCAATTCAACCGGTCGGGAGCATCGTTCGCTCGAATCTGCAAAATTGCGGGCCCGTTTCAAAATCCCGCTCCGGGCGGCCGTGCCTGCCGCAGATCGACCTGAGCCTTCTTGATGGCATTCAGTAGGGCGAAACCCGGCGGCAATGGTTCGATCGTGGCCCCGACCGATATGCTGCGGGCCACGGCATCGGTCTTGCGCTTCAAGGCCGCGGCCGGTTCCTCGAAGGTCAGGGCCCCGGATTTGCAAACCTCAACGCAAGCCGGTATCTGTCCCTGCTCCTGGCGGACGATGCAGTTGTCACACTTGACGGCCACGGTTTTTCCCGGTGGCGCAAAGGTGTCGGCATGATACCGGATCACGCCGAAGGGACAGGCCATGGCGCAGGAAGCACAGTTGATGCACTTGTCCGGATCGATGAGAACGGTGTCGAACTGAGTGTCCCGGGAGATGGCACCCGGCAGGCAGGCCAGCTGGCAGGGTGCCGGATCGCAGTGGCGGCAGCGGTTGGGAAACCCTTCACCGATCAAACCGGCCCCGACATGGACCCGCGAGCGGGGACGCGGCGTTTCCATGATCGCCGTGAAAAGCTGCCCGGTGCTGGAATGGGCGGTCGCGCAGGCCGGCATGCATTGCATGCAACCAACGCAACGTTCCGGATGGACGACGACTTGTTTCATGTAGCCTCCTTTGTCCGAAGTTTGAGAGGAAGTTTCAGGCTATCGCCGGACGGTAACCCTTTACGGGGTTACAAAGTCCGATGCGCTTCAAAAAACTAATTGTAAGCGTTTACAGGGTGCCGCAAATGCAAGGCGTCGGGCGCGCAGACGTACTTTTGTACTTCAAGTGCCCGACAACAAAGCAGATGCGGTACACTGTAAACGCTTACGCCGGACGCCACAGCAATCGGCCATAGTTGAGTCCGGGCTCCAGCAGCGTTTCGCGCGGAACCTTCAGCTGTGCCCGGCTTTGAATAGCCGCCAGCAGCAGTCCTCCCTGTTCGATGCCGTTTACCATCACCATGCCGACCAGATGGTCCCCTTGGAAGACCAGCTTGCGGTAGAGCTTCTTGTTTGTGTTTTTGAAAACCAGCGTCCGGCATAAAGCGTCTTGAGGCGGGTCGACGACCCCTCCGGCCATGATGTCCAGGTCAAAAATCCGGATCACGTTGCGGCTGAGGCTGCCCGGATAGATCACCCGTCGCCCGGCCATGTTCAAACCGGCAATCCGGCCCTGGCTGACGGCTTCGGGCCAAATGGCGTTGACCCACGGCGTCCTGCGGGCGATGTCAACATATTCGGCCACATCTCCGGCAGCAAATATTCCGGCCACGCTGGTTTCCATTCGGCCATCGACCACGATCCCCAGATCGGTCCGGATTCGGTCGCGCGGCACAAAAGCCAGCGCCGGCAGCACGCCTTTGCCGATGACCACGATGTCACACGGCAGCCGACTGCCGTCGGAAAGATGCGCGGTCCGGACCCGGCCGTTGCCCTCGAAGGCAATCGCTTCGATGTCGACCCGCACGTCGAGACCGTGACGCACCAATTCGTCGCGTATCATCATCCCGGTTTCTTCGTCCACTTGCATCGACAGAGGGTAGCCCGAGCGGATCAGCATCGTTACGGCCAGACCGCGACGCAGGAGACCATAGGCGGCCTTGAAGCCCACCAGTCCGCCGCCGAGCACCAGCGCGCGGCGTGCGACCCTCAAACCGGCCAGCATGGTTTGAACGTGATCCTGATTCCGCATGTAAGAGATGTTCCCGAGTTCGGTCCCCCCGGCTTTGATCGGGCGCGGATCAGCCCCCGTGGCGATCAGCAACCTGTCGAATCCGTACGAGGAGCCACCCACGGCGATGGTTCGTTTCTCCACATCGATGCCGGTCACCCGATTTCCGAGCACCGCCTGGATGTTCAAGTCGTCATAGAACCGGGATCCGCGGATCGGCAGCTTTTCCGGTGTGATCGCGCCCTCGAGGACCAGGCTGATCATGGGGCGGCAGTAGGGTGCAGCGGACTCGTCACCAATCAGGGTGATGCCCCCCTTCGGATCGTACTGCCGAATGGTCTCGGCAGCGGTAATACCGGCCACGCCGTTACCGATAATCACGTATCGCATATTGACCTCCGAGCGTATCGCATGCATACCGCGCAACCGGCGTTCGGTCTATAGGTGTCTAAGATGAAGGGGTGAAAGGTGCCCGCAGGAAAAGATGCGGGATGAGAGGGGTGAAGAAGAAATGTAAGCTGCATTGGCCCTCCCGAACCATGAAAATGGTTGTCGTCGGGATTGGAGATTGCCGCGGATAGGAACTTCATTAGCGGCCTTCAATCCATGTGTCAAGCTCAATCGGCAGTAAGGGGGGTTGGCATAGCAGGAGGACCGAGACCCCAAAAACTCGCCGGTGAAAGAGTTAAAAAAGCATACTTTTAGTCCTCTTCATTTTAAGTATTTGGGGCTTACGATATTCCTCCAGCGATGGTCGAACCGGCGCTCGCGTCGTCAAACCGGTCTATTGCACCGCCAGAACGATCTTTCCGAAGTGCCGGCTGCTCTCCATCTCTCTGTGGGCTTCCCGGACGGATTCGATCGGATAAATCCGGTGGATGAGCGGCTCGATACGGCGGCCGGACAGAAGCGGCAGCACGTTTTCCTTGAAGGCCGTCGTTATGCCGGCTTTTTCCTCGACGCTGCGGGACCGGATGACCGAACCGATTATATGCTGGCGTTTGACCAGCAGGTGGGCCAGATTAACCGGCGCTGCGGCCCCGCCCATGACCCCGATGACCACCAACCGTCCGCCTGTGGCCAGAGATTGCATGTTCGCTTTCAGGTAGTCGGCACCGATGTGATCGAGGATGAGGTCTACCCCGCGGTTCCTGGTAAACGCCCTCACCTCGACTGCAAAATCCTGAGCTTTGTAGTCGATGACCAGATCGGCCCCCAGAGCCATAACGCGCTCGAGCTTGCCGGCGGAGGCGGTGACGATAATTGTGCCGTCGGGCACCAGAGCGCGGCAAATCTGGAGGGCCGCGGTGTTGACGCCGCCGCCGCCGCCATGGAGCAGGACGGATTGGCCGGAATGGAAGCCGCCGATCATGAAAACATTCAGGTATGCGGTGATGTAAGTCTCACAGACACAGGCGGCGGTCGTGACCTTCATTGTTTCCGGGATGCCGAGCATGTGCTCGGCGTACACGAGCGCATATTCGGCATATCCGCCGCCGGCCACGAGCCCCATGACCCGGTCTCCCGGGTTCCAGCCGCTCACTTTGGAGCCGAGCGCATCGATGCGACCGGCCACCTCCAGGCCGAGAATATCCGACTCGCCGGGCGGCGGCGGGTAGTGGCCCTGGCGTTGAATGATGTCGGCCCGGTTGACTGAAGTCGCCAGCACACGGACCCTCACCTGGTTCGGCCCCGGTTCCGGTGTCGTCACTTCTGCTATTTCCATGACCTCCGGGCCGCCGAAACCGCGCATTACAACAGCTTTCATCTTATCGAACCTCCCTGTCGATTTCAAAATGATCGCGTGCAGCCTATGTAGCCGTGCCGAAGCAAGAAATTAACAACGACGGCTTTTGGGACGGAAACTATTTAATAGGAGATCAACAAGCGCGTGTCAAACACGATTCGCAACGACATCGAACAGGTAATAGAGGATGAGAAGCGGGATGATTCGGGTCACCAGACCGGTGGCGATCGAGGCCGGTCAAAGTTCACGCAGGAAGAACAGGTTCAGGGGAATCGCACCGATGCATAGGAACGAAATGACTTTGGCCGCAATCCGTATTTCTTTTCTTGTCGGCATGACGAATGACCTGACGTAATTCCGGTACACCGCCGAAAAAGAATTTGGTGAGTGCTCAGTAACACAACCGCAGCGTTGCAAAAGCGTTATGAATTGCTGGTATTTGAAATCGACATGTGCACGGTCAACCGATGGGTGGGGATACTCGAAGAAATTAAATGCCCCAGGTTGGTCGTTACAAATTTGATTTCACCGTTTTTCCATTTCACAATGGCAAATACGATATCGAAGGTGAACGTGTCGAAGTTGAAGTTCGGCGGATTGAGATAGGATTTGTTGAGAGAATTGATGGCATTTTTAATGACTTCCACCAAGCCGGAAGAAAGCTCTGCCGGGAAGGTGACGAAGTCGTTTGGATAGAAACTGAGATAAATTCTATGGTAGGATTGCGTGATCTTCGATTGGACCGGATCATTGTAATCGGAACCGACCACTTCGAGTTTTACTTCGCCGTTGGATGCTTTATCGGAACTGACTGAAAGCTGCAATTCGACCTTTTCAATTTCAAACCGCCGCGTTTCCTTGGCAGCGGCTTGAGCCGTCTGAATCTCCTTCTTTAAAGCATCCAGAATGTCATCGATTTCAAAATACGCGCCATATGATCGGCCGCTCCATGAAAAGATCGATATCAGGCAAATAAAAAGCCAGAAAGTATTCTTATATTTTATTGGCATACGTGGTTGTGACCCAGTTGGAACTTTGGATCGAAGGAAAGCCGGCGGGGTGCTCTTATCAATCCGTTCATTTTTGAGTATTATTTTATCATGGTTTTTGGAAAATAGTCTATTAAAAAAAATCGCCTTTCCATTGCATCCCTTGTGCGCATTCGAAATTTGGAGTAAACGTGAAATCAGGGGCATGCTTTTTTTTAACGCAGTCCAAAACCTTTAGAGTATATTATAGGCTTTAAAATAATGGTTTGGGCAAGGATAGAGGGAGAAGGCTGTATTGTAATACGCCGACGACCGATAACGAAGTCCAAAACCATTATCTTTAAAGCCTATAGGAAAGCCGCCGAAGGTGTGCGGCACACAAGAAGGGGGGAATTTGATGGGCAGGAAACCCGAAACCGAGAGCATGGCCGTGTTTTGTGATTTCGAAAACGTCGCACTGGGTGTGAGAGACGCCCGCCACGCCCAGTTCGACATTCTTAAAGTCCTCGAAAAGCTGCTGCTCAAGGGCAGCATCGTCGTTAAAAAGGCCTATTGTGATTGGGAACGCTACAAGGATTTCAAGGCCGCCATGCACGAAGCCGCCTTCGAGCTCATCGAAATACCGCACGTGCGCCAGTCGGGGAAGAATTCCGCCGACATCCGCATGGTCGTCGATGCGCTGGACCTGTGTTATACCAAACTCCATGTCGACACATTCGTGATCGTGAGTGGTGATTCCGACTTTTCACCGTTGGTCAGCAAACTGCGCGAAAACAACAAGATTGTGATCGGCGTCGGTGTGAAAAACTCCAGTTCGGATCTTCTTATTGCCAACTGTGACGAATTTATTTACTACGACGATCTCGTGCGCATTAAACAGACTCGGAAGAAGACGCCGCGCAAAGCCCCAAAACCGGGCGGCCGAACGGCCAAGCCGGTAGCCAAGGAAGAGAAAGAGAAAGAAGATCGAACCCAGAAAGCGCTCGACCTCGTCATGGAGACGCTCGAAGCGCTGGCCGAAGAACGTGGTTCGGAGGAAAAGATTTGGGGTTCGATGGTCAAGCAGACCCTCAAACGCCGCCGCCCGGGCTTCAACGAATCTTACTATGGCTTTCGTTCCTTCAACCGCCTCCTCGAAGAAGCGGCCGCCCGCGGACTCATGGACCTGGAATCCGACGAGAAGTCCGGCGGCTATATCATCCGGCGCTTCCATCAGGAAGAATAACCTGGAACATTAGAAAGGTTTTTACAGCTTTAAAAATCGATCTGCCACTTGGCACCGGCGTAGAACAGGCTGCCGAGGTCCTGATTCGGTTCGGCAGGGTTTCCTTCCAACTCACCGTAATCGCGGAAGCCGACTTCGGGAATCACGTAGACGCCTTTGGCCATCGTGATCACGGCCTGCAGGTAGTATTCAAAGTAAGTATTTTTAAAATTCACGCTCTGACCATCAGCCAGTCTATAATCGTCGGAATCACTTTTCAGGTAGCCGACACCGGCCTCGAGGCCCAGCGACTCGTTCGGCGTGAAACCAACTGCCAGCATCGCCATCAAACTCTTGATGTCGACGATACCGTTTCCGGTCGCGTTGATAAACGGTGTTTGTTGCGGCAGAGTAGAATTCAAACCGAGATTTGTATTGAGCCAGCCGGCAACCGCACCGTTCGTGCAGTAGCTCACCTGCGGCTTGACAAAGAACGGCCCGAAATTAAGATCGGCGCCCACGCCGAATGTGTAGGAACTGACGTTTTCTTCTTGTCTGTTCGCGCTGACCGGTTCTAACCAATAAAGATTGTAATACTGCCAGCCGCCGAAGGCGTGCACGCTCATCGCGTCGGTAAAATGGTACTGATAGGAAGCCTCGAATTTGGGGATCTTGCTTTCCGTCGTGGCGTCAGCCACTGTTCCAGCCAAATTGTCGAGTGCCGTGGGCGAGGGAGTGATGGCCGCAAACTTGAAACCCTTGCCTTCCACCGCGATCTGGCCATACCGGGCGCCGTAGGCGTTGCCCACAAACTCTAAACCGTTGTCGCTATCGAACACCTGGTTGGAGAGGAAGAAGGTGATCGGGGTAAAATCCTTACCGACCTTGAGTCCCCAGCCTTCGTTGAAGTGCCATACGCCGTAAAGCCGACGGGAGCTGACATTTCCGCCAGACCGCTCTGGGGTAACGCCTAACTCGAACCTGGCTTCGAGCTTGCCGCCCTCGACGGTGGCGCCGATGCGGGAGTTGCTCTGCAGGTTCCACTGCAGGTTCTGCACACCGCTGAGCCCAAAAACATCATCCCCACTTGGATTTGTACTAGATTCGTAGAGATCTCCATAATCTTGGCTCGTCCAAAAAGTCGCCATACGGGCGCTGCCGTAAAGTTTCCACTCATTGGCCGATGCGGTAGCGGCAAAAACGGCCGCGATCGCAACCACAAGTGCGATAACGATAATCGTAAGCACTTTCATCTGTAGTTCCTCCCTGAAGAGTGCTACAGTAAATAAATCCTCTTATAGTTCCTATAAACCAACCTTCTAACAATCCTCGCTATCTATTACTAATGCGGCAATAATTTATTAAGCACCTTGTATTAAAATCTATCAGTTTTTCTGACCGCAGAGCCGCCAAGAAAGCAGAAGGTATTTATTTTATGGTTGCCGTTGGGAAGACGGCAAACCTAAAGGACAATCCGCTTCAAGCGCGATAAAAGGGAAAAGAACTGCAGGTGCAAACGATCACGTTAAAATTCACCGCTTGTCACGACACTCCCGTTTCGGATCCGATCCCGGCCATCAAAGGGCCGATGCGACCGACTTTTTCGATATCATCGACGTCGAAGGTCTCCATAATGCGGCCGCCGAACATCACGGCTATTCGGTCCGACAATGAGAGCGCTTCGTTCAGGTCACTGGTGACAAGCAGGATTCCGGCTTCGGTGCGCGCCTTCAACAGGACGCGCCAGATCTCCTCGGTAGCGCCGACATCGAGACCCTGGGTCGGCTGCTCGGCGACGATCAACCGGGGCCTGCGGTAAAACTCGCGGGCCAAAACAATTTTCTGCAGATTGCCGCCCGACAGTTGCCGGGCCAAACTCGAGGGCTCCGGCGGCTGAACATCGAAGGCCATCATCAGTTCTCTGGTCTTGGCTTCGGCTTTGCGACGCAGCAGCCAGGGCCCCATGGAAAACCCCTGCCGCGTGGTCAGCAAAAAATTTTCAACCAGGTCGAGGTCCAGACAAGTGGCCAGGCCGCGGCGATCCTCCGGGATGTAAATGAGATTTCCGTCCCAACTGTGCCGGTCATAAAATTGGTCCCAATTTTTACCCAGGATTTTAATCGTCCCGGATGCGGGTCGCCTCAATCCGCAGATGGTCTCCACCAGTGGCTTTTGACCGTTTCCAGCCACGCCGACAACGCCAAGGACCTCGCCCTGGCGCAACTGCAGGTGAATACCCGTCAGGCCGCTGCCGCTCAGGCGATCGACATACAAGACCGTCTGGCGCGGCTCGAGCGGTTCCTTTTTAACCTGCAGCACGACTTCACGGCCGACCATTTTCAGCGCTAGATCAGACTTCGAGCTGACCTCTTCGATCGGAATTTCGCTCACCACGGCACCTTTGCGAATGATGGTGATTTCGTCTGCCAATGCCATGACTTCGTCGAGCTTGTGGCTGATAAAGACAATGGCTTTGCCCTGGCCCGCCATCTGGCGCAGTGCGTCAAAAAGCTGGTCGATTTCGGGAGGCGTCAGCACAGCGGTGGGTTCGTCGAAAATCAGGATGCGACTGCGGCGGTGGAGCAGTTTTAAAATCTCCACCCGCTGGCGTTCGCCCATCGACAGCGCGGAGACGCGTTCCGCAGGATCGATCGCGAGGCCATAGCGTCGAGCCAGATCCGCCACCTGCTGAACCGCCTTTGGGGGTGAAAGCCAGATCCTTTTAGATTGGCCCAATATCACGTTTTCAGTTACTGTCAGAGCATCGATCAACATGAAGTGCTGGTACACCATTCCAATGCCGGCCATGTGGGCGGCGTGGGGGGAGGATATGGGTGTCGCCAACCCCTCGACCAGGATGCGGCCGGCATCCGGCTGAAGACGGCCGGCCAGAATGCCCATCAAGGTACTTTTACCGGCCCCGTTTTCGCCCAGCAGCGCCTTGATCCGCCCGGTGTGAATATCCAGGCTGATATCCCTATTGGCCCGGATCGGCCCGAAGGATTTACTGATGTGTTCCAGTCGAATGACCGGTGGGTTATTTTTTTCAGTCTCGGTCATCACAAACTTTTTTCGACCTTGAAGGATGCTCTCGAACACCGAGATTGGCTGGTGGGGATGAAATCGCGATTTGTAAAACGCAACGACCGGCTCAAAGAGATATCTTTCGCCGATCGCAAAACCGGCGCGTGGCTGAAGCCGTCCAGCGACGACACCGTTACGAAACGGTCATGGCATTTGGGCCGCCACGGTGCATGAAAGCGGTTGTGCCAGTTGAGTTCCGCCGCGGGATTAAGTCAGTTTTGTCAGTTAAAAGATAGCATCGATTTTAACGATCGACCCGTTCCTTTAATTCCTTTCCGCATTTAAAAAACGGCAGTTTTTTGGGAGCCACGGTGACGATCTCTCCTGTTTTTGGATTTCTGCCCTTGTACGGTCGGTACTTTTTGACGAAAAATGAACACAGCCCGCGGATTTCAACCCTTTCGCCGGAAGCGAGGGTATCTGTAATTTTCCCGAAAAATAAATCGACGATAGTGGCCGCTTCATTCTTCGAGATTCGCCCCTCATCTTTCAGCTGGTCAATAAGATCGATTTTATTCACGGCACCTCCATGTTATTGCGGTTTTTTTATTTATTGCCTCAAATGGTACTGATTTTATTAATAATACGTTATTTCGACAAAAAGATCAAGAATTTCTTGTCGGTCTAATTGACATCAAAGAAGTGATTTTGCTTTTCATCTGGTTTGCAGCAGCTCCTTCAGTTTCTCTGAGAGCACTTCGATAGAAACCGGCTTTTGAAGAAAGCCGTGAGCGCCGGCATCCAGAATTTCTTGTGCCGGACCGTCGAGTGAATACCCACTGAATACCAAGACCTTCAAGTTCGGACGGAATTCTTTGATCAAGGGATAGATTTTATTTCCGTTCATATCCGGCAGGAAAACATCCAGGATGGCCAAGTCAATATCCCCATCAAATGCTCGGGCTAAAGCAATGGCCTCTTTGCCTGTTTTGGCTTCTATAACATTGTACCCCAAGCGTTCCAACAATTTACGGAGCATCTCGATAACGGCCGACTCATCTTCAATCAGCAGAATGGTGCCGCTTCCTTCGAGCGGTTCACCGTGAGGCTTTTGCGCTTTTTTCTCCTCGACCTTGCTGACGGCAGGGAGGTAAATACACACACTGGTTCCGCGGCCCAGTTGTGATTTAATGGATATCCAGCCGTCATGGTTCTTCACAATGCCGTAAGCCGCCGCCAAACCAAGTCCCCGGCCAAGAAACTTGGTCGTGAAAAACGGCTCGAAAACCCGTTTTTTGGTTTCTTCATCCATTCCCCGCCCGCTATCATCAACCGCCAAGCTGACATAAGCTCCGGGCAACAATCCCGGGAAAGCCTTTGCGTCTTTCTTTGTTATCTGCTCATTTCTGCAGGCGATTTTAATATGCCCCTCCCCGTCGATAGCCTCTGCCGCGTTGGACAGAATGACCGAAAAGAGCATCAAAAACTGGGGCAAGTCTCCCCTGGTTTTCAAGATATCATCGGGCAGGTCGGTCTCTACCTGGATGGACGGGTCAAGGGTGTGTTGGAGTAAGGGCAGTGTGTTGCGCACGAACTTGCTCAATGAAATATCCTTGACCTCATATTTCCCCCCCCGGGCGTAAGCCAGCAGCCGACTTGTCAGCTTGGTCATCCGAGCGGTCGACTTTTTAATTGAGGCAATGTATTCGGACGTGATTTCTTCCTTTGGCACTTGCAGCTCGAGCAGGTCAGTGGTTGCCATGATCACAAACAGGGCGTTATTGAACTGGTGGGCAATACCGCCCGCCAGTTTGGCGATTGCTTCCATCTTTTGAGCTTGTCGAAGTCGCCATTCAAGTTCGTTCTGCTCCGTGATGTCACTGACCACAACCCTGATTTGCTTGGGATCGCTATCGCTCTCCTTGACAATCATGCACTCCAGGTTCGAAAAAAAGTCACCGCCGTCATTTTTCACCAACCTTAATCTGAAGGACTTAAAATCTCCGGATTCTAAGATCCGCTGGCGATGAAGGTAGTAAACATCCTGGTCCTCACGTTGGATGAAACGGCTGAACGGCTTCCCCACAACTTCTGAGCGCTTCATCCCCAACATGGTGGCGAAGGTGAGATTCGCCCCCTCAATTATTCCCTCCACATTGATTGTCAGATAGCCCACCGGCGCAAAGTCGTATAAATGAGAATATCGATCCCGGGCCTCTTCGAGGTCTTCCTGGATGCGGCGCAGCTCTTCGTTTTGCATTTTCAGCTCTATCTGGTGCACACGAAGCTCATGGATCATCTTCGCCATGTCTTTGGGTAACATCCCGGCGATTTCTTCAGAGTCCGCAGGCGTTGTTTGCACCTGCTTCTCGGCACGCCGCCTGAGTTCCGGGCCGTCTATTATTTTTTTGTCTTTTCCCATTCGCTCTCCAATGCAGGCAACCACGCCAGATCCCGTTCTGTTGTCGCAATTTCAATCGGCCGGCCGTTGTCGTCGGTCAGCACGGTACCCGTCAGCCAGACATCTAAAAACTTGCCGCCTTTGGTCATCCGCCGGGTTTTGAATGCTTTTACGACTTCCCCCCTTTTGAACTTGTCCATCAAGGCTTTTACCTCTTTTAAGCTCTGCTTGGGAAAAAGCTCTTCGATGTTCATCTTGAGGGCTTCAAATTCGGTCCAACCGTACATGTTCTCGGCCCCTTTGTTCCAGGCCAGAATACGCCCCTTAAAATCCTGCACCGTAATGGCGTCACTGCTGTCCTCCAAAACTGTGGCCAGACGCCGGATTTTGTCGGCCTGCTTGACCCTGTGGATATCCATCACGGTTATCACCACACCGGCAATGACATTCTGGCCGGTTCGATACGGCATAACCTTCAGGACATGCCATATGTGATCTTTCGACAAAATTTCCGTTTCCAGGGAATTCAGATCTTGGAGGACTTTTTTTGCAAGCCCGGCAAGATCGACCTCCGGAAAGCTGGTTTTGAGGTCGCTCAAGGGTCTGCCGATATCACTTGGGATCAGCTTGATGATCCGGGCCGCCGCCGGGGTGTAGCGCTCGATATTAAGGCGGGCGTCCATAAAGACGGACGCGATTTCAGAGGCGGCCAGAAGGTTGTTCATGTCGTCACCGGCCTTGGAAAGCTCATTGACTTTATTTTGAAGCTCTGAATTAACTGTGGTCAGCTCTTCATTGGTCGATTGAAGTTCCTCCTTGGAAGTCTCCAGTTCTTCGTTCGTGCTTTGCAGTTCCTCGTTGATCGACTGCATCTCTTCGTTGTTCGACTTTAATTCCTCGTTTGAGGTTTCCAACTCCTCGATGGTGGCCTGAAGATATTCACGGGTCGACTGCAACTCCTGTTCCAGCTGTTGTGTTGTGGGGTCCTGAATTTTTTCTCCAGATTCTTGCCTTTGGTTTTCATCCGGTAGGCCTCCAGATGCCTTCTCCTCAAAGAGGACCAGCAAGAGTCCCGGAGGCAGTCCTTTGTCGGTCACAGGACTGATCGATATGTCGACCGTACAGGAAGTGTTGTTATTATTGACCCGCACGCTCTTGCAGACGGTGGGCTTTTTTTCCCGGACCGCCTTGTGAAGCGCTGCCGTCAGTTTAAATCTGAGATCCTCGCGGGCCATTTTCAAAATGTTGAAACTGGGCTTGCCCGTCGGCGGCACGAGGAATTTTTCCGTCTGACCGACAAAATGCAAGATCTCATATTTGTCATCGATCAAAACCCCCGTAGGCGCGTACTGCCTGAGAATCGCTTTTTCAGTCACGGCCTGGATATCGGTTGTCACCGGCATCCTTATGGTGTCATCGGGTTCGAGCTCGTCTTGACCCCCATAGGCGATCTTTTTCGGATAATCGATGATTCCTTTACTAAAACTTTCCTTGCGTTGAAAGATCTTCCATTTGAAGTTCAGCGGTTGAAATAAATCGGTAAATTCACCGATGCTCTCAGAGGGGCCCAGGAATAAAATCCCATGCGGGTTCAATGTATAATGAAATAACGGGATGATCTTTTTCTGAAGCGGCTGGTCCAGATAGATCATTAGATTACGGCAGCTCACCAGATCGAGCCGTGAGAAGGGCGGGTCCCTGACGATGCTTTGCGAAGAAAAAACGACCATATCCCGGATCTGTTTTTTGACGCTGAAAACACCGTCGTCTTTTGTGAAAAACTGACCTAAACGCTCTTTGGAAAGATCTGTGGCGATGCTATCCGGAAAGATGCCCTTACGGGCTTTCTCGATGGCCGCCTCATCGATATCCGTGGCAAAAATCTGGACATTGAAATATTTTTTCAGTTTTTCCATCGCCTCCGAGACAATCATGGCCAGCGAATAGGCTTCTTCCCCGGTCGAACACCCCACAACCCAGCAGCGAAGTGGATCGTCCGCTTTTCTGCCTTGCAGTAATTTGGGAAGCACCTTTTGTTCGAGTACCTGATAGGCTTCCGGATCCCTGAAAAAACTGGTGACGCCGATCACCAGGTCTTGGAAGAGGGCATTGATTTCGAGCGGATTTTCCTGCATGTATCGGGTGTAGTCCGTCAGCTTGTCGATCTGGTGAACAGCCAGGCGGCGTTCGATCCGGCGCCGGATGGTGGTCTGCTTGTATTGCGAGAAATCGTGACCGGTGGCGCTGCGGATCAGGGCAAAAACTTTCCGGAGCTGGTGTTGCATAGTGGTATCAGCGACGTTGATCTTGCCGGGTGACTTTAAAAATGGATGCTTGACATAGCCGATCAAGGTTTTCGGCATCCTTTCCACCGGAAGGACGAAATCGACCAAGCCGGTCCCGATCGCGCTTCTGGGCATCCCGTCGTATTTGGCCGTGTCCGGATCTTGGGCCATGACCATGCCGCCTTCACCCTTGATGGCCTTGATGCCCAGGGTCCCGTCCGAGGCCGTGCCTGAAACAATGATGCCGATCGCCTTTTCCTTCTGGTCCTCCGACAGAGACCGGAAAAAGAAATCAATCGGCATGTTGATCGCGCCGCTTTTAACAGGCGCCATCAGGTGAAGGGTGCGGTTGAAAACAGCCACGTTTTTATTGGGCGGGTTGAGATAAACGCAATTGGTCTCTATGGTTGTGCCGTCTTCGATCTCACTGACGGTCATCCGGGTATGTTTTGCCAGAAGCGACGCCATGATGCTTTTGATAATTCGGGCTGAGGTGCTGGATGATCACAAAGGCCATGTTGGCTTCAGGCGGCATCTTGGGAAAAAAGGCTTCGAGGGTTTCCAAACCGCCGGCAGAAGCACCAATGCCGACAATTGGAAAGCCGGCTCGTTTGGATGATGTCTTCCCATTCTTTTGTTGAGTTGAAGAAGTTCGCTTGGCGGGTGAGGTTTTCCTCACTTTGGTAGGCATGGCCGGTACCTTTCTATCGGAAAGAAACGAAAAGAAAACCCTAATTGGTAAATTATGTAATCAGTAAGACGTTTTACCCAAAAAAGCAAGAAATTTGGTCTGTTATACCTGTAATGCTGCCGGCATCTCCCGATTGAGCGGCGTAGAACACCCCGCAGGTGCCGGCCGGCTGACCTTTTCCTTCGGCGGGTACTGCTTCAAGATTTCTGAAACCCATCTGTTGATCGTATCGGCTGATTTTTGCGGACTCGAAGAATGATTGATTCGACGCGTACCGGTCCCCCGCCAGAAAAGCCTTTGCGTGCCGGCATCGAGAAAATCGATGATTAAAGTGCCCTCATCGTACTCAATAATATAGGTTTCGAAGGCCGAGTCCCCAAAGTAGCGGTGCCCTGGCCTCCCCTCCCATGAGCGATCAACCTCCACCATTTTTACGGCAGTCAAGTAAACATTGACAAGGAAGTCAGGTTTTCCATCAGACGATTTCGGGTATCCGTTCTGAATCAGGAAATTCTCGACGGCATCATGGACCCGTTTTGCGACAAACGGGCTGCCCCAAGGTGACTCCCCGGCCTTCTCTTGAGGAACCGCCGCCCAATCGAAACTTTTATACCGTGGAAAGTCGGTTTGAGGTTCGTAATCCTGGCCGACTCTTACGCCGAGGAAGGTCCAAAGGGTCGCCAGCGCGGTCCAGGCGCACAGGCATTTGATTTGTCGCATGCCCTACTCCCTGCATGACGCGAATGGATAAGACAATTTATGTGTGATTATACATTAGCTTCTATCGTGCGAAAGCGCATCGATGTACACCGAAAATCGCTCGATGATTTCCGGAAAATTTTCGCGTCCGAATCCGATGCGAACGTGGTGGTTGCCGTACTGGAAAATTTTAGACGGAACCAGCATAATTCCGGTTTTTCTGATCAGGGTTTCGCAAAATTCAGACGTATTATCGGTTATCGACATTCTCGGAAAACAAATTGACCCGCCCAAGGGTCGATTCCAGCTCGCGCAATCGCTGTATTTACTGAAAAAATCATCCAGTATTTTGATATTTTTACGAATACGCTTCATCTGCCTTGCAATTATATTCTCGCGGTCGCGCACGGCCATAAGCCCCAATATTTCGCTCGGTGCGCTGCCGCAGATCGTTGTGTAGTCTTTTAACAACCGCATCTGTTCCAAGATTTTAGGGTCCCGGGTCGCAACCCAGCCGATCCTGAGACCCGGCAGTCCGAAGGCTTTCGATAATCCGGAAAGCGAAATGGCTTTACGATACACGTCACAACCAGCCGGCAGCGTCGATTCACCATCAAGTTCGAGGAACCTGTACATCTCGTCCGAAAACAGGTAGGCGCCGCTTTGACGAACCACATCGACGAGGGACGTGTATCCAGCATGCGAGGGCATATAACCGGTCGGGTTGTGAGGGAAATTAACGACCACCATTTTGGTGTCATCCCGGATTAGATTTTCAAGTTGGCGAAGACTGAAATGCCACCCCCGATCCTCGTCGGGTTTCCAAAACGATACGTCACATCCCATTGAACGGGCCAGTTCGTAAAGCGACTGATACCCCGGAAAGGTGCAAATAACATGATCCCCGCGCCTCAGCAGTGCCTGCATCGCCAAAAATATACCCTCTTCAGGAGTCACCACCAATATGTCGTCAGCTGCGACGCCTTTATAGATATCTGCAATCGCCTCTCGTAGCACGGGGTGGCCGGATGAATCCGTATATCCGAGTTTCAGGTTTTCCCACAACCTCAAGCTCTGGGAATCGGCCGATTCCAGCAACTCTTTCATGTGGAATGCTTCACAGTCAGAACTCGACAGAAGATATTTGGCGGAAAACTCATGCCTTGCAAAGTATCTTTCCAAAACAAAAGGCTCAAGCTTCATTTCAGTGTTCTCCCGATGAAACTTATGGCGTATTTTTTAGAATCATACCGCCAATTTCCTTTACGATAAGTTGTGCTGTTTGTCTATGGCCTTATCTCAACAATCGTACCATTTGGCACTAACTTGTAGATTTCCTCCATTTCTTCGTCTGTAACGGCAATACACCCTTTCGTCCAGTCAACCTCTGCATGAGAAGCACCAACCCACGAGAGACCATTTTTGATGCCATGGATCATTATATCTCCGCCCGGAGAAACACCAAGTTGTTTTGCTCGCATTTTGTCTTTCTCGTTTGGATAGGAAATATGAAGCGAAAGGTGATAACCACTGTCCCTGTTTCTTGAATCGATGATGTAGGTTCCCTCCGGGGTTTTGTTATCGCCCTGCCTTTCTTTCGGACCAACCGGGTTCCCCCCCAGGGCTATTTTGTAGGTTTTGATCACCTCGCCCTTTGAGAGCAATGTCAATCGTCGCTCTATCTTTTCTACCAAAACTTTATCTGCCAGTTCCGTCCCGAGTGCAAAAATCTTTTTTTCGAGCGTTTCAATCTTTTCTTGCAGTGTCATAATCTCATTCTCTTTGCCTTTAACCTCTTGCCGGGAAGACTCAATCTGTGTTTGCTGGATAGCAATTATTTTATCCTTGATGATGACATTATGGAATTGAAGTATCATCATCTGGCTGTCGCGCCTGTATTCACTATCCGGGTAATCCCTTACGAGTTTATGAAAACATTCCAGAGATTTCTGATAGTCTTTTTGTTCGTTCCCGGGATAGGCATAAATAATGCCCATCTCGAAGAGAACTCTGTCCGCTACCGCGGGATGTTTCTCAATAATTTGCTCGTATTTTCTAAGAGATGCCTCGTATTTTTCCTGGTTGAATAAATCATTTGCCTCCCGAAAGATTGAACTGACCTGAAGTCCCTCATCAATGTAACTGCATCCGAATATAACAATTGGTGTTATCATGATGCAGACGAAGAAAAAGCAAAGATATTCGCCCATCCCTCTCTGCCTCTTACCCGTATTCGTCTTTGTGCTTGTCACTAATGTCCTTGATGATCGCAAAACCAGTCCTGTTCCGGATACATCCGCAATACGTAAAATGCTAAACGGTGAAAATATAGTGACCGTTCGCAGGGTTCCAAGGTCCGATGCGCTTCAAACCACCTCATTGTAAGCAATTACAGGGTGCTGCAGATGCAAGGCGTCGGGCACGCAGTCGTACTTTTGTACTTCAAGTTCCCGACAACAAAGCAGATGCGGTGCCCTGTAGACGCTTACGAAATATAAGGAAGTGGTGGGTTTCAACACCTTGCCACTTCCTTTCGATTCACTTCTTCATTGATTCCTGGAAAATCATGTCAGCTTGTTTTGCTTTTTCATCTGCGATTCTCTCTCTTTCCTCTGCCCTCTTTTCAGCTTCCTCAGCGCGGGCCACTGCTTCATTTGCCTTTAAAGTGGCCGCTTCGGCTGCTGCCTTGGCAGCCTGCGCATCCTGAGCCGCCTGATCAGCTTTCGCGCCAATCATCTTTTCCCGGGCCTGCACCTTCTCAAGGTCACCTTTTGTTGCGCAACCCCCTACAGCAATAGCGAGAGCAAGCATCATTGAGATCACCAAAAGACTCTTCTTCATAATGTCGTCACCTCCTTTCCGTTCAGTTTATGGTTCAACCAATATACCGTCTATTTCCAAATCAATTTTCAAGCGTTTTGCCGCGTCTTTGGCCTCGCTCATATTACTGAAAGGACCGGCGAGAACACGGTGGTGATCGCTCTTTGACAACACCCTTGCGGGAATTTGTGGACCCTGATGATTAATAATTGCGGCAAGCCTCAGAGCGTCAACCTTGTCACCCAAAGTAGCAGCCAGAACATACCACTCGTCCGTTTTGAGTTCCGGTATTTCCGGTTTGCCATACAACTTGTCCGGGTGCTTGAGTTCTATGGTTTCCGCAACATCTTTTTCACTTACATGACGGATCTCGAATATGGGAACAGGGATCCCGCGGGCCTCGGCCACTACCTCCTTAACCTTTTTCCAGTCAAGCGCGTGTCCTGACTTCTTTTCAATATTTCTCAATTTTGCATATGCCTTCTCCAACTCAGTGGTGCCTGATTCTTCAAAGGGCGTATGAACTTCGATGTAAACTATTCCACCACGTTGGCCTACGAGATATGGCTGGTTAACAATGTTTACAGGTGTTTTCACCGGGGTGTTTTCGAAAAGTCTCTTTATGTCTTCCGGATAGAGTCTTATGCAGCCATTGGTTGCCCTGAGGCCGATACTGGCCGGTTTATTCGTACCATGGACCAAATAACCTGACCTACTTAAATAGAGAGCGTATTCTCCCAATGGATTTAGGGGCCCCGGTGGTACTTTAGCCGGCAAAGGATCTCCCTTTTTCCCACGGTCTTCAGCAATCGAGGCGGGCACATACCAGGTCGGCCGGAACTTCTTGCGATTTACATGCATTTGGCCCATGGGAGTGGGGCGCTGTGTGGTACCGACACCGACCGGGTAGGTCGACACGGCCAATAGTTTACCATTTCCTTTAAAATTAAAGAGCCTCATAGCGGCTAAATTGATCACGATACCTTTTCTAAGGGTGTCTGGCAGGATAAAGCTCAGAGGCAACAGTAAACGCCCTCCGGCCTCAGGCACCCATATATCTATCCCCGGGTTAGCTGCACTGACTGTATTGATTCCCAAGCTGAAGTGTCTCGCAATATCCGGCAGCGTATCCCCCTTTTCAAGTCTGATAACCGCCAACCGGCCAATGACGTCATCTTCTTTTGCAACAAAAAAATCATTTCTTTCGATCTTTTCCTCCAGGTGGCTTGGAAGCGGCAGAGATTTCACCAGAACTTCTCTCATAGCAGCACAGCCAAGGAAAGATAAGATAGACATCAATAGAATAATAAGATGAAGCCTATTGGATAAGGGTGACAGGTCAATAATTCGGCACAGAATCATATAAGCTATCTTGTTTAATGAAAATATCGTAACCGTTCACAGGGTTGAAAAGTCCGATGCGCTTCAAATCACCTAATTGTAAGCGTTTACAGGGTGCCGCAGATGCAGGGCGTTGGGTGCGCAGACGTACTTTTGTACTTCAAGTGCCCGACAACAAAGCATATGCGGTGCCCTGTAAATGCTTACAAGCTATGTGCTTGTGTTTTATTAAGAAACCCGCCAAATATAGTCGTTTTTCATTTTTTAGCTGCACTTTTTGGGATCAAAAACACGGCTGTAATGACTTTTGGATTGCTTAAGCTCATATGTTTCATTATTCTCCAACTCTCTGCGGCCTGTTACTTTTGCACCCAATCTGATTTTCCTTATAACCAATTTTTTGCTATCAAAAAATTGGTTCTAAGACCCTATACAACCCTTCGTTTAGCATCTAATGCAGTAATTTTCAATTAGTTAATTTGATAGCCTTTTTTTGTATTATTTGATATCAGAGCACTGCATGTCAGTTCTTTAGGTGACGCTATTATTAATCAGCAGGATATCAGTCCACAGAAACGATGTCGGCCCGATCGGCGCAAGAAAACCTTCAGCGGTCGATGGGTCCGCACGGCCGAACGAAACGGCGTATCCGGGAAGGAATCCCATGAAAGACGAACAACCCTCAGATAGGCAGGAAGTCCAGATAAGCGAGCGCCCTCGCTATATCCTGGACGGGGCGACGGGCGAGGCGTTCGATGTTGCCCGGGAGGTCGAAGCGCTGCGAAAAATCGCAGAAGATCCCGGCAAACCGATTGAAGAGAGGCTCGAGGCTTACGAAGACATTATCGATTCGGAAGTCGGAGACACTGCCATGGTGCGAGCCCGCAATATCGAACGAGAAATGGGCCTGCGCCAGATCTATCTCAAGTTCGAAGGCGGCAACCCCACCGGCACACAGAAAGACCGGATCGCTTTCGCACAGGCCATGGATGCGCTGCGACGTGGATACGATGCCATCACGGTCGCGACTTGCGGAAACTATGGCGCTGCCATGGCGCTGGCCTGTTCACTGGCCGGTTTGCGTTGTCTGATTTACATACCCGATTCGTTCCACACCAAGCGTATCGAGGAGATGACCGGCATGGGTGCCGAGATCCTTCGTGTTTCCGGTTCCTATGAAAACGCGGTGGAATGCTCCAGACAGCGGGCCCGGGAAGAAGAAATATATGACGCCAATCCCGGCGGTGACAACGTAGTCCTGCAGCTGCGGGCTTATGGACAGATTGCTCATGAAATCTATGACGACCTGAGGGACGCACCGCTTGTGGTGGCCGTGCCGGTCTCCAACGGAACAACTCTGACCGGTATTTATAAGGGGTTTCTGAGCCTCTATCGCCGTGGGAAAACCTCCCGCATGCCAAGGGTTGTCGCTGGATCTTCCCACAAGAAAAACCCCATTATTCAAGCGTTCTTGAACAATGCCGCATCCTGTGACGATCTCAATCCGCAGAAAATCCGGGAAACCGCCGTCAACGAACCGCTGATCAACTGGCATTCCGTTGATGGCGAATATGCCCTGGAGGCCCTTCGATCCACCAACGGCTGGGCCAGCAATGCCACCGACAAAAACATGCTCACTTTCACGAAGCTCATTCGCGACAAAGAAGGATTGCAGGTTTTGCCGGCCTCAACCGCCGGTTTGATCGCCTTGATTGAACAGCACCGCCAAGAACCGCTTTCCAACGACCGCTATGTCGTTGTATTGACCGGGAGGAAATCATGACGACCACTATCGATGGTACGGCCATTATCTATTGCGAAGGGGCCTTCAACACTCCGAACGGTAAAACCGCCCATGGTCTTGTCCGGTTCACCAACCGCTACCGGGTCATCGCCGTGATCGATTCCCGCTATACCAGCCGGGACGCCGGGGAAATTATAGACGACAAACCCAACGGCATACCCGTCGCGGCAACCATCGAAGATGCCGTGAATTCGGCGATTTCAGCCGGAACTCCGGCAACCCATCTCGTGGTCGGCTTGGCGCCGGACGGTGGTCGTTTAGCACCCTCAGCCCGCTTGGACATAAAAAGGGCCCTGGAACTGGGACTCAATGTCGACAGCGGCCTGCACGACTTCTTGTCAGAAGATACGGAACTGGCCGATACTGCTGCAAAGACTGGTGCTATAATTCGGGATGTTCGTCGACCGCCGGACCGCAGATCGCTCCATTTTTTCAGTGGCGAAATCGAATCCATAACGTCCCTGAAAATCGCCGTTCTGGGTACCGATTCCGCAGTCGGCAAGCGCACCACCGCCTGGCGCATCGTCCAGGGATTTACGGACAAGGGCATAGACGCACTGATGATCGGAACCGGTCAGACGGCCTGGATGCAGGGGGCACGGTATGGTGTCATTATGGATTCGCTGGTCAACGACTTCGTTTCCGGTGAGATCGAGCATGCGGTATGCGCGGCCTGGACGGATACGCACCCGGAGGTTATCATTATTGAGGGCCAGGGCAGCCTGATGAACCCGGCCTATCCGGGCGGATTTGAAATCCTGGCCGCCGGCCGTCCGGATCTGGTTGTCCTTCAACATGCACCGGCGCGCGTTGAATATGACGGTTTTCCCGGATACCGGATCCACCCCCTGGCCCGCCAGATTCAGGTCATTGAAATGCTGAGCGGCAAACCTGTCGTTGCAGTGACGGTCAACCACGAAGACCTCAAACCGGACGAAATCGGCCCGGTATGCTCAGCCCTTGAGAAAGCGGTCGGCTTGCCGACCTTCGACGTGCTGCGGCATGGACCCGAGGGTCTCATCCGAATTCTGAGCGCTCACCTCAAAACGCAGACGGATAAATAAATGCCTCCTATACAACCCCCAGGTAAAAAAGAGAAATCTATGCCGCCGACCTCTTCCTCAACCGACTCGCTCTCTGCACTTGAAGTGATCGACCGGCTGGTCGTCGGGCCGATCAAACTTGAACCGCGGCGATTGACGGCGGCCTATACGGTGGTTCGTAACGGCACCGAAAACCGCACCGATTTGATCTACAGCTATGAAGAAAAGGTTTTCGATCCGGAGGAGCCCGAATCATGGAACCTGGCGAGCCTGGTGGCTGCCCAAGTGGCCTTGAATTACGGTCTCTTCTGCCGCTCCATCGTTTTTCGGGGTACCTATGACGATATTGACCGGCAGTTTCTGCGCAATATGGCCGAAAACACGTCCCGGGAGATCTATGTCAATAAGATACTGAGCCCCAATCCGTTTCTGAAGGGAGAAGCCGCCCGGATGCTTCCTGAAAAAAAAGATAAATACTGCCGGGCATCGATTAAGTTCGTGAAGGCACCTGAGAAGGCACCGAAAACAGCCTGGAATCTGTGGCCGAGCGAGAAGCACCGGCACTGCATCCTTTCCAGCGGCGGCAAAGACAGCCTTTTGACTTATGGCCTCCTGGACGAAATCGATTACGACGTTCACCCGGTGTTCGTCAATGAATCCGGCCGCCACTGGTTTACGGCGCTCAACACCTACCGTTATTTCCGCGAGCATGTGCCCAACACGGCCCGGGTCTGGGTCAATTCGGACCGTGTTTTTAATTGGATGCTGCAACACTTGCCTTTTGTCCGGCAGAACCATGCCAGCATCCGCTCGGACATGTACCCCATCCGACTGTGGACCGTCGCTGTCTTCCTGTTCGGAATCCTTCCCCTGGTCAGGAAAAGGAAAATCGGTCGCATCCTCATCGGGGACGAGTTCGATACTTCGGTGCGGACCTCATTTAAAGGAATCCGTCACTATTCCGGTCTATACGATCAAAGCGTTTTTTTCGACACGTCCCTTTCACGCTATTACATGCGTAAAGGATGGTCGCTGAGTCAATTCTCGGTTTTGCGCCCCCTCTCCGAACTGTTGATTCAGAAAGTTCTGACCGAACAATATCCTCATCTACAGGAACACCAAATATCCTGCCATGCCGCCCACAAGGAAGAAGATCGGATCAGGCCCTGCGGTAGATGTGAAAAATGCCGCCGCATCATCAGTATGCTCATGGCTATCGACGCCGACCCCAGGCACTGTGGCTATACCGACCGGCAGATTCAGGCCTGTCTGGAGACCTTCGATGCATCCCGAATACACCAGGAAGCGGCGGCCACGGAACACATCGGTCATCTGCTGCTGGCCAAAGGGTTGATCGGTAAGGCCGGTGCGCCGGCGCCCGAATTCAAACCGCACCAGGAAATCATGAAAATGCGCTTCGATCCGACGTATTCTCCCATGGATGCTATCCCTGTCGACCTGCGGCAGCCCCTCTTCGGTCTGCTTCGCTCCCATGGCATCGGCGCGGTCGTCCGCAAGGGAAACAAATGGAAGGAATTCACCCCGTCGGTATCGGCCGAGGCTCTGACCCCGTATCCTTTTGAAATCGATTTCAACTCGAACCAAAGGCACCAGAATGACACGTCGAGCTCTTCCCCGTCAGTCAATTTTCTTTGGGGGGAACTCACTTGGCAGGAAGCCGAAAAGCGGCTGAATGAAATTGACATTGCGCTGCTGCCGGTAGGGGCCATCGAACAGCACGGCCCCCACCTGCCACTGGACACCGATGCATTCGATGCCGATTACCTGGCGCGACGTGTAGCGATGGCCTGCAGCTCTCCGGTACCCGTTGTTCTGCCCCTTATTCCTTACGGGGTGTCATACCATCATGAAGATTTCAAGGGGACCATCAGCATCAGCAACGATGTCCTCTCCCGGCTGGTCTACGAGATCGGTCTCAGTGCTGCTCAAAACGGGATTAAAAAACTGGTGATCATAAACGGTCACGGCGGTAACAGCCCTGCATTGAACTATGCCGCCCAGATGATCAACCGCGACGCGCATATCTTTGTCTGCGTTGATACCGGCGAAACCAGCGATGTGGACATCAGCCGGGTGACGGAAACCCCCAACGACGTCCATGCCGGCGAAATCGAGACCAGCACATCACTGGCCGTCCGTGCCAATCTGGTTAAAATGGACCGGGCCGTCCGCTCGGTTCCGGAGTTTTCCAGCCGCTATCTGGACTTCACCGGCAAAAGGGGTATTCTCTGGTACGCCCATACACGGAAAATATCGACCAGCGGCGTCATGGGAGACCCAACCAAAGCCAGTGCAGCAAAGGGTGAACGCATTTGGGAAACCATGGTGGCCCATCTGGTGGCCCTTGTAGAGGATCTTAAAAACATGACCCTGGAGGATATCTATCATCGGCGATATTAAAATGAAAATCAGACAGTTCGAGGCCTGGCCGGTGGAGATGCGCCTGGCCGAACCATACACCATCGCCTACGAAACCACCGACAGGGTGACCAATATTTTTCTGCGGATCGTAACCGACCAGGGCCTGATCGGTCATGGCTGTGCGGCTCCGGATTTTCAAGTCACCGGGGAAACGCCCGCGTCGGTCATGACCGCATTCGATGCCACTATTGCGCCGGTGCTGTCCGGGGTTGATCCGCTGCGCTATGCATTGATCCTCGAGCGACTGCGCACCGGTCTCGGCCAGCAGCCGGCCGCCCTGGCCATGGCGGATATGGCACTTTACGACCTGCTTGGCCAAATCGCCGGCATCCCACTTTACCGTCTTCTCGGCGGTTACCGAACCCGGATAAAGACCAGCATCACCATCGGAATTCTGTCCATCGAACAGACTGTTGAAAAGGCCCGCAAACACGTCGCCGCAGGTTTCAGATGTCTGAAGATCAAGGGTGGTATCGACGTCGACGTCGATATCGAAAAAATAATGAAAATTCGCGAAGCCTTGGGCAGTGCCGTCGAACTGCGTTTTGACGCCAATCAAGGGTTTAACGAAACAGACACCCTAAAATTCGTGGCGGGAACCCGCAAAGCCAAGCTGGAACTGCTGGAACAACCGACGCCGAAGGCGGGTCACACCATCCTGGGCCGAATCACCAACAAGGTGCCGATACCCGTGATGGCCGACGAAAGCCTGATGAATCTTGGGGATGCTTTTCGCTTGGCCAAGAATAATGTGGTCGACATGGCCAATATCAAGCTGATGAAGGTCGGTGGTATTTATGAAGCCATGAAAATCAACGCCGTTGCCAACGCCGCGAATCTGGAGGTGATGGTGGGCTGCATGGACGAGTCCGCGCTTGCCATTGCTGCCGGCCTGCACTTCGCTCTCGCACGGCCCAACGTGGTTTATGCCGACCTTGACGGCCACCTGGATTTGGTGGGTGATCCGGCGGCCGGATCGGTGGTTCTGCGCAACGGTATTCTGTACCCAAACAAAAATCCGGGCCTGGGCGCCAAGGTCCGCCGATCATG
>CAWBCG010000016.1:0-134906 GCA_963787235.1 uncultured delta proteobacterium
TGCCCGGCAACTATTATACGCGCCACATGACGGGGATGGCGGTGGTCGGTTTGATCATGTACGGGTTTATGACCCTGTCAACCCGCTATTTCGGGCAACCCAGCCATTACTACATCGAGGGTGTGGGCTACGCCACCATTATGGACATTTTGCGCGGGGACCTGACGGCTTGGGGCTTTCTGCTGGTGCTGGCTGTCGCCAAACTGCTGGTGACCTGTCTGACCCTCGGTTCGGGTGCGTCCGGCGGCGTGTTTTCGCCGGCCATATTCCTGGGTGCGGCATTCGGTGGCTGCTTCGGGGGCATACTGCAGAACATTTTCCCCGATCTGCCCATGACGCCGGCTCATTTCGCCTATGCCGGGATGGCCGGGATGGTCAGCGGCACCACCGGAGCGGTGATCACTGGAACGATCATGATCTTCGAGATGACGCGGGACTACACCGCCATTCTGTCCGTGATCCTTGCCGCCGCACTGGCATGCGCCACGCGAAACTGGCTGTCTTTTTCCACGATCTACACCAGCAAACTGCTGCGACGCGGAGAGATGGCTCCCCAAGGGCTGCAGGCCCGTGTGGGTGAGAACAAGAGTCAGTACTTCATGACGAAGGATTTCGTGGTGCTCCCGCAGGACCAGGCAGGCGAACCGGAGGTTGTCCGCCGCGCGTTGCTGCACGGGCAGGTGGTGGTGGTGACAGGACCCGATAATCGCATAATCGGCCTGATCGATGAACGATCCCGGCTCGAGACCTCCTCACCGGAGGAGGGCATTTATGTGTCGGTTGACCCGGAAATGCCCCTGAGCGCGGTTCTGCGCGCGATCGATGCGGCTGGCGCCCGGCTTGCGCTTGTGGTGAACCAGGCAGAGGGGAGAGACCAGGAAGTCCTGGGCGTTATTACCGAGCGCGTCGTCTCCAGGTTGTCTCACGCGATCGCCCGGTTGGCGGATTAGAAGCCTGGTCTTTCTGAATCAACTGGCAGGAGGCTGCCCGGCACCATGGAGATGGTGTCGGTGCTCCAGCAGCGCGACTGTTGATGACAAGATGGAGCGGAATTGAATTTTGCACCTAAACCCGAATGAAAGGAGAGGAGAGATGAAACCAGTGAAGAAATCAATCGTTTATTTAATGCTGGCTGCCTTCGTTTGCGCCGGATTACTGGCGGCCTGTGCATCGCAGCAGACCGGTTCGACGATGAAAACCGAGGCCTCATCGGTGATGGAGACCGAGGACTTTCTCAGGTCTACGGCAAGCTGGGCTCGCCCAGCGCCGACGCCACCATCAGCGGCAACCAGCTGCCGCCGCCCGCGCCGAAGTTCGGCGGGGTGATCAAGGATGACGCGCTTGCAGTCCACCCCTTGGTGGCCGCCGACTGTCGTGCCGCCCAAGGAGGCGCCCAACATCCTGCTGATCATGACCGACGACGCCGGCTTCGGCATACCGAGCACTTTCGGCGGCGTCATTCCGACGCCGACCATGGACCGCCTCGCGAGGGAAGGTCTGCGCTACAACCGCATGTTCTCCACCTCGCTGTGCTCGCCGACACGCGCCGCGCAGATCACCGGGACGCAACCATCACTCGGTCGGCTTCGGTGTGATTGCCGAGCAGGCCACCGGCTTCCCCGGCTACGACAGCGTCATCGGCGTGGACAACGCGACGATCGGCCGCATCCTGCGCGACAACGGCTACGCCACCAGCTGGTTCGGCAAGGACCACAACACGCCGACCTACCAGGCCAGCCAGGTCGGGCCGTTCACCCAGTGGCCGACCGGCATGGGCTTCGACTACTTCTACGGCTTCGTCGGCGGCGACGCCAACCAGTGGGGGCCGAATCTCTTCCGCAACACGACCCAGATCTACCCCTGGATCGGTCACGAGGGCACCTTGAAGATGGATCGATCGGATCCGAAGGCGGAGATCTGGCCCGTCACCGGCAAGGAACCCTCCTGGAACCTGATCACCGCGATGGCCGACGATGCCATCGACTGGATGTACCGGATCCACCAGACCGACCCCGACCAGCCGGTCTTCGTCTATTACGTGCCCGGCGCCTCGCACGCGCCGCATCACCCGACGAAGGAGTGGGTGGACAAGATCCATGCCATGCATCTCTTCGACGACGGCTACGAAAAGCTGCGCGAGCGCATCTTCGCGAACCAGAAAAAGCTCGGCGTGATTCCGCAGGACGAAGAATTGACACCCTGGCCCAGCGACATCCTCACGCCCTGGGACAAGCTCACGCCCGAGGCGAAGAAGCTGTTCATCCGGCAGGTGGAGGTGTTCGCCGCCTACGTGGCCTACAACGACCACGAGATCGGCCGGGTGATCCAGGCCTTCGAGGACCTGGGCAAGCTCGACAACACGCTGATCATCTACCAGAACGGCGACAACGGCACCAGCGCCGAAGGTGCGCCGGAAGGCACGTTCAGCGAGGTGGCGTTCTTCAACGGCGTCCGCCCGCCGGTGGACGTGCAGATGAAGTTCTACGACGCCTGGGGTACCGAGTTCGCCTACAACCACATGTCGGCGGGCTGGTCGTGGGCCTTCGACACCCCCTTCGACTGGTTCAAGCAGAACGCCTCCAGGCTCGGCGGCACCAACCAGAACATGGTCATCTCGTGGCCGAAACGCATTAAGGACAAGGGCGGCCTGCGGGAGCAGTTCGTTCATGTCATAGACATCGTGCCCACGCTGCTCGAGGTCACCGGCATCCCCGCGCCCGAGGTCGTGGACGGCATCAAGCAGAAGCCGATCGAGGGCACGAGCTTCGCCTACACGTTCGACGCGACGAACGCCAAGGCGCCTTCCCGGCACAAGACGCAATACTTCGAGATGATGGGCCAGTGGGCGCTCTATCACGACGGCTGGCTGTTGAGCACCAAGGTCAACCGCGTGCCGTGGGACGCGTTCAGCCCCGCCAACCCGGACCCGCTCAACAACCAGGTGTTCCAGCTCTACGACCTGACCAAGAACTTCAACCAGTCCGAGGATATCGCCGCGCAGCATCCCGAAAAGGTGAAGGAAATGCGGGCAATGTTCGTCGAGGAAGCCAAGAAGTATCAGGTCCTCCCGCTGGACGCGTCGGTGGGCGCCAGGGTCGCGGCTGCAGCGTCCGAGCCTCACCGCCGGCTCTGAGCGAGTTGGTTTACACGCGGCCGATGACCGGCGTTCCGCAGGGCGATGCGCCTTACCTGCTCGACACCTCCTACAGCCTCACGGCGGACATCACCGTTCCCAAGGGCGGCGCCGAGGGCATGATCGTAACCTCCGGCGGGCGTTTCGCGGGCTGGGGTTTCTACCTGCTCAAGGGCAAGCCGGTATTTTGCTGGAACCTGCTGGATCTCGAGCGGGTCAAGTGGGAAGCCCCGCACGCGCTTTCGCCCGGCAGGCACATCCTGGAGTTCGACTTCAAGTACGACGGCCTCGGTGTCGGCACGATGGCTTACAACAACTTCTCCGGCATCGGCAAGGGCGGCACCGGCACGCTGAAGGTGGACGGCAAGGTGGTCGAAACGAAGAGGATGGAAAGAACGATCCCGATCATCCTGCAGTGGGACGAGAGCTTCGACATCGGCCAGGACACGATCACCGGCATCAACGACGCCGACTATCTGCCGCCGTTCCCGCTGACGGCCAAGTTCAACAAGCTGACGATCAATATCGACCGGCCGCAGTTGTCGCCCGAGGAGATCAAGAAGCTCGAGGAGGGCATGCAGAAGGTCGCCCTCGGCCGCGAGTAAGCGCCGGGTCATTCGTGAACCACACGGGCCGCCCTCCGAAGGGGGCGGCCCATATCGGCGTATCGCTTGCTCTTGAAGCGGAGGCCATCATGATCGCCGGCACCGGCATCTCGTAATGAACGCCGCCTGCCGGTTCGCAATTGACAGGGTGCATTCGGAGGAAAAGCGATGAAGAATTTCGTAGTGTGCCTGCTGCCGACACTGGTGCTTGCCTGCGGGGTTTTCGCGGGGACCGGCCATTGCGCAGGATACGAAGGCGCCGACGGTCAAGGCCGAGAAGCCGGCGTCGCGTCCGAATCCGGATTCGATGTCTTATTGGGCCGATGGGTGCGACCCGACGGCGGCTACGTGATCACCATCCGGGGCGTTGAACCCGACGGCAAACTCGACGCCGCCTACGCGAATCCCAGGCCGCTCCCGTTCGCGGAGGCCCGGGCGTCACGGGACGGCAAGACCATCAAGCTCTTCTTTGAGTTGCGCGCCGGCGGCTACAACGGGTCCACCTACACCCTCATCTACGACCCGGCGAATGACGTTCTTTATGGCATCTACTACCAGGCGGTCGCGCGGCAGGGGTTCAACGTCTATTTCGAACGGGCCAAGTAGGGGCACGCCGCTATACCCGTTGATATAGGCTTTAAGATAAAGGTTTTGGGCTGCGTTATCGGTCGGCGGCGTATTACAATACAGCCTTCTCCATCTGGCCTTGCCCAAACCATTATCTTAAAGCCTATATTTCTTTCGTAAGCGTTCACAAGGCACCGCATCTGCTTTGTTGTCGCGCACTTGAAGTACAAAATTACGTCTGCGCGCCCGACGCCTTGCACCTGCGGCGCCCTGCCGCAACTCCCGTCCGGGCAGAGCCTCGGAATCGCTCTGGGTATTCCGACCATGCCCAATCTGCATGACGTGGGCGGCTACAAGACCCGCAACGGTGCGATCGTTGCGCGGGGACTCGCCTATCGCTCCGACACCTTCAACCCGATGACCATCGAGGACATCACAAAGCTCGAGCGCCCCAGCCTGAAAAACGACTACGACCTGCGCACCAACGATTACACGCTGCCGCAGTTCAAACACGTGATCGACGACTTCGTCGCCGCCGGCGGAGACCGCGCCATTGCGGTGGCCGTTTTCGGGATCAAGCCCGAGTACCTCGAAGCGTCGTTCGATGAGATGCAGAAACACTACGGGACGATCGAATGCTATTTCTCGGAGGCGCTGGGGATCGACGCAGCCGGGCAAAAGGCTCTGCATGATCTTTACCTGGGCACAAAATAGGCCGACCGCAGCGGCCTCAAAGCAGAGGACAAAGAGGCGCTTCTAACAGAAAGTCGTAATCAAGGCTAATGGAAGCAAAATGAAATAAAAGCGAATTGTTAAAACAAAGCTATTTCCAACTGCGACTTTAGTATTTATCTTTGCGGCATGCCTGGCGCTCGTACCTTCCATGGCATAGACATACAAAATGACGACGCCGATTCAACCTGGCATCGCCATGCCTGACAACTGGTTAATGCTTGTCGGACAAATTAACTCATTCATAATCAATACAAACGTGTTTTTAACCCTGAAAATTGCAGCCTGAGACTGAAAAACGGGCATTTTTGGTGGGTTTCTTAATAAAACACAAGCACATAGCTTGGTCCGACAAGAAATGCACAGTAATTGTCGGTCGAACAAAGCCCCATGCTTGACATTATGGAGATGTTCAAGGAGCGCTCTCATGCATATGATAATTGGATTTGTTTTGGCATCATTGCTCAAAAAGAAGGGGATAAAATCCAACACTCTGCCTTCGATATTCGGAAAATTTGACGTCGTCCACGCCATTCCAGGGCGAATCCGATATTTAGCGCCTTTGCTTGAAGACATCGATAAATCGCTTCTAAATCGAATTGAAGGCGAGTTGTCTAAAATAGACGGCATAAAGTCTGTGCACGTCAATCCGATAAGCGGAAGTTTGATTCTCACATATGATGATGCACTCATCAAAGACTATGTCGTACATGGTATTGTTCTAAAATTGCTTGGCTTGGAGAAGGAGTTGGATTATTCTCCAGAATCGACCCTTCTCAAGGAACTCAAACTAATTGGCCGCGGCCTCGACCATCAGATACACAAATCGAGTGCTGGACTACTGGATTTTAAAACATCCCTAATGATGGTTCTTGTTTCAATTGCTCTGTATCGGATCATTGTTTTGAGAGAGCGCTCGATTCCGAGTGGCTTTAATTTATTGTGGTGGTCTTACGTGATGGCGAAAACCGTGAAATAATTACCGATGAAGAGCGTCACTCCCTTTATATTTCAACAGATCAAGATATAGGCTTTAAGATAATGGTGTTGACAAGGCGAGAGGGAGAAGGCTGTATTGTAATACGCCGACGACCGATAACGCAGTCTAAAGCCTTTATCTTAAAACCGATAGCATAATCTCATAGATACCCAGGATACCCTTTATGCTGTTCAAATTATCTCAAAAACCTCTCACAGCCTGCGATATCCTCCATAGTTTGCCGGGCAGAATCCGCATTAATTCTCGTGCGGTGGGATATTTAAACGAATTCAAAGAGGAGATTGAAGCGCGCTTAACTTCAGACTTTGCGGTTATATCCGCGGGTATGTCTCCTATTACGGAAAATATCCTTGTTCATTTCGATACTGAAAAAACCAATGCTCGCGAAATCCTCGAATTGACAGAGACAGTGATAGGTTCGTATTCGATGAAGGCCTTCCAACAAGACCGCGAAACCAAGAACAAACAAACTGTACAAGAAAGGCGACTACAAGAAGAGCCGATCAGCGAAATGCTGATCCGTATCGCCATAAACGGCATTACCCTCCTTTATTCTTTGATCCGGAAACCGGCACCACCTACTACTCTCTTCAAGAAGTTTACGAATATCAATGCGCTTACCGCTATTTCGCTTTCGAGGCCTATATTCACAAGCGGTTTGAACGCGCTTCGTTTTCATCGTCGACCTAATGCAGACACGCTCAGTTCAGCAGCCATTCTCGCCAGTCTGTTATCCGGTAAAAGTGGCTCTTCGCTAACAATCATTTTATTGGCGGATATTGCCGAACTCATTACGGCCTACACCATGGAAAAGACCCGAAGCGCCATCGTAGACATGCTTTCCTTGGAAGAGCAGCATGCATGGAAGATTGATCAAAACGGCAAAGAAGTTCGCGTCTCCTTGGAAGAAGTCGAAGCTGGAGATTTGGTTTCTGTTCATACAGGATCAAAAGTGCCGGTAGATGGCTCTATCAGTGATGGAGAAGCCTCTGTAGATGAAGCGTCACTGACGGGAGAGTTTATGCCCACAGTTAAAACCAAAGGGGACACCGTGTATGCAGGCTCTACGGTGAAATCCGGCAATCTAACCATCGTCGCCGAACGGGTGGGGGACGACCGGGCGATTGCGCGGATCGTCCACATGGTCGAAGAGGCCCAAAGTCGAAAAGCACCGATTCAGGCATATGCAGATCATTTTTCGGCCCAGTTTATACCGGTAAATTTCGTTCTTGCCTTAATTGTTTACTTGATTACGAAAAGCCCGACCCGTGCGCTCAATATGCTCATCATTGATTATTCCTGCGGCGTTAGATTGTCGACAGCAACAGCTTTTGCTGCCTCGGTTTGTCGAGCGGCTGCCCAGGGCGTTTTGGTAAAGGGGGGTAACTACATAGAGATGCTTAGTGAGGCCGATACGCTCATTTTGGACAAAACCGGGACGATAACGGAAGGTCGACCCAAGGTTGTGTCGGTCTATCAAGTGGAACCTAACACGTCTACACGCACTATCGTGGAGTTGGCGGCAGCCTGTGAGGAAACGACGAACCACCCCATTGCATTGGCCGTTGTAAACAAAATACGTGAAATGAGTTGGAATATTCCTAAACATTCTAAAATTAACGTTCATCTCGGAAAAGGCGTTGAGACAACGGTTAATCGCAGAAAGATTTTTGTCGGCAGCGAATCTTTCATTTTGTCCGCAGGAATTATTACCAACGGTGGCACTTTATTTGCTAATCGGATGCATCAAAACGGTGAGAATGTCATTTATGTGGCCCGCGGTAAGAAACTATTAGGGCTTATCGGCATTCAAGATAGTTTGCGGGAGGACATGAAAAAAACCCTCAACCGTCTTCGAAGACTCGGATTCGACGAAATCATCCTGCTCACAGGAGACGTTGAGACCCATGCCAATATCATGGCCTCTAAAATGTCCGTAGATAGTTATAAGGCCGAAGCACTCCCGGAAGACAAGGCCGAGATGGTATTGAAGCTGCAGGTCAAAGGTAACAAGGTTGTAATGGTCGGTGATGGTGTCAACGACGCACCGGCACTCGCATATGCCGACGTTGGGGTATCATTGGGCAGAGGTAGTACGGAAATCAGCATTGAAACCGCGGACATCGCCATCAACAATGACAATCCGTTGCTACTCCCCGGTATTATTGAGCTCTCACAGAAAACGATGAAAATTGTTCGTCAAAATTTCGCAGCATCAATCGGCGTCAATACAATTGGTTTGATGTTATCCTCAATGGGGGTTTTACCTGTTTTTTGGGGAGCTGTTCTTCACAATGCAACGACTATCGCAGTGGTTTCGAACTCAGCCAGGGTCTTAATCACCAACATCACAAAAGATATGTAAAATGAAACGTAACCTTGAGATCATGATGGCCCATAATCTTCCGGGACGTGTGCGGTTGAGATTATCTCATCCTTTGAAGGATCCATATAATACCATTCGCAATATTGAGGGGCATGCAGGTGTTAAACACATCATATACACCGCTATGACGCAAAATATCCTTGTGAGCTTTGATCGAAGATCAATCACATTAGAAGAGATTATCATACGGGTTGCGTTGGCTTTTTCGGCAGAGCATGAATTAGCTCCGACGACGATCAAGGGATCTCAACCGCAAACTTCTTTGAGCGAATTATCATTTCTCTCAGGTATGACATTGATTGCTGGCCATCTTTTAAGGTTACTTTCATCGGAAAGCAAGACAACTCATATGGTAAAGATTATCTCCGGAATTGGAACCTTGATAGCCGTTCTTGAGCATACCTATTCGGATTTGAAACAAACGGGCAGTTTTCACCCCGAGGTTCTATCCGTCGGTTATCTTCTCGCTTCATTTATTCGAAAAAATCCGTTAAAGGGTGCAACTATCGCCTGGATAACGACATTTGCAAGACATTTGCTTGAGGCACCAACAAAAGAACTGAAAATTGAAGCTGAAGCCATTGATCCGGAGTGCGATGAAAACCAATGTGAGTTTGAAGCAACGATTTATAATCAGCAACTATCCGCCGCGCCTTCTGCACTTCTGGCTCGGTTACCCAGGTTTCTATTTGGACTATACAGCGATATGAACACGAAGATCGAGGACCGAATCTTCCGGGAGATATGGAAACTCTCCGATGCTCGTGAACAAGTTCTGGAAGGTATTGAAAACAACAGCAAGGGTATCCGTTTAAATATTGTTAAATAAGTTTTAAATCATTAGACGCATTGAAAAGGAGCTGATCATGGCCATTAATTCACAACATGTTACAGGTTTCGCAATAGGTATCGGCGTATCGGCATTGGGGTTTTACATGTACAAAAAAAACCAATCTAAGGTTGACCAATTCTTAAGGGATCGTGGCATTAAAGTTTCATCCTTTTTGGACAATGACCCAAGAACGATGTCAGTAAAAGACCTCATTAGGGCAAAAGAAGAGCTTGAAGACATCATCGCCGAAAAAGAATACGAGACAGGCCAAGAGAAGAAAAAGACGTCGAAAAAGAATCCGACGTAGACCTATCGTTTCATGCTTCTCTGTCCAAATAGTACCACATACAATTCAATGCTGAAAAATGAATAACTTCTCCCGTAAGAGAATAATTTTCTCTTCATTCTATAAGATAAGGCATCGGATACCCGGTCGAGTACGTCTATACATTCCTGCTTTAGAGAAATTACCTAAGGACTGGCATTCTTTAGCCAATAACGTTCAGGATCTGATTGTCCTGAAAAGAGGTATCAAGAACGCAAGCATTACACCCCTGTCTGGCACTATTGTATTACATTACAGCCCTGAATCTATATGCGAAAGAGACGTTCTTAATTGGCTAGAGTTTGTTGCTATGCGCTTTGTCGATCAATGTCGCAGCCGAACAAAACTCACAATGGAAGAATGTATATCTACACTGAATTATCTATACAGAACGATATAAATCATTGCGCATGCATACACAGCGTTTTGCGTGTTTGACCAAATAAGGTGGTTCCAAAATCAATGATACAAAGTGTAAATGCGCAATTCATCATGACGCTGTGTATAAAAAGACTTTTTCAGCTGGATTCATGCTGCCGGTTTGCATACTGCTTATGTCAACGTTCCGGAGGAAGACAACATGGCTGAAGGTTTTGAGCAGCCCAGCGAAACGAATTACGATTTTCAAGCCCAAGATTTTGAATCTTTGTGCAAACAGCTAAATGTTTGATGTTGCGCCCTATACAATGCCAACTGCTTCAAGGCTGTTAGGCAGATATCGAGGAGGACGCATACCATGCTGGTAAGAAGGCAAGAAGAGCTATATTGCGATGTATTGGTCATTGGTGGCGGTGGAGCGGGCCTGAGAGCGGCCATTGCCGCCAAATCACACAATGTAGATGTGCTTATCGTCTCCAAAACCAAAGTGGGCCCCAACTCCAATACCTATATTTCCAAGGCCGTCATTGCTTCAACCGGATGGGGCACACCGGATGATGATGCGAACGCGCTTATAGCGGACACGGTTCAAGGCGGACGTTTTCTGAACGATCAATCGATGGTCGCCAAAGTGGCTGAACGCTCACATGCTGAGATTACTTTCTTGAGAGAATGTGGTGTTCATTTCGACATGCATGCGGGAACACCCCGAGTGATAAAAACTCCGGGCCATCGATATTCGCGACATGTTTACGGCGAAAACTGGAGTGGCAGCGATCTTGTCATCCCTCTCAAGCGTCGTGCACAGAAGGTGGGTGTACGCTTTGCGGAGCACCTCTTTGTGACCCGGCTCATCGCGGATGGAAATCACATCGGCGGCGCAACGGGTCTTACCTCCGACGGCCGCTTTTATGCGATACGTTCAAAAGTGGTTGTTTTGGCTACCGGCGGGTATGCTCAAATCTATTTAAACACCAACAATGTGCCTGGAATTACCGGTGACGGTCAGGCATTGGCCTATAATTTGGGCATACCACTGAAAGATATGGAATTTGTCCAGTTTTATCCCACAGCAACGGGCAAACGCGGCAACCGGCTGATCCTTTATGAGCGGTTGCTGGCCCAACCCGGTGTGGTATTGCGCAATGGGAATGGCGAAAACATTCTTGAGGTTCACGGCATCGCCGATCCTACAAAGGTGACAAGGGATCGGCTGGCGCAGTTGATCTTTAAAGAAATAATCAAGGAGAATTCGCCGGATCAGGGGGTCTTCATGGATACTGAGGATCTTCCCGAGGAGACAGCCGGGCGATTGTCCCCCCTTCTCCCAGCGAGGTGGTGGAAGGGACAAAAACTTTTTAAGGTGGCACCCACCGCCCACTTTTGCATGGGCGGCATTGTCACTGATCAGAACGGTGAGACATCCCTGAAGGGGTTGTTTGCGGTCGGTGAGGTAACTGCAGGTGTTCATGGGGCGAACCGACTGGGAGGAAATGCATTAGCCGAAATTTTTACCATGGGTTCATGGGTCGGTGAAATGGCAGTGCAACGGACTATGGACATCGGAACTGCTTCTGTATCGAAGACTGCTTTTGAAGAAGAACGATCTCGGCTGGAAGGGGCACACTCTAATGAAGGATTGAGTTCAAAAGAATTGATTAACGAACTAAAGCAGCTGATGTGGAACAAGGTTGGTGTTATCCGAAATAAAAGTGGCCTTCAGGAAGCGCTGGACCAACTACGGGAGTCCTATCCTCGGGTCACCGTCTCAAGTCCAAAAGATCTCATTAGACTACTGGAGTTTCAAAACATGCGATGTGTGGCTAAACTGGTTTGTCGGGCCGCTCTCAAACGCACTGAAAGCAGAGGATCGCATTTCCGTATGGATTATCCGGAAGAGGATAACCTGAATTGGATAAAAAATGTCGTGCTGAGAAGAACCAACAAAGGCACTGTTCTTGAGGAAACACCGGTAACCAGAAGGATAGCTGGACGATCGTAGATATGAAGGAGGACTGGAACCTCCCCCCGGCCACTAACCCATAACGCCAAAAAAGACTGCGAACGAGCCGATTAGAGTGAGACCTTTTCGGAGAACACGCAAGGATACACCGATAATATTTATCCATTATTGTCGGGACGACTGTACCTCTTCTCTCTGCCACAAGTCTTGTGGCTTTCGGTCTTGAATAACCATGTTTTTCAATTTCATAAATTACCTCTAAAATTTGGGCTAAGGCAACATCTGCCAACGTTACCCTTATACGTATTAACCGTCCGGAGGTTCGAAACGCCCTGAATCTCGAAGTCCGCAGGGAACTGGCCACGCTATTTCCCGAGCTTGCAAGCTCATCGGATATTCGTTGATGAAAACAAGCTTAAAGACATGATCGATAAATTCGAGATCCAGCTGCAAACCCTCGGGTGAAAGATCCTGATAACGCAACGCCAGCGGAAGCCACAAATGCAAAGCCCCTGCTCTTCATTAATTATGACAGTTTTTACCTGTCATTAGTCTGCTTTTCATCTCTTATTGTCAGTTCCGGTTCCGTGGCTACTTTACAGATGGTTACGGAAAAAAACAAACAATACAAATCGAAACAAGGAGACGAACAATGGCTGACGAAAAAGTGCAAGACTACACCAACGACGACACTGATGGTCACGTAGATACCAGAGAAGCGAACAAGGAGTGCGAAAAACCAGATCCCAACTTGGGGTGTGATCCGGGAATCGACGTGGCGGGATAAAGCGCCAAGAGGTGATCCATGATAAAAACAATTTTGGCCATAGGGTTACTGAGCTCCTACATTAACAGTTGTGTACACAACGAAAACAAACTATCGACATGCAAGGTCTGATAAAACTGAAGGGCTTCAGTACCAAGGGCAAAAGAATACCATATCCCACTGAACTGATCTGGACTGACTGTAGAATGACTTCTGAATCTGGATGAAAAAGGCAAAGCTTTTTTGAGGCTCTGCCTTTTTTTTTGGTTTCGCATCGAGTGTGACGGTGTTCAATGAGGCGGCCCAAGCCTTCTTAGAAACGGTTTATAGGCGTTTATTCAGTATCGGCTCCATTGCAGTATCGTTTAGATCAGCCGCCGGCCGAACCAACCCGGTTCAAAATTGCCGTGATTTTATCTCCATTGAGCAACTCCAGCGTGCTGCCGCTGGGTGACAGGTTGAATTTTACGAAGCCGCCGAACAGGCCCCAGCCGCCGTATGATCGTTCGGTCACCTCATCGATGTCCGCACCGATCACGTTGGATGGATTAAACTGTCGGATGTGGTGAACCGTTTGCGTCCCGTCGACGTAGCTATTTTCGAAGAAACTGCCAAAGCTGATTTCGCCGCCATTGACCTCATAAGTTGTTGTCCCCCGTGCGTTTGCGGTGTAGGTGAACTCTTCGTGCCGCTCTATATCGATGCCCCCGACGTCCAAGAGGCGATCCGCAGACTCTTTATACTCGTGATTGTTGTAGACCACCTCCATATTCCCGTCGTCCCTGAAAGTAACGCGGATTTCGCCCTGGATATACTCCAGGGTGAACGCCTGGGGGGCGAACTCGATGCTGGCGTTGTCGACGACCCAGATGCCGACGATGCCGTCTTCTTTCAGGGTACCGTTCAGGGTCGCCGACGTCTCGTGATTGCTTTCACCGCCGTCGGGCAGCTCTACCCAGGCCTCGAAATCTACGGACATGGCCTGCTTGACATCGTATGGCAGGTCCACCGCACCACTGACGATCCAGCGATCCGGATCGCCGGTCTCTCCTTCGGAGACGGACTTCGGCTCGGAGACGATGCCGTCCACAGAAACATACAGCAGCGCGTTAGCGGCGTTCTGCGGCACTATCCCGTCCACCTGGACCAGATAAGGTACCGTATCCGGCTCATCGTCGTCCATTTCGCCCACGATTTTGACCTCCTGGGACGGGTCCAGGGTCTGCCTGGTATCGGGGTTTAGAAGGTAGACGATGTCGCGGATGCGCAGATCACCACCTGACGCACGCATGCTGCGGACGAGCCTGACGCCTCTGCTATCGGTCTGCAAGTCGCCCAATCGTGTGAAGGCCTCCTTGACGGTCACGCCCTCCAGCGACAGCTCCTGAAACAATTTTCTCGAAGTGGCGTTTGAATCGGAGACATCGACAGTACCATTCCAGCCGAGAAACACGCTCGTGCTTCCCCGGATGGCGTCGGCCAGATCAGTGGCCTGGTTTCCGAAGCTTTCGCAGGCGTTGAAGAAAACCAGGGTGTCGTTCAGCCCGCCGGGGTAATAAGCGCGAAAGAAATCGGCGTTGAGGCCGAGATAGGCGCCAACTTTTTCTTCTATTGCGACGACCTCTACGCCCGGGCTTGTCAGATCGGCCTTCTCCTCTTCCGTAGATCCTTGCGTGGCCCCAAGGCTGGTGAACAAGAGGACGGCCCGGCAGGAACCCGCCTCGCAGATCCGGTTCCCGTGGGAATCGATGTGGATGACCTGGTAGTTCTGCCAGCTCTTGAAATTGCTGATCGTAACCTGCCTGGACACGAAAGTTTCATTAAACAGGTATGTCACACGGCCTTCATACCCCCTGGTGCTGGAAAGGATCGCCGCTACCTGCGCCCCGCCCTGGTTGTCTGCAAAATCCCAATAGAAGGGGGAGAGCACCAATGCGCGTTTCGGTTTAGTGTTCTGGCCCGCGACGAAAGCGGGGGTTGAAATGCCCTGGTCGGCATACGTGGGGGCGAACACTAGGTCGCGTTTTGGTTGAGTGTTCTGTCCCTCCACAAAACGGGACGACCGATCGGAAAGCGGCGACAATGCCTCGGATGCGGGGGCTTCAGCAACGGCTTCCTTGCGAAGGACCCAGGTGCCGCGGCCGCCTTCGAGTCGGAAGCGCAGGGCCAGGTCGTCAGACATGATCTCCACTATCCCCTCCTGATCATTGAGCCAGGCTCTGACCTCGGCCATGGAGGCGCCGTTTTCGATCATGGCAAGCGCCTCATTCGCCAGGAACTGGCTGCGCTCCCGGATGGCGGCGGGAACCTCAGCCAGGGAACAGGGGTATCCTTCAACGTCACACTCGAGTTCGGCATTCGCAGCAGCGGGCAAGTTGTCGCCCGGGGCATTGCCGCTGTTGCTCGTTTCACCACCGTCACCACCACACGCAAGAATCATCAAAACAAGTGCCATCGAGAAGAGCGAGGCGATTGCAAAACGCTTCGAATAGGAATTGTTGATCATCGTGACCTCCTTTTCCGTAATCGAAAGAATCTTTCCGACGCAGGCCGCGAAATATCAAATAAAATAAAGATTTGTCGTCGTCCGCCTTGGCACAACAGACTTTCGGTATCTCAAGAAAAACAGGATCACTGGAGCCGGCCCTATACCTGCATGGACACAATGGAAAGATCCAACGATTCCTGTTGAGGTGCTATCGACTTACCAAGATAGATCCGGGCCTTTCTCGGTTGATGAAATCAGGTTCTTTCATCCCATCGGTAAGGTCGGCCTGAATTATAACAGTCCGACGGTCGGCACCGCCATCAGCTGGACGTTCGAGCAACTGAATTTTGGATTAACTGATCGAAATCGAGAAAAACTTAGATTGCCAATGATGGCGGAAAGATTAATTACTACATTGTGGTATACACTTATACATAGGAAGCGGTGACGATTTGTCAAGGATGGCAGGTAAAATGTTGCCAGGATGCAATGGCGACGCCCAATTAAAAAGCTATGAAGATTGGCAGATTGATGAGATACTCTATTAAAGCTTAATCTGTTTCCAGATAAATTGAGCTATATTGATCTTATGGGGTTGGTAATTATGGGGATGGAGTCCCCCTGATAACCGCCCGGGCTGGGCTGATGACTCCTGCCTACAGCGATGTAAGGTGGGTTATAATGAGAGAGGCCCGTAGGCGGTTTATTATTATTGCAACGCGTCAACGGCTTCTCTGAATGTGAGCATTCCTGAAATGAATGCTCTGAAAAAAACCAATGAGACGGATATGACGCAAGCCGCCGTGCCATCAACATTCCCCAGTGATCTCTTGCCTCTTGCTGCCTTGCTTGGAAAAGCGGTCGACGCGGTCACGAAAATCGGACCGGAATTCGTTCGTTATAGTCGCTTGCTGAAAGATTTGAGCAACCGCGTTTCCGAAGGTCGGTTTCATCTGGCTGTGCTGGGGCAGTTCAAACGGGGAAAGAGCACTCTGCTCAACGCCCTGATTGGCGAGCCAATCCTACCTGTGGGTGTTGTTCCCTTGACCGCCGCGCCGACGTTCATTCAATTCGGAGAGATACCAAAAATCAGGGTGAAATACCAGGACAGCCGCTCAGAGGATGAATTCACAGGTGCCTCCACCGCCGAGAGAAGTGCCTATTTGGCCGGCTTCGTCACTGAAAAATTTAACCCACACAATAGACATGGCATCGCCGAGGTGCAAGTTGACCTGCCGGCCCCCATTCTTTCCGGCGGCGTCGTATTAATCGACACGCCCGGAATCGGCTCCACCTACCGCCACAACACCACGATCACACTCAATTTCCTGCAGCAATGCGATGCAGCCCTTTTTCTGGTTTCGGCCGATCCGCCCATCACCGAAGTGGAGCTTGAGTTTTTGAGGCAGGTGAGGGAAAAGGTGCCGCGGTTGTTTTTCGTTTTGAACAAAATCGATTATCTGGATGAAGGGGAACTCGAAGAGGCGCTTTCCTTTTACAAGCGCGTCCTGACCCAGGAGGACGTTTGGAACGGCGAGTTTCCGGTTTTCCGCGTATCGGCTCGTATTGGCCTGGAATCAAAAACAGACGCAAATCCCGACGGATGGGCTGCCAGCGGCATGGCGCAGCTGGAATCCTTCCTTGTGGATTTCCTCGCCAGGGAAAAGCTCAATGCCCTGATGGATGCTGTCTCCCGCCGCGCGCTGGATTGTATCGAAGCAATCCTGATGGAGGCCGGCATCGTTTTGCAGGCCTTACAGCTCCCTCTGAAAGAACTTGAAGAGAAAATCACCTTATTCGAAAAAAGCCAGCAGAGGGCCGCAAACGAGCGCCGGCTGATCCATGATGTCTTGGAGGGCGATAAAAAGCGGATCGCAGCCTTTGTGGAAGAACTTTCCCGTGAATTACGCCGGGAAGCCGAACAATTTTTAAAAGATATTATGAATAGCGGCGCCGTTTCCCGCACATACAAAAAATCCGCCAAGGCCGATATCCAGGAGGCTTGGGCCAAGGCGATCCCCGACTTTTTCGAGCAGCAGCAAGCTGAGCTAAATGAACGTGTCAAAGCGCGCCTGTTGGAGTGCCTGATGCCGCATGATCAGCGAATTTCCCATCTCGTGGAAACACTGCGCCACACTGCCGCCGACCTGTTCCGGGTGCCCTACAAACCTCTGATACAGGAAGAAACTTTGGAGATCGAAAGAAGGCCTTATTGGGTGCTGAATACTTGGAACACCGATCCTCTGCCCATGCTGCAATCCCTGGGTCAACGTTTGGATGGGTTGGTCCGTCGCAATGTCGAAAACATCCGCTGGTCAATGCTCCAAAACTTGAACATCTCCTTTGCCGGTTTTGCCCGAAGGGTCAGAGAACGGCTGGATGAAACCGTCTCTGCCACCAAGGGGGCTATGGAGGCGGCCCATACAAGGCGAAAGGACCATGGTGAAAATATCGAATCGGAATTGATGCGCATGGGCGATCGAATCTCGGTTTTGGAAGAGCTGAAAACTGATTTTGTTGCTTTGCGGTCCGGAACACCCGTATGTTGACTGCGCGATTTGGCCTGTTTTTTAGAGAAGTACTATAGTCGTTTTCCCATCCTTGGGGATGGAATCCCTCCTGACAATCGCCCAAGTCGGGCTGATGACTCCTGCCTCACTGCCTGACACAGCGGCAGGGTCGATACAACAAGAGCTATAGGCTTTAAGATAAAAGTTTTGGACTGCGTTATCGGATAAACGGGGTATCCTTTCCATGGGGGACCGTAGTGGTCAATCTAAGCGGATGCTTTCTTACTGGGCTGCTTTGGTCATTATTTGAGAACCGATGGGCAGTTCTCGTTCAAACTCGGATACTCATTTTAGTCGGTTTTATGGGAGCCTTTACAACCTTCTCTTCTATGATCTTAGGGTCCAGCGAACTGGTGCGATCATCCGAATGGTTATCAGGGTCATTTATTGACGATGAATAATCACCGCTTTTAAAACATACCTATTTCTGGTGATCAAAACTTATGAACAAGATGATAAAATTACGCATCAGATTTGATTGAATCGATGACAATATCGTTGAGCTGCGGGTAATAGAGTTTCTTTTTGGCAGCTTGGCGGATGGTATTCTCCCACTGGTTGAACGAATCCACATTCTTCAAAGTGTGATCGGCATCCTTTGGGTTGCCCTTTTCGGCAATTTCGCGTATGCCTGCAAGAGCCTGAAGGTCGCTAGGAAAATACATGGGTATCACACCTTTATCCTTAGGAATTGCATCGAACACCGTTTTGGAATGTCTGTCACGCTCGCAGTCTTCTAAAAATTTTTCCAGGCTGAAAAAGTTGAGGCTGCCTAAAGCACCCATGGCGTGTCGTACAATATGTACCCCATACTTGCGCAGCGCGTTGCGGCTCAATTCTGAATCGGTCAGTGCCTGGGGAGTCACATCGGAAAGACTGGTACTGCCTCCGGTCTGGGCGGAGGGGAAACCTGTAATCCAGGTATTGACCCGCGCCAAGGCAGCATTTATGAACGTTTGGTGGGGAGAACTGTAAGAAAGATTGCCGCCTGCCTCGATAACACTGGGTATGCCACAATGTATGCACGATATACCCGGGTTGACGGTCTGAGCGATAACCATCATGAAAATCACCTGGGCATGGTTCTGCGTCAGGAAAGACTCCGGGCTACCGGGGCCAGAGATTCCGGCAATGCTCTGGTCTATCAATAAAAGGTTGTTGCCTGTGCGGGCACTACGCAAAAAAGGATCAACCATATTGTTCATTGGCGCTAAGGAAGTAATCAGGCTTGTTCCGTCGACCCAATGCTCCTTTTCTTTCAAAAATGATACTTCTCCATCACTCATCGTATTGGTGGTGATCATCTTGAGTCCTTGATAGTTTTTCTCCATCAGCTGGGCGACCTCGAAGAGGGAAATGCTCTTGTCGCAGGCCACCGGCAGACTGAAAATACCTACAATATCAATATGTTCACCAACCGTGAGGATGATTTTTTTGTATTCCTCACGGTTAGCCGGGCGCAGTTCTTCGTCGCCGGGCCGCTTTAGAAAGGGTGGTGTTGCACCGGTGCCAAAAGTATTCATTCCCGGGTCCCCAGGCATTTTACGGGGCACCTGCTCCAGGCAGCGGTCGATATAATCCCGCTTCAAGGGAATGAAAAGCGCCGTTTCATTGTCGAAATCCACGGCGTCGGCTTCCATAAGAAGATCCATAAGGAGTTGGTTCTCGCTGATATTGATGCCGATTTCCGTAAGCACCCGTTTTGCGTTTTCGTCAATGCGATGGTAAACAGCCTTCTCTGCGATCAGGTCGTCGATGTCCTCCATCCGACATCTAATTTTTCTCAGGAATGTTTTGTCGGTGACATGACGAAAGAGATCTTCATAAATGGCTTTGGCCTTTTCGAATTGTGCCTCCTTTTCCAAGAGTATTCCCTTGCCAAAGGTCTCATCTGCCTGTTTTTTCATTGTCGTCTCGACATCCTTGTGGCTTACGATCAACCATTTTTACATTATCCGCAAATGCGGCATGTTTCAACAATAGGGTTAGTATTCGACAAACAATTTTAATCCGTAATTCTGTTAATTGCCAGCGATCCGATGGGGCACACATCAACAGCGGTCGCTCAGATTATCATAGCATAATCTGACCATAAAAAGCCATTAGTCCGATAAGTAATACTCAATTGTGGAAACAACCCTAACCTTTTTTATATACGGCGTATTGTTGTCCCTGTTGCCTATCGAAAATTGCCCCTGGTTGGCTTTTTTAATTTTTCCCAATGAACTGTTGGAGTCTCTTGCGAATTTTTCGGCAACCTCTCTCGCATTTTTGGTAGCTTCTTCGATCATCTCTGGTTTTATGTCATTGAGTTTTGTGAAAATAAATTCTGTTTGGGCTTGATACCCTTGACGGACAAAAGCAATACCTTGTTTTCCGAGTTCAACGAGTCTATTCATTGCCTCTCTAATCTTGTCCACATTTTGAGAATAAACGGTAATCGTTGAATCTCCCGAATACCTGAATTTGAAAGTGTCGGAACCACTGTATCCCGCGGCCTGTTTGTCCAGAATCCCAGGAGGGGATACGGAGATTTCCTCTGTTTCGAAACCGAGATTTTTCAAAAAATCGACGATGAGAGCATTCTTCTCTTGAATGCTTGAAAACAAGTTGTTCAAGTCATTTCCGGCTTCTTGAAATGTAATCGGCCAAATTGCGATATCGGCAGGGACCTCACGCTCAGATAGTCCTTTAACCGTCACCGTTCTGTCTAAAGATTTTATATGAATGATACCACTGGAAATCTGGTAGCCGAGGGCGAAGAGTCCTACACAAACAAAACCCCCTAATAATATGGCACTTAAAACAGGTTTATCATTCATGGTGGTACTCTCCGCTTTTTCAAATCTGGTTAAAACTTTGGCAATATATATTTCGCAACCGGGCTATTGCACCAAACCGGCTTTCTTATAATATTTCAAGGCCCCGGGATGAAGCGGCGCCGAGAGGCCTTCGAGCATGCCTTGCTTAGTCAAGCCCGCATATGCCGGATGCTGTCTCTTAAAATAATCGAAGTTGTCAAACAGTTTCTTGGTGATCACGTAAACAACATAATCTGGCACATGCGCAGAGGTACACAAGGAGGCCATAACGCCGAATGTTTCTACATCGACGGCATCTTGCGCGTCTCGATAGAACTCCGCCACCGGTATGGTGGTTTTGGTGTAATATTCTCTGTCGGCGATCAGCCTGTCAACAGCATGCCCGGTAATCGGGATAAACCGGACCTTGCGCGAACCGGAGACGGCCTCTTTAAGTATCTCGTTTGGATGCCCCACCGTGCAGAAAAAGGCGTCGATACGCTTGTCCTGGAGAAGCAACGGGGCCTTGGCGGCCTTCACTTTTAACGCTAAGATATCAGTGTCCGGGTTGAGACCCGCTGATTCGAGGGCGTCGATGGCGTTGAGGTGCTGGGCGGCGCCCGGGTGGTCCAGGTTGACCCTTTTGCCCTTGAGATCGGCCATGGTTTCTATTCCGGCATCAACTGCCGCTACCAGACACACCGATTCTTGGTGGATGCTGAAAACGGCGCGCAGTTCCTCCTGGGGGCCCTTCTTCGCCCACTCGGCCAGTCCATTGACCGCCTGATACTGTTTATCGGATTGCACCAGGCCAAATTAAAGGTAAGCCGCCATGACGGCATTAACGTTAAATATAGATCCCGGGGTGGATTCCACCGCCGCACGGACCCCGTATTCCTCGCGTTTGGCGTTGATCATCTTTGCGACACTCAATCCGGTGGGATAATAAACACCGGTGATGTCGCCGGATCCGATGGTCACGAATCGTGTTTCGGCATGAAGCGCAGCCGGCATGGTGCCGAGCAGTATGTTCATCCACAAAATCAAGTAAAACAGATTGTTGGCAAGGTAAGACAAAATCCGTTTCGGCATAGACAAGCGTGGAGGCTTCTGCGAGCCACCATGCATTTGGGAGGCTGAACGCAGTCGAACGGAATTCAAAGGGAAAAAAATCGTGCCCTTCGAAATAGGTATAATCCGGGTAAGGCGGTGGAAGGTTTGTGAGCGTCAAGTGGGGAATCTTTTTATAGGATAGCGTCTTTAGCATGGCCAATTATGGCGTGAGGACCGATCACTTGAATTTCCCGGCCGCCTCCTTATACGCGTCACGCAGGTCCTTGTAGGCCTTGGCAAACCCGTCCTTCGAGGAGTCCCATGCATCCGCTGAGCTATTTCCGAGGTCGTCGAGTTTTTTGGCCGCGTCCGAACGCATCTCCTTCAGTTTTTTAATCGACTTCTCGTACTCGACCTTCGCATCGTCGGACGCCTTGGCGGCATCGCCCTCCAATTTCTCGATCTTGGCGTCGGCTTTTTTCAGGAGTTTATTACCGTCTGCAACGGCTTCATCCTTCTGGTCGACCATGTAGGCTTTGAAGGTTTCCCATGCTTCCTCAGTTTTTTTTGAAACCTCCGATGAAGTCGTTTTGCCGATTACGGGCATCGGCTGTAAGAACGTTAAAAACATTGCGACGATTACGAGCACGAAGATCGATGATCTCACCATTGAAACCTCCTTTTGGTGTGATGGTCCACAGCCCTTATTGGGCATCTCCATTTGTCTGTAATAATTTGAATTGATTCGTACATTAAACTTGTTTCCGCTTTTGTCAAGATTGGGACGCTCTACTAAATGGTAACCGATTAGACAAAACCACTAAAATCGAATGAAAGGAGTAGGAAAATGAAAAAGATGGCCCTGATCTTAATTGCTGCATTAATGTTTGGCGGGTCGACTGTTGCCCTCGCTGCAGAGGTAGAAGACTATTCGAGCACCATCAACGTTTTCAAAGATTCGCCTGCAGTGAATAAATTCTTTAAAAATTCTTACGGTTATGCGGTGTTTCCGACGATCGGGAAGGCTGGTTTGGTGGTCGGAGGCTCCTTCGGTAAGGGTCAAGTCTATCGTGGCGGAAAGGTAATGGGAAAAGCATCGGTGATAGAGGGCTCGATTGGATTAGAGTTTGGCGGCGTAGAATTCAGCGAAATCATTTTCTTCCAGGACAAGCGGGCCTATGACGAATTCACCAGCGGCAATTTCGAATTCGGCGCTACCGCTCAGGCGGTCGTCATAACGGCGGGCGTTCAGGCCCAGCCCGGAACCGCCGGGAAAAGTGCCGGTGCCAGTGCCGGTCCCAAGGCCGGAGTCCAGGCAGAAACCGACTACGTCAAAGGAATGGCAACCTTCGTCCAAAGTAAAGGCGGTCTCATGTACGAGGCTTCCATCGGGGGGGAGAAGTTCAAGTTTGAACCGCTGTGATGCTCATAGCTCGACTTGAAAAACGCGCGGGCCGGCTGACCTTAACACCATAGGGACCAGACCCTGCAATATAGAAATTCGACCCGAAGACTTGAGCCGGCTTTGATCCATTTTGTACAACCATCCTAAGTCCTCTTCTCGCGGCCCCATCTCCAATTTTCGTAAAAATCCCAGTTGACAAATTCATTATAAGCTTTGAATCGGCGATCCTGTTCAAGCAGATTGGCCCTCAATGCGTCTCCGATTGAAATAAGGCCGATATATTCACCTTCTTTTTCAACCAGCAAATGCCGAACAAACAATCCCAGAAACATTTCCGACAGCTTGTGCAGGCGCGTGCCGTGCGGCACGGCATGGAGCGGGGCACTCATGTAATCACCAATCCGCGCCGTAGACGGGTTAAATCCTGGCGTACCGATGCTATGAAGCAGGTCACGCTCGGTCCATATGCCGACAAATTCGTCATTATTCCGAACCAGAATCGCTCCAATTTTTTTTTCCGTCATGGTCCGGCATGCTTTGAGCACTGTCTGATCATACGCAATAGACAATATTTCAGTATTTTTATCTTTGAGTATATCTTCCGCGGTCTGCATGATTTTCTCCTTAAATCCAGTTTTGAAGCGGTTTCAAAACCTTAGCCTGCGTTCGCGAACATACTGAACGCCTCGAAATCCCGCTATTTGTCATCGGCGGGATGCCATCGGACGTAAGATCGATTTTGAGCCCGTCCCATTTTATCTCTATCGTTAGGCAGGAACCGCAACCTGTCGGTTCGACCGCTGTTAATGGAAACCGCTCTCATATGTCACGTTCTATTATTTCTGCTCCTGATTATGGCGGGGCACTATATTTTATAAAATAATGCCGCTGATGGTGATCATCAATCGGATATGGGAAAAAAACGCGCCACTATCCGGAACTTGTACTAATCCTTTCGAATTGACAGATTGGTTTTTTTCTGAAAAAAGTTTAATGTTATGCACAAGGGCGGCAGTCCCTTTTGTTGCAGATTTTACAAGTCGCTGTCTTCCTTAGGAAACAAGTAACCGTTCACAGGGTTGCAAAATCCGATACGCTGCAATCCAACTAATCGTAAGCGTTTACAGGGTGCCGCAGATGCAAGGCGTCGGGTGCGCAGACGTACTTTTGTACTCCAAGTGCCCGACAACAAAGCAGATGCGGTGCCCTGTGAACGCTTACAAATTCATTTAATTACGAAAAGGTTAATGCTGATGGTAGCGGAGCATCCTCAGATTCTCTTTCAAAATCGCAAGCCAGACAGAATTGCAACACTGGAAGAATATCAACAAAGCGGCGGATACGTGGCTTTGGACAAAGTTTTAAAAAATTACTCGCCCAAGGACGTACGACAGGAACTGCTGGACGCAAATCTGCTGGGCCGCGGTGGCGCTGCCTTCCCAACCGGCATGAAAATAATGTCGGTTGCAGACGATGCGCCTTTTCCAAGGTATGTCGTATGCAATGCCGATGAAATGGAACCGGGAACTTTTAAAGACCGGGTGCTGATTCATGCAGATCCCCACATGCTTATCGAAGGCATCATCATTGCCGCATATAGCGCATTGGCTGAAAAAGCCATTATTTTCATTCGACCGGAATATGAAACCGCAGCCAAAATACTTGAGCGCGAGATAGGACTTGCCCGAAAAGCAGGCTTTATTGGCACTGGCATACTGGGAAGTGACTTTACCCTGGATATCATTGTCCACCGCAGCGGTGGCAGGTACATCTGTGGAGAGGTAACCGCCCAGTTAAACGCGCTAATGGGCAAACGGCCGAATCCCAAACAGCCCCCGCCCTATCCCACCGAAAAAGGGCTCTGGGGCCAGCCGACCGTACTTTCGAATGTGGAAACGTTTTTTAGCATTCCCCACATCATCCGAAACGGCGCTGAGTGGTATAAAAATCTGGCCCAAACGGAGACCGGTGCGGGAACTAAAATTTATTGTGTCAGCGGCAAGGTCAATCGACCGGGATGTTATGAGCTGTCAATGGGAGTGCGACTGAGCGAAATCATCGAAGTGCATGCCGGGGGGATGCTTCCTGGATCTGAGTTTAAGGCTTGTCTGCCGGGCGGCGCCTCGACCCGTTACATAACAAAAGAGCTCTTCGATATCGAGATGGCCTTTGAATCACTGCGTAATGTCGGCCATCGGTTAGGCACCGGTGCGATAATGGTGTTTGACCAGAAAACCTGCCTGGTGGCGGCCACACTGAACCTTGTCGAGTTCTTCGCGCGTGAATCCTGCGGTTGGTGCACCCCGTGTCGTGAGGGGTTACCCTACATTCGGGATCTGCTCCATCGCATCGAAGAAGGCCAAGGCCGGGAGGAATTCATATCAATGCTTCAGCGCATGAGTAAACACCTTTTGAGCTCCTACTGTGCCTTTGCGCCAGGTGCCGTTTCGCCGGTTGAAAGCCTGCTGACCTATTTCGAAGACGAAGTGCGCGAACACATCAGACAGAAGAAATGTCCCTTTCGCGCATAGCGTCCAATGCCTTAAACAAAAGATGGGGTCATGTCTCTACAACCATTAATTGGTTTGAAGCGCATCGGACTCTGCAACCATGTGAACGGTTACCCATGTTGCAGATCTCATGCTCGGAAGAATCTGCGCGAAACGCAGGCACAAGGATGTTGACGTCGGGAAGGATCACAGTCCGTTCATGACCTCCTCCAAGTCACCGGACCGGTTCAGGTCAACTCCCGGGAGGACACCGCCGGATGCTTTGGATACCGGCAATTCAACCCGTTTCCGTCGGCTCGTCTTCGGTTTTGATAGGACGAGCGCCAAACCAATTTCTACCAGTGATGTGAGAGTGCGACCCTCGTCTGCCGCGTGTTTTCTATCCCGCTTCAACAGATAGTCGTTTATTCTAATAGTCGTTCGCATGCATCAATGCAATACATGCGCAATACCTATATATTACCACACACCCACTCCGTTGCCCCACCTCAAATCACACTTGATATTGGACCAAGGTCCAATTGCACCCTGCGCAGTTGATGGTTATGTAGGCAGTATAGTCTAAAATATTCGATAATTATTGGAGCCGCAAGAACCAGGACAAATACTTGAGAACATTGATCAAACGATGTTCCGATCGATCGTCGTTGTCTGTACATCAGCTATGCGCTAGCCCGGTGCGGCACAGGTAGCGGCCAAAAAACCAACATTTTTGATGAATATATTGCCGGACCGAGCGATGAAGTAAGACACCAAAAGGTAAATTACATGACGAAGAACCAAAATGAGAAAAAACCCTGCATCTCGTTGGTCAAGAAAGTAAGCGCTATCCTCATCAGCCTATATGTCGTTTACGTAATCGCTGTTCTGTGGGTGGTTCCACCCCTGCTCAAACCCAGACTTGAGGAAAAGCTTTCCGATCAAATCGGCCGTGAAGTGACATTAGGCCTGTTGAAATTGAATCCCTTCGTCCTTTCTGCTACCGCAGCCAATCTAAACATTCATGAAAAAAACGGAGAGCCATTTGCCGGCTTCGAGGAACTATTTGTTGATTTTCAGCTATCCTCTATCGTGAAGTGGGCCGTAACATTTAAGGAAATTCGAGTACAGTCTCCTTTCGGGGTGTTGAGGTTATTGCCTGATAAAAAGTCAAACATAGACGATATTGTAGCGAAATTCAGCCAGTCACAACCGGCACCGGCACCGGATCAAAAATCTGTATTGCCTCCTGCTGTCATTTCAAAGTTCCAGATCATAGATGGAAAATTCACAATTGATGATTCAACCGGTGCAGAGGCGATTCAGGAAACAATTTCTCCCATTTCCTTCTCTTTAGAAAATTTTAGCACCTTGAAGGACCGCCAGGGCGCATACAAGCTCGTTGGCGTGGGCCCCAATGGTGAGCAATATCAAATGGACGGTCAGATATCCATAAATCCTCTCCGGATTCAAGGAAGTTATTCCGCCAGGGGAACCGATTTGAATCACCTTTGGCGTCATATAGAGGACCAGGTGTCCTTTCGAATCGTAAAGGGTACAACCGGCACTTCGGGAGATTATTCCTTGGAATTTATCGATGGCGAGTTAAACGCCATACTTCGGAATGGTGAGCTTGAAATCAATGATTTTCAACTAACGGAAAAAGGGAATGAGAAGGTGCTCATTGCATTGCCAACTTTTTTCTTTCAAGGGATCAGTGCGGATTTAATGAATCGGGAAATTACGATTGAGGGGGTTAAAACCGCCGATGCCAGAATCGAATCATGGCTTGCACCCGACGGAACATTTAAACTGCAGAGCTTGTTGCTGCCGGATCTCCAAAAATTATTGGTCAAGAAAAGTGACGCCCCTGCCGATGCCGAACCGGAAACGACCTCAAGTTCTCCCTGGCATGTCACCATTAACAACATAGAAGTGTCCAACTGGGGTTTAGTCCTTGAAGACAGGACACTGCCTGAGCCGGCGCGGGTATCCTTGGATAACATCGGGGTAAAAGTAGACAACCTGAGCAATAAAAAAGATATAAAAGCCAAAGTGGGTATTGCTCTTCAAGTGAACCAAGCGGGAAAGATCTCCATAAATGGTTCTGCCGGCATCGTTCCGCTGATGGCCGACTTAAAAGTGGTCTCTGACAAAATTGCCTTAAAATCCTTCCAGGCCTATCTCGACACCGCCGTAAATGCCCAAATCGATTCGGGCGCCATCAGTTCTAAAGGTCGTATTTTGTACCAAGGCAAAGCGGGTACACCGCAAATTCGCTACAAAGGCGAATTGAGCCTCGATAACCTTGGACTCAACGATCGCTTACAACCGCAGGATTTCGTCAAACTGGAACAATTTAAAACCAGCGGACTGGAATTAGATCTGCTTCCCAACCGGTTGCACGCGGCTGAAGTCCTAATAAATAAACCGTACGCCAGAGTAACCATCGACCAAAACAGCACCGTTAATGTCGTTCAAACCTTTTCGCCCGTGAAGAAGGGGGATCAAAACGGAAAAGAGAATCTGCTGCAGCGATTGGTCGGCATTTTAATTGCGCAATTCAAAGGGCCAATGCCTTTAAAAGTTGACTTGGTGCAACTTAACAATTTTTCCGCAGATTTTGTCGACGGCTCCATAACGCCAAACTACACTACCCGACTGGACGTTGCCAAGGGAACGGTCAAGGGGTTATCCTCAGAACCGTCGGCTCAGGCTGATTTCAAGATTGAAGGCACCATCGACCAGTCGGCCACCATCGAAAGTGCCGGGAAGATGAATCCCATGAATGCGTTCCAATATACCCAGGTTGATTTTGCTTTGAGCGATTTCGATCTCAAGTCGGTATCGCCGTATTCCGGTAAATATATTGGATACAAGATTGACCAGGGAAAATTGCAATTGAAGCTGAAGTATCTTGTCGATAAAGATAAGATCGACGGAAAAAATAGAATCGATATTGATCAACTCACACTCGGCGAGAAGGTCGAGAGCCAGGACGCCACTGATTTACCAGTGGCTCTCGGGGTTGCCCTGCTGCAAGACGCCAGTGGGCGAATTTCACTTGATGTACCCGTTGCCGGCAACGTCAAAAATCCCCAATTTGACATCGGCCAATCCATAATAAGCGCTTTGACGAAAACAGTCGATGATGTAGCCAAGTCACCATTTTCGGCTGTTGCACAGATCGAAGGCTTCAAAGGCGAGGAACTTCGTTACATTGAGTTTGAGCCTGGCCTGTCGGAGTTGAATGCAAAGGCGACAAAAAAACTGGATGCGGTGGCCCGACTTATGAAAGAAAAACCCGTATTAACGGTCAGTGTTGAAGGAACTGCCGACCGCAAGACGGACGGTGCCGGTATTTCGGGGAAACAGCCCCAAAAAGGAATATCCGGCGATAAATGGAGGTTAGCGAAGCCCCGGAAGAGAGACTTGCCCGAGGAAAACGTCATCGACGATAAGCAACTGGAACAGCTCGCTCAAATGCGAGCCAGGCAAGTGCAAACATACTTGAATCAACAAGGTAAAGTCGCTGCAAAGCGTGTTCAATTAAGAGCCGTTCACATTAAAGACGCATCCGATAGAGATAATTGGCGTGTGGAATTGTTCCTGTCTGCACAATAGAAGATTCCCACTTTACCGTCGGATCGATACGGGCTTAAGCCGGTCAGTTGCTATATAATTTAGATTTGTATATGAAAAGGAACTGAGGGCACGCAGAAAAACACGTATCCGTTTTAGTCACCAGTCAAGGTTGACAGTGCCTTTGCGAAGTTTAGTGCCTTTCCGTGAATGGGTTGCGCACCAAAATTTCGTGGTAAGCCTGGCCATGGCTGAAGTCTTCGGAAAGGATCGACTTGCATCCCGCTCTCTCTGCCGCTGAAATGATTAAGGCATCCCAGTATGCAATCTGATACATTTTGTGGGTGTCGATTGCCCGGTTCACCATCGCCAGATCGATTTCCTGAACCGGAAGAATACTAATTGTGTCAATGATCTCTCGAGCTTCATCAAATGTCACGGGTTGGGGGATGTGGCGAGTAACAACGTTGAAAAACTCTCCCAGTACTTGCACTGATAGTACAAGGGTTTCCCGTTCGATGCCATCAGTTAACAATTCCTGGGCCTTGTTTTGCTTACGTGGGTCATGTTGATCATAAGCGTAAACCAGGATGTTCGTGTCTAGAAATACTCTATCGCTCATGCAAGTCCTCCCTTGACCATTTCCTTTGGCCCATATCTCTGCTTATCTTCTTGAATGACTGATGAAGCTTAATGACCGCTTCTTTTTTCAATTGAGCATCCCGGGCTGCCACTGAAGTCAGAAATTCCCTAATCATCGCTGTGAGTGTGGTATTTTTATCTATTGCGATTTTGCGAACTCTTTTAACGATATCATCATCGACACTCAGGGTTATGTTTGGCATTGAAAATCCTCCTTCTTTTTTTGAAAGGCTATTGTTATAAAATAAGTTTTAAACTTATTATGGGTGATGCTTGGCCGCTTGTCAAGGACCATGGAATGACATGCATACGGCACCCGAAAACCTTCCACTTTCTGACATGGAAACCTTGCCAGGCGAAGATACCGCTTGCTGCAGACCCCCCCAGTCGTTATCGGCGCACTGGGTGCTATCGCCGTCTGGCATGTCGACCTGTTTCGCAAAATTTACCTGGTCGACACGAAAACCGGAGTATAGGGGGAAGGTCCTCGATTCAGGTTTGAAGTCGGAAAGAGTCAAGAATATTCTTGCCTTTGCGATACAAAGTGCCTACTATGCTCCTTAAGTATTCACTTGGGAGGTATTTTATGGGAACCGTAACAGCCAAGCATTTGAAACAGAAAACGGGTGAAATTATCAAGAGGGTGAGATCGGGCGAACGTTTGACAATTACCTACCGGGGAAAGCCCGTAGCCATTATGGCGCCGTCAACAAGTGATGAGACCGAGGGCTTAGAAAAATTGAGGTCCTTTGAGGAGGCATGGGCAGATATTGAGAAAACCCTTGGAAAGACAAAACCGGGATTCAAGGGATGGAAGGAGGCCACCGAGTGGGCCAGAAACAGGACTTAGTGCTGATCGATACCAATATATTTGTGATTGATCTGCGATACAAAAGGGATACAAATTACGAAATCAACCGGGCATTTCTTGAGCACATAGGCGAGAAGAGAAACGGATTTACGACGATTGTCAATCTGTTGGAACTTTGTGGAATCCTTTCTTTTAATCTCAATGAGAAACAATTATTTGAATTGTGGTTTTACTTTCAAGATAGATACGGGGTCGCCGTGCTTCCTGTTCCAAGTTTTGAAACAAAATTTCCAGTTATTGAAATTAAAGAGATCCTCGATCTGATGAAGCACAGGACTTCGCTGGGTGATGCGTTAATGATCTCTGTTGCAAAAAAGCATTTGCCCTTCGTCACTACAATGATTTCCTGGGATGGCCTGCGTTTTAAAAATTTTTTCCCAGGGACCGTTTTGACTCCCGATATATTTTTAGAGGGGTAAAGCAGGAGGCGACATGGGAAAGGACCGATTTTCGGCGACGAGAAACGAGCCTCGCAAAGGCTTCGCGCGCTTGCTTGGCTGGTTCGTGCGGGCCATATTGATAGCGGTGCTTCTCGTTTTCACGGTATTGCTTGTCTGGGCCTTCGAGTCCCGCAAGATGCCGGCGCTGGGCATCTGGCACACAACATCTTTGACGGGTGAGTTCACTGCCCGGGATGCGACGCCCGGAAGCACCCTAAAGGACTACCTCGAACAGGAAGAGCGGCTGTTTCGCGAGCTGCAGGTGAAAATATACGATAAGGTACCACCGACAGCCGAGATGACCTTCAACCGCTACCACGCCGGAGGACGGCAGGATCCGCAGCAGCTGCCGCGCAATTGGAACCGGACCTTCGAACTTGTACCGGAGAACATTCAGGGCGGCGTCCTGCTTCTGCACGGCCTTACCGATTCACCTTACAGCCTGCGCCGCATCGGGGAGCTTCTCCACGAAAAAGGATTCTACGTCCTCGGTCTGCGCCTGCCCGGCCATGGTACCATACCGGGCGCCCTGACGGAGGTGAATTGGAAGGATTGGGTGGCGGCCAGCCGCATCGCTGCGCGCCATGTTCACGAACGGGTCGGTCCGGGCAAGCCCTTTGTGATGGCCGGCTACTCCAATGGCGGTGCTCTGACGGTCAAATACAACCTGGATGCATTGTCCGATCCGGGCCTGCCGCCGGCCGACAAAATACTGCTCTTCTCGCCGGAGATCGGCATCACACCGTTTTCAGCCATCGCCAACTCCCACAAGCTTCTGAGCTTTCTGCCTTATTTCGCTCAGTTCAAGTGGCTGTCGATCCAACCCGAGTACGACCCCTTCAAATATAACTCGTTTCCGAAAAATGCGGCGCAACAGGCATACGAAATAACAGCCGCCTTGCAGCAGCAGGTGCAGGAAGCGAAGAAGGCTGGTAAGCTGACTGATTTTCCCCCGGTGACCACTTTTCTGTCCTGGGTCGATTCCACCGTCGAAACGTCGATGACCATCGATCGGTTTTACACGCAACTCGAAAATCAGGGTAACGAGCTGGTCATTTTTGACGTTGACCGCTCCGATCTGCTGACCCCTTTCTATCCAGCTATAGACGCCGCAAAGCTCGAAAAGCTCGAGAATCGCTCCGATCTGCCGTTTCGGTTGACAATCATTACCAACGTCACCCCGGATTCGCGGGCACTGGCCGTGCGTACCAAGGCGCCTCGCACGCAGACGGTTGACGCTAAAAACCTGAATATGACATGGCCGCCCGGCGTGTATTCTCTGTCGCATGTGGCGATTCCATTCTCTCCCGATGACCCGATCTACGGTTCGGTAGAAAACCCCGACGCCCCATACCAGGGCCTGCCGTTAGGCAGACTTCAGCCGCGAGGAGAGACCCACTACCTGATCGCACCGCTGAGCCAGCTCATGCGTCTTCGCCACAACCCGTTCTTTGCCTATGTCGAACTGCGTGTTTTATCCATGATTAATTAGGTGGTTTGAAGTGCATCGGACTTTGCAACCCTGTGAACGGTTGCGGTCTTTGTTTTCGTTCCAGCACGGCAACCCTTGATTTTAGACTGGAATTGTAAGACATTTGCAGTTGGATTTATGGGAATAGACTCAAATTTACTGATATCGAAACCATTTTCAAATAAAAAAACGGAGCACTTATGGACAATACTGAAGAACCGGAATTTAAATTAAAACTCAGAGGGTTGACGCGTGAGGACTACCCGCACATTAGACGAATTATGGATGGCGTGTATGCGGGAATGGGGGGCTCCTGGAAATTGGACGAATTCGATGCCTTGATCGACCATTTTCCGGAAGGCCAAATTTGCATCGAGGACAAAGGCAATGTCGTCGCCGCGGCACTTGCCATAATTGTCAATGCAGAGGAATTTGAAAGCCGGCACACCTATGATGATGTAACGGACGGCGGTAAGATGACGGGTCATGATCCAGATGGAAACGCGCTGTATGGCATTGACGTTTTTGTCGATCCGGCCTACCGGGGTTTACGCCTCGGGAGGCGTTTGTATGACGCCCGTAAGGAATTATGCGAAACACTGAATTTAAAGAGCATCATATTTGGCGGCCGGATTCCCGGGTATGGGGAATATTCCGATACCCTCTCGCCTTCTGCCTATATTCAAAAGGTTAAGGCTACTGAAATCTACGATCCGGTACTGTCGTTTCAACTTGCCAATGATTTTCACATCAAGAAAATATTAAAGAATTATATACCGGAAGACACCCGCTCCAATTCGTATGGGGTATTGATGGAGTGGAACAATGTCTATTACGAAAAACGGAAAAAACTATTCGGTGGACGAAAATCCTATCCGCGCATTGGTGTTGTGCAATGGCAGATGCGCCCTTTTAACGACGTCGGCGAATTCCTTCATCAGGTTGAGTTTTTTGTCGATGCCGTAGCTGGTTATAAATCAGATCTTGTCTTGTTCCCCGAGTTGCTCAATGCGCCGCTATTAAAAAATTTTAATCAAGAAAATCCGGCAGAAGCCATGCGGTCTCTTTCAGAATATTCCGATGAAATTCATACGGCCTTTGTGAGCATGGCCCTTTCCTACAATATCAATATTATTGCCGGCAGTATTCCGCTATTGAAAGACAATTCTTTGTACAATGTATCCTTCTTGTGTCGAAGGGACGGCACCTGGGATGCGCAGTACAAGATACACATTACCCCAGACGAGGCCCAATACTGGGGATTGAAGGGCGGTAATGAGAATCGAATTTTTGACACCGATATCGGAAAAATCGGCATTCTCATCTGCTACGACGTTGAGTTTCCGGAACTGGCTCGAAACCTGGTGGACAAGGGCATGACCATTCTCTTTGTTCCCTACTTGACCGATACGAAGAATGCCTATCTCAGGATCAGGCGGTGCGCCCAGGCCCGTGCCATTGAAAATGAATGCTACGTGGCGATTTCAGGGAGCGTTGGAAATTTGCCGAAAGTTGAAAACATGGACATTCAGTATTCGCAATCGGCCGTATTCACACCGTCGGATTTTGCTTTCCCGCACGATGCCATTGCCTCGGAGGCCACACCTAACACGGAAATGACGCTGATGGTGGATTTAGACCTCGATTTGTTAAAAGAACTGCGGCAGCAGGGGAGCGTTCAAAATATCCGAAGCCGGCGTAAAGACTTGTACGAGGTCGTGTGGAAACCGGCTATGGCGGAAAGGAAAACATAAAATTAAAAACCAATCGACGGAAATCAGGTCGTCAAGATGGAAAAATCAAAACTTGTTAGAATGGAAGCCTTGAAAAATATCTGCAACCGGCTTGTGATGAAGCACCCTGATGCCATCGGCATGGCCACGATCGAATTGGAATGCGGTTGCGTCAAGATATGCGGCGTCTCGATTCGGGGTGAACCGGTGGGATCGATCAATACAATCGTATCGGGATCCGAAACAGGGGATACGACGAGTCCCATTTGCAGCCGGTGTTTGGCGTCAAAAGGGAGAATTTTCGGAAGGGTCGTCAATCAGAGGATAATATGGCCGGGCGAGGTGAGTGAGCAACCCGATAGAGATCTCAGACTCTTTATCGGGCGGAAAGTCTTTGGAGAGGATTATCTCGAATAACCTTAAAATAACCGTGATTTACATCCGCTGCCGTCACTACTTTTTTAACACGAAAATTAGGCAGGCGCCTCCGCCCGGATAAGCGATTGCGAAAGGCGACTGAAACTCGCCGTCAACGGGTTCTAAGCCCGTACCTGGCCTGTTTTTTAATAAGGGATTCGGGTTGTCCCCAATGGTGTTTCTTGCATGTGGTATCGGCATTGGGTCCGGCCTAAGACCCCGTAGACGCCTCAGACAGTCAGCCGCTGTTCTCAACCGCTCATCCGGGCTCCGGCGCATCATTTTCATGTACCGTGGCGGCCTGCAGGGCCTTGAGCGTTTAGTAAGAAAATAGAATCAGACCCGCAAATAGAAACTCGAAACTCGAAACTCTGAACCTGGAACCCGGAACCAGTGGTGGCTTAAGGGCCATGAGTGTTGGCTCGATAAAACAATTATATCCTTTATCTGACAAAACTGACCTGACCGACTCAACTGACACAACTGATTTAAAATGGAAAAACGGATTGCAATTATCGGCGGTGGCCCGGGTGGACTTTCCGCTGCGATCAAGGCGGCGGAATCGGGACTTAAGGTGCATCTTTTTGAAAAGGGTGAGATCGGGAGCGGCATAAAGTGCGCCGAAGGCTTCATCGATACCCTGGGTGTCTTGAAAAAACCGGCGGCGGGCGTTTTGTTCAAGGTTGGAAGGGTAAATTTTTTCGACGGCAGAGCCCACTATGTGAATTTGCCTGAGAACTTTGGACTGTGGATGATCGATCGCGCCACGTGGCAAAAATCGTTGGCAAAAAGGGCCGCGAGGCTCGGCGTCGACATAAGAGAGAATTGCCCCATCGACAAAGAGCGGCTCAGCTGCATGATGGGTGACTATGGATTTATAATTGATGCCAGCGGAGCACCGTCACTGACATCCAAGTTGTATGGCTTTCTATCCGATTATATGAGAAACGCAATCCTTTTAGCTCAATATGCCGTCGAAGGTGACTTCGGCTTTGTGGGACCAAACACGATTCTGGTGGGTTATGAACGCCGATACATCGGATATTATTATATTTTCCCAAAGGGACCGGATATCGCCAATATCGGATTATGCCGGTTCAATCACGCGAAAAAGAATCGCGGGGTTCGTCTGAAAAGGGAGCTTGACCGTTTGATGAGCCACCTCGGTCTGCGCGACTATCGAATTCTGAATAATTTTTCGAGCTTCACCCCCTCAATCGGCATTACGAAGCTGGTCTGGGGAAATGTTTTACTGGTAGGGGATGCCGCCGCACTCTGCTCACCTCTTCACGGAGGCGGAATGGACATGGCCTGTTTGAGCGGCCACATGGCCGCCGAGCTCATTGCCTCAAACCAGGTCGACCATTATCCGCAAAGGTTGTGGCACATGGTGAAGAAAAAGTTCGTCATGGAGCGGAGGATAGGCCAATTGTGGGGCCTGTTCGGGTATCCTTTGATATCCTGTGTTTTGAAAAGTCCCGAGCTGGTGAAGAAAATTATTTTTAACAAGCCGCCCCTGCCTCAATTGATCGGTCTGATTCCATCAGGTAGAATATTTACCAGCAGATGCCGCCCATCCGTAAAATAATCCACATCGATATGGACGCCTTCTATGCCTCCGTCGAGCAACGGGACAGACCCGAGCTGAAGGGAAAACCGGTGATTGTGGGAGGTGAGCCGCAGTCGCGGGGGGTGGTCGCGGCCTGTTCGTATGAAGCGCGTAAGTTCGGAATCCACTCGGCCATGGCCTCTTCAACGGCTCACAGGCTTTGTCCCGGGGCGGTGTTCATGCGGCCGCGATTCGACGTCTACAAATCCGTATCCTCTCAAATAAGGGACATTTTCTGTGAATACACCGGTCTCGTGGAGCCACTGTCCCTGGACGAGGCGTTTCTCGATGTCACCCAAAACCACAAAGGGATGAATTCGGCCACTCTTATCGCCAGGGAGATCAAGAAGAAGATTTACGAACGGACCGGCAAGCTCACGGCTTCGGCCGGTGTGTCCTTCAACAAGTTCCTTGCCAAGGTGGCCTCGGATGTCAACAAGCCAGACGGCATAACGGTCATTCCGCCTGAGGCCGCCGACGAATTTATCGAGCAGTTACCGATAAGAAAATTTTTTGGGGTCGGCAGGGTCACCGAGGAAAAAATGCACAACCTCGGGATCAAGACCGGCGCCGATCTCAGAAAATTTGAAAAGACGCATTTAATTCAGCTGTTCGGGAAGACAGGTGGTTATTATTACGACATCGCCCACGGATTGGATGACAGACCTGTCAACCCCAACCGAATCAGAAAATCGATCGGTAAGGAAACAACCCTGCCGGAGGACATCGACGACATCGATCAGATGGTCGCGATACTGGAAAACCTGTCCTTCAAGGTGGAAAATTCACTGATCAGGAGTGAAGCCAGGGGCCGGACGGTTACGCTGAAAGTAAAGTATTTCGATTTCAAAAGCATCACCAGGAGCATAACGGTTGAGGAGCCCGTGGAAAGCGCCGCGATCATAATGAAATATGTCAACCCGCTGCTGCTGAAAACCGCGGCCGGCAAAAAAAAAGTCAGACTTCTGGGGATTGCGATATCAAATTTCGATGACCAGGATGCCTGCTGTGACCGATGCGGGCAACTGCTCTTACCCTTCAGATTTCGGCACGAGTCCTCAGTGCGTAGCGCCCCCTACCTCTGGTAGCTTCGAGTGTGCATTTTCCTCACGGTTTCTCAATTGCCACCAGGCGCCTGTTTCCAATTGTCGCATCCAGACAGATCCGGCTCTCCCTTCACAGCTTTTACCAGCATCTGCACAACCGAAGACCTGTCTTTAATGATAAGGGTGTTGGTGGGGGAGTAAGCGGTGATGGTGCCGTTGGGCGAGAGGAGGGGAGACAGTACATTGACCAATTGCTCTGCGTCCGCATGTTCCAAAGTCAACAGGCAGACAATCATCCGGTTGTCTTGAGCCGCCGCAGAGTGACTTTCTGCGGCGGCGAACAAGGCAAACAGGAATAACAAAATTGCCAAACGGAAAAATGATGTCAAGCAGAATACTATTCGCAGATATTGCATTTTGTTCATCTGTTCCTATTGTTAGACCCATAACCAATGTGATCCGGAAGTTAATAACCATATTTGTCGTAACCCGCAAATGTTTTTTTCGTAAGCATTCACAGGACACCGCATCTGCTTTGTTGTCGGGCACTTGAAGTACAAAAGTACGTCTGCGCACCCGACGCCTTACATTTGCGGCACCCTGTAAACGCTTACAATTAGGAGTTTGAAGCGCATAGGACTTTGCAACCCTGTGAACGGTCAGTTTTTTTCTGCACATTTCGCTGACGGTATTCTCCCCAGATTTACCGCTGCATTGTGCATTGAGTAACTCATGTCGCAAATCCTGGTAGATTCGGGGCGCGGCTTTTTTCGGTGAAACAGATTTTCGTTCATGAAAGTAAGCTGAATCATAATCAATCCAAGGAGGAGTCAATTGAAAACCATATTCACCTATCTTTTGGTACTAATGATATCATCCACGGCTGCCGCTGCCGGTAAATCAGTTGTCTACGAGGTGAATGGTGCCTCTTATGAAGGATATTATACCGGAGCCTCTGGGAATGCTCCCCTGATACTTTTGGTCCATGACTGGAATGGGCTGACGGACTATGAAATCAAACGGGCCGACATGCTGGCGGAGATGGGATACACGGTGTTTGCCGTCGACTTGTTCGGAGCCGGCGTCAGGCCGACCAAGGTTGAAGACAAGCGCCAGCACACCGGTGAATTGTATAAAGACCGTGAAAAAATGCGTGCACTGTTGAATGCGGCACTGAAAACGGCTCAATCCCAGGGGGCCAATACCGGCAATGCCGTGGCCATGGGATACTGCTTCGGAGGAGCCGCCGTGCTGGAGTTTGCCAGGTCGGGAGCCGACATGAAAGGCTTTGTCACGTTTCACGGCGGATTGAAAACTCCCGAGGGGCAGGACTACTCCAAAGCCAAGGGCAAATTCTTGATCCTGCATGGCACGGCAGACACAGCCGTCAGCATGCAAGATTTCGCAACGCTTGCCAATGAGCTGGAGGCAAATGGCGTATCACACGAAATGATCACGTACGGTGGCGCACCCCATGCCTTCACCGTGTTTGGCGAGGACCGCTACAGAGCAGATGCGGACAAGAAATCCTGGAAGCGCTTTACGGAATTTTTAGATGAAACGCTGAAGTGATTGATTCCGGGGACAGCTGCTATACAAAAAAAGGCGGGACAGTAAAAAGTTCCGCCTTTTTTCAGTTGCTTGCTGTTCGAAACTGGGAAAGGAAAGAAAATGACATTTGATCTGGAAAAGTTCAACCCCGCCTACCAGAGATGGGTGACGGAAAGCCTGCCGGAATATAATGCGGGCAGGATGACGGAAATTGTCAAACGTTATCCATTCGTCGTTTCCAACGATGTGCCTTGGACGCCTTACAGGGGCCAACCGTCAGAGCAGACCTTCGCTCTGGTCACCAGCGGCGGACTCTTTTTGAAGGACAGCCAGCCCGCCTTCGACACTGTTTCCATTCATGGGGACCCATCCTTGCGGGAAATCCCCAAAACCGTGCGCCAGGGAGACATCGGCATTGCCCATGCGCACTACGATCACAGTCTGGCGGAGAAGGACATCAACGTCATCTTTCCCATCCACCGCATGATCGAACTGGAGCAGGAAAGTATCATTGGCAGGGTGGTGGCCACGAATTACAGTTTCAGCTATGTCAACGATGCGGTGACCCTGGTCACGGAAACGATTCCGAAATTCATTGCCCGGATCAAAGCCGATGGGGTTGACGTCCTGCTGCTGGTACCGGTCTGACCCAAGTGCCATCAGACAGTTGGTCTGATCCAGCGGATGACGGAGGAAGCCGGCATTCCCACCATCTCCATGGGCAACGTGCCTGATCGGATGGCGCACATCAAACCGCCCAGGGCGCTGCTGGTCAAGTTCGCACGGGGCAGCATGTTCGGTGAGCCCGGCAACGTGAAGCGACAGAGGCGCATCATCCTGGATGCGCTGGAGGCCCTCAAGACCATGACGGAGCCGGGTACCATCCAAGAGCTTCCCTACCGATGGCAGCAGCCGGATCCGGCATAGATTATGGATTCGGGTATATTTCTTCGCATACGTCCCGAAAAAAGAATGAGGAAGTAAAAATGATCGGCGCCATCGCGGGTGATATGATCGGGTCACCTTACGAAAGTTATCCGATTAAATTCCACTGCGCATTTTAAACTGCCAGAACTATTTGCAAAAGGAAAGGCAATGGATTTCAGCAGAGATCAGTTACTGGATGCCCTCGTGAAAATTGCGCCCAATCGTTATTTGCAGGCCGTTTTGATCTTCGCCCTTTTTGTCCTTGTCGCCAAGATCGTGGACATGTTCATGACCCGTTTCATCAGACGCCTGCTGAAGAAAACGAAGTTCACGCTGGACGACCAGATCCTCGATATTTTCCACAAACCGATCTTTGTCAGCATCGTACTCTTCGGGCTAGCGGTGGCTACCGATCGGCTGGATTTTTCACAGACCGTCCATTACGTGACTCTGAGCGGGCTGAAAACCGTGGCCATCTTTCTCTGGGCAAAGGCTGCCGCCCGTTTCCTGCAGTTGATCATTGAACTGGTGAGCCGCGACGACAGCCGGTTCACCCTGATTCAGCACCGCACGCTGCCGTTGTTCAGTAACCTGCTGGTGATTTTGGTTGTGGCCCTGGCGCTCTACTTCGTTTTTCTGGCCTGGAACATCGATGTGACGGCCTGGATAGCCTCGGCCGGTATTCTCGGTTTGGCCATTTCATTTGCCGCCAAGGATACGCTGGCCAACCTGTTCTCGGGGGTGTTCATCCTGACTGATGCACCCTTCAAGCTTGGAGATTTCATCGTGCTGGATTCGGGCGAGCGGGGAGAGGTGACGCACATCGGCATTCGCAGCACACGCTTGTTGACCCGCGATGACGTCGAGATCACAGTGCCCAATTCCATCATGGGTAACGCCAAGATCACCAATGAGACCGGTGGTCCCTACGAACGGTACCGCATCCGCGTAAAAGTAGGTGTGGCCTACGGATCGGACATCGACAAAGTGAAGTCGGTGCTCATGGATGTGGCCGCCAGTCAACCGGAAGTCTGCAAGGCGCCGGCGCCACGGGTGCGCTTTCGCGCCTTCGGTGATTCGAGCCTCGATCACGAACTCCTGTGCTGGGTGGATAAGCCGATTCTGCGTGGAAGGGTGACGCATATACTGAATACCGCGGTCTACAAACGGTTTATAAAAGAAGGGATCGACATTCCCTTTCCTCAGCGGGATGTTTACATTAAAAGTGCGCCGGCTCCGAGCGTTGGGCAATAGTAGTAGTGATATTGTTAATTCTTGGAAACCATCTTATTATGCCCCTGCTGAAGAACAGCGATTCTCGGTTAAAATAAGAATACTGATAGATTATGATGGGTGTTCGATTTATGAAATCATTCACCACAGAAGAGGTCAATCGCGTCATTCAACGGGCGCTGCTGCTGAAACAGCGCATCGGCATCAGCCGCGAAGATCTTCTTGAAATCGGCCGCGAACTGGGATTAAAATCCGAGGTGATAGAAGCGGCTCTTTTACAGGAAATGGCAGAAAAGTCAAAGGAAACCACAGAAAAGGATTGGCGGCAAAGCCGCAAATTCGGATTCCACTGGCACCTTTGGAGCTACCTCATTACCTGTGGCCTACTGCTGCTGATCAACAGCCTGACCCCCGGACCCTGGTGGTTTCAGTGGCCGGTGATCGGTTGGGGGATCGGATTGCTGTTTCACTTTCAGAGCGTTTATTATCCCACCGCGCGGCAGGTCGAGAAAGGCCTGCGGAAAAGCGCGCCTTCCGGAATGCACTAACCCTGCTGGTTGGACTAATTCTGCGCCTTTTTCTGTAACGAAACATCATTCTTGACGCCTTTCATCCACCGCACAATCGGGGCAGTCACCATGGCCAATCGCGCAGCATCCGCCGGGCTTATCTGGAAGGTACCGGTTACGTTCCCATGGCATTGCGGGCATGGGAGCTGTGGCGGAGACTGGAAATTCAGCCAAAGAGCCCTATATTGTACGAAACGTTTTCAGATTGATGGTAGACGCGCACGTCGAAACCTTGTTACACGGTGAAACGGTTGATGAAGCGGGGATTTTTTCAAAGAAAAATAATCGATCCGATTGTCAAATTGCTCCGTCAGGGCATTTCCCCGGAAAAGATAGCCCTGGGTATGGCGGTGGGTGTGGTTATCGGTATATTTCCCGTGATCGGCTCCACAACACTGTTGTGCACCATAGCCGCTCTTATCCTCCGGTTGAATCTGCCGGCCATCCAGCTGGTCAATTATCTGGTGTATCCGCTTCAAATTGCGCTTCTGATTCCATTTTTCCAGTTCGGTGCCTGGCTGTTCGGCGTTGACCCGCTGCCTCTATCGGCTTCGCAACTGATTTCGATGTTCAAAACCGATCTTTGGGACACCATCGGACAACTGTGGGACACGACCCTGCGTGCGATCGTGGCGTGGAGTCTTATTTGCCTGCCGACCGTGGCCGGTTTGTATTACCTGCTGAGGCCTCTTTTGAAAAAGATAAAATCAAAGAAGGCAAACTTGCCATCCGGTGATCGCGAATTTAGGTCATGAAAATATTTTTTCAGGAGATGTTGCCTAAAGGCTACCTTAGACTGATTTGTTCCAGGTTAAACTTTAAAAGTTCAAGGTTCCGGGATCAAGGTTCACCCGTGTCTCTGGCCGCCGCCAGTTTGGCCGAAGAAAAAACGTTTACGTTTCGGTGAAAAATTTTAATGTCCTCACCAAGGAGACGACAGGAAAATGCCGCTTTATAAATATTGCATTATCTACGCAGCCAGCCTGCTGGTGTTTCTAGCTGTGGATTTTATCTGGCTCGGCTGGGTGGCCCAATCCTTTTATCACCGTCAGCTGGGGGAATTACTCAGTCAACGGGTCAACTGGCCGGCGGCGATTGCCTTTTACATGATCTATATTGTCGGTCTGATGATCTTTTGTGTCGCGCCCGCATTAAGCCGAACCTCGCTGGTCAATGCGATGGTCCTCGGCGCTTTGTACGGCTTTTTTACCTACGCCACCTACGAACTGACCAACTACGCGCTGATACGAAATTGGCCGGCCGCCTTGGTTCCGGTCGACATTGCCTGGGGGGTTGTACTGTGCACCATCGTTTCCACAGGCGGTTATTTAGTCGGCTGGTGGTTGCAAACCTGAACGCGCGGTGATGAGCGGCTCCTTGTCCCGTAAGCGTTCACAGGGCACCGCATCTGCTTTGTTGTCGGGCACTTGAAGTACAAAAGTACGTCTGCGTACCCGACGCCTTGCATCTGCGGCACCCTGTAAATGCTTACAATTTGTTGGTTTGAAGCGCATCGGACCTTGCAACCCTGTGAACGGTTACCTTGTGCCTGGCGCATCTTTCAATCAGAGCCGACGATGCCTGCGAGTGGCCGAACATTGAGAAGCGGTTTTTGGGTGTGCTGGCCAATAGCCTTCTCCTCGCAACGCCTTGCGGCCATGGTGCCGTCGAAATCCCTCAATGATGGAAATATGAAAAAAATATTGGCCTTGGTGATTGGGCTCATTTTGTTGAGCGCCTGCGGTCCCAAGTTGTACTACCCCAGCCTGGACTGGCTCATCCCCTGGTATGTGGACGATTACATTTCCCTGGAACCAGACCAAAGCAGCCGGCTCAGAACGCAACTCGCTCGACAGCTCGATTGGCACTGCCGGACGCAACTGCCGGAGTATGCTGAATTTCTGCGGGATTTACGCCGGGAGTTCGACCACGGCGACCGGCCGGTTACGGTGGAGCGTCTGGATGCTTACAAAATGCGGCTGATGCGGTATTGGAACGTTTTGATACAACAGATCAGTCCCGATATTGCCGACATCATGTTCTCGGCTACGGATGAGCAAATAGATGAACTCTTCGAGAACCTGGAAAAGAAAAACCGCGATATCGAAAACGAGTATGTCGCACCGCCACCACAAAAAATCATCCAAAACCGCCAAAAGCGCATGCAAAAGCGTCTGAATTATTGGTTAGACGGCTTGACCGAATCCCAGCTACAGGCGGTTAACGCCTGGAACCTGCAAATCGAGCCCATTGCAACCGACCGGGTTGCGTACCGACGCAAAATTCAGGCCGCCGGGCGGCACATATTGGAAAACCGAACCAACCCGAATGAACTTGAAGCCGCACTCAGCGGTTTGTTCACAAATGCCGAAGAATTCAGAACCGAAAATTACCAGCGTAAAATTGACGTCAACACGCAACGCACCTTCGAGTTGCTGGCCTATCTGCTGGAAACCCTCACGCCGAACCAGAGAAACCATCTTTCAAATCGTCTCGAATCTCTGGCGGCGGATTTAGACCAGCTCAGCTGCGATCCCGCATCGAAAAAGAGCAGGCAGCAGAAAATCTATTCATTCTGAGAAGATGATCTATGGTGCAGCCGCTTCGGAGAATCCGTGTCGGCGGGCGAGGTTGGCAAACATTTGCGACAATCCGGCCCCCAGCGAGAAAATCGAACCGATGTCGAGATTTTCGTCGGCTGTTTGATCGAAATAAAGGTTGATGCTCGATGCGAGCCCTTCTTCGGGGAGCCAATAGCAGATCATGATGGGAACTTTGGGAAGTGGATGCAGGACGACGGAGATGTCCGATTCGAACTCTTCCGCCACTTTGCGGCCGCTGAAGATGTGCACCAGGTCGTCAAAAAGCTGGGGGTAAGCATCAGCCACACGCTTCATGGGGGCCTCGCAACGCTTCTTAAACAGAGGGTAGCGCTCCATACCGTCTTTCAGATCCCTGAATGACACCCAATTCCCCGATACCGGACGTCCCTTGCCGTAAAGTATATAACTGAGAAACGGGACCGCCACCCAGGGATTGATGTGGATGTCGGCGAAGAGTTTTCCATTTTCATATACACCGAAATTCTTTCCGAGCACCTTGAGTGTCAGCGCACCGTCTACGAATCTGCCTCCCGATCTATCAGCGGCTTTCGCGAGGTCAATGCCGGCGACCTCGTTTTTGAGCTGCGCCAGGTAGGCGTCCCGGTTCTGCTCCGCGACGTTTTCAACCTGGCTTTCCTCGGCGCTGCAGTCAATGGCTTCAGGAGATATCTTCGGGCAATCCTCGAGCTTTCTTCTGCCCGTAAAAACCGCGCCGGCAAATGCCAGACAGGTCTTTTCCCCGCATTGCCGGCAGTTCGACTGGTCGAGCAGTTGAAAGATTTCCATGGCGTTTTTGGGTTTTAACATGCGGTTTTTCAATCTCCTTGATTTTCCAGAACCTGCCGATAGTGTTTTCACCAAAGAGCTTGACAATGTATGAGGATTGTATAATGCATTTGTCATCGGCGCCTCATTCGCACAGCACCTGATAGCTGGCACTGAAAACTCTGCAGCCGACACCGAACAACCTGCCCTCACAGCTGACAAAGTTAGCAGCAAAGTACTTGATGCCAGGCAGTCGGTCCACACCAGCCGTGCATAGAACCTTATCTCGACAAGTTCGCGTTATTTTAGACGAGCCAATAATGTACATTCAACAGGGGAGTAATGGCAATGGTAAATTCGTTGAACGATGCTGTTATCGACACTGTCCTCAATGCCACACCGGCCACGACCCGCACAGCCGGCGGCAAAGAAATTCCCTATCCCTTTCCGTCGCCGGCCGACTGGCGTGATCACTGGATTTATTTCCTGCTCGTTGACCGCTTCGACAACCCGAGTGCGCCACCACACTTTGCCGACCCCTGCGACACGTATCAGGGTGGTTCTTTTGCCGGTATAAAGCGTCGACTACCGTATTTGAAAGATCTCGGTGTCGGTGCCATCTGGCTGTCGCCGGTGCTCATGAATCCGCCCTGGTTTGAATGGTATTGGGGCGGTTACGGAATCCTCGACTTTCTGCGCGTCGAACCACGGTTTTGCGTCGACCCGACTCAGGCCGACCGGGAATTCCGGGATTTGGTCGATGAGGCCCATGCCCAGGGCATATACATTATTCTCGACATTGTCCTCAACCATGTCGGTGATCTTTTCAACTACGAGGGCATGCGAGATACTGCACCCTGGCAACAAGACGGCGAATACGCGATTTACTGGCGCAACGATCAGGGTGTGGCCCAGGCCGATTGGACGGATATCGCAACCATCGACAACCTGCCCGGGGAAGCCGGCATCTGGCCTAAAGATTTTCAACAAAACGATTATTTCCGGCGTCGCGGCACATACGACCGTAGCCCCGATCCCACGACGGGTGATTTTGACCGTTTCAAAGAACTCGTGACCGAGTATAAAATACCCGGTCAATCCCTTTACCCTGTGCGGAATCACCTCATCCGTGCCTACCAGTATCTGATTGCCAAGTTTGACCTCGACGGCTACCGCATCGATACACTCCAGTATGTCGAAGGCGATTTTGCGCGCGTATTCGGCAATGCCATGCGCGAGTTTGCCCTTTCCATCGGTAAGAAAAACTTTTTCACTTTTGGAGAGGTTTGGCAGGACGATCAGGAAGATAAAATTGCCGAATTTGTCGGACGCAACACCTTGAAAGAGCACGATTTGATCGGTGTCGATGCCGCCATCGACTTTCCAATGCGCAAACGCCTGGTTGCGGTGTGCAAGGGCTTTGCACCGCCAAGCGAATTGGCCGCCCATTTTGACTATCGGCGACAGGTGCTCAAAACAGTTGTCAGTTCACATGGCGATGCCAGCCGCTATTACATTACGTTTCTCGACAACCATGACCTGAACGAGCGTTTTCACAACCCGGCGTATACCGGACAAACCAGGCTGGCCCTGACCTGCCTCATGACCATGCAGGGAATCCCCTGCATCTATTACGGAACCGAGCACGGCTTAAGCGGTCACGGCAACCGGCGCGAATATGTTCGTGAAGCGCTGTGGGGTCTTCAGAACGCCTTTTCACCCGATCAGCCGCTCTTTAAAACCATCCAGGATCTCAGCGCCTTGCGAGAACGGCAACCGCCACTGCGCTTCGGCCGGCAGTACTTTCGCGTATGCAGCGGCAATCAAACCGAATTCGGCTACTCGGCGTATCCCGGGGGCGTCATTGCGTTCTCGCGCATCCTGAACGATCGCGAACTTCTGGTCGTTGCCAACGCGAACACACAAGCAGATGTGACGGTGCACGTCGCGGTCGATTATAACCTCAATCCGGAAACCAAGGTGTGGAACGTGCTTTTTTCCACGAATCCAAATCCCTCTGCACCTGCTTCGACGGCAAGCCAGGGTTCTTATCGAACCGTAAAAGTTAGTCTGGCCCCCCTGGAAGCTCAGGTGCTCGGGTGATTTTGAGATGGCTTTTTACTTCGTTTGGTACTCGATCATCGGGATATGTCCGGATTATGAATTAATAAACAGGTCAAACGGTTGCGGCAAGAAAGGGGGAAGGGTATGAAATACGATCTCGTTTTTGAAGGCGGCGGCGCCAAGGGCATGGTGTTTGTCGGTGCCTACGATGAATTGGTCAAACGCGGTCACACCCCGGGACGGCTTCTGGGAACTTCCGCCGGTGCGATCACGGCGGCTTTGCTAGCCGCCGGCTACACACCCAAAGAGATGCTCGCTGCACTCAATGAACGCCAAAACGGCCAGCCGGTCTTCGCCGGATTTATGGGTGAACCGCCGCCGTTCACCAAGGAGGAAATACAGGCCAGCGCCATTCGCAAACTGCTGCGGGATGTCAACCTCAAGTTTGTGCCGGATTTCTTGGAAAACAAGATGGATGATGCGATCGCCGAGATGCTGGCTGAGAATTCGCGCTCGCGCCACTTTTTCGCCTTCGTCGAGCGCGGCGGCTGGTATGCCGCCGACCGTTTTATCACCTGGCTGCAATCTAAACTGGACACTGGCCCCTGGAAGACCGGGAAGCGCCACTTCAGCGGGATGACTTTCAAACAGTTCTACGATGAGGCCCAGATCGATCTTTCGGTGGTGGCATCGGACACCACCGACGGCCGCCTGCTGGTCCTCAACCATCTGACGGCGCCGGATTGCCCGTTGGTTTGGGCCGTGCGCATGTCCATGAGCATCCCACTGGTATGGAACGAGGTGGTCTGGGAAGACGGCTGGGGCCGTTATCTCGGACGCCCTATGAAGGGTCACATTATCGTCGACGGCGGCATGCTGTCCAACTTTCCGATCGAGCTTTTCATCTCAGACGAGCCCCAGGTGACGCGCCTGATGGGTCCCAAACAGGATAATCCCGTCCTGGGCCTGCTGATCGATGAGTCGCTGCCCGTCGGACCGGCTAAAAGAGGGCTCCTGGTCGACATAGACGTGAAACCGGGGGAGCTTAAGACCGTTCAACGTTTCAAGCGCCTGATCGACACCATGACCGGCGCCCATGACAAAATGGTGATCGAAGAGTTCGAACACCTGGTGGTAAGGCTTCCGGCCGCCGGTTACGGCACGACCGAGTTCGACATGAGCGATGAGCGGCGCAATGCGCTGGTGGCGGCCGGCGAACGGGCCGTAGGCGCCTATTTTGACCAACCGCCCACACCGCGTCCGATTCCAAGGGGGATGGAGGCCGTTGCGTCTGAAAAAGCCAAAAAAGGCGCCGATCGGATCGCCTCAAAATTGTTGGGTTTTTGATTATAAACACGTTCGGTTCATACGGTTAAGGAGACTATGCGTGATGCTCGGCAGGTACCGTAAAGAAGAGTTGCGATGCAAAGAAAGTCAGTAAGTGACCTCGAACAACACCAATTTTCTTGAAAACCTCCCCGTGCTGGTGGTGGACTGCCAGGCAAGCGGCAGCCATCCCCCGACGGCTCATCTCTTTGAGATAGGTTGGTCGACAGTCAGTGCCGGTCATCCGGACGGTGCGCTTGAGTGCGATTCCGTTTCATTTTTATTGCAGCTGCCGGACGGCGTCTCCATCTCGCGGGCGGTGGAGCGATTGACCGGTGTCGACAGCAGCGATCTTTCCGCAGGAGCCCGCGCCCGGGATGTATACAGGCAACTTGAGGCGTCGGCATGCAGCCTGCCGCCGGTCGATCGCAGCGGCCTCTGTCCGACCGTGATTCACTTCGCCCGTTACGAAAAGGCTTTTCTCCGGCACCTTCACCGGTCGTATTCTCCTGACAGCCTTTTTCCCTTTGACATCATCTGTACGCACGAAATCACCCGCCGATTAATGCCCGGTCTACCCCGCAAGGGGCTTCGGGCGGTGGCCGGATTTCTGGGATACCCGGTCCCCTCACTCAAGCGCTGCGCGGCACACACGGCGGCCACCGCTTTCATCTGGCAGCATCTGGTACGCCTCCTGGCGCAGGATGCCGGTATCCACACTTGGGACGAGCTGCACAACTGGTTGCGCACCTGCCCGGTTCCTCCACCCAATAGATCATTTCCCATGCCCCGCGAAGCGCGGGCGGCGCTTCCGGACCGGCCCGGCCTCTACCGCATGCTGCGGTCAAACGGTGACGTTCTCTACATCGGCAAGGCCGCCTCGCTCAAGCAGCGCGTCAACAGTTACTTCCAGACACGTCGCCGCCACGCGGAACACACCCTCGAAATGCTTTCTCAGGCCGTCGGCGTGGAGGTGACACCGACCGCATCGGCGTTGGAAGCCGCCCTGTTCGAATCCGGTGAGATCAAACGTGTTTGCCCGCCTTACAACAAAGCCCTGCAGGAAGGCCGACGGCAGTTGGTTTTCGCCACAAAGGACTTTCGGTCTTTTTCCCCCGTTCCTGACGGAAGGCATCTCCTCGGACCGCTTCCCGGCAGTCAGGCCTTTGTCGCAGTGCACGATATCGGCTGCCTGCTGCAGCAGGGAGAACCGACGCTCGACCGGTTGCAGGAAAACTCAACGGAGAATTTGCTGGCCATCCCGTCGCCGCTGGCCCCTGACCCTCAATGTTTTGTCGAGGGCTTGCGGGTGTTTCGACACCGGCACACCGGTCTGCTGGCAGCAGAGACAATCTGGCCGGCGCTGATGCGCATTGGTACCCGGTGCTGGAAGGACGCTCTGGAAACCAAGGAAAAAGGGATCGACGAGGACGGCGACGCTCGGCCCGACCCTCAAGGACAGACGGACCCGCCGCCTTTCGAATGGACCCCGGAGGCGGTGAGCGGCGCCATCGAGTCGCTGCTGTGCCGCTGCGCGCATTTGATCCGTCGCGCGCGCTGGTTCGCCATGCTCAGCGAAAGTACTCTGGCGTGGTCCGTAGCCGACGGTGGGGAAAGCCGGCAAAATCTCGTCATACTGAGGGCCGCACAGATAAAAACGCGTAGCGAGCTGCGCGGCGACGATCCGTTGCCGCTGCCGCCCGACGGTGCCATCGCCTGGCGAGACAGGCAGCGGCATCTCGATCTGGCGGCTTATGATCGGCTGCGGGTGCTGACCACTGAAATGCGACGGATTCTGGCGGAGGAACGGGCGCTGCGGCTTCGTGTCGGCTGCAATGCGGTGTTGGGTGAAAGTCAGCTGCGACGACTCTTGAAGTGGGTCTAGTACCGTGTCATTATTATTTTGTTAACCCGTATGGCGTTTGTCTAGACGAACCCACAAATCAGAGAAAAAACGATGCGAAATTTTATACGGAAGTTAAGCCTGTATTTTTCTGCCGGTGCGCTGGGCGGTTTGACAAACAGTGCCGCCATCTGGCTGGCCGGAATGACCGGTTTCACGGCTTATTTACAGGTCAAGATTGCCCCGGCCTGGACACTGCCATGGCTCTATCCCAGGATCGTTTGGGGCGGCGTCTGGGGGTTGATTTTTCTGCTGCCCATAGCGAAAAGCCATGTGTTCACGCGCGGTGTCTTATTGAGCCTCGGTCCGACCCTTGTTCAGCTGTTCTGGGTCTTTCCGTTCAAGGCCCATGTCGGCTACCTGGGCTTCGAACTCGGCTATCTGACACCGCTCCTCGTGTTCCTGTTCAACGCCATCTGGGGCATTACGGCAGCCCTTTGGATTCGATAGACCGTTAATGAGCCGGTGCAGGCAGCCACCTCAAAACGGACATCCTCTCCGATCATGGTTGTATGAGCGTCGGATTTCACGCGGTGTCAGGATTGTTGACGCTCAAGCACTCTGGTTGATCTCGGTATACGACCGAATATCCTGATAATATATAATATATGATCGATCGACGGGGTTGGCATGACTTCTGCTTGCCAAACGAAACAGGTCACTTCTATCGCCGGGGACTTGCCGCGGAGCGCAAAACATACGGATTAAAACGGCATTTAACCGATCGCGATACGATGCCTGGAAGGGGTCGGTTTGCCGGATATCAGGATAAACAAACTGAAGAACAGGCTTTACATTTTTTTGCAAGATTGGATCCCCACCGAACTACCCGGTTTTGTCCGGAAGCTCGAATCGGCCTGCCTGGCTTTGATACCTGGTTTCACCTGTCTGGCGGTCATTCCCTCGAGCGGCCTCGACAATCGGCGCGACCGGGATTTTTTCAGCAACACGATGGACCTGATTTCAGCTTATGGCGCCAAGAAGGTGGTGTGCGTAAATGCCGCAGGTGAACAATTCAGCGAGCGGCGTACATCGATCCCGATGTCTTTTCAATCGCGCATATCGGTGAAACAGGCCGCCGACCTCAAAAAGGCCGAAGACCTGCTGAATGATTGAGCCGCAGAATCCCCTTTTCGTAAGCGTTCACAGGGCACCGCATCTGCTTTGTTGTCGGGCACTTGAAGTACAAAAGTACGTCTGCGCACCCGACGCCTTGCATCTGCGGCACCCTGCAAACGCTTACAATTAGTGGTTTGAAGCGCATCGGATCTTGCTACCCTGTGAACGGTTAGCCCTTTTCTCGTAAACCTAACTTGACTATCCGCTGATCATCATCCAAAATTTCGACGGGGCGAATTTCTGAACAGATCGAAACGATTCACTTCGCAACTCCAGTGAAAACCATCGCGCAATATAATCCGTGAGCGCAAAGTCGCCGGCGAAGACCGCATCGGTAGGACCCTTGCGCCGGGATTTTATGCGCAGGCGTAAAGTGATCGCGGCCGCAGATTTCCGGCGATACGCATTTCAGGCCAGGTGGTTTTTTCAAAAAAACTTGCTTATGGGAGCGGATTACACTATTCACATTCACCAAAAACCTCAACCAAGGAACCGGCGACGGAGAGGGTCGTCGTGGGATTCCAACTGCGGAGGCATCCGAAACAGTGATCGGGGAACAACGTCTTTATCAACGACTATGAACGGAGGTGAGCAGTGGCCGACACGCATCAAACCGACAAGGCAACAAACAACAACCGGCTAACCGGGCGGCTTCGACGGCTGACCGTCTATGAATACATCCTTTTGGCCCTGATGGCGCTCGCAGTGATTGGGGTGGGGATCACTTATTTTCTCCCCGACAAAAGCTACCGTTACTGGGTGGCGATGGTCCCGGTATTCGGTATCGCCTGCACGAGCGCCGAATGGTCCCGGCTTCGTCGTCAAAACCTCGGCACCTGGAAAACCGTTCGGAACCAACTCTATCACTGGTTCGGTGTGCTGGTTTCGGTTTATTTGGTCCACATGCTCTTAAACATCCAACAGTTGACCAAACAAAACGCCGGCCTGATCGTCCTACTGGTGTTGGCGTTGGGCACTTTTTTGGCGGGAATCCAACTCGGTTGGCGTCTTTTTGTGCTGGGCGCTTTCTTGTGGGTCATCCTGGTCGTGGCGGCGTATCTGCAGGGTTCCCTGTGGGTGATGATCCTCATCGGGATGGTGATGATTACCCTGTTCATTTACTTGCGTAGCCGCAGCAGCAAATCGACGGAAGAGGTGCCCGGCAGCAGGAACCATACCGCCTCTTGACTTTAAGGATGATATTTTCAACCATGAGGCAAAGGGCACCTCGCTCCCGTCTTTCCAGGCGGGAGGCGGGTGAGACGAGTCCTCGGAAGGGGTGAGATTAAGATCGACGCTATTTTCCGGTAACCGGAGACCAGTTCAAATGAAAAGGAGACCAGTAAAAATGCAAAGAATCAAGACCAAGAAATGGCGCTTGACACTTGCGGTTTTCATCTGGGCGGTTTCAATCCTGGTTTTGGCGTGCTCTGCCAGTCGGCAGGTTGTTAGACCCGCTGTGAACAACCCGCAGGACCTGGTGAACGATTTCGAACGGGCCGTTGTCAACGCGCGTACGAACCAGGTCGATCTGCTGGCGCCCTTCTGGTTCTCAAAGGCCGAAGACTCGCTGGCAGAGGCCCGGAAAGGGCTCGAGGAAAAGGCGGAGATTTCCCGGATAGCAGAATATGTCTCGATCGGCCAAACTCAGCTGAAGAGGGCCGAGGAAATCGCCGCCGTGGCCAGGACATCCATGGCGGATGTGATCAAACGGAGGGAAATGGCCCGCAAGGCCGGTGCGGCTGAACTGAAAGGCTACCCGCAGGCAGAGAGGCGTTTTTTCAGGCTGACCAAGGAAATTGAAGACAATAATCTGGACTACGTCCTGAGGAACAAAGAAAAGGTCAAGAATTCGTTTCGAGACCTTGAGATTGCCGCTATCAAGCGCAACGTGCTGGGAGAAGTCCGTATCACCCTGAATGAAGCGGAGCGATTGGGTGCTAAAAAATATGCTCCGAAAGCGTACGCGGACGCCGTGCGAAATTTAAACGTTGCGGAAGCCTTCATTACCGAGAACCCATACGAAGTCGAAGAGATGACACGCCAGGCGCAGGAAGCCCTTTTCTACGCCCGCCGTGCCGTCGAACTCACCCGTCAGAGTAAGAAATTTCAGGCGATGAATTCAGAGCAGATCGCCCTTTGGATCGAGGGCATCCTTTCTCAGACGGCAGAACAACTCAAAGCTCCGGATATGCGGGACCAGACGTTTGAGATCCAGCGGCAAAACATTAGCGGTTCGATAGCGGCCATGCAGAAGAACCAGGATTTCCTGAACACGAAAATCCAGGAAGAGGAAATTGAAATCGAGACCTTGAAGGACCGGGTGTTCGCGCTGGAAGGCAAGAGCAGACAGGAGCAGATCGCCAGGGAGCAGCTGGAGGCCGAGAAAAAGTTCAACGAAAAGTTTGAGAGCATCCAAAATTCTTTCAGCAGCGAGGAGGCCGAGGTTTATCGACAGGGCAATCAGTTGGTGATCCGGCTGCGCGGCATGCAGTTCCCGATCGGCAAAGCCGTCATTCTGCCGGAGAATTATGCGTTGCTCAGCAAGGTGCAGCTGGCGATCCGCACGTTCAACGATCCGGAGGTCATTGTCGAAGGCCACACCGACATTACCGGCTCGATCGAAGTCAACCAGCAACTGTCTCAAGAAAGAGCCACCGCGGTCAAAGAATACCTGGTGTCGAACGATACGCTGCCGGGCAGCAATGTGCTGGCCGTCGGCTACGGTTCTGCGCGTCCGCTGATGTCGAACGAAACGGCGGAAGGGCGGGCCGTCAACCGCAGGATCGACGTGATTATCACCCCCCGAAGGCCTTGACGGCCCAACGTCGCCACCGACACCGGTCATGAGACCATCCACCGATTTTTAAAGGATGCCGACTGATGCGAACCACATTCTTACCCTTCTCACGGCCCTCGATTTCAGAGGACGACATTGCCGCGGTCGACACGGTGCTACGCTCGGGCTGGATCACCACCGGGCCTAAAAGTGCCGAATTCGAGAGTCGCTTCGACGAGTACGTCGGCAGCAAGGGGGCCGTGGCGCTGGCGTCGGCCACCGGGGGCATGCACCTTCTCATCGAGGCGCTCGGGATCGGCTCGGGCGACGAGGTCATTACACCGGCCATGACCTGGGTCTCTACCGTCAACCTGGCGGTTCTGTCAGGGGCCAGACCGGTTTTCGTCGACGTCGATCGTGACACCCTGATGGCTTCCGCCGATGCCATCGAGGCCGCGCTGACCTCCCGCACGCGCCTGATCGTGCCGGTTCACTTCGCGGGGGCGGCAGCCGACATGGCGCCCATTCGCCGCCTCGCCGCCCAAAACGGAATTTCGTTGGCGGAAGACGCGGCCCACGCTCTGGGGACCGAATACCGCGGCGAGCGCATCGGCTGCAGAGGGACCACCATTTTTTCGTTTCATCCTATCAAAAACATTACCACCGGTGAAGGCGGCATGCTGTGTTCCGACGACCCGGCACTCCTCGACCGGATTCGCCGGTTGAAGTTTCACGGACTCGGTGCCGACGCCTTCGAACGAGAGACCCAGGGACGTTCTCCCCAGGCGCAGGTGCAGGAGCCGGGGTTCAAGTACAATCTGACCGACATCGGTGCCGTTCTCGGTCTGGGGCAGCTGGCGCGGGTGGACGTGTTCAACCGCCGCAGAGAGGAACTTGCGCTGACCTACCGTGAGCGCTTATCCGGGATCGATGAAATTTTGCCCCTGGCCGATCCGACCTATCCCATGGCGCACTCCTGGCATCTTTTCGTCGTCCGGCTGGATGTTGAACGGGCCGGCATCAGTCGCAACGAGTTCATGGAACGCCTGAAAGAGCGGAACATCGGGACCGGCATCCACTTTCTGGCCGTTCACCTGCAGCGCTATTACAGGGAGTCGATGGGGACGCGTCGCGGCATGCTGCCGAACACCGAGTGGAATTCGGACCGGATTTGCTCTCTGCCCCTGTTTCCTGATATGACCCCGGAGGATGTCGAGGACGTCGTCGACGCCATAAAGGACATTTTGAAGAAATGAGCGTATCGCCCACCATTTCAGTTGTCATTCCCGTTTACAACGAGGCCGAAAATCTCGCTGAACTCATCCAGCGGTGTTTGGAAGCCGGTCAGGCCACCGGCGAGCCCTTTGAGGTCATCCTGATCGACGACGGCAGTACCGACTGTTCCGCCGAAATGATCATCGCGGCGGCCGGAGAGCATGCGGGCAAGGTCGTCGGGCTGATTCTCAACCGCAACTACGGTCAGCACGCGGCCGTGATGGCCGGCCTGGCCAACGCACGCGGCGAGTTCATCATCACCCTGGATGCGGATCTACAGAATCCGCCCGAGGAGATCCCGCGCGTTGCCGCAAAGCTGGCCGAGGGCTTCGATGTGGTCGGCACCGTGCGGATCCACAGGCGGGACACCTGGTTCCGCCGCTTCGCCTCGGCGCTCATCAACCGGGCCGTGCAATACCATACGGGTGTGATGATGCATGACTACGGCTGCATGCTGCGCGGCTACCGGCGTTCGGTGGTCGATGCCATGCGGCAGTGTCACGAGCACAGCACCTTCATCCCGATCCTGGCCAACGGCTTTGCCCGCAACACGACCGAAATCGACGTGCGGCATGCCAGGCGCATGGCCGGCGAATCGAAATACAGCATCTGGCGGCTGATCAACCTCAACTTCGATCTCCTGACGAGCATCACGACGCTGCCGCTGCGCCTGTTGAGTTTTGTCGGCGCCATTATTTCGGCGCTGGGCTTCGGGTTCGGCCTGTTTTTGTTGCTGATGCGCCTGCTCTACGGCCCGGAATGGGCGGTGGGCGGCGTTTTTACCCTCTTTGCGGTGTTGTTTTTCTTCGTGGGAGCTCAGTTCGTGGGCATGGGACTGCTGGGGGAATACATCGGCCGAATTTACGGCGACGTGCGTGCACGGCCGCGCTATTTCATTCAACAGGTCGTCGGAAGAGACCCTTCCGAAATCGCGGCAGTCGGGGGCGAAAACCATGAGCTCCCGGTTTGCGGGAAGCAGTTCAAGGTGAATTAATGAAAGCTGTGGTTTTGGCGTATCACAACATCGGCTGCGTCGGCATCGAGGCCCTGCTTCGCAACGGCTTCGAGATCGCCGGGGTTTTCACTCACAGGGACGACCCCGGGGAGGCCATCTGGTTCGACTCCGTGGCCGCGCTGGCGGCGTCCAGAGACATTCCGGTCTTCGCGCCCGAAAACATCAATCATCCCCTGTGGATCTATAAAATCAGGGAGCTGACGCCGGACATCATTTTCTCGTTTTACTACCGCGATATCGTCGGCTCCGCCGTCCTCGATATTCCGCCGGCCGGGTGTTTGAACCTGCACGGCTCGCTGCTGCCCAAGTACCGGGGACGGGTCCCGGTGAACTGGGTGCTGGTGAAGGGAGAAAGCGAGACCGGTGTGACGCTGCACCACATGACGCCGAGACCGGATGACGGCGACATCGTTTGCCAGGAAAGGGTGCCGATCGATGACAATGACACGGCCCTAACCTTGCACCTGAAATTGGCGGAGGCGTCCTCCCGCCTGCTCGACACCTGTTTGCCCTTGATCAAGGCGGGCCGGGCACCGCGGATTCCTCAGGAGCCATCGCAGGCCACTTACTTCGGCGGTCGCAGACCGGAAGACGGCGAGATCGACTGGAGCCGGAGTGCCGCGCAAATTCGGAACCTGGTGCGGGCCGTCACGCGTCCCTACCCGGGGGCCTTCAGTTTCATGGGTGACCGCAAATGCTTGTTCTGGCAGGTGACCCGCTGGGAAGACCCTGTCGATGACCTGCCGGCCGGGACCATCATCTCGACCGATCCCCTGGTTGTCGCCAGCGGCGATGGGGCCGTGCGGGTCGACTTCGGCCAGGCGGCCGAAGGAATTTACATGACCGGGGTGCAGCTGGCCCGTGAACTCATGCTGGTTGAGGGCATGCGGTTTGGTCCCTGTATGAGTGAGCGGATCGAGAAGGCCCGCAAGAAGAGGGTTCTCATTTTAGGGGTCGACGGCTTCATCGGAAATGCCCTATGCGAGCGGCTGCTGGAAAGCGGCCGATACGAGGTTCACGGCATGGACCTCCAGGCGACCAGCATCCAGCGGTTGCGGGGCAGAAAGGATTTTTTCTTCGATGAGGGTGACATCGCCATCCACCGTGAGTGGATCGAATATCACATCCGAAAGTGCGACGTCGTGCTCCCGCTGGTGGCGATCGCCACGCCGATCGAATACACTCGCAACCCACTGCGGGTCTTCGAGCTTGATTTCGAAGAAAATCTGCGGGTGGTGCGCTATTGCGTGAAGTACAAGAAACGGATCATATTCCCGTCCACCTCAGAGGTCTACGGCATGTGCGATGATCCGGTGTTCGACGAAGACCATTCCCGGTTGATTCTGGGGCCGATCAGCAAGCAGCGCTGGATTTATTCCTGCAGCAAGCAGCTGCTCGATCGGGTGATATGGGCCTACGGCCAGCAAGTGGGTCTTCAGTTCACCCTCTTCAGACCGTTCAACTGGATCGGTCCGCGCCTCGACAGTCTCTATTCGGCACGGATCGGAAGCTCGCGGGCGATCACGCAGTTGATTCTGAATCTGACCGAAGGAACGCCTATTTTGCTGGTGGACGGCGGTCACCAAAAACGATGTTTCACCGACGTGAGCGACGGGGTCGAATGCCTCTATCGCATCATCGAAAACGAGGGCGGCCGGTGCAACGGGCGCATCATCAACATCGGCAGCCCCGACAACGAGGCCAGCATAAAAGAGTTGGCTGAGATGCTGGTGCTAAAATTCCAGGAGCACCCGCTGCGGGAGAAATTCCCTCCGTTTGCGGGCTTCCGCAGCGTTGAGAGCAAATCGTTCTATGGTTCAGGCTACCAGGACGTCCAACACCGGCGACCGAGCATTCGCAACGCCAAGAGGCTCGTCAAGTGGGCTCCGACCGTCGGACTGGACGTCTCGGTCAACCGGACGCTCGATTTCTTCCTGCGCGAAGCGGTGGCGGCAGAGAATAGATAAAGGGGTTCGTTTTATGAAAGTCGGCCTCCGGATCGACGTCGATACCTTCCGGGGCACGCGGCGCGGGGTGCCGGAACTGGGCCGGATTCTGGCCCGAAGCAATGTGCGGGCGACCTTCTTTTTTTCGATTGGTCCCGACAATATGGGCCGGCACCTCCGGCGCCTGGTGCGGCCCACTTTTTTTTGGAAGATGATGCGCTCGCGTGCGGCCAGCCTCTATGGCTGGGACATCCTCATTCGGGGCACGCTCATGCCCGGTCCGATCATCGGAAAGAAGCTCGCCCCGATTATCCGTGCGGTGGCGGATGCCGGCCACGAAGTCGGCGTTCACGCCTGGGACCATCATGCCTGGCAGACCCGCATCGACAAAATGACAACCGATGCCATCTATGACCACCTTCATCGCAGCGTGACACTGTTGACGGACATTACAGGGCATCCGCCGACCTGTTCGGCGGCCCCGGCTTGGAAATGCAACGATCGCGTTCTCGACAGCGAAAGCCGGTTTCCGTTCGACTTCAACAGCGATTGCCGGGGCTGGAGTATTTTCCGACCCGTGGTGGCGGGTCGGGAGCTCCCGCAACCCCAGATACCGGTCACGCTGCCAACCTATGACGAGCTCATCGGACGCCGCGGCCTGTCTCCGGCTCAATACAACGACCACCTGCTGTCACTGCTGGATCCGGAAAGACTCAATGTTCTGACGATTCACGCCGAGGTCGAAGGGATCGCCTGCGCCGCGATGTTCGAGCGCTTCCTGGCGTCGGCGGCCGCAAGAAAGGTCGCGTTCGCGCCGCTGGGTGACATTCTCAGGCTGACACCGGCGCTTGACCGCGCGCGGGTCGTACCGGCTGAAATCGAGGGCCGGGAGGGGTGGGTAGCCTGCCAGGCGGCACTTGAAAGCCGATCCGATAAGATTGAGTGATGCGTAAACCAACCCTGGCCTTGATCGGCCTATTTGTACTGATCTATCTCGTGCCGTTGAATGCACGGCCGCTCGCGGTTCCCGACGAGACCCGCTACGGCGAGATTCCGCGTGAGATGATCGCCAGCGGGGACTGGGTCGTTCCCCGCATCTGCGGCATCCGGTATTTTGAAAAGCCGGTCCTGGGCTATTGGGCCAATGCCGGGTCGATACTGCTGTTCGGAGAGAATCCCTTCGGCGTGCGGTTCCCTTCGGCCGCGGCCGCCGGTTTGTCGGCCCTGGTCGTTTTTTGGCTGGTCCGCCGATTCGGCGGCGGGTCCCGCCGCGAGGCACCCCTTGCGGCCGCCGCCCAGTTGACCTTTGCGGAAACATTCGCTGTGGGTACTTTCAGCGTTCTGGACGGGCTGCTCGCACTGTGGTTGACGGCCGCTATGGCGTGCTTTTTTGTAGCGTACAAATCCGCAGCGGGAGCGAGAAAAAGCTGTTTTCTGTCGCTTTTCGGCGTGTTTTTAGGGCTGGCTTTTCTGACAAAGGGATTCCTGGCCTTCGTGCTGCCGGTGGTGGCGATCCTGCCGTTTATGATCTGGGAACGTCGCTGGCGGGAGCTGTTCAAGATCGTATGGCTTCCGATGCTGGCCGCCGTTCTGGTGGCCCTTCCGTGGGCACTGGTGATCGCGCGGCGGGAGCCTGATTTCTGGCACTATTTCTTCTGGGTCGAGCATGTGCAGCGTTTTCTGTCCTCGACCGGAGGGCAGCACCCGCAACCGTTTTGGTTTTTTGTTCCGGTCATCGTCCTGGGGGCCATTCCCTGGTCCTTTCTTTTTCCGGCGGCGGCGATCGGATTGCGTACGACAGGCGACGGGCACGCGTTGCATCGTTTTGCGATCTGCTGGCTGCTTTTTCCCTTTATTTTTTTTTCAGCCTCGGAGGGAAAATTGGCGACCTACATACTGCCGTGCTTCGCCCCGCTGGCCATTTTGCTCGCTGTCGGTCTCGATCGATACCTCGATGCCGGTAGGCGCAGGGCGTTTGATTTCGGAGCCGGCACCCTGGCGGCAGTGACGGGTCTGGCGGCCGTTGCGTTATTTGCCAACCAGGTGTACGGGGTGGGCGGGATCAAACCATACGGCAGTTCAGAGGCATGGAAGTGGGTTCTCGTGACCGCCGGACTCTTTTTCTGCACTGCTTCACTGTTGTGGGCCGTGGTGCAGACGCCGCCGGGAAGGAAAATGGCCCTTTTCGTCGCCGCGCCGGTTCTTCTGATGCTGGTGGGGCCCTGGAGCGTGCCGGACCGCATTACCGAGATCAAGGCACCGGGGGACTTTCTGCGCCGCCACGCCGCCATGGTTGGCCCTGACACGATTTTCGTGGTGGACGCCTCGGTCATCCGGGCGGTCTGCTGGTTTTATGGAACCGAGTCAGTTTACCTGATCGGCGGCCTCAACGAGTTCGCCTACGGGCTCAGTTACGAGGAGGCCCGGCCGCGCCATCTCGGCACCGGCCAATTCATCCAAATGATCGATCAAAACAAAGGTGCCGATCGCGTCATTTTGATCTGTAAAGCCAAAGAGTACCGGAAGCTCAGGCCGCATCTTCCGGCACCGACGTTTGAAGAGATTAGCGACGGATTTGCATTCGTCCGGTATTGAGTCATAATTTTGAGGAGAGAAGCCGTGAACGATACGATTTCCAGTTCGAAGGTCGGGGTTTATATCGATGCCGAAAACATGAGACTGAACGGCGGTTTCGGCATGCAATACGATGTTTTGCGCGAGTTTGCCTGCCGCGACGGTGCCGAAGCCGTGCGCCTGAACGTTTACGTGGCCTACGACGAGGAGCGTGCGGCCAAGGATTCGAAGTACAAATACAAGATCAACGAGTTCTTTTTCGTTTTGCGGGAATACGGTTACAAGATCAACCGCAAGATCGTCAAGTGGTTCACGGACGAATCCGGTAGTCGTTATTGCAAGGCCAATGCCGACCTGGACATGGCCGTCGACGCGCTTCTACAGTCTGAATACCTGGATCGGGTGATTTTTGCCACCGGTGACGGCGATTTCGTCAAAGTTGTGCGGGCACTTCAGAACAGGGGCTGCCGGGTCGAAATCGTCGCGTTTCAAAATGTCTCAAAGGAGCTGCGCTACGAGGCCGACATGTTCATGCCCGGTTATCTGATCCCCAACCTGTTTCCAATCAAGCAGCCGCGCGGCAAGAACTGGGGCGATGTCGGGTCGATTGTGGTCGGACGCTGCTACCACTACGATCAGCAACGCGGCAGGGGCTACATGCGTTACATTACCAGGATATCGGGGGGGTTGTGGATAACCGATGCCAGGAATCCGAATTCACCCTATCGAACCGCCTATTTCACCAAATCCGATTTGCCGGAGGGCACGACACCATACGATCTACCGGATCGAAATTTAATATTTCAATTTAAACTAAACGAACAAAAAGAGGCTGGCAGTGCGCATGCGATGGATTTGAAGTTGTTGGCCGAACTGTAGCGGATGTGCGTTCCCGAGCGCTGCAGTTAAGCATTTGCATGGCGTTGTCATTCTATAACCCATCGCAGCAAAGCGGCACCTGTCGTCGTAAGAACGGGCCGGGCTCTGGTTGTGAACGAATGGAATACGGAAAAAAAGGTGGGCACAACCGCTCATCCGGGCTCCGGCGCGTCATTTTCTCGCACTGTGGCGGCCTGTTGGGCCATGACCGTTTCGCATGATCATCAGAGGAGGGTCTCGATGAAGATCGGAATCGGCTTTGGGAATCTCACCGACGCGAGGGCTTCGGGTCGGACGGTGGCTGAAGAGGCGTTGACTAACGGTTCGATCGACCGGCCCGACCTTGTGGTGGCCTTTTGCAGCGGCAAACTGGCCCACGCCGAATTTTTCGAAGGACTGCAGATGGTTTTCGGCCGAAGTGTGCCGATCATCGGCGGTTCGGCGGTCGGCGTCATCACCCCCCACACGCTCGCCTACTCCGGGCATCCTGCCGGGGCAATGGCGATTCAGTCCGATGAGATCCGCTGCCAAGTCGCAGCCGCCGACCGATTAGACGAAGATGAGAAGGACGCCGGAAGGCAGTTGGCACAACAGTTGGTGCGGTCACCGGAGGACCGCCTGCTCCTGTTTTTTTATGATTCCATCAAAAAGCCCTCCAACCTGCGATCAGCACCGGTAATGAACGCTTCCACTCCTTTGATCGAGGGCATTTCCGAAGTGTTAGAGACCGGCATCCCAATCTTTGGTGCCGGCCTGATTGGTGACTATGCAATGCAATCGTCCGCCCAGTTCTGCGGCACATCCGTGGCCTCTGAAATGTCTGTAGGCGCGCTTCTGAGCGGCGGTTTTCGAGTGCATCATCGGATCATGCACAGTTGTACGCCGCTGGATGGCACCTATCACCGCGTGACGAAGGCAGCCGGGGCCTGTATCTATGAACTCGACGGGCGTCCGGTCGTGGCGACGATCGATGCACTTTACGGCGACCGCAACTGGCGGCGCAAATCTCCAGTGGATTTGTTGACTATCGGCGTCTATCACGGCGAGAAATACATGGGGTTCGAGGAGGGGCGCTACGTCAACCGGCTCATTATTGGGGCGTTGCCGGAAGGCGAGGGCATTTGCCTTTTCGAACCCGATATCGAAGAGGGTGCGGAAATCCAGTTCATGCTGCGCGATGCCGATAAAATGGTATCCTCGGCCAGACGAAATGCAGGCGAGTTGCTGGATTAGATCCAGGCGGACGGTTACAAGGCCCAACTCGGTTTCTACATCGATTGTGCCGGTCGAACGGCCCGTTATTCGAACACCATGACCGAGGAGGCTGCCGAGGTCCAGCAGGCCTTCAGCCGGCACGGTTGCCCGCTTTTCGGGTTTTATTCCGGAGTGGAAGTGGCGCCGTTTCTGAACAAAAGCAGGGGCCTTGACTGGACCGGCGTCCTGATCACAGTGGCAAAGGAATTATGAAATGCCCGAAGAAAAATCTGTTTTGCAGCGGCAGATCATGAACTTGGAAAGCCTGCTCGCGGAAGCCCGCCGGGAAGCGGCTTATTACAAAAAGATCGCCAGCGAGTCCGGTAGGCGTCGCCTTAGGGATGTCCATCAGTTGTCCTGTTTCATCGCCGAGCGGAAACTCCTGGAACGAACCATCCGCGAGAACGAAATCAAGTTCAGCACCCTCACGGAGACCACCGATGCCGGGATCGTCATCGTCCAGGACAGCCGCGCCGTGTACATCAACCCTGCCGGTGAAGGAATCAGCGGGTATTCGCGCGAAGAGAGCGGAATGGTCGACTTTTTCGACCTGTTCCTTCCGGAAAAAAGAAATCGTGTTCGCGAGCGGCTCGAAAAACAGCTCCAAGGTGTGGCATTAATGCCCTGGAAAGAAATCGACATCATCACCAAGACCGGCGGTAAAAAATGGCTGAGCTACACCACCAGTCGAATCGAGTTTGACGGCAAACCGGCCATTTTGGCCAGTTTCTTCGACATATCAGATCGCAAAAAGGTCGAGGAACGCCTGCGGGAGTCCGAAGAGCGATACCGTACCTTGGTCGAGAACATCAGTGTGGGAATTATGTTGACTCAAGACCAGAAAGTCGCGTTTGCCAACCGCACCATATCGGAAGTCCTGGGTTACTCCAATGAAGAGATCACGACAAACAGCGACCCCTTCGAATACATTCATCCGGATGACAGGGCCATGGTGCGCGAAAGGCATATGCTGAGAATTGAAGGCAAGGATGCCCCGGCAACCTATTCTTGCCGCATCATTACCCGCCCCGGAGAGCTGAAGTGGGTGGAGGTAACCGGGGTGCGGATCGATTGGAAAGGTCGTCCGGCTACATTGAACTTTTTTATAGACATCACCGAGCGTGTCCGGGCGGCAGAAAACCGCAAAAAGATGGAAGCCCAAATGGCGCGGACCGAGAAGGTTGAGGCTATCGGAACTTTGGCCGGCGGCATAGCGCACGACTTCAACAACCTGATGATGGGCATTCAGGGCAGCGTCTCCCTGATGCTCGCCGATCTCGATGGGACCCACCTGCATCATGAATACCTGACCAACATCGAGAAACAAATCCGGACCGGCACCCGGCTCACGTCACAGTTGCTCGGTTATGCCAGAAAGGGGCGATACGACATTCGCCCGCTAAATGTGAATCAACTGGTCGAGGAGCTCGCCCAGACCATCGGCAGGACACGCAAGGACATTGCCATTTGCTTTCGGCCCGAAACCGACCTGCATGCGGTGAATGCGGACAGAGGGCAGATCGAACAGGTCCTCTTGAATTTGTTTGTCAATGCCGCCGATGCGATGCCGGCCGGCGGCGACCTCGTCCTGAAAACAAGAAATGTCTGCCAGGCCGATATCGCGACCACGCGCTTCAAGCCGGAGCCCGGTGCTTACGTCGAGTTGACGGTCACCGATACGGGCGTCGGCATGGATCCCGATATTCAGGAACGCATTTTTGAACCTTTTTTCACCACCAAGGAAATGGGCCGTGGGACCGGGTTGGGGCTGGCTTCTGTCTTCGGCATCGTCAAAGGGCATGGTGGATACATCGAAGTCGCATCCCGCAAAGGGCAGGGGACAACCTTTCGCGTGTATCTTCCGGCGGACGGAGCTGTGGACTGCCGGCCGGAAACCCCGACAGCGGCTGGAATCGAAAAAGGGCAGGGCGTCGTTCTGCTGGTGGAGGACGAAGAAATGGTGTTGCAGGTCAACGCCAAGATGTTGCGGCGGTTGGGGTACACGGTCATCGAAGCCGGCGAAGGATGCGCGGCAGTGGATCTATTCGAAAAGAACGCTGCCGAGATCGACCTGGTCGTTTTGGACATGATCATGCCGGGCATGGGAGGAAGTGCCGTGTTCAATCGGATAAGAAAATTGAATCCCGTCGTAAAAGTGCTTCTCACGAGCGGCTGTGACATCAAAGACGAGGCGTCCCGGGTTTTGGCGGAAGGGTGCGACGGTTTTATTCAAAAGCCATATTCTATAGAAGAATTATCATTAAAAATCAGTCAAATAATTTAAATAGTCTAAAGTAAAGCTTAATACATTTTTGCGTTAATGAGGATGAGAGCATGGCTTGTGCCAGGACCATCCGATTTGTTACAGTTCCGGTTGTCATTATCGGTATCGTCATCTCGGTATTGGCTTCGGCCGCCGGAGGAGCAGATGGTAACCGGCCCCCGATCGTGCCGATCCGGCACATCATCTTGTTTATCGGCGACGGCATGCAGATGGCCCACGAGGTCGCTGCCGGCCGGTACCTTTGCGGGGTCGGCGACGGCCTGGAGTTTCACCGCTTCCCCTTGCAGGTGGACGTCGCCACCTGGGATGTCACCACATACAACACCTGGGCGAAGAGGCGGGGAGAACTCCCCTACGATCCGAACCGCATCCTGCCCTGGTTGGGGTACAACCCCGGCGAGGGCGGAACCCGGCCGGAATCGTTCCGAGAGGATGGCGCCGAACAGCGGTCAAGAATGGCGTATCTTGCAGCGGCGGCCACCGATTCGGCCTCGGCCGCCACGGCCTGGTCGACTGGCTTCAAAACCGATGACGGCAACATCGCCTGGCTTTCAGGCGATCCGATCGAAGGCGCTCTGACCACGCTGGCCGAGCGGCTGCGCCGCGAAAAAGGATTTGCGATCGGGGTGGTCAGCACCGTGCCGTTTTCGCATGCCACCCCCGCGGCACACGTCAGCCACAATGTCGATCGTGACCATTATGTTGCGATTGCCGCTGACATCTTGCGGCGCTTTCAGCCGGAGGTGGTGATCGGCGGCGGCCATCCGAAATGGGTCGGAAAGTTTAAATACCTCTCCGAAACGGATTATACCGCACTCAAGACCGACGGCTTCGGAGAAACATATGTATTTGCCGAACGAAGACAGGGCGTCGACGGCGCGGCCGCCCTGCTGGCGTCCGCCCGCACGGCGGCGAGGCAAGGCAGTAAACTCTTCGGTTTGTTCGGCGGTGCGGACGGGAATTTCGAGTCGCCCGTACCGGTGGACAAACCCGGTGCGCCCGAAGTGAACCCGGCCACACGCGAAAACCCGCTTCTAAAGGATTGCGTCTCGGCGGCGTTGACGGTGTTGAGCCGGGACCCGGAAGGCTTCTTCGTGATGTTCGAGCAGGGGGATATCGACTGGGCCAATCATGCCAACGACTTTCGGCGCCTGATCGGTACCATGTGGGACCTGAACGAGGCGGTCCGTGCGGCGGTCGCCTTCATCGAACGGCCGGGCGACGACATCACCTGGTTCAATACCCTCTTGATCGTCACCGCCGACCACGGCAACAGCGGCATGCGGCTCGGTGAGCCGCTGGGTGCTGGTGATCTCCCGCTACAGGTCAAGAGCGTGATTTCACCGTGCCTTTCGGGTTACTGCGATACATATGTCTATCCGGAAGGCAACGTCACCTATGCCTCAGGCAGCCATACCAACGAACTGGTCCGGCTCTACGCTGTCGGCAGCGGCCTGAGCCTGTTCGAGCCGTATCAAGGCGCGTGGTATCCCGGAACGCGGATCATCGACAACACCCACCTTTACCACGCCATGGCCGCTGCGGCCGGGCTGTCGCATCCTTCCGGCATTACAATCGTCGAATCGATGCCGGCAGGTACGCAATAACAATTCCGAAACCGCCGCTCAGTAAAGCATGCGTCCACTATCCCGTTTCTACGCTGAGGGCGGAGGGGCGATGTGCAGCGCCGGAACGTTACCCTTCCGTCACGACCACGGGTTAGGGGATCTCGGTTTTTCTTTAAACAATGACTTTAAAAAATAATGACGACGAGCGGGGATTAAAACTGCCGGCCAATTACGGACTATTCGAGCACTTTTCGGAGGTTTATGAAGTTGCTGCGGTCAAAACCGAGAGTCTTGAAGAAAGAGAGCAGATCGGTCGAATCCCAGCGCACGGAGGTGTAAACGTTGTGGATCCCTTCGGCCTTGTAGAATTTGAAAACCTCCCGCGACAGCTGTGCCCCGATACCCTGCCCCATGTATTGGGGGTTCACCCCGAGCGTGGCGATCCAGGCGCTTTTTTCTATTCCGAAACCGAGGGTCATGATGTAGCTGATCATGAAGCCGGCAACAGCCCCGTCGAGTTCGGCCACAAAACAGGCGTCACCGGTACTCAGGGCATGATCCTCGACCAGGTTCTTAAAATCAGCCTGGGCCGGCTTTTGGGTAATGGCGCTGTAGATGCGGCTGATTTCATCGGCATCAGCGGGCTTCAGTCTCCTGATGATCACATTTTCCACGGACGAATTTCCTCACCACGGTTAATGGATTGACGTTACATCCTTGATACCGTCTACCGATACCTCAGTCGATTCGAATGATTTTCACTTGGTGACCGACCCAGTTCGGCGGCAGATAGACACGACCGCTGTTGCCGCTCGACTTGACGCTCTTTTCGATCATTTCCTCGCCATAAATTTCGAATTTAACACGCTTGTCGGGTTGTTCCGCCGAGGATCCTTTGTGTTCGGATGTTTCGGGAGTTTTTTCGTTTGTCGCCATTGAGTCCCTTAACTAAAAGAGAAAAACTTTTGGTTCAAGGCAGCGGTGGTATCAACCAAGGTCGCTTTCGAAATCGTCAACTTGGAAGGGGCGGTGTTGCTTTCGGTTTAAAAATGAATAAGCTACAATAAAGCTACAATTGGGGTTAGTCAAGGAAAAAGGAGCGCCCGAAAGCCTTGTCATGGGCTATGAAAATCAATCTGCACTACCGAGAAAAGATACCGTCAATTCGCTCCAGATCGTTGACAACCCGCCACTTGCCCTTACCGCTTTCGATCTTGGATCGCCATTGCTCGACACGGTCGAGATAGTTTCCGGGATCGCGAATGTCCTGCCTCAGTTTGGTCACATTCAACGCGATCACGTTAAAATCGGAAAGCTGAAACGGGACATCACGCACATGACCCTTGGCGAGTTCCTCCTTCAGATCTGAAAAAATGAGGATGTATTTTTGTCCGGCGCCCGCTTCGTTCAGATACTCGGTGGCTTGCAGGATGCCGCCGGATATATCGGTGTAAGAACTGCTTTTGACTTTGGCCACGAAGTCGGCCACTGTTTTTTGGAAGGCCCTTTTCTGGTTATTGGCTAACGACGGCCGCTGGTCGAACGTCATTTTGGCAACGATGTCTTTTTCACTGAAACTACCGGTATCGATGCAGGCCACCGCCAGTGTGTCGTTTGGCTGCAGTGTCCCCAGAAGATAATTGACGATCGACTGCGCTTTTTTCAGCTCGAGGGCATAGGTGCCGGAGGTGTCCAGAAGAATGTAGACCCCTGTGGTCCGGTTCCGAGCGTCGGTACAGCCGCCTGCCGCCAATCCGATCAGCAGTGCCAGGATAAAGAAGTGCTTCATTCGCTGCTCTCCAGTATTTCAAATCGGTCTTCGTTCTTTTGGCTGTCTTTGGCCGCTTTTCCAGATTGCCGGGCCTTTGAGATCTGTTCGAATGCCTGCCGTATTTTGAACGGTCTCTCGGTGACGACGCCCTCGAGCCAGAGGGGCGGGAAGATGACCAGGTCGTAGAGAGCGGTAACCAATTTGCCGGTATAGTAAACGATGTTGCCCGAAAACCGCAGAAAAAAGGCGATGAGCCGGAGCAGGCCTGCGGCCATGGTTCCCAGAACACTGCGCGCCGAGGAGATAAACGATTCCAAGGGGATGGCAACGAAGGTCAGGGCAAAAGGCAGGATGAACCCCATGATCATCTGACCGATAGTCGGTATCTTGCTGCCCGCCTGAACCGCCTGTTCCACTCCGGCCAGAGTCTGACGAAGGGCTTCCATATCGGAGGCGATGCGATCCCGCATGAACGCCAGCGCCGACTCGACTCCGGCCAAGACGGTCAGCAACGACAGCGTAATCCAGATCATGCGCAGGCGCATCTTGTCGTCCATGGAGCCGATGACCGGAAACAGCCGCGTGATGCGCAGTGACTCCATCAGGTAGAGTCCCATGCTGAGTTCGATCAGAATGATCACGAGCCCCGCCACATCGGATGTCCTGTAAGGTCCGATAAAGCTGCCGCCGCCGACCATTTCCGACATGGGCAGTGCAATCAGGTTGAAATTGATGACAGCTCCGCCGATGGCAATCAGTAGCACCAGGCCGGCAATAAAGAACTGGGTCGTGGCGGAGGAGGAGAGCTTGCGGGCCGCCTTGTCGGTCCGGGCTCGGATCTCCTGGTAGTCGTCCATGTAGCGGTCGATGCTCTTGGCCCGGTTGGTCAGATCCGAGATAGAGCGACCGATATCATCCAACGTTTTTTGGACCTTGCGCCACAACGGCAGCATTCGATTGAGCAGTACCTGGCGTTTGCCGCTGGAGCTGCGGAAGCTCTCGATCGCGGTCCGGTTTTGTTCCCGGAGGTTCCGGTCGATTTCACCCAGCATTTTGCCCACCATCGAGTCGCCATCATGCTTGATAGTGGCGATGGACTCGATGATGTTAATCCAATTTGGCAGATTCGGCGGTACCTCTACACTGCGGGCGTGATCCTCTTCGAGTTTGGTGGCCACTTCCGCCATCTGGCGTTGCAAGGCTGGATACCCTTTCAGGTCGCGAACCACCGCGGCGTTGATCCGCTCGAATTCCCGCTCTACCAGGCGCTCGGCATTTTCCAGGCCCTCGGCCATGAGCACCTCGCGGTTGCGTTCGACCAGTTTTTTTTCGGCCTGACGCACCGAGGCGGCCGAAAGCCTCAAGGCATTGTTGATCACCAGGCTGAAGGCCAGGACTGCCCGATGAAACGGTTTGCGTGCCAAGTACATGGCGGCCAGCAGGAGCGCCGCCAGCAAAATCGGATTCGGAGCCACAGGCAAAAGCAATTCGGTGAATTTCATCATCACCTCCTGATAGTTGGTTTCCATCCATAAATGGAAAACCCCTCGACTCTGGCATGCCAGGAGGGGCGGATCGGGTACCGGTATATTTTACCGGATTCAAAGGCACCTGTTGACCTTTGCAAAACAATCTTACCAAAAACGGCCGGTGCTTTCAATCGAAATGTATTTTTTTGTATTTACAATGTGCTACTTATTAATTTTGTTTCGTTTGAACACGATGGGTGGAGAGGGCTCGACAGGGGAGGGCCAAATTGTCGTCAACTTAAGGTGAAGGCACATCAAACGGGTTTCCTCAAGTGAGCGCAGACGACGCCATGACCGGCCTCGATCGGGATGCAACAGCGATTGTTGGAGACATGATACCGCCTCGTTCGGTTAGGTTTTGGTGACCGCGGCAGGACGCTCGTACGGTTGCAAGTCTCAGTTGTCGAACCAGCGCCCTGCCGGCAGCGGCACCTCCAGAAAATTGTGAAAGATGAAATAGAAGGCTGTGACCACCAGGAAGCTGATGACGGCCGACTGGATCAGGTTGCGCGTTGAAAAGCGATCCTCGTCCGTCAGGTAGGTGTTGAAGGCGAAATAGAAGACATAGCTTGCCGGCAGAAAACCCACCAGGGGAAGGAAGATCAGGTACACAAGCAGGATCGCCACACCCGTTACCACGTTGTTACGCTCCACGGTCGATTCGAAGAATTTCAGGCGCTCAGGCTTGATGAAGCCCTTTACCAGGATCACAGCGCTGAGCACCCCCATGATGACCAGAACATAGTCCACGAAGATGATCCCTAGACGGGAGACGTCGCGTGTGACGGCATAGGCAAGAATCGCCAAGGCGGCGATGAAGCCGCCGATGATCAAGTCGGCATTAAGCATCATGGTCGTCTTCCTCGTTGGTGATAGCAAATGCACTGTCGACGGATTTTCGCCGTTTGACGCGCCAATCGGCATAAAAGGGCCACACGGCCGACAGTAGAGTCATGGCAATCAAGACCAGGCTGATAGGCCGGAACACCATATACTTGAAAACGCTACCGGTGGCCTGGCCGGCCAGCATCGACTGCACCAGTCCTTCTTCCACGAAGGGCCCCAGAATTAGGCCCAGCACGATTGGTGCCGGATGAAATTTGAGCTTGCTGGAGATGTACCCAACTATGCCGAAGATAAACATGACCCAGACGTCCAGTATGTTGTTCCGGATGGCATAGGATCCCAGCACCGTCATGAAAATTATGGCCGGGGCCAGAAACCGGGAGGGGATGTTGATGATCCGGGCGAAGATGAACGAGCCGAAGGAGCCGATCAGGGTGACCATGAAGGCCGCCACCAGAAGTCCCATGATGAAGGCGTAGGTGACGCCGGCGTGGCTGGTGAACAGCTCCGCACCGGGACGCATGCCGTGGAGCATGAGCGCACCCAAAATTACCGCGGCCGGGGGCGACCCGGGTATCCCCAGGGTCAGCAGCGGAATCAGGGACCCCGGTGCCATGGCGCTGTTGGCTGCCTCGGAGGCGGCCACGCCCTTGATGGTGCCCTTGCCGTAATCCTCCGGGTGACGGTCCCAGCGGCAGGCCTCGTTGTAGGAGACCATGCTGGCGATGTTGCCGCCCGCACCCGGGGCGAAGCCCACCACAGTGCCGATTATCGAGGAGCGTAACATCAGGACCGGCTTTTTCAGCAGGTCGGCGATCACCTCCCGGACGACCCTCAATTCCGGTTTGACGGTCTTTTCCGTGTAGGCCGTGCGCCGCTGGCCGATGACACTCGACAGGATCTCGGGCAGACAGAAGAAGCCGATCAGGGCCACGATCAGTCCGATGCCGGCCTGGAGTTCGGGGAACCCGAAGGTCAGCCGGACATCCCCGCCGATAGGGGCCATACCCACGGCGCTGAGCAGCAATCCCACGGCACCGGCCAGAAACCCCTTAACCATCGATCCCGAAGACAGGGAGGCGATGATGGTGAGGCCGAAGATCCCCAGCCAGAAGTATTCCGGAGGGCCGAACTTGAGCGAGAATTCCGCCAGGGGAGGTGCGGCCAAAGCCAGTACGATGTTGGCTACCAGGGAACCGTAGGAGGAGGCGAAGGCCGCCGCCACCAGGCCGTGCTGGGCCATGCCCTTCTGGGTCAGGGGAAAGCCGTCGAAGGTGGTGGCGATGGCCGCCGGGGTTCCGGGTGTGTTGATAAGTACCGCCGGGATGGCATCCCCATACATGGCACCGACATAGATACCCGCCAGCATGATGAGACCGGCGGCGGGGGACATGGTGAAGGTAAAGGGAACCAGCAGCGCGAGCCCCATGGTCGCCGTCAGCCCCGGAAGCGCGCCGAACACGATCCCCATGAAAACGCCAACGCTGAGCATAAGAAAGTTCATGGGTACAAAAACGTGAAGCAACCCTGCCACAAGCGGATCCCACATATCATCTCATCCTAAGGGTTGGGCCGGAGGCGCGCCTCCGGCCTGGGTGGAATACAGCGTTTACTTCTTGAACTCCTTGACCACCGGGGCCCATTCCTTGACCAATTCGTCGATATAGGCCTTGGATTCCTTGCGCCCCATTTCTAACGGCACGAAACCTTCGCTCACCATCTGGGCCTGGATCTTGGGATCACGGGCGATGTCGAGAAAGGCCTTTTCGAGCACGTCGAGCACCGCATCCGGCGTGCCCGGAGGCGCCCCAGCGCCCCGGTCGATGGAGGCGTATAGCTTGTATCCCTGGCTCTCGAAGGTCGGCACTTCGGGCATCCCGACAAAGGGCTTCTTGGTTCCGAAAGCCAGCACCCGGATCTTGTCCGCGTGCTGGACCAGGTCGTTGCTGTTGGCCCAGACGGCCTTGACGTGTCCACCCAGGAAGGCCGCGATGGAATCGGCGGCACCCTTGGAGGGGATGTAGGTCATGTTGATGCCCGCCATCTTGCCGAACTGCAGGTTAGCGATGTGGTGCCCCGACCAGGTGCCGGACCCGCCGCAGATCACGGCGCCCGGATTGGCTTTGGCATATTTCACGAGGTCGTCGAGGGTCTTGAAGGGGGAGTCTTTCAACACCGCCAGTCCGATGGGAGTGGCCTGAAACAGTGCGATGGGAACGATCTGGTCGGTTTCGTACCCCGCGTTGCCGCGGGCCAGGGGCTGGAGGATGATGTGGGGAATGTTGATGCCGGCGATGAAATACCCGTCGGGCTTCTGCTGAATCAGGTCGGCCCAGCCAACCGATCCCCCGCCGCCGGGTTTGTATTGGACGATCACCTTGACACCCAGTTCTTTTTCCAACAGGGGCTGCTGCCGGCGGGCCTCCAGGTCGGACTGGCCGCCCGGACCAAAGGGAATTTCGTAAGTGATGGGCTGGGACGGGTATTTATCCTCAGCCAAAGCCGGCACAGTGAGCGCACACGCGCATAACATTAGAAAAACGATGGTCGCGAGCTTCTTCATGATGATCTGCCTCCTTGTTTTCGGTTGAAGGACCCGGAACCCTCCAGGCACTTCCTGTTGACAATTCACGGCAACATGCCACGATGTTCTTTTACGCTCCAAACGAACCGGGAAGGAATCTTGCCGGCGCACTTGCGGCGTTCTCAGCATACGCTTGTTGGCCTTAGGGCCCCAGCAAAAAATAAATCCACATCTTGCTTGTCTTTTGGCCCGTCTACTGCGTTACATCCACCGACACGTAACGCCTCCCCATTTACACACATCCGGCTGGATAACAGTGATATGACCGGCTGAAATTCTATTGTTGAAATCCTCGATACCGCGAATGTTTTCGCCTGCAGCAAGCGGTATGGGAGAGGCCCATGAAAGTTCAGCCCATTCTGCTTCCGGTCGGTCTGCAGGTAAAGGCTCCTCAAGCCATTCGATTGGATAATCAGATATTTTATCGATAATTTTTTTTGCCTCGGCCAAACTCCACGCCTGCTTGGCGTCAAGCATTAACGTTTCATTGGCGCTCAACTGTTCGAAGATCCGGTTTATATTGGGAAAATCGAATTCATGACCAAAGCCAGCTTTAAGCTTGAATGCCCGATACCCCTCTTTACGACAATCATTGACAGTTTTCAACGATTCCTCGGGATTTATTCCGCTGGCATAAACCGGTATCTTTTCAACCGCCTTAGTACTAAGTAGGGTGTATAGGGGTTTGCCTCTTTTACGTGCGATTAGATCCCAAATAGCGATGTCTAAAACGGCAATCGCTTGAGACAGAGGGCCGGGCTCACCGCATTGTATTGTCAGAATATGGGTTTTTGGGGTGAGAAAAGAGAGAGTTTCAGTCGGTTGAATGGAGGATTGTTCGAATAACAGCGGAATCAACACCTCATTTATCAGATTGGCACGATGCTCTGCCCCAACGCTTGGGAAATTGCACCAGACCTCGCCCCACCCATAGGCACCATCTTTATCCTCCAGCCGAATCAATACAGATGGTCTATCATACATGGTCCCGAAAGAAGTCCGAACGGGAGTATCGATGCGTGCCCTGAATACAAATGTTTCCGCTTTGGCTAAAGAGATAGCTTCTAATGGTTCGTCGTCAGTCATAAATTCATAAAATAGCGGTGCGGCCCATAATGGTCTCCGGGAGTCTGTCTTGGCACGTAACGGATGTGTTACAAAGGCGCAACCGACCGATCCGAATCAACAGCGGAAATCTTAACTCAGTTCAAGCCTCCGTAAGCCAGGTGCGGCGCCGACTACAATTCCGGCACCAGCACGATCTTGGCCGCGGGCGTTTTTCCTTTATATAGGTCGTCGAAGGCTTGGGCGCCTTCGGCAAGGGGCCTTGTCTCCACCCACTCGAGACCGCCGAACATCCCATTCGCCAGCGCACCCACGGTGGAGCGAAAATCCTCCCGGGTGTACGTATAAATTCCAATGAGGGAAATTTCCTGCAGGGTCATCTTCCTGATGTCGAGGCCTTCCTTCGAATCCATGAGCCCAATATGGGCGAAGATCCCTCCCGGCATGACGGCCCGCGACGCCAGTGAGCGGGTTACCCCTCCCCCGACCGCGTCGATCACCAGTTCGAAAGAATCGGCCGGGATTTCGTGATCGCCCAGCGGGTCATGGACAACACATCCCACTGAGCGCGCAACCATCTCCCGTCTCAGCTTGTTGGTCTCGGCCACCATCACGTGCCGGCACCCGTAGCTTGTGAGAAGCAGAGCGGACAGCATGCCGATGGCCCCGCCTCCAATTACCAGTGCCCGAAGCTCGGCAAGGGGTCTTGAGGACAGCATCCGTGCCCGGTTGAGGGTATGGAGAGAACAAGCCGCCGGCTCCGCGAGGGAGGCCTTCACCATGTCGAAGGAACCGGGAATAGGAACCAGGTTCCCTTCTGAAATCGCCACATACTCGCAATATGCACCCGCAACCCGCATTCCAATGAGTTCCCTCGTGGTGCACAGGTTCGTGTGGCCGCTTTCGCAGTAGGCGCACATGCCGCATGTCATGAGCGGGTTTATGACCACTCGTTCGCCCTTCCTTTTTCCCGATGCGACGGTACCCGCCACCTCGTGGCCCAGGATGAGCGGGGGAACCCTGCGTGGGTCATGCCCGTGGTAGGCGTGCATGTCGGAACCGCAGATGCCCGAGGCCGCCACCTTTACGAGCACCTGACCCTCGCCGGGCACCGGTTCCGGTTCGTCCCGGTATATGACCTCGTCCGGTTTCGTGTACACAAGCGCTTTCATGCGTGTTCGTTCCTTTGGACGTTGCGTTATCGTTGTGTTATTTAGCGGACCAGCCGCCGTCTAAAAAGATCAGCTGCCCGGTGATGTAGTCCGAAGCCCGGGAGGCCAGAAACACCGTCACCCCTGCCAGGTCCGACATTTCCCCGTTGCGGCCGATAATGGTCTGTCTGGCCAGGGCGTCGATGACCTTTTGGTCGTTGTACAACGGTGAGGTGAGACCGGTCTTGAAAAATCCCGGCCCGATGGCATTGCAGGTGATCCCGCTCTGGTCCTTGGACCATGCTTCTGCCATGGCCCGCGTCAGCTGCATCACCCCGCCCTTGGACGCGCCATACGGAACGCTGTTGGGAAAGGCCCGCACCGATTGAAGGGAACCGATGTTGATGATTTTTCCCCACTTTTTCTCGCGCATGGATGGTACCAACAGGCGTGCAAGGAAGAACGGGGCCGTCAAATTGATGGTGATGGTCTTGTTCCATGACTCAGGACTCACCTTTTCCCACGGTTCCCGGAGATTGACACCGGCGGCGTTGATCAGGATATCCGGAGAACCGAAAAAGGAAGAGGCCCGCTCCACCATGCCAGAGAGCTCCTCGAGATGGCTCACGTCGCATGTCACGTAGGCGGCACGCACCCCCAATGCTTCTGCTTCGGTCACCGCCTCCTTGAGCCCCTCTTCCTCCCGGGGCAGCGCGGCATGCACGACCGCCGCACCCGCCCGGGCGAGGTGAAACGCCATGGCCCGCCCGATACCCGAGCTGCCGCCTGTCACGAGGGCAACCCGGTCCTTCAAATCAAACAGTTCGTCGATCAAACTCATTTGGATCCCCCTAAATCAAATTTCTCATCCGGAAAATACTTGGCCAGACGCACATCTGATGTACGTGCATGGGCCTCCATGCCTTCCAGACGGGAAATGCGCGCAGAAACGCATCCAATCTGCCGATTTGCTTCCCTGGTCAACCGCTGGTAGGTGACTGTTTTGATAAACTTGCCGGCACTCAATCCACCGGAGTAGCGCCCCGCTTTCTTGGTGGGCAGGATATGATTGGGGCCGGAGGTCTTATCACCATAAGCCACCGTGGATTCTTCACCCAAAAAGAGGGAACCGTAATTGGTCAACGTATTTAACCACCAGTCGAGATCTGCTGCCTGGATCTCCAAATGCTCAGATGCATATTCGTCGCTCACCTTGGCGGCCTCCTCCCTCGTGGAGGTCACGATCACCTCTCCGTAATCGCGCCAGGATGCCTCGGCCACCTCGGGCGCCGGCAAAGCGGCAATGACCTCGGGAACTCTCTTCATTACTTCCTTAGCCAGAGTCTGTGATGTCGAAATCAACACGGCCGGTGAATCATAGCCGTGCTCCGCCTGACCCACCAGATCGGCGGCGACAATGTCTGGATCCGCCGTCTCATCGGCTATAATGCAGATTTCAGAAGGACCTGCAAACACATCGATACCCACTTCCCCATAGAGAATACGCTTGGCCTCGGCCACGAATTTGTTGCCGGGCCCCACCAGGATGTCCGCAGGTTTCCCCGTGAAAATCCCATAGGCCATGGCGGCAACGGCCTGCACCCCGCCCAGGGTCATTATCACGTCCGGTTTACAGACCGACATGGCGTAGAGAATGGACGGATGAATGCCGCCCCCGTGATGGGAAGGGGAGCAGGCAACAACGTAGGGAACCCCGGCTGCCTTGGCTGTGGCAATGCTCATGAGGGCCGATGCGGCATGGGCAAAGCGGCCTCCCGGCACATAGCACCCAGCCACGTTCACCGGAATCAGTTTCTGTCCGGCAATAACACCGGGATGCAATTCCGTTTCAAATTCAAGCATACTTTCCCGCTGCTTTTTAGCGAAAGTGAAAACCTGTTCGTGGGCGAACTGAATATCGTCTTTCGTGCGCTGATCCAGAGTCGCCGCCGCCTTGGCGATATCATCCTGGGTAATGATGAAATCACCGGTCCAGTTGTCCAGCTTCTGAGCATACTTTTTTATTGCCGTTTCACCGTTTTCCCTGATATCGTTCAACATGTTCACAACGATCTCACGGGTTTTCGTTTCACCGGTTTCAGCAGTTTTAGTCGCCTTTTTTAAGTATTCGACACTCATTGTAACCCTCCTTATTGTAGTAAATTTAGATTGATAAAAGCACCTTCTCGAGGCAGGCGGACGTTACTCGTTGTTTTTCTGCATCCCTCCACGATCCATCACCAACCCATGCGGTACCGGTCATCTCACCGTCGCTCATATTTTGGTTAATTTATCCTCACCATACCATTAGATCAACATGCCTCAGAGCAGCCACAACCAGGGCGACGGGACAACGCAAGAAGACCTTATCTTTCGGGGATGTAGTAATTTCCGGGTGTATCAGCCGCTTCTTTAAATTTATCAAATTGACTCAATGATCCTGCCAGCTGCTTTTTCACATCGTTCCAGATGGCGAGTTGAGCGCCGACTTTCTGCACCCACTGCGCTTTTTCATCCGGACTCAGCCGGTGTAGCTTGACGCCGGCCGAAGTCAACTGCATCTCCGCATGAGCTCTCGCCGCCGGCACTTTGGCGTGATTCTGCCGCATGGTCATTTCGCTGGCAAAATCGATCGATGCCCTCAAAGGCTGTGGCAGCTGGCGGAACCATTCAAGATTGCAAAAGTAGATCTGGGCATCGTGAACGATATCGGTATACGTGATATGGGAAAGCAGATTTTTGAATCCGAATACGTAGAGCGCCCCAATGCTTGGGTCCAGGGCATCTATATACCCGCGACGGATCGCAGAAGCCGCTTCCACCCATTCCACAGGAGTGGGATTGGCTCCCAGGCGGCGGTAAACCCGCAGAAGCATATTCGAGTTTGGAATTCGGAATTTAATTCCGCGCAACTGCCCAGGAGTTATGATGGGTTCCTTAAAACCTTTGCCAAGGGCTGTGCTGCGTGGATCGATGCACGGATACCAAAGCGGTTTGAATCCCTTGGCCTCGATCTTGGGATGGATCTCTTTTTTCCAAACAGCAGAAGTCACCAGGTTAACGAAATTTCGATTTTCACTGCACCAGTAGGGAATGTTAATCAGGTCAACCTCGGGCACAAATGGTGAGAAGTTGGAAATGGAACACTGCCCAGCCTGGATGGTCGCCTCCTGAACATTTCGGGCCAGTGCCCCGCTGGCCCCCACCTGCCCTGACGGCGCCAGCTGCACATAGATCCTGCCGAGGCTGGCATTTTGAATATTTTCTTTAAAATCAAGCTGCATGATCGGGTAGCTTCGTGAAACCCCAGGCGCATAGGCTGTACCCAAAATCATGGTATGCTCGGCGGCGGCTTTGAGCTCCGTCTCTTTCCGGCCAATCTGGTCGGAGGCTTCTTCAGAACCCAAAGCGTTTTGTGACAGTGCGACCATTGCGGCAGTGATGCCGAAACCGGCACCCAATTTAAGGAAACGACGGCGCTCGGTTGATAAGGGCTCTTTGTTTTTGCAGTCTTTTTGCATAATCCCTAATCCGTTAGCGGTTGTTGTGAAAAGCAGCGCATCCCACCCCAAATCAGTTTTCATCCGAAACCGATCAATTAATCAACCAGAGTGAAATCCATGGGATGTAGCCTATCATCAGCGCGATGGCGAGCATGGTCAGTACAAACGGAATGACATATCTTGAGATGGATACAATCGGGGTCCCGGTAACACCCGAAACCACGAACAAGTTCAAGCCCATTGGCGGTGTAATAAAACCAATACCCAAAGAGGTGATCATGAATATACAAAAATGGATTTCGTTCATACCGATTTCTTGCGCCAGCGGCAGCAGCAACGGCGCCAGGATAACAATATTCGGTGTCGTTTCCATGACGCAGCCGGCAATCATCAAAATGGCGACCATGATGATTATGATCAAATATGGATTGCTCGTTAAGGAAGTCATGAAGCTCACGAACGCTTGAGGAACTTGCAGGCTGGCCAGTGTTTGGGCCAGAGGCAGGCTCATGGCGATGATGGGTACGATCACACCGCTCACCTTGGCCGAGGTCTCGAGAATTTTGGGGATATCGCTCAATTTCAGCGTTTTTTGCCAGAACCCGATGACGAGAGTGAACAGTGCTGCCACCGCTGCGCTTTCCGTGGGGGTAAAGACGCCCGAGTAGATGCCACCCAAAATGATAAAGGGTATGAGAAGCGCAAAACGCCCCGCGTACACCGTTTGACGCCAGTATTTAAAATTGAACCCCGCAGTGCTGTTTTCGTATCCCCTCACGCGGTTGACCAAGGCATTGGACAACATTATCGCCAGCAAGATCAGCACACCGGGAATGGCCGCGGCCAGAAACAGGGTTGATGCGCTGATGCCCAGCACCAGTCCGATAATGATGTAAGAGATGGATGGCGGAATTAAAATCCCGGTGCATGCTCCCGCCGCCACCAGTGCGCAAGCATAGGGCTTGGGATAACCTTTGGCCACCAGACGGTCGATGGTGATCCTGCCGATGGCTGCGGCGTCGGCGGCATCAGAGCCGCTGATACAGGCAAAAAAACCGCAGCCCAGCACGGTGGAAGTTCCCAATCCGGATCGAACTGAGCCCATGGTGGCTTCGGCCACGTCCAGTAGCTTACCGGACAACCCGGTTCGCACAAGAATGTCTCCGGTAAGAATAAACAAAGGCACCGCAATCAATGCGAATGAATCGACCCCGTCGAACAGCGCCTCGCCCAGCAGCGTAGGCGGAAGGACACCCGTCATTAACAGCATGGCGAACGAACCGACTCCAATGACAACCCAAATTCTGACGGCCAGTAAAATCAGGACGACCATCATCGCCAACGGAACAAAGAAGCCCCATCCGAGAACGATTTCTTCTTGCTGCATTAAATATTGTTGAAGCATGTGTATACTCCTAATCGAAAAGTTTCTTACCCTCGAATATCGGTCGACCGGCCTTGAGGTCGGAAACATCTCGGATGATGGACTGAATCAGCCGGATAATCATCATGGCAAACCCGATCGGCACGGCAGCCAAAAACCAGGCCAAACTGATGCGCAGGCCATGAGTCACCGACCCAAATTTAATGGATACCAGAACACTTTCAAGGGACCACCAGAAGGCGAGAACCGCCAGCACGATGGTGATCAGATCGCCAAAGATCATGATCACGGCCCGTGTACGGTTGCCGACGAAGGGCAGGATGACGTCGATGCGGATGTGTGCACGCGCCTTGATGGCGGCCGATGCGCCAATCCATGAAACGTAAATAAAGGCGTACCGTGCGACCTCTTCCGCCCAGATCGAAGAGTAACTGAGGACAAATCTTCGGAACACTTCCGAAAAAATGGTTACCACGATCAGGGCGTATAGCGGCAACAGCAGCCATCGCTCGCCGTTTTCATCAATATTGTGGAGGACATTTCGAATCGTCATGCGTCACATCCTTATATTCCAGCAAATATTCATCAGTGAACCGGCGGCGCTTTATTCGCAATCGGCGCCGCCATGTGTCAAAACTTACGCCTTGACGTCGTGCACGTAGTATCGGCCCATCGTATTGGCCGCTTGGAGGAGCGCATCGAATTGATCCAACGATCCGGCCAGTTCCTTTTTAAAACCGTCCCATTCAGGCAACTGAGCGCCGGCTTTTTCCACCCACTGCTTCCTTTCATCCTTAGTTGGCACGTAAAATTTCACACCGGCTGCGGCCAGCTCAGCCATGGCGTAGGCGCGAGCAGCCGGCACTTTGGCCAGATTCTGCTGCATGGTGATTTCGCTGGCGAATTCGATGCCTTCCTGCAAATTTTTGGGAAGGGACTTGAACCATTCGAGATTGCAGGAATACACCTGACTGTCGGGCACGGCTCCGTTGAAGGTCACCCAGTCTAGTATGTCCTTGAAACCGAAAACATACAGCGCTTCTACGGAGGGATCCAAAGCATCCGCCACCCCCTGCTTGATGGCGGAAGATGTTTCGCCCCAGGCCACGGGGGTGGGGTTGGCGCCCAGCAACTGATAGAACTGCGCCAAGATTTTGGATCCAGGCACGCGAAACTTGATCCCCGCCATCTGATCGGGCGTTTTGATCGGGCCGGCAACCCCTTTTCGCGTGGCAACCACACGCGGATCGATGACGACATACCACAGGACCTTGAAACCTGATGCGGCCACCTTGGTATGAACTTCCTTGCCCCAGATGTCGGAAGTGACCAAATTGACGAACTTTTGATTGGTACCAACCCAATAGGGAATGTTGATTAAATCCGTCACCGGAGCGAAAGGCGCGAAATTGGAAATGGAATGTTGGGCGGCCTGTATCGTGCCGGCTTGAACTTTTTGGACCAGCGCGGAACCGGCACCAAGTTGGCCGCCCGGCGCCAGCTTGACGTAAACCTCTCCGTTGGTGCAGTTTTGGATATTCTCCTTCATATCCAACTGCATGATGGGGTAGCTGCGGGAAGCCCCCAGAATGTAGGCCGTGGCAATATTCATCGTGTGTTTGGCCGTCTTTTGGCGCGTTGCCTCCTCCTTGGCCATCTGCGCGCTGGCTTTTTCGGAGCCCAACACGCCACTGAAAAGCGCTACCGTGGCAGCCGTAAATCCAAATTTGGTCGTCAATTCCATGAAGCGACGCCGCTCTATCATTTTCGGGCCGGATTCCTTTTGATTGTCATGGGTCATTTTTCGTCTCCTTTTGTCTCGCTTGATGAATTCATTTCAGAAGCTTCTCTCTTTAAAGCCGCTACGATTAGTGAAACGCAAGCCACGAATAACAGGAGGAACTCCGCGACATTTCCTAAATGTGGCAGATTCAGGCCATATGTGACCTTCGCTTTACCAACGAGTACATTGATAAAGTATAAGGTGAAAAGAAGAAAAAAGGTAATCAGGGCACCTTTTCCTCCCTTACCGTTTGTCTTGTTATTTTGTTCTGCCACCATGGCATTTCACCTCCACGTTAAGCGTATTGACCAAACGATTTCTCACAGACTTTCTCGATAAAGAGTTGCTGTTCTTCTCTTGCCGTACAAAGATAGTATAATCCAGCTTTTATTTGGATCCATTCCGCCCCCGGAGCCGCTGCCGGCTTCCGGAGCCGGAATGAAGATCTTTACTTTTTAATTTTTTCTCTGCGGTTGACGGATTTAGGCGCTCTCGTAAAGTTTGGTCAGAACGAACTCTTCATGGCCAAGCAACTCCTGGGCGGTAAGACGGCCGCTACAGGTGCGCTTCAGTAATTCCAGAAGACCGTCTCCCGATTGATCCAGGGTTAGTTCACCTCTTAGGATAGCGGAGCAGTCGTAATCGAGGTGTTCCTTCATCGTCGCGCACGTCAGAGGATTCGCCGAAAGCTTGATGACCGGTTCGATGGGGTTGCCGATGATGTTGCCTTGCCCGGTGGGAAAGAAATGGGCCACAAAACCGGCCGCCGCCCAAAGAGTCACGGCTTCAGCCGCGGCCGAGCTGGTGTCCATGAACCATAGACCCGAGCCGGTGGGCGCTTCGGCCTTATCCAGGCACCCGACGAACTCACATTTCTTGCCGATCTTCTGCATATTGCCGAAGGCCTTCTCTTCGATGGTGGTGAGGCCGCCGCGGATATTGCCTTTTGTGGGCTGGCTGCCTGAAAGGTCATCCGTTTTATTACGGTCGATCATTTCCTGATACTTGTTGAAGATGGCCATGAACTGCTCACCGACCTCCGGAGTGGCTGCGCGTTGTTTGCAGACCGCCTCGGCACCGGTGATCTCGCTGGTCTCGCCGAATGAACAGGTGGCCCCGGCCGCCACCAGTTTGTCGAAGGCGTTGCCCACCGTAGGATTGCTGGCCAGGCCGCTGGTGGTATCGCTTTCACCGCATTTGGTGGAAACCCAGATTTCGCTTAAATCCACTTCTTCACGTTTGAGTTCGCTGGCCCACTGCATATACTCGTAGGCTTTCCAACATGCCATCTCCACTGTTTTATAATCGCCTTGGCGCTCGATGGAAAAACCGGTGACCGGTTTTCCGGTTTCGGCGATGCCGTCCACGATGATGTTGGTCCACTCCGGCTCGATGCCGATAACGACCACGGCGGCAACATTGGGGTTGGCTCCTGTACCGATCATGGTGCGGAAAAATACCTGCAGATCCTCGCCGAATTGCAGCCGGCCGTAAGCATGCGGAATCGCCTTGGTGCCCTTGACGCCGAAAGCGACTTTTTCACAGGCCGAGTTGGAAAGGTCATCTAACGGTAGAATCACTACATGATTGCGAATACCCACACGACCGTTTTCACGTCTGTATCCCCAGACGGTTCCTAAATTGCTCATATCTACCACCTCTTGGTTTTAAGGTTCTGGATGTGTACGTGGCCGCCCTTTTTGATGTTTGCAACCACTTTGCCGATGTCCTCACCGTACTTGATGACATTGCCCCCTTCGGCATGATCATTCAGCGCGATTTTGTGCCCCAACGGGATATCGTCGAGGGCCTTGATCTCGATGCCTTTTTGGGAGTCCATGAACAGCCCCGAGGCTGTCTCGCCGGCCTTGATATCCACGGTGGCCACGCCAACCGAGTCAGCCGCTTCGTGAACCAAAAATTGAATCATTGTTGAGCCTCCTTAAGTTTTGTTGGTTGAACAAATTTACCGCGATTATTTATTCGCAGGTACGGTGCCTATCCTTGATGTTTCAGGCGCTTTGGCCAAGTGCGACCAACTGGTCGTATTGTCGTTCTCCGATTACAATTCCATTTTTTCGGGCTGTTTGGCGCAATCGAAGCCGCCGATCACCGGGCAGTCGGGTATTTTCCTGCTTCAAGATGGCAGCCAGAAGAATTTCCAGGCGGTCGTTAAATGCACCTCCTGAAAGGGGCAATGGCGCAATGGCGATCAGAAGTTGACCCACACCGGGCGGTTCACCTTCGGCGGTAAAAAAAGAACTGGCTTCGAAGCCGAAATGGGCGGCGGTCAGGGCGGCGGCAAAAACCTCCACCATGAGAACCAATGCAGCCCCTTTTGCGTCCCCCATCGGCAGCATGGTGCCGGCCATAGCGGCTTTCGGGTCAGTGGTGGGCTTGCCGTGGGCATCCAGGGCCCAACCTTCCGGAATAGGATTAGCCTCCTGTTCGGCGACCATAATTTTGCCGCGGGCCACTTTGCTGAGAGAAAGATCGATGACCAAAGGGTTGCGGCCGTTTCGTGGCGCGGCAAAGGCGATGGGGTTGGTTCCGAAGACACCCTGATCGCCGCCCCATGGCGCGATGGCTTTTGGCGTATTGGCAAACAGCAGACCAATCAAACCCTTTTGGGCCAAGGCTTCCACGTGATATCCGGCCGCCCCACAGTGGTGCGAATGGGTAACCGCCGCCACCGCGATGCCGTTTTTTGGTGCCATGGCGCCGAGATGTTCTACGGTAAGGGCCAAGGCAGGATAGGCGAAGCCATTGCGGGCATCGATTCTGAGGGCGGCATCGGCCACCCGGGTCGCTGTCGGTTGCACCTGCCCGTTGACTTTTCCGCTGGCCGCTTGAGCGCTATAAGAAGGAAGTCTCGAAAGACCGTGCCCCCTCAACCCATCCGCTTCCGCGGCGACGATTGCCTTGGCCACGAGCTCTGCGTTGCTGTCGCTGGTATCGTGAGCGCGGAGCGCATTTACGCAGATCAGATGGGCTTCTTCGAGCGACACCCTTTTCTCCGTCATTTGGAAGCCTCCAGAACCCGCCGTACGTTATCCATGGTAACTTGACTGACACGTTGGTTGGATTCGATGGTCACGCCGCCAATATGGGGAGTGAGGACAAGATTGGGCAGTTCAGCGAACTTGGCCGCCGAGGAAGCCGTGAGAGGTTCATTCTCGAACACATCCAAGGCGGCCCCCCGAAGTCGACCCGATTTCATTGCGGCGACCAGTGCGTTTTCGTCCATTACACCGCCGCGTGAGGCGTTCACCAAAATGGCACCTTTCTTCATTTGAGCGATGGCGTTATCATCGAGGAGGTGCCGGGTGGCATCATCGAGAGGGACGTGCAGACTGACGATATCGGCTGTTCGGAGCAACGCGAACAAGTTTTCAATTCTGGTGATTGTCTTCCAGCAATTGTCATCTGCCGAAACGAAGGGGTCATAGGCAACGACTTGCATTCCCAACGCTTGGGCAAGCCGGGCGGTATGACGCGCAATCCGGCCATACCCGATCAATCCGAGAGTTTTTCCCGCGGTTTCATGTCCCATTGCCTCTGTGCGGGGCCAACCGCCGTTTAACATTTGGGTCGTCGAGAGAAACGCACCGCGCAGCAGGAGCATTGCCGTTGCGATCACCCATTCGGCTACGGCGGCATCGTTGGCGCCCGTTGCCGGGCAGACCGTTACGCCGCGAGCTTCACAGGCTTTCAAATCGATATTGTCCAGGCCGACACCCAAACGCCCGACGACTTTCAAATTGGGCCCTGCCTCGAGTAATTCAGCATCAACACGGGTTCGATTGCGGACGACCAGCCCCCGCGCGTCGGCAAGCAATGTTTTCAGTTCATCCGGCTTGTCAACGAGTTGCGAATCGTAGTGCACGTCATAGTTTTTGGCCGTTGCTTCCACAGCCTTCGGATCCATGAATTCGGTGATGATGATGTCGGGCATAGAGGCTTTTCCGAGGTTTCTGGATTAACGTTGAAGGGCAATGAGTAAAGATGGCATCGAAACGAGTATTTAGTTTGTATTATAGCAAAGGGCATGCCAATAATGATAATAGTCAAATATAAAATAATATCAATTAGTTGTATTTATTATAGTCGATTCTATTTCCTAAAATTGCGCCGATTATTGGGCGCTATGCCGATTATTGGGCAAACATCTTGTAATTTCCGCAAAGATACTGTATCGATGTATCGATAACGTTCTAATATATTATTTTTTTCTATCTTTACAGGGCCAATTTACACATCAATCGGCCAGGAAATTATCGCCCAATATTGGGCATTCTTATCGTCGGTATACCCCCAGGCTTACTGTGGAGACTCACGAAATTTGACAGTTCCAAGAGATGATGACGTCCTGAGACGATGATTTTGACAATTAAAATTCAATGATCGACTGTTTGCCCGAAAAAATGGTTTTTAAAGACCGGTTTGGGTGGTTCACAAGCCATTTATCCGGTTTTGCCGCAGGTCATTGAATACAGGGAGAGTGCATGATGACATGGAGTGCGGAAACCCGCTACCGGCTGCTCATCGAAATCAATAATGCGATCGTGAAACACACCAAGCGGTTGGATCTTTTCAATGCGCTGGCAAACGAAATAAAAAAAACAGTTCCATATGATCGGTTCAGCATCAATCTCTATGATGCGAATAAAAAACAACTGAGTTACTTCGGCATTGCCGAAGGTATCTCACCTGAGGGAATCAGCGCTTATGAGCGTCCTCTTGCCAAAGGAGCGATTGCCAAAGAGGTCATACGTTCAAAAGAACCCGTCATCATCCCCGATTTGAAGAAGCGGAATTATTGGGCTTCGGTAAGAGCCATGCTGGCGGCGGGCCTTACTGCCAGCATGGCCTACCCACTGATTACACGGGGCAGTGTTCTGGGTGTCTTGCATTTTTCATTTAAGGAAAAACCGAGCAAAATAGAAGAACTCTCGCAGTTTTTCACCGAGTTGACCGATATTGTCGCCGTTGCCGTGGATAACATGCTGGTTTATAGCAAACTTAAAGAAGTTAACCAGAGCCTGGTTCAGCAGAAACAATTTCTTCTCGAGCGTGCTGAGGAGTCCTACCGCCCGGAATCTTTTTATTTTAAGTCACCCGTCATGATTGAGATCATGCGTCAAGTGGAATTGATTGCCGCCACGGATGCCAGTGTATTGATTACCGGTGAAACCGGTACCGGCAAGGATTTCATTGCCCGCCATATTCATCGTCTGAGTCCCCGCAGGAGCGGTCTTTTCGTCAAGGTCAACTGTCCGGCACTCTCCACCGGTCTTTTCGAAAGTGAACTCTTCGGGCATGCGAAAGGGGCCTTTACCGGAGCTGCCGGCTCGCGGGCGGGACGATTCGAAATGGCCAACGATGGCACGATCTTCTTGGACGAGATCGGCGAGTTATCGATCGGCCTACAGTCCAAACTTCTGCATGTTTTGCAGGATAAATGTTTCGAGCGAGTGGGTGACAACCGACCCATTGAAGTGAACGTCAGGGTAATTGCCGCAACCAATCGAGATATGAGTCAAGCGATACGACAACACAAATTTCGCTCAGATCTTTTTTATCGTCTCAACACGGTTGAGATAAAGTTACCGCCATTAAGAGAAAGACATGAGGAGGTGCCCGGTCTTGTTCAGTGGCTCAACCAGCTCGAATCCCGGAAAGTCAACCGACCCGCCCCCCGATATATTCCTTCGGCCATGGAAGTTCTCCGAAGGCATCATTGGCCTGGTAATGTGCGTGAATTAAAAAACTTGGTCAAACGTATGATCATTATGCACCCGGGTGAAAGCATCGGCGGCAGGGATGTGGAAGTCTTAGTCGAATCAGACCAGTTGAATGCGGGCATCAGAGAGTACAGTCTGGCGACAGCAGAGCGGCAGCATATCGAAACGGTGCTTGCGCGCACCAACGGCCGACTGGGCGGGAAACAGGGTGCAGCGGCACTCCTGCGTATACCCAGAACCACGCTGCAATACCGGTTGAAAAAACTCGGCATTGACCACAAGAGTTTTGCACCCCAATGAGGTCTCCCTCTCCTGGAGAAGGTTCTACGAGAGAGAGCGCAACATCGAATGGACGGAAACGAGTTAGATCCCGGAAATGAAACTTACCAGCATGCCGGCAAGTGCATTGCCCGTTTATTCCTCAAAAGCTGCTTGCGGTTTTGGTGCAGCATCTATATGATAATGGGCTATTGCTGGTTAGCAGGCGCAGGACATTTTAGAGAAGGATTCTTTTGAACCTGCCTGCACCATGATGTCGGTACCATCACGTCATTTCTGGTTCAAAGTCGCCGGTCGAGCATTTGCTCCCGGAAACTGCTGAATCGACAACGTTTAGCTCTTCTCTCGGAGGGCGGATGACCGTTTCCTTCAAAAAGGCCCTCGTGACCGGGGGGGCGGGTTTCATCGGGTCTCACCTGACCGAGGATCTGGTGGCAAAAGGGTGCCGGGTCACGGTGCTCGACAACTTTTCATCCGGGCGCCGGACCAACGTGAGCCGCATGGCCGCAGATATCGAATTGATCGAGGGTGATATCCGGGATCTTCAGGCCGTTGAGCGGGCCGCGAAAGGAAGTGAGGTCATTTTCCATCTGGCGGCGGTCGTCTCCGTGCCGCAAACTGTTGCCCAACCGTTGGATTCGGCCATGGTCAATGACCTGGGGACGTTGCACATCCTGGAGGCCGCCCGCGACGCCGGTTCCGGCGCCGTCGTCTTTGCCAGCTCGTCGGCCGTTTACGGCGATGATCCCGGCTTGCCGAAGCGTGAGAGCATGATACCCAAACCGCTCAGCCCTTATGCCGTGCAGAAAATTACGGGGGAATACTACGCGCGAGTCTACCATGAACTCTACGGCATCGATACTGCCAGCCTGCGGTTCTTCAATGTGTTCGGACCCAGGCAGGACCCGTCATCACCTTACTCCGGCGTGATATCGATCTTCATGTCGAAAGCGGTCGCGCAGACCGGGCCGATCATCTACGGAGACGGTACCCAGAGCCGGGATTTCGTTTACGTGAGTGATGTGGTGCGCGCAATGATCGGTGCCGCCACCACCAAAGCCGCTGCCGGGCGGTCGATCAACGTGGGGACCGGGACATCGATCGACATCAACCGGCTCTGGCGGACGATTGCGGGCATGGCCGGTTTGAGCATCGTGCCCCGCTATGACCCGCCGCGGGCCGGTGACATCATCGCATCGGTGGCCGCCGTCGATGCGGCGGAATCCCTGCTCGGCTTTAAAACAGAAGTGTCACTCGAGGACGGGCTCGAGCGCACCTTCCGGTGGTATGCCGCGACTCAAACCACGGCTGGCGCCGATTAGCAGAAAAGGAGTGAGAATGGAGATTGACGTCAATAATGTGCTGGTGACCGGTGCCGCCGGGTTCATCGGGTTCCACCTTACACGGCGCCTGCTGTCGAACGGGGTTAACGTCACCGGCATCGACGACTTGAATCCCTACTATGACGTCAAATTGAAAGAAGACCGCCTTCAAATCCTTCAGGCCGAACCGAATTTTTCCTTTTATAAATCCAACATCGCCGAGCGCGAGAAATTGGTCAACATCTTTGACGCCCGGCATTTCGACGTCGTGGTCAACCTGGCGGCTCAAGCCGGCGTGCGTTACTCGCTTCAAAACCCTTACGCTTACGTGGATGCCAACCTGGTCGGTTTCGTCAACTTGCTGGAGTGCTGCCGGCATCATAAAACACCCCACCTGGTGTTCGCCTCATCCAGTTCGGTTTACGGCGCCAACACCCACATGCCGTTTTCCGTGCACGACAATGTCGATCATCCGGTCTCTCTTTACGCCGCCACCAAAAAGTCGAATGAACTGCTGGCGCATTCTTACTGCCACCTGTACGGTCTCGGGTGCACCGGACTGCGTTTTTTTACGGTTTATGGCCCCTGGGGGCGGCCCGACATGGCGCTTTTTTTGTTCACCAAGGCCATCTACGACGACCAACCGATACAAGTGTTCAACCACGGTAAAATGAAGCGTGATTTTACCTATATCGACGATATCGTCGAAGGGGTCGTGCGGGTCATGGGCCGGCCGCCGCAGCCGAACCCAACTTGGAACGCTGATCGGCCGGATCCCGGGACGTCTTACACGGCTTACAAAATCTACAACATCGGTAACAACCAGCCGGTTGAACTGACGGATTTCATTGCGGCCATCGAGGCTGCGGTCGGTAAAACGGCCCGCAAGGAAATGCGGGAGATGCAGGCCGGGGATGTACCGGCGACATACGCCGATATTGACGACCTGGTCCGGGATGTGGGATTCAGACCCGCTACACCACTCGAAACCGGAATCCGGCGCTTCGTGGAGTGGTTCAGGGACTACTACAATTATTGATGTCGGCCGCTGTTCCGGCGGTCCTTTTGACCGCAAACCGGGATGGATGACTAAACAGGAGGGGACATGAAAGTCGATACCAATGGTGTCCGGACCAATGTCGCGCTTTCCGGCAACACGTCAGGACCGGTGGTCTTGCTGAGTCACTCCCTTGCGACGTCTCTCGATCTCTGGTCGCCCCAACTGGCGGCGCTCGAACCGCACTTCAGAGTACTGCGCTACGATAGCCGTGGTCACGGTGTCAGCGATGCACCTCAAGGGGCTTACACCCTGGCTCAATTGGCGGATGACGCCGTGGCGATCATGGATGCGCTCGACATCGAGGCCGCGCACTGGGTCGGCATATCGATGGGCGGTATGATCGGTCAGGCCGTTGCGTTGAATCACGCTGCGCGGCTGCGAAGCCTGGTGCTGTGCGACACCGCCGCCGTGGTGCCCCCGGAAGCTCAAACCCTGTGGCAGCAGCGCATCGAAAAAGCCCGCGGCGAGGGTATGGCCGCTCTGGCCGATGAAACCCTCGAGCGCTGGTTTACGCCGCCTTATCTTGCCAAGGCTCCGCCCGACGTCCGTCGCATCCGTGACATGATTCTGTCGACGCCGGTACCCGGCTTTATCGGCTGCAGCGAAGCCATCCGTCGGCTCGATTTCCTGGACCGGCTCGGTGACATCCGGCTTCCCACCCTGATTATGGTCGGCGAGCAGGACCCGGGCACGCCGGTTGCGAATTCCGAAGCCATTCACAGCCGCATCAAGGAATCCCGCCTGGAGATCATTCCCTCGGCCGCGCACCTGTGCAATGTCGAACAGGCAGAGGCCTTCAATCAAACATTGCTCGGATTTCTTCAAACCCTGTAATTCCAGTTTGCATTTAAACGCTACCCGTGTTTACTGCGTCGTCGGCTTCCTCGGCGTACGATCAGTACGCCTGTGTCATCTCCTTCTGGGCGCCTTGGTATCATCTTGAATGCAAAATGGAATAAGAGTGTCGTCGGGTGTTCGTTTTCACTCGTTGCTGAAGAGGGTCAGCGACGGTCGTCGAGCGTCTGGGGCGGACTCATCCGCCGGTCTCTTGTCAGCGGGAGTCGTTAATGGTTGTAACGGCTCGTTGCAGACAGGGGCGGCCATTTCACCTGAGGGATTGGCAAAGGTATCGTTGAGGTTCCGGATAGCATCGTTGGCGTTATTGAATACTTTGGCGAGGATATCGCGATTCTGTTGACCCCAGCCGACCGGTCGCCGCTGAAATATGCTGCGCCACCAGCCGCTGTTTTTTCGGAATGCGCGGGCATAGCTGCGGCGCAAGTGCGGGTCGTTTATTCCGCTCAGCAGCCTTCGGCCAACCCGGTCGGCCGCCTGAAGGCGTATTTTGTAATGCACGTAGCCGGCCGCCAGCAAAAGCATAAGAATGAGGCCGACCCGAAGGAAACCGTAATCCGCCAGCAGAGATCCGAAAGGCAGCTTCAGGTGCAGACCTTCCCAATACCCGGCCCAGATACTGACGATCAGAAACAGGGCCAGAACCCCGCCGAAGACGAGCGCATCCAGCTTGAGAACGGTGCGGCGCCATCTGTCGACAAATACATCCAGTAAGGGGACGACCTCCCGTTCGATCGACTGTACGGTTTTTTTAAGAAGGCCGATAATCCGGTAGGCCCGATCCACGCCCACATGATCGATGCGGTCGTAAATGGCTTTCAGATCGGTATCCCGACGGCTTTCGAGACGGGCGCGGGTTTTGTCGTCCGTAATGGTGACGGCCAGCTCGGGGTTGTAGACCGCGAAGCAACACCCCGTGGTCAGCCCCTGCTGGGCCAACGCTCTTTTCCAGGCGGCAAAGACCTCCTCCGTGTTGTTTTCCCGGGCCGTGTTATCGATCTGGTTGAGGATAAAGAGAAACTTGTTGGCGTCGCGGCGGTTGATTGTCGCCCCGACCAGGTGTTTCAGCGTGTCCGGCATCGAACCGGACTCCGGGTGGCGCGCGTCGAAGAAGACGAGCACCAGATCCGACAGGTCGATGATGCGATTGGTGATCCGCAGCGTGGATGAGCGTTGCTCGTCGGCGTCGAAGCCGGGTGAGTCGATCAGTATTCGACCGCGCAGCTTCCCGCTGGGGCAGGTCCGCAACTGCAGGTAGCGGTCGATATGTTCGCTCTGCCCCCGGGCCACCTCCTCGATGGCCTGGCTGATTTTGTAGAGAGGGAAGCGCGGGTCCGCATCCAGGGCCATTCCGGGCAGGGTGCGCACGCGATTTTCGCCGGTGAAGCAGATGACCGTGAACTTGTCATCCAGGGCCTGGTTGCCGGTGGCCTGCAGCGAATAACCGAGGAAGTTGTTGATGAATGCCGACTTACCTGAGGAATAGATCCCCAGGACTGAAATCAGGGGCCACCACGGGATTCGGCCGGTGTGGGATTCGTCACGGTCGAAAAAACCGAGCTGACGCGAAACCCGGTCAAGCTGCCGGAAGCTGCCCACCACGTCGGTGAGCAGCGAATTTTCGGTCTTTAAATGCTGCTCCAGACTCTGCAATCTGCGCCGGCCGGTGTTTTCCAAAGTCATGGTTGCATGCTCCCTGCGTGTTTTTTTATCGGTTCAATCGAAACCGTCTAGACGATATCAAATACAAGAGAAATGTCAATGGTTTGGGGAATTTCAAATCGTCTCTCGATAAAGATCGATCCCATCGGGAGCCGATTCGCTACTCCGCAAAGCCAAGCCTGCCAAAGCAGAGTGGCAGATGAAAGTTCAATTCGTCGACTGGGGACCAGGCGCCCCAGTGGGGATGGGACGTCTCGTCGCCGCATTTGTAGAAATTGGCGCCCCACACGCTGCCTTTTTCAATGGTGATCGGACCGACGTAGGTTTCGAGCAGGGCAAACGGTATGAAGAATTCGATACGCCAGGTGGTTTCATCGGTCAATTCCGGCTGGACCACCTCCGGCATTGAGTGGAAAATGCGGAGGCTGCGGGCGTCTGCTTCAGATAGATGCGTACAGGCCTTGAAGCCATCGTGTACGCGTGTCGAATCGGTGATGAATGACGCCAGTAAAGCACCGCCGCAGTTGATCTCGAAGTTAAAATATCCGCTTTCGGGTATTGGTTGGACGAAGAATTCCACACAACTGTCTTTGTATACCGGGCTCTGAAACCGGGTCCGGAGGCACCGCACATAGTTGTCGTGCACCTGAAACAAACCAAAGAGGCCATCGAGATCATAGACGAGCTTGACCCGCGTGACCGGCCGATGCCGACTTCCTTCCGGCCGGAAACAGGCGATGGTCAGGCAGGGTATCTCGCACCAGGCCGGGCCATCCCACAGCCCCAGCAATTCGGGTTGACGCCTGGCCCGAGAGACAGGGTAAAATGGGTATTTCATCCGGTTTACTATTTGGATTGAATCCACGCTTCGAATCACCGGGCAAGTTGTGACGCCTTTGCGTACGCAGGCAGATCAGCGAGCAGCAGCAATTGCATATCACATTCGATGCGGCACTGCCAGAAGTGAACCTTGGGGAGAAAAAAAAGGACTTGGATGAGATCCAAGTCCTCTATATTAATGGTACGCCCGGCTGGATTCGAACCAGCGGCTTTCAGCTCCGGAGGCTGACGCTCTATCCCCTGAGCTACGGGCGCATGGTGGATAATGGGGGTAAGCGTGAGTTAATGGATTGCGGGTCGAAAGTCAAGCATCGAAATCGTAACGGGCCGGAGCAGGCGCTGAGGAACGGCTATCCGGCGGAGATATGGTCGACTCTGAGTTGAGCTCAGGCTTGGTTAAACCGGCTCCGGCGGCGCCTGGTTTTCCAGTGCAGCCTTGGCTTCACCAACCACATAGAGAGAGCCGGCGATGCAGACGACATCGTCGGGTTCTGAAGAGTTGATGGCGTGTGACACGGCTGCGGCTACATCAGGGATGACGCGCCAATTGGCGGTCAGTTCGCTTGTCGCCGGGATCAGTTTCTCCGGCGGCAGGGCACGGTCGATCTGGGGACGCGTCAGAATAACCCGCCGGCAGTGGGGCACCAGGGCTGATAGAATTTCCCGATAGGGTTTGTCATCCAGAATGCCGATGACCAGTGTGATGGCGCGGCCGGCAAGACCGGTTTTGAGATATCGACCCAGTGTTCGAGCGGCGATCAGGTTGTGGGCACCATCGAGCAGGGTCAGCGGCCGGTCCAAAACCTGCTCCAGGCGGCCCGGCCAGCGGGTCTCGGCGAGGCCCCTCTGCAGGCATTCCGGTTCTATGGCGCCGATTAACGGTGACAGAACATCGCAGGCTGCCAACGCCAGGGCGGTGTTTTCCAGCTGGTGACCGCCCCTGAGAGCGGTCTTCAGCCCCCGCCAACGGACGTTAAGGCCGGAGTAGGTGACCGTGTCAGCGGCGCTGCGCCGCATCTTGAAATCCTTGCCCAGGCGAAACAACGGTGCGGAGTGCTCCGCAGCGACCGATTCGACCACTGCGATGGCCGCCTTCTGTCGGACGGCCGTGACGACCGGCACTTCCGTTTTGATGATACCGGCCTTTTCGCCGGCGATTTGAAAAATCCTGCGGCCGAGATACTCGCGGTGCTCGACAGAAACGTTGGTGATAATCGATAGGGCCGGATGAATGATGTTGGTCGCATCGAGCCGGCCACCCATGCCGGTTTCGACCACGGCCCACTCAACCTTCCGGCATTTGAATTCATGGAAGGCCATGGCGGTCGCAAACTCGAAGAAGGTCGGTTCGCGGTCGACCTTTGCTGCGGCTTTGACGGCCCGATAGGCGGACAATACGTTCTCGTCGCTTATCGGTTGCCGATCAACCACGATTCTCTCGTTGAATCGCACCAGGTGAGGCGATGTATACAGACCGGTCCGCAAGCCACAGGCGTTCAAGATCGAGGCCAGGGTGGCGGCCACGGACCCCTTGCCGTTGGTTCCAGCTATGTGAATGGCATTGAAGTGTTCCTGAGGATTGCCCAAACCGGACAGAATGCGACCGATGGTGTCGAGGCCGAGCTTGATACCAAAGCGCCGCAGCGCATACATTTCATTCAAGCAGGATTGATAAGAAGTGCCCATGGACGTGATGATAAAAAACCCGACGGGATTTTCCCCCGCCGGGCTCGAAACAAATGGCCTGGATCGTTAACGGCGATACCGGTTTTTTCGCGCAACGGCCAGCCGTTCTCTTCGCAAGGCTTCCCGCGCTTTTCTACGGCGGAACTCACTCGGTTTTTCATAGCTCTTCTTAAGCTTGAGCCGTTTGAAGAGGCCGTCATTTTGAATCTTCTTCTTCAGGATGCGCATGGCCTTTTCAATATCGTTGTCGTAGACCTTGACTGTGATTTCCTTCAACTATCTCGCCCCCTTCTGTCCATCGAGCGGCTTTTTGCGCTGCAGTGCGACTCGATGGTTGGTCAATTTGTCCAAGTATTCAATAAACAAGCACATATAACTCAAGCATCCCTGATGCGCAAGTAAAAAATAATTACCTCCAGAAATATTTCCATTCGGTGCCGCAATGTCGTCGCCCAGTAAACCGAGGACAGGGCCGCCGAATCGCACATAATTGACTTGACAGGTCTGCGGGTTTTAGGTCATATGGAGCCCACTGCCACTGCGCGCATCAGCTAAACCGGCTCGATTGCCGTTGACGCAGCTCCCCCGGTGAGGACTGCGTTTCACCCCGGACGTTGTCTTTTTAAAAGTTTCCGAGAAGGCGGACAAACATGTAGAGGCTGCGTTTGGATAAGATCGATTCAATAATAAGGAGGAAAAAAAGATGCGTCTGATTTTGTTGGGCGGCCCCGGAGCGGGCAAAGGAACCCAGGCCAATTACATTAAGGAAAGATACCAGATACCACAGATTTCCACTGGCGACATGCTCCGGGCGGCTGTAAAGGCCGGGACCGAACTGGGCAAGAAAGCCAAGGCGGTTATGGATTCCGGCGGACTCGTGCCGGACGATGTCATTATCGGTCTGGTTAAGGAACGGATCACACAGCCCGATTGCGAGAAAGGGTTTTTGTTCGATGGTTTCCCGCGGACGATACCGCAGGCGGATGCCATGAAGGATGCCGGTGTTGCGATCGATGCCGTGGTCGACATCGATGTACCGGACCAGGAGATCATCAAGCGCATGAGCGGTCGGCGGGTTCACTTGGCCAGCGGCCGCACCTATCACATCACCTTCAACCCGCCTAAGGTTGAAGGCAAGGACGATGTTACGGGAGAGCCTCTGATCCAGCGGGACGACGACAAGGAGGAGACGGTTCGCAAGCGCCTGGAAGTGTACCACAACCAGACCGAACCCCTGATTGGTTATTACAAGAAATTTGAGTCTTCCGGCGGTGCGGACGCCCCGAAATACATCCGGATCGAGGGCATCGGCAAGGTCGATGAAATTCGGGACAATATTTTCAAGAAGCTGGACGCCGTCAAGTCCGATTAATGTCACACGCATCCGCAAAGAAAGGTTTCTTTCGGTAAAGAAGAAACCTTTTTTATTGTATAGCGTTCGGCTAGAAATCGTCGATTTCGGCTCCGGTCGAGGCCGCAGCGATTTTGCAATCGCAGGCGCAGCAGAGAACTGTAAGGAGCGAAAACACCGGTCGAGGCAGGAAGATGCCGTTTATGGATGACACTGAGCCCGGCGGTGCGCCGGTCAGCGCAGCGCTGTCGGCCGGCGTTGCAGCATTTTTTTAACCCGGCGGATCGCCTCTTCTTTTGTTTGCAGGCGACCGGCAAGACGGTCGGTTTCGACGCGCGTCAGCAGAGACGTGAAGAACGGAGCGGGTTGCAGCCCAAGGAGATCGATCAGATCCCTTCCGGTCAGAAGCGGTGGTGCGTTTTTGCGGGGTAAGAATTCGGTGAAATAACGCCGCAACAAACCTTTTGTAAAGCCGGCGAATGATTTTTTTTGATCTCCGATTTCGCTGGTTCCACCGGCAGCATCGGCTGCAGCGTGAATAAATAGGTCGGGTGTTTTGTCAGCGGCCGTCATAAAAAAGCGGCTGACCGCCCTGTCGGACAATCGCTTGCGTCGGTGAGCCTCGAACAGCAAAAGCGGCCAGCGGTGTTTGCGAGTGATGAAATCGACGTAATGCGTTTGACGATTGGACAATTTGATCCGAGCGCAGATAGTTTTTACGGCGTCGCAGTCAACGGGGGGTCTCAGAAACCGACGCAAATTATTCCGGTCGGCCGCTGGGCGAACGAGTTCGTGCAATAGAATCGCCAATTTCAAAATGGCGGCCGGGATAGAGGCCAACGACCACACCACCGGATCGATATCGCAAGGCATGACGGTTCGCGGGTCGGCCAGCAGATTTTCGATTTCGGAAAAGGCCTTCAGGGTGTGCTCGAAGCGGTTGCAGCGCGGCTTTTTATCCGGCGGTTCTCTGCGTATCGCCGCAAGTTCGGGAAGCATGGCCGACAGCAAGCCGCAGTCAGCCATTTGAGTGATCGCATCTGCCGCACGGCCCGTTTCCAAAATCTTCAGCAGTTCATTGCGGACCCTTTCACCGGCCGGTTTTGTGATGAGGATGGCTTGGTCTCGAACGGCCGCAGCGGTCTCGGGTGTCACCTCAAACCGGAGAACGGCTGCCATCCGAAAGGTCCGGATCAGCCGAACCGGGTCCTGCTCGAAGGCCGAGCGCGACACCATCCGGACCCGACGGGCGGCCAGATCGGCTCTGCCGCCGCACACGTCGATGATATCTCCGCCGGCCAAATCGATCGCAATGGCGTTTATGGTAAAATCACGTTGCTGCAGGTCCTCCGATATGGACCGTCCGGCAACGGCCGAGACGTCCATAATCCGGGAACCGCTTACGATGCGATAGAGCATCAGTCCCGGTTTGCCCAGCGGCACCAGGCGACCGCCGGTGTGGGCTGCCAGCTGCTGGGCAAAAGTGCGTGGGTTCCCGGCCACGACGAGGTCGAGATCAAGTGGCCGGCGACCGAGCAGAAGGTCTCTGACCGACCCGCCGACAAGATAGACCTGGCGCGGCAGTGTCACGGGGAAAGTTCCCTGAGACCGAAGCAGATTGGGGATCGAGGGCAACGACGGCATTATCTTATGGCTCGAGAAGAAAAGTTTTTACCGAACCGACCCGGGTCCGCCGGTTTGGTGCCCAGCGGCCGAAGACCGGCAACTTACAACCAAAATGACTGCGATCAGAGATCATACAGTAAATGCCACCCGTTCGTCCACCAGCCGACGACCGGCTGATCGTCCACGATGTGGATCGATAGTACGGTGCCGCATGGTGGGAAAAAAGTCGGGCGCACCCCATACAATTTGGCGAAAAAGCGATGGAAAAACCTTGACACTTAACCGGTTGTGGTATAAATATGTAGAACCAAGGTTTAACCCGCCAGATGGAGAAAAAATCATAGTCGTTCTTCTATAACTATCACTCAATATCCTCCAGCATTATCGAAATGTCCATTTCCGTTTTTCACCGGTACAGGACTGGTTCATAACTCAGCAGACGTTCGGCCCTTTCTTGACCACGTTTGCCCTTGCGCCGAAATTCTTATGAAAGAAATCCCGGAAACGGGAAAAAGTGCCGTTTCGCTTTTGCAACCAAAGGAATCTATGCTTATTGCAAAGTATTTCCAATGGGTTGTATGACAATCATCACGACAACAATGGGGATCCGATTTAATGAACATTGCAGAGCTTAAAGAGAAGAAAATCAGTGAACTGGCCCGGATGGCCAAGGAATTCAACATCGAAGGCGCTGCCGGTATGCGCAAGCAGGAACTCATGTTTTCCCTGCTGCAGCGGCAAATCGAAAAAAACGGTCTCATTTACGGCCAAGGCACCCTGGAAATACTGCCCGACGGTTTTGGGTTCCTGCGTTCTCCGGATTACAACTACCTGCCGGGTCCCGACGACATATATGTATCGCCCTCTCAGATCCGTCGCTTCAATTTGCGTACCGGTGACACGGTGTCGGGCCAGATTCGGCAGCCAAAAGAATCCGAACGCTATTTCGCCCTGTTGAAGGTCGAGGCCATCAACTTCGAAGACCCGGAGGTGGCCCGGGATAAGATTCTGTTCGACAACCTGACACCGCTGTATCCGAACCGCAAGATGAACATCGAGGACGGCGCCGACAATTATTCGACGCGCATCATGGACCTGCTGACGCCGATCGGCTTTGGCCAGCGCGGGCTGATTGTGTCCCCGCCGCGTTCCGGAAAAACGATGCTGCTGCAAAACATCGCCAACAGCATTATTGCCGCCCACAAAGAGGTGGTCCCCTTCGTTCTTCTGATCGACGAACGACCGGAGGAAGTGACCGACATGGAGCGGACGGTAAAGGCCGAGGTCATCAGTTCCACATTCGACGAACCCGCGGAGCGGCATGTCCAAGTTGCCGAAATGGTGATCGAAAAGGCCAAACGCCTGGTGGAACATAAAAAAGATGTGGTTATCTTGCTCGACAGCATTACGCGACTGGCCCGGGCCTACAACTCCGTGATGCCGCCCAGCGGTAAAATTCTCTCCGGCGGCGTCGATTCCAACGCCCTGCAGCGTCCCAAACGGTTTTTCGGTGCGGCTCGCAACATCGAAGAGGGCGGTTCTCTGACGATCGTTGCCACCGCCCTGGTCGATACCGGCAGCCGGATGGACGAAGTCATTTTTGAGGAATTCAAAGGCACCGGCAATATGGAAATCGCTCTCGATCGGCGATTGGCCGACAAGCGCGTGTTCCCGGCCATAGACATCAAGAAGTCCGGCACCCGCAAGGAAGAGCTGCTCCTCAAGGAAGAGATCTTGAACCGGGTCTGGATATTGAGAAAACTGCTCTCCTCTCTGAATCCGGTCGACAGCATGGAATTTCTACTTGAAAAAATGAGCGGGACCGCAGATAATAAATTCTTTCTATCATCGATGAATGCCTAGTCGGCATAATAGGAGGTTGAAATTAATATGAAAACAGACATCCATCCTAATTATTTCCAGACGACCATCAAGTGTGCCTGCGGTAACGAGATCGGAGTCGGTTCGACCAAGCAGGATATCCGGGTTGAAATTTGTTCGAAGTGCCATCCGTTTTTCACCGGAAAACAGAAACTGATCGACACCGCCGGCCGGATCGAACGGTTCCGCAAGAAGTACGAAAAATTTCAGAAAGGCAAAAACGAATAAGACGACCTGTCTCAGCGCTTCTTCCCCGTTTGTCAAAACCACGACACACACGCTGTTGGGCCCAGGATATCGCGGACACCCCGAAAGGGTGTTTGCGGGCGTTGGTGTGATCCGTGGTTTTGTGCGTGAGATGCTGTGAAATCAGCAATCCGTTTTTTACGACCTTTTTCTCGCAACCGCCGGTGGTTGCTTCGGTTGCATGCGGCGTAGGTTTCGGCGTTCAAAATTCAACGTTATTTTTGGGTGATTCCTGAGAGGATTGAGAACAATGTTCGGTAATCTCGAGGGCGTCGAAGAAAGATTTCAGGAAATCGAAAATCTTTTGGGAGACCCCGATATCATCAAAGACCAGGTGACCTACCAGAAGCACGTCCGTGAACATGCGGAACTGAACAAGATCGTGACGGTCTACCGGGCGTACAAGAAGATCCAGGCAGATATAGAGGAAAGCCAAGCTCTGCTGCAAGACGGGGATGCCGACATCGAGAAGCTGGCACGGGAGGAACTCGCCGAACTGCGGCGTCGCGAGGACGAAATCGAACAGGATTTGCGTCTGCGCCTGCTGCCAAAAGATCCGAACGATGAAAAGAACGTTGTGCTGGAAATCCGGGCCGGAACCGGTGGAGAAGAGGCGGCTCTTTTTGCGGCCGATCTCTTCAGAATGTACGGTCGCTACGCCGAGAGCAGAAACTGGAAGGTCGAAGTCCTGACCCAACACCCGACCGGTGTCGGCGGCATGAAGGAAATCATTGCCTTGGTGCAGGGCAGGGGGGCCTACAGTGCCTTGAAGTACGAGAGCGGCACTCACCGGGTGCAGCGCGTGCCGACGACCGAGACCCAGGGCCGCATCCACACCTCAGCCGTGACCGTGGCGGTTCTGCCCGAGGCCGAAGATGTCGAGGTGGAGATCGATCCCGGCGATTTGAAAGTAGACGTGTTTCGGTCGTCCGGTCCCGGCGGTCAAAGCGTCAACACCACCGACTCGGCTGTGCGCATTACCCATCTGCCGAGTGGACTGGTGGTGACTTGCCAGGACGAAAAGTCGCAATTGAAGAACAAGAACAAGGCTTTGAAGGTTCTGCGCGCCCGCCTGCTGGACCAAATGACGAGCGAACAAGATGAAGAGCGCTCTCAGCAACGTAAAAATCAGGTTGGCAGCGGCGATCGCAGCCAGAGGATCCGGACCTACAACTACCCTCAGGGTCGGGTGACGGATCATCGCATCGGTCTCACGTTATACCGACTCGAGAGCATTCTGCAGGGCGATATTCAGGAAATCATTCAGGAGTTGACAACCCACTACCAGTCTCAGGCACTTCAACATGCGGAACTCGGCAGCCTCCAGCGGTGATGACTGGACGATCATCAAACTGCTCGGGTGGACCACTTCCTACTTCGCATCCCGCGCGATCGAAAGCCCCAGGGCCGGTGCGGAAATTCTTCTGGCCCATGTACTGAACCTCCAGCGGGTCGACCTCTATCTGCGCTACGACCAGCCCCTGATGCAGACGGAACTCGAACGTTACAAGGCACTGATCCGACGGCGGGTCCGACGTGAACCGGTGGCCTATATAACGGGGTGCCGCGAATTCTGGTCGATGAACCTGACGGTATCCGGTGATGTGCTGATACCGCGTCCCGAGACCGAATGTCTGGTTGAACAGGTGCTGGCCGAACTGTCAACTGAAGACACCGCCGAGCCTTCGCGTATTCTCGAACTGGGAACCGGCTCCGGGGCGATCATATTGGCCTTGGCATCCAGTCTGTGCCACAGTGTCTGTTTTGCTTCCGACATTTCCGAGCGGTCGGTGCGGGTGGCACGCGAGAATGCCCGCAGGCACGGACTGGACGGGCGTGTTCATTTTTTTTGCGGAGACTGGACCCGACCACTGCGATTGAGTGGTATTTTCGACGTGATCGTATCCAATCCGCCTTACATCCCCACCGGTCAAATCAAGACGCTTGAGCCTGAGATTCACCTTTACGAACCGCTCCGGGCGCTGGATGGAGGAGATGACGGTCTGGCGAGCGTGCGGCGGCTGATCACGCAGGCCCATCGCTTTATGCGGCCGGGCGGACGCCTGTTTCTCGAAATCGGACACGACCAGCAGGAGGCTGTCCGCCAAATCGTAGCGACCGCAGGACAATACGAGGTCCCGCTTTTCACTAAAGATTACGCGGGATACAACCGTGTCGTCAAAATGAGAAAAAAAGCTTCCGAACCATGCACAATACGGTGACACTCCGGCGCCCTGGCGTCCGTTTTTGTAAACAGAAAGGCCGTGCAAAAAATTGTTGCGCATCATGGTCCATTTTGTTAGAAATGTAAGATTTTTTATTTCGTGTTCGTTTGCAAACGGCCGCAGCCGTTTCGGTTTGGCAAATCGTATCTTTTGTCGCCCTCCGCAACTTTGCGGGGCGCACGCCCTGCCTTAGGGATGTTATTTAATCAGATACAATGCGTTGCGACCTCAGCCCGGGCCGATACCGCCACAGGGGTCGTTGTTTGCCGACGGACACCACTTCACACGTCTTTGGACTTTTTTCCCGGTGCTTTCTTGAATGGTGAAAGTGGGAAAAAGGGCAGAAGAAGGCGGTGGGAAAAAAACCAACCAAAGAGGAGAAAACCATGGCTTACGTCACAATGAAGGAACTGCTCGAAGCCGGTGTCCATTTCGGCCACCAGACCAAACGCTGGAACCCGAAAATGAAACCTTACATCTTCGGCGCCCGTAACGGCATCTACATCGTCGATCTGCAAAAAACCGTCCGCATGTTCAAAACGGCCTACGATTTTATCATCGATACGGCGGCCGCCGGCAAATCGGTACTTTTCGTTGGGACAAAGAAACAAGCGCGTGAGTCGATCTATGAAGAGTCCAACCGCTGCGAGATGTTTTACGTCCACAACCGCTGGTTGGGGGGAATGTTGACGAACTTTCAGACGATCAAGAAAAGTATCGACCGCCTCAATTACCTGAACGAAATTATGAATGACGGCTCCATCAATCTTTTCCCCAAGAAAGAACGACTGAAGCTCGAAAAGGAACGCGTCAAGCTCGACGCCAATCTCGGCGGCATTCGCAACATGAGTCAGATTCCCGGGGCGTTGTTTGTCGTGGATCCAAAAAACGAAGCCATCGCCGTTAGGGAAGCCCAGCGGCTGAACATACCGATCGTTGCGATCGTCGACACCAACTGCGATCCGGACCATATCGACTATGCCATTCCGGGAAACGATGACGCTATCCGCGCCATTCGGCTGATCACTTCCCGAATTGCCGATGCTTGTGTCGAGGGTCGGGAACGCCTCGCGGAAAAGCGGCGCGCGGAAGTCGACAAGGCCGAGGAAGAAGTTCCCGAGGTGACGGCCGCCAGTGCGGACCTCAAACCGGGTGAAAGAAAAGTCATTTCCGACGGTACCGAAGGCCCGGTGGTTGAAATCATCAGAAGGGCGACCCCACAGACAGAAGAACAGACCGAAGAGCAAGCCGAAAATACCGATACGGCCGAAACGATTCAAGCAGAAGATACAGGAGAATAAGAAATGGCCATGATCAGTGCGGAACTCGTTAAACAACTCCGGGAAAAAACCGGGGCCGGTATAATGGACTGTAAGAACGCACTCGCCGAAAACACGGGTGACATGGAAAAGGCCGTCGAATACCTGCGCAAAAAAGGTTTGGCGACGGCCGCCAAACGGGCCGGCCGTGCGTTGTCGGAAGGAACCATCCAATCCTACATTCACATGGGCGGTAAATTGGGGGTGATGGTCGAGGTGGGCTGCGAAACCGACTTCGTCGCCAAGAACGAGGATTTTCAGGACTTTGCCCGTAATATCGCCATGCACATCGCTGCTACCAATCCGCTCGGTATCCGTTCCGAAGAAATCCCGCAGGAGATCATCGACAAAGAGATGGAGATTTACATGGCCCAGGCCAAGGAGACCGGCAAGCCGGATAATATCCTCGAGAAGATCGCCCAGGGAAAATTACAGAAGTTCATCAAGGAAAATAGTCTGATGGATCAGCCGTATGTGCGCAATCCGGACATGACGGTAGCCGATCTCTTGAACGAGCTGATTGCAAAGATCGGTGAAAACATAACGGTCAAACGCTTCGCACGCTTTCAGGTCGGTGAAGCCTGATCGGGAATCAGAGAGCCGTTTTTCATTCGGCGGCGCTTCGGCTTACCGGCCATCGTTGCGGCGGTACGCTCACCGCGTTAAGATAAAGCGCCTCCCGGTGGCACACGTTGCACTGCACCCGCTCAAACGCCGAGGTACCCGACATGTCGCTACCCTGCTACAAAAGAGTCCTGCTGAAACTGAGCGGTGAAGCCCTGATGGGTGATCAGAGTTTCGGGATCGATCCCGAGATGATCAAATACGTGGCAGAGGAAATTCAGTCGGCATTTGATCTCGGTATCCAGATCGCGATCGTGGTGGGGGGCGGCAACATCTTTCGTGGAATTGCGGCCAGCTCCTTCGGTATGGATCGGGCCTCGGCCGACCGCATGGGGATGTTGGCAACGGTGATCAACAGCCTGGCGCTGCAGGGTGCCCTCGAGAAGATCGGTATCCAGACCCGCACCCAGACGGCTATATCCATGCACGAAGTGGCCGAGCCGTATATCCTGCGCCGCGCCTTGCGGCACCTTGAAAAAGGACGCGTGGTGATCTTCGGGGCCGGGACCGGCAATCCTTATTTTACAACCGATACCGCCGCCGTTTTGCGGGCCCAGGAGATTCATGCCGAAATTCTCCTCAAAGCCACGAAAGTGGACGGTCTTTTCGACTCGGATCCGGTCCTGAACCATCAAGCGAAATTCCTGAGACAGATTACCTACATGCAGGTCATCGAAAGACAGCTGAAAGTCATGGACATGACGGCCATCTCGCTTGCAATGGACAATCACCTACCACTGGCAGTCTTCAACCTCAAGAATAAGGGTAACATTCGAAAGGTCATCTGTGGTGAGGAGGTCGGGACACGGATCGTTGCCTGATGAACAGGGGCTTACTTTCAAGATTAATTCTTCTAACCACGGAGTAACGTCATGATCGAAGACATTTACCAGGAAACCGGCGAAAATATGGGTAAATCGGTCGAAGACCTGAAAAGAGAATTCAAGAAGGTCCGGACCGGTCGGGCGTCACTGTCGATTCTGGACGGCATTCGGGTCAACTACTACGGCACGCCGACACCTCTGAACCAGATGGCCACGCTGGCGGTGCCGGAGAGCCGCTTGATCACCATTCAACCCTGGGACGTATCGGGGATCAAGGAAATCGAAAAGGCGATTTTGAAATCCGATCTCGGTCTGACACCTTCGAGCGACGGTAAAATTGTGCGGATCGCCATTCCGCCGTTGACCGAGGAACGGCGCAAAGAACTGGTGCGGGTGATCAATAAGATGAGTGAAGAGCACAAGGTGGCCGTCCGGAACATCCGCCGCGACGCCAACGAGATGCTCAAAGACCTCAAGAAGGAAGGCGATATTTCGGAAGACGAGGCTTTCAAGGCGCAGGATCAGGTTCAGAAAATTACCGACGACCACATCAATCTGGTCGAACAGGTCACCAAAGAAAAAGAGAAGGAGATTCTTGAATTCTAGCCCGGTGAGTCCTCTGGTTCAAGACCTCGATCCTGAGAAAATGCCCGCGCACGTGGCGATCATCATGGACGGTAATGGCCGTTGGGCGAGGCAACGCCTGCTGAATCGCGTGCAGGGACACGAAAAAGGGGCTGAAACGGTGCGCACCATCGTTCGGGCCAGCCGTGAAATTGGGATTTCCCATCTGACCCTGTACGCTTTTTCAACCGAAAACTGGCAGCGCCCCAAGATCGAAGTGCAGGCGTTGATGAAGCTTCTGGAGCATTTTCTGGAAAGCGAACAGAACGAGCTGGTGGAAAACGACATCCGGCTCAACACCATTGGTGAGACCGAACGTCTGACAACCGGTGCACGGAAAGCCCTGGCGCGCGTCATACACCTGACTAAAACAAACAAGGCAATGACGCTTCATTTAGCACTGAGCTACGGCAGTCGTTCCGAAATTGTTCGCATGGTGCAATTACTGGCGCAAAAAGTGCGCACTGGAGAGATCGATCCCCGGGACATCACGGAAGATCTCGTTACCCAGCACCTGTATACCGGGAAGATACCCGATCCGGATATTCTGATTCGGACCAGCGGAGAGATGCGTATCAGCAATTTTCTGCTCTGGCAGATTGCCTACACCGAAATTTTCGTCACACCCACCCTGTGGCCGGATTTCAGCCGAGAAGAGTTTTTGGGCATATTAAAAGAATACCAGCAACGGGATCGCCGCTTCGGAAAAATTGGCGCGTAGCGTTTCGGGGTGCATCCCGCCGTGCGCGACCGATCTCGCTTCTCAGGCCGCCAAATCAATATGACGACACTCGGGCTATGTATTTGAAACGCTGGATAACCGGGCTGGTTGCACTGCCTTTCCTCGGTTTTTTTATTTACCGCGGCGAGATGTGGTTTTTTCTGCTGGTGACGGCTGCAGCCGAACTCGGATTGTGGGAGTATTTTCGCATCGTCCTTAAACAAGAAGAGAAACTCTTTTCCGCACTGCCGCTGCTCGGGTTTCTGGCTACCGGCGGGCTTCTTTGGGCGGCGTACAAGGGGGTTCCCGATCTCATGGCAGCGGTCCTGGCCTTCAATCTGATGGCCGGCGGTTTGTTGACCGTCCTGCAGTTCGGAACCCTTCCGGAAACCCTCAAAATCCTCGCCAAACAAATTCTGGGGATTGCCTACGTTCCGCTGTTCGTATCCTTCCTGGTCCTGATCCGTAACGGCTCGGACGGTATGGGATGGATATTTTTTTTGCTCTTTATCGTCTTTGCGGGTGACACCAGTGCCCTTTACGTCGGTTCTTTTTACGGTCGACACAAGTTGAGCCCGGCTGTGAGCCCGGGTAAGACCATCGAAGGGTCGCTTGGCGGATTGGCCGCCAACCTGATCTTCGGTGCGCTGGCCAAGCTGCTGTTTCTGCCGGACCTGACCTGGCCGCAGACCCTTCTTTGCAGTCTTTTAATCGGGGCGGCCGGACAAGCCGGGGATCTGTTCGAGTCGATGCTGAAGCGCGCGTCGAAAGTCAAAGATTCCGGCACGCTGCTGCCGGGCCACGGCGGCATCCTCGATCGTATCGACGCACTGCTGTTTGCTGCCCCGGTTGCCTATTTTTTAAAAGTATTTATTTTATAGTCGATTTTCCGCTAGACCTTCAGATCGGTGGGAAATGAACGGATGACGTCTTGCAGATGAAGCGTTTGAGCATTCTGGGATCGACCGGATCGATCGGCCGGAACACGCTGGCGGTGGTTGCCCGTTTTCCGGAGAGATTTACCGTCGTGGCGTTGGCGGCAAAATCGAACCTGCCGCTTCTTTGCGAGCAGATTGCTCGGTTCAAACCTGAATTGGCGGTCGTTCACACTCAACATCTGGCCGGTGAACTTCGGAAAATGCTGCCGGAGAGCAGCCGGACCCGGGTGCTTTGCGGTACGGAAGGCTATTGTGAGGCGGCTTCCCTGCAGTCGGTCGACATGGTCGTCACCGCGGTAGTGGGGGCTGCCGGTCTCATGCCCACCCTGGCGGCGATAGATGCCGGTAAAGATGTCGCACTGGCCAACAAGGAAACCCTGGTGGTGGCCGGTGAAATCGTGATGCAGAACGCCGCGGCCCGCAAGGTCCGCATTTTGCCGGTAGACAGCGAACACAGCGCCATTTTTCAATGCCTGGCCGGTAATCGTCACGAAGATCTGGGCAAAATACTGTTGACCGCCTCCGGTGGCCCTTTCCTCAATCGGCCGATAGAAAAGTTCGCCGACATCACGCCCGAATCGGCACTGAGGCATCCCAACTGGCAAATGGGTCCTAAGATTACGGTCGACTCTGCCACCCTGATGAACAAGGGGTTGGAAGTCATCGAGGCAAAATGGCTCTTCGGTGTGACGTTGGCCCAGATCGAAGTTGTCGTTCATCCCCAGAGCATCGTGCATTCAATGGTTGCCTTTCGGGATGGATCGGTGATGGCCCAGATGGGTGTTCCAGACATGAAAGGCGCCATTGCCTACGCGCTCTCTTTTCCGGCGCGGCTTCCTCTGGATCAGCCCGTGCCGGACTTCACCAATGCCATGGCATTGACATTTCAGAAACCGGACTTCGAAAAGTTTCCCTGCCTGTCGCTTGCCTTCCGGGCCGGGGAAAACGGTGGAACGTTGCCGGCCGTCATGAACGCGGCCAATGAGGTGGCGGTGCAGGCGTTTTTGAATGGCCAAGTCGCTTTTACGGGCATTCCGCAGATCATCCGAACGGTCATGGAACAGCATGCGATTATCGAAAAGCCGGACCTGGCGGCATTGCTCGAAGCCGATCGCTGGGCCCGTGCCGCCGCCGAAGAGCAGATCGACGGCCTTTAGATAAAGAGAATCATCTCCAGCCCCTTTATGAAAGGGAGAAAATTTTCCTTCCTTTGTCAAAGAGAGGTTGGGAGGGATTTAGTGCGTAAATAGAATCAGACCCGCAAATAGAAATTTGAAACTCGAAACTCGAAACTCAGAGCCCAGAACCAGTGGTGGCTTAAGGGCCGTGAGCGTTTAGTCGATAAAATCGATGATATCCTTTAACTGACAAAACTGACCTAACCGACTCAACTGGCACAACCGCTTCAACACGAAGATAGTATTTCATGCATTGTGATGGCCATCAGTGCCATGAGCGTTTAGAACAGGACTACTTAACATGGGTACCAATATTTTTGCATTCGTCATCGTTCTGGGTGTGCTGATATTTTTTCACGAACTGGGACACTTTCTCGTAGCCCGGCTCTTCGGTGTGGGGGTCGAACGGTTTTCACTCGGCTTCGGTCCGCGGATCTTCGGAAAGAAAATCGGCATCACCGATTACCGGATTTCCGCCGTGCCGCTGGGCGGCTACGTCAAAATGGTCGGCGAAGAACCGGATGCCGAGGTCGATCCGGCCGACGTCCCCATCTCTTTCACCCACAAGCACGTTCTCAAGCGATTTTTAATCGTTGCCGCGGGACCGGCGTTCAATATCCTGCTGGCGGTTCTGATCTTCTACGGAATATTCCAGATATCCGGCACCGTGATCCTCAAGCCGATCATCGGTGAAGCCCAGTCCGGAACACCTGCGCAGGCGGCCGGACTCGCCAAAGGCGACGAGATCCTGTCGATCGACGGACGAACGTTAGAGAGTTGGGACGAAATGGCGACCATCATCGCGGCCAGCAAGGGTGCGCCGCTCGAGGTCACTTTCCGTCGCGACGGGATGACCCGAAATGTGACGGTGACCCCGGAGCTGAAAACGACCAAGAACATTTTCGGTGAAGACATCCCCCGTTATGTGATCGGTATTACGGCCGCCGGCGAGGTCTTCTCCAAAAAGTTGAGCCCGCTCGGGGCGATGGCCGAGAGTGTGGTGCAGACGTACAACATCGCCGAGTTGACGGTCGTCAGTGTCGCCAAAATCATTCAAGGCACGGTTTCTACCAAGACCATCGGCGGACCGATCATGATTGCCGAACTGGCCGGTCAACAGGCCAAGCTGGGGGCAACGAACCTGCTGTTCTTCATCGCCCTCATCAGCGTCAACCTCGCAATACTCAATATCTTACCGATACCGGTGCTGGACGGCGGGCATCTGCTCTTCTTTGCCATCGAGATGGTCATCGGAAGGCCGGTCAGCATCCGGGTTCGCGAAGTGGCCCAGCAAGCCGGGATGTTTGTGCTGATTCTGCTGATGGTTTTTGTGTTTTACAACGACATCACCCGAATATTTTCAGGCCAGTAAGAGAGCGATATGCCGCACCGACTCGAAATTGCGCTTAAACCCCATCTCGCCGATGCCGAAGGCGAGGGTATTCGACACAAGGCCCGCGATTATTTCGGCATCCTGCTCGACCAGGTCCGTACTGTAAACGTGCTGACGATCGACGGCGATTTCTCGCCTTCACAACTCGAACTCATCCAGTCCGAGATCTTCACCAATCCAGTCACCCAAATCTCTTCCTACGAACCGCTGCCGATCGACGGTGACTGGATCATCTGGGTCGGATTTCGTCCGGGAGTGAGAGACAATCCCGGAAGTACGGCCGTGGAGGCCATCGAGGACCTGCTCAGAGCTCGCTTCGGAAAAGGCGAGACGGTCTACACGTCTAAACGGTATTGTCTCAAGGGCCGGAATCTGACGGCGGCCGATGCGGACAAGATTGCCGGTGCGCTGCTGGCCAATGACATTATCCAGCAGTGGAAAGTTTATGCCAAAAGCGATTGGAACCCGGCCGTCGGCGTCGGTTTGATTCTTCCCAAGGTGATGTTGAACCACACCCCGACCGTGGTGACGATTCCAATAGACAGCGACGCTGCGCTGCAACAGGTCAGCCGCGAACGCAACCTGGCGCTCAATCCGAACGATATTCCGGTCGTGCGGGCCTATTTCCTGAAGCCCGAGGTCAAGGCCGCACGGGCAGCCGTCGGGCTTGCCGATCCCACGGATGTCGAGCTGGAGTACATTTCCCAAGCCCGCAGCGATCATTGCAACCACAACACTTTCAGGGGACGGTTTGTTTACGAGGGTGGCGACGGGGGCGAGCCGGTCGTGGAGGACAACCTTTTCAAAACCTTCATCGAGGCGCCGACCCTTGCACTGCAGAAGAAAAAACCCTGGGTTATATCGGTACTGTGGGACAATGCCGGTGCCGGCCGCTTCGACGAAGACCACTACTACGCAATTACCGGTGAGACCCACAACTCTCCGTCCAATATGGAAGCCTACGGTGGCGCCATCACCGGCATCGTCGGGGTTTACCGCGACCCATTAGGGACCGGCAAGGGATCGCGGCTTGTCATGGGGGGTTTCGGGTATTGCGTGGGACCAAGGAATTATGCCGGTGACCTCAAGCCACACCTGCACCCGCGGCGGTTGCTGGACGGCGTGATCGAGGGGGTTCGCGATGGCGGCAACAAGTCGGGGATCCCAACGACCGTCGGCCAGGTTCTCTTTGACGCGGGCTATCTCGGCAAGTGTCTGGTCTTTGTTACCGCCGTCGGCATCATGCCGGCGCAAATTGCCGGTGAGCCGGCCGAACAGAAACGCACCGAACCCGGTGAACTCGTCATCATGTGCGGCGGCCGGGTCGGCAAAGACGGCATTCACGGCGTGACCGCATCCTCCGAGACGTATTCGGAAAGCACGCCTGCCGGTCATGTGCAGATCGGCGATCCCTATACCCAGAAGAAAATGCACGATTTTCTGCTGGAAGCGCGCGACCAGGGTCTGATCCGGTTCATCACCGACAACGGCGGCGGGGGGCTGTCGTCCTCTGTAGGAGAGTCGGCCCGCTTTTCCAACGGCTGTGAAATCACCCTGGACAAGGTGCCTCTAAAATACGAGGGCCTCGATCAGTGGGAGATCTGGGTGTCCGAATCTCAGGAGCGGATGACCGTGGCCGTCAGACCGCAAGACCTGGAGCGTTTCATGGCGCTGTCGGCCCGGCATGCGGTCGAGAGCACGGTTATCGGGCATTACACGAATTCGGGTAAGCTGCACATCACCTACAACGGCCAAACGTGCGCATTTGTCGATCTCGACCTGCTCGAATCCGGTTTTCCGCAGTGGCGGTTCGACGCCCGCTGGGAGCAACCGGAGAAACGCGGGCTGGTCGAACCGGTATTGAAAGAACCAACCGATGTCGGGCACTTGCTGACCGACATGCTGGCGCGTCCCAACATCTGCTCCAAGGAATGGATATTCCGGCAGTACGATCACGAAGTCCAGGGGGGCAGTGTGATCAAACCGCTGGTCGGTGCCGACCGCGATGTCAACAGCGACGCGTCGGTCACAAGGCCGCTGCTCGATTCCACCCGCGGGCTGGCCATGGCCCAGGCGCTGCTACCGGCCTATTCGGCTATCGACGCGTATCACATGACCGCCTGCACGATCGACGAAGCGGTGCGCCGACTGATGGCTGTGGGCGCACGGCTCGATCACATCGGCGGGGTCGATAATTTCTGTTGGCCGAACATTCAGTATGATCCGGCCACCAATCCGGACGGCCGCTTCAAAGCCGCTCAACTGGTGCGGGCTTGCCGGGCCCTGAAAGACATTTGCCTCGATTATGAAATTCCACTGCTCTCCGGAAAAGACAGCATGTATGTCGACGGGCACTTGCCGGGACGCTACGGCGAAATCCACAAAGTATCGGCCCCGGAGACCCTGCAATTCACGACCATAGGGGTCATCGAGGATGTGACCGCTTGCGTCACGATGGACAGCAAGGTGCCCGGTGACCTGGTTTACGTCCTCGGTGTCACGCGCAACGAATTAGGGGCATCGGAATACTACCAGCACATGGGCTACACGGGGCTGAACGTTCCGCAGGTTCGCCCTCAGGCCTTCAAGGAGGTCTATCGGGCGCTGGAACGCGCTATTGCAGATGGTTTACCCGCTTCCGTTCACGGCGTCTACCGTGGCGGCCTCGGTATTCACTTGGCCCTGGTGGCGATGGCGGGCAACCATGGTCTGCAGGCCGATCTTGCCCGGCTGCCGGTAGAGGGAGTAGCCCGCAGCGACACGGCCCTTTTTTCCGAATCCGCCGGCCGGTTCATCGTGACCGTCGACCCGCAACGGCGGGGGGCGTTCGAAATGCTTTTCGGGGAATTGCCCTGCGCCTGCATAGGAGCCATCACCGAGGAACCCGTATTTGCGCTGTCGGGTTTGGACGGCCGCACGCTCGCGTCGATGCGGATTACGGAATTGAAGGCGGCGTGGAAGCGGCCGTTCGGTGATCTGATTTAATTCGAAATTGAAACTTGAAACTCGAAACTCAGACCTTGCAACCTGTAACCCGCAATCCGTGGTGGCCATAACATCTTGAGCGCGCATTCGATAAAATCGATGATATACTTTCACTCGATAAACTCAATAAACTTAATTAACTAATCTGACTATTACTTCGGTGCATGAAACTCAGTTGAGATTGTTGGGTGGAATTTTGGAGACGAAATGAAAATCGTTAAAGCCCTGGTGCTCACCGGTTACGGCTTGAACTGCGATAACGAAACCGCCCATGCGTTCGAGTTGGCGGGCGCCGCTCCGGCCAAGGTTCACATCAATTCTCTTATCGACGGCAGCGCAATCATCTCCGACTACCGCATTCTGGCTTTTGTAGGCGGCTTCAGCTGGGGCGATGACCACGGCGCGGGCGTGGTCCAGGCCGTGCGCCTCAGGACCCGCATCGGAGACCAGATCCGCGAGTTCATCGAAAAAGGCAGACTGATCCTGGGTATCTGCAACGGGTTCCAGGCCCTGGTTAATCTGGGTCTGCTGCCCGGTTTCGATCACGACTATCGCGGCCGTTTGGTCGCACTCACATACAACGACTGCGGCAATTTCCGCGACGACTGGGTGACCCTGAGCGTCAATGCCGATTCACCCTGCATTTTTACCCGGGGGATCGAGCGGATCGATCTGCCGGTGAGACACGGAGAAGGAAAATTTCATGCCGAAATGCCCGTCATCGAACGCCTGACCGCGGGCAAGCAAGTGGTCATGCGTTATGCAGCTCCGGAAGGGCAACCGGCCGGACGTCAATTTCCTTATAACCCCAACGGTTCAGTCGACGATATCGCCGGCATTTGCGACCCGACCGGTCGCGTGTTCGGTCTGATGCCGCACCCGGAGGCTTACAATCATTTCACCAATCACCCCCTTTGGACCCGGCAGAAGGAATTGTTGCGCAGAAGAAAGGAGGTGGTGGACCCAGAGCCGACACCGGGCATTAAAATATTTCGCAATGCCGTCGAATTTGTCGAAGGTGATCTGAATGCTTCGGACTAGTTTCAACCCGAAAGAGCGTGATAAGTTCTCGATCAGATGAACAGCGCGCAAAACGCCGCGACCGGTCTACTATACCGCCAAAACTCTCCTGCCTTCATAACTTCTTTACTTTTTTTACTTCCACTAATTCTTCAATTATTTTCTCTCTATTGTCATTAACTTAGGACTGCTTTTTATAGTCCCCCTTTGGGAAAGGGGGATTTAGGGGGATTTTTGTCGCTACGGTAATGACATCGATTTTTATCCTATAACACTTACACCACTTAAGCGTTTTTTTTGTGTTGCCTATCAGGATTTCCACCGATAGGTATCTTGTCAGTTTCAATTGCGTGGCAACTGGTCGATGTTCACCAATGATTGGGCGCATGCGGCGCGAGGCATTTCAGATGGAGGGGGTGAAATGGAAAGAAGGTGTTCTGGGTTTACGGCCATCGAACTGATGACTGTTCTTGCCATCGTTGCCGTCCTGGCGACGCTCAGCATTTCAAATTTCATATCCTGCCGGCCGCGCTACGAGCTCGGGGAAGCGGTGACCGACATCCTCTCGATGCTCCAAAACGCGAGGCTGCGCGCCGTAAAAGAAAACCGCCGAGTGGTCGTTCTTTTTGACCCGGACGGCAACGGCAAACTCGAAGGCGAATACATCGCTTTTGTCGACAACGGCAGCGGCGGTGCCGGTGAGTGGACCCGACAGAACGAAGCCGGCGAACCTCTGGTGGCCAGAGGAAAGTTGCCGGAGGGGGTTCAACTCAGGCGCACGAGTTTTACCCACGATCACCTGCGGTTTGACAGTCGGGGCCACCTGATGGACATCAATCGCAGTATCTATCTCAAGAACGCGAATGGACTGACCAGAAAAATAACGGTCTATGCGTCAGGCAACTGTCGGGTGAACTGATGGAGAGAAAAGGTCAACCGAAAAGAGTCGGAATGGAGCAACCAGCCTGTACCTTTTGCAGCGGTTTTACTTTAATCGAACTTATGATCGCCATGGCGATTGCCGGGCTGGTGCTGACTGTCGTTTACTCGGCTTTCGGCTCGCAGCTAAGAACCCATGTGGGCCAACAAATGACCGTTGAAATCCAGCAAAATATCCGGGCCGCCTTCACGTTGATGCAGCACGACATCCGCATGGCCGGCTACGATGCTTCCTGGCTGGACGAGAACAATGACGGATCACACGATTTCAGGGACTCGGACTTGATCGACAACGATTGTGACGGCCGCGCCGATGCGGCGGATCCCGGGCTGGACGAGACCGGCGACCTGGCGCGTTTCACCGCCGCCGGGGGGCATTACCTTCAGTTCCGACTGGACCGCGCTAGAAATGGAGATTTCTGCGATTCCGAAGACCGCATCGGGTTTGGTTTTTCGACAACCAAAGATCGCAATCGGGACGGTGTCGCCGATGCGGGAACCGCTCCATTGGGGCGCAGCATCGGTGCCGGCGGACTGCAGCCGCTGGCCGAAAACTTTCAAGCGGTGGCCTTCGGATATGCCTTCGATGATGACCACGGTGCTGCGCTGCCCGATGGAGAGATCGACACAAAAGGCCGCAACATCATCTGGGCCTACGATAGCAACATGGATGGGCTTCTGGATACGCACCTGGACAGCAATGCCGACGGGGTGGTCGACAGCGCAGACGATCTCGACGGCAACGGGCGGATCGACGATGCGGTCCTGACCCCGGCGGTGCCGATCAGCCGGATTCGGGCGGTTCAAATTTGGCTCCTGGCCCGCACGCGGTCCCCGCTTCGGGATCACCTCGACACGGATACGTATGTGGTGGGAGACAAGGTTCTCTCCTTCGGTGACCACTATAAGCGGGAATTGCTGACAACCGTCGTCAATTGTCGCAACCTTGGGCTGCGCTGAAAAAGTAGACACCGGTGTTTCCGAATTTAAAAAGGAGAGGCTCATGAAGCGAGATCTATTGGAAGGGACAGCGACCGATCGATCGACAAGTCGAAATGGGTTTGCATTGATCGAGGTGCTGATCGCCATGGTCATTTTTACAGTGGGCATCCTGGCTCTGGCAGGTTTGCAGATCACCACGATCAACGGCAATGCTGCAGCGCGGATGCAGACCGAAGCCACCGCAATCGGTGCGAGGATCGTCGAACGGCTGCGGTCGCTGCCCTTCGACCACGAGGACCTGCTGCCGACAGTCCACCCGCATTCGCTGCCGGCCAGCGGCAGCCGTCCTTATGTTGTGAATTGGACGGTGAGAGCCGACATCCCCGTGAACGGCACCAAGACGGTGCGGGTAACGGTGATACCATTCAACAAGATCAACGGCCGGACCGCAACGATCGACACCATCATCGCCGAATAGAGGAGACCAGTCATGAAGAAGGTGATCCGAGCGATCCACGGAGAACAGGGGTCTGCATTGATAGTGACGATCATGGTTTTGGCCCTTCTCTCGATCGTGGCCTTCTCGTCCGTTCGCAGCAGCACGACCGAGGTGCAAATTGCCGGCAACGAACTGCAACATCAGAAGTATTTTTATACGGCCGAGGCCGGTATCGATCATGCGGTCAAGCTGCTCGAAGAACATTTTCGAGCAGCCAACGCCACTGCGGTGCGTTTGGGCGCTAAGGCCAATTGGAATTTTGCATTTTCAGGAAATGATCAAAAGCAGAATACATCCGACGATGCGGTTGACAGGGACGGAGACGACCTGGGCAGCTATGCGGAGGGTGCGGTCTGGATCGAAAATGCCCTGATCGACGGAATCAGCTACCGCATCACGTTGTGGAACAATGACGATTCAGCGTTGGGAGGGGCCTTCAGTGACGACCGAGACGGCTTGGTTTGGATTCGGTCGGATGCAACCGGTCCGAAAGGCGGCGGGGCGAGCATCCAGATGCTGCTGCAAGGAAAGAGTGACGGGCAGGTATTTAGCGACTACACGGCCCAAGCCGGTGCGGGTGCCGGGAAGAATTACACCAGCAACGATTTGAATCCGATCGTCGATTTCAGCCGCCAGCTTTAAAGGTGATTCACACAAGGGGAAGGGAGGGTAAATTTCTCCTCCCTATATTTAAAAACAGTAAGTGGAATGACTGCTCCACCCATTGTCAAAGGAAGTTCGGGAGGGTTGACTTCTCCTCCCTTTGGCAAAGGGAGGCCGGGAGGGATTTTAAAAATGAGGCCGCAAGTAAAAATCAGAGCCCTAAGTTCTAAACTATCCCATACATTTTCTGGAGAAAATTACGATGATGCTCAAACGAATTAGGCGGACACATGGCACGATGATATTCTACGTCTTCCTGATACAAATCCTTTTCGCTCTTTGCGTTCTCACGGCAATCGCCGACGATATGAATGCGAGTGCAGAAGACATCGGGTCAGAAAGTAAGAAAACAATAGAGGAAATCATTTCGGCTGTTGACGGCTGCGCCGCACCGGTTGCCGCCAATTTCAGCGGTGGGTTCGATCCGCAGGATTTCGAGATGATGAATGTGACCATCGACCCGGCCAGCGGTCACATGGTTCTTCAAAACGGCACCCGGGTAGACAGTTCCGAGAAGTTTGCTATCCCCATTACACAGGATGTGTATACCACGTTTATCTCCGAAGGTTCGACTGCCGTTTCGGATATGGGCTGGGTCCTTTACAGCGATGCCGTTGATGACAACGGTGGTTTTGTGGGCTGGGACAACATACCGCACGAGAAGAAGCATGTCATCTTTCACGGCATCGTGGATGACACCGAAAGCCTTGGCGGCGGAGACGGCATCTTTGACGAAGATTACGGCAACGGCCAATTCCCGACGAGCAGCGAAGCGGCCTTGGCCGCTTATGGCGACAGGAGCGGGAGCCTGTTTGCCGTCGATCGGGACGGGCAGGTCACACCGCGGGACATGAAAAAACATCTGGGCCGGTTTGCGGCCGGAAGCGAGATCGTGTTCTTTCTATCGGTGGACAGGAATTGGGACATTGCAGAGGCGAGCCAGGTCTTTTTCAACAAACCGTGGGGTCCCGACCATTATAATGCCTGCATTCCCGACAGCGGTAGCTCCTTATGGATAGACGAGGGAGACAGGATCTTCGAGAAAGTCTTTCACTTGGGTGATCCAGCCGAAGCCGGTATTTGTGAGACCGACACCAACTGGCTGGAAGCCCGGCTTATCGATCGGCTCGACGCCAATTTTGATCTGCATCTTTCAGGCGAGAGTTCGCTGAAGATAAGAGTTGGAGATCCTTATCCGCATTTGATCGGAAGCAGCCCGGTGGATGATTCCAACCAATGGGTCTTGGGATTCGAGGATAAAAATGCTTCTACGGGTGGCGCGGACATGGATTTCAACGACCTGCTGTTTCTGGTCGAACGACTGAACGGCGGCACGGCTCAACTGGACCCCGGAAAAGCTATAACCCTCGATGAAGAAAATGCTTATTATCACAAGCGTGGAAATTCAAGTGTGCGATGTTCAACCGGCAGGCAGTTGTGGCGGCAGAACCTCCCTGACTTATTTTGTATCACCCGATAATGGCGCCGACTGGGTCGAAGTGACTTCTTGGGACAGCGTGCGTGTTTTCGAACTGGACACGGAAGGGGCCATAATCCGAGGTGATGAGATCAATCCGGTTAATTGGAAACCCGGTGTTCCGATATCGACCTGCCGCAAGCGATCGGTCGACTTGATCGACCAGGGCGTCACCGGGAAGCAGCTGCTCTGGAAGGTCGAGATGATGAGCACGAAAGCAGACTGCGCACCGGAGGTGGTTGACGTGCAATTGAAGGCCGGTGCGGCAATCAATAAAACAGTTTCCAGGGCTTCACCGGTCATCCAGACCAACATTATTTATGCCGGTTCCATCGAGACACCTGCCGACAGTTGGGTCGACCAGACCCTGCGTGGCCACGTAACGGCCGGCAGGATATACGATCCGACCGAACCGGATCACACACTCAGAGAAGAAGAACCACTGTGGGATGCCGGTGAAGTTCTATCGTCTATGAATCCCGATGAGCGCAGGATTTACTTCCCGGACCTCGATGTAAGACGCGTTGAGGACGAGTACCTGACGGATGAAGGCGGGCAGCAGTTGATTGGTGACGGTGTCAGGGTCAATTTCTCGGGCTTTTTAGCGCACTCACCGGTGCTGGCGACAACCTTGCGGATTTACGACGGCCATCCGGAAGTTTTTATCGATTCGGGGATGGCAGCACTGAAGGGCAGTATGGGCGGGAAGGGGATTTATCGATTGTTTCACCGGTCGTTGGGAGGTGACATTCAATCGGCCGCCTGCAACCGATGTGCCGATTAGAGCCAGTTACAGCTGGTACACAACCGGCCAAGGCCTTAAAACTTTTCAGCCGGCGAACGTGACAAACGATATACTGGCTCTTTCGGACGAATACATATGGCCGGACGGCTATACGAATGATTTCAATCGCGACGGGCGCTTCGATGTGGCCGAAACGCAAACCGATGCGGCGTGGCTGGTAAAGTGGGTGAGGGGATTTCGCCAGCCTGATACCGGAATGAAAAAGGAGTGGCTGCTGGGACCTGTCAACCATTCCGTGCCGGCTTTGATGGTGCCGCCGGGGTATCCGCGCTGGTTATACGGTACGGAGGTGACCGATGCCGAGCGAGAAAGCTTTATCGACTTTCAAAAAACACATCAGACGCGCCATCGGTCTTGTTCGTCGGTTCCGGCGATGGGATGCTGCACGCTTTTGACGCAGGCGCTTTTCGTCATGGCGACAACCCGGATACACCCGGCATCAAAGAAAATCGCGGCTATTTTCTGTGGGAAGAAAAAAATGAAACCAGCCCGCAGTACTGCGAAAACGTCGGCGGTACCAAATGCCCCAATTACGGTACCGGCCGTGAATTGTGGGCCTTCATACCGGCCAATCTGATGCCGCAATTGAAAAACAATCTTTTATCCGCAGGGGAGCGTGCCCAAATACAATCACTCCACCGGCCACTATCCGATGTCTATATCGACACCGATGGTGACGGCTTTGCCGACAGCTGGCGAACGATAGTGATCGGTGCATGCGGGAAACGGAGGGGACAGCATTCTTCTGCCTCGATGTGACCGATCCAAACAGGCCGATTTTCCTTTGGGAGTTCAGTGCAATTGATCTGTTTCGTGATCCCAGCGCGCAGGCAGTGGCGCAAATCGGCCGGATCCTGGACCCGCTGACCGGGGAACCCAGGTGGGCGGCGTTTATTTCCACCGGAAAAATGGCGGATAAAGATCAATATCCGGCAGTTTACCTGATCGATATTTCCGATGGAAGTGTGATTAAGCGAGTCACGTTGGACGAGGATGTCGATCTGAATGGTAATGAAATTCTGGATGCCGGCGAGGCTGGTTACGGACAAGGCGGGATTCTCAGCGGTCCTCCGGCCATTGTTGATTCGAACGACAACGGGTTTGTCGATCGGTTATACGTAGGATCGAATCGCGGCCTCGTTTACAAGATCAATCTCCCGGACGATCCGGAGACTCCCGGCAATTTAACTCAATGTGTGCTCAATACCGATTTTACGGATAAGGACGGAAACCAAATACCGATGGAACAACGACAAAATGCCATATACGCGACGCCGACAGTAGTTGTCGAAAATGGCATCGGTGAAGATGGAAATTTAGATAACCGTATACGAATTGTGTTTGGTACAGGTGAAAGCACTCATGAAAACAGAGGCGTGGACATTCCTGACACCCGCAATTACATCATTTCGTACGTCGATACGGCTGCCAATGGAGAATGCAACCCGACTAAACACGAGTTGGACTGGTTTTACGAGTTGGAAGAAAAGCACCAAGTGCGTGCCCCGATTGCCGTTGCAGCCGGTCAACTTTACGTCGGAACCACGACCACCGAGGTTGAAGATCAATGTGTGGCTCTGCGCAAGGAAAACGGCGATTTAGGGCTTTTGACCGTCATGGACCTGGAAGGAGTGGTTTACATGAGTCGGAGGATAGGGAATGTTCATTTCGCTCCACTGGTAGAAGACCAGCACATCTATCTTATGACGCCCACTGGTTTGCAATCCTTTGGAAGCGGTATTTACAACAATGAGCTACTTTCTTTCGGAGTGCCGATTGTTAATGCTCGATCATGGGAAGAGGTGAGATTAGCATTTACTGTATATTATTTAAGAATATAAGATATTCCAATGTAAAAAGGCAGATTCTCAATTGAATCTGCCCTTTTTGCCAATCTATGTCAATATCGGTTTCGAATTATTGAATTATTTTGTTGATAATCAAGGTTGCCCATCACAGGTATCCCCAACTCGATCGGCTGGGGTGCCATCCGGGCATATTGCAACACCATCCCAAGGACTGCTCCAAATTATTCCATCGAGAACTGCCCCTTCCAAGTTGGCGCCCTCTAGGTTAGCTCCACTAAATTCGACATTGGTTAAAACAGCCCCCGAAAAATTAGCACCGGTAAGTTGAGCCATTATAAATTGGGCATTTCTAAGATTTGCACCAGAAAAATTCGTTTTGTAGAAATAGCCGCCATTAAAAACGGAGTTAGCAAGGTAAGCTCCTAAAAAAAGGCTATTCTCGCCACCGTTATCGTCATTCACGCTACTGAGAGTCATTCGAGTAGCCACCGTCGTGTCATCATTGGCCCACTCTACAGAATTGGAGAAATTACACCCCGGACATATAAATCGGGCGTTTGCACCTGGAGGGCCTTGTGGACCAGCGGGACCAGGAACACCCTTTTCGCCCTGTAGACCCTGAGGTCCAGCCGGTCCTTGAGGCCCCGGCACCCCATTAACCTCAATATTGTCAATCTTTCTGTCCATCTTGACCATTTTCATGTTCATCTTGGCGACCTTTTTTTCCAGACCACCTACGGCTTTCCAAAGACTGCTGAAGGGGTTGTACCACTTGTAATGGTAAGAATTTTTTGCATTTGCTTGGGCAGTTGTTGCCAGAAAAATTACTGCTAAAAGTATTACTAACACCTGCATCGGTTTTTTATTTTTCATTTTTTATACCCCCTTCCTGCTTTTCATCAATATGTTTCTATTTGACTGAGTTTTTGATCTCCATACACTTGGCGTTTTGTTCTCCGTTCTTTGCAAATACTGTGCAAAACTATTATTTTTACAAACGCTTTCGAAATATGAATTACAATTTAAGCAACTTGTGAAGAAATAAGAAAATTTGTGGATTCTGACGAAAGTAAAATTTGACTGTAAAATATCCCAAATTTGTCAATTCGAAAGACGTTATTTGTCACTAATATCAGTTAGTTGTATTGCTTTCTGGTATTACATCACGTATTACTTTCAGTTATTTCTAATCACATCGTTACAATACCCTCGGCGCTTTTACGGTGCAACCATCGATCCTATGAACTTAAGATATAGAAGTAAGATATATTCTTCTGAATTATAAAAAAGCAATTCTAATATCTCTCCTGAAAAGAAAAGACTGGTTTCTTATACCTGTAATGATCGGTTCCAGGTTCTGGGTTCAAAGTTCAAGGTTATAAAACTCTGATTTCTGAATCTTTATGCACCATTGTTTAAATTAGCTGCTATACCAGGATTGGTGAAACATGGAATTCGAATTACTAAGGAGAAAAAAAAGTCACTCAACATAGAGACATTTCTGACCACATCTCTCGCTTAGCTATCAGAGTGCGCAGAGTCTTGTTTTCTCAATTAACTCTCTGGACTCGAATGAAGTGGGAGAGAGTTCCATTTTTTAATGTTGCGTGGGAATGAACTCATTAGTAATCGACGCGTAATACGATTAATGGAGTCCAGATATTGCACTTTAACGGGAACCGGTAATCTTGCCTGGGCGAGAAACCGCTAAACATATAGGCCTTATGATATAGGTTTTGGACGGTGTTATCGGTTGTCGGCGTATTACAATACAGCCTTCTCCCTCTGGCCTTGCCCAAAACTTTATCTTAAAGCCTATAGATCATATCATGCGTGTCCGGTTAAGAATCGAATAATTTCAATTGGATATCTGGTGTAGTAAATATGTTTTTGTAATCGTTTTCTGTAAATACCTGAATAATTGATGTTTTTTCGAATATGGTCACACTTAAAATCTGTAGAATTGTGTAGAGGCTATGCTCAAGCCTCAGGTTCTTTTTCATTATCGCCACCAGCACATAAACAGAAATTGCGATCCATATCTGGGTCTTCACGGCATTTTCTGAGATTCCGAAAAAGGATTTTATCTTCAAATGCTGCTTAATCCACTTGAAGAACAATTCTACTTGCCATCGACACTTATACAGATCCGCTATGGCTTTAGCGTCCAACATGAAATTGTTTGTTAAAAAGGTGAACTGTTTGTCGATTTGCTTATCGTAATACTTTATTCGTCTCAGTTTTTCCGGATACGCCTTTGCTGTTTTGACCCCGGTCAACCGTACGGTTTGGTCGCACAAAATTCCAAGGGTTTTATCAACCGGTGCAGAATATAAACGCCGCAGCTGCGTGTTGGTTTTTGAGCGTATGACAAAAAATGCCAGACACAGATTCATATCATGCAGTCGTTTAAAATCAAGATAACCGCGATCCATTACGTAGATCGCTCCGGACTCCGGTATCAATTCATCAAGAATGCGGACATCGTGAACCTTGGCATCGGTTATCGAAACAAAAGAGGGAATATTGCCCCTCAAATCGAGCAGCGTATGGAGTTTGATGCCGCCTTTGGTTGATCTAAATTTTGCCCAAGGGAAAAGAGATAAACACAGGTCAATAGTAGATGAATCCAGGGCATAAGCGGTTTCGTCAAGCTGTAAACCAAAATCATCTTTGGCATAAAGCCTCCGGGCTTGATGAATGAGATACTGGGCTAAGTCACAATAAATACGCCAATCCCGCTTTTCGTTTGCATCAGCAAGTGTGCTGCGCGACACTTTGCCCTTGATGCCTACGTGATAAAGCTTTTCTTGCATTGCTCGAAGACAGCAGACCGTATCGCGAAGACTATCGCGGTAGGTCAGTTGAGCAAATGCCATGCAAAGGTATTGATCAAAACAAGTAAAAGATCGAGAACGATAATTACCCTGATACCGGCTGACACATTTTTGAAAATGATACCGAGGCCAATAATCCAATATTTGTGAAAATATGCTCCTGCCCTGATACATACCTATCTCCCTTCGGCAAATAATCTGCCCAGGGGTAATAGATACCTATCAGCGGAAATTCAAGTTGATAAAACGCAACTTTGAACGTTTTTTAATTTATTTTCAATATGATGTGAACGCTCAACTTGGGCTAAACCGGACAGTAGTGAGATCATATAAAAAAGTCTTTCTCTATCATCTTAGAATGATTTTCTCTTTTCTATTATATCTTAAACCAACGCTGCCTCAATTTAATCCCTGCTAAAATATCGTAACCGTTCACAGGGTTGCAAAGTCCGATGCGCTTCAAACCACCTAATTGTAAGCGTTTACAGGGTGCTGCAGATGCAAGGCGTCGGGTGCGCAGACGTACTTTTGTACTTCAAGTGCCCGACAACAAAGCAGATGCGGTGCCCTGTGAACGCTTACATAAATATCTGTCACTCAACAGAAAAAATAATAGAGTGATGCTCGAAGAGATTAAGGCACCGATAATAGCTTGGCACACTTTGGCGTATGAAGAGGCACACCTAAAAACTATTAAAAATTTTAATAGTGTTATTAAATTACTTTTAGGTTGCAGCCACAATGAACCAGGTGCCTTTCAGTTTCAGCTTAACGGAACGAATAAAATGACCTGTTGATAACCTACTGTAAAGAATACAAGTTTTATTCATTTCCTCACATAGAATAGCGTACGCGGCGTGTTTTCAGTCGGCTGGCATGCTTTTTGGAAACTATTCCACGTCAGACAATTTTCAGGAGAGGAAATACAATGCGAAACAATTCCGGATTTACCTTAATAGAGCTTGCTGTCGTCATTGCTATTGTTGGTGTTCTGGCAGGCATCGCCGTCCCTAGTTTTGTGGGTTGGCTCCCAAAGTATCGGCTAAGAAGTTCTGCAGATGACATCCAGGCATTGGTGCAAAATGCACGGTTGAGAGCAGTAAAAGAGAATGCCAATGTGGCCGTGCTGTTCGATCCGGATAACGATGGCCTCGATGGTGACTACATAGCCTTTGTGGATAAAAATTCCGATTGGAACAAAGATGCGGGTGAAGCCTTGGTAATGCAAGGAGAAGTGTCATCCGGAATCCGTATAACAGCAGTCGGTTACAATAATGAGCGGTTCAGGTTCAACAGTCGCGGTTATTGCTATGACGATAGCAATACTATTCAGAGCGATAGCATTACGTTGCGCGATTCAAAAGGTAGAACAAAAAACGTGAATATTGAAATGACTGGAAGTTCCCGAATCAACTAGAAAAATTGAGATTATAACCATGCTGAAAAGAAATAGAAACAATCTCGGTTTTACCCTTTTAGAGCTTATGATCGCCATGGTCATCGCCAGCATAGTAGCGGCGGCCATCATGATGTCCTTTGACTCCCAGCAGAAAACCCAGGTCAATCAACAGATGGTTGTCGAAATGCAGCAGGATGCGAGAGCTGCCCTTTACCTAATGCAGCAGGACATCCGAATGGCCGGTTATGATGAGACGTGGGAGGACAGCAACACTGACGGCATCGATGATAATCGACTGTCTGATTCGAAGGACAATGATTGCGATGGCGACGTGGATAATCCTACCGACTTGGACGAAGCTAACGACATTGCCACTATTGTCCAAGCCGGATCCCACCTTATCGAGATTCGGCAGGACGAGGATAGGGACGGTACTTTTTGCGGTGTAAATGATCTCATTACATACGCTCTTGCGAGTGGATCTTCTGTAGGAACGATCGACGCTGATGGATTAGCCGATGCTGGTGCAATGGATCTGCGGAGAGGTGATCCAAACGGCGGAAATTTCGAACCGCTAGCCGGATCGATCCAGGCAATTGCTTTTGGTTATGCTTTTGACGATGACGGCGGAGCCCCCGATGGACTGGTGGATACCGATGCTGGAGGAAACATCATCTGGGCCTTCGATAGCAACGCGGACGGGCTCTTGGACAAGCAGTTGGACAGCAATACCGATGGCGTAATCGACGAAGCCGACACGCCTATTAACTTGGTTCCAACGGTACCGGTTAACAGCATCAGGGCTGTGCGCATCTGGATTCTGGCACGAACCCGCTCTCCTTTGCGCGATCATTGGCGCGCTCAAACCTTCACAGTGGGCGACAAAGTTATAGCAACAGATGACAATTATGAGCGTGTTTTGCTGACGACTACAGTTAACTGTCGCAACCTTGGGTTGCGGTAATGAACAAGAATAATCTATAAAAATTTTATGCGCTGAAGGGTGAAAGAAATGAAGATCACACGACACGCCTTAGCGAAAAACACTGCCAGAGACAACAAAGAAGAGGGCTTCACACTGATTGAGGTTCTTATTGCCATGGCGATTTTTGCTGTGGGCATTTTGGCCCTCGCAGGCCTGCAGGTCACTTATATCGGCGGCAACGCTTCGGCCCAAATGCAGACCGAAGCGACTGCGCTGGGAGCCCAGGTGATCGAACAGCTAAAGTCACTGCCGTTCGATGCTGCGGAACTGGATTCGGCGGCCAACCCGCATCAGCCGCCCGTAGGTGGAAGCGGACCGTACGATGTAAGTTGGACTGTAGCAGAGAATACGCCGGTACAACACTAAAACCATCGAAGTGACGGTGACACCAATAAATCGCTTTAACGGGCGCACTGTAAGCATCAGCACCATCATCGCCGAGTAGAGAGGAAAGAAGGCTATGAAGACAATGACAGCGATTTTTAAAAACGAGCAGGGGTCTGTTTTGGTGATGGCCATCATGGTGCTGGCCTTACTGACGATTGTCGCTTTTACCGCCACGCGAACCAGCAACATAGAGGTACAAATTTCAGGCAACGAACTTCTCCATCAGAAATACTTCTTTACGGCCGAAGCCGGAATCGCCCGTGCGATCAAACAGCTGGAGCAGCCATTTGTCATCGCCAACGCACCGCTGGTCCGCACAGGATCGCAGGCTACCTGGAACTTTGCGTTTTTGGGAACCGATCAAGCGCTGGGGACAGCCGACGATGCGGTTGATAGCGACGGAGATGGTTTAGGGAGTTACGCTGACGGTGCGGTCTGGATAGACGACCAAGTGCTTGACGGGATCCATTACACCGTCACGCTTTGGAACAATGACGATTCAGCGTTGGGAGGGATCCTTCAACATTGATCGCGACGCCCTGATTTGGCTCCGCGCTGATTCCTCGGGTCCGAAAGGCGGTGGTTCGAGCATACAGATCCTTTTGCAGGGTGACACGACCGGTGAAAGCGTCACCGGTTACACGGCCCAGGCCGGTGCCGGTGCCGGTAAAAATTACAACGCCAACGACTTGCACGAAATAACGGATTTTAGTCGACAACTTTAACAAAATACTCCCGATATGACTCTGATCAGACTTATGCAGTACAGGGGAAGGAGAGAAATAATATGACACCTCATATTCAAAATACATCTCGAAAACCGATGGCCACGGGAAGTGCGTGGGGAAGACTGCTGACCATCGCCTTCCTCTGTTTGTTTTTATGTATGGGGGTTCTTGCTAATACTGCAAACGCGGTGTTGGTTACTGTTAGAAACAATGGAAATGGTTACGGGACAATTGATTTTGGTCCTTCAGATATTCCACCACAACCTTCCATTGTTATAACTCCTGGATTTAATCAATCGGTTAACATGCCAAGCACAGTATACCTTTTTAATCCAATCCCAGATCCGGGTTCGGTATTTACTTCTCTTACGAAAGTTCCTTCGTCTAACATTACACAGACAGGTGCGAATATTTGGCTAGTTAATCCTGCTGTTAGCACGGACATAATTTATGTAGATTTTTCTCTGGAAATATACCAAATAGATGCCAGCGCGGGTGCGGGTGGAACGATCACCCCGAACGGCACGATCAGCCCGGTGACGGTGTTATCCCCGGACCAGGAGTTCGACGTTGCCGCCAACGCCAATTACCAGATACTTTATGTGAGGGTGAACAGTGTTGATCAGCCCGCAGCGGTGGGGCAAACCAGCTACAGCTATACCTTTGCGACCGGCAGTGTCACCTCGAACCAGACCATCGAGGCGGCCTTTGAACCCATAGCGTATCAGATAGATGCCAGCGCGGGTGCGGGTGGAACGATCACTCCGAACGGCACGATCAGCCCGGTGACGGTGTTATCCCCGGATCAGGTGTTCGACGTTGCCGCCAACGCCAATTACCAGATACTTTATGTGAGGGTGAACAGTGTTGATCAGCCCGCAGCGGTGGGGCAAACCAGCTACAGCTATACCTTTGCGACCGGCAGTGTCACCTCGAACCAGACCATCGAGGCGGCCTTTGAACCCATAGCGTATCAGATAGATGCCAGCGCGGGTGCGGGTGGAACGATCACCCCGAACGGCACGATCAGCCCGGTGACGGTGTTATCCCCGGACCAGGAGTTCGACGTTGCCGCCAACGCCAATTACCAGATACTTTATGTGAGGGTGAACAGTGTTGATCAGCCCGCAGCGGTGGGGCAAACCAGCTACAGCTATACCTTTGCGACCGGCAGTGTCACCTCGAACCAGACCATCGAGGCGGCCTTTGAACCCATAGCGTATCAGATAGATGCCAGCGCGGGTGCGGGTGGAACGATCACCCCGAACGGCACGATCAGCCCGGTGACGGTGTTATCCCCGGACCAGGTGTTCGACGTTGCCGCCAACGCCAATTACCAGATACTTTATGTGAGGGTGAACAGTGTTGATCAGCCCGCAGCGGTGGGGCAAACCAGCTACAGCTATACCTTTGCGACCGGCAGTGTCACCTCGAACCAGACCATCGAGGCGGCCTTTGAACCCATAGCGTATCAGATAGATGCCAGCGCGGGTGCGGGTGGAACGATCACCCCGAACGGCACGATCAGCCCGGTGACGGTGTTATCCCCGGACCAGGTGTTCGACGTTGCCGCCAACGCCAATTACCAGATACTTTATGTGAGGGTGAACAGTGTTGATCAGCCCGCAGCGGTGGGGCAAACCAGCTACAGCTATACCTTTGCGACCGGCAGTGTCACCTCGAACCAGACCATCGAGGCGGCCTTTGAACCCATAGCGTATCAGATAGATGCCAGCGCGGGTGCGGGTGGAACGATCACCCCGAACGGCACGATCAGCCCGGTGACGGTGTTATCCCCGGATCAGGTGTTCGACGTTGCCGCCAACGCCAATTACCAGATACTTTATGTGAGGGTGAACAGTGTTGATCAGCCCGCAGCGGTGGGGCAGACCAGCTACAGCTATACCTTTGCGACCGGCAGTGTCACCTCGAACCAGACCATCGAGGCGGCCTTTGAACCCATAGCGTATCAGATAGATGCCAGCGCGGGTGCGGGTGGAACGATCACCCCGAACGGCACGATCAGCCCGGTGACGGTGTTATCCCCGGACCAGGTGTTCGACGTTGCCGCCAACGCCAATTACCAGATACTTTATGTGAGGGTGAACAGTGTTGATCAGCCCGCAGCGGTGGGGCAGACCAGCTACAACTATACCTTTGCGACCGGCAGTGTCACCTCGACCCAGACCATCGAGGCGGCCTTTGAACCCATAGCGTATCAGATAGATGCCAGCGCGGGTGCGGGTGGAACGATCACCCCGAACGGCACGATCAGCCCGGTGACGGTGTTATCCCCGGACCAGGTGTTCACAGTGACCGCGGACCTTGGTTACCAGATCGATGCGGTGCTTGTGAACGGCGCGGCGGCGGTACCGGCGGTGCCAGCCGGAGCGACCAGTTATGTTTACACATTTGCTACAGGCAGCGTTACCTCGGATCAGACCATAGCGGCCAGTTTCGTGCAGATCGAATACACCTTAACAGTAACTAAAGTCGGAGGTTTCGGCACGGGCTTGTTATCCATCATACCAAATCAAGCCACATATCACATCGGAGATGTTGTGACAATCAGTGCCTCTCCTGGAGTCGGAGAACAATTTATAAACTGGACCGGCGATGGTGTCGATATAGGTGGGTCTCCGCCAGACCGTCAGGTGACCTTCGACGGTTCTGGAAGCAAAACTGTGACAGCCAATTTTGACTTCATTGAATACACGCTAACGGTGACCTCGGCCGGCGGCACGGGCGGGGCGACGGACCGGGTGATGGTGTCGCCGCCTGGAACTTATCATTATGGCGATGTTGTTGCGCTAACTGCTAACCCGCAAGTGGGTGAAACCTTTGCCAACTGGTCCGGGGATCTGGCCGGCAGCACCAACCCGGAGACGATCACCATCAACGGTGACAAGACGGTGACAGCCAACTTTGAGAAAATACCAGTCACGTTGACCATGCAGGTCGATATTCTGGACGGCGGTGCTTTTGGGACGGTTACACCGGACCCGGCTGGCAATCCCCACTCTTACCTCTGGGGTGACACCGTAGCGGTTTCCGCCACCCCGAATCCAAATACGGCATTAGCCAATTGGAGCTCCAACGTGGTCGGCGGTGTGGTGACCATGAACGGCGACCAGACGGTTACGCCAAATTTGAACTGAAGAGATTCAACGTGACGTTCAATGCCGGTGCCGCACGGCCTTAATGGCAAGGTTCAAGACAGCAGCGGCATACCGACCAACATCATTGACCCAGACAGGTCAAATGGGGCCAAAATTCAACCGTTGTTTCGGCCGTGGCGGACGAGCACTATCACTTCCTGAACTGGACCAATGCTGCCGGCGACATCGTCAGCACCGTTGAGGGACTACAGGTGACTGGCGTCATCGAGGATATGGAATTCACCGCCAACTTCGAGATCGACAAATTTTCTGTGACTTTTATAAGCAGCAACTATGGCGGCATCGAGGTGGCAGGCTCGCCGCCTGAGTATTACGAAGATGAATACACGGAAATCGTCGATTGGGGCAGCAATTCGAAATGGGTGACGGCCAGGTTGGATGATTTTAGTCAGTTCCAAGGCTGGCATGGCGACTACACCTCCGCTGATGTGACGATCCAGGTCACCAATGTCCAGCAAGATATGACCGTCACCTACGACACGGTGCCGGACATCGACGGGTGCTCCACGGATGTGGCGGCGGGCTATTCGGGCGGCTTCCAGGCGACCGACTTCAAGCGGGTCAATGTCGATGTCGACACGGTGACTGGTCACATGGTCCTCAACACCGGTAACCAGGCCATCGATCCGAACAACATCATCATTCCGTTCACCCAGGACGTGTATGTCACTTTTTTGTACGAGGGCGCCGGTTTTCAAAACTCGGACTTCGGCTATAAATTCGCCAGTGAGGGCAAAGCCGGAACCAAGCACCAGGTTTATGCGAACATCAACGACAACGATAACGATGGCGTGCTTGACGGAGTGGGCGACAGAAACCTTGACGGTACTGTCGACCGACAGGACAACAAGGTGTTCCTGGGGACCATCGAAGGCGGCACCGAGCTTGTTTTTTACCTGGATTCGACCGACAACGGCTGCAGCGGGGGGTGGTGTGGCGATATCTTCTACACCAAGCGGGAGTGGAACGACCATGACGCCCATGCGCGCTGTGCGGGGACGACAACCGGCATCGGCCGACTGGTCAAGCTCTACGAAAATGCCAACGAAGGCGACACCACCTGTTATGGTTATGTCGCGGCCTGCGGCACCGGCGTTCATGAGCAGGGTTGGCTGAATGCCGTCGCCAGGACCCGGCTGAACGGCGACTTCGGGTTCAACTTCAGGGCGCCTGAGGTTGGAGACCCTGCGGGTTTCAATACCAAGTGTATCGATGAGCTCAACGCGACAGCCTCCACGCATGCCATCGTCGGCGCTCCGGACGAAACGCCATTTGCGTGGGTCATCGGATTCGACGACACCACCATGAATAATGCGGCCGAATTAAACGACTACGATTACAACGACGTGGTCTTCCTGGTCGAGCGCAAGACTGGCGGTATGGCTCAGTTGGAACTGGCGAACGCGATCGTTCCCAACGAGGCCAATGCGTATTTCACGGCGGTGACCTTCGATGTGTGGGATTTTCACCCCGCTGGGGACTGTACGGGCAAGACGCACACGACCTATTATGTGTCGGCCGAGGGCGGGGCCTCCGGTTCGTGGATCGAGATCACGGATTGGGATAAGATCAATGTCTCCGATAGTTCCAAGACCATCGGTGCCGAGATCGATCCAGCGACTTGGACGCCGGGTACGCCTGAATACACGTATCGTTCGCGCCGGATAGACCTGGCCGGACTCGGCCGGACCGGCAACCAGCTGCTCTGGAAGGCCGAGCTGGTGAGCGAAGACGAGGACTGCGCGCCGCGAATCGTCGACGTCCAGTTGAAGGCCGATACGGCCAGCCACGGCTTCTTTGCGCGGTCGTCACCGGTGGTCCAGACCAACGTGATCTATGCCGGTACTTACGAAACACCGTCGGCTGCTTTTCCGGCAGATGAGCGCCTCAACCGCGGCCACTTGACCGCCAACTTGCTCTATGTTCCCGAGGATCCGAGTCAAACCCTGGTTGACAATACGGCGACGGCCGCTATCGATGAGACCCTTGCTTGGGACGCCGGAGAGGTGTTGAAGGCCAGAAACCCCGATACACGGGTCATAAAATTTCCGGATGTCAGCGTAACGGCGGAACCGGATGCGATTCTCACCGATGGAGCCGGCGATCCGATCGAAGGTGACGGGGTTACCAGGACTTTCAGCGGAACATTTCCCCATTACCCTGTGGTCGCGACGACAGTGCGGATTCACGACAGCGACAATGACGAATCTTTTACCGATGAGTTTACGGACGATCTCAAAGGGAGCCTAACCGGGACCGGCACGATCAACCGGTTCACCGGCGAGTGGACGGTGACGTTTACCAATGCACCGGGTGCGGGCAAGCAAATCATGGCCAGCTACTCGCATTACACGGCTTCCAGCCTGTTGAAAGAGTTCAACAATGCGAATGTCACAACCGACATTCTGGCGTTGAATAATCAAATGGTCAATACCCGATACATTCACGATTTCAACGGCGACAACAATTTCGGCGAGTCGGATGCCGACTGGCTGGTTCAGTGGATCAGAGGCTACAAACAGCCCAACACCAGTACACAAAAAGCCTGGAAGCTGGGGCCCATCGATCATTCCACCCCGGCCCTGCTGGTACCACCCGGTTTTCCGTTATGGTACTTCGGCAGCCAGGTGACCAAAGCGGAACGGAATAAATACAAGGAATTCCAGGACGCCTATGATGAACGGGATTCGGTTCTTTTCGTCGGCTCACGTGACGGCATGCTCCACGCCTTCGATGCTGGAAAATACCGCTACGGCGACAACCCGGATACCCCAGGAATTGAGGAAAACAGGGGCTATTTCAAATGGGAACCGAAACCGACTACTCCTCCCGATTACTGTGCCAGCTATGCCGGTAATTGTCCCGACTACGGGACGGGCGAGGAATTGTGGGCTTTTATTCCGGCCAACCTCCTGCCGCGGTTGAAGAACAACCTCTTGAAAGCCGACGACCAGTCTTTTGTCGATGCCTCGCCGGCATTGTCCGACGTCTACATCGATTACTCTCCCAAAGACGGCCAGGCGGACACCTGGCGCACCGTGCTGCTGTCGGCCGAGGGTAACGGCGGGGACACGGTTTTCTGCCTGGATGTGACCGATCCTCTCAACCCGACATTCATGTGGGAGTTTGCCGCACCGGAACTCTTCCGCAGTCGTTCCTCGCCTGCAGTGGCTCAGATCGGCCGGATCAGGGACCCGAACGGGACCGACGCGGTCAAGTGGGTGGCTTTCTTTGTCACCGGCAAGGTGGAAAATTCGACCCTGTTCCCGTCCATTTACATGATCGACATCGCCGACGGCAG
>CAWBCG010000017.1:0-287691 GCA_963787235.1 uncultured delta proteobacterium
AAATTGTTTTTTAACAGTGCAATGCGTTTAACCTGTCAATACAACATGGATTTCCAGAAATGAGCAATTTTCCGCAAGTTTAAGGAAATCAAAAAATTGCGCGGAGACATACTTCTGTATGCCGCACAAGGGATTCTGCCGATTGACGCCGAAATTGCGGAAACGGGCCATTTGTGGATCGGAAACCTATTTGGCCGGCCTCGGCGGGCTCACATGGGCCTCGCCGTCGAGAACTGTAATTCCGTCCTGATTGATGCACCAGGTTTTGAGCCGCACCCGCTTTTGATCGGCGATGATTTCCGCCACTTCGGCAATGGCGGTCACCGTATCGCCGATTTTGACCGGCGTCAGGAAATTGAGCTCCTGGCGCAGGTATATCGATCCCGGCCCGGGGAGAATCGTCCCGATGAGGGTGGATATGAAACTGGCCGTCAGCATCCCGTGGGCGATGCGGGTTTTGAAAAAAGTCTTGGCAGCATACTGCTCATTCACGTGAGCCGGGTTGAAATCTCCTGAAATACCGGCATAAAGGTAAATATCCGTCTCGGTGATTGTCTTTGAAAACCGGGCACTCTGCCCTACGTTCAGTTTGTCGATTGATAATCCTATCATGCACTTTCCTCCTTTCTGTTTCCCATCGATTTAAAGATTTACGGTCGCCCTTTTCGAGTAAGGCTGACCTCAGAATTCCGTCGCTGACCGCTGGCAGGTGTCAAAAAACACCAACTGTAAGCTGTAGAACAACATTATTTTGACGCATTGCAACCTTTTACACTTTCCGGATCCTGCCGAACGTCACCTGGGAAAAAATAAAAATATATTGATTTCAGATAACTATAACCATATAAGGCACCAGCACCGGAAATGGCATTTTTCTTGCTTTTCCCATACGCTCGAAACGTCCGTTCAAACAAAATCACCGTTCCTGGGAGAAAGAATCGATATGCCGAATTCTGTTATGTCGCTATTTCCGCATGTCCTCAATAATCTTGAAACCATGAAAGTGCCGTTGCAGACGAGCCTGAGCTTTTCGGAAACCCTCAGGCGATCGATTTCCACCGGCATCGACTGCTGGCAGAACAACCGCAATTTTTTTTACAATCTGACGCGGCAATTAAGTCAACTCTCTCCGCTCTGGAACACCCGTCCTTTTCAGACCTTCTTAAACCTGAGTCAGGGTGGAACGCAACCTCTTGTCGAAGGCCTGAAAAAAACGGCGATTGCCGGTTTCGACCGATTCCGCCAGGAACGCTCCGGCGAATTGGAGTTTCTGAAACTGTTCACCGATACCTCAACTGGTCAGGACTGGACAATCGATCATGACCATGCCCGCGTCCTGCTCGATCTGCCAAGTTTAAAGGTCATCGACATCTCGACCGAAACCCGCCACCACATTCAAAACACCACCGTCATCTTCGCTCCGCGTGCCGGCCACCACTCCAATATTGCCGAAAGGGTGGCTCTTTTCTTGCGGGACAAAGGCCTGACACGCATGGTCGTTGTAGAGCAGAAGTGCGCCGAAGAAATCCCGCTATATGTCAACGGGCGGCGGCACCGTGAAGACTTCGAAGGCCAGGTCGATCAGTACACGGCCGTTCTGAAATTCCTGAAAAAAAGCACCGGACGGCCGGCGCACCTGATCGCCATTTGCCAACCGGGTCCGCTGCTGATGGCAACGTTGATTCTGAACCCAGGCCTTGCAAAGACGTTCGGTTCGGCGGGCTCCCCAATGCACACCGAGGCCGAGAGCGGTATTTTAACCGATTTTGCGCGGACAGTCGGCGAATCCTACATCGATCGACTGCTGACCCTGTTCGGCCTGCGAATCGATGACAACTGTCCCGGCGCCGGCCGAACCGCTTACGACGGTCGACTTCAGGTACTCGGTTTTTATCTGATGGGCTTTGATCTGCATTTCCGGAACCTGAAAAATCTGCTGGCCGACCTCAAAACAGGCAATCGCCGGGGAGCGGAAAGACAGAAGGCCTTCTATCAATGGTACAACAGCGTCCAGCACTTCCCCGCCGGTTTCATAAGGGATACCTTCAAAAAGATATTCATCCATAACGAGCTGGTGCGAGGGACACTCCAAATCGGCAGCAGACAGTTCGGTATCGCTGATTATCCGGGCAGGGTTCCCATCTGGGCACTGGGTGGAACACAAGACACCATCGCCCCACCGCTTCAGGCAACCGGACATATGGAGCTGATCACATCCGTTCCGCCGGAGCGCAAGTTGACTCTCCTGTGCGATGGCGGGCATATGGGGCTTTTTCGTTCGCACAAGATCCTGGAGAATTACTATGCGAAAATCGCGGACTTCCTGCTGGAACACAGCGACCGGCGTCGGAACGGGTCATAGAGGACCACTGCACTGCAGCCGAAATGACGGATTAATTGACGGGTGACACCCCGGAAATCGTTGAATCGAATCTGTCTCCCCCTATCAAGAAACAGCATCAAACGCCTGCATGAATATGCAAGCCTATTGACGTTTCCCCGCCTTTTTCGATTTCCAACCTTTGACTTTTGATGATAAGGCTCAACCAATTGTTTGGCAAATCAGCGGAACGGGTTGATGGACGGAAACTTGGTCACACCGCAAACCAGGGACGAACCGCCACTTTCCGCCGGGTGAGGTGTTCGGTGCCGCCATACACCAGCGTAGTGCTTTCCGGGGAATGGTCGGAAAGAATTGTCCACCAGAGCAGGCTGTCGAGCATGTCCGCGGATAGCGAAAGGAGGATCAGCGTTGGAAATAGGCGCTAGTCCAGACAGATACGGTAATTGTATTGCGGTTTTCGGTACCGGATCCGATGTGGGTAAAAGTATCGTTGTCACCGCACTGTGCCGCATTTTTGTAAACAACGGATTGCGGGTATCGCCCTTCAAAGCGCAAAACATGTCGAATAATTCAGGGGTAACACCCGAGGGGCTTGAAATGGGTCGTGCCCAAATTGCTCAAGCCGAGTCCGCCCGGATTGCACCGCATGTGGATATGAACCCCATTTTGTTGAAACCGACCAGTGAGATCGGTTCACAAGTCGTTTTGTTGGGCGAAGTCTTTGCTGACAGCATGGCCGGCGTCTATCACCGAAGAAAGGACCGATTATTTTCCGAAGCATGTAACGCATTGGATCGTCTACGGGCCAATTATGAAACCGTCGTGATGGAAGGCGCCGGATCTTGTGCCGAGGTGAATTTGATGGAAAGTGATATCGTCAATTTTCGAATGGCGGAGTATGCCGATGCCCCGGTCATTCTCGTCGCCGACATTCACAAGGGGGGGGTGTTTGCTCAAATTATCGGGACGATGGAATGTCTCTCACCGAAACAACGCGATCTCATCATCGGATTCGTGATCAATCGTTTCCGGGGGGATATCCGTCTTTTTAAAGACGGGGTAAAATGGATCGAAGCAAAGACCGGGAAGCCGGTCTTCGGTGTGCTGCCATGGTACGACCATTTTGCCATCGAATCTGAAGATTCGGTGATAATAGAAGCACCCAAACCGGTTGCACCTAAAAACATTAAACCGCCGGCGATTGCCGTCATTCGGCTACCTCATATTTCTAATTTTACCGATTTTGAAGCCCTGAAGGTCTTACGCCACCTCCACGTCTATTTTCTGGAGCGGGTTCAGGAACTTTCAGTGTTTGACGCTGTCATTCTACCCGGTTCGAAAAGCACGCGAACTGACCTCGAGTGGCTGAAACAAAAAGGATGGCGTAACCAGCTCCACACCTATGCGCTGCAAGGTGGGCATGTATGGGGAATCTGCGGCGGGTATCAAATATTGGGTCGCCGAGTGCACGATCCAGAGGGGTTGGAAGGCAATCCGGGGGCATCGGATGGACTCGATTTATTGCCGGTTGAGACGATTTTAAAAGCTCCCAAGACAACGACGTTAACACGATTCTCATGGGGTCCGAACCAGGGGATAGGCTACGAAATTCACATGGGCCAAACCGATCGCCTGGGCGGTTCTCCCTTGTTTGATGTTTTTGAGCAGAATGGCGCTTCTTGCCGGAGAGAAGATGGTTGCATTACCCTGAATTCCAAAATAGCCGGCACATACATCCACGGGTTGTTTGATAACCCGAGTATTACCAGGCAGTGGCTGCAACTCATCGGGCTGGGGCATATCGACATCCCGTCCGCGTATGGCCATGTGGCCAAAGAAAAGGCGTATGACCTGCTGGCAGATCATTTTAAAAATCATGTCGATATGGAAAAACTGAATCAAATTCTACAAAGGGTTTGAAGAATTGGTCTAAATTCATCGCATCGACTCGAAGGGTCACCTACTCTTTTTCCTTGTCTTCCGTATCACCGCTCTTATTAAAGACCGTCGTAAAGGGTGATAGCCCCGTCAGGGACTTTTGGGCCATTGCCGACAAATCTGTTCCAAAATCCAACCATTGTTTGAACTGTTCATCCACTCGGCTTTTGTAAGTAAAGTAGTTTTTCAACGTCTGCTCCAGGTATTTGTCAAAAAACTCACCGAGAATGTTGTCACCGTAACGGATGATCATGTGCAGCAGCGCCACCGGCAGCAAGGCCTTTTTCTTTTTGGCTTCCTCGAGCACGATCTGGGTCAAGACAAAGGCGGTGACATCCTCGCCCGTTTTGGCATCAATCGCCGTCACCGAACTGCCTGCCTTGATCATCTCCGCCACCTGTTCGAGCGTAACGTATGCGCTGCGGGTGTTGTCATATAAGCGCCTGTTCGCGTATTTTTTCAGTATAATGTTATCCGGCATGAGCTTATCCTTTTAAAGTAATGTCCATCCATAAGGGAAATGCATTATCAACGGCGGCCCTCATCTTGTCACAGCGCAGCAAAAAAACAAGTTAAATTTATGAATGGAGCAGTCGAAAAAAACGCTAAAATTAATTTATTATAATAATAACAATGTAATAATTAAAATTATTACCGTTTCAGCTAATCCGTCGCAACCGCATATTTTTTGTGCAATGCAATAAAATAGCTTGACATCGAATCGCAGATAGTTATATTGGGTTATCATCAGCTGCGGATCAGCGTAACAAAAACGTTAACTTTAACAGGAGGAATTCATACCATGGAGACGGAAAAATTTGCAAAACAAATGATCGATTTTCAAAAAGCAACCTTTGACAACACATTCACGGCCGTGACCATGCTCCAGGACCAGGCCGAACGGATGGTCAACACCGTGATCGATCAGGCAACCTGGGTACCCAAGGAGAGCCGACGGGTTATCGACGAAATGGCTGGCGCGTATAAAAAAGGTCGTACCGATTTCAAGGGTGCTATCGACGAGAATTTCGTGAAGATGGCCGATCTTTTTTAGGCGGTTCCCACGCCGAAGACGCCCCAGGTGTCACCCATCACAAAAAACGAAGTAACGCGGCGAAAAACAGTTGATAACAGAAAAGGAGATCAGTATGTTCGATCCCAATCAAATGCTGAAACAAATGCTCGACTTCAACAAAACGGCCTATGACAACAGTTTCAAAGCCATGCTGGCAATCGGCGAACAGAATGAAAAAATGGTGAACACGTTCCTGACACAGGCCACCTGGATTCCCGAAGAAGGCAAAAAACCCATTCAGGAATGGGTCGATGCCTATAAAAAAGGGTGCCAGGATCTCAAAAAAACCGCTGACGACAATTATAAGAAAATGTCGGACTTCTTTGACGCTGCCCAAAAATCGAAGTCCAAATAGTGACCATTTCCACGATTAAGGTATCGTCAGCTGCGGATCAGCGTAACAAAAACGTCAAATTAAACAGGGAGGATTTCATACCATGGAGACGGAAAAGTTTGCAAAACAAATGATCGATTTTCAAAAAACAACTTTTGACAACACATTCACGGCCGTGACCATGCTCCAGGACCAGGCCGAGCGGATGTTCAACACCATGATCGAGCAGACAACCTTGCTGCCCGAGGAGAGTCGGCGGGTTATCGACGAGATGGTCGGCGCGTATAAAAAAGGTCGAACCGATTTAAAGGGTGCTATCGACGAGAATTTCGTGAAGATGGCCGATCTTTTCGAAGCGGTTCCAACGCTGAAGAAACCCCAGACGTCCCCAACGCCAAAAACGAAGTAATTCGGCGAAAAACAGTTGATAACAGAAAAGGAGATCAGTATGTTCGAACCCAATCAAATGCTGAAGCAAATGCTCGACTTCAACAAAACGGCCTTTGACAACAGTTTCAAAGCCATGTTGACAATCGGCGAACAGAATGAAAAGATGGTGGATACGTTTCTGACACAGGCCACCTGGCTTCCCGAAGAAGGCAAAAAACTCATTCAGGAATGGGTCGATGCCTATAGCAAAGGGTGCCAGGATTTCAAAAAAACCGCTGACGACAATTACAAGAAGGTGGCGGAATTTTTCGACGCTGCCCAAAAATCGAAATCCAAATAATGGCCACTTCGAGATGGTGGCGTGCGAGACGCGACATATGAAAACCGACGGCGAGAAGCAGAGCAACCGGTTATCCGATGACATCGATCCCGCTTTTCTAAAGCTCGCGGGCGACGTTCTGACGGCCTGCCAGTCATATTGGATCGGTGTGTACCGTTACACCAACGAATTCATGCTGCCCTACTGGACCGCCCTCAACGCATTCCAAACGACTGAAAGCGACAAACTCGTCCGCCACTATCCCATCGAATCCCTCAAAGACTACCTCGAATTGTTCAAATTCAACCTTCAGGTGGCTGAAAAAGGAATGGTCAGCAGCCTGACGGGTATGAACGACTACCATACGGCAACGGCAACGCGCGCCTTTAACGCGTTGCTCAACAGCATCGAAAAAGGCAGTGGTGAAGATTTCTCTGCATTTATGGCCAAAGAGGCCGCCCTGCTGGAAAAAGTCGTCTACACCTACCCCCAGGCGATTCGCGCCATCGAACCCGAATACGGTTTTCATTTCGAGGACGGCGGCTACCACAAAATCGCCGAGACCGACCGGTTCACCGTATACCAAGTCCTGCCGCGCAATGGCGCCGCGGTTCGGTCGAGTGGCAAACCGATTTTGATTATTCCGCCCTATGTCCTGGGGGCCAACATTCTGGCCTTTTTACCAGGTGAAAACAAAAGTTATGCCCACGCTTACGCCAACCAGGGAATACCGACCTATATCCGTGTCATCAAAGACATCGACACGACTCCGGCGGTTCAAACCCTTACCGGCGAAGAAGATATCCTCGACACCCGTTTCTTCTGCGAACGGCTAAAGGCCATTCACGGAAATTCGGTCACCCTCAATGGGTTTTGCCAGGGAGGGTTTATTGCGGTGTCCGGCGTACTGAGCGGTGAGCTGGACGGCGTGGTCGATGCATTGATCACCTGTGTCGCGCCGATAGACGGCACCCGCAGCAAGGCCTTGATCGAGTACATGCAACACCTGCCGGTTCAGGTTCAGGGACCTGGGATATGCCGTCAAGGATTTACCCAACGGCAACCGGGTCGTTGACGGCAAAGTCATGAGTTGGGTCTACAAGCTCAAAAGCATGGAAAAAGAAGCACCCGTGCACACCTTTTACCGCGACCTGATGATGTTCGGCCGCAACGGCGATATGGATTTTAAAATCAGCAAAACCGCTGCCGCTATCAATCATTGGTTGATTTACGATCGCAACGACCTGCCCGAAGACATCACCAAAATGAGCTTCGACTCCTACACCATTCCGGTAACCAAGGACGGCACGCTGCCATTCCAGCTCTTCGGGCGAAAGTTGACGTTCAAGCGCCTGAAGGAGAAGCCCCTGCCGTATTTGATCTGTTACGGCAAGGAGGATGACCTCGTCGATCGAGAAGCAGCCCTGGCTCCGCTCGAATTCATCAAGGCCGAGGTTACCGGTTTTCCGAAGGGACATGGTGCCATCGCCACGTCCTGGTCGAATCCCCAATCCCCCTTTGCACTGCAGAAACGCTTCGAAGATGGTTCACGCGGTCCGGTGAGGTTTCAACTGGACCTGGAAGAAAAAAAGGAATAACCGTCTACCAGACAAGGATTCTCTCATGGACCGACAGTTCCTGGAATTCTGGGGAAATTATCTTCTCTCTGTTGCCAGAGGCCAGAAACAACTCGAAGACGTCACCCGCTGGATCCGCGGGGGATTCAGCGGTGTCGAGGAATTAACCGCACTGTTCAAAAAATACTACGGCCTCGAAGAGCAGAGTCAGGACAGCCCGGAAAGCAGTGCTGCCTGGGAAAAGGCGGCGGCGGATTTCAAGAAGTCCTTTGGTGATTACTTTAGCATCATGGGATGGGTTTCAAGGGATGAATACCAGATCCTAGAGGAAGAAAATCAGGCCCTCAAGCAAAAGATCGAGGCGCAGGAAGAGACCATCTCGCGCCTGCGAGACCTCCTCAAAAGTCCCGGCATCGATCCAAATAAGTCGCTCGACGTCTTGCAAGATCTGATCAATAAGCAGAGCGCCGAATTTCAGAAGTTGGTGAAAAAATTCTCGGAACCTGACCAATAAGGGTTCACGCCTGCAATAATCGACTGCGGGCTATATTGAGAAACCCAGTCAGCCACGGTCCCATTGCTAAAACCAGGACCGGTGGCTCCAGATATCGTCCTTGAGATCCCGCATATCTTTTTGCAAGGCCAGATACATGGCGGCATTCTGAATGGCCAGTCCGCCGGTCTGGGCCAGGGCATTGACGAGCATTATCAGGTCATCGGGATAATCGCGCTTGACGCCGCTGCAGAGCCGCATGATGCCGATTACCTCATCCTTGACCTTTATGGGGACCACCAGCATGGAAAAAATCCCCTCTTTGCGCACCGCGTCCCGGTACTGAAGCGAGCGTTCGGTTTCGACGTCCTGAATGACAATCGTGCCGTCCTTCAGAATTTTGGAGAGGGATTTTCGCGCCGACACCGGCCCCTTATTTAAAAATTCTTCACTCAGACCGTAGCTGGCCACAAGTTCTAGACTTCCGCTTTGCTTGTTCAGAAGACGAATGAGCACCCCTTTCATCCCAAGCGCCTCACAAATGTCGGCCGTCATGTTGTGCAATATCTTTTTAATATCCAAACTCGAATTGATATTGGTGGCCAGGTCGAGAAAAAGTGCGGAGTTGTTGCGGATGCGTTCCAGAAGCCGCGCTTGTTCTATGGCTCTACCACCGTGCTCGGCAAGAGCGGTCAGAAAGTCGACTTCGTCCTCGGAAAAATCCCGCGGCTTGGCGGTGTAGAGCGCCAAAACCCCGATGGATTTATCTTTGACCATCACCGGCACATCCAAAATCGAGGCAATTCCCTCTGCTCTCTTCATCTGGTGATTCTCGACCCGGGGATCTTTGGTCGCATCGCGAATCGCCAGGTATCCACCCTTCAAGATGGCGCCGACGATCTTCTTGGCGTGCAGCGGTTGGGCGTGGAGATAGCGGTCTGAAAGCCCTTTTTGAGCGACCGGAATAAAAACGTCCACTTCTTCATCGGCCAGGAACAGACAGGCTGCCTTGGCATCCATCGTTTCGATTGCATTCGCTACGATGAGGTCCAGGAGCTTGCTCTTGCTGAATGTGCTGCCGAAGGCCCTGCTGACTTTGCAAATTGATTTAAAGTAGTTGATCTCCGTTGCCATTTAACCTTCCTCCACACCATGGGTTCTTACCTATTGCTTTTTTTCAATTTTTCGGATTCTCTTCTTGAGGATGTAAATCTCCCGATACAGTTCGTCCAGGTCTTTCTGGGTCGGCACCGCCAGCCCTTTCAGCACGTCCTGGGTAATGGTTTCGCGTGCCATCAAAAACTCTTCCAGAGCTGTGAGGGTCTTGCCCATGACCGATAGATATTCGGGCGACTTGTAGAGGGTCATGTAGCGTCCCTCGAGAATTTTGATAAACAATCTGTAATAGGCATTATAGTCTTCCGGCAGTTCTCCCGTCTCCGCCATCTTGGCGACCTTGTCCTGCAAAACCTTAAAGGATTTTTCAATCGGCATATAAAAAATCGTCATGAATTCGCCGAAAACCGCCTGAAGTCGGTTGAATTTGTCGGCCGCCTGATTGAATTTTTCCTGATAAATACGGGTCAGCCCCAGCTGGGGTGTGTAGAAAAACTGGCGAAATTCCTTTTCGTAGACATCCGTCCAAGCTCTGAAAACTTCTTCATCCAGGTTCTCGAAAGAGTGGGCCTGTGTGGATTGACCGATGCGGCCTGCTTTTTCAATCCATTGTTGTTGAAGATTGAAAACACCCTGCCAGGTGGCCCGAACCATTTTTAACAGGACCTCCGGCATCACATGGCCCAGGTTGGATACGGCCTCCATGGCCCCGGTGTCGCCGGCGACCGAAGAAAGCGTCTGCCATGTCTTTAAAACCGTTTCGAACGATTCTCGGGATCGACTTTTTTCTTTGTTATCGGTTTCCGACGGTGCGGACCCCTCGCGGTCCGTTTCCGTCTGTGGCCACGACTGCAGCATCGATCCCCAGAAATCCGATGCTGTTTTTATCCAGGCACTCAATAGATTTTCAGAGTCCGCAAAGGCGTTCCGGTTATCCGTCATGTGATTTACCTCGCTAAGGCGACGTCATGATGTCGCAAAAAAAAGAGGTTCTGCTGATCGGTTTTGAAAAATGACACTCTCGGGGTTGCAGCCAAAAAAAATAGGTCAAGATTGCGCCGGATTTTGGTTTGGTTTTCGGTCACAGAGACAAGAGCATGGGTCAACTGACGGAACTCGGGTGCAGTCTTTTCGGCAGCGAGCGGCTCAGCGTTCACACAGCTCGACCAGAACCCCGCCGGTCGCCTTGGGATGTAAAAAGGCGATCTTGGCGCCACCGGCACCCATGCGCGGCTTTTCATCGATCAGCCGGACACCCTTTTCCTTCAACTCCGCGAGCGCCGCTTCGATGTCGGCAACCCGAAAAGCGATATGCTGAATGCCCGCTCCCTTTTTCTCCATGTACTTGGCAATCGGACCATCCGGTGCGGTGGACTCGAGCAGCTCGACTTCGCTCTCACCGACCGGAAAGAAAGCGGTGGTCACCTTTTGCTCGGCGACGGTTTCGGTGCCCTCGAATGCCAGACCGAGGACTTCCGACCAGAAATTTTTCCCTTCATCGATGCTGTTGACGGCAATGCCTAAATGGTCGATCTTCAGAATTTTCATGAGGCGCTCCTTTTTAAATATCGCGAAGAAGGTGGATCAAGTTTCCTTCGCTGCCGGATCAGCAAAATTTTTTTATCGCTTTCCCAAAGCCGGGGATAGCGTTGAGGATGGTGTCATCGTCAACGCAGTAAGAAAGCCTGAAGTGCCCTGGACCACCGAATCCGCTGCCCGGTACGGCCAGGATCAACTCCTCCTGCAATACTTTGACAAAAGCCACATCATCCGGGATCGGGGTTTGAGGGAACAGGTAAAACGCCCCCGGTGGCCTCACAAAGGTATAGCCGCAGTCTGCCAAACCATCGCAGAGCAGAGAGCGTTTGCGTGCGTATGCCGAAATATCGACAGTGGCCCCCTGCACTAAAGCCACCGCCCGCTGCATCAGCGCCGGGGCATTGACAAAACCCAGAATTCGGTTGGTCAGTGCCATGCCGCCGATCAAATCCTGCCGATAGGAAGCCTGCGGGTGCACAGCGGCATACCCGATCCGCTCCCCGGGAATCGACAGGTCTTTCGAATAGGAAGTGGCCAGAATGCTCTCGCGGTAACAGGCAAAGATGCTCGGCACCAAAACTCCGTCATAAACGACCTTGCGATAGGGTTCGTCGGAAATCAGGTAAATGGTGCGGCCGAACGCCTGGCACTTTTGCGTCAGAAGTTGTCCGAGAGCCAGCAGACTTTCTTCCGAATAGATCTGACCGGTGGGATTGTTCGGAGAATTGATCAGGACCGCCTTGGTTCTCTCCGTGACGGCAGCCGACAAGGCGTCGATGTCTAATGTAAAATCCGGTCGGGTCGGTACGGTTTTCAACGTGCCGCCGTGATTGGCGGCGTAGAACTTGTATTCGACAAAGTACGGGGAAGGGGTGATCACCTCGTCACCCGCATCGAGAATCGCTTTCAAGATCATGTTGAGCGCCCCGGCGGCGCCGCACGTCATAATGACCTCGTTTTCGGTGAAATCCACCCCGTGCTCACCCGACAGGTAGTCGGCGACGGCTCGTCTGACGTGGGGATAACCGGTATTCGGCATGTAGCCGTGCCCCATGGGGCCCGTTTCCGCTATCACGGTTTCAAGGGCTTTTTTGAAAACATCGGGCGGTTCAAGGTTCGGATTGCCGAGACTGAAGTCATAGACATTTTCGGGCCCATGTCGGGCTTTCAGTTTGGTTCCCTCCTCGAACATCTTCCGGATCCACGAAGACCCGGCCATCATAGTCTTGATATCCTCTGCAATGGTCATTGTCAGTCCCCGCCGTCGTCAGCAAATGCCGCAGCATTAGAGGTAATCGTGAAAAGGTGTCGCATCCAGCCCGGTGGAGCCTCCCCATCTCAGCGAGTCCCGCTTTGAAAACATCCCGTAAAGAGGCCGGAATGGCAGTGCATCGGATGAGTCCATCGATATGACGGACGTCATCAAACGGATACAACCGATTTGACCTCAGGAATTTCCTGTTTCAATAATCTCTCAATACCGTTTTTAATCGTCATCTGGGACATGGGGCATCCGGCGCAGGCTCCCTGCAGGCGGACCTTAACAATGCCGTCCTCGACATCGATCAGTTCCACGTTGCCGCCATCTTTCTGGAGCATCGGTCTAATCTTCTTCAGAGCCGCTTCAACTTTTTCTTTCATGTTATCCTCCTTGTATTTGGTTGCCCTGTGGGACCACCAAATCGAATATGGCTTGCTCAAAGCCTTATCGTATTAGGTGCACAAAATAAATACAAATTTTAATTTGCCAACTGGCATGGTCCTTGGACTTTACGACCTTCCGGATGTCAAGCCGCCTCATCGAATTTGCCGCCGCTGCTGCAGCTCTCATTTTCGACCGGCCCGCCGGCCATAAAACTCCTTTCGAAAATCCGTAAAGCGCTGTTCGTCAATTGCAGCCCGCATGTCTTCCGCCAGACGGACAAAATAATGAATATTGTGTATCGTGTTCAAACGATAGGATAGAAGTTCTCGGGACATATACAGGTGGCGCAGGTAGGCGCGCGAGTAATGGCGGCAGGTGTAGCAGGTGCAGGAAGGATCGGGGGGCTCCGTATCGGTTCGGTAGCGGGCATTTGTGATGTTCAGGGTCCCACCGGCCGTAAACAGCTGGCCGTTGCGCGCATTGCGGGTCGGCAGTACGCAGTCGAACATGTCGGTCCCCAATGCCACCAGCTCCACCAGGTCTTCCGGTGTGCCAACTCCCATAATGTATTTCGGCTGAGACACCGGCAACAGGGGCAGCGTCTGATCGGCTATTTCCAGCATCTGGACCTTGGGCTCGCCGACACTGAGTCCACCGACGGCGTAGCCGTCGAATCCGATTTCGGCCGTCAGTTCGGCAGACCGTGCTCTCAGCTCCCTGAACATGCCGCCCTGGACTATTCCAAAAAGGGCTTGGTGACCGTCGGTCCGTGACTGCCATTCTTTTTTACATCGCCCGGCCCAGCGGGCGGTCAATTCGAGAGCCTCGCGTGCGGTTTCACGCTCGGCCGGGTAAGCGATGCACTGGTCGAGACACATGATGATGTCCGCGTCGAGGCACACCTGGATCGCAACCGCTTTTTCAGGACTGAGCAGATGCGATGATCCGTCTATGTGCGACCGAAAGGCCACCCCCTCCTCACTGACTTTGGACAGCTGCGCCAGGGAAAAAATCTGGAACCCGCCGCTGTCGGTCAGAATCGGCCCGTCCCAATTCATAAACCGGTGGAGTCCCGAAAAGTGCTCTATGACCTCACACCCGGGCCTCAGGAATAGATGGTAGGTATTGCCCAGTATGATCTGGGCGCCGCACTGCACAAGCTCTTCCGGGGAAAGCGCCTTGACGGTCCCCAGCGTGCCGACCGGCATGAAAACCGGTGTCCGGACGGTGCCGTGAGCGGTGTCGATGACACCGGTCCGTGCACGGGTTTCTTGGCATCGGGATGTGATGCTAAAGTCGAACATAAGATGGTTTTAAGTTTTAGGTTCTAGGTTCTTTGCCTTCAGCGATTTGATCAGGGCATGAATCATTTTTGATATGCTTTTCAGCTCATTGGTCAATTGTTTTTGTGTCTGGTCGGATATCAGTTGAATTCGACAGGCAATATATACCTGTGTGCGCAGTTCGGCCGCGGAGCCTTTGGACATGTGTAAAAAACGGATAAAATCAGGTGTAGATCCCCGTTCAGCCCCCTCGGCAATATTGCTGGCTATTGAAACGGCCGCTCTTGTCATCTGGTCTTTCAATCCAAAATCTCTACCGTTCTCCATGACTTTATAAATATCGACCGCAAGCGAACAGGCCCGCTGCCAAATTGCCAGGTCTTCAAACGATCCGTAAGCCATTTTCCCCACCCTCCCTTAGCTTAAGACCTAAATCCTAAAACCTAAAACGTTTTTTATAATACTAACATCGCATCCCCATAGCTGAAAAACCGGTACTTTTCTTTGATCGCCTCCCCGTAAGCCTTGAGGACTTTATCCCTTCCGGCAAAGGCGGCGACCAGCATCAGCAGAGTCGACTTCGGCAGATGGAAGTTCGTCACCAGGCCATCGATCGCCTTGAACCGGTAACCCGGGTAAATGAACAGATCACATTTACCGCTGCAGGCTGCCATCCGGCCACAGTCGTCGGCACTGAATTCGAGGGTGCGCACACAAGTGGTTCCCACTGCTACGACACGGCCGCCCGCCGCTCTGGCGCGATTGATGCGATCGGCCGCTTCGGCCGACACCTGAAACCTTTCGGCGTGCATGCGGTGCTGGCGAATGTCGTCCACTCTGACGGGCATAAACGTGCCGTAACCGACATGCAGGGTAATGGTGACGATGTCGACGCCGCGCGCACGCATTACCGCCAGCAGTTCCCGCGAAAAATGAAGGCCGGCCGTTGGTGCAGCCACAGCTCCTTTTTCTTCGGCATAGACCGTCTGGTAGTTCCACCGGTCGTCCGGTAGCGGATATCCGGCGTCTCGCCGGATATAAGGCGGCAACGGCACCTGTCCGATCCGGTAGAGGTGGTCTTCGAAAGAACCGTCGCAGTCGAACGCCAGCGTGAAAACACCGGCGCCGCCTTCTATCACACTGGCCTGCAGACCGCCGCTGAAAAAGAACTCACTCCCGGGTCGTGGCGGTTTGGCGGCCCTCACCAGGCACCGGCACACAAACCGTCCGCCTTCGGTCCGTCCGCCGGCGTAATCGAGAATCAAGACCTCGGCCTTACCGCCGGTGGTCTTGCGGCCCAACAGACGACCTGGAATCACTTCCGTGTTGTTGACGACCAGCACATCGGGCTGCTCGAGGTAGGCGGCGAGGTCATTGAAAGTGCGATGTGTTATGGCACCGTTTCCACGGCCCAAAATCAGGAGCCGGGAGCCGTCCCTGCGGGCCGCCGGCACTTGAGCAATCCGCTCGGGCGGAAGATCGTAATTGTAGTCCGATAATGAAAACATCTCAGTTTCCGGCGCTATGTCGTTAACGGACCGAGGTGGTTGCCGCTCTTATTACGCAATTTCGGAGTCAAACACGCCAAAGACTTGTGGATTAGAGACTTGCAAGTATTCGACGAGTTTCTATCGCTTTCCCAAATACACCAACCCGACTCCGATCATCATCAACACGAATCCGAGGCGGCGCAGGTTTTCGTCCGGCATTTCAAGGACCTTCAGGATCCAGAGCTTCATTTTCGCCGGAAAGGCAAAATACGGCACCCCTTCGAAGATCATGACCATGCCGACAACACACAGAAAAAATTCCATCCAATTTACCTCTTCTGCAGGTGCACCGAGTATAGACCCCAAACAATCTCCGTCAAGGGCCTCCCTATACGTCCTCACCTTATGGTTGTCAAAGCTAAAGGCGGTTGCATGTAATCGTCCGTCGGCATCACAAGGAAACCGCCGGTTCGCTACAAACGGCTATCTTGGAGGAACTGGAAAACTTCAGAGGTTCGGCGGCGCAGGAAGACGATGTCACCCTTGTGGTTGCGAGGCTGCTTTGACCATCACGCAACGGCCTTGACCTTATTCCGGATACTCGATTGGCGCCTGCTTGCGGCAACCGGCACAGATCATTCCCGCGATATTTCCGGCGGCAAACCGGCGGCGATATTCCGCATAACGGGCGCCTTGCCATATATCGGCAATACGCTCCCGCGTCAGATCCCCCATAAAGCTTTGCTGTTCCCAATCCGAGCAGCATAGAATCATTCGCCCATCATAAAGAACAAAGATCTGCTCCATCAGCCGCCGGCACCAGGAAAAGGGCACAAGCCTGCCGGCACCGACCGCTGACTGGCGAATCTCTGTGTGGTCGATCCTGTTTTCCACCGGTTCGATGTGCAGTTTGATGCTACGCTTTTGCCAATATCGACGAATATCGGGAAGTTCAGCATGGGTTTGGATGGAATCGACCGTGACGATTTCAAGGCGCGGCCTCCTGTAGCCGCCCTTCTCCTTGAGGTCCAAGAACCTGTCTATATTCTTGAGCGTTCTTTCCAGTGGAAGACTCATGATGTGCCGGTAAGTTTCGGGATTGATACTCTGAACCGAAATTTTCATCTTGTCGAGCCCCGCATCGAGAAGCCTTCGGGCCATGTCCTGTGTCAGCAGCCCGCCGTGCGTGGTAATCTTGGTGTACTGGGGTTTTTTGATGCGGGCACTGACATAAGCCACCCGCTCGGGAAGATGACGGTCCAGCAGGGGTTCGTTCATCAAGTAGAGGGTATAACGACGAACGCCGAGCTCGAGGCATTGATCCACCACGGAACGGAAAAGTTTTTCATCCATGCGGCGTCCAAAAGGTATCGCGCGCCGCGTTTTTCCATTCGGACAAAAAATACATCCCCCGTTGCATCCCGTGACCGTTTGGATTTGAACATTCTCGGGCGGCGTGCTGTCGGTCGGGCCGAGAGATTGTGATATGGTTGTTTCCTTCATCTTTTTCAACCTATCCCCTCGATTGAACTTTGTCAAAACGGTGAAACACCGTCGAATAACGAACCGTTTACAAAGTTCGTTATACCAGGCATTAAAACCGCTCTCGTTGTTTGGTAATCTCGGGCAGTTTGTGTCCGCAGTGGCTACACAACCGATTTTGACTTGTCAATTTGATTCGACCTGTATAATGATTAAATTGGCTGGTTATTAGGTGCTCAGTTCAACTCTCGGACCGCCCGACGCAGGCTGAAAATCTCCCTTCTTCAACTGTTGAGATCATAAGTCCGAAAACAGGTCAGGGAAACGATGATCGCTGGTGCTGCCTTCCAACGGGACGTTTTGGCAAAACCTGTTCCATAGCGACAATCGACTTCTCCTTAATTTCTCTGACAACAGTCAAGCGTATTCAAAAACCGATTCATCTGACAAAAAGCGGGATTGTTACCCATGAAAACCGAGCAACCTCCAGTGGTCAAGAGGACCCTCTGGTCCTGGATCTTAACCACAAATCCGAAGTTACAGTTTCTGCTGATATTCATCATTCTGATCACCGTCTTCACTCGGGTCGTCCCCCTTGAAATGCAGAAACGGATTGTCAATGAGGCGATCTACTTGAGGAAGGTCGATCTGTTATTGATTTACTGTGGCGTCTATCTGGTTGCCGTGATCGCTCAGGGAGCTTTGAAATTCCTTATCAACTACATCCAGACCTTGATTGCCCAGCGGGCCCTGGCCGGAATGCGCAAGGACCTCTATCGCCACATCCTGACACTGCCGCTCAGCTTCTATCGCAAAACACAACCCGGTCTGGTGGTTTCAGCCTTGACGACAGAGCTGCCTCTTGCCGGCAATTTCGTCGGGATGGCCATTTCCGTGCCGGTAACCAACATCCTCACGCTGCTGGCTTTTGCCGGGTACCTTTTATGGCTCAACCCTCTCCTGGCGGTCGTGTCTCTCAGCATCTACCCCGTGGTTGTCGTTATCTTGCCCTTTTTGCAAAAGCGCGCCAACCGGCAGAATAAACTGCGTGTGGACACATCCCGCCTGATGGCGGGTAAAATCGGTGAGGCCGTCTCCGGGATACACGAGATTCACGGTAACGGCGCCTACTGGATTGAAAACAACAAATTCAATTTTTTGGTCGACAAGCTGATGCGGATCCGGATTCTCTGGACCCTCTATTCCCAAACCATAAAGGTCCTGAACAATTTCTTCACGAATCTGAGCCCTTTTCTCATATTTCTGCTCGGCGGTTACCTGGCGATGAAAGGACAGCTGGAGCTGGGGTCCCTGGTCGCATTTCTTTCGGCTCAGGAGAAGCTCTACACGCCCTGGAAGGATTTGGTCGAGATGTACCAAGTACAGCAGGACGCCAGTGTCCAGTACAAGCGCACCATGGAGTACTTCGATCTAGAACCGGACCACCTCATCGAGCCGCTCGACCGCGAACCGTATGTATTTCGGGGCGACCTCGAGGTACAGAACCTCTCGTTTTTGACCGAAAGCGGCATTCACCTGCTCGATGACATTTCATTTATTCTCGGACAGGGCCAAAACCTGGCTTTGGTCGGATTTTCGGGCAGCGGCAAGAGCACACTGGCCCAGTGCATCGGCCAGCTTTACCGCTATACCGGCGGGCATGTTCTGCTGGACGGTAAAGAGGTGGAGGAGTTGTCGAAAAAGGACATGACCCGGAACGTCGGTTTTGTTTCCCAGAACCCGTTTATATTTTCCGGCACCATCCATGAAAATCTGCTATACGGCTGCCTGGCCAATACCGATGGCGGCCAAAGCGACGGCAGCGACCGGATGCCGACCCTCGACGACATCATCGCGGTTTTACAGCAAACCGGAATTTTCGTCGATGTCCTGCGCTTCGGCCTCAATACCGTCCTGAAATTCGACCAGGATCAGGAACTGGCGGCCAGAGTGTTGCGCACCAGGGAAAGCTTCGAGCGTAGTTTCGGTAAAAAGCTGGCGGAATATGTCGAATTTTTCGACGAGAACCGGTATCTTTATTTTTCCAGCGTCGCGGAGAACCTGACGTTCGGTGCGGCCAACCGTGATGATTTCACTCCCATCAATTTGCCGCAAAACACTTACTTTCTCCGCTTCCTGGATGAAGCCCAACTCACGCAGCCGCTGCTGCACCTCGCCACTCGACTGGCCGAGCAGATGGTCGACATCCTGGTCAATATGCCGCCGGACAAGTTATTCTTCGAACAGAGTCCGATCGCTCCGGAGGAGTTGGGCGACTTCCGTAAAATCGTCGAACGCTCCAAAAAAGCCAAACTCCGTCAACTCGAGGATGCGGACCGCACCAAACTCCTCGAGCTGGCACTGCGCTTCACACCCGGGATTCACAAAACGGTGGCACTTCCGGAGGTTTTGGAAGCCCTGATCCTCGAGGGACGGCATCTTTTCAGAGAAAAAATCAGCGCGGATGACCCGGATGCCTTCACTTTTTTTCAGATGTCACAATACATCTACTCACAAACGATTCTGAACAATATCTTTTTCGGGAAGATTAATATTTTCAACCCGTTCGCCCAGGAAAAAATCAACCAAAGCATCGTCCACCTGCTGATCGAAGAAGATTTTCTCGAAACCATTATCGAAATCGGTATGCAGTTCGAGGTCGGCAGCAAGGGAGACCGGCTCTCGGGTGGTCAGCGCCAGAAGCTCTCGATCGCCCGGGCCCTGCTGAAGAAGCCGCCGGTATTGATTCTGGATGAAGCCACCTCGGCCCTGGACAACAAGTCACAGGCGCGTATCCAGAATTTGCTGGAAAACCGCTGGAAAGGCAAAAGCACCTTGATTTCGGTGGTTCACCGACTCGACATCATTAAGAACTTCGATAAAGTGGCAGTGATGAAGGCCGGAAAAATCTTTGAAACCGGGACCTATGCCGAACTCATTGCCAAGAAAGGTCTCTTGTATGAACTCGAATACGGAAAAAAATGAAGATGGAGCCACCAGCGAGTACCAGGAAAATTTGAACATCCTCAGGCAGATCGACTTTTTTTCAGGACTGCCGCTTGAGGCAACGAAGGTATTTGCCTACCTTTGCATCCGGGAAAAATTCAAGAGCGGTGATTTCTTGTTTCAACAGGACGAGGAGGATGAGCAGGCGTACTACATCATTTCGGGTAGCGCACGCCTCCTCCATAAAGACGACGGTCAGGAACTGGTTATCCGGGACTGTGAAGAAGGTGAATTTCTCGGACGCCTGGCCCTCATGAGCACCATGAGCCGCCTGTTTTCTCTCAGGGCCCGGACCGATATGATCTGCCTGATCATTACCCGCGAGAAATTCACCAAGGCATTGGAACAGTTTCCAGACTTGATGCCGAAACTGATCAGGGTTATTGTTGAGAATATATACAGTTGGGAAAGGCGGTTTGTCGTCCATCGCACAGTGGATTGCAGCGATTGTTTCAAGGAGATGGGTGTCAGTCTTGTGTGATGGTCGCGAACATGATAGAAATGGTGTGACATAACTGTCCGGCATGCTGTGCTATACCGACCCGGATCGGCTGATGTGAGGTCACGGGCCTGAGCGACAAATCCGATGCCACGTAAAAACGTATCGATCAAACTCAAAAACCGGATCTCCGAACTCGAAAGACTGGACCAAAAACTTCAGGCGTTCGGAGCGAGTATCGGATTGTCTAAAAAATGTGTCTTTCAAATCAATCTGGCCGTGGATGAACTGTTTACCAATATCGTCAAGTACGGATTCGCAGACAACAGCCTTCACTATATCGCCGTCACGCTTTCCCATAGAGACGGCAAGATCAGCATTCGCGTCGAAGACAACGGCATCCCCTTTGATCCGGCAGCAAAACAGACATCGGAGCTGAAAGATCCACTCGAACACTGTAAGATCGGCGGGCTCGGGCTGCATCTGGTGAAAAAGATAATGGATGACATCGTATACGAACGGCGCGGGGGAAAGAACGTCATCACCTTGATCAAATACATTCCGGAGCCCTGATGCGCAGCCTTCTTCCCCGCGGAGGTAAAAAGCCCGCACAGACTATAAAAATGTACCGGCACATGAAATGCAAGAGGATGTGAGATGGAAATCATCGAAAACGAAAAAGAGGGCATCAGCATTTTTAAATTGAACGGTCGTCTCGATTCGAACACCTCCCCGGCCCTGGAAAAAAAGCTGGTTTCGGCCATTGAAAACGGTACCAGGAGCATGGTCATCGATTTTGAAAACCTCGACTATATTTCCAGCGCCGGATTGCGCATCATTCTGAAAACCACCAAGGATTTGAAACGCACGGAGGGGAATATCGTATTGTGTGCGATGCAGGATTACGTCAGAGAAGTGTTTGAAATCGCGGGCTTCGATACATTTTTACCGATTTTTTCGACTGTCGACGAAGCCCTGACCAAGGTTTAAGATCGGGGCCCTCTGGATTCATAGAAAAATCATTCGCGCTGTGGCGGCCGGGCACTACAGCGCAAATGTGAAAATCAACGCAATCCGATCAGGCCCCGTTTGCCCAGCTCGCGCAGAAACCGGGTAACGGCCAGTTCCGCTTCCCGTTGTTGCAGACGGTGTCTTGTGGAAAATTGACGGATCACATCACGAACTCGGGTACCACCGTCCAAAAGCTCCCAAACCTCGGTCCCCAAGGCATCCAGTTGCAGTTTTTTAAGGTATGTCCCTTCGGATTTTCGTCCCATCCGCCTGAAAAATCCGGCCAGCCAGGGACGGGTGCTCACCGGATAGGACAACTGCAATTCGCCGTTTTCCAAGCGGAACTCCTCGACCCGATCGTTCTTGACCGGCGTACACTCGAGGGCGTCTTCACGGCTGGGGACCCCGTCCTTATTCTTTGCGTTAAACCGTCGCATACGTTTTGCAGATCCCATCCAGAACCCCCGCTTCAATCGGCTGCCGGCCTTCCAACCGCACGCCGAGAATGCGGTTTTTATCCACTTCGTGCCACAACCGCAGGCAGCGATAAAGAGGGTGCCGCTGAAGTCGCCGGTAAAAGCGAGGAAATAAACCGCTCGGGGGCCCGTCTTCCAATTCTACGGTCAGCGGTGATCGCTTTTTGAACGTCACGGATCGGTTTGCGGACAGCCCGAGGCATCTCTGCTCGAAACCCTCCAAACCGCCGTCCTTGAGGAGCACGGCCGCCGGACCCCAGCGCTGCAAGGTGAGCTGTGACTGCCGGTTTGAGAAAGACAGTTCGTATGCACCGGCTTCGAATCGAAACCGCTTCAGGTGATAGGCCACCGGCACTTCGGCGACAATGTCGAAAACCGACCAGAACGTTTTTCGGCCCTCGGTGTGATCGTCAAAAGAGGCCAAGACCTGGTCGGCTTGCCTGAAAGGCCGCTGCCCGGTCATCTCGAAGAATTGCAGCAGAACGGCCTTCCGGCAGCCGGGGCAGTAGAGTACGACGCCTCGGCCGCCGATACTGTCGTTCTGCCAGGCAAATCCGAGACTGTCGTAGCGCTCGATGGCCCGGGCCCAATCCATCGGCAGCTTCTCTTCCCGCAAACTCTTGCGCAGCTGCCGCCCTTGGGAAGCGGCCAGGTGTTTGAGCTGGGTACGGAGTTTAAATTTTCCCTTTACCGGTGCCCACTTGACTTCCATTACCGGACCCCTGGGCGCTTCCAGCAACAGATAGCGGTGGCCGATTTTCCCGATTTCCCAATCCATCGGGGTATCGAAACGCACACCGTTCCAGGCGACTTGCCGCCATTTCAAAGACTCGGCATATTTGAAGCAATCAACCACAATCAACTATTCCCGGTGAACCTGTTTCTCCTGGGCGGATCAGTACTGCAGGCTGCCGAGACTTTTCAGAATCAGCGCGAAGCCCATTGCAAACATGCCGGTCAGTCCCATTCCGCATGAAAATCCGGCCAGCAGTACCGGTGCGTATTGCCGCCACATGGCCCCATAGCGCTTCAAAAAGAAAAACCGTCCCAGCAGGGCGCCGATCACCTCCAATATAAACCCGTGCGGCGTCGACTGGCCCAATCCGCGGACCACGCCATAGATCAGAAGGACCGGCAGCCCCAGCACCGCCAGCAGAGCGTAGGCCACCAGCCCGAACAGCAAACCGCTCATCATGTAACTGCCCCGCAGGGCCTGAAAAAAAAGTGAGTTGCCCTCCAGGGTGGCGGTCTGCATCAGAAGGGTGTTCAAGGCCTGTAAATGCCAGAGTTCCTGGGCATAGGGATAATTGGCGGAAGGAATGGGAGCCAGGCGCCAGATAAACTGTGAAAACAGGAGACTGGCAATCATGACTACCGGGAAAACCACGATTTCGGCTTTGATGATGCCGCGCAGGCTGGTACCGGTCAACTCGATTTCGCGGAATTGCACCGTGGCTTCGCCGTAGTTGTGGATCGGTATGGGCGCGTACCAGATTTCGATGCCCTGGTAACCGAAGAATCTGGCACCGGCGATGAAGCTGGCTTCCCGCACCAGCGGCAGGCTGACGAATTGACCGGCGATTCCTTCCATTCGGGCGGTGATGTAAGAGACCAGGGGGGTGTAAATAAAACCGTACCCGAGGAAGAAGATCCAGGGAAAGTTCGGTACGAGCCAGACGCACAGACCCACATAAGAAAGGGTCGAGAACATATAAATCCCGATGGAAATCCAAATGTTGATATCGCCGCGTTCGGAATGCGAGCGGAACAGGTCCCTGAGGCTGCCTCTCTGCCCGGGTCCCTTGTCGCCGAAGGACCGCAGAACCGCCCATATGCCGATCGCGGCGATCGCAAGGCCGAGACCGATACCGAAGCTCATGTAAAAGTCGAAATTATTGGCAAAAACCGTGTCGACCGTCCCCATGCCCTCGTGCCAGCGATGCAGAATCCCGTGGTGAAACAGGACGGGATTGGCCGCGATGGTGATAATCACGCCGATCAAGCCGCCGATCACCGCCCAGAACGGAAGCACCATTCCGACGAACAAGAGGGTCAGATCCAACTGAATTCCCGTCGCCACCGCCGGCAGCACCCGGTCCGTGTAGTGCGTCAGTTCGATCCAGGGTATCGGGATGAGGCGGATCGGTTCCATGAGCAGCAGGCCCGAGACGGTGGGTAAGAGCACATAAATGGCGCCGAACACCAGGCCGATCATCCCACCGATGGAAAACACCCGCCATTTCCAGCTCTTCTGCTTGTCCTCGGTCGATTCGGCAAGGGCCATCGTGCCCAAGGCTCCCACCGGTGCCATGGGAAACGGCAGCTTTTCGACATCCGAGGTGATGCGATAGAGAGTGTACCCCAGTCCGAAACGATCGATACGCTGGATAAGCTGGGTACCGAAGAGCAAAAGGATCGGTATTAACCAGTCACGGTGAAAAAAGTTCCGTTGCACCAGGGAATCCGAATCCGCCGGCGGGGCGACCCAGCTCGGAATAAACTCCGTCAACCCGAGCATGCGGGCGGCATCGGATTGCACCAGGTACTGATTCCACAACAGCCCCTGAAACGGCGTGGCCATGGCGGCGCCGGCCATATAATAGAGCAGAAAAATTTCCTGTTGCTTCAATTCGGTGTAGGACCGCTTGGCCACTTCCGCGAACAGGATGATGGTCACCCAACGGGCAGCCGGACCGATACCGGTGCCGATCACGAGTTGCAGGTACATGCTGCCGGGCATCATCAGGAAGCCGATAAAAATGGCTCCGATGACGGTCTTCCAGTCAAACCCTTCTTCAAAATGGTCCGGGGGTTTGAGCAGATCCCGATATTCCTGGAGTTCCTTATCGTCGTACATAGTTTCAACTAGGAAACACCAAATAACTGGAATTGCGGAACAATCCAATGACCGCCCACGTGCCGGCCATGAAAAAATCACCGATAATCAAGCCGACAAAGAACAACTGCACTCTTTTGAACAACTGTACCCCTCCATAACGCATACAAAGGACATTGCAGCACCAGCCGACAAAGAAACTGAACCAAAGGATTCGCATGGCGGAACTGTAAGTGACCAGGTAACCGATCGGGTGAATGGGCCACCAGTAAAACTGATGATAACACACCACGAGAACCAGCATGACCATCGCCCCGACCAGAGAGAAAATCAGGACCCACTTGCCGCTGCTCATCGGCGATTCGATCATGGCCTGGACATTTTCGTATCCGGAAACCGTCGAACGGAGCGCCCAGTCCAGGTCGAGTTCCCGGATACCGAATTTGTAGCACAGGGTCAACATGGCAGCGAACGACACCACGACGGCCGCCATAATCGTGATCATGATGCCGCCGATGAGCATTTTTTTGGGATTCATCCGGTAGGTCACCCGCCCGGCATGCATCAGGGACGGCATGAGAGATTCCCGCAGATCCAGAAACAGCATCTTCTGGACCACAACACTGATCAGCAACCCGATGCTCCCGAAAAACCGGGGTCCGAAAATAAAAGGCAGGCCGTCCAACGGTGCGTCGGTGAGCGTGAAATAGGCAAGACCGCCTTGGCAGATCACACGACTGGCGACCAGCATCACCATGAAGTAAACGCACACCACAAAAAACGCCGGCAGCAACGGCAAACCAAAATAGGCACACCAGCCGATGATGACGGCGGACCCCAAGAAAAACCCCCAGAAGGCGAATCGGGAGGAGAGCCACTCCGCCTGAGACGGATCGGAACGGCGAAACCGCACCGCATCCCGCAAGATACCCACCAGATGATACCGTGCCAGCCAGAAGAGAAAGAGGAAAAAAACCGCGTAAGCCCCAATGGTCTGGGTCTCCTCGGGACGTGAGATGGTGGGACCGAAGGTGATTCCCAGGGCAGCTTCCGGAATGTCGTAACCCATAACGGCCAGGAGGCCGAAGAGCAACCCGCCGATGATAAAAAACAACCAGAAGGACAGGGAAATCTGCTTGGACGTCAAAAAGGCGAATCCGATGAAGGCCGGGTAGATGTAAATCTTGAGTTTGTAAAAACCGGAAAACAGACCGTACTTTGGGAAATAGGGACCGGCCAGAATCAGGGTGGGGATCTGCGGCACGGATGGAACGTAGAAATTGAATCCGTTAATCAGGTGGAGGGCCACCGGAATCATCAGCCCGGCCAAAAGAAACCGATCGGTCAGAAAACGACCCAGAGCATTTCCGTCATAGGCCTCCTGCATGAGCTGCGGGACCCGCAGGAGAGGAAAATTCATGCGCTCGTTCTCGATGGCCTGCCGGCTGAGGATATTGATCATGCAGAGCATCACGAAATAGCAGGTGAAGATAAAGATCCCCCAGATCGCAATCGGCCGGGCCCAGGCGTCCCATGGGACCTGCTGAAACACTTGCCACCAGCTCATGCTGCGTCCGCCGGCCAGACCGTCATACAGGGAAGAAATCGCTTCCGGGCTCTGAGGATAAAGGTCGCCGGGAAGCAACGGCAGGAGTTCCTCCGCCCAGCGGCTTCCAAGACGAGAGAAACGCTGGGGGACCGTCAGATTGATAAAAAACGTGCGGACCAGACCGGTGTAAGCGATTCCCGAGGCGATGACCATCAAAATCCAGATGAGCAGGAGTTCGCGGCCCGTCAATCCGTTCCATTTGGAAAAGGCCTTTTTCAGGCCGTAGGTGGCCAGCATCAGCCAGAAAAGGATGTAGAACGGCGCCAGGGGAAAATGCCCCCCGCCGAGGGGTGTTGCCGAGCGATACACATTGTTGAATGGTGTAATGGCGCAGATGAGCATCGCCAGGAAGAAACCGATCCAGATGGCGCGCATGCGGATCGGCATCTCCTGTGCTCCCGTAACGGACGGTGCTCTCAGGCCGTTGGCTGCACAGGCTTTACCATTTTTGATGCTCGATTCGCTGTTTTCCATATCAATATCTCTGGCGGCGCGGATCGGGCCCACTGACGTCGGCGGTCATGGAAATGGTGACGTCGCATCCGGCCGGATGTCAAGCGAAGGCCGCGGCTTCTTCGATTCGGTTATGCGGCCGATGTCAATACCACGTTTTTCTCCCTCTGCAGCAATCAGATTTTCGTAATGTTCCTTGGAAGCCGCGTCCAGAGACCGCCACACCAGCAGCGTTTTGCGAACCTCGTGAAGAAAGGCCTTGTTGATCCGTCGCCAGGCGTTGGCCTCTCCGGAGAGGCGCTCCAAAAGTATTCTGATTTCAAGATAGCCGGGATCTTCGGCCGACCGGCAGAAAGCGACGGCCACCTTTTGCATGATGCCGAAATCGAAAGGCGCCAGCCAGACGTCGGTACTCAGCTGCAAAAATTCCTCGTCCTGCGCAACGCTTCCGCGTGCTTCCGCCGTTATTCGACGGTCGGGCTCGCTTTCGTCGATCCGGCATTCAGCCATGGAAAACTCGATTTTTCCGGCTGAAAAAAGCCCGTGGGAAATATCCTGGTGGCCTTCGAAATGATCCAGGAGAAACCCGCCGATACTCAAGTGTTCACGGAAATTCATCAAAAATGGCAGGGTCACCTGCAGCCGATTCCCCTTGGCCGGGGGAAGTTTCCAGGAGCGGTTGACGTCGGGTATGGCGATGTTGGCGGCCACCCGCGAGGGATAGATCACCGACGCCAGCACCACCAGGATCACCAGTACCATAGCCGCCACCCCGGCAATGGAGGAATAATTGACCGTGATGCCGGTCCACAGGGAGGTACCGGCGAAAAGGCGCGCGGTTGTCTGGGCCAGAAGGTATCCCAGAACAACACTGATCACCGCGAAGGCCAAGGCTTCGGCGATGAACAAAAACGATACGTGCGAGGGGGCCAGCCCCACGGAAGTGTAAATCCCGATTTCCTGCTTTCTTTCGTAAACGCTGCCGATCATCGTGTTGAGCACGATAAATACGGAAATCACCAGGGGGATGACCACATTGGGGACTCCGCTGTAACTCATCGTGTCGCTGGCCTGATAGAGAAACGTGCCGTCCGCTTCCCCCGCAAAGAGGGTGAGGCCGAAGCGATCAACGAGGCGTTCGGCTTCGGTTTGGGTTGTCAACCCGTCTCCGGGTTTTACGGCAATTCCCTTCAGTTTACCGCCGATTGACATCAAATACCCGTCCGGCACGATCAGCATGCGATCGGCATCGACATGCTGATACCGGCTTTCGTAGGTGCGAACCTCTTCACCGGACTCAATGGCCTCCATTTCCACTTCGGTCATCTCCATGGAAATTTCAGTTGGGAAAGGTGACCGTCGACAAAGGTTCGCCGTCTAGATCGGTGGTGTCCGTCAGGCTCCGGCCCGAGAACACCCCGACCACCCGGAATGGCATCCCCCACAGCAGCACCTCCGCCTCCTGCCGCAATCCGGGATCGATACCGAGTTCCTGTGCCGTTCTATCGGAAATGAGAACCACGCGGTCTTCAGCAGGCAGGAACCACCGGCCGCCAACCAGAATTTGTTCCATTCCGGTAACCCGCACCTCATCGGGGGACAAACCGATCACCCCGTACGCCGTGTACTGCCGGTCCAGACGCTGCACCGTCAAATCCAGTGTGCGGGTCCTATTTTCGTCCTCCAGCCAAACGCGCGGGGCCGTGATCGCCTTGCCCTCGAAATAGTTGGCCACAATGTCAAGGCTTTCGGGCGGCAGATCGTTCCAGTTGACGGTTTTGAACAGATAACCGTTGTAAGGGGCGCGTTCTTGAAACAGCAGCCGGGTGTGTTGCCGCAGCGATTTCACCGAAGTGAAGCTCATGACGGTGAACGTGAGAATGATCAGCGTGGCACAGGTCAGCACGGTCCGCAGCCGCCGTCGCCTCAGATTGCTGACGCCCAGCAGAAAGGCGGCAACAAAGGCTTTCCAACGGCCCATTTCCAACGACTTCAAGTGTCGAGCACGCTGCTGCAGTTTGATCATTTCTTCTTCGAACCGGAAGTAGATGATCAAGGTGACGATCCCCGAAAGACCCATGATGAAAAAAGCCAGGATGACGACGGTGGGGCTGTACGCCAGCTGAAAAGCCGGATGAACGTTGTAAATGACGGCGATCAACACAAGGAGAATGCCTAAAAATGCGACGATGCGCCGGTTGATATTGGTGAACGAGAAGAGCAGGCGTTCCATGCAGAAGGCGAACGGAACAAAGAGCGCAATGTAGAACAGAACACCGAAAAGGACGTCCTTCTGCGTGTCTTCCACATCACTGTACACGCGGGTGGCCAGGGCCCAAGAGCGTGATGCGGCTTTGCTGAAGCGGTCGTACGCCCGCTCTTCGATGGCCTTGCGAGCTTGCGCCAGGACGGTCATTCCTTCCTGCTGCATCTGGGAGATCCGTTCGTTATATATTCCGTGTTTTTCCAGCGCCCGGATCCGCGGCCCGAGCAGGGCCCACATGTCACGGGCCACTTTGTAGTTCGTGCGGTAAACGTAGGGCCATTCGTCTACCAGGTATCCCTGTCCCTGGGGGTGCGCGTCATCGGCATTGAGAAGCAGCATTTTCCAGCCCAGCACCGTGTCCGAAAGCGTCAACTTCCAGGGGGTGCCGGGTTCCAGAAACAGGGAGCATATGATTGAAGACCACGTGTCGAGCCGGCTGAAGCTATATCGAACCGGTCTGGCTTCCCGCCGGGCATCGATCAGCTGATACTTGTTCATGTAGTGGAATGTACGGGGTTCGAGGAGGTTGAAAATGACGCTCTGCTTGCATCCGAAGATCACCAGGTCGGTTTCAACGTTGGTGCGTTGAACCTTGATCCGGTAAGCATTTTTTCCCGTCTGCTTTTTATCGATGGCCCAAATGACATGACCGTTCTCCGGATCGAAACGGTAGGCTTCGATGACCACTTTGTCCTGTACCAGTTTCCGCGTCGACACCCCCTTGAGGTAAAACATCCCCATGGTGTCAACCATGCTGTAGTAGCGCCCCTCACCCTGAAAGGCCATAATAACGGTCCCCGGCGCCGGTTGATCGGGGAACAGTTCGCCATGCCGCAGGAATTTCGCCCGCCCCGTGATCGTCGAAAACCCATCCCTGGGAAGACTGCCGTCGTGCAGCTCCGGCGCCCGGCTGACGGTGCCGATCAAAGCCGCAATCTGGGCACTCTGGCGGGCGGCAAAGCGACTGTCGACATTTTCGGTCCGATCGTCCGGTGTGCCCCACAGCGGCCTGGCGTCGTTTACCGTCACAAAGGTAAACCCGAGGTAACCGGCCAGAGCACTGACCTCGCCCCCGAGAGGAGGGCGATCCAGAAAGTAGCTTTGCCATGAGCTCAGGCGGCTGGGACGCAGGGTGTCGCGATACAGCGACAGGCCCGATTCGGTGCTCGACACCCCTCCGGCGCCTTTCCGCAGGACATCGTCCAAGATTCTGTAGCTGGCCGTCCGGTTGACCCGCTCTCGCAGCGGATAGAGCCAGCCGTAATTGAAGGCTCCGAAGCCGTCCCCGTGGCTCGAAAGGTGCAGCGAAACGATGGTGGCAATCTCCATCGATTTGGCAAGATTGCGAAATGACTTGGCGCTGCGGATGACCTTTTCCTGTCGTCCGGCGTCTGAGGCGATTTGGCGGTACTCTTTGAGGGCCTGCGGTATCAGTTGTTCGATGGCCGTCGTTTCTTCCGCCACGAGATTGTTCAGATCGGTGCGCCAGAGAATCCGTCGCAGAAGCCTTCGCTCCTGGGCCAGTTCCAGAATGCGGTCCTGGTTTTCGTCTCCCTTGCTCTCCAGCCGCAGTCGCATGAGTCTTCCGGAAATGTCATCTACTGCTGTTTTAAGTGGTTCGCCGACGGCTTCAAGCAGCGCCTGACCCAATGGAACCTTGACGGTCGATTGCCCCCGCAGGTAAGCCATAACGCCTTGCTCGTGGACCTCCCCCAGCATGGCCTCAGCGTCACGGCTTTGTTTGACCGTATTCTTGAGCCTCTTTTGTATATCCCGCAAGTCCCGGCTGCGTGACCTGACGCTCCAGATCATCTCCCGCATGCCGGCAAGACTCTGAGCGTGCCCGGCAGTGGCCAGGAGCATCACCGAGCGGCCCGGCGGTGTGCGCTTGAGCCGTCGGGCCAGATCGAGCAGTGTGCCGATCCCGACGCCTTCGTCGGCTCCGGGTGCCATCCCCGGCACCAGTGCGCCCGTGTCGTAAAACGCCTCCACGACGACCAGTTGATCTTTGAGCTGTGGGTCCGCTCCGGGAATCACGCCGTATACATTCTCGGCCGCGGCCTCTTCCCATTTGATGACTGAATACAGTCGCGCCTTCCCGGCAACCACGCCCTCCGGCGCCGTTTCGAAGTCGCCGAAAACCCGGCGGGCCGTATCACGGTCCATGCGTAATCGCGGAAAGGGAATGGGTGTCAGCTCAAACGCGTCCTCGTAGCGCATCTTCGGTGTTGTGCCACTATCGAGATAGATCAGGGCTTTTGCCCCCAAAGAAGCGGCATGGAGCCAGTTCTTCCCCGAATCGATGTCCATCAGAATAATGGACCCTGCCACTGTTTTTCCGTTGAAGTGATGCAGCTCGCCGGCTCCTACGTACACCAACGGCCCCTGCAGGCCCTTGGCCGGTATGGTCTGGGGCGCGACGGCGTTGAGCATGACCGGCTGCACGGCGATACTCAACTGCCGATCCGGCAAAAACAGGCGGCTGTTTTCATGGCGGATGACCGGCACGGTCAAGAGCTGAGACCCGATCGATTCCAGGCCCAGCCGGGTGAACCGGTCCTTGATGAGTGCGGCGGCGGCGGCACATCCAAGCGTACCGGTGCTGCGATCGCCGAAAGCGGCGAATTCCTGAATGTCGGACGAGAAGAGATCCGCAGCCGGCGTTTGAACGGTGGTGGCGGCCGAAGACATGGCGATAAATAACAACAGAAAAAACACCAGCCCCGCCAGCGTCGTCTGTGCGGCCGGTCGATTCTCAGGGGCGCACGTACGGCTCAACATGGATTATTCTCTGGCTCCGATTGTTCCCAGGGATATGGACAGTTCCTCCCGGTTTTCGATTTTATCGACGCGTCCATCTCGAATCCAGACCACCTGGTCCGATACGTTCAGCATTTTAAAATCATGCGTCGCGGAAATTACTGTCACCACGCGCTCATCACTCAGATTCTTGAGCAGGGCGATGATCTCTTCGCCCGTGCTGAGGTCGAGGTTCCCGGTGGGCTCATCGGCCAGGATAATCGCTGGATCGTTGGCCAGGGCCCGGGCGACTGCCACTCGCTGCTGCTGTCCGCCGGATAGCTCCGAGGGTTTGTGTTGAAAACGGTCGCCGAGGCCCACGAGGTCTAACAGGCGAATCCCCTTTTTCACGGCCTCCTCGCTGTTCATTCCGGCAAAAGTCATCGGCAGCGTCACGTTCTCCAGGGCCGTCATGACCTGGATCAGGTTGAATGTCTGGAAGATGTATCCGATCTTGCGGCATCGCAGCCAAGCCAACTCGTAAGCGTCCAATTGGGCTATGTCCACTTCGTCGATGAAAACCTTTCCGGAGGTTGGCTTGTCCAGTCCGCCGATCATGTTGAAAAGAGTGCTTTTGCCGGACCCGGAGGGACCCATGATGGAAATGTAATGGCCGGCCTGAATCTCGAGGTCGATTCCTTTAAGTGCCTGGACATCGATCTTTCCCAGTTTAAAGGACTTGGTGACGTTGGATACCCTGACGATGCTGTGTTGCTCTCGCTCCATATCAACCCTAATTTTTCCTAGTGCTCCGTGCGCATCGCCTCCACGGGTTGCATTTTTGCAGCCACTATAGCCGGATAAAAAACGCCGACCAGGCTCAGAAAAAAGCCCACAAGGGTTGCCCATATCACCGATCCCGCTATGTCGAGCCAGGAGACGTGGGTCAGCGCGACGGTACCGAAACTGGTGGTCGCTGAGATCAGAGAAAAGAAAGCGCCGGCAAGCGCGCCGGCTCCGCCCCCAACCAGCCCCTGCATGCCGGCTTCGAGAAAAAAAAGCCGCAAGATGAATCGGTCCAGCGCTCCGAGGCATTTCATGGTCCCGATCTCCCGGAAACGCTCCGTGACTGCCATCAGTTGAGCGTTAACAATCCCTACCACGCAGACAACCAGGGACAGGATCACGATCCAACGCTGCTTGGCAGTGGCGGCCACACTGGTGTCTCCCGGCCCGATATCGTATCCGGCATTTATCAGCGCCTGCCGTTTGTCCGGGTCCCCACTGGCCAACAGACCGTCGGCCACGTCCATGCCGACATTCGTATAACACAGGAACGATACCGCCAGGACCAGGCTCATGGTCGTGATCATCGAACGAAAAAAACGGACCCGGAGGTTCTTGAATGAGATCTCAATCGACTTGTTGAACGGCAGAACCACCAGGCGGCTCATTTGGTCTGTTGTGGATGTAGAAGCCATGCCACCACGAATCTCGGTCATATGATTACGCCTCGAAGGGCAATGGGGAAGATCTCCGACGACTGCCGGCGAACATACTTTTCCGCCAGAGGGGCGCCATGAATCTGATAACGCACGAAAGGTTGGTTCAGATGGCTGCTCTGCTTCATGCTTCAAGTTGCCCGCGGTTTTCGGGACGGTAGCATAAAAACGGAGAGCTATCAACCGGTATTGAGCCGGCATCGCCCGGAAAGGAAGTGGCGCGTTTCAGCCGTCTTTTGAAACCGTTCATCCAGGAGGAGGTGCCCACATTTTTTCCGTATTACAGTCTATTTTGGTGTTAATCTTCTAATCGGCAACCGCTGCTTGAAGCCACCCGGCTGTGCGGGCGGCACCGTCGAGGTTGATCGAATGGGCAACTGGTTTAGCAGCGATCATACTGTTGCGAATGATGGCCGCCAAGCGTCTGGGCTGCAAGTCTTTTTCGTGTAAAACGGTGATCGCCCCTATCTCCTCCATCCGTTTTGCACGAAGCCCCTGCTCGCGGTCTCCCGGATAAGGCCACACGAGGGCCGTGACCTTGCTGGCCAGAATGTTCATGCAGGTGTTGTAGCCGCCCATACTGATCGACAGGTCGGCGGCAGCCAGAAACGACAGAAAATCCGGGGTAAAGCGTTCGACTTTGACGCGGCTGTTCGCTCGCCCTTGGAGCAGCTCAAATTCATCCGTCGGCATGTAGGGACCGGTGAAGACGTAAATCACAATCGGCCGTTCGGATTCAAGATCGGCGAGACTCTCCAGCAGCGGCTGCAGGAGCACAATTCCGGCCTGGCCGCCGCCGGCGCTGGCCACCAACAGCGTCGTGTCCTCGCCGACACCGAGTCGGCTGCGCAGCCGGCGCCGGGCAGCGTTAATCGGCTTGGGCGTGATAAATCCGGTATAGACGACGGGTATGCTGAGATCGACGAGGCGGGAGAAGGTGCGGTCGAGGGTGATCAGGGTGGGATCGGCATGCACCAACAGGGCGTCGAAGCGACGGTTGAGGATGTCGACAACCCGTTTTTCATAAACCGCCGGGTCTTTTTTCTCAACCAAGATGTCCCTCAGACTGCACGCGACCAGGCTCCGATAAAGCTTTCCACTACGAATGCCGTCCAGAACCGGATCGAGCTCGAACCGGAAGGCCCTGCGACCGAAAGGGTAGAGCTCGACAATAAACGCGTCCGGCGCTTCCCGTTCAAACAGTTCGAAGAGAAACCGTCTGCGCTCGGATTTCACCGCTTCGAGCGTTTGGCCCTTCTCGGTCGGATAAAGTCCGGTGTAATTGCGATCCGTCATCAGAGCCGGCAGGCGGAACGTACGCACGTGGGGCGGCAGTGGTGTGTCCACCTCGGCGCCACCGGTAACCATGAGAATATCATGCTGTCTCAGTGCCTTGCAGATTTCCAGGCTTCTGAAATAGTGGCCCACGCCCCAGATGTGCTGACAATAGAGGATGATCTTCATGTTAATTCTGTGTCTGAACCTTTGAGATTTACCGCATTTATTTTTTCGATTTCTATCCGTCCTCGTTCGCAGACCAACCAGTGAAGGTGAGCGGGTTTTAAAATGCGGGGTTCGATCGGCAGAAACCGCCGCTGCAGGAGCCGATACACAAGGCATTTGATAAGGCCTTCATGCGTGACGACGAGAATGGTGGCGCCCGGCCATTTTCCGGCGGCTGTTTTGAGTACGTGCTGCCCCCTTTCCCAAACGCTGTTGCGGTCCTCGCCACCGGGCGGACGAAATTGCCATCCTTGCATCGTCAAACGGGTCAGCAGATCAGGGGCTTCCTGCTTTAGCTGGACGATAGACCGACCCGACCATCGGCCCCAGTTTTGTTCCCGCAAGCCGGCCTCGCAGGTAATGGGAACATTGAAAACCCGGTTCACGATGGTGGCCGTCGCCAGAGCCCGGGCAAGATCACTGCAGATACACCTGTCCCAACGGCAGGCCTTGAGCAAATGACCCCATGATTCCGCCTGCCGTCTTCCGGCCGATGTCAGGCGGGAATCCAGCTGGCCCTGGATGCGCTTTTCACGGTTCCAGACGGTTTCGGCGTGCCGTATAAGGCCGAAACGGGTTGTTTCTTCTTGAGTCGTCATCTTAACAGTCACTGGTGGTTTCGACGGTCCACCCGCCCGGTTCCGACGATCCGGCTGAGCAGCTTTTCGACCCCGGTGTAGTTTTTCGACAAGTCGTGTTTCCGCCGGATGTAAGCCTGAGCGGCGCGGCCCATGTTGCGCCGGCGGCCGGCATCGACCAGAAGATCCTCCACGGCCTGCACAAAAGCATCCGGCTCATTGAGAGGGGCCAGCAGTGCGGTCTTCCCATCCTCGACAACTTCCGGAACACCGGCGTTGGCAACCGCCACAACCGGCAGCCCGCATGATTGGGCTTCGAGAAATACCATTCCCAACGACTCCCCGATTCCCGGAAAAACAAACAGGTCACCGGCGCTGTAATAACGATACATTTCGGTTCGCGGCACTTTCCCGACAAAAATAACCTTGCCTGGCAGCTCGGTTTGGGCCAGTTGCGTGAGCACCGTCCTTTGCCTGCCGTCACCGGCGACAACCAGTCGAAATTCAAGACCGTTCCGCGACAGACGGCCGCATGCCCTGATGACGCCGGTCAGCCCCTGAGACTTGACGCCGGGCCGAAACATCGCCGCCGTCAGTACAACCGGCGCGTCATTGACCCGCCATTGCCGCCGAAGGTCACTGCGTGCCGTCTCTGAGAAACAAAATTCCTGCGGGAGGATTCCGGGCAGCGCATACGTTAACCGCTCTGGCGGTAGCAGCCGCTTGAGATTGATGAAATCGACCTGCTTGTTGACAAACACGTGCCGGGCGGCCCGCAAGGCGCACCGGTTCAACAAAAATCCCGGAAGGGTTCTGAGGTTGCGGCGGCGTTTGGTCGCATAGGCCCCTTGAAAAATCACGTAGGGAACACCCGCGCGGGCGGTGACGTAAGGACCGATAACGTCCGGCCCTTTGTAATAGGCGTGGTAGGTCAACCAAAGATCCGTTTTATCGGCGGACAGCCGCCGTTCAAGCCGTCGGCGCTCGACCATCACGCGCGGCATCAACCATGGTTTCCAGAAAATCCAGCGCGCCCGCAGCGTGGTGGCCACCCGCATTCGGTGTCCTTTTCCGGCCAGATAGTCATAAAGGCCGGTGCCGATAACGAGATCCCCGGAAGGATGGTCGTGCCCCAACGGCTTGAACGGTGCATAAAAATAGATGTTCATGTCTTGTCGAGAGCCGGAATCTCGGAGCGATAGATGTCCGCCAGCTGCCCGATATGGTGACGATTGTCAAAATACCGCCGGACACGCTCGCGGGCTTTGCGTATGATCTCTTCCCTCAGGCGGTTTTCGGTCAACAGCCGCGCCACCGCTCGGGCAAGTTTTTCAGGATCTCCCGGCGGCACCAGCAAGCCCGTCTCACCGTCCTGCACGAGTTCGGGGATCGCCGAAATCGAGGTGGCGACCACCGGCACACCCATGGCCATGCTCTCCAGTAAAACGTTGGGGATACCGTCCCGATCCCCGTTGGCCGCCACTTCGCAGCCCAACATGAAGACGTCGGCCTGCCGGTAGTGGTCGAGAACCATCTCGTGGGGCTGAGTGCCGCACCAGCGGGCGACATCGGTGAGCGCGAGGCTGTCGATGAATTCCAGAGTTTTTTCCCGCTCCTCACCGTCGCCGATCAAGGTGTGACGGACATTATACCCGTTGTCGCATAGCCATCGAACGGAACGGTAGACGGTTTTCAACCCCTTCTTGGCGGTCATGCGGGCGACGGTCAGAAGACGGTATGGGTCGGCGGACGATCGCACGCCCGACGGCCGGGAAAACAAACCGATGTCGATTCCGTGATAGACGCGGTATATTGGGGCGCTGTTTCCATCGGCAAGGTTCTTGAGGTGCCGGCGGTTATATTCGGTGCAGGTCACGACAAATTTCGCCAGGGCGAGCTTCTCGCGCAGTTGCGCCGGATCAGAGGTGTAAATATCTTTTGCGTGAGCGGTAAAGCTGAAGTCCAGTCCACTGAGCTGGGCGGAAAAAAGCGCTACCGAGGCCGGCGAGTGCGCAAAATGGGCATGCAAATGGCAAACCCCGCTGCCGGGCAGAAAACGCTGGACCAGATAGCCGGCCTGTAGAAAATGTTTGAAGGTCGCCGGTCGACGCGTCCTTCTGAACCGTCGCAGGGCGGTTTTCATCGTTTTTAGGTAATTGCGGGGATTTTGGCGAAACAGCAAGAGGTTGTGGTACAGAAAACGAGGCAGGGGAATCAGGAGCGTTTCGGGCAGGTAGTCGGCCCGGGCCCGTATTTTTCGAATGCTTTGATGGGAAAAATTCTCCCGCGGCGATCGCATCGAGAAAATGTGAACGGAAAAACCGAGCTGTTCCAGAAGCAGGATTTCGTTTGAAATAAAGGTTTCTGAAATCCGCGGGTAGCCCTTCAGCACCATCCCTAAAACCGGCCGCTCTCTTCCCGTCACGATCGGAGGTCCTCCACTTGCGTATAACGGATGTCGGCAGTCACTGCACCCTCCGAGGAACAACAGCCATCCTTCGACCCCGCTCGGTCACCAAATAAAAAAAGGGGGAGCACGTCACCCCTTTTAAAACAGGCTGCGGAAAAGGGCCATAAATGGCCGGGCAAAATCTAAATCGCCTTGCGGATATCGTATGCCAACCGCTTGTCTTTCAACCGTTTTTCGGTTTCCGGTTGGATTGTCTGGTTGCACGTGTTGATCGACTCCAATCCCCTGAACGCCTTCAGACGCCCCTGCATGGAGCTGATGCCCGTCATCTGAAAACGGGATATCGCTCCGGTGATCGCGGCCGGGCTCTCGAGCAGGGAAAAAACCTTTTCGCGCATGCGCTCGGCCCCGCATTGATGCCATGGAATGTAGTCGACCAGTTGGTTGCGGTGAAATATCTTGGCCCGGATCAACTGCTCCTTGCGCGGGGTGTCCCGTGGAACGATCAACGGCAGCGTCCCCAGGGAAAGAAGCTCGCAGATGGTGTTGTAGCCGCCCATACTGACAACCAGGTCCGCCGCCGCCAGCAGCTTTTCCATGTTCCGGTAAAAGTGGTAGGTCCGCACACCGAGTTTGCGGGCGCGCTTGAAAACCTTTTTGCGGTCCTGCTTCGGCATAAACGGTCCTGTGATCAGGACGTTTTTGATGGGTAGCGGCCGGTTTTCCCCCTCCAGCATGGACAGGTAGGCGTCCATGACGCGGTACCCGTCACCACCGCCCCCGGTTGTCACCACGATCAGTTTTTCGCCGTTTTGCAGACCCTGATCCTTGCGGGCTCTCTGGATCTGGCTTTCTGACGGCATCTTGCGGGGAATATAACCGGTAAAAACCATTTTGCGGCTGATGCACGCCGGTATGGCATACTCTTCGATCGGATCGTAGAATTCCCGGTTCCCATAGACCCAGATCTCGCTGTAAAGCGTGTCGAGGATGTCATAGATGCCCTTTTTATTCCAGTCTTGCCGGACGTTGTGACGGTCGTCCATGATGTCACGCAAGCCGAGAATCGTCTGGGTGTTGGGCTGACACCGCCGAAGCCACTGCAATGTCGGCAGCACCTCTTTCTTCAATCCCAGCGGTTCCTTGTCGACAATGAAGAGATGCGGTTGAAAGGTCTTCGCGGTGGCGGTGATGATGTTTTTGCGGATGTTCAGGGCGTGCTGAGCGTTGATTTTGATCGAAAGCGGCAGGTATTCCTCGTTGGTTTTTTTAATCATTCCCGGGATGCGCACGAAATCGATCTGCTCCGGAAATGAAAACCGGCCGGCAATCGGTGAACCGGTCAGGATAAGGATGTTAACGTGCGGTTCCCTCAACTGTGAAGCGATGGCCATGGTGCGGCGGATATGGCCCAAGCCGTACGTGTCGTGAGAATACATCAGTATGTTGTATGTGGGCGTACGGGACATAAATGACATCAAATAAGAGTCATAATTGAACGACCACGTATCCTTTATCACAATTTTTATTAAAAAGACAATAGGTTCCGAAAAATCCGTAGACTTAAAAGAATTGTATCGTTTTGCGGTGGAAGCGGCTGCACCCGGATTGCAAATGCTTAGATTATAAGGTATGAGAAACACCGGCAGAGATCGTTTCTGCAAACGGGGATTCAATGCAATCGAGGCAGTTGTCATGGCGCGTTCCGATGTTCATCCGGTGCACACCTTCGAAGACTGGCAGGTATGGCCGGGATCTTACAGTAATCCGGCGGCGGATGACACCTACCGCTTTCCACCGCAGCCGGGGCTGACGATCACCCGTAAAACACCCATCGCCTCCATCGGCTCCTGTTTTGCACGTGAAATCCGTAAAGTACTGCTGAAGGAAGGCTATAGCTACATCACCGAAGAATCCCATCATCCGGCGGCGGTTCATGCCAGCGCGGCCTGGGAACGATCCTATAACACCTTTTCGATGCGCCAGATCTTCGATTACACATTTGACGACTGGCAGCCGGACTGTCGCTGGTGGACAGCCCCGGTCTCACGCAAGATTCAGGATCCCTATCGACGCATTATCCTCTACGACAACCTGGCGGCGGCCGAGGCGGACTTCGCCCGTCATCGCATCCATTCGCGGAACGCCTTGGGGCAGGCCAAAGTGCTCATCCTGACCCTCGGACTAACGGAGATCTGGGAAGACACCCGCGACGGAGCGGTCATTTGCCTGCCCTCCGGACCCTACGTCAATGAAGGCGGCGACATGAACCGCTACCGGTTCCGGGTCAGTCGCCACGCCGAAAACCTGGCCAACCTCGAGCGCATCCATGCCCTCATGGCCGCTTACAATCCCCGGTGTGCGCTGCTGGTCACCGTGTCGCCGGTACATCTCTGGGCGACGTTTCGCACCGACCTCGACGTCATCGGCGCCAGCTGCAACTCGAAATCGACCCTGCGGGCCGCGGCTGACGAGTTCGCAGCCAGTCACGACAACGTTTTTTATTTTCCGGCTTTTGAAATGGCCACCATTTATCAGCCGCTCCTGGGCCGGTCGTGGTTCAGCGACGGCAAGGAAAATTTTCACGTCAACAAACAAACCGTAAAATTTATCATGCGGCATTTTTTCAACATGTATACCTCGTCTTGATGAGCTTGAATATGACACATCATCCAAACCGTTTAATATGGCATCAGACTCTGCTGACGGTTTTTATTCTCGCGTTTTTGGCCGGCTGTTCCGGCAACTACGGCCGATTGGAAATCAACAGCATGGTTGAGCAGGCTTTCAAAAACGATGAGATGCTCGACCACTACCAGTATTATTACAGCGGCCGCGAAAACAAACCTTCGGCGATCATCGGCATCGATCCGGCCTTTCAATTCAGTTCCAAATTCTGGACCGCCATCGAACCGTCGCTTTTCAAAACAATGGTCGGGCGCATGTTTCCGGAATACGGGTTTCTTTACGGTGCATACATTATGAGCCCCGAGGGCAGAAAAGCGGGCGTATGGTACTCTTGGGTGAACAACTTTACCGCAAAATTCGAGGATGACCGGATTATCATTTTTTCACCGGAACCGTTTGCGGATGGCAGCAACGGAGGGTTTTTCGTAGACCCCTATTAATTGTCAATTTATGAAGCATCAGGGAAACAAAAGGCGCATGGAATTCGAGCCGGTCATCGGGCTGGAGGTACACGCCCAACTCAACACCACGACAAAAATTTTCTGCGGCTGCTCGACCGCTTTCGGCGCACCGCCCAACACCCACACCTGCCCGGTCTGCCTCGGCATGCCGGGTGTGCTGCCGGTGCTCAACCGCAAGGTGGTCGAGTTCACCTTGCGCACGGCCCTGGCCACCCACTGTGACATCAATGCCGAAAGCCGTTTCGCACGCAAAAACTACTTTTACCCCGATCTGCCCAAAGGGTATCAGATCTCCCAATACGAGCTGCCGATTGCCAGAAGCGGTTGGATCGAAATCCAGGCGGGCGGTGATCGAAAGCGAATCGGTATCAACCGCATCCACATGGAAGAGGATGCCGGTAAGCTGATCCACGACCCCCTGCGACCGGTCAGCCGGGTCGATTTCAACCGCACAGGGGTCCCCCTGATCGAAATCGTCAGTGAACCCGACCTGCGCTCGCCGGAGGAGGCCGGCGCTTACCTGCGGCAGCTGCGGGCTATCGTGCGGTATCTCGGAATCTGTGACGGTAACCTGGAGGAAGGCAGCTTCCGCTGCGATGCCAATGTGTCGATCCGACCGCTCGGGGAGCAGATGTTCGGCACCCGCACCGAGTTGAAGAACCTGAATTCTTTCAAACATGTCGAAAAGGCCTTGCAGTATGAAATCATGCGCCAGGCCGAAACCCTGCGTGACGGCGGCCGTGTGACCCAGGAGACCCGGCTGTGGGACCCGGATCGCAATCGCTCCACTTCCATGCGCGGAAAGGAAGAGGCCCACGACTACCGGTATTTCCCGGACCCGGATCTGCTGCCGCTGACAATCAGCACCGAATGGATCGAGCGCGTGCGCCGCGGAATGCCGGAACTGCCGGAGGCCAAAAGAGATCGCTTCGTCGAGGACTACGGCCTGCCGGTTTACGATGCCGACCTGCTGACCACCGATCGCGAACTGGCCGACTATTTCGAGACCTGCCTCGAGACGTTCAACAACCCCAAGCCGGTGAGCAATTGGATCATGGGCCCCCTGCGAGGAGTACTGAACGCGGCCGGTACATCGATTGACGCGTCGCCGGTCTCACCTGAAAACCTGGGCCGCCTGCTGCAGTTGATCGAAGAAGGTGTCATCAGCGGTAAAATCGCCAAGACCGTCTTCGATGAAATGGCCTTGAGCGGCCACGCACCCGACCGCATCGTCAAGGAGCGGGGGCTCGTTCAAGTCAGCGACGCCAGCCAGATCGAGACTGCCGTCGACAAGGTCATGGCCGCAAATGCGGACGAAGTGCAGGCCTACAGGTCCGGTAAAACCAAGCTGCTCGGCTTTTTCGTGGGCCAGGTGATGCGGGAAACCAAGGGCAAGGCCAATCCCCAGGTGGTGAACGAAGTGTTGAAGGAAAAATTGAAGGGACAGGAATGAGAGCATTAGGTTCGGAGAGATTTTCGTGGTATGGGATAGTTGCTTTGCATCGTATGTAAAAAATCCCCCTCGGTTCCCCTTTCCAAAGGGGGAAGCATGTCATCCTATATAGTCATTCTATGCAGAGGGGTACCACTGAATCTCCCCCTTTGAAAAAGGGGGCGGGGGGGATTTAATAGACCCATGATACGTTACAAGGGACATTTGAAAAATAGGGCGCGGCATCTGCGTAAAAACATGACTGACAGCGAGCGCGTCCTATGGTCCAGGCTGCGCAGCAAACAGCTGTACGGCATACAAGTCTATCGACAAAAACCAATTGGCGAGTATATTGTTGATTTTTTTATACCAAAAGCCAAACTGGTGATAGAAGTGGATGGATCTCAGCATTTGGCAAGTGAAAACGTTGCAAGGGACCAAAGACGTGATGAATATATGAACGGTGTTGGACTACAGGTATTGCGATTTAATAGTCTTGCGGTTTTGAAAGAGACAGATGCAGTTGTGGAGTTTATTGCCCGAGTCGTTGGAGAACGGTCAGAACTATGCGCTACCCCCATAGTGGCCGATTTAAACTTCGATTCTTGAAATTGTATCGACAAAGGGAGTCCCCTCTTTGAAAAAGGGGGGCCAGGGGTAATTTCTAATACCATTTAAAAATCCCCCTAAATCCCCCTTTTTCAAAGGGGGACTTTTTAAAGGCATCCCCTAAGTTATTGACATTGAACTATTATGCACCGTTATGAATTTCTAAGCCATGTAGGAGGTAATTGTTGAAAAGATCCCTACTGATACACCGCACCCTTTCCATCGGAATCCTTCTGTTCTGCATCACCGCTTGGCCGGCGCACACGATGGCCGCCGAACCGCAACGGGTGGCCTTGCTACCGTTTAAGATAAATGCCGAAAAGAACCTGACCTACCTGCAAAACGGTATTTTCGATATGCTCTCCAGCCGCTTGGCCGAACCGGGCAAAGTCCAGGTCCTGAGCCGGGGTGAGATCGACAATGCGCTGGCGGGCACTGCCGGGCCGCAGGATGAGACCGCCGCCCGCGATCTCGGCAAAAAATTGGGAACCGACTATGTTCTTTACGGCAGTCTGACCATGTTCGGCGACAGTCTCAGCATCGATGCCAAGATGCTGGATGTGAGCGGTGCAAAACCACCTGTGGCTGTTTTCAGCCAGAGTCCGGACGTCGGGGGCATTATCCCGGCTATCGACCGGTTCGCGACCGATATCAACGCGCGGGTTTTCGACCGCGGAACACCGGGAGCGGCCGTTGCCGCCACGCCGGTTCCAGCCGCCCCGCAGCCCGGTACCCTGGACGACAGCCGGGTAAACCCGGAAAAGCTTTATAAAAGGGGAGAGGGCCAGGTCTCCCCCTTTATCACCCCCAAGGATCTTATCCTGCAGTCGCCCAACATGTGGAAAAGCGCCAATTACAAATACCTGATCAACGGCATGGCCATTGGTGACGTGGACGGAGACGCCAAAAGCGAAATCGTTGTGGTCAGCCCCGACGAGATCTACGTCTATCGCCTTCAGGAAGGCCGGCTCCGTGAAATTACACGCCAGGACGTCAGTTCGAAACGCTACAATATCGGCGTGGACATCGCCGACATCAACGGCAACGGCAGGGCGGAGATCTTCGTCACGGCCCTGACCCGCTCCAAGAATGTCGTGCGCTCTTACGTCATGGAGTTCGACGGCAAAGCATTCGTTGACATCGCACAGGACCTGCCCTGGTTCTTCCGGGTGACCGATTTGCCGGCGCGCGGCCGGATACTGCTGGGGCAGGAGGCCCGCCTTTACGCGCCCTACCTGGGTAGGCTTTACGAAATGCAGTGGGACGGCGGCGCCTATGTGCCCGGGAACTCCATCACCACGCCACGCGAGCAGCTCAATGTCCTGGGGGTTGCCCTGGGCGACGTGCTGAATGCCGGCGATGAAACCCTTGTGGCCATAGATCGGGACAACCGTATCGTCATTGCCTCCCCATCGGGCGAGGCCCTCTGGATAAGCGGCGACAAATACGGCGGCAGCACCCTCTATGTCAACGGTGAAAAAACCGACAAGGGGCAGGAGGAAAACCCCATCTACCTGCCCACCCGGATCCTGGTCCGAAACAGTACTGAAGACAAAGGCAAGAGCCAGGTAATCGCCGTCAATAATCACGAAATCATGAACATGCGCTGGAACCGTCGCGACTTCACCAACGCCCAAATCGAGGCCTTTGAGTGGGACGGGGTCGGACTGGCGCCGGCGTGGTCCACCCGCAAAATGAACGGATTCATCCGCGATGTTCAGGTTGCCGACTTCGACGACGACGGCCGCCAAGAGCTCGTGATCGCCCTGGTAACCAAATCGGGGTCAATTGTGCTCACCACCCCTAAATCGACCTTGATCGCTTATGAGCTCGAGGCGATGTCCCCCGAACCGCAAGCCTCGGGGCAATAAAACTTCCTCCAAATTGTTAGGCGAGTGTCCATCCACGGTTTCATTAAGGGCTCTGTAACCCCAACTGCCCGATACTTTGGATCTCGCAGGGATGCTTCTCATGCGCGCCGAGGTGTACAAACGGAGTCAACAATCTGAGCGGACCCGTCACAAGGCTGCCGAGGGCCCGAACGCCTGTTTCTACCAAAGCGAGTTTTGCCGGGCTCACCTTGGCATCCAAAATGGTACCCCTGACCCGCAGCTTCGTAGAAAACTCTATCAGACCTGGATGTTTTGGCTTCGGAACGAGTAAAAAATCAACTTTTTCAGTACCCAGATTGATTTCGCCTTCACCGGTCAGGATACCGGCCCGGGTGTCGAACACAAAAGCCTGGCTGGCGGCAACTCCGGACTTGATGTCGAATTGGACGACGGCACATTTAATCTGATCTATATCTTTGGGTCTACCCCAGAAGTTAACGACCTTTTGAGAAAGATTAAAGGAGATCAGGTCGAGATATTTGGTCAAATACCCTTCACCCATCACCGCACCGATTTCACCTTCCAGATTCGCCACGAGGCTGTGAACGGAATCCCCCCGGCCATTGAGATGGGCCGCAAGATCGACGATTGCCTGGATTTGATCGTTTATTCCGCTTTCCCTGAAAAAGCCACCCAGATCGAGGTTTTGAACGAGGAAGCGGGTGGCCACACGGGTCGATGAACCTGAAGTGAGCTGTATGTTTCCGGAAATTTTCGTGTCCTTGTAAGTCGCCTCGAGTTTGTTGATTCTTAATGCCCCGTCATCGAGTTTCAGAGACAGGAGCCCGAATTTAAGGCGCGCGTCTTTGACATGGACATTTCTGGCTTCTATCCGGATATCGGCGTCCACTTTTTTAAGGACATCGAAAGGCAGGGGATCATCCGAAAACAAACGGTGAGTTTGCTTGTCTTTTTTGGTCGTTTTTTCTTCGTCCTGCTCTAAACTTTTCATCAGAGCCGTGAAATCGATCACCGAAGACTGAAGGTGCAGGGTAATATTGGGACGCTTGAGAAACGCCACCTTGGCCTGACCGTTAAAATCGCTTTTGTCGACCATTGCCGATAAATCGTTCAGCGAAATGGTCTTCGTCGAACCCGAAAGCTTACCGCTCACATCAAATGAACCCAATTCAGGCAGATCTGTACCGAGCAGCGGTCCGATGTCAGCCAGCTCCTTTCCTGAAGCCTTCAGTTTGACATTGATGCCTTCGAGGGCCAGCAGTTCTTTTATCGCCCCGCTGACGGTCAGGTTCAAACTGCCCCGGCTGGCACTGCCTGTTGCATCCAGAAGAGATAGGGCTTTTGTGGACCCCATTAGCCGGCCCTGAACGACAAATTCATCTGTAACAGGTATTTTCTCCCCTATAATCGACCCGATATCTGATAAATCCTTGCCGGACCCTTTCACGGTCAAATCGATTTCGCTGAAATTGAGGAAATCTTTAATTCCGCCATCGCACACCAGACTCAGGTCTCCGTGGCGGGCAGTGCCTTTCGCCTCGCTGAGAGACAGGACTTGGGCCGAACCTGTCAGTCGCCCCTGTACCGTAAAACCATCTGTTACCGGCAGTTTCTCTCCGATGATCTGACCGATTTCTGCCAGATCCTTACCCGAGCTTATCAATTTCAGGTCGACGCCGCTGATGGCGATCACGTCGCTGATGCTGCCGCTGACGGCGAGGTCGAAACTGCTTCCGGATAGATTCCCTTTGACATTTTCCAGCTTCAGGGATTCCGCGCTCCCCTTCAAATCCCCAATTCACTTCAAACTCTTTTGTCTTTGGCAGCCGAATGTCCAGATAAGGCGCAAGGGTCGCCATATTCTTGCCGATCAGTTGGGCCGCCAATTCGATGCCCTGAAGGTTCAGAACATCATCAATCGCGCCATTCATCTTGATGGCGGCGTTTGCCAAACTTCCTGACAATTGAAGCGGGAAGCGCTCGTGCGCAAGCAATTGACGAATCCCTCCGGTCTTGCCGGATAGCGTGACCGCCTGCCCGTTAACGTCGGCCTGAAGGTTGAGAGCAAGCGCATCTTCCGTCTCCTGCCGGTTCATCTCCAGGCTCGCTAAGGTGAACTGCTTTTGGGAACCAGTCTTCTGCCGATTAAATGTGAAATGCAGGTTCTCGATGATGACCCGGTCGACATCTATTTCAACCGGCTTTTGCGCGCCTGGGCTGCCGGCGACGCTGTCTGCCGCAGGAAAGTTCCAATTGTCCTGGCCATTGGCATCTGTTTCAAGCAACACCTTGACCCCAAAGAGACCGATTTGATTGACCTCTACGTCTTTATGCAGCAGCGGCAGCAGCCGAACCTGCGCCTGCAGCTTCTCAATCTCGATCATCTGCGGTTGCGAACCCCAGGAAGCATTGGCCAGCGCTATATTCGTCACGACCAGCGTGGGCATTAACCCGATTTCGAGGTTCACTTCACCACTTAGACTCAGTTTGCGGCCCGTAGCCTCTTCAACCATTCGGGCAACCAGCGGCTTTAGTTTATTGTAGTCATAGGTATTGAGAACCACATAAACGGTGGCGATCAAGCAAGCGATCACCAAAACACCGATGGTAACGATCCATTTCCAACGCATGAAATACTATTTCGCTTTTTTATTTTACAGGTACGCTGTCGATGCGAATGATGAGGTCTGCAACCATGACCGAGGAATGATACGTTCTTTTTGAGCGCGCCCTAAGTCTGAACAAACTCCGATGTGACGATGACGAAATCTTTGCCTGATCGGGTTTCCGGGCCTGCGGCAAGATCCGTGATCATCAGCGACATGCCGGTTCTTCAGATTATTTCCCGGGTTGCTTCCGGCCCGCCGCATGAATCGCCTCGACAATCTCATGGCTGAGTTTGGCCAGCGCGCGGCTCTGGGCTGTCACCAAGGCGTCGTAACCCGACCCTGTCACCGGCTCGCGGATGCTGGAGCGGCCGACTTCGAGCACCTCCCTGTCCTTGCCTCCGACGATGCTCCAGCGCGCCACCAGCCAGGCGTCTTTCCCCAAATCACCATCGAACCGAACCACATCCAGGATGATCTGATAGTCCATCGGCTCGGACAGCCGCCAGGGATAAATGTATATGCGTTCGGTCGGCACAAGCAGCCCGATGTTTTCGGCCAGCACGTTGGTCAGGTTGTCCTTGAGGGCCCCTGCCCAAAGATCGAACTCGGCTTTCACCAGCCGGTTGTCGCCGTTGCGGGTAACGAGCTTGGACTGGTCCAGGTAGTCGGCCAGCTTGATCGGGCCGATGCCGATACGCGTATCGCGCGCCGGGGTGTCGCTCTTCGCCATGGCCTTGTTTTCGGTTAGCGGGCTCAAGGTGTAGAACCGTGGCGCTTGGCTCCTGCCCAGGCAGCCGCCCAAAAAGAATAGACCCAGCACCAGGATCACCGTCAGCCGGCGGAAAAGGGGCACATCTCTCATCTTATTTTTCTCCTGATTTGCCGAGGCCTTGAATCAGTGCCTCGGGCTTTTGATCCAGCGTGTTGGCCAGCTGCCGAATCGAGCGGGCCGCATCGGAAATTTCTTTTAAGGCGATCTCAAGTTCGACGATCAGCGGCGCGTCTTGGGAGAGGACGCCTCTGGCCCCCTCCAGGGTTTTGTCAAGGCTGTTTGTCAGCGACCCCAGCCGCGCGTCCGCATCCCGGGCCAATTGATCGAAATCATCCACAGTCCGGTTGACATTGTCTGCCAGTGGTTTCACCCGGCCGTCCAGGTTCTTGACCAGCTTGTGGGCATCCTGCAGCGTTGCGTCAAAACCGTCGGCCAACGGGCCAACCCGGGCATTCATATTTTGCACCAGCCGGCGGGCATCGGAAAGGACGCCCCTGAGTTCACCGATGCTGGCCTTAAGGTCCGGGTTGTTGACGAATCGGTCGATTCCGGCCAGGGTGTTTGTCAGGTTTTTTTCCATCCCCTTCAGATCGAGTTTTTGAAATGCATTGGCCAGCCGCTGGGTGGTGGACGGGATGGTGGGTATCTCGATTAGGTCCCCGGCAGGGCTTCTGAGATGAACCGGGCTGCCGGGATGAAAATCGAGCTCGATCATCAGCTGACCGGTGATGAAACTCTGCGTCGCCAGCACGGCCCGGAGGCCCATGCCGATGAGTTTCTGAACATTTCTTTTGGTGTCTCTAGGCAGTTGTCGATCGCCTTCATCCACCTCGAATTTAGCCGGCTCGACTTCGATGGTCACAGGGATTTCCAATTCCAGTTTGGGATTGGCGCGGATAGTGATGCTGCTCACCGCGCCGACCTGAACGCCCTGGAACAGCACCGGCGCTCCAACACTCAACCCTTTGACGGACCCATGGAAGTAGAGAATGTATTTATCGGTCTTTTTGAAGAACTTGCCCGAGCCGAAAACCACCAGGCTGGCGGCCAATAGGACCACCGCGATGACAACGAAACCGCCGATCATCATCCTGTTCGCTTGCTTGGCCATCTGTTCCATCCTTATTCTGTTTAAGATTTCTCGCCGCGGGTTAAAAACAGCCGCAGCGTTGGGTCCTCGGTTTCGGCCAGCATCTTCTTCGGACTGCCCGTGGCCGTCATGGTCCGCTTGGAAGCATCCAGAAAAACCGAATTGCTCCCGATGGCAAATATGCTCGCCAGCTCGTGGGTCACCACCACCATGGTCGTGCCCAGGCTCTCGCGCAGTTCCAGAATCAGATCATCCAGCCGGCGCGCACTCACCGGGTCCAGCCCGGCCGAGGGCTCGTCGAAAAAAAGAACCTCCGGATCCAGCGCCATGGCCCGGGCGATTCCGGCCCGTTTCTGCATCCCGCCGCTGATCTCAGAAGGGTAGAACTCCTCGAAGCCGGCCATCCCCACCAGCGCCAGCTTCAGCTCGACCACCTCCCGGATCCGGGCCGGGCTCAAATCCGTGTACGTCTCGAGCGGCAGGCCGATGTTCTCGGCCAGGGTCATGGAGCTCCACAGCGCCCCGCTCTGGTACATCACCCCGGCCCGCCGGATGACCCGGTCGCGGGTCGGTGGATCGGACCCCCAGAAATCGACATCCCCATAGAAAACCTGCCCCTTGGCCGGGGACTTCAGACCGATTAAAATGGTCATCATGGTGCTTTTGCCGCAACCGCTGCCGCCCATGATGATAAAGATGTCCCCCCGGTTGATCGTAAAGGTCAGATCGTGCATGACCACAAAGTCGCCGTAGGCCATCGTCAAATCCCGCACCGTTATGTGAGCTTGATTTTCAGTCATATTCCATTTGTCCCGACGCGACGGCGTCAAACCGGCTCAACCGGCTCAACGGGCTCAACGGGCCAACCGACCTAACCGGCTTATATGCCGAGCAGATTGCATATCACCGTAATCACGGCCGTGGAGAGGATGATGCCGACAATCGCGGTGACCACCGCCGAGGTGGCCGCTCCGCCCACCGCCGAGGCGCTGCGCCCGCACTGCATCCCCCGCATGCAACCGGACAGCGCCACGATCACCCCGAAGACGATACCCGAAAAAAGCCCGATGCCAAGGTTCCACAGGTTGACCGCCTTGGCGGTCTCGTTGTAATACTGGATGAAGCCGATATCGAGCATACCGACCCCCACGACCATCCCCCCCAGGATGCCCATGACGTTGGCGTAAAGGCACAAAAGCGGCATCATCAGGGCCAAGGCCAGCATGCGCGGCAGCACCAGAAACTCCATCGGCGATATGCCCAGGGTCTTTAAGGCATCGATCTCCTGGTTGACCTGCATGGTTCCCAGCTGGGCGGCAAAGGCGCCCCCCGTGCGCCCGGCCATGACGATGCCAGTCATGATCGCCGCCATCAGGCGCACCATGGCGATGCCCACCAGATCGGCCACGAAGATCTGGGCCCCGAACAGCTGGAGTTGAATGGCGCCGATAAAGGCCAGGATCAATCCCACCAGAAAGCAGATCAGGCTGACGATCGGCAGCGCCTGACCCCCGCAGGACTCCACGATAAGCCACAGGTCGCTGTGCCGGAACTGGGCCTTGCCGCGCAGCAAATTCAGGAAGGCAATCACCGTATCGCCGATAAAGGCCAGCATGTCGCCCGCCGCCCTGAAGAAATCGACGGTTTCGTTGCCCACGTGGGCCAGAAACGACACCTTCCCCTCGGCCTTGCGGGCATCTTTTTTCGCCGGCACCGCCGCGGCCAGCGTCAGCAGCTTCCTGGCCCCTTCCGGCAGACCGCTCTCCTCAATGGTGATCTTTTTCTGAGCGCTGAATTCGCTCACCTGCTTCAGGAAAATCAGCAGCCCGCTGTCCCACTCGGCCAGCTCCCGGGTGTCGAAGACGATGCTGCCGATCGCCGGCATACCCTCGAGCGCGTGCAGCACTTCATCGGCCGACGGCAGCTCCTGCGCCAGCTTCCAGCTGCCGGCCAGTGCCACCGTCAGCGAGCCTTCTTCCGTTTTCTGAAGCTGCATTTTGCCGGTAGCCGCCATTTATCTCTTTCTCCTGATTCACTAAAATAGTATTTCGACAGCGACGTCAACCAGATTGTTCCCCTGTTGGCTCTTCCTGGTTGTTTGCTGTCCGCCTGTTGCCTCTGAAACCGTTGCTGCCCGGCCGGCGCCGTCTCTCTCCTCCTGGATGCCTTCATCCGCTTCTTGCAGGATCAGATTTCAGTCACCGTCACACCGCCTTTCCAGAATGGGCATCCGGTCAGAACTTCCAGTTGCCGTAAAGGGCGAGGAAAAAGGTTGACACGTCGTCGTACGAACCGACGAGGTTTCCACGCCCGCCGGCTGCAACCGGCGCCGTGCTCTGCAGGTTGGTGTCGAGCGTCCCGCCGTACATATACTCGGTCGCGACGCCCCAGAAGAAGGTCTCGCTCACCTGGTGCTGGGCCCCCACGCCGAAGCGCCAGGCCGAATTCACCGGCAGCAGCGGCGAAACGTTCGAGCTGTCCTGGAATCCCGAGTCGTAGGCGATGCCGAAGTTGAGCAGCCACGGTTCGCTAATCCGGTATTGTGCGCCCAGGGCAAAGTGCCAGGTATCCTTGTAATCAAGGTCGGTCGTGAGGCTGGTTGGATTGGTCGTGCGGTCGATGCCGAGTTCCACCTGACCGAACTTCGACCATTGCTGCCAGCCCACGCTGCCGAGCACCGCCCAGCGATCGTTCACCTGGGCGAAGAGGCTGCCCATCGCCTGCTGCGGAACCGTGATCCCGACCTCGATGTTCGAGTTCAGCAGCCCCCTGTCGTTCAGCACGGTGCTGATGCCCGGCGCAAGGTTGGAAAACTCCGCCGGGCCATTGAAGTCGAGATCTACCTGCGAATTCCAGGTCAGCCCGAGCCGGATGCCGTCGTTGATCTCGTAGAGCAGACCGAGGTTGACGCCCCAGCCCCATTCGTTGTCATCGAGTTTCAGCCGGCCGTCGCCGAAGGCGGGATCGACGTTGTTGATCGCCACCTGATTCTTGTAGGTGCCGTACATGGCGGTCACGCCCCCTCCGAGGGAGAGCTTGTCGGTCACCTTGTAGGCGATCGCGGGCACAAGCGATATCCCGAGCAGCGTGGTCTCCTGGACGTAGTAGCGGCCGACCCAGTTGTCGTCGTAGTTCATGGGGGCCCCGAAGTTGCCGGTGAGGGCAAACCCGAGCTTGAGGTCGGGCGACACGCTGTAGCTGAAAAACCCGCCGCCGCCGAGGAACCACCCGTCTGTCCCGACCGCATAGCCGCCGTCCTCGTTGCCGAGTCCCGGCGAAGTGCCGGAGTCGATCGAGAACTTCGTGTTGCCCCAGAGCACCTGCCCCGAAGCCAGGAACTGGGTGCCCGACAGCCGCGTCATGCCGGCGGGGTTGGTAAAAACAGTCGAGGCGTCCTGCGCGCGCGCGCCGTAGCCCGCCGAGGCCAGGCCGACCTCGGCCGTCCCGAACTCGTAGGCGATCAGGCCGCCGGCCATGGCCGGGCCGGGGTTGAGTGTGCTCAAACAGACCACTGCAGCAATCAAGGTGAGTTTGGCGCCCATATTTGCCCTATTCCATGTGAACATAAACACCTCCTTTTGCTTCTGAGTTTGTCAGATAGTCAGCGGTATCGTGTTAATCCACCCTCAACGCCCCATTGTATTTGTTCGTCTCGGCGGAGTGGGCGCCTCAAATCCTTTACGTAAGCTCTTTGTAACCGTTCACAGGGTTGCAAAGTTCGATGCGCTTCAAACCTCCTAATTGTAAGTGTTTACAGGGTGCCGCAGATGCAAGGCGTCGGGCGCACAGACGTACTTTTGTACTTCAAGTGCCCGACAACAAAGCAGATGCGGTGCCCTGTGAACGCTTACAGCTCTTTAATCAATTCTCAAATCCAAGTCCTGCACGGCGGCATCGCCGGCAGCCCGTCACTTGGGGAACAGGAACTGAACCTGGAACCGCAGCTGCCAGTCCGCGCCATTGTCCGGTGTTGCCACATTGTAGTAAGCCTGCAACTGGAGATTCACCGGCAGCCGGCCGAAGCGGACGATCTTCCCGGCGCCGCCTCCCAGCGGCACGGTCCAGCGGTCACCGCTGTCGGCCTTCCAGTCGGCGGTAATGATCGGTGCACTGGAGAGGTAGAACCCACTGGAGAAATTGTAATTGAGGAACGGCTGGATCAGGAAGTTGCTGTAGCTCGGGTCGCTATCGGAACCACTCACCGACCAGACGTTGTTGACCAGGGCGCCATAGACCCACGGGCTGCCCTTCGACAATTTCAGCGCGACCACGGATGCGCCGAGACCCCAGCGGTCGTTGCCCAGTCGATCGTTGGTGTTCGTCGGGAACTGTACGATCGGGCCGGCCCCCCAAATCAGGCCCTCCGAATTGGCCGGTGACAGGAACCCCGTGAACTGGATGTCACCGATGCCGTTGACACGGTCCTGATCGGACGTAAAACCCGGCTGGGAGATTACCGGCACGATCGTACGGGTGATAAGGTTCCAGTCTGCGCTGAGCTTAATCGGAATGACCGGTTGAATGTTGAGCACGTATTGGAGATCGTCCTCCGGGCCGACGTCGAAATTGAAATTGTTCTGTAAAGGTACGCTGATCAAATCGGCGACGGGGTTTTGCACCTTCTTGGCCAGGTCTTCCGCACTCTGCTTCTCCTCGGCAAATAGAGCTGCGCTCTGGATCCCCACAAGCACGAGGCTGAGGGTGATGGCCATAACTGTTTGCTTGACAATTTTTCCCATAAGGGTTCCTTCCTACAGGTGGTTTTAGGTGGTTTGAAGCGCATCGGACATTGCAACGCTGTGAACGGTTACGAAAATTCAGCCCCATCGCATCGGCGGTCACCGCTGCCGGCAGCCCGCTCAGAGCGAATCGCCGAATGACGGAAATCGCTTATTCTGCTCGCTTCTTAATGTTTCCCGTTCTAAAGTTTCCGCCACACCTCTCATAGTCGCATTCGAAACAGGTCATTGTAAAAAACGGCATACGGTCGAGGCTGAACCCGGAGACCCGCTACGGCAGGGGAAGGCACGCTCCGTACACAATAAATGCCTCTTCGTTCCCGGAGGCCGTCAGCACAAACCGGCCTGTTTCTTCGGATATGGTTGCCGTCCAGCCGACGCTGTCTCTCACATCCCGGATACCCTCGTCCGCTCCCTGCAGGATCAGCTTGCCCCCCATGCGTTCCATCCGCTTGATGGCGCTGCTGCGATCCCCCGCGCTCTTTCCGGCCGGTCTGACGCTCTTTTTCTCGAAATCGACAATGAGAAATCGAGGCACGGCAACGCTTTCCGGAGACACCTCGCTGCATCCATTATCAGGCGTATTCTCGATTACCGAAACCACGGAGCACAGCAACGGTTTGGAACCGTCAAAATCCTCTGCAGTTGCACTCATCGCAAGGCTGAGTAAAAACAGCACGGCAATGCCCGCCGGTAACAATTTTTTCATAATGACCTCCTCATGGTAGAGAAAGCAGCTCTCATTTCGTAAGCGTTCACATGGCACCGCATCTGCTTTGTTGTCGGGCACTTGAAGTACAATAGTACGTCTGCGCGCCCGACGCCTTGCATCTGCGGCACCCTGTAAACGCTTACAATTAAGTGGTTTGATGCGTATCAGACTTTGCAACCCTGTGAACGGTTAACTCATTTAAAATGAAAAACAAGTCATTCCAATTCCAATATCTGAAAACCAAATGCCAATCGTTTCAGAGCTTGAATTCTATTTGACTGCATATCCTTTTGCCTCGAGACATACAGAGTTGGCCCGGTTGTAGGCGTCTCGCTTCTGCTGGTACTGAGCCGACTGCTGGGCGGCCAATTGCTGCTGGGTCTGAGCAGACTGGTAGTTTCGTGCCTGGCTTCTCAAGCCGCCGAAAACGCCGCCGGTGAGGGCACCAATGGCCGCTCCTTTTCCGGCCCCGCTCCAGCCGCCTGCGATTCCACCGACGGCCGCGCCAAGCGCCGCGCCTCCTGCCCCGCCCCTGACGACGCCCCCGGCGGCAGATCCCGGAGGAGGCGGCGGCGCCGGTGCGGGCGCAGGTGTCTGCATGGGATCAAACCCGCTCTGTTGCTTGGCCCAGGAGTGACAGTCAAACTTGTCCTTCTCCATCTGCTTCTGGCTCTGCCCTTTGGCGGGATAAACGATCAAATCCTGGCCTACTGCTTGACCTGCAGAGATAATCAAGAATGACAGAACGATGATAAAATTAATGGCTTTCATCACGATGGACCTCCCTGCGCAATTTTATATTGTAGACGAGATCGGAACCGTCGATCTTGGGCTGGGTGATCTCGACCACAGCAGCCGTGTTGTCGGGTTGCCCCGGCTCATAGACGGATAGCATGGCGTTCGGCGGGTCTGCGCCGAAATTGTCCTTGCCGGCCTTTGCCGTCCATTCCTTGAGATAGGCGTCCATTTTGACATGCCCGGCGATTCGGACCGGCCGATCCGAAAAATACAGTGTCTGCTGATTGACGTTCACGAGCTGTTTTTTTATTTTCATGGAGAATTTCTGAGGTGCAGCTACCCGGATCGGAAGCGGCCATGACTCCATGACCCGATGTATCTTTTGCAAGCGTCCTATTCCGCAATCTGATTCAACAGCTTTTGCGATTCCTCCTGATATTGAGCCTCCGTGATGAGCCCCTGTTTTTGCAGCGACTTGAGCTCCTTGAGGCGCGCCACGGCCGACGACTGCGAGCTTGTCATTGCCGGGGCAGCCGGCGGTGAAGCCGCGGTTTCATTCACCGTGACGGTAGTGGGATGAGCAGCCGCCGCCGCACTAGCCTCCGCCGTGGTCGCAGCGGCCGCAGTCGTGGCGGCGGCACCGATCCACACCGCACGACGGGCTGTGCGGCGCCAGACACCAAAAATGTCGATAAACAGCGAAGCAGGTCCACCCTTTTTGGGCAAGGGGCCCTCTTTATCTATTAACATGATGTCGTAGATCAAATCGTCCCCCTGGACCCTCGGGTTCTGCAGCTTGACCACGACGTCAAGAAGATCGTCCTGCCCCTGTTCGAAGACGGAAAGAGTGGCATTGGGCGGGTCAGCGCTGAAACTGTCCTTGCCTTCATCCCAAGTCGCCAGGTATTCCTTCATGCTGTAGTGCCCGGCCATGCGCACGGGACGGTCGGAGAAGAACAGCGTCGTCGGACTTACGCCCTTGAGGGTCAGGGTGCCCTTGTCTTTATCAATGGCGACGCCTCTCGAGTTCTGCACGAAGAGCAGTTCCACCTTCATTTTCACGGCCGGCGTTCCCGCAGCAGGAGATAGACCCGGTAGCCCGGCCGTCCATGCAACCAGCACAGCCGTCAAAATGGTTGTTTTTAAAAGTTCTCGCTTCATCATTGATATCTCCTTTCTTATTCGAGCCATTTTCCAACCTGTTTTATCACTATCGGTGGGGCGTGTCGGCAACACATCCCTTCTTTAATGAGCCCAAATACCAACCAAAAAACGTACCAATAGGGATAGTTTGTGATAAATAACCATAACAACCTGAAATTACGTTCATTTTTTTTGTTTTGATGAATCCCTACGGCTGGGGGCGGACTGTTTATCCCTCAAGATATTGCAGATCCGTAAAATGTTGAGGGGCCGATTTCTTGTTCATCGCCTTACACCGGGCGGCGGATACCCAGTTTTTTGATCCGGAAGCGAAGGGTGCCCGGATGGCGTTTCAAGATCGAGGCGTCCCCGGACGGTCCCTCGATTTTCCAACCGGTCTCTTGGAGAACTCTCAGGAAATGCTCGCCTTTCCTATAATTGCCGGCCGGTTCCGGCCTCAACAGCTATGGCTTCCGCATTTTATACTTGCATGTCAATGCAAGTGACGGTTGCGCCAGCTAATGGGCACCATACGGAAACCCGACACGTTATTCAATGATAAAATGAAGTGATGAACGTGGATCGGAGTCCGTCAAGACAAGAAGCAGTTTTGGTGGCGAGAAGAAAGATCTTCAAGGACATCATCTGCAGCGTAAACCGTCGAGCACATGCGTTTCTTCCCGACGGCAAAACCGTCGCCACGCAAAAAACCCGGAGCCGAGGCTCCGGGTTTTTTGCGTTTAGGTACTTAAATCCGGCGTGGCCGAATTTAAATTAGAAGTCGATCTGCCACTTGGCACCGAAGTAGAACAGGCTGCCGAGGTCTATATCGGGGGTGTTAGCCGTGCTAAATTTAAGGTCGCCGAAGTCACGATAGCCGACTTCGGGAATCAAATAGACGGACGGGGCCATCTTCCACACGGCCTGGAGATAGTACTCCAGGTAAGTATTTTTATCGATTGACTGATTTCCGTCAGACTTATTGTAGTTCCAGCCGATGCCGCCTTCGAGCGTCAGCGCTTCCGTGGGGCTGAAACCAAGGGCCAGCATGGCCATCGTCGTTTTGATATTGTCAGCGTCGCCATTGACAACGATCGGTCCGAACTCCGAAATATCGGCAGCGGTGCCAGCGGGCAGACCTGAATAACTTACAAGGTTGGCAGTTTGAAGACCGAGCCAACCGGCCGACTGGCCGTTGTAGTAATAGCTGACCTGCGGTTTGACGAACATCGGCCCAAAATTGAATTCGCCGCCCAGGCCGACCATGTAGGAGCTGAGCGTCTTGCTGCCGTCTGCGCCGGTGACTGGGTTATTGGTGTAATACTTTGTGGATTGAAAACCACCGAACGCATGCACACTCATGTTGTCGCCGAACATCATCTGGTAGGACGTCTCGAGCTTGGGCCAATAAGACTCTGTTTGGGTATCAAGTGCTGTAACAACGCCCGTCGCGGGGTCTACAGTCGTGAAAGAGATATTGGCTTGCGTCTGGTCGATGGCCGCAAACTTAAACATTCCGGGTCCCAGTTTGCCCTCGATTGCGAGCTGGGCTCTGCGGGAGCCGTAGGCGTTGCCGACCTGAAGCAGACCGGCGTCGGAATCGAACACCTGGCCGGAGAGAAAGAAGGTGATCGGGGTGTAGTCTTTACCGACCTTGAGCCCCCAGCCTTCCGTGAAGTGCCACACGCCGTAAAGCCGGCGGGCGCCGACATTGCCACCCGCCCCATCTGAGGTAACGCCGAACTCGAAGCGGCCTTCGAGCATGTCGCCCTTGACGGTGGCGCCGATGCGGGAGTTGCCCTGCATGGCCCATTGCGTAGCCTTGAAATTATCCTTACCGAAAATGTCATTCCCACCTGGGTTGTCATCATCTGTAAAGATTTTACCATAATCTCTTTGAGTATAGAAGGTCGCCATACGGGCACTGCCGTAGAGGTTCCACTCGTTGGCCATTGCGGAGACGGCAAAAACGGCCGTGATCGCAAAGACGAGTGCGATAATCGTAAATTTTTTCATCTGTAGTTCCTCCTTGAAGTGTGTTTCAAACGAACAATCCTCTTAAAACATCCTCTTAATCAATCATCCTCGTAAAACAATCCTCATCATCTTTATAACAGTTAAGCCGATTCCCTGCCTCACCTCCTTTCAGCGTTTGAACATCCGGCAGCTCACCGCGCTGCCTGCGGTCACACGGCCGTCACGATGACGGCCGACGAAACGGCTCTAAAACAAAACAGGGCGCGCATCCTGCCGGCATTTTCAATGCGAAAAAACCGACCGTAAAGCGTCACCCCACGAGAACGAACGACCCTGCCGGATGGCATTATTCGACAGGACACAAGAAATCTGAAAGAAATGATGCGACAAAAAACACGATTCAGGACACTGCGAGCGGCTCATATCAATCGTCTTTCGATTAAGCGTCGAATACCTTCCTCGTTGCTGATGGAAGATTCTCAGCCGCGCCCCTCTGCATCGCACCCGGTTGTAACCGGTCTCTTGGCGCATGGGGCAGTTGCTATCAAGCCCTAAAAGCGATGTCAAGCATTATTTGACAACACGGTCGTCAAAAAAATCATCGCTCCAAAATTTTGTCGATGACCTCGAAATGGTCTTCCTAACGGTCTCTCATCGCTGCTGGTCTATCAGTTTTCGGACTCAAAGACGGTTCCGATCCGCAGCTCCATTTATATCCGGTCTTTACGGTTCTGCAGATAGTAGCCGATTTTAACCTCAAAATCAACCTATTTTTAAGCTTTACGGCAATTTTGTTCAACAGTTACTTTAAAGAAAAAGACTTGTCAAGGATTCTTAAAGTTTTTTTTGGAAGAAAGGGGTCGAGGATTCAAGGATTCGAGGATTAAAGGATCAAATATCTGTTTTTTTTGCTTTTTGTATAAACCTTAAACCGTCATCGAAAGTATTTTCGCCAAGCTCTTTGTCGTGTTTCTAAGCATTCTCGAACCCTGGAATCCTTGACCCCTTGAATCCCAATAGAGTTATCTAATTTTCAGGAACCGATACCTTTTTTGGGGATCGGTTCAGCGTCATCAATCTTCTATTAGCCATCTTTTTATCTTGAGATAGCGGCGCTTGATCCAGCCGGCCGACTTTTCAACGACGGTGCGGTGGTAAAACGGCCGATCGGCTGCACTGATGAGCTCTGTGCGCTTGCGGTACTTCAGTTTCACATAGGCATTGAAGTCGAATTTCTTGAACAGGCTGTAGAGATAGCGGTTGACCGGCATCGGACCGGCCTTCCGGATGACGGCGACGCCGAAATCGAGCAGTATGGGGTCCCGGCCGTCGACCACCAGAATGTTGTCCTTCTTTTTCAAGTCCCCGTGCGCCACACCGGCCCGGTGCATGGTCTTGATCCGCTGGAGCAGGGTGTTGAAAAAAAAATCGCGGTCCGTAATGCAGGCTTCCCCGATGGGGACGCCGTCGATGAACTCGAGCACCAGGAACCGCTTTTTCAGGAAACCGTGACACGCCGGAAGGCCCGGCAAACCGGAAAGCCGGCCGTAGGCCGCGTATTCATTTTGAAGCATCCGCCGCCGCACAAACGCCGCGAGGCCCCGGCCGAGCGGCGCTTTGACCACCAGAGACCTCTCGGCATCCCGGTAGAGCAGGGTATGGCACTGGTACCCCCGGCCGAGGATATTCCGCCGTTCGCGGAGGCTGGCGGTGATCCATTCCAGCAGCTCATCCTCGGAAATACCGGCAATTGTGTTGGGCATTTGGTGGCAGTTACCGTTGTGAGAACAACATGTATTATTGATATATTGTCTTTCCTGACCACAGGGTCGCAAATAGAAACTCGAAACTCGAAACTCAGAACCCGGAAACCGGAACAAGTGGTGGCTTAAAAGCCATGAGCGTTTGGTGCGAAAATAAGGTTTATGTTTGCCGTTATTTTCAGAACCACTGCCGGAATTACCCCGCTTAAATGGTATTGGCTTAAAGGGGCGGGCGGGGCAAGGATGACGGCAAGCGAATCAGTAAACACCAGCCTCACAGCCTGAGATAGAGATTGTACAGGCAGGCGAGAAGAAAAAGGGCGATGAGCGGTTCACCGTTTTGGCGGAGGCTCTGCCGGAAAGACCAGCCGCCCCCCGGATGCTTATTTGACGTCAAGCGCGGAAGCAGTGCGTGGGTCTGCTCACGCCACTTTTCCCAATCTTCTTTGAACAGGTGATGAAGCTTGTCATCCTCGCGCCGGATCGCCTGAGGATAGAATACCAGCAGGATCAGGATGAAAAGAGGGCCGCTCCACCAAAGCCCGGAAGCCAGCGAAAATCCGCACCCCAGCAGGATATTGCCGACATAGAGCGGGTGGCGCACATAGGCGTAGGGACCGTCTGTCGCCAGGACCTTGTTTTTCTTGATGTGGCCGGAGGCCCACAGCCGCACGGCGATGCCGCTGCACACCAGAAGCACGCCGACCCAGTAAAGCCCGGCAACCGGCCAGCCCGCGACGCTCACCAGCACGACGAATGCGATTCCGATAAACTGCCGGTAGCGGTCGCGACGGTAACGGATGTCGTGCAGAAATCTCTTGGCGCCGATGTCTTTGATCATTGAGCGGGGTCTCCCAAATTAGACACGCTCGGTTCCGTTTTCATTCATTTCAATGCTTTGGCCGATTTTTTTAAGTGTTGAAGTATGAAAGATTGTCAATGGGGTGTCAAGAACGTTTTCCGCGGCGGGTGCAGGTGAAAATTTTCAAATCGCAAAAAATAAATAACGAATCACCATCACCAAAATTCAAAATGTCAAACGTGGAAAAAAACGAGCCCCAAAAATAAACAGCCAACCGATTTACGGTTGGCCGTCTAAGGAGGAAAACAGATGATGATTTGTTGAGGATGCAATAGACAAAGCAAGGTCCATGCCAAAATCATCGAGTCCGTCAGCAAATCAAAACTTGTTATAACCGCCTATTTTTTCAATACTTTTTTTAATCAGGCGCCTTTCAGAAATTCGCCCTTCGGGACTCAGATAGAACCGGCGGTTCAAAATTTTGAACTTCGATATACGTAAAAATTAACAAATCAATAGATAACAAACAGTTAAATAGTATCGAGCAGGTTTAAAATTTTGAATGCGCCTGCGTTTGTTGAAGTGCAGCTCGGAAACCGGCCGTTTCGCGCTCATCTCCACCGTTTATCGTTTTGAACCGGTTCTGAGGAAGCCGTCCGAATGCGCGCTCAAGGCAGTCGAAACACGTCAAAATTGACTCGAGACGATGACTTATAGTCCGACACCATCAATCACCGCCTGGCAATACCGACACCGTCCCTCTTCGAGGGCGGTGCTCCTGATCTGGAATCCCCACCGCTCGATGACGATTCTGCCGCAGTTGTAGCAGAAGGTGTTTTCACCGTCTTCACCCGGCACATTGCCGGTGTAAACATATCGAAGGCCGGCTTTCAGGCCGATATCACGCGCCTTCAAAAGAGTGGCCAGCGGTGTCGGAGGTCGGTCGGTCAGCTTGTAGGTCGGGTGAAAACGGCTGATGTGCCAGGGCGTCTCCGGCCCCAGGTCCGTCACCAGAAATTGCGCCAGCTTTTCCAATTCCCCGCTGTCGTCGTTGAGCCCGGGCACGATCAGGGTCGTGACCTCCACGAAAATCCCGCGAGATTTCATCTGCTTGAGGGTCTCCATGACATTTGACAGCTTGGCGCCGCAGATATCGCGGTAGTATCTTTCGTTGAAGGCTTTTAGATCGACGTTGGCGGCGTCCAGGTAGGGTTGAATCATCTCGAGCGCCTCATCGGTCATGTAACCGTTTGTGACAAAAGCATTTTTTAACCCTTCGGCCTGGGCCAGCTTGGCGGTTTCATAGGCAAACTCAAAAAATATGGTCGGTTCCGTGTAGGTGTATGATATGCTCCTGCAGTGGCCTTTGAGAGCGGCGGCGACCACTTCCTGCGGTGTGCATGGATCTCCGATGATCAATCCGCGCTGGTCCTCCGGCATCTGCGCGATGTCGGCATTCTGACAGAAACGGCATCTGAAGTTGCACCCGACCGTGGCGATGGAATAGGAACGGCTGCCGGGCAGAAAATGATAGAGCGGCTTTTTCTCGATGGGATCGATGTGCCGCGCGATCAGTTTCCCGAAAACCAGTGTGTGAAGTACCCCCGCACGATTCTCGCGCACACCGCAAATGCCGCGGCGGCCTTCTTTGATGAGGCACCGGTGCCGGCAGAGGTTGCACTTGACTTTGCCGTCGCTCACGGTCTCAAACAGGTAAGCTTCCATGGCCGTTATCCTGTGCATGTGAACATAAATTCAGGGCATCCGATGCGGCGCGCGTTTCATGTTCGTCGGCAGTATAGACGGACGCCGTCCCCGGCATCAACCGGTCGCCATGACGGTGGACGGTTTCGTCCTGGTGGCGTACGGCCAGCGGCCTGGTCCTGAAAACCGGAACCAGAGTGATCACCATCCCGACGAAGGTTCCGAAGGGGCAGCGCTGCATGAAGCGGGATTGCTCGACATTCTGGACGAAACGGCCGCACCCCGTAGGAAACTGGTTGACCGTCCGCCAGGTCAGCGGTACCTGGCCCGCAATGGACCGGATGAGCCGTTTCAACTCCCAGATGCCGAAGAAACGGGCATGGTTGAAAATCGTCTCGTAAAAGATCCCGGCGACCCGTCGCTGAATGCCCTTGATGGCATACCGGTTGAGGACACCGATAAAAACCCGGTCTTTTGCGACGCGGCAGGCTTCTTCGATGGCTTTGCCCGGATCGTCGACGAATTCGAGGGTGGTCATGAAAAAGGCGTGATTGAAGGAATTGTCGTCGAAAGGGAGGTCCTCAGCGGATCCCCGGTAAAGGCTGACCCGGTTCCCGAGTTTCTTGAAACTGACATCGAGCATGTAGGGTGAGGCATCGATTCCGGTGGCGTTCAGCCCCATTTCGATCAGCGGCACCAGGCTGGTTCCGGTTCCGCAACCGATCTCCAGAATCGTTTCTCCCCTGACCGGCTGGAGCATGTCGATCATCAGGGCGTTTTCACGTTCGGCTTCGAAGCGATAACGCGGTTCTTCGAACCAGCGCTCGAAAGTTTGAGCATCCTTGAAATCGAACACGTAGCCCATGGCGGCAACTCAACTAAAATTGGCTTTCTATCCTGCCGGGTGATGACGGCACGTTCAGGACTGCAGTTCGGAATCCGGATTGGCTGCCGGAGTGGCGGCATCGGCCGGTCCGGATTTCTTCTTTCGGCGTCGGCGGCGTTTTTTCTTTCGTGGTGCCGGTGCGACTTCCTCAGCGGCCGCAGTGGATGGCGTCACTGCTTCGGTCGCCTTGTCGGGCAAAAAGCCGAAAAACGCGCCGGGGTATTTCTGCGGCCAGGGTTTTTCAGAAGGTGTCTGCCGCGCCAATCTTTTTTGAACGCGCTCTTTTCCGTGGACGGCCCGCACCTTGCGTCCCCGTGAGGCGGTCTTCACCGGGCCGCTCCGGTCGGCAACATACCAGTCATCTTCAGCCCAAACCACCGGAATTTTGTAGCCCAGCATCTCTTCCACGGCTTCCAGATGAAACACGTACTGTTCGCAGGCCAAAGAAAACGCCTTGCCTGTTTTGCCTGCTCTAGCGGTCCGGCCGATCCGGTGGATGTAGTTTTCGGCATCCTGCGGTAAATCGTAGTTGATGACATGGCTGATGTCTTCCACGTGTATTCCGCGCGAAGCGACATCGGTGGCCACCAGGATTTTAATGCGGCCGTTTTTGAAATTTTCCATCAACTGGAACCGTTTGCGCTGGTGCAGATCACCGGTGATGCCCTCGGCCGGACAATTGTTGCCCTTTAGTTTCTGGGTCAGCCATTCCACACCGGCCTTGGTGTTGATGAAGATCAGTACCCGGTTCCAATCTTCACGTGCCAGGATCCCCAGCAGCAGGGGCAGTTTTTGTTCTCGCCCCACATGAAACAGCATCTGGTCGACCCCCTCGACCGTCACTTCTTCGGGAGCGATGGAAATAAACTCCGGCAGGTTCATGTATTCGTAGGTCAGCTCCAGAACCCGGTAGGAGAGGGTGGCCGAAAAGAGCATCGACTGCCGTTTGTCGTAGCGCGGCAACTTTTTCAAGATATAGCGCATGTCTTTTTCAAACCCGAGGTCGAGGAGCCGGTCGGCCTCGTCGATGACCACGAGCTTGATGCCGCTGGTTTTAAAGATGCCCTGCTTGAAATAATCGATGACGCGTCCGGGTGTGCAGATGACGATATCGACGCCCTCTTTAAGGATCTCCGCCTGCCGCTGATAGTCGATCCCGCCGACGACCTGGGCAATCTTGAAACCGGTATGGCGACCGATAAAGTTCGCCTCTTCGTAGATTTGATTGGCCAGTTCCCTTGTCGGTGCGACGATCAGGGCCGCCGGTAACCCCGGTTCGCGGTCGGTCAGCGCCAATAGTCGGGCGAATATGGTTACCAGAAAGGCCGCCGTCTTGCCGGTCCCGGTCTGGGCCTGTCCGGCCACATCGCGGCCTGCCAGCGACACCGGCAAGGTTTGCGCCTGAATCGGGGTGCAGTAGGTAAAACCGGCTTCGGAAATTCCCGAAAGAACTTCAGCCGGCAGATTAAATTCGGTGAAGGTTGTGCGTGTTAGAAATTTTGGTTTTACCGCCCTCAGGTCGGAAGTCAAAGATTCGGGCTCGTCGGACATGATTTCCTCAAATGGTTGATACACCGGTCATTAACGAATTATACCCAATACGCGCGCCGATTATACCCATTTCATTATATTTTGCAAGTGGAGGGCACTTCGTATGGTGTTTTATAGAATATCAATCAGATTTGGCCCCGAAAGGCGGTTGCCGTCACCTCTGCGGCCGGCCTGCCGGCCAGCGGTTCACGGGGAAACTGACCATTCGGAGTCTTGTTTTCACCGAGAATTTCTGTCGGCTGGCGCTCCTACTTGCCGCGACGCGCTCTTATGTGGTACCTGATAAAAACGTCAGACCATTTCTGGATCGGAAACTAACTGTTCCATGCGTGAAGTAAAACCGCGGATGGATACCACCTGATGGACCGGACCACTGTAAAAAAGGGAGGACGATCGTGAACCGCACCAAAAATTCTTTCCCGGCGCTGATTCAGCGCGAAGACAGCCTGCTGGTTGTCGTCGATGTTCAGAATAAACTGGCACCCCTTATCCATGACACGCCGCAGATCGTGGCCAACATCGTCAAACTCGTCCGGTTGGCCAGGGTGGTAGAAGTGCCGGTCCTTCTGAGCGAACAGGAAAACCTGGGAGAGACGGTCGATGAGATCAAATTGGAGCTGAAAGAAACGCCCCCCGTGAAAAAGCTGTCCTTCAGCTGCTTTGGTGAAGAGGCGTTCACCCGCCGTTTGAAAGCCCACGACCGCCACACCCTGATTCTCACCGGAATGGAAGCGCACATCTGTGTCGCCCAGACCGCCCTCCAAGCCCCGCTGGATTATCGGATCGTGGTGATCGCCGACGCTGTCGCCTCGCGGTCACCTCTCGACCGCGATATGGCCCTCGAGCGACTGCGGGAAAACGGGGTGACGATCATGTCCACCGAAATGCTGATGTACGAGTGGCTCGAACGGGCCGGCACCGACACCTTCAGAGCGGCCCTGCCGTTGCTCAAGTGAGGGATGGCATGCTGGAGTTTTTCAAAGTCACGGATCTTGCGAGCGTACTGAAAAATGCAGAGGCCTTCACTCCGGTCGATGCGGAGAACGTCCCGCTCCCGGAATCCTACGGCCGAGTCCTGGCCGAGACCATTTCTGCCGATCGAGATCTTCCTGAATTTTTACGGGCGACCATGGACGGGTACGCAGTCAAGGCCTCGGCCACTTTCGGGGCCTCCGACGGCAGCCCGGCCTATCTGACTGTCAAGGGCACCGTGTCCATGGGACAGACGCCGGCGTTTTCCATCGCGCACGGTGAGGTCTGCCGAATTTCCACCGGCGGCATGCTGCCCGAAGGCACCGACAGCGTGGTGATGATCGAACACACGGAAATGCTGGACGACACCACGATCGAGGTTTACCGCAGTGTCGCACCGGGCCAACACGTCGTGGAAGTCGGGGAAGATTTTCGTCGCGGGCAGATCATTCTCGAAGCCGGTCGATACCTGCGGCCGCAGGAAACCGGCCTTCTGGCTGCTTTCGGTCAGCAAAGCGTCCGGGTATTCAGGCGCCCGACGATCGCGATCATATCGACCGGCGACGAAGTCGTTCCGATCGACAGCACGCCGGTGCCGGGCCAGATCCGGGACGTCAACAGCTATTCTCTTTCCGGGCAGGTGCTGGCAGCCGGCGGCATACCCGTGCGCTACGGCATCGTGCGCGACAACTACGAAGCGTTGTATGCGACCTGCCGCGACGCCCTGGCCGGCTCGGACATGATCCTGCTTTCCGGAGGCAGTTCGGTCGGGGTTCGCGATTTCACGATCGATGTTTTGACTCAACTTCCCGATTCGCGCATCCTTGTGCACGGCATCTCGATCAGCCCCGGCAAGCCGACCATTCTGGCCAATACGCAGAACAAGGCCGTTTGGGGCCTGCCGGGTCATGTGGTATCGGCCATGGTCGTTTTCAGAGTCGTGGTTCAGCCGTTCATCGCGCATGTGGCGGGATTGTCCCCTTCGCAGCGACAGGTTTTCAGGATTCCCGCCCGGCTGAGCCGCAACATCGGTTCGGCTCAGGGACGCACCGATTTTATCCGCGTGCGCCTCACCCGTGACAACGATGAATACCGTGCCGAACCGATTCTGGGCAAATCGGGCTTGCTGAACACCATGGTCATGGCCGACGGGTTGATCGAAATCGACGTCAACACCGAGGGGCTCGATGCCGGCACAGAGGTCGCGGTTATTCCGTTATAATGGAAACTTGAAACTCGAAACTCAAGAACAGTAACCCGGAACCCGTGACCCGTAAACGCGTGGTGGCCGGGACCCTTAGTATGGGTTTTAAGATTTAAGTTAAAGTTTTTGGACTGCGTTATCGGTCGTCGGCGTATGCACTATACAGCCTTCTCCCCCTGGCCTTGCCAAAATCTTTATCTTGAAGACGATACTCATGATTGGAAAAGGGCATGCACACCAAGCGTAATATCTATCTAAAAATGAAAACGCTCCAGGAGGCCCGGGACATATTGTTTCAGCGGTTCGGGTCGATCGACGCCATGACCGGTGAAACCGTCCCGGTAACCGATTCGGTGGGGCGCATTCTGGCCGAAGCCGTCACCGCCCGGCTGTCATCACCCAATTTTCACGCGGCCGCAATGGACGGCATCGCGGTTAAAGCGGAAAAAACCTTCGGGGCCAGCGAGACGCGGCCGAAAGAGCTGATCATCGGTGAAGACGCTTTTTATCTGAACACCGGTCACGTGATGCCGGAGAGCACCGACGCGGTGATCATGGTCGAAAAGCTCGATCGCCTCGACGATCAACGGGTTCGGATCGAAGCACCGGCTTTTCCCTGGCAGCACGTCCGCAAAATGGGCGAGGACATTGTCGCCACCCAGTTGCTCTTTCCCCAGAACCACCAGATTACGCCTTACTGCATCGGGGCGCTTCTTTCGGCCGGCATTTTCGAGGTATCGGTCCGCCGTAAACCCAATCTGCTGATCATCCCCACCGGTTCCGAGATCGTCGACTGGCGCCGTATCGACCCGGACAAGCTGCCCCCCGGGCAAGTACTCGAGAGTAACTCATACGTTCTCGGTAAACTGACCGAAGCCTGCGGCGGCACTTACGTCAAACACGACCGGGTCCAGGACGACCTGGAAGCCATCAAAGCGGCGACCGAAAAGGGCCTCCAGAGCGGCTACGACATGGTTCTGATCATCGGCGGCTCCTCGGCCGGTTCGGAAGATTACGCCCGTCACGTTATCAGTGATCTGGGTCATGTTTATGTGCACGGAGTTACCATGATGCCCGGCAAACCGGTCATCGTCGGGGAAATTAACGCCAAACCGGTATTCGGCATACCCGGTTACCCGGTTTCGGCGATCATCGCCTTCGAGCAGTTTGTCCGTCCCCTGATCCGCCACCGGCTCGGGCTGCCCGACATGGCACCCCAGACGGCCATGGTCGAACCGACCCGTAAAATCGCCTCCAAACTCGGCGTGGAAGAATTTATACGCGTAAAGCTCGGGGAGGTGAACGGCCGCATCGTGGCCACTCCTCTGCCGCGCGGTGCGGGCAGTATCACTTCGATCACCGAAGCCGATGGCATCATTCGGATTCCGAACCATGTCGAGGGAATCAACGACCAACAGCCGATTGAGGCCGAACTGCTGCGCCCGATGTCGGCCATCCGCAACACAATCGTGATCGTCGGCAGCCACGACAACACCTTGGATGTCCTGGCCGATCAGCTTCGCGCCGGCAGCAGCGGCCTGTCACTGTCATCGAGCCATGTCGGCAGCATGGGGGGGCTGATGGCCGTCAAGAAAGGCCTGTGTCACCTGGCCGGCTCGCATCTTCTTGACACGGCCGACGGCAGTTACAACACCGCCTACATCAAACGCTATCTGCCGGACCTCTTCGCCGCGAAGCAGGTCCGTCTGATCAACCTGGTGTTCCGTGATCAGGGTCTGATCGTTCTACCCGGAAACCCGAAACGGATTAAAGGAATCGAAGACCTGGCACGCGAGGATGTGACCATGATCAACCGGCAGGGCGGCTCCGGCACCCGCATTCTGCTCGACTACCGTTTGCGGGAGCTGAGCATCGACCCGGGCCGGATCAACGGCTACGGCAATGAAGAATTTACCCACATGTCGGTGGCCGTGGCCGTCTTGAGCGGCACGGCCGACGCCGGTCTGGGAATCTGCGCGGCGGCCAGGGCCCTAAAACTCGACTTCGTTCCGGTCGTCACCGAACAATACGACCTGGTGGTGCCTGAAGCGTTTTTCGAGACCCGGAACTTCCAGGTCCTTCTGGAAACCATCCGCAGTGCCGTCTTCAAGAAGCGGGTTGAGGCCCTTGGCGGCTATGGCACCGCCAAAACCGGGGAAATATTACTATAGGCTTTAAGATAAAGATTTTGGACTGCGTTATCGGTCGTCGGCGTATTACAATACAGCCTTCTCCCTCTGGCCTTGCCAAAAACATTATCTTGAAGCCTATATAAACAGGATCGGCACAAGTGAAATATCGCTTCATCGATCACACCGCGGATCTCGGCCTGCACGTGTTCGGCGCCGATCCGTCCGAGTTGTTCGCCACCGCCGCCCGGGCCATGTTCGACATCATGGTCTCCCCCGAATCGGTACACGCGATGCAATCCCTCAACCTGCAAGTTGAAGGGGCGGACTGGCCGGACCTGATGGTCAACTGGCTGCGGGAGTTGCTGTATCTGTGGTCGGGAAAAGGGCTTCTGGTGCATTCGGTGGACATTCACGACATCGGTGCCCACTGCATCACAGCCGATATCGCCGTTGATTCCTATGACCCGTCGCGGCATGCGCTCGGCAACGAGATCAAAGCCGTCACTTATCACCAGATAACGGTCAAACGCAAATTTACAGGCTGGGAGGCAAGGATCATATTTGACGTATAGAAAGTCAACTACCTTCGGCTAAAGCGAAGGCTTGGGGTTCAAGGATTCAAGGGTTTGAGGAACCAAGTGAAAAAACCTTCCCTTGAACCCTTGGCTCCTGGATTCCTTGAACCCTTTTGAAAACATCAACCACTAAACTGGTGTCTTCACCTGAAGACGAGGCCTTTTCTGCCATTCCCCAAGTGAGACAATTAAGCCATGCAACTCCGACAGATCGATACCTATCGCTGGGAAATTCCGATGGCCGGCTCCATGCGGGTCCCTGGAATCGTTTACGCTTCCGCCGACATGCTGAAGAGTTCCGATCAAAAGGAACCGCTCAAGCAGGTGGCCAATGTCGCCACCTTGCCCGGCATTCTCAAAGCATCCCTGGCCATGCCGGACATGCACTGGGGCTATGGATTTCCCATCGGTGGCGTGGCCGCCTTCGACTGGCAGACCGGCGTCGTTTCTCCAGGCGGTGTGGGATATGACATCAATTGCGGCGTTCGACTGGCTGCAACCCACCTGGTTGAAAAGGACGTTCGGCCCAAGCTTGAATCCTTGGTAACCGCACTCTTCCAAAATATTCCATCCGGCGTGGGGTCGCAGGGTTCCCTGAAACTCTCGGTGCCGGAAGAAAAAAAGGTGCTCCGGGACGGAAGCCGGTGGGCGCTGCGGCAGGGTCTCGGAGAGGATGGTGACCTCGAGCACACCGAAGACGGCGGCTGTCTGCCCGACGCCGATCCGGAGCTGGTGAGCGCCCGTGCCTTGGAACGGGGTCAAAAGCAGCTGGGCACTCTGGGGGCCGGCAACCATTTTCTCGAAGTCGGCCTGGTCGAAGAAATCTTCGATCCCCATGTGGCCGGGGCCTTCGGTCTGTTCCAGGGGCAGGTGACGCTCATGCTCCACTGCGGGTCGCGCGGCTTCGGCTACCAGGTCTGCGACGACTTCCTGGCCTCGATGACCAAACATGTTCAAAAGCTCGGCCTCCACCTGCCGGACCGGCAGCTGGCCTGCGCCATGATTCAGTCGGAAATGGGCTCACGCTATCTGAGGGCCATGGCCTGCGCCGCCAATTACGCCTGGGCCAACCGGCAAATTTTGCTGCATCGATCGCGCGAGGTCTTCCAGCGCGTCTTCGGCCTGGGACCGCGTGACCTCGGCATGCGGCTGGTGTACGATGTCTGTCACAACATCGCCAAAAAAGAGGAGCATGTTATAGACGGCAAAAAACGCACCGTCTGCGTTCATCGCAAAGGCGCAACCCGCTCCTTCCCGCCCGGCCACCCCGCTCTGAATGAAGGTTACCGTGTGGTCGGACAGCCGGTGATTATCCCCGGCGACATGGGAACGGCCTCCTATGTGCTGGTAGGAACCGAAAAGGCCCTGACGGATACTTTCGGCTCCACCTGCCACGGGGCCGGCCGGCGGCTGAGCCGCAAGGCCGCCAAGAAGGCCAGCAAAGGCCGGTCGATACACCGTGAGTTGGAAGACAAGGGTATCCTGGTCCGCTGGACCGGTCGGAGCACACTCGCGGAAGAGATGCCCGAGGCCTACAAGGACGTTTCCGAGGTCGTGGCGGTCGTTCACGCAGCCGGCATATCACGAAAAGTGGCCAAATTGCGGCCGATTGCGGTGGTCAAGGGCTGAAATGAAAAGCAGCGGTTCTCGATGATCATTTAAAATTCGGTCACCCGGCGTATTTTGAAGGAATCTTAACTTCACCGTAAATAGCCGACCAAAAAAGAGAGGGATTTATGAATCCGCAAATGTTTCGGGAATACGACATCAGGGGCATCACCGGCAAGGACATGACGGCGGCGGACGCGGCCTTGATCGGGCGCGGTGTGGGAACTTTTCTGCGCCGGAACGAGGCCCGCAGTATCACCGTGGGACGAGACTGCCGCCTGACCTCCGAGGCCTATTCGCAAAAACTGATCGAGGGACTCCTGGCGACCGGCTGTGACGTGACCGACATCGGGGTGTGCCCGACGCCGGTTTTTTATTTTTCGATCCAGCAGCTGAAAAAAGACGGCGGCGTCATGCTCACCGCCAGCCACAACCCCCCCGAGTACAACGGCTTCAAACTCTGCCTCGGCCTCGACTCGATCCACGGCGAAGACATTAAGACCATCCTTGCCCTCATCGAAGACGAAAATTTCACGGAGGGCCGGGGGCGGCTGTCTTCCGCCGCCATGATCCCGACCTATATCGATTATGTGGTGAACAACATCAGCCTGCCGCGCCCCTTGCGGGTCGGCATCGATGCCGGCAACGGCACCGCCGGCGTTGTCACGGTGCCGATCATGAAACGGCTCGGGTGTGAGGTACACGATATCTACTGCGATATGGACGGTCATTTCCCCAACCACGAAGCCGACCCCACCGTCGTCGAAAACATGCAGGATCTCATCGCGCTGGTTCGGAAAGAAGGTTTGGATCTCGGCATCGGTTTCGACGGCGACGGAGACCGCCTTGGAGTAGTGGATGAGAGAGGGCGCATCATCTACGGCGACAAATTGATGATCATTTTTGCCAGGGAGATTCTTTCGCGAAAACCGGGGGCCACGTTCATCTCGGAAGTCAAATGCTCCAAGACCCTGTACGACGATATCGAGAAGAACGGCGGCCGGGCCATCATGTGGCGCACCGGTCACTCACTGATCAAGAAAAAGATGAAAGAGGAAAAAGCCGAGCTGGCAGGGGAAATGAGCGGACACATGTTTTTCAGCGACCGCTACTTCGGGTTCGACGATGCCACTTATGCCGCCTGCCGCCTGCTGGAGATCCTTTCCACCACCGGTCGCAAAATCTCCGAGCTGTTGGTCGACGTGCCGCCGACCTTCACCACCCCGGAAATTCGCGTCGATTGCCCGGACGAGATCAAATTCGGCCTCGTTGAAAAAGTGACCGATTATTTCCGACAGCATTACAAGGTGATCGATATCGATGGCGCCAGGGTTCTCTTCGACGACGGCTGGGGACTGGTGCGGGCGTCAAACACCCAGCCGGCCCTGGTGCTGCGTTTCGAGGCCATGACGGAAAACCGGCTACGGGAAATCAGAAATCTTGTGGAAGAAACCCTGAAAAAGCTGCAGTCATGAATTATTTCTGCTTCAACACTATTTCACAAAGTTGGTCGGCAGGCGGGTAAATTTACGACGGCGTTCTTTATCTTTTCCGACCTTGACGGTCTGGAATCCACGACGGTCGATACCTGTTCGGCGATCATTGCCGGACCTTCTTTCCGAAATGGTGATGGGGACCAACTTCTTGCGCCTGTCGCTCCAAAGTCGTCGGCCGCCATTGTCCATCATGGCAATAAAAGACAATTCATTCATGATTCTGTCGGCTGCCTCGATTCATTTTAGGTAAGCGTTCACAGGGCACCGCATCTGCTTTGTTGTCGGGCACTTGAAGTACAAAAGTACGTCTGCGCGCCCGACGCCTTGCATCTGCGGCACCCTGTAAACACTTACAATCAGGTGGTTAGAAGCGCTTCGGACTTTGCAACGTGGAATTATTTCTTGCTGGAGCCCTTATCCTGTTGCAGGGTCGATCCGGAAATAGCCATCTCCCTCCGAAGGGTTCAACCATGGATGCGGCTGGCTGCAGCCGCTCCGAGCAACTGCGCAATCACGTCTGTTTGACGGGGACGCCGGTTCACTTGGTAGGTGAATTTCCGTCGCTTGTCAATCTCTCATTCGGTGTCCGACATGTGGCGCCGGACCAGCCGTTTCTTTTTTGAATGTGCGAACAATATTTTTTATCGATCGATCCATGGCAGAGGCAAAAAAAGACTTGACATGCCACATCGTGGTATGTCAGGATACCGTCACTTGTCAGGTTGATGGACCTGGCACAACAACCTCCTTTCATTGTGGGCGGGTCATATCCCCTGTGACCCGCCTTTTTTTATGCTGTCGGTTTCGATGACGGCGGGCTCGGCCGGACAGATCTTCATTATCTGGCGGGTTGGTAGTTTGGTCTTCATTTTATATCTTTCAAAAGCAGGGATGCAAACACACGATTTATGATCCTGCTTGTGAGAAAAGCCCCCACCATCCAACCGACTGCAGCGATTAAGTGTAATATAACGTATTACTTTGCGATATGTATGCTTGAGGTATAAATTGTAATAATTTCATATGGCTATCGATCCGACCAAATAGCTATTGACAAGCCGGGAGGAGTTGATATGATGTCCTTCAAGGTTACACGCCGTTGTTCTATCCCCTGCCGGGGAGCATAGCTGGGGAGGGTTTAATTTGATCAGCAGCTTGCATTCCCTCAAGTTTTAAAAAATTGCTAAAGCGCTTTTTCGAACCCTGTTGCTGACACGGCAACCGGGTTTTTTTTTACCGAAACGGATAACGAAAGATCCGCCGGAACAATTCCGCATGAAAACAAAGCGCACCGGTAATAAGGATGCCGTTGAAGTTGACGGCATCGGAACGATCCGCCTGAAACGCAGCCGCAGAGCCCGCAACATGAACCTCACCGTACAACCGTTCAGCGGGGTGGGGGTGACGATACCGCGCGGGGTGTCCCTCAAACAGGTCGAACAATTTGTGGTTTCCAAGACAGACTGGATTGCCAAACACCTGGCGCAGGCCAGAAAATTGGAAAAAAGACGGTTGCACGCGGCCAGCGTGATCGAAGAGACAGATGCCGGGGAAGCCCGAAAAATTCTGGTGCAAAAACTCATGGCCCTGGCGAAGCAACATGGGTTCAAGGTCGGCAACGTGTCGATCCGCAAACAGAAAACGCGTTGGGGAAGCTGTTCTGTCAATAACAATATCAGTTTGAACATTAATTTGATTCATCTGCCGCAGCAGCTTACGACTTACGTCATCCTTCACGAACTTCTGCATACCCGTATAAAAAATCATGGTCGACAGTTCTGGAGAGAATTGGACGAATTGGTCGGTGATGCCCGATTGCTGCGATCCCAGCTCAATGAGTACAGCTATCTGTTGCTTAAAATTTGAACGCCAAAAGGAATTTGTTTCGACAGGAGCGCGGTGCTGCGACAGCAGGGTCGCTGCGGGAACTGGCATGCCGAAGCGGGACAAACTGATCTTCATCACCCTCTTTTTTTCGATTTTTTCCACCATCACCGGTGTCGGCATTGTGGTCCCGCTTCTCCCGGTTTACGCCCGCAACCTGGGCGCCGGCGGCCTTTACATCGGGCTGATATTCGGTGCTTTTTCACTATCCCGGGTTTTCTTCTTACCTTATTTCGGCCGGTTATCAGACAGGAAGGGCCGCAAACTTTTGATTGTTACCGGTTTGCTGGCCTACACCATCGTTTCCGTCGCCTTTCTGCTGTCCGACACCATCGGCTCCCTCATCCTGATACGGCTTGTCCAAGGCGTCGCCTCGGCAATGTTGATGCCGGTCATCCAGGCCTATGTCGGTGATATCACCCCAACCGGGCGCGAGGGTTTTACGATGGGCCTTTTCAACATGTCGGTCTTTTTCGGCTTGAGTCTCGGCCCGGTTCTGGGGGGTATGATAAATGATCGGTTCAATCTCGATGCGGCCTTTTGGGGAATGGGAGGACTGTCTCTCATCGGCTTTTTGTTAAGCCTCGTTTTTTTGCCACCGGTTCGTTCCGAAAGAGTGGTTAGACGGCGAAAACAGCCGGCCGGATGGAAACAACTGGTTCGGAACCGCGAGATCGCCGGGCTCTTTTTTTTTCGATTTGCCTACACCGCCTGTATCGGCATCATCTGGGGCTTCTTGCCGGTTCTGGCGGACGCCGAACTGTCATTGTCCAGCACCACCATCGGTTTTCTGGTGATGCTGGGAATTTTCGTCAGCGGCATCATCCAATTGCCGATGGGGTATGTGGCCGACCACCTCAACAAGAAGGCGATGGTCCTTTTCGGGGGCGCACTGGTCAGCGGTGCCATTTTGTCTTACGTGTGGGCTGATAACGTCTCGGAAATGGTTCTGGCCAGCGTCATGTTCGGTGTCGGAGGGGGGATCTGCATGCCGGCGCTCATGGCGACCGCGGTCCTCATTGGCGACAAAACCGAGGCCATGGGGTCCGTAATGGCGCTCCTGACGGTGGCCCATAGCATGGGAATGCTGGCCGGTTCGATGCTGGCAGGGTTGATGATGGATCTGTTTCGACTGCGGGCTGCGTTCCCTCTGGGCACCGTGCTGATGCTTGTCGGCATCGCTGCGTTCGCCTTTGCCACTCGGATCCGTCAAGAACCGCCGACCGGCGGTGCACCCGGACAAATGGCCCGAAAACCGTCCGGCCTGCCGGTTGAATCGAATGGAGTGCCCATGAAGAAACTGATCTAGAAAACGAGGCCAAATCCATGAGGGAAAGGCCTCGGACTGATTGACAACCGCTCTATCAGAATTAATTTTAAAGGCACAAAAGATTGTCAAAATTCATCGGATGATACCGTCGTCCTGTTTGGAAATCGAGAAATTATGGCAGAAAAACGTGATTACTACGAAGTGCTGGGATTAAATCGGCGTGCAAACGAAACAGAGATCAAGGCCGCATATCGTAAACTCGCTTTGAAATATCATCCGGACAGAAATCCAGGCAAAAAAGATGCTGAGGAAAAGTTCAAGGCGGCCGCCGAGGCGTACGAAGTTCTGCGAGATCCGCAGAAGCGGTCGATATACGATCAATTCGGACATGCCGGCCTTGAAGGAACGGGATTTTCGGGTTTTGGTGGGTTTGAAGACATTTTTTCGAGCTTCGGAGATATTTTCGAAGACTTTTTCGGCATGGGCGGCAGCCGGCGATCCAGAAGCCGCACGCAGCGTGGAGCAGACTTACGATACGACATGAAACTCAGTTTTATGGAAGCGGCATTCGGGACCGAAACCGGAATCGAGGTGGAAAAATCAGAAACCTGTCAAACCTGCCACGGTAGCGGCAGCGCGCCTGGTACGTCACCGGAAAGCTGCAGCCAGTGCCGAGGAACCGGCCAGGTTTCCCGCTCCCAAGGTTTTTTCACTGTCCGCACCACCTGCCATGTCTGCCGGGGTTCAGGCCAGACCATCAGCAGCCCTTGTCCCGACTGCAAGGGCATGGGCCAGGTGCAGACGCGCAAACAAGTTGCCGTTAAAATACCGGCCGGTGTCGACACCGGCTCCCGATTGCGACTGACCGGTGAAGGGGCAGCCGGCCCCAACGGAGGGCCGCCGGGAGACCTTTACGTTTTTATCCAGGTCGAGCCTCATGAATTATTCGAACGGCACGACACCGACGTCATAAGCCGTATACCCATATCGTTCGTTCAGGCTGCACTCGGTGACAGCATAGAGATCCCGACCCTTACCGGTAAAAAAACGATCGAGATCAAGAAGGGCACGCAATACGGCGATATTTTGCGCCTGCCCGGCGAGGGCATTTCCTCCTTGAGAAACGGCAATCGCGGCAGCCAGATTGTTCAATTCTCAATTCGCACCCCGACCCATCTGAATAAAAAACAGGAAGAACTGCTGAGAGAATTCGCAAAGGTGGAAACCGGTAAACTGTCTTCGAAGATTAAGAGTATTTTAAAGGGAGACCGCCTCAGCGCGGTTTGAAAACCCCGGCATCCAAATCAGTGCCGTCGATCAACCCAACGGTAAGGATCTGTAACAAAATAAATTAATTAGAATTGCGAAGGATTTTGGGTTGGATTCAAGGCGCGTTGAAGGTCGCATACTTTATGCATGTGGTCTTTGACGCAACGCAGAATACGGACCAAAAGACGAGCCAATTTGTTCAAGTTATTGAATTCGCGATCGTAAAGGCAGGTTTAAAGCATGTTCGAATTGAAGATCGTTACCCATTTCGCAGCTGCCCATCAGTTAAAAATGGTCGCGGAGAAGTGCGAAAACCTCCATGGCCACAACTGGAAGATCGAGGTCTGCCTGAAAGGCGAAAAACTGACCCCGGCAGGCATACTGATGGATTTTGGTGATGTCAAAAAAGAGGTTGCGGATATCATGTCGCATCTCGACCACAAATTTTTAAACGAAATCGGTCCTTTTAACGAAGAATACGCACCCTCGTCTGAAAATATCGCTTATTACATTGCCACCGAATTGCAATCGGCTCTAAAAAACCGACCTGTCTGCGTCAGCCGGGTCACCGCCTGGGAGTCCGACAACGCGTGCGCCACCTACATCCCCGCTTAAATCTTTTCTGAAACATGATTCTCTTTCCCACCGTGAAATCGACCGTGACACGACAACAGCTCGTCTCGCGTTATAATTGCCGAGACCTGATCGACGTGCCGGCGGATATTGGCGAGCCCCCCCTCTTGACGATCCACGAGAATGACCGCCATGACGACCGTCAGTCCCTCGGAACGGGCCCGTTCGATGGCCGTCACCGTCGATCCGCCGGTGGTGGCCACATCGTCGATGATCACCACCCGGTCAGACGGTCTGACATCGCCTTCGACCCAACGAATGATGCCGTGATCCTTGCGGGTCTTTCTGATGGAGAAGGCATTGATCGGCTTTCGGTTTAGTTCCGAAGCAAACGCCGTGGCCACCGCTATCGGATCGGCCCCGAATGTCAGCCCACCGACACCGGTGACAGAGAGGTCTTTTATCGTTTCGAACACCAGATGTCCCGCCAGATACATGCCGCGCGCACTCAGGGTCGTCGGCTTGCAGTTGATGTAATATCGACTCGACTGCCCGGACACGAGTTTAAAAATCGGCTTTTCATTGTATTGGAAGGATTTGCTGCAGAGCAGTTCGACGAGTTCCTGTTTCATCGGCATGGTTTCTCCGACACCGACCGGTGGATGCGGGTTGCACCGGCGGTAAGAATGGCGTAGCATCCAAGTTAAAGTTGATTTCAAAAGGCGAATTGGATATATAAAAGCCTCCACCGATTTTGGAAGAAGCCGGATAAATGGGTTTCAGTGGAGGCTTTGAGCAAGGAAAACTGGAGACAGCACTCCTTGAACTCGACTCCGTGTATATCAGCTGATTTCAAACCGGTCAATCCTAAACCACTGGAGAGCGAAAGTGCGAAGACATGCTCACGCCCAGAAAAGCCGGCAGTCAAGCGGTCTCAACCGTTGGCTGCGAACTTTTTTCATGTTGGGTTGTTTTCTTTCAATTCCGTGCAGCAGCGGTGCCCAGGAATCGGCGACCCCGATGACCCTGCGGGAAGCAGTGGACACGGCCATCACCGCCAATCTCGATCTGCAGAGTTCCGGACAGGAGATCGAAGCCGCCCGCGCCAACCGTAAAATCCAAAAAACCAATCTGCTTCCCACGTTCAATGCCACTTATCGCGGTGTCCGCAACGACAGTGGAGTAGGCGGGTTTGCTGCCGGCACCACTCCCAGCGTGGGCAATACGTTTACCCTGACAGCCGGGTTCACGCAGCCGCTGTTTCAGGGTTTTGCCCTGGTCAACCAGTACAAAGTCGCCGAGCTGGGGGTAAACGTTGCCGAACTGAGCCAGAAGTTTACCCGTTTGGAGGTGATTTTTCAGATCAAGCAGGCCTATTTCAACGTTTTGAAAGCCGAAAAATTGCTCGACGTCGCCCGCAACACGGTCACGGTCCTGGAAGCGCAGGAGGAGGTAGCCCGCAACTTTTACGAGGTCGGCATGACCCCACTGAACGACCTGCTGCAGGTTCAAGTTCAACTGGCGAATGCCCGCCAGAGTCTGATCACGGCCCAGAACAATCTGGATACGGTCGACTCGGAATTCAACGTGATCCTGCGCCGGCCGGTCAACGCACCGGTGCGCCTCGTCGACATCCAAACCTACACACCCCTTGAAAATGAGCTGGGCTACTTCCTCGATCTGGCAGTTCGGAACCGGTTGGACATTAAAATTGACGATTTGAGCATCCAGATCGCCGAAAAGGAAGTGGACATCGCCCGCAAGGACTACTACCCTTCGATCGCGCTCGAAGGGGCTTATTTCAAATCGGCTACCGACTGGGCCTTGAGCGACAACGAGAACTTCTTGAACCCCGACGGTTGGTCGTTTACGGCCATCGCCTCATGGAATTTTTGGGAATGGGGCCGCACCAAATACGGTGAAAGCGAGAAGCGCCGCCGTCTTTCACAAACCAAAATCGCCCGGCAGAAGACGATCGATCAGGCCCGACTAGAGGTAGAGGTTTCGTATCTAAAGGCCCGGGAATCGGAAAAGAACATCCTCGCTGTCGAAAAGGCGGTCGAACAGGCCAAGGAAAACCTCCGCATCACCGATGAGCGGTATAAAGAACAAGTCGCGACCTCGGTCGACACCTTGGTGGCCCAGAATTTGCTGACCAGCACTCAGGTCAACTATTTCAACGCACTCTATGATTTCAAAATCGCCAAGGCTTTTTTACAGAAATCGGTCAATCTGGAAATTCTGGAATGAAAGACGGTGAAGAGAAAACCGCCATAATCCGCATGTTCCATGTTTACCGCCACTACGGCGCCAAAACCGCCGTGGTCGATATCACTCTTGATATCTACAAGAATGAACTCCTCTTCATAAATGGCCCGAGCGGTGCCGGCAAAACCACGCTTCTCAAACTTCTTTATCTGGCAGAGCCGGTTTCAGACGGGCAGATCCTGGTCAACGGGATGAATCTGACGCGTATTCCCCGCAAGAAGGTTCCCTTCTTGAGACGCAACTTCGGCATCGTTTTTCAGGACTACAAACTCATTCCGACCAAAACCGTTTATGATAATGTGGCGCTTGTTCTGGAGGCGGCCGGCCAGAAGAGGCGACTCATCAATAAAAAGGTCAAAAGCGTGCTGCGAACAGTCGGCATGGAACAACGGATCAATGCGCTGCCGCCGACGCTATCAGGCGGTGAGCAGCAGCGCGTGGCCATTGCGCGGGCGGTGGTCGGCGATCCCGAAATCATTCTGGCGGACGAACCGACCGGGAGTTTGGATGCCGCGGCCGCCGACCATGTTATCGGCCTTCTGAGAACTTATCACACCCGCGGTGCGACGGTCATTATCGCCACCCACGCCAAAGAGCTGATTCGAAAAACCGGCGGCCACGTGGTCCACCTTAATGCCGGCCGACTGGTGAACAGGCATGAAATCTGATCAATCCCAGTGGGTCGCGGTGAACTGAACTTTTAAATTAAATTTTTATTTTCTCCGAGAATTTCAGACCCCGAACAGCACCGCGGTGCTTAAGCGGTATTCCAGACGACAGGCAAGGAATTTAGAATGCGGTATCTGAAACGCGCCTTGCAGGATATTCGGCAAAACCGGTTTTTAAGTCTGGTCACGATCGTCACCATCGCGCTTTCGATTCTGATCGTGAGTGCCTTCGCTCTTTTTTTCTTAAACGCCAACGACCTGATCAACGCCTGGAAAAAGGGCGTTCACATAATGGTGTACCTCGAAAACGGTGTGGCTAAAACCGAGATCTCCCGGCTGCAGAAATTGCTGCACGGCATGGTCGGCGTCGAAGAGGTGCACTTCATATCCCGCGATGAGGGACTCAAAAAGTTGAGAGAACAATTGCCGCGCCAAACCTTTCTGCTGGACAATCTCAAGCAAAATCCCCTACCCGATGCCTTCGAAGTGCATCTATCGCCGGCCACCCGCAATTGGGAAAAAATTGAAAAACTCGCTGAACAGTTCGAAAAACTACCCGAGGTCGAGGAGGTGGAATATGGCCGGGGATGGCTCGGTCGGTTTGCGGCCGTCTTCAATCTGTTCCGTCTGGCCGGTTACGCTCTGGGAACGTTGTTCTTTATGGCCGCTGTCTTCTTCGTCGCCAACACGATCCGTCTCGTCCTCTACTCCCGCCGTGAAGAGGTCGAAATCATGCGCCTGGTCGGCGCCGAAGACCGTTTCATCAAGACCCCCTTCTATATCGAAGGTGTGCTCCAGGGTGCCTTGGGCGGCATCATCGGCCTGGCGATGTGTTTACTTCTTTTTCTGGCCGTTTCTTCAAACGTCACTCCGGAACTCTTCGGCGGCGTATTTCAAATCCGTTTTCTGCCGACCAGGGTGCTTGTCGCAATGGTGTTGACCAGCATGATGGTGGGCTGGCTGGGATGTTTTGCGTCTCTAAAACAATTTTTTAGATAGGAACCGGGTATGCCACAATTAAACACGGCGCCGACTTCGCGCCTCGGCATTTTATCACGTTCCATTTTAGCAATTGCATCCGTATTGCTGGCTGCACTTGCGCTGCAGGCCGCAGAAATCGGTGTCGTCAGCGTTGAAGATCTAAACCTGCGGCCCGAACCCGGAACCCGGCAACCGCCGATTATGCAGCTCAATAAAGGGACCGAGGTCGAAATCGAAGAACACCTTGACGGCTGGCTCAAGGTCCGCCACGCCGGCCGGCTCGGTTATATTAAAAACAGCAGCGACTATGTGCAGGTTTTGGAAGCGGCCGCCAGCCGGAAGGTCCAACCGACCGAATCTGCCTCTGCGCAGCAAATCCAGGATTATCGCCGGGAGTCAAGAGACCTGAAACGCAAAATCGAGGAAACCGAGGCCCGTTTCCAGACATTCACGGATCGAGAGGCCACGGTTTTGAGCAACCTCGGCGAATTGGACTATGCCATTGACCGCGCCCGTCGACGCATCAAAGCCAACCGGGACGAACTCGCTGGCCTGGAAGACCAAATCCAGGCCAGCCGGGAACGCTACAAACAATTGGTCGACAGCGTCGATGCCAATGAGGCTTACGCCGCAAAACGGCTGGCTGCGCTTTACAAACTCAATCTCAACGGAACCATTCCCGTGCTGGCCTCGTCCGGCTCCATCTTCGAGATGATCAAGCGCAAGAAATATCTGGAGCGGATTCTGGCCCATGATGAGCAGGTTCGCCAAAGTCTGCTGGAGGAAAAGTTGAGACTCAAGGAAATCCTTGATCAACTGGATGCCCAGCAAGCTCAAAAAAAGCGCCTCGAAGTCGACATCGATGCACAAATCGAGACGCTGTCCCGCAATCGAACAGAGCGCTCGCGGGTTTTGACGCGGATCCGGTCCGAAAAATCGCTGCAACTCGCCGCCATCGCGTCCATGAAGGCTGCTGCAAAGACCTTGGACCAGACCGTTGAAAAACTGGTTGCCCTGCCGGAGCCCCGGAACGCGACGGGTCAGCTCGATTCATTTTCCGATTTTAAGGGCTTGCTAAAGAAGCCTATCAGCGGTAAAATAATTTGTTTTTTCGGCCCTCAGAAAGACACCAAATTCAACGTCAGCGTCTTTCGCAGCGGTATCGACATTCAAGCCCAGAAGGGCGCGGTCATCCACGCCGTGTTTGCCGGGCGGGTCCTGTTTGCCGACTGGTTCAAAGGCTACGGCAACATGGTCATCATCGATCACGGAGACGGCTACTACACCGTCTATGCCCACCTGGAAGAGCTCTTCAAACAAAAGGGATATTATGTCAACACCGGCGAAGACATCGCCACGATTGGTGATACAGCGTCGATGGACGGGCCGATTCTCCATTTCGAGGTGCGCCATCACGGAAAACCGCTGGATCCTATGGAATGGATCGTCAACGGATAGATTATTGATAAGGAGTTGCTGAATGACACCCAAGAAAAAACGGCATGTACGGCTTTGGCTGGCGGTGATCGCGTCTGTGATCTTCTGGACTGTCGGAACCGGTTTCGACAGCCAGCTTTCAGCCGACAGTGAAGAAACCTACAAGGGGCTCAAGCTTTTTACCGAAGTAATTGAAATTGTTCAAAAAAACTATGTTGACGAGGTCAATTCGAAGGACCTCATCGAAAAAGCCATACAGGGCATGGTACGCGGCCTCGATCCGCACTCCGCCCTGCTGCCGCCGGATGCTTTCGAAGACCTGAGCATCGACACCAAAGGCGAGTTTTCGGGCATCGGTATTCACATCACCATGCGGGACGGTCTCGTAACGGTCATTTCGCCCATCGAGGGGACACCGGCCTACAAGGCCGGAATCCAGCCCTTTGACCGCATCATCAAGGTCGATGACAAACCGGTCAGTGAACTGCGCGAGGCCGTCACCCTGATGCGCGGACCGAAAGGAACACCGGTGAAGGTCACCATTTTACGGGAAGGCTCCACCGATCCGCAAGAATTTGAGCTGATCCGGGATGTGATTCCGATCGAAAGCGTCCACGCCAGTCTGTTGAAACCCGGCTACGGGTTCATCCGGATCACCAACTTCAACAGCAATACGATCGAGGACCTGAAAAAAGCGCTGAAGAAGCTGGAATCCGGTCCCGAACCCCTCAAAGGCCTCGTGCTCGATTTCCGTGACAACGGCGGCGGACTGCTGGACCAGGCGATCAAGGTCTCGGACATGTTCCTGGATAATGGGTTGATCCTGACGATCAAGGGACGATTGCCGCGAAACAACAAGGAATTCAAAGCCCATTCCAACGACGTCAAGCGGACCTACCCAATTGTCGCCCTGATCAACGGCGGCAGTGCCAGTGCCTCCGAGATTGTCGTGGGGGCGCTCCAGGATAACCACCGAGCTCTGGTGCTCGGTACTACCTCCTTCGGCAAGGGCTCGGTTCAAACCGTCGAACAGCTGCGTGACGGCTACGGCCTTAAGTTGACCATCGCGCGCTATTACACGCCGAGCGGTCGTTCCATCCAGGCCAAGGGCATCGAACCGGACATCGTGGTGAGAAAAAGGATCGTGGACGAAGAGGATCTCAAGAGTTCGGATGACGGCCATCTGAAGGAGAGAGATCTCAAAAACCATCTGGAGGCCACACCGGAAGATGAGGACATCCCGCCCCCGAAAACAGATCAGAAAAAGAAAAAATCTCCTCAGCAGCAGGAACTCGAACTCCGGCACGGACCGTTGACCGCGGAAAAACTGCAGCGTGACTATCAGGTGCAGCGCGCTCTGGAGATTTTAATCGGCTACGATGTTTTTAAAAACCTGAAGGGATAACCGACGGTCGCTGGTTTCGATCGTTATTGACGTGGTTGTCCGGCCCGGAAATGAGCCTTTTTCCGCAAGATCAAGATAATCAAAGACGCCCAGATTGCGGAAAAGGGCCGTTTATGGGTAATCTATAAGTCGGCTCACTGACATTGACAAAAAAAAAGCCACCCCGCAGCAAAAGCCGTAAAAAGGGACGTCGAAAAAAATCACGCAAGCGGTTTTCTTCCGACCTCATCCTGTTAAAAATTCTGACCGCTCTGACGGTTTTGGTTCTGCTCGTCGTGGCCGCCGGTCTTCTCACCCATTACATTCTCATTAAAACCCGGCCATCGATAAAACACCTGCCGCCGCCGGGCAAAATGGCATCACAACCGACTGCCGGCATACGGCCCTTCGAGGTTTTCCCCAAAGAAGACCGCCCTCCCGCTGTACCGCTGCCGAAACCGAAGCCGCCGGCAGAAGCCCTGCCGAAAGTCGCCATTATCATCGACGATCTGGGGTACGACCGGCGGATAGCCCAAAAATTCCTCGATTTGGACACCGGACTGACATTTTCAGTGCTGCCCCAGGCACCCCACACGCGATTGATTGCCGCTACCATCTTGAAAAAGAGGGGTGAGGTGATGCTCCACCTGCCGATGGAGCCGCTTGAATATCCATCGGTCGACCCCGGACCGGGGGCCTTGCTGTCATCCATGTCGGCGGATGACCTCACCGAAGAGTTGAGAAAAGACCTGTCCGATGTTCCCGGTATCAAGGGCGTCAACAACCACATGGGCTCGAAACTAACCACCGAGTCCACGCGTCTTTATCAGGTCTTTTCCGTTCTGAAGCAAGAAGGGCTGTATTTCATCGACAGCCGCTCCACCGCCGAAACCGTCGGTCGCCCGTCCGCCCGTTTGTTTCAGCTGCCGTTTGCCGAACGGGACGTTTTTATCGATCACGTACAAGACCCGGATTTGATTCGGTTGCGGATCAAAGAGCTGATTCAGATCGCCCGGAAAAACGGCGAGGCGATCGGTATCGCCCACCCCTCAAAAACGACCCTCCGCATTTTGGAAGAAATGCTCCCGATGCTGAAAAAAGAAGTTCAGCTGGTACCGGCCTCTCACGTCGTCCACGTCATTTCCTGATATCCGGTTCCTCCTCCGCCCGCCAACCGATAGATCCCTTTTCTCCTATTCAGATACCCGACAAACCGGTTGGAAAATTCCCCAAGGGTGATTACAATAACACAGAATTCAATTGACGATTTTTCGGCCTTGCCGTTTTGGAGCAAAAAATCATGTTCAAAGTCGCCGTCGGTCAGGGAGAAGACCTCGATGCCCGAAGCGCGGTTGAAACCGCGATTGCCCGCTGCCAATTTCAGCTCCAGGAGCTCCGGCCGCAGGCCGGAATTGTATTCAGCAGTATCGATTTCGATCACAAGCTGGTGTTGACAGAAGTCCTGCGCCGTTTTCCGGATATTGAACTGGTCGGCTGTACCACCGGCGGAGAATTTTCATCCGATTTCGGCTTCAGCGACGACTCGATCAACCTGATTCTGTTCTGTGCCGACGCGATTGAGATCAAGGCAGGTGTTGGACGGCAGGTCTCCATCGATCCCGCGCTCGCGGTTGAATCGGCCGTCGAACAGGCCCGCAAAGGCCTGTCCGGACCGGAAACGCTCTGTATCGTTTTTCCCGAGGGAATCGTCGCGTCACCGGATGCGGTCGTACGAGCGTTGGACCAGCTACTGCCGCCGCTTTGCCCGGTGTTCGGCGGCGTGCCGAGCCGCCACTATGAAATTCCCGCCCAAACACTTCAATTTTTCCTAAACGAGGTGCTGGAAGATGCCGTCCCGCTGCTGCTTTTCTCCGGCCCCCTGCGGCACGAATTTGCCATCAGCAACAGCTGGAAGCCGATCGGGACGAAAGCCAAGATCACGGAATCCCGCGATTATGAAATCCGGCGGATCGGAGACAAACGGGCGCTCGATTTTTATCGTTATTATCTGGGCGCCCACCGCTATCCGGCACTGGAATTTCCTCTGGCAGCTTACGACGAGAGTGATCAAGCGCATTTTTTGATCCGGTCGCCCGGTGAATACGATGAGGACCAGGGAAGTATTTTCTTCTCGGGACCGATTTCGACCGGAACCACCGTTCAATTGACCGAGGTCACCCGTGAGCGGATCATCGCCGACACGGAAGCATCTGTGGCGAAAATGGTGAAGCGCTGCCGGGACGACTGGCAGCCTGCGGTCGCCCTGGCATTTTCCTGCGCCACCCGCAAACAGATCCTCGGCACGCGCACTCCCGAAGAACTCAAGATCCTAAAGGATTACCTGCCGGCTCCCCTTCCGATCTGCGGTTTTTACACCTTCGGGGAACTGGCGCCGCTGCAGCCGGGTGACAGCAGCCGGCTGCACAACTGCACTTTGGTGACACTGCTGATCGGCGAAGAAAATGCGGTGGCTGCGATGGATTCTACCGCAATCGGTCCTGGGCCGTATCTTCCGACCCATCACCGCGCCGCCGAAAAAATAGAGCGGTTGGAACGCGAAAACCTCTTTCTGCAAAAAAAGCTGAAGCGTTCGGAACACTACCGTGAAAGGTTGGAGAGAAACAAAGATTTGAGTGACGCCCTGCTGAAAAAAATCAACCGGGACATGAGAAGGGCTCACCGGGAAATCAAAAGAAAAAACAGCCTGTTGAGGAAATCACTGGCCTTGGCAAATGAAATTCAATTGAATCTGCTGCCCCAGGAAGATCCGGTCGACGACCACCTGGACATCACGGGCAGAATTATCTACTCTAGCGCCACCGGCGGAGACTACTATGACTATATCCGCTTTCCGAAAAGCGCCGGACACCGGCTGGACATAGTGGTGGGGGATGTCACCGGCCACGGCATCGAGGCGGCTCTTCTCATGACAACCGCACGCGCCTTCCTGCGCGCCCGAACGTTTCAGCCGGGTTCTCTGGCGCAGGTCGTCACCGACGTCAACCGGCACCTGACCGCCGATCTCTACGAGACCGGCCGGTTTATGACGCTGTTCTACCTGACCATCGATCCGAAGGCCGGCCGATTGGGCTGGGTTCGGGCCGGGCATGATCCCGCTATCTTATTCGACCCGGCAACCGGGCATTTCCAAGAGCTGCGCGGTGAGGGAATTGCGTTGGGTGTCGACCGGAGCTGGCGCTACGAAGAACACCAAAAGTCCGGCCTGACCGGTGGTCAGACCATTTTTATCGGCACGGACGGCATCTGGGAAACCCGCGCGCCCCGGGGCGACATGTTCGGTAAACAGCGGGTCTACGAAATCCTTCGCGCCCATGCGGCCGCCAGTGCCGCCGATATTGCCGACCGGGTCATCGAGGATCTCGACCGATTCCGTGAAAACCCGGAACCCGAGGACGACATCACCCTGGTCGTCATCAAGGTTAAAGATCGGCCATCCGGATACCGCAATGGCGATTGACAGACCACTGAATTTGATCTAACCCGTTAAATATAATTTTATCAATTAAGGATCAACACCTATGGGACTCTCTTTTATCGAAGGCAACGAAGCCGTTGCCTACGGTGCGGTAACGGCCGGCTGCCGCTTTTTTGCCGGATATCCCATCACCCCGGCCACCACAATTTTCAACACCATGCTCAAACTGCTGCCACCAATGGGCGGCATCTGCCTTCAGGGCGAGGACGAAATTGCCTCGATCGGATTTTGTCTCGGGGCCGCCATGAGCGGTCTGAAAGTCATGACGGCCACCTCCGGTCCCGGTATCAGCCTCTACAGCGAGCAAATCTCGTTTGCTGTCGGCAGCGAAATCCCGATCGTCATCATCGATGTCCAGCGGTTGGGGCCGTCCACCGGTTCGGCCACGCGCGGGGCCGACGGTGACATCAACTTCCTGCGCTGGGGCAACAGTGGCGGACTGCCGGTTATCGTTCTGGCGCCGGTGGACGTGAGGGATTGCTTTACCCTGACCGTGTGCGCCTTTAACCTGGCGGAAACCTTCCGCTGCCCGGTGTTTATCGCTTCCAACAAGGAAATCGGCATGACGCGTGAAAGCGTCGACCTGGAAGCCCTCGAAAAGCCGGCGCTTGTCGACCGCACTGCTCCACCGGACAGGGCCCACTTCCAGCCGTTTCAGATATCAAACGGTCAAACCGTGCCGTATTTTTTGCCCATCGGCGACAGCATCCCGGTCCGTCAGACTTCCTCAACCCACGGTGCCGACGGATACATCACCACCGACGCCGAAGAAATCAGATCCTTTCAGCGGCGGTTGCAGGACAAGCTGCAGAGCAGCATCGAGCACTACAGCTACCACGAATTCATTGCTGAAAACACCCGAACCCTGCTCATCACCTACGGTGTAACGGCCCGGGCGGCCAAAGCCGCCTACCGGCTTGCAAAACAGCAGGGCAGACCGGTATCCCTGCTGGTCTTAAAGACCCTCTGGCCGGTACCCGAAGCCCTCATTCGCCGATCGGCCCGACAGGCCGAAAGGGTGGTGGTCATCGAGATGAACCTCGGCCAGTACGTCAATGAGATCCGCCGCGTACTGCCGGACAAACCGATCGATTTTTTCGGTCAGATGGACGGACGTCTGATCACACCCCGGCAGATCGAGGAGGTGATCGACCGTGGATAGTCTTCTGAATAAAAATCGTCCCCCCGTATTTTGCCCGGGGTGTTCCCACGAACGCGTGACCCAGGCCCTGGACAAGGCCTTTCAACTCCTCGAGCTTCCCGGCGACAGAATCGCCATCGTGAGCGATATCGGCTGCTCCGGTCTGTTCGACACCTTCTTCGACACCCACGCCCTGCACGGCCTCCACGGCCGGGCGCTGACCTATGCGGCCGGTATCAAGTTGTCACGACCCGAATTGCAAGTGGTTGTCACCATGGGCGACGGCGGGCAGGGTATCGGCGGAGCGCACCTGCTGGCTGCGTGCCGCCGGAACCTGAATCTGACCTTGCTCGTTCTCAACAACTTCAACTTCGGCATGACCGGAGGCCAGTTCTCCGCCACCACTCCGCCCGATGCCCGGCTGGGCTCCGGCTTTCTGAATCGTTTGGAAAAACCGCTGGATATCAGCCGCCTCGCCGTTTCGGCCGGCGCGGCTTATGCGCGACGCTGCAGCAGCTATCAGAAGGACCTCCCGCAGGAGATCGCCCGGGCGATCGGCTATGAAGGCTTTGCCGTCCTGGATATCTGGGGCATCTGTCCCGGTCGCTACACCCGCTCCAACAAGCTGACACCACGGGCCATCGAAGAGGCCATTGCCCGGCTGCCGGCAGCAGCTGGCGAAGTTCCGGAAAATCGGCGCGAGGAATACGGCACCCATTATCGGGAAACCGCTTCGGCGTTGAAAGCGGCCTCCCCGCCGGTAGTCGTCGAAAAACAATTCGACCCGCCCCAACCCGGCCGGCATTCCGTCCTTCTCCTGGGAAATGCCGGGCAGCGCATCCTGACGGCCGGTGAAATCCTGTGCCTGGCCGGATTGACCGCGGGCCTGCACGCATCACAGAAAAACGAATACAATATCACCGTCCTGAGGGGGCCTTCCATCAGCGAGTTGATTTTGTCCGAAAAGCCGATCGAATATGCCGGTATCGAGCGACCGGATGTCATCCTCGCCCTGAGTCAGGAAGGCGTTGACCGCCGCAGGCCGCTGTTCGCTGCTCTGGGATCAAAAACACGCGTGCTTCAAGTGCCGGAAATCACGCTGCCGCCAACAAGGGCCGAGGTCAGAGGCATTGATCTAAGGTCCCTGGGAATCAAGCCCCAGGACTGGGCTCTGGCGGCCTTGGCCGCGCTGGCAGAAACAAATCGAATCATTTCGAGGGACATGTTGCGGGCCGCTCTAACCACCCGGTTCCAGGACAACGTTTTGGCCGCCGCCTTGCAGCTGGTTGAGAAGGTCTATCAGGAGTAAGAAATGGAAATTTAGAAGGATTACCGGCACGTCATTCCTGGAGTTTCCCATTGACAACACCATACCGGTGTGGTTTTTCACAATAGTTAACAGCCGTTTAGGGTCAACCCCAAGGAAGGAAGGAGGGAAGATGAAAAATTCATCAGGTGTAGCGGCCCTTTTGGCCGCCTTAATGGCCTCTGCTTGTCTTTTGTTTGCCGGTTGCGCAGGAAAAGGCTATACGCCCGGAACGGCCCCCGACAGTTTCCCGTGCGTACCGGAGAGCAAACTTGAAAAGGACATCGCACCGGAGGCCGCCCTGGAGAGCCTGTCCTGTTCTTTTAAAAAATACGAGGGCAAAGACACCTTGCACCTCACGGTCGCCGTCAAAAACGTCAGCGACAAACCCCAGCGCTACCGGGTCAACCTTTTCATGGACAACGGTAAAGCCGTAGGTGGTCTCATTCCGCGCACCACCAAGAAGGGCCTCGTCGAGCCGGGTCAATCCCAGTCGTTTGACTATCCGGTGGTGGATATGCCCCAAAGCCCCAAAGCAATGACCCTGATCATCAAGACCGCTTCACAATAGCAGCCGAACAGTTAAATGGAGGATGTGCACATGAAACGAACCTGCCTTATTACGATCCTTTGCATGACCGTGGCTCTGGCCGGCCCGGTGGCGGCAAAAACGACTTTCATCGGTATCGGTACCGGTGGGACCGGCGGCATCTACTATCCTTACGGCGGCGGTGTGGCCGAGATCTGGTCCAAATACGTGCCGGGCATCCAAGCCGTGGCCGAAGTGACCGGTGCCAGTGTGGAAAACGTCAAACTGGCCGACAAGGGCGAGACCGTCATCGGAGAAGTCATGGGCGATGTCGCCGATGCCGGTTACAACGGACTGGGCAAATTCAAGGGCAAGAAACACGACATCCTTTCCATGGCCGTCATGTATCCCAATCTGTTGCAGGTGGTCACCCTGAAAAACAGCGGCATCACCAATATCGAGCAGGTCAAGGGCAAGCGCATCAGCAGCGGCAGCCCGGGCAGTGGAACCAATTTCATGGCCGAAGCGGTGTTGAAAGCGGTGGGCATCCCGCTCGATTCATTCAAGGACAGCCGGTTATCCTTCACGGAAACCGCCAATGCGCTGCGGGACGGCACCATCGATGTCGGTTTCTGGTCGGTAGGTCCCGGTACCAGTTCCATCCTGGATCTGGCCACCACTCATGACATTGTCATCATCCCGATCACGCCGGAGCAAACCCAGAAGGTCCTCGCCGCCAACGACACTTATGCGTCGGTCGACCTGGCCGGTGGCGTCTACCGGGGGGTCGACAAACCGGTTCCAACAATCGGTGTTTGGAACGTGATGATCTGTCAGAAATCCCTTGCTGAGGATATGGTCTACAAGTTGGTCGCAGCGCTGTATGAACACAACGACTACCTGCGCAAGATCCATCCCTCGGCGGCCTACACCACACCTGAAAATGCCGTCAAGTATTCGCCGATCCCCCTTCATCCGGGCACTGTCAAGTACCTTAAGGAAAAAGGGATTGCGGTACCGGCCAAGCTGATGCCCTGAAGGCGGAACAATGGCCAGGCCGGCGCGGTGGATACTTTGCGTGGTTTCCGGCCTGGTCTTATTGGTGCTGCTTGCCGCCGGCCTGACCTCCGGCGGCCTGGAACTGCGGGTGGTCCCGGTTGAGGGAGGACCGCCGCTGCTGGTGCTGCCGCTGGAGGTTGGTGAGCGGTTTACCTTACAGTATTATCACTCGGTGGAAAACGCGCCCATCTGGGAGGAGCACAGCCTGGATCGCGCCGGCCGAATCTACATCGAGGAAGAACGCTATCTGAAATTCGGGGCCGGTATGGGCCGCATGCCGGGAGTAGGGCGGATGGTGCAGCGCGGTCCCTATGAAGCCATCGAAAACATGCACTTGCCGACCGGCAACTTCGTCCTGCGCATCGGCAGCCCCGGGGTGGACCACACCGTCATCTGGCGGCATACCCGCACGAACCTCTCCTCCGTGGCACCCCACAGGGCCGTTCGATTCTCGGCGCGGCCGGTGAGTCGACTCTACCGACTCTGGCGCAGGTTCTGCCCCCATCCAGCCACTCCCAGGTGAAGCGAGGCCAGGAGCCATCGATGTCGGAAACACATCTGCCAGGAAACCGGGAAGATCAGGACCGGTCGGTTTCGGCAGTCGCCGCCCCAGCCGACCGCAATCGGAATCTGGTGCAATGGACCGCCCGCCTGGTAGCGGTTCTGGCCATCAGCTTGAGTCTTTTCCAGCTCTACACGGCCGGCATTACCGCCCTTACGGCCCTGGTCCAGCGCTCGATCCACCTGGGTTCCATCCTGAGCCTTACTTTTCTGCTCAAGGCGCCGTTCAAAAGTGCTCGCAAAGACAAGCTGACGGTCTGGGTGCTGTTGGACTGGGTCCTTGTCCTGGCTTCGGTAACCTGCACGTTTTACATCTGCTACAATCTCACCGATATCTTCAAGCGTCAGGGCGACTGGCTGCCAAGCGACCTGTTGGTGAGTGTCGTCGGCACGCTGCTGGTACTCGAAGCCTGCCGACGGGTGATCGGCCTCGTGATGACCGGCATTTGCCTTACGGCCATCCTTTACGCCCACTTCGGGCCGTACATGCCGGAGTTGATCATCCACAAAGCGTACAGCATCGAGCGCATCGCCACCACGCTGTGGCTCACGACCGAAGGCATCTTCGGCATTCCCATCGGGGTGGCCGCCACCTTCGTCTTCGTCTTCGTGCTGTTCGGGGCGTTTCTGGAGTCTACCGGCGGCGGAAATTTTTTCATCGAACTGGCCTATTCCATCACCGGCCGCTTCTCGGGTGGACCGGCCAAGACCGCCGTGGTGGCCTCGGGCTTCCTGGGGTCGATTTCAGGCTCGGCCGTAGGCAATGTGGTCGCCACCGGCTCCTTCACCATCCCCATGATGAAAAAAGTCGGCTACCGGCCGCATGTGGCCGGGGCCATAGAGGCGGCCGCCTCTACCGGCGGCCAGTTGATGCCGCCCATCATGGGGGCCGGTGCCTTTCTGATGGCCGAGTTTACCGAAACCAGTTATCTGACCATTGTAAAAGTGGCCCTGGTGCCGGCCATCATGTACTATCTCACCGTGCTCTGCTTCGTTCACTTCGAGGCCAAAAAATACGGTCTCGCGGGCCAACCCAAGGAAAACCTGCCGCGGGCCATGAAAGTGCTCAGGGAGGGGTTGCACTTCATCATCCCGGTCTTGATCCTGATCTACGTGCTGATGGCCAATTACTCACCCATGATGGCCGGTTTCGTGGCGGTGCTGAGCACTGTGGCCACGAGTCTGGCGGCCAACAGCATCCGCTGGGCAGCCAGCGCCCGTCGTCACCCCCACGCTGATCCCGATCGCCTGAGCCTGGCGCAATTCGGCCTCCAGGAATTCAAGCAAACGCTCGGGGCACTGGAGAAAGGCGCGCGTAATGCCGTCATGGTGTCGGTGGCGTGTGCGGCAGCCGGTATTATCGTCGGCATGGTTACCCTTACGGGTATGGGGCTGAAATTTTCCAGCCTGGTGATCGACCTGAGCTTCGGCATCGAAGCCCTGGCGATTTTGTTGATCGGGGCGGCTTCACTGGTGCTCGGAATGGGCCTGCCGGTGACCGCCAGCTACATCGTGTTGGCGACCCTGGCCGGCCCGGCCCTGCTCGACATGGGTATCCCGTTGCTGGTCGCCCACATGATCGTGTTCTGGTACTCCCAGGATGCCAACGTAACGCCACCGGTGAGCCTGGCCAGTTTCGCCGGCGCCGGGATCGCGGGGGCCAATCCGATGCGGACCGCTTTTACGTCCTGGAAGCTCGCCAAGGGACTCTACATCATCCCCCTCATCATGGCCTACCGACCGCTGCTCGGCATGGGTGAGAATTATGAACTGCTGCACTGGGAGGTGGTCTTCACCATGGTGACCACCACCCTGGGTCTGGTGGCGTTCGCCTCGGCCCTGGAGCGTTATTTTATCCGCCGGGCCACCTGGCTGGAAACCGGACTGTTCACTTTAGGTGCGGCCGGACTTTTCTGGCCGCAGGCATGGGGGGACCTGCTGGGCTTCATTGCTTTTATGGCGGCGGTCGCGCTGCAGAAGTTCCGAAAATAAATTCTGCACGAGCAAGCTCGTGCAGAATTTATCCAAGTATCAGCCGCTGAGGGTCGCATTTTTCCCTCAGAATGGCCAGCTCTGCGGCTGAAGGCGGCGGGAAAGTCTGCGCCCGCGAAATGTCCACCTCAAATTCCATGTGATCGAGCACCTGCGCCGGCGAAATGCCGGGAAAAACCGCCATCAGATACATCTCCCGCGTGGTGTCGTCGAAGGCCATTACCGCCATGTTGGTGATCACCACCGCCGGACCACCCGCCGCAAGCCCGACCTGTTCCCTCATACCGGCTCCCTGGAGCCAGCCCGGACTGGTCAGGTAATCCAGATGATTGACGAACTTGCGCTTTTCGTGCTGCATGAAAATGATGGTGCGGCCGACAAAGGAGGCCACGTCACAGGCGCCGCCGCTGCCGGAAAATCGAACCCGGGGACGAAAATAGTCGCCGATGACCGTTGAATTCAAATTGCCGTAGCGGTCGATCTGAGCGGCCCCCATGATGCCGACGACCTGCCGGCCGGTGGACCGATTCTGCATAAAGGCAAAGGCGTCCGCAAGACTGCCGTTGACCGAAGTCCAGTGCATGACGCGTGGGTCGGCCACCGCCATGGGAACCTCCGCCAGCAGCGAATCGATGGCGCCGGTCTCGAAAAAAATCACGCTGTCTGGGGCGCTGATGTGTTTGGCCGCCATGGCGGCCAGCATCGAAATCCCGGTGCCGCAAAAAACGATGTCTTTGTCACGAATCTGTCGCGCCGCGGCTATCGCCATCATTTCGCGCAGGGTGTACTCTGCCATAGCTCGTGCCCATCCACGATTTCATTAAGGGCATTGGTAAGTTTCCGATCCAGAAATGTGCAATTTTCTGCAAGTTCAAGAAAATCAAGGAATTGCGCGGAGGCGTACTCCTGTACGCCGCACAAGCGATTCCGCCGATTGACGCCGAAATTGCGGAAAAGGGCCATATGTGGACGGAAACTAGCTCGAAGAACTCCCGTCACTCCAATGCTTAACGGCGATCAAGATTGACCGCATAGCCGGTCTGCGGGTCGGCCTTGATGGCATCGAGCCGCCGAGGGCCGACCTTTTCGATCAGTGTTTGGTGATCCGGAACGCCGTACACAAACATCTCCAAGTACGTCCGATACCGCTCGTCGTCCATTGCCGCTTGACGGTATTGGTTGAAATAGACGGGGTCGTAATCGTAATACCGGTAGCAGGCGGTGGGAAACGCGCCCCAGGGAACCGGCACGACCGCATCGACACAAAAAAAAGGGATTTGGTTCTGATCGGGTGCCGCCCTCAAAACATCGACCGCAACCAGCTCTTCGCAGGTCACGATTAAACGTCGCGCGGCTTTGGCCTGCTCGACATCGGCGAATGTAAGTCCTTCGATCCGGACCGTGCCCTGAGCATCGGCCTTCTGAACGTGCAGGATGGTCACGTCCGGATTGATGGCCGGTACCAGAACGACCCGATCGGCGTCGCCCCAGCCGTCGAGAGGGTTTTCCATCACGACCAGTTTTTGATTCGGAATCTTGGGATCGGTTTTTCTCAGCTCGGCCGGAAACCCCCATTTGTCGATGATGCTGGTGCCGAGTCCCGAGCGCGTCGGCAGGAAGGGAACCCCCATGGAACCGGCCATGAACCGGAGCGTCATCTGGTAGTTGGAGTAGTCCTCCACGGCGAGCGACCGGTTTTCAACGGCTTTGCGGAACCGAATGCAGGTCGGTGCAAAGCGACCGCTGCCGGCGTAGGCGATCTCCAGCCGGGACACGCAGCCGGCGCCGACCAATTCATCCACGCCCTGACCGTTGGAGTGTGCATAGACATGGAGCCCCGTAATGCGTTGACGGATGATTTCATACACCGCCGCCATCGGGTTGCGGTTGAGGGTAAACCCGCCGATCGAAATGTGCGCGCCGACAGTGACAAAGCGCCGGATGGCCGTGCTCAGATCCATGACCTTGTTTCGATCGCTGTGCATCTGACGGTCCTTGATATAAAAACGCCACCGTTGTGAAAGGGATGTCCAGATTCGCTCTTGCGATTGCAGAAAATATTCCGTTAAAAGATCTCAATCCAGTTTTACCGGATTGTCAAGCGGTTTTGTTTTCTCGGCCGGGCCACGGAAGCATGGCCCCCACTTGAGAAAAGGCGACCCGAACGCCCGAAGTTGCAGCAGGCATTGATTTAATAGCGCTTGACATTGTAGTTGTGGTATAGCTATACGGTAGCTATTTAATAGTCGTGCCGACCCAATTGCACAGGAGGACATCAGATGCATTTTGCGTTGACCAAAGAACTTGAAATGCTGAGAAAAGCAATCCGTGAGTTTGCCGATAAAAAAATCGCCCCCTATGCCGACGAGTGGGACGCGAAACATTATTTCCCCTACAAAGAGGCCATCAGACCGATAGCCGAACTCGGCTTTTTCGGCACGGTCATACCGGAGGAGTACGACGGGGAAGGAATGGACGCCGGTTGGCTGGCGGCCATGATCGTCACCGAAGAAATTGCGCGGGCGTCCAGTTCCCTGAGGGTTCAGGTCAACATGCAGACCCTTGGATGTGCCTACACTATTTATCGTTACGGCGCCGACGCCGTCAAACAGAAATATATATCCAAACTGGTCAATGCCGAATACATCGGCGGATTCGGCATCACCGAGCCGGACGCCGGATCCGATGTGATGTCGATGCAGTCCACAGCCGAAGACAAGGGCGACCACTGGCTGTTGAACGGTTCCAAGACCTGGATTTCCAATGCCAACATCGCCGATGTGATCCTTTACTACGCCTATACGGATCGTGAAAAGGGCTCCAAAGGATTGTCGGCTTTCGTGGTCGAGTTGAAGAATTTCAACGGCGTCAGAACCACAGCCCTCGAAAAAATGGGGTCTCACAGTTCGCCGACCGGCGAAATTTTTCTGACCAACACCCGCGTCCCCAAGGAAAACATCCTCGGGCAACCCGGAGACGGGGCTAAAATTGTCTTCAGCTCTCTGAACCAGACCCGTTTATCGGCCGCGGCAGGAGCGGTCGGCGTGGCTCAGGCCTGCCTCGATGTGTCTGTAAGATATTGCCGCGACCGCAAACAGTTCGGCAAACCCATCGGCGAGTTTCAGATGAACCAGGACATGATTGCCCAGATGTCGGCTGAAATCGAAGCCGCCCGTCTCCTGGTCTACAAGGCCGCCTGGGCCAAGGATCAGGGCCGTCTCAACAACGGCCTGGACGTGGCCCAGGCCAAGTATTTTGCCGGCGAAGTGGTGACCAAGTGCGCCAACTACGCCATGCGAATTCTCGGCGCCTACGGATATTCACCTGAATATCCGGTCGCCCGGTTCTACCGTGATACCCCCACCTACACGATGGTCGAGGGATCGGCCAACATCTGCAAATGGATCATCGCCTTGGACCAACTGGGCATCCGCAAGGCGAACCGATGAGGTTCGCCGCGCAGCGGCCAAGATTGAACCGGTAAAAAGGAGACCACGGCCATTGGATAAGGAATTGACCGAAAAAACGAAAAACACCGCCGCGCTTTACTTCGAGGGCGTTACGGAGGAAAAACCCTTTGAGCTCTGGCAGACCTTTGATAAGGAACTGGGCCGGGAACTGTCGCTGTTTATAACGGGGAGACTGTACGCTCGCAAAAAGATCCCCCATCAGACGCGGCAGTTGATCACCATCGCCGTCCTGACGGTCCTCGATCGCCCGGAAGAGCTCCGGCTCCATATCCAGGCCGCTCTGAATGTGGGGTGCCCTGTGGAGGACATCGCGGAAGCGATCTTCCAGACCTTCACCTATGCGGGTATCCCCACGGTCAACACCGCCCTAAAGACGCTGCGGTCGGTCTTGAAAGAAAAGGGGCTGTGGCCGATCGAGCAGAACAGATAAAACCGCTGACGAAACCGGGAGCGAGACATCATGAGACCTTACTTCGAAAAAATGAAGGACTTCGGTACCGATCTGAGTCCGGGACAGATCAAAAGCAACCAAGAGAACGTCAAAAAAATCAAGGAAATCGAGGAAGATATCCGCAAGGAGGTCGAAAAAGTCAAAACTGTCGGGTTGCCGGAAGAAAAAATCAACGCCCGGGGCCAAATGACCATCTGGCAGCGGCTTCGCTATCTCGTGGACCCCGGGACTTGGTGTCCGCTGCATACGCTTTACAATCCCGCAGACAACGCCGAAGGCACCAGCAACGTCATCGACGGCCTGGGGAAGATCTCCGGCAAATGGGCCGTGATCATCGGTTTCGACAACAAAGTCTTTGCCGGTGCCTGGGTGCCCGGTCAGTATGAAAACATCCTGCGGGTCACCGATCTGTCCAAGCGCCTGAATCTGCCTCTGGTCTGGCTGGTCAACTGCAGCGGTGTCAAGCTCACCGAGCAGGAAAAATTCTATGCCAACCGACGCGGCGGCGGTACCACCTTCTTTCGCCACGCCGAACTGGAGCAGATGGGGATTCCGATCTTGGCCGCCATTTACGGGACAAACCCGGCCGGCGGCGGCTACCAGGGCATCAGCCCCACCGTCCTGTTTGCCCACAAAGACAGCAACATCGCCGTCGGGGGCGGCGGCATTCTGAGCGGAATGTCTCCCAAGGGCTCCTTCGATCTGGAAGGCGCCGAACAGCTGATCAAGGCCGCCAAGCAGTACAAAGAAGAACCGCCCGGCTCGACCAAGATCCACCACGATGAAACCGGTTTTTTCCGATACGTTTACGACGATGAGACTCAGGTACTCGACGGCATCAAGGACTACATGGGAGATATGCCGGCTTACAATCCAAAATTTTTCCGGGTGGCCGATCCCAAGCCCCCCCGTTTTGCGGGCGAGGACCTCTACAGCCTGGTGCCCTTCAACCAGAAACAGATGTACAATTTCGACGAGGTTCTGTCACGCCTGGTGGACGGCAGCGAACACATGGAATACCGCCCGGATTACGGCCCTGAAGTCTACACCGGTCTGTGCAAGGTAGACGGCTTTCTGGTGGGTTTCATCGGCAACCGCCAGGGATATCTGGGGGAGGACTATCCGGAGTACGCACCCTATCCGGGCATCGGCGGCAAGCTCTACCGCCAGGGGCTGATCAAGATGAACGAGTTCGTGACCCTTTGCGGGCGCGATCGGGTGCCGATTATCTGGATTCAGGACACCTCCGGCATCGACGTCGGCGATTTGGCCGAAAAGGCGGAACTGCTCGGGCTGGGACAGTCCCTGATCTACTCGATTCAGCAGACCGACGTGCCAATGATGCTGGTGGTCCTGCGCAAGGGGACCGCGGCGGCGCACTACGTCATGGGCGGCCCCACGGCCAACCGCCACAACGCCTTCACCCTCGGGGTCGCCACTACCGAAATCTATGTCATGCACGGCGAAACCGCCGCAGCCGCCAGTTTCTCGCGGCGGTTGGTGAAAGAAAAAGACGCCGGTCGCCCTTTGGACCAGGTCATCGAGAACATGAACAAAATGGTCCAGGAGTACTACGACAATTCACGCCCTGTCTACTGTGCCCGCAAGGGATTCGTGGACGAGATTGCCGCCATGACCGAAATCCGCCGGTATTTGATCGCCTTTGCAGGTGCCGCCTACCAGAACCCGCGCTCGATCTGCCCTCAGCACCAGATGCTGCTGCCGCGCAGCATCAAAAAATAGACCCTTCCTACGTCACTGTCACGCTGTCGGCGTCTGCCCGCTTTTCCGCTGTATCGGGCAGACGCTCCGTCTCTGCCCCGTCCCCGTATCGTATCGAAGGCGGGATCTTTATTCCACACGCCGAATGCTTATCATTTAATGATGCACCAAAAACATATCATCAACATCCGCGGGGCTCGTCAGAACAACCTGAAGAATCTCGATCTTCAGATCCCTCTCAACCGGATCACCGTCGTCACCGGTGTCAGCGGCTCGGGAAAATCCTCCCTGGCGTTCGACACCCTCTACGCCGAAGGCCAGCGACGATATGTCGAGACGTTTTCGCCGTACGCCCGACAGTTCATGGACCGTATGGACCGGCCGCAGGTGGACAAGATCGAGGGGATTCCACCGGCGATTGCCATTGACCGCAAAGACCCGGTGCGCACCTCCCGCTCGACCGTGGGCACCATGACGGAAATCACCGACTACGTGAAGCTTCTCTTTGCCCGTCTCGGGCAACTGCATTGCAAAGAGTGCGGTCGGCCGGTATTCGCGGAAACACCGGAAAACGTGTGGCAGCTGGTGCGGGCACAACCGGCCGGAACTGAGGTGATTCTGACTTTTCCTTATCCAACGGAAGCGGTGCCGGCCAAGCACATCCGGGCCGAACTGGCACGGATCGGCTTCGACCGTTGGTTCGATGGCAAGGAAATTCGAGAGACGACTGAGTGGCAGCCGACGGATGACGCGGAAACCCTGCCCGTTCTGATCGACCGTATTCTGCTGCGGCCCGATGACCGCAACCGCGTCATCGACTCGGCCGAATTGGGGTTCCGGTTCGGTGGCGGACAAGTGGACATCTGGGTCAATCGCCAAAAGCACCTGGCCGTCAGCAGCACACTGGAATGCGCCTATTGCGGAACACACTACACATCGCCCCAGCCCAACCTGTTTTCCTTCAATAGCCCTATTGGTGCATGCGAGACCTGCCGCGGCTTCGGCCGCACCATCGACATCGACCTGGACCTGGTCATACCGGATCCGGGTCTCTCTATCGCCGAAGGGGCCGTTAAGCCCTGGGGTAACTCCTCGAACCCGCGTCACGAATACGATGAGCTGATCGACTTCTGTCGCGAACGCAAGATTCCGCTCGACATTCCTTTCCAGCGCCTGAACGAACCCCAAAAACAATCCATCATCGAGGGCACCGAAGGCTATTACGGCATCAGAGGGTTTTTCAAGTGGCTGGAAACCAAAACCTATAAAATGCCCGTGCGCGTGTTTCTATCACGCTATCGGAGCTACGACGCTTGCCCGGATTGCAAGGGCACGCGCTTCAAGGCCGAAACCCTCCTCTACCGCTTGGCCGACTGCACCATCGCCCAAATCTATGCGATGGATGTGACCGCAGCGGCCGCCTTTTTCAATGGCCTTCAGCTGCCCGAGGGGGATGAAGCCGGTCAGCTGATTCTGGAAGAAGTCAACAACCGCCTGAAATACCTTAAAGACGTTGGACTGGCCTATCTGACCCTGGACCGCCAGTCCAGAACCCTCTCCGGCGGCGAGGTGCAGCGGGTCGCTTTGGCCTCGTCCCTTGGTGCCGCCCTGGTCAATACCCTCTATATCCTGGATGAACCGAGTATCGGCCTGCACCCCCGCGACACCCACCGCCTGGCGCACATTCTTAAAGACCTGCGGGATCGGGCCAATACGGTTGTCGTGGTCGAGCACGATCCGGAGATTATCCGCGAAAGCGACTACTTGATTGACCTCGGCCCCGGTGCCGGCGAACAGGGCGGCCGGGTCATGTATTTCGGACCCACCGCTGGGGTCGACGGATCGCTGACCGGCCAGTATCTGAAAGGGCTGCGGCGCATCCCCTTGCCGCAAGACCGCCGCCGGCCTCAACGCGGCCGGTGGATCACCGTCAACGGCGCCGCTGCCAACAATCTGAAATCGGTCGATGTTCGCATCCCTCTCGACCTGTTTGTCTGCCTGACGGGAGTATCCGGATCCGGCAAATCGACTTTAGCAGAAGAAATTCTCTACCGCGCCGCAAGTCGTTTCCTGGGGGCGGCCGAGGCCCGGCCCGGCAACCATCGGTCGATTTCCGGATTGGAAAACCTCACGGAGGTCATCCTGGTGGATCAGCGTCCTATCGGGCGGACGCCGCGGGCCAATGCATTGACCTACACCAAAGCCCTCGATCCGATCCGCCATCTGCTGGCCGCTACGCCTGCCGCGCGCGAAAAGGGATTCGAACCGCGCCACTTTTCGTTCAACGTCGAAGGCGGGCGCTGCGAGGCCTGCAAGGGAGACGGGTACGAAAAGGTGGAGATGCAATTTCTATCGGACGTTTTCATCTCATGCCCGCAATGCAACGGCCGGCGGTTCAAACCCGAGATCCTTTCCGTCACCTATCGCGACCGCAGCATCGATGACCTCCTCTCCATGACCGTCGAAGCGGCCTTGAAGTTTTTCGATCGGCCGTCGAAACGCCATGTCGTCATCCGTGAAGCCCTCCAACCACTGGCCGATGTCGGGTTGGGATATATCCGTCTCGGGCAGCCGATCAACACTTTTTCGGGCGGCGAAGCCCAGCGCCTCAAGCTCTCCCGGTACCTCAAACACGATGCCGGAACCGGGCGGCTGTTTATCTTCGACGAACCGACCACGGGTCTGCACTTCGAAGACATCGCCACCCTGCTTCAGGCCCTCCGACGTCTGGTGAACGAAGGCAACACCGTCCTGGTAATCGAACACAATATGGATGTGATCAAAACCGCAGACTGGGTCGTCGACTTAGGCCCGGAAGGAGGGGACGGCGGCGGACGGGTCGTGGCGGCCGGACCCCCCGAAAAGATTGCGGCACATCGCACCTCCCATACCGGCCGATACCTGCAGCACTATCTGGCAGGCCGCGGACGCCTCAAAGCAGAAACTCACCTCCCGCAGATCGGTGAACAAGTGGCCGATTTTGTGCCGCAGAGCGACGCAGGCGTCATCTCTCTCAAGGGTGCCCGCGAACACAATCTCAAAGACCTCGACCTCTTGATTCCGCACAATCAGCTCGTGGTTCTGACCGGGGTGTCCGGATCCGGCAAATCGACTCTGGCTTTCGATATCCTGTTTGCCGAGGGTCAACGGCGCTACCTCGAAAGCCTGGCGCCTTATGTTCGCCAATACGTCAAGGTATTGGAGCGGCCCGATGTCGATCTGGTTTCCGGGCTTTCTCCCACCGTTGCCATCGAGCAGCGCGTCAGCTACGCCAGCCGCCGTTCAACGGTCGCCACCCTGACGGAAGTCTATCATTTCCTGCGGCTGCTGTTCAGCAAGCTCGGCACACAGCATTGCCCGGGCTGTGGCCGTCGGTTGACGGCCCGGTCGGCCGAAGATATCACGGCCGAAGTCCGGCGCCGTTACCGCGGTCGTTCCCTTTTGGTGTTGGCTCCCAAAGTCTCAGGGCGAAAGGGGTTTCATAAGGAAGTGATCGCCCAGGCGCTGAAAAAAGGATATGCACGCGCCCGTATCGATGGTGCGCTGCATGATCTGCAGCCGAAAATGAGCCTCAGTCGCTACCACGAACACACCATTGACCTGGTGGTCGGGACCCTGGCGGATCGGCGGACGGCGGTTGATGGGCTTATCGCCCGGGCCTTGGAGGAGGGCGACGGCAGCCTGATGATATGGGACCCGGCAGGCAGAGAAGAAATTTTCAGCGTCCACGGCACCTGTCCGTCCTGCGGTATCGGCGTCGTGAAACTCGATCCCCGGCTGTTTTCATTCAACAGCCGCCAGGGAGCCTGCTCGAAGTGCAACGGGTTGGGCGTCGTCGATGTAAACGAAACGGATGACCCTGAAACAGAGGCCGTGATCTGCGGCGCCTGCGGCGGCAGCCGTCTGAATCCGGCGGCTCTGGCGGTAAAAATCGGCGGAAAAACGATCTGGGAGTTGGTGCGGGAACCGGCGGATCGCTTGGCCCGCGCCCTCGCTGAACTGACCTTCGACGCGCCGCAAAAACCCATCTCCGATCCGATCCTCCAGGAACTGAGGATCCGTCTCGATCTCCTCAACCGACTCGGTCTTTCCTACCTCTCCCTGGGACGCAGCGGAGAAACCCTTTCCGGCGGCGAGGCCCAGCGGGTTCGTCTGGCCACCCAACTCGGATCGAACCTCACCGGTGTCACTTATGTCCTCGATGAGCCAACGATCGGATTGCATCCCCGCGACAATCAGGTTCTGATCGACGCATTGAAAACCCTGAGGGACCGTGGCAATTCCATCCTGGTGGTGGAGCACGACGAGGAGACCATCCGTGCCGCCGACACCATCATCGACCTGGGCCCCGGCGCCGGCCGGGAAGGCGGACGTCTGGTGGTCATCGGCGGCCTCGATGACGTGAAAAACGCACCGTCATCGGTCACCGGCGCCTGCCTCGACGGGCACCCGCGCAAGATTACCGCCCGGCTGCGGCCCTACCATGAGTTGCCGGCCGTGGTGGTGCAGGCCGCGTCGGCCCGCAATCTCAAACAGATCGACGTCCGCTTTCCTCTCGGCACACTGACCTGTGTAACCGGTGTATCCGGCTCAGGAAAGTCTTCACTCTTGAAGGAAACACTGTACAAGGGACTGCGCAATCGTCTCGGAAAGCAACATCTACCGGCCGGCGGCTGCCGCGACATTATCGGTTGGAAGGACTTGAGCCGGGTGCTGGAAGTCGACCACAGCCCCATCGGCCGCACGCCGCGTTCGGTGCCGGCTTCCTATGTAGGTTTTCTTGACGACATCCGCAAGCTCTTCGCCGGAACACCCGAAGCGCGCGCCCGCGGCTACAAGGCCGGCCGGTTTTCCTTCAACGTCTCCGGCGGGCGCTGTGAGGCCTGCAAGGGTCAAGGCCATCCCAAGGTCGCCATGAGTTTTCTGCCCGATGTCTATGTGCCGTGCGACATCTGCGGCGGTAGCCGTTTCAACCGTGAAACCCTCGAGGTGCGGTTCAAGGGCAAATCAATTGCAGAAGTGTTCGCTCTGACCTTTGCCGAAGCCCTTCAATTTTTCTCGGCCGTGCCCGTCATTCGACAGGCGCTGCAGTTTGTATGCGACATCGGTCTCGGCTATTTGGAGCTGGGCCAGCCCAGTCCCACCCTCTCCGGCGGTGAAGCCCAACGCATGAAGCTGGCGCGACAGCTGGCAAAACCGGCCCGCGGTCACACTTTTTTTATCCTTGACGAGCCCACGACGGGACTGCACCTGGCTGACATCAGGCGGCTTGTAGATGTCCTGCAGGCGCTTGTAGACAGCGGAAACACGGTGGCGGTGATCGAACACAATCCGGAGGTGATCAAATCGGCCGACTACGTGATCGATTTGGGTCCGGAGGGCGGCGATGCCGGTGGCCGGGTGGTGGTGACCGGATCACCGGCCGAAATTCTGTACCAAACACGAATTTCGCACACTGCTCATTTCCTGAAAAAATATATGAATTTTTTGAGTTGACATCCGGTATGCCATTTTCTATACACCCACTGATTTACACCGCCGTCTGCACGGCTTTAGCGTGAAGAAATGGATTTGTGACAATTGAAGCGCCTGGAATGAAAAACCAGACTGTCAAGCGTCTGCCAGGCGACTGAAATCTATAAAAGAACGGATAACCGACAATAAATGGAAAGCAGCTGTTCGGAAGCGTTGGCTTCCGATTTTCAAAAATTAAGTGCCATCAATTCCGCCCTCAAAACAAAAGATCAATATACCGAGGGACATGCCCGGCGGGTAGCGCTTTATGCCATGCGGCTCGCACACCGGCTGGGACTGCCATCGGAAGAAATCGGAAACATCGGCATTGGTGGTTTACTGCACGATATCGGCAAAATCGGCCTCAGCGACCGCATCTTCAGCAACCAAACCGACCAGTTGGCAGGAGAGTTGTTGGCGGAAGTCCGTCGGCATCCCGATATCGGGGTATCCCTGCTGAAGGGAATCGATAGCCTTTTGCCCGTGCTGGATTATATTCATTATCACCACGAACGGATGGACGGGTCGGGGTATCCGTGCGGCCTGAAGTCCGATGATATTCCGCTGGGCGCCAGAATTGTCAGCGTCGTCGATTGTTTCGACGCCATCACCACAGATCGTCCTTATCAGAAAAGAAAGACCTGTGCCGAAGCGTTTGCCATCCTGCGCCGGATGGCAAACCATGAGCTGTGTCCGGATCTGGTCAAGGCGTTTGTGGCCGATATCGAGGAAAACGGCATGATCGACGAGGATCCAGCCAAGAATCACACCCGATTGCTGTTGAGGGTCACCTGACGAGCCCGATACCCCCCGTTTGTCGACATTTCGAAGCGCAGAACGTGGGTGGTGCACGCCGGAATTTCGGCCGGGTAGTGGGTCACATAAAGCAGACACGTCTCCGATTCACGCCCCATCCGGTCGAGAAGATCGAGGAGGCGGCTTCTGGCAAATCGGTCCAGGCCCTGACACGGCTCATCCAGAATCAACATCAGCGGCGATTTGACCATGGCCCGTGCGAGCAGAACCAACCGCTGCTCTCCCTGCGATAGGTTTTGAAAAAACCGTTTGGCCCTGTCGGCACATCCCAGCTGTTTCATCCATGCAAAAGCGATTCGACGCTGCCGGCGCGAAGCCTGACGGTAAAGGCCAATTGAATCGAAAAATCCCGACACAACGACCTCAAGGGCACGAAGCGGTTTGCGGTAACGAATTTGAAACTCGGACGAGACCAGGCCAAGCCGCTGTTTGATGTCCCAGATGGTTTCACCTGAACCCCGCCGGCGTCCAAACAATTTGATTGAATTGGCGTAAGCCTGGAGGTTGTCGCCGGCCACTAAACTCAGCAAAGTCGTTTTGCCCGAACCGTTCGGACCGACGATGGCCCAATTTTCACCCGCCCTTACGGTCCAGTTCAGGTTGTCGATTACCGTCACATTGCCGTAGCGCACCGTCACCTGTTGCATGTCGATCAGCACCCGCCCGAACGCCCTGTAGCTGCAGATCACGGGCTGCGGGCGAACCGGCAAGGCGATCTCAGGCCTTTTTTCGGGTGCATAGAGGCGCTCCAGGTCTTGACGGTTCAGAGTTGCCGGGCGTTTCCCCTTAAACACGATGCCACCTTTCTTAACCGCAAGGATGTGGCTCACGGCGGAAGGGATCTCGGCCAGGCGATGGGTGACCAGAATAACCGGGATCTGCCCTTCGATCATTGTCCTGATAAGGGCCTTTATCCGCCGGCGCCCCTGTGTATCCACCCCTTCGAAAGGTTCATCCAGGATGAGAAGGCGGGGTGATTTGAGGATTTCGCGGGCCATGAGCACCCGACGTATTTCACCGGTGGAAAGCCGGCGTACGGGCCTGTCGAGCAATCCGGCTATTTCCAGCCGGTCGCCGACACGATCGAGCGCCGGTGTCTGAAAACCCGATGTCGGCACTGCCGATAGAAGTAGATGCCGAACGGAAAGAAAGCTGTCGAAATCGCGGCTGAAAAAACGGGAATCATCCCGGGTCTCTTCTCGAGCGATCAGATTTTGGTGGGATTCAAACGAGAGATAACCGACGGCGGACGGCACCAGACCGGGGTCATGGTATTTGATGTAACCATCGACGACCGGCACCTGTCCGGCGAGGGCCCTGACCAGGGATGTCTTGCCGGCACCGTTTGGTCCAATGACCGCCCAGTTCTGGCCGGAAGCGATTTCCCAGCTGGCTCCCGAGAAAAGGCGAAGGTCCCTGACCCGAATCGTAACCCGGTCCAGTGTGATGAACGGTTGAGCGTGTCCGCTGGTTTTTGGCACTTTTTTCCTGTTTTCCTAAACGGGCAGTCTGAATAAGCGGTTGGTCCGCAACGCAACCGAAATGATAGCGGTTTTACAGTGGGTAAACCATGTCTATAATAAGTTCAATAGTGCCATCATGCCTTATGCACTGCTGACATTGACCGTGTTGTTCTGGTCGGGAAATTTTGTCATTGGAAGGGGGATACACGGTCTTGTCCCGCCGGTTTCATTGGCATTTTGGCGCTGGGCCGTCGCACTGGCACTTCTGCTTCCTTTCGCCCTGCGCCCAATGATGCGGCAAAGGGCTTTGATTCGGCGGCACTGGAAACTGTTGTTTCTGCTGGCGATCCTTTCGGTCACAAATTTCAACACCTTCATTTATCTGGCCCTGCAGTCCAACACCGTCATCAACACCGTTTTGATCAATTCACTCACACCGGTTTTTATCGTTTTTGTGTCGTGGGTCGGATTCAAGGAAAAAATATCCGTCCTGCAGTTCCTCGGCGGGCTGCTGTCATTTGCCGGCTTGATCTGGATCATCACCCGCGGCGAGCCGGCCCTGCTTTTCAGCATCCGGTTTTCCGGGGGCGACCTCTGGACCCTGGCGGCAGCCCTCAGTTGGGCCGTTTACTCGGTTTTGCTTCGCAAACGCCCCCCGCATCTGGATCCGATCGGTTTTTTAGGATTTATCATCGCAGCCGGATTGTTGTTCTTGAGCCCGTTTTATTTTTGGGAAATAACCCGTGGCGCCGGCTTTGTGGTCGACAAAGGCACGGTCGGTGCGGTACTCTATATCGCCCTGTTCGCGTCGGTCCTGGCGTACATTTTCTGGAACAAGGCCGTGGCTGCCGTCGGGGCCAACAAAGCCGGCATTTTCGTCCACCTCATGCCGGTTTTCAGCATCACGTTGGCCTTCATATTTCTGGGTGAACGGTTGCAAGCGTATCATCTTCCGGGCATCGTATTGATTCTTTGCGGCATTGTGTTGACGACCGCCGGTAACCGGCTGCGGTTAAAGGCGACCGCAACCGACCGATCCACCTTACGGACCGCGCCTGCTAACAAGGAACCGAAAGCATGAACCGGAAGAAAAGTGGACTCTTCTTTGGGCACGAACTTTATCTATCCGCTTTGCAGAATTTAAGATTTTATCTATTATGGGCGGTGGTACGAAAAATTGTTCCACCTGTTTTGGCCGTTTTTTTGGCCATCATCGTTTGGGGCAAATCACCAATCTTCGCCGCAACTGTCGGCACCGAAAACGGCCTCGCTCTCCGGCTGATCCCTGAAGCCGCCGCCGTGGGTGACGTTGCGGTGATGGAAATCGTCATCCGGCACCCGGAGCAGCCGGTAAGCGACATTCAGCTCCGGTTTCAGGACACTCTCATCCCGCTTTTTGAGCATCCGCGCAAAGGCCGTGACGTTTTGATCGGCCTCATCGCCATTCCTTACCACAGCAAACCCGGAACTGAAACCATCGGCCTGGGATGGCGTGACGGCAAAGGACACCGTGAACTCACCGTTTCGCTGAAAATTTTGAGTCGCCGCTTCAAATCGGAAAAATTGCAGGTCACCCCCAGCCGCGTAACCCCGGCGCCGAAGGATGTGGAACGGATCAAGCGGGAAGGCAAAGAAGTCAGAGCCGTTTATGCCGCCAGCCGTCCGCGGCGACTCTGGAACGAACCGTTTCGGCGTCCCCTGAAGGGATTGGTAACGAGTCCGTATGGAACCCGGCGTCTGTTGAACGGCAAATTGAAGAGTTACCACGGCGGGGTCGACTTCAGGGCCGCAACCGGAACCCCGATTTACGCTGCCAACACCGGCATCGTGGGTCTGGCGAAAAACCTTTTTTATTCGGGCAACATTGTTATTCTCGACCATGGCAGCGGGCTGTTCACCACCTACGCTCATCTGAGCCGCATCGACGTCACGCCGGGTCAGTTGGTCGAAAAGGGCCAGGCGATCGGGCTTGCCGGCGCCACCGGGCGCGTCAGCGGACCACACCTGCATTGGGGTGTCAAGGTCAATGGCGTCAACGTCAATCCGCTGCACATGCTGGAGACACTCAACTCTCTTTTTGCAATGGATGCGACCGGCACTGCGGAGGTTTCGCAACCGCCGTCGCGGTGACGGCCCCGTCTGCCCGCGGCGAACGAGGCCCATTTATTCCGGCAGCAAGATTGACGATCCGGTTGTCCGACGGCCTTCCAGGTCACGGTGCGCACGGGCCGCGTCTGATAGCGGAAAGGTTTGTCGAATCTCCACCTTGACAACCCCCTTCTCGACGACCTCGAAGAGATCACGTGCATGGGTGAGGAGATCTTCCCTTTTCGCGGTGTAGGTCATCAATGACGGCCGGGTCAGAAACAGAGACCCTTTGGCCGACAAGAGGCCGAGCTCGAGCGGCGCGACCGGTCCGGAGGACTGCCCAAAGCTCACCATCGTTCCCAAGGGCCGCAGGCAATCCAACGACTTCATGAAGGTTGCCTGACCCACGGAGTCATAGACCACGTCGACGCCCCTGCCTTCCGTTATTTCCTTGACGCGCGCGACAAACTCCTCTTTCGTATAGAGAATCGGATAATGGCAACCGTTTTCGGTGGCCTTGGCCGCTTTCTCTTCCGACCCGACCGTGCCGATCACGGTGGCGCCGAGGTGCTTGGCCCACTGGCAGACGATTGATCCCACGCCACCTGCAGCCGCATGGATCAGAATGGTATCTCCGGCTTTGACGTCAAAGCAACCGCGCAGCAGATAGCGGGCTGTCATCCCCTGCAGCATCATGGCGGCCGCTTGGCGTGTCGTGATGCTCTCCGGAAGTTTGACCAAGCGGTCGGCCGGAATCAGGCGCACTTGGGCATAAGCCCCCGGCGGCAGGCCGGCGTATGCCACGCGGTCACCCTCAGCCACCTCGGTAACGCCGTCACCCACGGCTTCAACCGTACCGCTGCCCTCCATGCCCGGTACGGCCGGCATGGAAGGCAGTGGATAAAGACCGGTGCGGTGATAGACATCGATGAAATTCAATCCAACTGCTTCATGGCGAAGTCGAACTTCGCCAGGGCCGGGCTGTCCGGGGTCATAATCGATCCACCGCAGCACCTCAGGGCCACCGGTTTGATTGATAACAATCGCTTTTGACATGGCAGACTCCCTTCTGTTCAGCGTGATTAACGGTCATCATTACTGTGGTAATCTAATACGGCATGAAAAAAAATCCAGGTCAAAAGGACGGCTGCAAAGCCGCAGCGTTTTTCGATGAACCAGTACATGGAGCCGGGTGACCGGGCTTTGAGGTGATCACCTGTTTGAGTGCATTTATCCCGCCTTGCGGGCTTGAATCAAACCGCAGGAAGGATGGGGTAGAACCTGGGATTTTGGAGTTTAAATATCATTCGTCAAAATTATTGGCAGACACGGCGCGAGTTTGACAGTCTATTCATTTTCTTCTATGATGCTAAAAATGATCAACAAAATGGTGCGGGGCCCGCGATGAAAACGCCACCGGATCCTCCTCTTTCTCCGGTTGACAAAACAACCGGCACCCTTTCCTTTGTGGACAAGCAGCTCATTGGCCGTCGAATGATCCGGGAGGCCGCCCTGTTCGTCGACAAGCACCTCAGTCGCCAGCCGCCGGTTCAACGGTTTTTCAGTTTCATGCCGACGATGTTGACCCGGGTCTCCCCCTTTCACTTTAAGAACCGAGTGAAATCGAAAGACTGGCCTCTCGTCCGGCTCGATTCAGGCGATGTGAATGCCTGGGGACGGATGCGCGTGGTGGGCGAATTGCTGGTAATCTTCGACGAGACCGTGCTCTTCTGTCTCCTGAGCCTGATGAGCCGTTACCAGAATGAGGCATTCGAATCAACACTGGTTGAACTGAGTGGTATCGCCGGTGTGACCCCCACCGCGGCCAACTTCACGGCGATTTGGAAAAGCATTCAGCGTCTGGCAGGAACCCGTATCGACTTGGAGCTGACAAGCGGCAGTGGCAAGAAACGGCGCTGTTTAAAGGAGATGACCGGTTCGATCCTCAGCTTCGGCGACCTGGACCGCGAGAGCGGAATAGTTCGGATTGCGGTGAATCCCTATTTTATCGAAATGTACGCCGAGAGCTTTGTAACCAACATCGACCTGCGCTTTCGGTCAGGACTTAAAGGCGACGTCAGCAAGGCCTTTTACCGTTTTTTCCAAGGCCAATACGAAAAGACGCTCTCGATCGATCTCCACCGCCTGGCGCGTTCAGTCAATCTCGACACGCAACAAGCAACCGGTCGGCTTCGGACCCAGGTGTTGAGCGGTCTGCGCGAACTCGAGGCCCGAAATTATCTGGAAGCCTTTGAAATCACGAAGGACAACCAGGTCCACACCGTCAAGGCACGACACACGGCCCTGAAGATAGATGTTCCGATCTTCGGTTCCCGTCGACTGGAAACAAAAGAAGGCCGAGACTGATCCGTCTTCGTCTAAAAAAATTACCTTTGTTAAAAAATTCGCTAAAGCCCTGCGGGAATCGACCGATAACAAATGCAGGCGGTCGTGAATTTCGCAGCGCGACCCCGGAGGAATTATTTTTTAGGCAACAGGATCCGACGGTCGACCCGATCGGATAAAAAGGAGTTCTGAAATGAACATCACGGAAAAAAATCCGATTCAAATAACCCCGTATGTCAGCCAGGTTCAGCGGAACGCTCAAGCAGCCGAAACCGAGGGTGAGAAGGGGCGGGCCAATGTCGGCGAGGACAATGTCGAACTCTCCCAGAACGTCCGGGACCTGCAAAGAGCCCAAAAAGCCCTACAGGACCTGCCCGACATCAGTGAAGACAAAGTCGCCGCTTTGAAGCAGCAGATCGAAAACGGCGCATACGACATACGGACCGACAAGATCGCCGCCAATATGCTCAAAGAGTCGTTAATCAACGACATTTCCTAATCACCTCTTTTCTACCGGTATCGATATCCGGCAGCCGACCGAAAACCACAGAGTGGCGGCCGATATACCGACTTTCGCCGGCAGACCATTTGCCGGCCGGATAGCAGCCGCCGTCCCATTCTCACGACGCAGTGCATTCCGTTCACCCCGCAAAAAACCTTGTTACGTTCGCAATGACTCTACCATAGAAACGCCGACGGAAAAATTATTTTTGAAGCCTTCCAGAGGATTTCCTCAAACTTTCTTTTGTCCTGGCACCGTAAAAACCCATGAACCTATGAAAGATGCGCACGATGCCGCCGGTACAGTCCGCGAAATTGATGATAGGTCAATCCCATCATTGCCGCGGCTCTTTTCTGATTGAACTGCGCTGCCTGCAAGGCCTCTTTTATGAGTTGCCGCTCGTATTCAATAATCGCCTTTTTGAAGGGTTTTGGCTTTGGCGCCCGAACGGCATCGGTAACTTGGTCTGGTGTGGCTGCCGGTGAGGGATCGGCAGAGCGGGTTTCGAATGGATTGTCAAAAGGATCGAAAGTTATGGTGGTCACAACAGAGGCGTCCGAACGGTAGACAGCGCGTTCGACGACGTTTTTCAGTTCGCGGATGTTGCCCGGCCAAGAATACTCTTCGAGAGCCCGAGCGGCCTTGCTGCTGAAACGCACGTTTCCTTCCCGCCCCAATTCAAAAGACATGCGCGCCGCGAAATGATTGGCCAGAAGGAGAATGTCTTCGCGTCGCTCTCTTAACGGCGGCAAAAACAGCACTTCAAAAGACAGCCTGTCAAGTAAATCCTGCTTGAAACGGCCGGAGCGAACGAGATACGGCAAATTCGCATTGGTGGCGGCAATGATGCGGGCATCCGCTTCGATGAGTTCGGTACTGCCCACTCTCTCGAATGTGCCGTATTCGACCACGCGCAGGATCTTCTCCTGCACCTCCAGGGGAATGATTCCGACTTCGTCCAGGAAAAGCGTGCCGCCGTCGGCCGCTTCGAAGCGTCCGCTCCGACGCTGGGAGGCACCCGTGAAGGCCCCTTTCTCATAGCCAAACAGCTCGGATTCGATCAGCGCCTCCGAAAGGGCTGCACAATTCAGGGCAATGAGCGGACCCTGCCAGCGGCGCGAAAGGTAGTGCAGGCGGGAGGCCGCCAATTCCTTGCCGGTGCCGCGCTCACCGATCAACAGGACCGGCCGGTTCACCGCAGCGACATGGGAAAGGCGTTCCTGGAATGCCAGGAAGACCTCGGACTGTCCCAGGGCCTCGCGCATACCGTCACTCAGACCACTGACACGGCTTGCCGAAGTATTGGATAAGTTTACCATAGTAAATTTAATTAAATATAGGTCAATTATGTACTTAATTAAGCTAAATTTGCCAACTACTAATTACGTCAATTTAAAAAAATGTCAATCAATCGCCACGATATACCCCTTGAAAAATTCAACTCAACACGAGGTTTGAAAGGAAAACGAAATTTATAAACAATCGAAATAATTGATTAAATTTAATACAAAATCAATTCCGTTTTACCCGCAAGAAACAATATCCCGCTTGGGAAATCAACCCGCCGCCCGTATCGTTATTTTTGGCACGCAATCTGCTGAGAATGATTTTAAAACCATTCAGGAGGTACACCATGGGCATCTTTACACGCTTCCGCGACATCATCAGCTCCAACATCAACGCCATGCTCGATCGGGCCGAGGATCCGGAAAAACTGATCAAACTCATGATACGGGAAATGGAAGACACGCTTGTCGAGCTAAAAGCCGCCTGTGCCGGGGTCATGGCTGAAAGCAAGAAGGTTCAGCGCCAACTGGAGGAGATTGTCGGTCGGGCCGGGCACTGGGAAGACAAGGCCGCATTGGCCGTCCGCAAAGGCCGGGACGATCTTGCACGTGAAGCCCTCATCGAAAAGCGCCGCTATACCCGGCGGCAAGAGAATCTGCAGCAAGAGCGCGACGAACTCGATCACTTGGTCGTTCAGTATCACGAAGACATTCGCCAGTTGGAGGAAAAACTCAAATCCGCGCGCGACAAGCAACGGGTATTGATCCAGCGTCACGTCCATGCCCGCCGAAAAATACGGGCCCAACAGGAAATCCGACGAGCGGACAGCACTGAGGTGATGGTCAAATTCGAAGAGCTCGAAGGCCGGATCGACCGCATGGAGTCAGAAGCCGACCTGGTGAATATCGGTCGTAAAAGCGATCTCGAGGAAGAACTTGACAAACTGAATGCGGATGAGGAAATTGAAGCCGAACTGCAGGCCTTGAAAAAACCGGCAGCCAGCCAAAGCGTGTAGCCGCATATTATTAATTTTGATGCCGGCGGATAACAAGGGACCGGCAACATCTATATAAACTTTCTTCGGAGGACCGCCAGGCATGCAGGGTGCTTTCATCACCGCGATCGTTTTCGGCGGCATTGTCGTGTCACTGACCGTAATTGGGGCAACGATCCTGATGGGTATACGGCTCATCAAAGGAGGGGTTTCCCGTAAAGACCGCCAAAACGAAGCTGATGATGCCGGAATGATACAAGAAATTTACCAAAAACTGACCCGGATGGAAGAGCGCGTGGATGTGCTGGAGACCATTCTGTTCGATAAAAGAAAAGGGAGAACCGATCATGAGACCGATTGAAAAATTGTTTTCAAACGGACTTTACCGTTCACGCCATGGCGTCTTGTTGGGGGTTTGCCGAGGCTTTTCCGAGTTTTTTGATTTGTCTGTCGCCTGGACCCGGGCCATTGCAGTGGGACTGCTTATTTTGACCGGATTCTGGCCGATTACCGGGCTCTACCTTCTGGCGGCCCTGCTGATGAAACCCGAACCGGTCATTCCTCTTCGCAGCGAAGACGAACAGGAGTTTTACGACAGCTACACCGGTAACCGGCACCGGGCCCTCAAGCGTCTGAAACATCGTTTTGAGCGGTTGGAACGCCGAATCCAGAATATGGAACATATCGTTACTGCACCGGAATATGATTGGGACAGGCGGATGAATGACTGAAATGGAAATTCGAGCGTTCTTTCGAAATGATCGTGTCCCTTTATTTTTTCTTGACCTCCAAGCTTGACACAGGCCGCCACATCACATCCGGTGGCCGGATGACGCCGGCTGCAGCGTTTATTATGACGGTTACCGAATCGTTTAATCTCCATCTATGGCACCGATGACTCAGGACGTCAGAGAAAAGCCATCATTGAGCGCAGAAGATGTTCTGCGTTTGAACTTCATCCGCCAACCGGGCCGCTTTGTTTACAGGCGCCACTATCGACAGGGACTCCGATCGCACATCATGGAAGTCCTTGATCCTGATGATGTCGCACGAGAAAAAAGCGGTGTCGTATCAGACGGCATCAAGTGGTTTCCGCGGGCCAAGCCGCTGAAAATGTTGCGGATATTCCGGACCCGCTTCCCGTCCCGCCGAGAAGCCCATGCCGAACTGGAGCGCGTCATTATCGTCGCCACCTACTTGGGCCCTGAGGGCTACGCCCGTTCCAATGAATTTCTTGTCAGCTATCTCTGGGAGGCCCACCAGGACATCCTGCTCTGCGGACTACAGGAATATGTCGAAGGGCTGAATATCGAGCCCTGGGGATATCTCAATGCCGACCGACTGGCAGAAAACCTCCTACGACCGCGCCTAGGCAGCCAAGCCGCTCCGGCGCTCGAACGGGATGCACTGGTGACCCGCATCCGCCGCAGCGCCGAGACGTTTACCGGCCACATCAAACGAATGATTCGTAAGACCGGTTATATTCCGGACCTTGCCGGTGACGGCAACCTGATTCTAACCGACGCTGGCGACATAAAGCTTGTGGACATCAACAACATTTCGCCGGTTTCCTTTGGGTCGCATATTTATATCGATGAGAAAGGATATCCGGTGTGCGACAAATCGGTCGAAGCCCTTGCCGAAATCGAAAAGCGCCTGGCCTCCCGTCCCCTCGACTTGCAAGATCCTATCTACAGGACCTATCTCGATTCGGGGCGTATGGTCGCCGTTAGCGACATCGAACGGGAATTTCACCGCACCACCGCAGGTGCCCAACCCTACCGGCCGGACTGAGTAAAGGCCGAATTTGACATCCCGCGGAATTGTATTACCCCATCAGGCATCACAGCAGTCGTTGAAGTATTCCAAAGCGGCCTCGATGGTATCAAAGAGCAGCCAGTTCTGCCACACGGTTTCATCGGCTTTTTTGCGGGTCTGCCGTATGGCGGTACCACCGTCATATTCAAAATGATCGTCGTAATTCTGGTAAATCGAAAGCTTTGTCATATTGGACCTCCTGCTTAATGAAAGCCGAAACCAATCCCGGTAGCGATTCGCAGCGCCGACCGGCGACAAAAAATACCTCAGCTCAGATCGTCGATATGCAGCGCGCGTCCGCAGCTCGGACAACGGGTGAGCACCCGTCCGGTGCGGTAGACGGTCGACCAGAAAATCGTACCGCCATTCCTTTCGGACAGCAGATACTGAACCCAGACCGGAAATCCGCAAGTACAAAACCGCTGTTGCATCTTTCTCCCCCCTTCTGTTTATTTAACTTTATACTTTGTTAATTTTTATAAACAAATAGATCAAAAAAAATGGGCTACCGAAACTCCCGCGCCGCCCAGATCACCTTGCCGATGATACGCACACTCTCGCATTCGCCGCCTTTGAGATATATCGGCGCATAGTCCCTGTTGTCGCTGAGCAGAACCAGTGTGTTGGGGTGTTTTTCAACGCGTTTGACCAAAATGGTGTCGTCAACACCCACGGCAAAAACGGCCCCGGATAGGATATCCTTTTGCGATTCGTCGATCAGGACACTGTCGCCGTCCTTCAATTCGGGCTCCATACTGTTGCCGAAGATGTCCATAAGAACCATCCGATCCGTGTTGCCCTTGGTTCGCAACCACTCGGTTTGAAAGGCGTAATAGCCCTGAATTTCAGCGCCGATCTCGAAAGAACCGCCACCCGCGCTAAGACGCGCCCTGACCTTGGGGACGTGTTTAAACTTTATTTCCTTTTCTCGGTCTGCTTTAAGGAAGGTCTCGCCCGTGCCTCTTTCGAGCCAGTCCGGATTGAAACCATAAATTCGATAGAGTTGAAGAACCCAATTAGCCGGTATCGAATCTTTCTTGCGCGCCTGGGTAATGGCCGAGCGGTTGATCCGAAGCACGGAAGCCAACTCGGTTTGAGTTTCCAACCCGGTGGTTGCAAAAACACGCTTTAAAAAGGAATCGAAGTTGGAAAGCGTCACCCGTTTCCTCCACAAAAATCGGTTGATGACTCCAAAGCCGGCAACAGCGGCATACCGTGACGTTTATTTAAATAAACACATTGTGTTACTAATTGCAACAGTTTTTTACATTTTTTTCAATAGAGATGAAATAAAACTGACAGCGGCTGCGCATTTTGGGGGGAGTTGGATCACCACCGGGTGAGGATGAGGGGGTCCATCGCTCGTTTTATGGCACCTGTGAACCTGGCCGCGGTTGGTGTTCGGCCATGTAAACGGGTGTCTGCGACGTTGCTGATTCGGGGTTAAACGGATTCCTGCTTGGTTCGGTTAAAGATGTCCTTCCACTGAGCGTAGGGAATGACTCGGATCTCTTTGAGGTCACTGGCTGGTATCAGACCGACGGTTGAGTTCGGTAGATAGTAGCCCTGTTGGCCTTTGTGCGGGCCTTCTTCGAGCACCCAGCCGTCTTGAACGGCAATCTTTTTTCCAACGATTTTCTGAACATCATCGGAATTGTAGTGGGTCAGATTATTCGGTTGGAATATGGCTTCGAAGTACATCATTGTTCACCTCCCAAAAAAATAAGCGGTACCTTTTCCGGCCCGCTTTCCGTTAAACTGCCAGGTTGTTTTTGTACCGCTTGAATGGGTATGGGCGTTCGCGAATGGTTTTGACGTTAATGCAGACACGCTATATTCTTAGGGTAGCCCCGAAAAGAAAGTGGCTCTGTTTTTCGATTGGCACGAAATTTAAAGGCAGCCCCAACCCGTTGAACATCGTTGGTGCTGCCTTGATCATCCTAATAAATAATCACAGAAAACCTGGGATGTCAAATAAAAATTGACGGAAAACGTCTGTGATGGTTATGTTGGCACGTCTCGTCCTCCTGTTCTTACATTTTGTAGCTGAGTCGAGCTTATGTCGATCCGTTTGATTGCAAGAGACCTTTATCGCCTCATCCGAAAAGTTTCAGAACTTGAAAAACAGATCGATGACGCCCCAATGGAGAGACAGGAAGCGATGACGGATGAGCTTCGCAAGGCCAAAGTCGAGCGTGATCGTCTCCAGCGGGCACTGGACGGAAGCAAGGAGAGCCCCACAAAACGTTATAGATGACCGGAAAGGATTTCCCTATGAACCTTTTGTCACCCTTTAGTTTCACCCTGCCCACCCGGATCGAATACGGTAGCGGAGCGGTTGAAAAACTCGCTGACGAGCTGGACCTTATCAATGCGCGGCGTGTCATGCTGATCACCGATGTCCGGCTCGCCTCTTCGGGTGTTTTGTCCCGATTCACCACTCATTTGGCCTCAAAACGCATCGCCTACGACATATTTGCCCGTGTTGAAGCGAATCCCAAAGATTACAATGTCGAAGAGGGCGCTAAAAAAGCGGCATTCGATAAGCCGGACTGCCTGGTGGCCATCGGTGGCGGCAGCCCTATCGACTGCGCCAAGGCCATCAATGTCGTCGCAGCCAACGGCGGTCAGGTGCGGGACTTCGAAGGATATGGAAAAATTCCGGGCGAGGTCCTGCCGTTGATCGCGATCCCGACCACAGCCGGCAGCGGCAGTGAGGTAACCTTCAGCGCCGTTGTCACGGACAGCAGAGAGCATTTTAAATTCAGCATCAAGGATCCGAAAATTGCCCCCCGGGTTGCATTGGTGGATCCTGAAATGACGCTGTCAATGCCGGCGGCATTAACGGCCGCAACGGGCATGGACGCATTGACCCATGCCATTGAAGCCTATACCGCCAAGGCAGCTGAACCTCTGTCGGATGCCGTCGCCCTATATGCCGTCGAACTCATAACCACGCATCTGCGAACGGCAGTTTCCGACGGCCAAAATGTTGAAGCCCGTTCGGGCATGTTGTTGGGAAGTCTATTAGCCGCCATAGCCTTCAGCCATTCAGACGTGGCGGCGGTTCACTGTATCGCCGAGGCTCTCGGCGGTCAATACGATTTGCCGCACGGCGTATGCAACGCGGTGACGCTACCGGCAGTTATGGCATACAATCTGAACTACTGTGTCGATCGATACGCCCGCATTGCCCTGGCAATGGGATTGGGTGACGGCAGCGTCGAGAGCCGGGCCCGGCAAGCGGTAGACGAAGTAAAAAAATTGGCCGCCGACATCCACCTGCCCGAGTTCACACAACTGGGCGTCAAGGAAAGTGATTTCGAAAAACTGGCCAACGACAGCGCCGCCAACGGCAGCAATCGAGACAACCCGAGACCCATGGAAAGAGATGATTATCTCAAAGTTCTCAAGGAGTTGAACGAAGCCGCGTGATTGGTTACTTCAAATTGATTGTCGCCGACAGTTTTTCGGAGAGCGCCGCCATCGTATAAGGTTTTTGAATAAAGCCTTGTGCGCCCTGCTTGAGTATTTCCTGGGCCGGTCCGTTGAGGGCGTAACCACTGCAAACGATAACCCTCAGATTCGGTCGTGAAGCCAGCAAGCGCGGATAAATCTCTTTGCCCCCCATGTCGGGCAAAATGATGTCGAGCAGCGCCAAGTCAATCTGACCATCGTAGCTGTCGGCGATGCGCAGGGCTTCTTCGCCGCTGCGTGCCGCCAGGACGCGATAGCCGAGATTTTGCAGCATCGAACTGGTCACATTCAGGACCATTTCTTCATCTTCGATAACCAGAATCGTACCAGAATTCTCCATATTAAGTGCCCTCACCGGTTTTATCGCCGGCGCCTCGCCTCTGATAGCTGGAAGGAAAATTTTTACCGTCGTCCCCCGGAGCGGTTTCGAGTCTACGGAAATCCAACCATCATGATTTTTTATAATGCCGTACACCGAAGCCATTTCGAGCCCCCGCCCCTGGAATTTTGTGCTGAAAAACGGCTCGAATATCCGTTGGCGCGTATTTTCATCCATCCCCTTTCCGTTGTCCGTGACCGATAATACAACGTAATCGCCGGGGACCAGGCCCGGTGTCATTTTGGATTGTTCAGTGGTGATATGTTCGTCCCGGCATGAAATCAACACGTGCCCGGTCTTTTCTATCGCCTCCGAAGCATTCGACAGAATCCCGGACAGGACCGTCTGCATCTGTGTAACGTCTATGGTCACGAGCGACACTTTTTCGGGCAGATCGGTTTCGACCGTTATGGTAGGTTTGAGAGCATGCTCGACCAGAGGCAGGGTTTCCCTCACGAATTCGATCATCGACACGTGGCTGACGCGGTATTTACCGCCCCTCGCGTATGCCAGCAGTTGTCCCGTCAACTTCGCCATTCGCTGGATCGAATTTTCAATTGGCGTAAAATATCTGCTGTATTTCTGCCGGTCATGGTCATCCAGTTTCATCAGTTCGATATTGCCCGACACGGCCGACAAAAGATTGTTGAATTGATGGGCGATACCGCCGGCCAGAGTCGCAATGGCTTCCATTTTGCGGGCCTGTTCCAATTGCCCTTCGAGCCTGCGCCGTTCTTCTTCGGCGCGCTTGCGCTCGGTAATCGGGATAACCAGTTCCAGGGCTGCGGTGACGTTTCCGGTCGCGTCCCGGATGGGTGTTGCGATAATCTGTGAATAAACGACATTGCCCTGGAGGTCTCGACCGGCCTGTTCATGAAGTGATTCTTCTTTTCCGTTATCAAAAACCGCGCGCGCACCGCACCCGGGGCAAACCTCGTCGGTTTTATTAAAAGCTTTCTGGCAGGGCTGGCCTTCGATGGCACCAAACATTTTTTTCAAAATTTCATTGGCCCACACAACGCGATAATCCCGCGAAATGACGGCGAGGCCGGCACCGACGCTGCGGGTAATTTTGTCCAGCGTATCCCGCTCGACACGCAGGGCCTCCTCCGCCTGTTTGCGCACTTCAACTTCATTTTTAAGATCCTCTCTGGCTTCGATCAGCCGGGCCTGCTCCTTTCTAATGATCTCTTTGGAGGCCTTTTCTTTCTCGGCCGTTTCCTGAAGACCGTGAACCAGCACCGATACCGTTATCGCCGCACCGGCATTCAAGGCCAGAAAGTTTGCCCCCGCTGCGACGGCACGCGCCACAGAGCTGAAAAACGGCTGTCCGTCACCCAGGTGGCCGTTAAACGCCAACCAACCAATCACGCTTATTGAAAAGCCGTTCAAAACGACTGTAATCAGGGCGGCCTTCAGACCCAGCAGCAAACCGCTGAATACGGCAACCGTGAACAGCCATGCCGGCCCACCGCTTAGCGGGCCGACGCTGACCGTTACCCAGATGCCGATCGCAAGGGCCACAACCAATATACCCGCTGCCCGCAGCTCATAGGATACGTTCCTGAAAACGACCAATGCGACAACGCTCAAATACATGCAAATATCGAAACCCAGCAGACCCCAGAGCTCTTCATTGATGGCCAGGGCGAGTGCCGGCACCAGCGCGACCAATCCCAGCACCAGGGCAGCGCCGAGGAGCGTGTGCAGAATACATTCGCGCCAGTAAATCAGGCCGTCTTCACGGGAAGAATTAAGTGGATAAAGTTTCTGTATAAACGCAGACACGATGGACTTGACCGTCATCGGTACACTTTCGATGCCATACGAGTTGAGACGTTCAAGAGGACATTGCAGACAGCTTCGTCATGAATCCTGATATCCTGTTCGCATATCGATCGAATGCAACGAACAGGAAACGCGGACAAATAGACTTATTCTATACACCGATATGACAAATAAACGCAATGGGTAAGTTTTGAAATCATTGACTTTTATGTCACTTTTGATATGATGAGTCCGATTTCGGTCAGGTGTGCATCACCCGTTCTCATTTCAGGTTCCAACCATGGCATTTATCGAAGACCACATAGAAGAAAATCAAAACAAGGTCGATACGCTTCCCATCAAGTCCGCGGTCACGTCAGACGAAAAACAGCTGCTCTACACCGCCTTCGAACGTCATAAAAGAAAGAACCTCTTCAATAACCGCATCACCCGCCTCATTCTCATCGCCGCTGCCTTCGGATTTCTGGCCGCAGTGTGCGCCATCCGGTTGTTCCCGATGTAAAAAGACCGTTTCTATTCTTTCTGCCTCGGGACCTGACGTAACCGAGGGGTGAAGGTTTGCAGAAAGAACGACAATTCCTTCTTGAAGTTCTACCCGGTTTCATTTACATCGTATCAAATACGGAGCTTTTTCATGAATCTGGAAACCTACGGCACCTTTGTGATCGCGGCGATGATCGTTCTGGTGATACCCGGGCCGACCATCATCCTGGTGATCAGTCAATCTGCCGGCCACGGCCGTCGCGCCGTGTTGCCGCTTGCCGCCGGGGTGACACTCGGCGACTTCACGGCCATGGCCCTCTCCCTTCTGGGCCTTGGTGCCGTGTTGGCCGCATCGGCCGCTCTGTTTACCATACTGAAATGGATCGGCGCCCTTTACCTGATTTACCTCGGCATCAAACTCTGGCGCAGCAATCCAACGCAGCAAGATTTACCATCATTGTCGGCAGCGGTATCAAGTCGCCGCTTCTTTGCCAGTGCCTACGTGGTGACCGCCTTGAATCCGAAGAGCATCGTCTTTTTCGTCGCCTTTCTGCCTCAGTTCGTCAACCACCATGCGCCGATAGCTTTCCAGCTCATCGTCCTGGGGGCCACATTCCTGATTCTTGCGGCATTGAATGCGTCAATGTATGGCTTGTTCGCCGGACGGCTGCGCGATGTCCTTCAAAAAGAGGCGGCGCTCAGATGGTTCAACCGCTGCGGCGGCAGTGCTCTGATTGGAGCCGGTATTTTTACGGCGGTGGTCAAGCAATCATCGTGATCGCTGCCGAGATCGGGGGTCTTTGCCGACTCAGAGGGAAGAGGAGCGACAAAGCAAAAAGTTCACGGCCTTCATGCTCATGGCGACGATGCGGTCCTGGTTCAGCACTTCAATGAGCGAATGCACGATGCCGCGGTCCGGTTTTGAACGTGAGCGGTTCGTTTGCGTGATGGTCACCCTCAGAGAAAGTGTATCACCGGGCCGGACAGGCACCAACCACCGCAGCTCGTCTACGCCCGGCGAACCGAGGCTGGCCACGTGAGACAGGTAGTTGTCCACGAACAGCCGCATCATCAGAGCAGCGGTGTGCCAACCGGATGCGATAAGCCCGGTGTAAATTGTTGATTTTGCGGCCTCGGGGTCGGTATGAAAAACTTGGGGATCGAATCGCCGGCCGAAGGCGATAATCTCATCTTCTTCGACCGTGATCGTACCGAACTCATGGATCGTTCCGGCCACGTAATCTTCAAAGTAACGCCTCTGCACCGGCACTAAAAACTCGAACGACTTCATCAGGGCCTCCCCACAAGTTTGGATTTTTTGCTTTTTAATGGCCTGGACGCTACAGCCCCGCTAATTAAGAACACCCCCTTCGGGTTCATGAAAAAATAAGTTCGCACCGTTGGGTGTTGATGCGCCCGGCCAGCAAGGCGCGAAAACGAAAGCATATCTGGATATTTCGAGTTTTCGCACCAGCAGCCGGACGGAATGCATTGGTTTTCAAAAACGTAACGTTATTTTTGAGTGAGCCCTTAACATGCAGACAATACGGATGTAAAGATCGGCGTCCTGAACGTGCCTTTACAACGGGCACTTTCAAAACAGAATAACTTTCCCCTCAAACCGTTAGTTTTGAGCGTATGAAACCCGATAAACAACCGGATGCTCCAGGCGCAGAAAGCCGATGGAAGGGCATACCCCAAACAATCTGGGCCCTTGGTTTCGTCAGCATGTTCATGGACATTTCTTCGGAAATGATCCACAGCCTGCTGCCCGTTTTCCTGGTTTCGGTTTTGGGCGCAAGCGCACTGTCTGTCGGAATCATAGAAGGCGTCGCCGAAGCCACTGCCCTGATAACCAAGACTTTCTCCGGGGCTTTGAGCGACCGGCTCCGAAAACGCAAAGCCCTGATCCTCACCGGTTATGCTCTCGGAACGTTGACCAAACCGTTGTTCGCCGCGGCTACCGGAAGCGGCCTTGTTTTCACGGCTCGCTTCCTGGACCGCATCGGTAAAGGAATTCGGGGTGCTCCTCGCGATGCATTGATTGCCGATGTGACACCTGGCGATTTGCGCGGTACGGCTTACGGTCTCCGGCAATCGCTCGATACGACAGGCGCATTTTTGGGCCCGCTGCTGGCTATGGTGCTCATGATTTGGACATCCGGTGATTTCCGGAGTGTCTTCTGGCTTGCGACGGTTCCGGGCTTGCTCTCTGTGGTCATACTCGCATTTTATGTAAGTGAGCCGGTGGTTTCCTTTACGGGATCTTTAAAATTCCCGTTGCACCGCAAAAACCTCAGGGAAATGGGATGTTCTTATTGGCTGGCCGTGTTGTTCGGGTGCCTGTTTACCCTGGCTCGCTTCAGTGAAGCATTTTTGCTCCTGCGGGCCACGAGCGTCGGCATGAAGGCCAGCATGGTCCCTGCTCTGATGGTCCTCATGAATGTCGTCTACTCTTTGACGGCATACCCGGTAGGGCGTTTGTCCGACCGGATCGGCCGTACGGGTATGATGGCTGTCGGGTTGGTTGTCCTAATCGCCTCCGATCTGATATTCGCCGTCGCAAATGCCAGCTGGGTGGTGGCTGCCGGCACGGCCCTCTGGGGCCTGCACATGGGCTTGACTCAGGGGTTGCTTTCAGCCATGATCGCCGATAACGCCCGTCAGGATTTGCGAGGAACGGCTTTCGGCATTTTCAGCCTGGCCAGCGGCGTGGCCACCCTTCTCGCCAGTATTTTCGCCGGCTGGTTGTGGGAAGGCTTCGGTGCACCAGCCACTTTCATAGCCGGGGCCACCATAGCCACCGCTGCCTTGATTGGATTTATGGTCCTCAGACGCCTTCTTTTACGATGAGGGCTATCCAGAAAACGAAAAATATATTAAAAAGCACAAAATGAGAAAATTACAGATATTACCCAAAGAAGTGGATCTCGCTGCCGTTGACTTACCTCATCTGAACGGCGCATGTTTGCCCATCTGCTACATGTCCGACTACTCGGTTTTGGCACTGCTGGTCGATAAATTCCAGGAAACCGTCCGACTTCTCGAAGACCATCGTTACTTTCTATCCAAATCTTTTCCGGTGGTTGAGGTTTTTATTGAAAACGCCGAACACATGCGGAAAATGTTTCGGCAGCTCAAAACCGGCGGGATCGACTTTACGCTGTCCGACATCGCCGATCAAATCTACCAGGGGTGATAGGTGACAGGTCTGCCTGTAAGGCAGAGCGAATGCCGTTATTTACGGATTTACCTCTTAAGCAGAACCTATCATTCACCCCTTTTTATGGTCAGAGGGTCATAATGGCTGATACGCCAGATAGAACAACCGGCATAAAGTTGTTGATTCAGAACCTTAAAAAGGAGTTTCGCATCCCTGAAAACCTGGAGCATTATTCAGAAGAAGATTTCCAGGAAGCCGAAAAAAAATTTTTGAAATTCTGTCTTCAGAACGGGTGCAACCTTGATGACCGTGATCTATTGAAAACCAAGAACAACGACGATCTGGATCTTGTGCAACCTGTTGAATAAATGTTTCAAGGCTGTTCTCTGACCGGCTTCAGTTTTTCAGCGTTTCAGAAATGCGCCGCATGGCCTTCTCGACGTTTTGTGCGGAGTTGAAGGCGCTGATACGGATAAAGCCCTCGCCGCATTTTCCGAAACCGGCGCCTGGCGTGCACACGACCCCGGCCTTTTCCAGCAGCAGATCGAAAAATTTCCATGAATCCGTTCGTCCGTCCACCCAGATGTAAGGAGAATTCTCTCCACCGATGCAGTCATAACCGAGCGCCGTCATCTCCCGGCGGATGACCGCAGCGTTGCTCAAGTAATAATCGGTCAATTCTTTGCTCTGGCGCCGGCCCTCTTCGCTGTATATCGCCGCGGCGGCCCTCTGGACCGGGTAGGACACGCTGTTGAACTTGGTGGTGTGCCGTCGGTTCCACAGGGCATGGACCTCATGCTCTGCACCCGCACTCGTGTATGCCCGGCAGGACTTGGGCACCACGGTAAAGGCGCAGCGTGTGCCGGTGAAACCGGCGGTTTTGGAAAAGCTCCTGAACTCGATCGCCACCTCCCGGGCCCCCTCGATTTCGTAAATCGACCGCGGGATGGCATCGTCGCGGATAAATGATTCATAGGCGGCATCATAGAGGATCAACGCCTTGTGAGCTCGGGCGAATTCGACCCACTGCATGAGTCGGGGCTTATCGATCGCGGCCCCCGTGGGATTGTTCGGAAAACAGAGGTATATCAGATCGACCGGTTCGGTGGGCAGATCCGGCACGAACCCGTTTGTGCGGTTTCCCTCCAAATAAACGATGCCATCGTAGCGGCCGCCGCTGTAGTCGCCGGTGCGTCCGGCCATCACGTTGGTGTCGAGATAGACCGGGTAGACCGGATCGGGGATGGCGATTTTAATATCGGTTGAAAAAATTTCCTGGATGTTTCCGGTGTCGCATTTTGCCCCGTCGCTGACAAAAATTTCATCTGCAGCGATGTCCGCACCTCGGTCCTGATAATCATGGCGGGCGATTTTCTCGCGCAGGAACGAATACCCCTGTTCGGGGCCGTACCCGTGGAAGGTGTCGTCATCGGCCATCTCATCCACTGCCCGGTGAAGGGCTTCGATACAGGCCGGTGGCAATGCCCGCGTGACGTCGCCGATACCGAGTTTGATGATTTCCCGTTCTGGATGTGCTTGCTGGAACGCGGCCACCCGCTTGGCAATATCCGAAAAGAGATAGGATGCTTTGAGCTTCAGATAATTTTCGTTGATCCTGATCATGGCTGCTCCTCTGAAATCGTGATTTCTTCAAACAGTTCTCTGGGTGCACCGCAGACTGGACATATCAGCGGCGGCTCGTCTCCGTCGTGGATATAGCCGCAAATGATACACCGCCAGCGTTTCATCGCCATTTCCGACCCCTCTCGGTTTGTCCGAATATCGGATTCAATGCTGATGACCGACGGAGAAGCCATAGCACACTTTGCCGGACGGTAAAACACGTGTCTTGTCGGGCGTACCTGTACCGGTTTTAACTATAACAGTCCGGAGTTTAAAAGTGCTGTTCCATCAGTGACGAAATTTCAGCATCCGAGGGCAGGGCGGAGGCACCGAAACCCCGGGTCGAGAGGGCAGCGGCTGTCACGGCAAACCGGCCCGCTGCGATCAGGTTGCCGGATGCGATGTATCGAACCAGGAACGCCGCCGAAAAAACATCGCCGGCGCCGGTCGGATCGACCACATCTACCTCCGGGGCGCTGATCTGCGTAAAACGGACCCCGTCATAAAAAAGGGCGCCTTCTGCGCCTCTGGTAATGATGACCATTTTCGGTCCCATCCGATGAAGAACGCGCCCGGCGGTTTCACCGTCACCGGTGGACGTGATGACGGCCGCCTCCCTTGCGTTGACTTTCAGGATATCACAATGCCTGAGCGCCGTTTCGGCTTCGGGCGTCATCCGAAGAATCACGTCTCCGGCAGTGGAGAGCTGCCGGAGAAATCCCTGGGCGTCCAGCATCAGGCACCCTGAGCGGGGCGTCCGCAAGATGGCCGGATCGACTTCCTGCAACACCGGGCCGACGAGCAAGCCCATCGCATCGAATGCGGCTTGAGGAACATCAGCAGGCTGAATGTCACCGCCGGGCCAAGCTTTCTGTTTCCGAATATCGGCCGAGTACGTATTCTCGAAAAGCGTCACCGGTCCGGCATCGGAAAAATACCGGACATCCACACCGCCTCGGGCAAGCCGGCGCTTTATTTTATCGTCGCCTATGCCAACAACAGCCACCCGGCGGCCTAAGCCTGCCAGAAACATCGCCGCATACCAAACGGTGCCTCCCAAGGCCTGCACGGTCCTCTTATTTATCGAAAGGGTGTCATGAGTCGGATTACCGATCAGATACATCATAAACGGATCTTTTGACTTTCATACTCTTTTGACAGATGATTGCATGCAATGATTTTTCAGATTGACAACAACGATACGTCCGATCCTCACGTCAACCTGGCTATAGAAGAGTGCGCCCTGCGCCACCTCGACCCGGACCGAACATATTTTATGATGTACGTAAACCAGCCGGCCGTTATCGTCGGCCGCCACCAGAACATCCTTGAAGAAGTCAATCTTCCCTTTGTGGCCCGACACGGTCTGCACGTGCTGCGGCGCATATCGGGCGGAGGAGCGGTCTATCACGACGATGGAAACCTGAACTTCAGTTTCATCCGGCAACACGACCGCCGAAGCCTGAAAGACATCAGCCATATCCTCGAACCGGTCCGCTCGGCGCTGTTAAAATTGGGCGTGGCTGCCGAATTCAACCACAAGCACGACCTGTTTGTCGCTGGCAAAAAAATATCGGGCAATGCGCAATTTTCAAACACCAAGCGGATCATCCTGCACGGCACCCTGCTGTTGAAAAGCGATCTCGTCTGGCTGCGCCGGGCTCTGCAAGTGAACAAAGGCCACGTCATTTCGCGGGCACGCCAATCGGTTTCGAGTGATGTCGCCAACATTTCAGATCATCTGCCTCCCGGCACCGGCATGGATGTGATTCAGCAAAAGCTGGTCGAGTGCATCGCCGAGCGGGAAGGGGGCCTGCAAAAAATCCCTCTTCCTGACCAAGTATGGAATTCGGTTTGCCGCCTTTCCAGGGAAAAGTACCGGTCCTGGGAATGGAACTTCGGCAGGGCCCCGGCTTTTCGCATTCGCCGCAGCAGTCGGACGCCTGCCGGTTATCTGGAAACGATGATCGCGGTGGAAAGCGGCCGCATCGTCGGCATCCGTTTTGGAAAAAATATCACTGCCATCGGCCATGCGTCACAATTGGAAAGGCGGCTGATGGGCACCCCCTACCACCTGGATGCCATTCGAACCCGTTTGTCTGGCGTCGATGTGGGATGTTTCGGAACGACGCTCACGGCAAACCAACTGGCGGAGCATCTATGCGACAAAGGTATCTCTGGGCTCGACCCCGGTTTACAAAGTGCCTGACGTTTCCTATCTTAGTGGCTTGAAAACTAAAAATAAGATCGTCTGCCAAGAGCACAAAACTCAATCAATACTGGACCGTCATTTGGCGGTCAGCTGAGTTATACCGTTGGAGGATAATTGAATGCGACAACTGCTGCGGATCACCTTGTCAATACTGCTATTGACGGCAAGCGTTCTCGGCTCGCGCGCCCAAGCAAACCTTGAGACAAACATCGATGTCGAAGAATTTACGCTGGACAACGGCATGCTCTTTTTGGTGGTCAACCGCCCGGCAATGCCCCAGGTAGCGGTCCGGTTGGCCATACGGGCCGGTTCGGCGCTCGAAGAGACCGGCAAAACTGGCATTGCCCACCTTTTGGAACACATGATGTTCAAAGGCACAAAGAATTTCGGCACATTGGACCGTGCCAAGGATCAGGAACTCCAGAAAGAAATCGAAGCCGCCTATCAGGTGGTTCTGCGGGAGGAAGAATCCCGCCACCCCGATCGGGAGCTCATCCAAAAAAAGCTGGCCGAGATGGACACCCTGCGCAGTGAGGTCCAAAGTATTTTCGTGCCGCAGGCCTTTTCTTCCCAACTGGGAAAAAACGGTGCCGTAGGCATCAATGCCTTTACAAGTCAAGACCAGACCCAGTATGTCGCATCGGTGCCGTCAGACATGCTCGAGCAGTGGTTCTCGATCATCAGTGAACAGATCTTCGAGCCTTCCTGGCGTGAATTCTATGTCGAAAAAGAGGTGGTCCAGCGAGAGTGGGCCTTCCGCTATGTCAACAATCCGGCCGGTGCCGCATGGCTCGATCTGGATGCCACCGCCTACACCGCCCACCCTTATCGCAATCCGACCATCGGATGGCGATCGGATATGGAAAACTTCAATACCACAGACGCCATGGCGTTTCACCGCCGGTACTACAATCCGACCAATGCCGTCTGCGTTCTGGTCGGCGACTTGACTGTTGAAAAAGCCCGCCGACTCGCCAAAATATATTTCGAAAGATATCCGAACGGCGCCCGCAGTCCCGAAACCGTAACGGAAGAACCACCCCAGGAAGGCCCGCGCCGCAGCGTGCGGCATCTCAAGGGGGCCCGGACCCCGCTGGTGCGGATCGGTTTCCATGGGGCCCTGATGGGCACCGAGGACTTCTACGCGCTGGATGTCATGACCATGCTGCTCAATCAGGGGCGCAGTGCCCGCATCACGCAAAACCTGATCAACAAGGGTCTGGCGGTCGAGGCTTGGGCCGCCAACCCGGACAACCGCTATGGGGGAATGGTGATTCTCGGTGGATCGCCCAACGAACCGCAGAATCTCAAAAGCGACAACCCGACGGAAGAGGAAAAAGGCCGGGCCTACCTTGACGCCTGCCGCGACCTCGAAAACCTGCTGCTGGCTGAGGTCGAGGTTCTAAAGAACCAGCCCGTCACCGACCGGGAGCTCGAGCGCATCAAAAAACTCAACCAGCGGGCTTTTATTGAACGGATGCGAAGCAATGAAAGCTTGGCCTCAACGTTGGCCACCCTTGAAGTCCAGACCGGGTGGCGATATCTGAACACTTACCTCGACAACATCGCTGCGGTAACGCCGGAGGATGTACAGCGCGTGGCACGGACCTATATTCGTGACGAAAACCTGACCAGTGTCTATGTCATCCCCGGTGGCGAACCGGACAAACCCCCGTCAGAGTATAATGAAATTAGGTCCGTGGGCGCCAAGGCTGCCGCTCGCAGCACGCCTCCGGTCGATCTCTCCAATCACTCGATCTACCCCACTCCTGAGGGCTGGCGGCATCCGCTCTCTTTCGAGCGTAAACCCGTCAAAGTGACCTATCCTCAAGCAGAGTCCGCCACAGTCGGCGGCACTACCCTGTTTTTCATGCGGGATACCGAACTCCCGATGATCGACCTGACCCTGCTGGTGAAAGCCGGCGACGTCGACATTGACCCCTCCAAAACCGGGTTGGCGGACCTCGTCAACGGCAGCCTCGTCAACGGCGGCACCGAGCGGCATGCGCCGGAAGAGCTGGCCCAAGTGCTGGATGATAATGCCATCGAAGTATCGGTATCGGTGGGCGAGGAAGACACCACCATCCAGCTGTCGGTTCTCAAGGATGAATGGGAGAATGGGCTGGACCTGCTGAATGAAATCCTGACGCAACCGGCATTCCGGCCCGATGTGGTGGACGTTGTAAAGGAGCAGTCGTTGATCGGACTGAAACGCCAGGGAGAGAACGCCCAGGCAGTGGCCATGCGGGAAGGGGCGATTTGGCATTTCAACGGGCACCCCTATGGCCGTGATCCCCTCAAGGGGCTCGAAACGATCCCGACGATCGAGCGGGAAGATTTGAAGCGTTTCCTGCGCACATACTTTGTCCCGTCTAACATGGTGATGGCAGTTTCCGGGGACATTTCCAGGGAGGCCGCGGTTGCCGGCGTCGGACGATTGACGAAGAGTTTGCCCACCGGCCAGGCACCCGAACGGCGCTTGGCGGACCCATCAGCGACCCCTGCCGTTCTCGCCCTCATACCCAAAGCGGGTCAGGTTCAGTCACAGGTGGTGCTGAACCTGACAGGCCCCAAGAGATCGGACCCTGCGTTCTGGAAGCTGCGGCTGTTGACGGACATTTTCGGAGGAAGCGACTCGTTGATGTACACCCGGTTGAGGGATGACCTGGGCTTGGTCTATTCGGCAGGGTTTTTCCAAACCTATAAGTGGAATGCCGGAATATTGATCGGATACCTTGGGTGCAAGGGCGACAAAACCGGTATGGCGATCGCCGAGACCGTTGATATCATGCGGGAGCTTAGACGAGGAATTCCACAAGACGATCTGAAACGCAAGCGCCTCGAATCACTCAACAGTTTTGTGTTTAACGTCGACACGCCGCATGATCTGGTGACAACTTATGCCCGCTACCGGATGCGCGGGGAACCGCTGGACACGCTCGATCGAATTCAGGACGCCTACATTGACGCCAGCACCTCTGAACTCGAGAACCTGGCGCGACGCTATCTGGACCCAGGGCGCATCCAAGTGTTTGTGGTCGCGGATAAGACGATTCCGGTAGGCCGGAACCAAAACGGAGTGCAGACCCTGGAAGAAGATCTCGATCGGCTGGCCGCACAACTCGATCTGCCGTACCGCGAAATCGAGCTGCGTTAGTTTACGACCGGTACTTCAATGGATCGGATTTTTCCTTCGTATTGTGAACGGTCAGTCGCTGAGAGCCATGCACTCAAGACATAGCGCATACGAGCGGCCGGGATCCCCGATCTGGAGGACGGCTTCGATCTCAGGATCATTCAGTGCAGACCCGAAAGAGTGAAGGACCTTTTCCGCCCGGAGACTCTTGGCTCCAGATACAAGGATGCCGATCAGCCGGCTCAGGCTTTTGAACAGGCGCTCCCTGGCCGTCAGGGGCTGTTTCACGACCACTAGATCGTATTTCTCAAGCTTGGCCAGTTTCGCTGCGCTTTCGACAGCCGGCGTCAGACCTCCGAACTTGTCGATCAGGCCCAGGCCCTTGGCGGTTTGAGCCGCCCAAACCCGGCCCTGGGCTACTTTTTCCACTGCCTCGGGGGTCATGTTGCGCCCCTGGCTCACTTGTTCGATGAACCGTCGATAACCCCTTTCAATCTGGAGCTGCAGTGCATCGGCGAGCAGCGGATTGAGGGGCCGGCTGAGATCGAAAGCACCGGACAGGCGAGTTGTTCCGACACCGTCCGTGTTGATCCCGATAGCCTTAAGCGTTTTGTCAAAGGTGGGCAGGGCGGCAAAGATTCCGATAGAGCCGGTGATGGTCGTGGGTAAGGCCCATATTTCGTCGGCCGCCACCGAAATCCAGTAAGCACCCGATGCGGCGATCGAACTCATGGAGACGACGACCGGTTTACCGGCTCCGCGCGTCAATTCGAGTTCACGGCGAATAATCTCAGAGGCCACGGCGCTGCCGCCGCCGCTGTCTATTCGCAGCACGACGGCTTTGATTTTTTCGTCCTCACGCGCCTGGCGGATCAGTTCTGCTGTCGATTCAGCGCCGATACGGCCGGCCGGCTGCTTGCCGTTCATAATGATACCCTCGGCCACAATCAGTCCGACCCGGCTGCTCTCCGTGCGAGGGCGGCGCACTTTTGGGAGCATGCTTGAAATGTACGTGTCGAAATCAATTTTGTTATAACTCTCCCCGTTTTCATCCTCTCCAACCAAATGGATAAGTTCGTCTCTGATCTCATCCCGGGTTTTCAGGTTGTCTACCAGACCGGACGTCAATGCCAGTCGGGCGGCATCACCACCTTCTTCGGCAAGGTTGCCATCCAGATTGTTGATGTAGTCGTCGATTCGCTCTGCCGGCAGCCTGCGCAGGGCGGCCACATCCGTCGTATACGCCTCCCACAGCGTGTTCAGCCAGGCCTGATTGGATTTCCGGTCATCCGTGGACATGTCGTTTCGCATAAAGGGCTCCAGAGCCGATTTGTAGGTACCAACCCTGAAAACGTGAAAATCGACGTGGAGTTTGTCCAGTGCGTTCTTGAAATAGTGGCGGTAAATCCCCAACCCGCCCAGCCATACCTGTCCCATCGGATGCAGGTAAAGCTGATCGGCATGTGCGGCCAGATAATATTGGCGCTGATCGAAACTGTCACCGAAGGCAAATATGGTTTTTCCGTTGGCCTTAAACCGCTTCAAGGCCTCACCGATCTCCTGCAACTGGCTGATTCCAGCCCCCTCCAGTTTCTCGAGGTCGAGCACAAGGATTTTGATTTTCGGGTCATTCCTGGCGGTGTCGATACCATCGATAAGGTCTCTGAGAACCGTTTCGGCTCCCGTTGTCGTGCCGTAGAAGCGATCGACAAGCAGCGTTTCGGTAGATTGCTCGACGATTTTTCCAGCCGGTGCCAATACCAATGCGGCACCTGATGGAAAGCGATCTTGAATACCGGACAAAAGAATGACGATCACCAGCACGACAAGGGCGATAAAAAGCAGGTTCAGGAATACCCGCCGAAGGACGGTCACTCCTTTCCAGAAAGTATTTAATATCCGACCGATTGACTTTAAAACCGTTCGCATTGTTCCCCTTTCCTTCGTATGAAACTTATCGGAGTGTCAATTTCATCATTTTTACACGTTAACCACGCAGTCCATGAAAACAAGCTCATGCCCTCCGCAGATTGTTGCCACCCGGACCCGTACAAAAACCATGCGGCCCATTTTATTACTATTTGTAAAAATATGTAAAAAATAATGTTATTAAGTATTGACAAAATGAAAAATAAATTTAGATTTAAGTCTAAAACAATTATTTAAACTCGACCTGTCTGGTCAATCAAAGACAATTTCGGATTCTATCCGGACAAGGAGGTATATTCAATGAATAAAATAATAGGAATCGATCTCGGCACCACCAACTCTTGCGTCGCCATAATGGAGGGAACCGAAGCAAAGGTCATAACAAATCCCGAAGGCGGACGAACCACGCCGTCTATAGTGGCGATTACCGACGGCGGTGAGCGGTTGGCGGGTCAGATCGCCAAGCGTCAAGCCATCACCAATCCAGATAATACGGTTTTCGGCGTTAAACGGTTGATCGGCAGACGATACGATGCAACGGAAGTCCAAAACGACATTAAAAATCTGCCGTATAAAATTGAAAAGGCCGCCAACGGTGACGTACAAATCAATCTCAAGGGCAAAGCTTACAGCCCGGCTGAAATTTCATCATATATTTTAGCCGGTATGAAAAAAGCGGCCGAGGAGTTTTTGGGAGAACCGGTCACCGACGCCGTCATCACGGTTCCGGCCTATTTCAGCGACAGCCAACGCCAGGCGACAAAGGATGCCGGTAAAATCGCCGGTCTCAACGTCCTGCGAATCATCAACGAACCGACGGCGGCTTCACTGGCCTATGGCTTGGACAATAAAAAGGACGAAAAGATCGCGGTGTTCGATCTGGGTGGCGGAACGTTTGACATTTCCATCCTCGAAATAGGGGACGGTGTGTTCGAGGTCAAGGCGACCAATGGCGACACCCACCTCGGCGGTGAAGATTTCGACTTGCACTTGATCGATTACCTCGCCGACGAATTTAAAAAGGATCAGGGCATCGATTTGAGAAGAGATAAAATGGCTCTGCAACGCCTCAAAGAGGCCGCAGAAAAGGCCAAGATGGAACTTTCGAGCGCCTTCGAAACGGACGTCAACCTGCCGTTCATCACGGCCGATGCCAACGGTCCCAAACACCTGAACTTGAAGATCACCCGCACGAAATTCGAAAACCTGGTCTCGGACCTGCTCGACAAGTTGGAAGGTCCGTGCCGCATGGCGCTCCAGGATGCGGGCCTAGCAGCCACCGACATCGACGAGGTGGTCCTGGTGGGCGGTATGACCCGCATGCCGGCGGTGCAGGAACGCGTGCAGAAGATTTTCGGCAAGATGCCCAACAAAGGCGTCAATCCGGATGAGGTGGTTGCTTTGGGCGCCGCCATTCAAGGCGCCGTGTTGAAAGGTGACGTAAAAGACGTTCTCCTGCTGGATGTCACGCCCTTGTCTCTCGGAATCGAAACTTTGGGTGGGGTCATGACCAAGTTGATCGAAAGGAACACCACGATACCAGCCCGAAAGAGCGAAATCTTCACCACGGCCGAGGACAATCAACCGGCGGTCTCGATCCATGTGCTGCAAGGCGAGCGTGAAATGGCGATCGACAACAAAACGCTGGGCCGCTTCGAGTTGACGGAGATTGCACCCGCGGCCAGGGGCATACCGCAAATCGAGGTCGCCTTCGACATCGATGCCAACGGCATCGTTGAGGTTTCGGCCACCAACAAGGCCACCGGCAAGGCGCAGTCGATCAAGATCACCCATTCTTCCGGTCTCAGCCGTGAAGACATCGACCGGCTGGTCAAAGAGGCCGAACTGCACACTGAAGAAGACCAACTCAAGCGTGATCGGGTGGAGGCCCGCAATACCGCCGACGCTTTGATCCACGCCACCGAAAAGTCCCTCGTGGAGTTGGGGGGCAAGACCGGTGCGGAAGATCGGTCACGGGTCGAAGAGGCTATTGCCAACCTGAAACGGGCCATGGACGGCACGGATATGGGTGACATCAAAAGGCTGACCGAAGAATTGCGCCACGCTTCTCAGCGGCTTGCAGAGGGGGCTTATCAACAATCAACGGCTGCTGGAACCGGTCAGGGCCGCACAACTGAAGGGCGCAGTTCGCAAGCCAATCCATCATCTGCCTCGAACCGTGACGAGGAGGTTGTGGAAGCGGAATACGAGGAAGTCAATTAATGAAAAGGGCGGCGGTTTACAATCGCCGCCCTCTTCGGTTTAAATTTTCTGTCAATTTAGCGGCTACTCTGCTAAATACAATTGTTATGTTGGCAATCAAATAATTGTAACTAACATTCTATTACTTATACTTTAAAACTAACCGAGTAATTGCCAATTGTCGTCATCATCGGACCAGGGGAGATTTGTAAATGAAAGATGAAAACAAAGATAACCAGCTCCGCGACGACATGTTGCCACAACCGTCTTCCCGGGACCTGCGAGGTCGGCAGTCGGTGCGGGCCACGTTCAAACTGACGGCCAGAGCCATTGAAACCATGAGTGCCGTATCGATTCACCTGGGTATCAAACAGAAGTCCCTTTTCGATCATCTGGTGGATGATATCAAGGCGCTGGAAGTCATTGCGCGCGAAGTACAGACGACAAAGTTCGACGAGCCCAGTCGCGTACAAAAAACATTTGTTCTCAGCCGCCGGACACTCAACAGCCTGGAGCTGGCCTCGGTAAACTTTCAGACCCCACGCGACGCGTTAGTCGAGTATTCGATCCAGCGCCTGATGCCGGTCATCACAAAAGAAAAAGAAAAGCACCAAAAGCGCAAGGCTCTGCTGAGCCGCATCAATGGATTCCTTGATAGCGGTGAGCAGATAATGCAAGAAGCGCGGGAGTGGCTGGGAGAGGAGGACCCGGTTTTCGATGAGCTCGCCCGGGCGATGACGGTTTTGCTGAATGCCCGCGACGACATCGCCGTCTTCATCGACAAGGGAAAGATCATCGAAAAATTTTAAGAATACTGCTCTTCTTGAACCTTTTTCCCACGCCGTTACGCTGCTATCGGCAAAGGCGTGATTTTTTTCTTACTACTCTGTGGCACTTCCCATCGACCCATTCCAGCTGCCCATCCAATCCTTTTGCTTGACAGAAATTCGGAGATACCTACCTTTTCTTTATGTAATTTAACGGTACTATATATACCCAATGGAAAGGTCATCTTTAACCGTTTCCTTTTCGATCAAACCGGATGCTTGCGTCCAAAGGCGTCGCCAAACCGCAAGACTGTCGGTAAGCCATGTTTCCACGAAAAGCGACCAAAGCCGAAAACGGCCCGACCTACTCGATTGCCTGGAAATCGCGCATGTCCGACATTGATCGGTCGGCATGGAATACGCTCGCGCTGCCGCTTAAAACCCCGCTGCTGGAGTGGGATTGGCTGCATCTGCTTGAAGATTCGGGCAGTGTGCGGGCAGAAACGGGCTGGCTGCCGTTGCATCTGACGGTCTGGTCGGAAGATCGCCTCGTCGGTGCCGCCCCGTTGTACGCCAAGGGGCACAGCGACGGTGAATTCGTTTTTGATCATGCCTGGGCTCACTTGGCGCAGCGTCTCGGAATTCGCTACTATCCCAAGCTGGTCGGGATGAGTCCTTTCTCACCGGTTGTCGGTTACCGTTTCCTGATCGATCGCAGAGCAGATGCCGCTCAGGTGACGCGGTTGATGGTCAACGCCATCGATTCCTTTTGTTACACCAACAAGATCGTCGGCTGCAGTTTTCTGTTCGTCGATCCGGAATGGAAAGCACAAATGGAGTCGCTGGGGTTCATCGCCTGGCAGCATCAAAGTTATGCATGGAAAAACAGAGATTTTCACTCTTTCGAGGACTACCTGGCGATATTCAACACAAACCAGCGCCGCAACATCCGCCGTGAGCGCAGGAGCGCAGAACGTGCCGGAATTTGCATCAAGCCGTTGACCGGCGCGGAGATTCCCCGCCAATTATTTCCATTGATGTACACCTATTACAGCCGCACCAATGATCAGTACGGCCCATGGGGCTGCAAATACCTTACAAAGGCCTTTTTTGAAGGCTTGCATCATCGGTTCCGTCACCGGTTGTTGCTGATGGCGGCTTTTGACGGGCCGGAAAACGACCTCCCGGTAGGCCTTTCTTTCTTGCTGACTAAAAATGATCGATTGTACGGACGCTACTGGGGTAGTGCAAAAAAAATAAATCACCTGCATTTCAATGCCTGCTATTATAGCCCGATTGAGTGGGCCATCCGCCACGGGGTCGCTCTTTTCGATCCCGGCGCCGGCTCACCCCACAAAGTTCGACGTGGTTTCGAAGCGGTGGCCAACCACAGCCTGCACCGGTTCTACGATCCGGGCCTGGCTCAGATCCTTAAAGGGCACATCGACGAGATCAACCGACATGAGCAGCAGGTCGTCGATAACCTGAATGCCGCACTGCCTTTTTCGAAGGCATAAAAAAGATGGGGGCTGGAAGTATGTCAGCGGAGTAGGTTACGCATACCGGGGTTTTGGAGATTTTCGGCTCCCAGTCGCCACTGTCCTTTTTTGTCCCTGACCCCTTGCAAAAGTCCTTTTTTCAGGAATTCGAGCACACCGTATTCGGTCAGGTAAGTTAACTTACTAAATTCGATCACCGAATATGTCTGGGCCCCGTCGGCCGAGGTCCCAGAAGTTTCTTTTTTGTCTACGGAGGCCGAAAAATCGCCTGCGGGAACTCCTGCCCCCTGCGCTTTATCTTTCTTCTTAGCCATCCGGTCGATTTTATCGGGTGCCGCTCGCTTACCCGACGGTTTCACGATGGCTTGAATCGCCTTGGCTGTCATTTCAGTCTTGTCAATTTTCCACTTTCCGGCGGTTTTCACCCCCTTGATCTTACCTTTTCGCAACAAACGATTGACGGTAGAGACGGCGACGCCTGTCAGTTCGGAAAATTCTCTGGTCGATAAAGATGAAGATTGCTGAGCCATTGATTGGGCCTTCCTTTCGATTATTTCAAATCCATTCCAGTCGACCGTTCGCAATGATCACGACCGTATCGAAGCGAACGCCGCTTATTTTTTCGACGATAAAGTTTGTAACCGGCGTCATATTAGCCGTCGGATGAGGAGGCGTCAAGCACCGCATGCGTGCGGTGTAACGAAAGGTCAGTCGGTGTCATATTCGTATTCGTTTTCGCCTTCGAACGGAGGTTTTATTTTGCCGTGAATCGTGGTAGAGGTCGAGTCTTTCTCCCAGTAGGTAGACTGGAGCCTCGCCTTGCCCTCCAGGATCTATCAGAGAATTTTTAAATGCGGCAGAAAAGGTGACCCGTGATACAAACTCGGTCAAACTGGCTTCCCGTTGCCGGTCTTGTCACGGCGATGATGCTGTGGGCCAGTTCGTTTATCGTCTTGAAACTCGCTTTCCGCAGTTATCACCCGATGGTGGTGATATTCGGCCGCATGCTGGTGGCCAGCGTCTGTTTTTTATTTTTCCTTCACCGATGGCGGGCCGTCACCTTTCACCGGGGAGACTGGAAACCGATCCTTTTCATGGCATTTTGCGAACCCTGTCTCTATTTTCTGTTTGAAGCCAAGGCAATAGAGAACACCGCCGCCGCCCAAGCCGGTATGATCTCAGCCCTATTACCACTGATGGTTGCCGTAGCCGCGAAAGTATTTCTGAAAGAAACCATTACCCTCAAGACATTGCTCGGCTTTGCACTGGCCATCAGCGGTGCCGTCTGGCTGAGCTTGAGCGGCGCAGTCTCACCATCGGCACCCAATCCTCCTCTGGGCAATTTTCTCGAGTTTGTCGCCATGGTGTGTGCTGTCGGTTACATCATTACACTCAAAAGACTCACCGCACGCTACAGTCCCTTACTGCTGACCGCTTTTCAGGCTTTCGTCGGCAGCCTTTTTTATTTTCCGATTCTGTTTCTGCCGTCGACCCGATTACCCTTGCAGTTCGATCTCGGCGGCACGTTGGCCATCATCTATCTCGGGGCGTTTATCAGTTTTGGGGCCTACGGACTTTACAATTTCGGCGTCAGCCGTATCCCGGTCAGCCAGGCATCCGCATATGTGAACCTGATTCCGGTTTTCTCGGTTCTTCTCGGTTGGCTGATCTTGGGCGAGCAGTTCACACCGACTCAGTACCTGGCGGCTCTCCTGATACTGACGGGTATTTTTCTCAGCCAGGATCGCACGGTCAGCGCTCTTCGTCCCCACGCACTTCGAAACCAGAGCGCCTGATATAAGTTAAGTCGCGATTTGTAACCGTAATGTGACTTTTAATAAGTGAGCCCTTGGGGATCCCGCCAAAATAAGTTTGCATTTTCGCAGGGGCTCTAATGGAGGATATCTCGAAAAACAGTGCTGATCGGAAGGAATTTATCCACAGCGGCAAGCGAAGGTAGACACGCTTCCGTAAATTCAGGTGCGCGGCAGACGGGCGAGAACAGCGACAATGCGACCGCCCGCAATAAAAGCGCGCGGTTGTGATCGAAAATCCCCTCATCTACGGGTCAGTAGATGAGATCGGTACCCTTTTGCGTCAACCGAAGGTTGTCATCCGGTTCTTCGAGGTGCTCAACCAATCCACTTGACACGAGTTCTTTAATGGCTTGTTTGAAAATCTTTTTCTCCTGGTTGTCCAGACTTGCAAGATAATCCACTTCCAGCCAATTCGGCGGCAGCGTGTCGTTCTCGCTGCCCAGTGATCGAAATTTGTCGAGGATTTCCCTTTTTATCGCTTTTTTGTCCTTGTGCATTTTACCCTCCAGTATGGCACAGCCGGTATTCGTCCTCTGAGACGATTGAGTCGATAGATCCCGGTGGTTCGATAAGGTTACAGCAAGCGCACTGGCGGCCACACCGTAGCGCAAAATCAACGCATTGATATTATATCATATTGATACCATATAGACAGCCGTCACGCAATGAGATACTTGCAGAAAATTGCATATTTCTATATCGAAAACTGATTAAGGAGCCGGTTTCAGGCAGGCCCGTATTTGAGGCAATAGTTCCGCTGATGTTGCCAGAAGATGCTCCTCGATTTTATGACCGCCGAGGTAATCATTGAGAAAGAAGTCGCTGCCGTCGATCTTGCAGAACCTGCCCCCGGCCGATTCAATGATGACCCGCGCAGCGGCCAGATCCTGAAAAGACTCGTTGGCCACGATGGCAGCGTCCGCTCGTCCCATGGCGACGTAGCAGATGTGGGCCGAGGTACAGCCAAAGGATCGGATTTTTCCCTGAAAATTGGTATTGAAGCGGTTGTGAAATCGCGAAAATGTCAACAGCAGGCTCTCGTCGTTGATGGAATCGATGCCGGAAATCCGAATACGCTCATTGCCCCAGAAAGCTTCCCTACCGGCCCGGGCGTGGAAAAGATCTCCGGTGGCCGGCATAAAAAAAACGCCGAAAATCGGCCAGAAATTTTCAATCAGGGCCAATGAACACCCCCAGATGGGAATACCGGCTTGAAAATTGGCAACGCCGTCCAGCGGATCGAAAATCCAAAGATACCGCTCCTTTTCATGTGAATAATCTGTGCTTTCTAAAGTGTCCTTGAAAAGGTGATGTCCCGGAAATCGATTCTGCAATTCGGTTTTGAAAAATTCGGACAACCGCAATTCCGCTGTGGTGACCAGGTCTTCATCGAAACGGGTCTGATGCTGCCCCTTGCCGTAAAAAGCCAGGGCTTTTTCACCGACGCCATGGATAATGTCCATTGCGAATCCGGTTAATTCCTCGATGTCATTTTCTTGTTCCGCTGCCATTAAGCCTCCTTAGAATCAAATTGGTGATGATCGATCTGTAGGTACTGAAATTGAAAAAGGGGTCGTGTACCATTGCGCGTGGAGGGTATGATAAGATGCAAATAGATGAACAAAATGGGTTTGCAGAGCGGATTTTGATGGTCGACGGTGGTCGGCGCAGAATCAATTCATAGGTCATAGGGCGTCAGACTTTCATAACCGTCATCGGTCACAAGTATGGTCTGTTCAAACTGGGCTGACAGCGACCCGTCGCGCGTCACCGCCGTCCAGTCGTCGTCCAGAACTCTCAGGTAGCGCTCACCGAGGTTGATCATCGGCTCAATGGTAAAGACCATGCCGGGCACCAGGGTGAGTCCTTCGCCCTTGCGGCCGAAATGGGGCACTTGAGGAGATTCATGAAATTCAAATCCGACCCCGTGTCCGACGAATTCGCGCACGACCGAACACCCTTGCCCCTCGGCGTATTGCTGAATCGCAAAACCGATATCGCCGATGGTGTTCCCGGGGCGAACCTTTTCCCTTCCGAGCCGCAGGCACTCCCGGGCGGCATTTACGATCTTTCGGGCACCCGGCCCCGGCGAACCGACGAAAAAGGTCTTGTTCGCGTCGGCAAAATAACCGTCGATTATAGTGGTGATATCGACGTTGAGGATGTCGCCTTCCCGCAACTCGCGTTCTCCAGGAATGCCGTGGCAAATCACTTCGTTAACAGAGACACAAACGCTCTTCGGAAATCCGCGATAATTCAACGGCGCGGGTATGCCGCCGTTTTTAACGGTGTGTTCATGGACCAGCGTGTTAATGACTTCGGTGACGAGACCCGGACGGATCGCAGCTTCCACCAGATCGAGCGTTTCCAGAACCAGTCGCCCGGCGATCCGGATGCCTTCGACGGCCTTCTCGTCTTTCAAACGGACGTTGTATTTTCTTGCGTAGGCTGTCCGATTTTCCTCCGTCTGCCCGTCATCTTTTCCGAGGCAGCATTTTTTATATTTTAGTCCGCTGCCGCAGGGGCAGGGATCGTTCCGACCCACTTTCGATTTGTTCATTATTTTCATGACCCTTAAATCCGATCCTTAGGGCTTATTCATATTATTTTTTTGCGAGTTCTTAACGATCCGCATGCGCGCCGTCAGAAACGCCCGTTGGCGGTATATGATGCACAGCCCCGGAAATCAATAGAAAATAAGTTCATCACCCCCGCCGACGAGCGGCAATCCCGACCCAATTTTCAAGCGTGTCGAGCGCCAGTATATCAAACTGGTGGTCCTGTAAGGCTGCGAGCACCTGCTCTTTGTGCTGTGGTATGATTCCGGAAGAAATAAAGATACCTGCCGGCTTCGACACACGTTGCAGGTCGTCGAGAAGTTCGAGAATAACATCGGTGAGGATGTTGGCGGCCACAAGGTCGAATTGTCCCTTTATGGCTGCTCCCAAATGTCCCCTTACCAAACTGCAGCGGTCGCGTTTGATGGCATTTCTGAGGAAATTATCCGCAGCCACCGTAACGGCTGTTTCATCGACATCGATGGCACAAATCGATCCGGCACCCAATTTCGCGGCGCCTATGGCGAGAATCCCGGACCCGGTGCCCACATCCAGGAAAGCATCCCCTTTTTTAAGGTGTTCACGAATCAGTCGCAGGCTCAATATGGTTGTCGGGTGCCCTCCGGTACCAAAAGCCATGCCCGGATCGATGTCGATAACGATCGTATCCGGTTTGGCTGAAACAGTTTCCCAGGAGGGTTTGATGACCATGTCGCCGCTGATCCAAACCGGTTGGAAGAACGCCTTCCAGGATTCGGCCCAGTCTTCGTCGTCAATCTCTCTCAACCGTAAGTGCGTGACGATGTTGTGTCGCTCGCCCACGTTTTTCAACTGCAGTTGCAGGTTGTTGCAGCGCACGAGACCCTCGGAACTCACAGGCAGGAATCCGGTCACCGCAGGGTATTCCGGAAGCTCGACCGGTGCTTCCCCCCAGTCTTCGACGGGTACCAAACCGGGGTCGTCAATCACGACCCCTTTGAGACCAAGGTCGTAGAAAACCCCGGCAATGACATCCACGGCGGTTTCGGTATCGGTACAATCGAACTCAATTTTGGCTTCTATCCATTTCATAACGGTATATTTATTGCAGCAATTTATCGTTTTCCCATGAGCAGCTGCCAGAATAAAGAGTAGACCTCTTAAGGCGGCGCCTTTTACTCAAATCATATGCCCCGCCCGTGTCAGCCCGGTGACTTTTTTTTCGTATCGACAGTCAATGTATTGACGATTCGGTACCACCGAAGCTCTGGCAGAGACCAAGATACGCCATGGTCCTCATCACGTCAAACCGCTGCTCAGATAACACAAAGAGAATAAAAGTCGATTGGACAAGAGGGTAACCGGTTTTGGGCATCCCACAGGGCGACACGGAAATGGCGAGCGGACCGATTTATAACAGCCGAATTACCAAATCCTACCTTAATTACCTGAAAATACACTGGCCGCAGGTCGACTGCGACGAGCTGCTCGAAAAATCCGGCATGACCCGTTACCAGGTAGATGATCCGGCGCATTGGTTTACCCAGGAACAGGTCGATCGCTTTCACGATGTCATTGTAGAAAAAACCGGGGCGGCCGACATTTCAAGACAGGCCGGCCGCCATGTCAGTTCATCCAGCGGGATTGGGGCCGCCAAACAGTATTTCCTCGGCTTCGTGGGACCTGCCCTCGCCTATCTGGCAGCCGGTAAAGTGGTCGACAAATTCAGTCGGGCCACGGTCAACACGGCCAGAAAACTGGGGTCAAACAGGATCGAATCCACATTCACACAGCATCCAGGCGTCCTGGAAAAACCCTATCAGTGCCAAAACCGCATTGGACACCTGGAAGCGATGGCCGAGGTGTTTACCGGTAAATTCGCGCGCATCGACCACCCGGAATGTTTCCATCGCGGGGATGCATGCTGCCGGTACATCGTCTCATGGGACAAGTCTCCCGCCTTTCTCTGGGCTCGGATCCGTAACTATTCATCTGCTCTCTTTATTTTACTTTCGTTGGTATTTTGGGCCTTCCTACCGCTGCATCACTGGTTGATTGCAAGTCTCATCGGCCTGGCGGCTGTTCTGACGCTGTCATTGATATCGACCCAATTTGAAAAAGGCGAGCTGATCCGAACCATTCAATCACAGAAGGCAGCGGCCCAAGAGCATCTCGATCAACTCAGCGCCCGCTACAGCAACGCCCAGCTGGTCCAGGAAATCGGTCAAGCGACATCGACCGTAATTGAAATCGACGCATTGATATCCGCGGTCATAAGGACCATTTCCAAGAGGCTTGATTTCGACCGCGGCGTCATCATGCTGGCCAATGCGGAAAAAACACGCCTGGAATACATCGATGGGTTCGGCTACAGTAAAGGGCACGAAAAACTGCTGCGCAACAACAGCTTTCATTTGGACCGGCCGGAGGCACGAGGATATTTCGTCAGGGCTTTCCTCGACCAGAAACCTTTTCTGATGCAGGACGTAAAGGCCGACCAAGACAAGCTTTCGCGCAGAAGCCTGGCAATGGCAATGGAAATGGGCGTCAAATCGCTGATTTGCGTCCCGATGGTGTATGAAAAAGAATCGTTTGGTATACTGGCTGTCGACACTGTCAATTCGAAGCGCCTGCTCACCCAAAGCGACATAAACTTATTGATGGGTGTCGCCTCCCAGACGGCCATCAGTATCGCCAATGCTCACTCTTTCAGTAAACTTCAGGTCAGCGAGGAAAAATATCGTTCGATCCTCGAGAGCATCGATGACGGTTATTTCGAAGTCGACCTCAGCGGCAACCTGACGTTTCTGAACGAGTCGACCTGCCGCATGCTCGGCTATGGACGCAATGAGTTGCTCGGGGTGAACTACAGCCAGTTCATGGATGCGGTGACGTCTGAAAAGGTTTTTCAGACATTCAATGCGGTCTACCGAACCGGTGAAGCGGCCCGGGCGCTGGACTGGAAAATGCTGCGTAAAGACAAATCGGAATGCTTTGTTCAGGCCCTGGTTTCGCTCATTCACAACCCCGATGGTGAACCGACCGGTTTTCGCGGTCTCGCCCGGGATGTGACCGGACAGATCCTCGCCGAAAAAGAACGCAAGGTGCTGGAGGCCCGGCTTCAGCAGGCCGAAAAAATGAAGGCCATCGGCACGCTGGCCGGCGGCGTCGCCCACGACTTGAATAACGTTTTATCGGGCATCGTCAGTTATCCGGAACTGCTGTTGATGGATCTACCTGAGGACAGTCCCCTCAGAAAGCCGATTCTCACGATTCAAAAATCGGGCGAGAAGGCTTCGGCAATTGTTCAGGACCTTTTGACGCTGGCCCGACGCGGTGTCGCCGCCTCACAGGTCATCAACCTCAATCAGGTCGTCGACGAATATCTGAAAAGCGCTGAATACACAAAAATGCGGGCCATGTATTCCGAGGTCGACATCAAGGTTGAAACCGCTCCGAATTTATTGAACATGATCGGTTCACCGATACATATTTCCAAATCGCTGATGAACATCGTTAACAATGCAGCCGAAGCCATGCCCGCCGGCGGAGAAATACGGATCAAGACCGAAAATCGATATGTCGACCGTCCTGTCAAAGGATACGATACCATAGCTGCAGGGGAATACGTGGTCCTGTCGGTATCCGACGATGGCATCGGAATCTCCGCCGCCGATATCGAGCGGATCTTTGAGCCGTTCTATACTAAAAAGGTTATGGGCCGCAGCGGATCCGGTCTGGGGATGGCCGTGGTCTGGGGCACCGTCAAGGATCACAAGGGCTATGTCGATGTCAACAGCCGCCCGAAGAGAGGCACCACTTTCACCCTGTTTTTCCCGGTGACACGCAAACCCCTCGCTCGCAAGAATGAGCCGTTTCCCCGTGAAAAATACATGGGCCGCAACGAATCGATTCTGATCGTCGACGATGTGGCCGAACAGCGTGAAATCGCCTCTGAATTGTTGAAAAAACTCGGCTACTCGGTTACGACCGTCCCCAGTGGCGAGGCTGCGGTTAACTATCTAAAGACAACCCGGGTGGAATTGGTTGTTCTCGACATGATCATGGAACCCGGCATGGACGGTCTCGAAACCTACCGCAAGATTCTGACCCTGAACCCCGGCCAGAAAGCCATCATCGCCAGCGGATTTTCCGAAAGCGTTTTGGTAAAGGAAGTGCAGCGCCTCGGTGCCGGTGTCTATGTAAAAAAACCATATACGACCGAAGAAATCGGCGTCGCAGTGCACCGGGCGCTCAACTCGACTGTTGGTACGGTTCCGAAAACTTTTCCTTTGGCGGGTTGAAGTAACCGTGGCGCATCCGGGGAAAACCGCATCGCACCTCCTCGAACACGGCTTTCATTCCCAGCGGGTCTCCATGCGGTATAATCGTTGTCATCATCTCCCAATACCTCAACGGGTCGAAGTTCAGATTTCGCCACTGTATCATCTGAACGGGATGCCGGCGTAGAAAATGTGTGAGGGCTGCGACCTCTTCCGGCGTATCCGTAAAACCGGGAAGATTCAAATAGTTGAGCGCCACATGGACCCCCCGCCGCAGCGCCAGATCGATCCCCGCGACCACATCGGAAAAGCGGTATCCACCGGGTCGAAAGTAAGCATTATAAAAATTCTCCCTGACGCTGTTGAGACTGATCCGAATGCTGTCGAGACCGGCATCCATCAAAAGGTTCAACGCAGCGGGGCGACTGCCGTTGGTGTTCACGTTGATCGTTCCCCGGTCGGTCGCGGCGCGGATCGAACGGATGGCCGGAGCGATGACGTCGACCGCCAGAAGGGGGTCGCCCTCGCACCCCTGACCGAAACTGACCACCCCACGCTTCACTTGGCGCAGGTGCGCAAGCGCGACCGCCGTAATTTCCTTCGCGGTCGGGGTGAAGTCGATTCGGTTCTGGCTATGGGGAATCCCGCTATCTTTCTGATGTGAAAGGCAGCCGCGGCAGCGGGCGTTGCACCGTTGCGAGGTCGGAAGCGGTGCTTCGCAGCGCCCGAGGAAAAAATTCTTGGCCGCCGGGCAACCATAGACAAGTGCGCAGGTCTCCAGGTGTTTCCTCAATCGATTGCCGGGCATTTGCCGGCGTTTGGTTCGAACGCCGGCCTTGACGGCCCGGGGGGGCATGAGCCGCAGATCCTGCCGTCTCTCACGATCCACCCTAAAAACCGCCGATCGGTATCCGCCGTGATGCCACCCCACGGCGCCGTAGGAAAAAAGCGGTAGATGACCAGCGTTATCTCTTTCAGCATAAGCACTGATCCAGCGGACGACATAGCCGGGGGAATTGAAAGCCGCCACCGGGAAAACCTGTGCCCCGCAGCGGTAGGGATCCGTTGCCACCTGCTCGAATCGGCCGCTGCGAAGATTTAAGAGGACCGGCATCCGGTCGGGCAGGAACATCAGTTCAGCGCCGAAGGGTAGATCGAGCGTGTTTTCCGGCTCGAGCGGCACCAATTGATTTCCCGCCATACCGGTGGCGGCATAGCCTTCGAGGTCATAAATCTCCCCCTGCCGGTTGGCCACGAGGGCCGCCAGAAATCGATTTTTTTTTCTCAAGAAACTCTCCCTTGCCGGTTATGTCGGGTTGCGAATAAAACGCGAGCGACAACCGCAGACATCGTGTCAAAACCGCACTGACGCGCCGGCCCGTGGCACAGATGAACAGATTATCGTAACCGTTTACCGTTTACTGGGTTGCAAAGTCCTATGGGCTTCAAAACAACAAATTGTAAGCCTTTACAGGGTGCCGCAGATGCAAGGCGTCGGGTGCGCAAACGACCTTTTGTACTTCAATCGCCCGACAACAAATCAGATGCGGTGCCCTGTGAACGCTTACAGATTATCTCTTCAGGGTGTGGTGTGCAAGATGTCCCAGCTCAGGAAAGATGAGGGCATTCCAGGCGAGCCGGCAGGCATTCAGGCTGCCCGGTAAGCAAAAAACAACCGTGCTTCCAATGACCCCCGCTGTTGCCCGCGATAGCAAGGCGGCCGATCCAATCTCGTCGTGGCTAAGAAAAGCGAAAAGCGGTGCGAAAGCCGTCAATTCTTTCTGCAGCATCGGGCGCACGGCTTCGATGGTCACGTCCTCTGGTGTGATGCCCGTGCCGCCGGTCAGTATAAGTACCTGCGGATGATGCCCCCGAATCACGGCAGACACCATTTCGGCTATGTGGATCGCATCATCGGGAACAATCTTTCGGCAGCACACTGAGTGCCCTGAATTCGAAGCCTGGCCCTCGATCCACTTGCCGCTTTCATCGGTTTGGAGGCTGCGCGTCGTGGAAACCGTCAAGATTCCGATAGTGACCGACCGCGGGGCATTTTTTTTGTGTGTGTGAGTGCCCATGTTTTGTAACCGTTCGCAGCGTTGCAAAGTCCGATGCGCTTCAAACTACCTAACTGTAAGCGTTTGCAGGGTGCCGCAGATGCAAGGCGTCGGGCGCGCAGACGACCTTTGGTACTTCAAGTGCCCGACAACAAAGCAGATGCGGTGCCCTATGAACGCTTACCATGTTTTCCTCATGATCTTTACACCCTTCGGGTCGGCCTTTTCAAGGTTTTCCTGAAGCAAGGGGAAATAGGATCGCATCGGCAAGCAGCCCCATCGCTCATAGGTTCTCGGTGGTCGCAAGAATTCTGAGGAGAACCAAATTGTCTTGATTTTACATGCCATCTTGTGGAATTATTTCATACCGTGACCTTAAGAAGAACACGAATCAGTTTCTGATCAAGAAATGGCAATATCCTGCAGTGGCATCATTCTGGCCGGCGGACTTAACACCCGTTTCTCCGGCAAAGAAAAGGCGTTTCTGACCGTCGACGGAGAGCGCATCGTCGATCGAATCTACCGGATTTTTCGTGAAACGTTCGAAGAAATTATAGTGGTCTCCAACGATCCGATAAAATTTTTAGACTGGGATGCCCACATCGTAACCGATCTCTTTCCTGTCCGGAGTTCATTGACTGGAATCCATGCCGGCCTTTTTCATAGCCGGACTCCGTACGCGTTTTTCGCGGCATGTGACATTCCGTTTTTAAAAAAAGAGGTGGTAACGGCCATCATAGGTGCCATCACGCCTGATATCGATGCCGTGATACCGGAAACTGCGGCCGGATTCGAGCCTCTTTGTGCCGCTTATTCGACACGCTGCCTGGAAAACGTGCGCCGACACTTGACCAAAAACAGACTCAAAATCCAACTTTTCTTAAAAAAGATGCACGTCAGAACTATTCCGGAAGATCGCCTGCGTCGGCTCGACCCACAGCTGATATCGTTTTTCAACATCAACTCTCCGGCAGACATGGCCCGGGCCGAAGCATTGCATGGCGCGAAATCTCAACGAGACCGCTGAACCGTCTCCCTAATTCAATTTTGAGGGATGCCTTGGATACCCAACATCTCATCGACACGGTAAAAAAACATCCCGAATTCGATCGGGTCGGCATGATACTGTGCCACAATGGCATCGTGCGGGCCACCTCCCGAGACGGACGGCGGGTTAACGGCCTTGAGGTGAGCGTCGACCACGACCGGCTGAACCACATCATCGCCGAAGGTCTTCGGAGACCCGGGATCGTTGCGGTTGAGGTCAACATTACCGAAAACAGGTATCTGCGAGTGGGCGAAGATGTGATGGTACTGGTGGTTGCCGGCGATGTGCGTGAAAACGTGCTTTCCGCCCTGCAATCGATGCTCGAGGCCATCAAAAAAACGGCAACTCGTAAAATCGAATACTTTGAGTAAAGGAGGGCCGCGCATGACCGGATTCACCCATATGGACACCGAGGGAAGGGTCCGCATGGTCGATGTTACCGCCAAAGAGGCGACCGACCGGACGGCAGTCGCAAGAGGCGCAATCGCCATGCAGCCCGAAACCCTGGAAAAAATTCTGGCGGGTGCCGTAACAAAGGGCAATGTCCTTGAAACGGCGCGTATCGCCGGCGTGATGGCCGCTAAAAAAACATCCGACCTCGTACCGATGTGTCATCCGTTGCCCTTAACCCATGTACGGATCGATTTTTTCCCGGATCGGGCGACCCATTCGATTCGAATCGAAGCCGGCGCGCGCCTTGTGGGCCGCACCGGTGTTGAAATGGAAGCCCTGACTGCCGTGACCGTAGCGGCCTTGACAATATACGACATGTGTAAATCTCATGACCGCGAAATGACCATAACCGACGTGCGTCTGGTTGAAAAATCCGGTGGCAAAAGCGGACATTACGTGCGTGGGGAATAAAGCGAGGATAAAGGCGGTGCGCATATATATGTTCGGCGATTTAATGGTAACCGGTCGATCCGGGTGTTCCGATGCGCGTGGGTCGGCGTTACAGAGGTCTCGGCAGGCCGTTTTCACGCTGCCGCTACTTTTGGGGCTGATACTCCTGGCCGGCTGGATCGGCGGTTGCGCTGCCCCCGAGAAGCATGCCGTCTTTGAAATCTCTTCTGCAAGGTATCCCAATTTCACGGACGACATGCATTTCGACGGCCTGGAGGAGAGCATCCAACAGAGCCTGGCCTATTTACAACGCGTGCCGCCGGACAAAGAATTCCGGTTCGGCAAGGACAACTTTTCCGCCGCGCACTTGGCGCTTTCGATGGAATCGTTTTTGGCGTTCATCCAAACGGGCCCATCAGATGACGAACTGAGCCAATTCATCCGGGACAACTATAGAGTGTATCGGTCCACCGGCAACGGTCCCGAAAAGGATGTCCTGTTTACCGGCTACTATGAACCCCTATTGAGCGCCCGGCGGCAGCCCGACAAAACACATCAGGTGCCGATCCTGGGACGCCCGGATGACCTGGTGACCATCGATCTTGCCGCTTTTTCAGATAAATTCACGGGTGAGAAACTCACCGGCCGTCTGACCGGCCAAACCGTCGTCCCTTACTATGAGCGCAAAGACATTGAAGAGCAGGGCGTTCTGACCGGCAATGCGCCCGTGTTGGCGTGGCTCGAAAACCCTGTGGACCTGTTTTTTCTCCAGATTCAGGGCTCCGGCCGGGTCTTGCTGGAGAGTGGCGAGACGCTCAACCTTCACTACGATTCATCCAATGGTCGGCCGTACCGGAGTATCGGCCGACTCCTTATCGACGAAGGCAAAATTCCGCAGCCGGAAATGTCGATGCAGCGCATTCGCTCTTTTCTGGCGGCTCACCCGGAGGAAACCCGCAGCATCCTCAACCACAATCCCAGCTACGTTTTTTTTCGGGTTGAAAAAGACGGGCCGTTGGGCTTCCTGGAGGTCAAACTGACACCCGGCCGCTCGATTGCTCTCGACTACCGGCTTTTTCCCCTGCCGGCGCTTGTCTACATCGAAACCGAAAAGCCGATCCTTGATAGCAGCGATCACATTATCGATTGGGAAACATTCGGCCGATTCGTGCTCAGTCAGGACACCGGTGGCGCCATTCGCGGTCCGGCACGGGCCGACCTGTTTTGGGGCAGCGGTCCATATGCCGAAGCCGCCGCCGGTTACATGCAGCAGAGAGGGAATCTATTCCTGATGGTTTTGAAACCTGAAAAGATGGACTGACGTTTTTGCCCGCCCGAAGATCCGTTTCCGACAAGCAAAATAAGAGCCGGATTTCCATTGGTCTTGACAGGTTATCGGAAACCCAGTAGTAGTTAAGCCTTTTAATTGACGCAGGTTTTAGCAAACGTTCCAAGTTGCCCGTCGGAATTTATCCACAAACGACCGACCGGTCGGGGATATGCAAGGAGACACCCCATGTTTGGTATCGGCATGCCGGAAATGTTGTTGATTCTGGCTATTGCACTCATCGTCATCGGACCCAAGAAACTGCCGGATCTCGCGAAGTCATTGGGTCGAGCGCTGCGGGAATTCAAAAAAGCGACCAGCGAACTGAAAGAATCAATCGAGTTGGACAGTGAGCTTAAAGAGGTCAAGAAAAGCTTCACCAATAGCGTCACTGATAATAAAGGCGCTTTGAAAAGCCAGCCGGAAGTAAGCGACAATCCAAAACCGTCCGATCAGAAGGTCTCTGATCTTAAAGAGGCTTACGATAAATGGCAGCAGGACGGCTCCGCCGCCGAAGAGGAAAAGGGCGCGGCGGATATCCCTGATAATGGGGCAGAAACCGCAGACCGAACAACGGTTGATACCGGTGGCGACCGGTTGGAGAAAACAGCACATGAAGGACCGACCCGAAATGAATGAGGAGTCGAAACTTCCCTTTACATCCCACCTGGAAGAACTGCGCAAGCGTTTGATTGTCTGTTTTGTCGCCGTCGGCATAGGCTTTGTCGTCTCCTACGGATTCAAGGAATACCTGTTTCAAATCCTGGTCCATCCCCTGGTCAAGGTCATGCAGCCCGGCGACTCGCTGATCTTCACCGGACTACCGGAAGCTTTTTTCACCTATCTCAAAGTGGCCTTCCTCGCGGGCCTGATGCTGGCCGCACCGGTCATTATCTATGAATTCTGGATTTTTGTGGCCCCGGGTCTCTATGACAAAGAAAAAAGGCTGATGCTGCCGATTGTTTTTCTTTCCACCTTCTTTTTTATCGGCGGTGCCCTTTTCGGATATTTTCTCGTTTTCCCCTGGGGCTTCAAGTTTTTCCTCGGATTCGCCACGGAAACCATCCGCCCCATGCCCTCGATGAAAGAGTACCTCGGGTTTTCGGCCAAACTCCTGCTGGCCTTCGGGCTGGTCTTCGAATTGCCCCTGGTGATCACTTTTTTAGCCAGGCTTGGCGTTGTATCGGTTGATTTTCTGAAGAAAAACCGAAAGTATGCCCTGCTCCTTTTTTTCGTGGGAGCGGCCATTCTGACGCCCCCGGATGTGGTCACCCAGATTATGATGGCCTTACCGCTGATGCTTCTCTACGAAATCAGCATTATCGGGGCCCGCATTTTCGGAAAGAAGAAGGTAGAAGAGGAGGCTGCGGCCGAAAAATCCGCCGCAGTTGGCGGCAGCGAGTGAGACAGTTTAAGCGTCAACCCTCGCGCGCCCTGAATCGCGCGAACCGCCGCTGCAGTCGAATATAGACAGGTAAACCAATCGGAGACCCAAAGCGTCTATAACATAACTGATCGGTTTCAGGGGCAGCCGCTTATAGCCGTTGACAAGAGCCCTTCGGCTTGGTAACAAATGCGGCAAACTCAGGGGAGTTTTCCGCGCGGCGCACGGGTTGTGCGGCAGCGGAATTCGTTTGAATCCGTTCGGTGCCAGTCTTGGCGCGAGAGAGGCTGGCCCGGTCGGGAACTGGAGGAACTGTCCATTCGAGGAAAGGAGGTTGAAAGTCAATTTATGAAAACGCGTTCGTTGTTGATTGCAATGGTCATCGGAGCTGTGGTCGTGTTTTTCGCAGCCGGAATCTACGCCGCCAATAAGGTGGAGGATGTGGTCAAGATTCAGGACAAAGGGTGCGAATACACCAAGGGGATCGTCGAATTCAGCCACAAAAAACATCTCGACGAGTACGCCAAAAAGGCACCCGATCTGTACAAGGACAAATGTGGCGCCTGCCACCACGACGACAAGGGCAAACCGCTGGCCGACCTAGCCGGTAAAGATGTGAAAAGGTGCATCGAGTGCCATAAAAAATGCGGCGAACCCCCCAAGGGGAAGGACGCCCCCAAGCTCTCGGACAAGGAGAAACTGGAATATGTCGCCCAGGCCTTTCACGAGAATTGCCGCGACTGCCACAAGGAATACAACAAGGCCAACAAAACCAAAGCGGCACCGACCACCTGCACTAAGTGCCATCCCAAGACCAAATAAGTCGATCACCAGGTCGCTTGATTAAATAAAGGCAGGAAGCACGCTCAGCGTTGCTTCCTGCCTTTATTGTTTCGGTTAGGGTTTTTAAAACGAAATGTCAGACCCGCAAAAAGAAAGTTGAAACTCATAAACCGAAACCAGTGGTGGCTTAAGGGCCATGTGCATTTAAGCGACTCAGACAGTCAGCCGCTTTTCGCAACCGTTCGTTCGGGCTCCGGCGCGTCATTTTCATGCACCGTGGCAGCCCTAAGAGCCATGAGCGTTTAGTGCGATACAACCGCCCTCGGCCCTTTCAGCGGTGACGCTGCTGCAGGACGAGGCCGACCCATCCTTTTTCCGTTGCCTGCCAGCGGCACGCAAACCCTTTTTCACCGTAAACCGCCATGACGATGGCCTGCTCGTCGCTTTTTATCCCGGAGAGTACCAGCAAACCGGCCGTTGCCAGGTGTGAGACGACGGTTCCGCACAATCGCACCAATGTCGGGTATCGCAAATTGGCGGTAATTATCGTAAATTTATCACCGTGCGGTAACCGCGACAGGGGTTGATCCGTAATGGTAAGGCGTGCCGCAAGACCGTTCAGAACGGCGTTTTCCACGGCCTCCGCCCGCGCGCAAGGGTCCGGATCGACGCCCACGGCCCTTGGAATTCCCAACTGCAGGGCCGCTATCGCCAGAATTCCCGATCCGGTGCCGATATCCAAGAGGGCGCTGTTTTTGTCATCGAACTGCGCGGACGAGAGTGTCACGGCCGCATCGATGCCGCGCAGTGCCAGGCGGGTGGTCGGATGGCGGCCAGACCCGAAGGACGCACCGGTGCTGATCCGCACAGCGGCAGACGACTTCCCGGGATCTAAGTCGACCCCCGGCGGCAGGATAACGATCCGTTCGGTGACGTTCAGCGGCCGCTGGAGGGATATTTCCAGATAACTGGTGCCATATTCATATGTATAGGACAGCTCTCCGGCTGTCAGCAGACTTCTGATGATGGGACGAACCTGACGGGGACCGAGGAAGTAGCGTTTCGAAAGAACGTTGCGGAGCTCACCGGGGCTGACCTTGTGAAGGGCTCCGGCGATGTATTCGACGGCAAAATTCTGAATTTCCATTATAAGATCGATCGGGAGGGGAGAAATCGTGGTCGATGGTCTCGAGCGGTGTGGTCTTATAGACGATCGCTTCCGTTTTTCAACCGGATTTATCGGGTAGTGTGAATGTGCCGATGAAGGGTCGCCATCTCGACGACCAAAGGTTTCAGTTGCTCTCTTCACGTTTTGGGGTGCCCTGCCGGTATGACTGCGCCATGTGGACCACCGCTTCGGCCCAGGTCGGGGCGCCGAGGGCATGCAAATGGGTGTAGGTGGCCAGTACGTTTTTTCGACAGGCGCCGTCGCGCCCTTTCCAGATACCGGCGCCGCGGTGCATGCGAAAGACCAGGTCCGCATCCTGCCCCCCCCATTCCAGCACCCGTGAATAATGAAATTCATGTCCGCGGTGTTCGCTGCCGACCGCAAAATACGGGTTGGGCCGGTCGACCGAGACAACCGTGTACCCGTGTCCCTGCGGGCGCTTGGAAAAACCGTAGGATATCGGCAGTACCCCTGCCATGGGATAGGAGCGGTCATCCAGGATCAGCTCTTTACCCAAATACATCAAACCGCCGCACTCGGCGTAAATCGGAAAACCATTTTCGGCCAAGTGCTTCAATTCCTCTCTGAAGCGCACATTTTGCGCCAGGGCCTCGGCGTGGGTTTCCGGAAAACCACCGCCGATGTAAATGGCATCGAGCTTCGGGATGGAGTCGGTCGCAAGGGGGCTGAAAAAAACGATTTTAGCTCCGGCGGATGAAAGCGCCTCGATGTTTTCCGGATAGTAGAATTGAAAGGCCGAATCTCTGATGATGCCGACCCGGGGCGCCGTTCGATCGACTGCCGCAGTCGGGTCGGCTGCGGTGATGTCTGCGGTAGTGGGCCGTTCCGGTGGTTGGAGGACCGGCGCCCGGGTCGCGATATCGATCAGAGCCGATAGGTCGATGTGTTTTTCGGCTATCGCGGCGATGGCGTCAATTGACTCCCGTGCCCAGGTGTGTTCCGGGGTGGGAACCAGTCCCATGTGGCGTTCGGGAAAATTCTGTCGGCTCAGCTTGGGAACGGCGCCCAGCACGGGCACGCCGCAATGGGCCTCGATGCTTCGACGAAGGATGTTTTCATGCCGGGCGCCGGCCACCCGGTTCAAGATGACGCCCCTGAGAGGAACGTCCCGATCGAACTGTTCGCAACCCGAGACGACCGCCGCCATGGTACGGGTGGTCTTGGTTGCGTCGATGCACATCAGGACCGGTGTTTGGAGTAGTTTGGCCAACTCGGCGGTGCTGGTGGTTCCGTCGATATCGATCCCGTCGTAAAGACCGCGATTGCCTTCGATGACGGCGATGGCGTGGTGGGATGAACGGAAGAGAAAGGAGGCCAGCACACGAGCCGGCGGAACCATAAAGGTATCCAGATTGAAGCAGGGCCGGCCGGCCGCCAGGGCAAGCCAGCCCGCATCGATATAATCCGGACCTTTTTTAAACGGCGAAACGGTCTTACCGCGGCGGCACAAGGCGGCGATGATGCCGATGGAAAGGATGGTCTTTCCCGAACCGCCCCGCAGAGCCGATATCATTATTCTGGGAAGTACCAATCAATCCTGCCTGCAGCATCAGCGAATGTCAAACAGCGGAAAGCGGTGAACAAAGATAGCAAAAAGCCGGGTCGGGTCTACTCTTCCTTTTCTTCGTGCTCGGCAGCGGCCTGTTTGCCGGTTCCGGGCATGCCATACATGGACGTGCTGCCGCTGGACCAATATTCCAGGACGCCTTCCTCCACCATCTTGTTGATGAGTTTCTTGGCATCTCTGGGTTTGGACTCGAGAATTTTGGCCAGGTCGTTGAAATAAAACTTCGACTTGGTCTTGAGCTTTTTTGTCAACGCTTCGACAAGTTTCTGTTTTGCCTCTTCATACTCCATGATGAGCCCCTTTTCAGAGAATACGGGGGGCACAGACAAAAAGTGCAGTGCCCCCCGCATCGGTTGCGAGCATACGGTTTAGAACTTGAACTGGCTGGTTTGACGCCAGGTGTAATAAGCCGGATCGCGGAAGTCGTCGATCAGGTGATGCGTGAACTCGAGCTCGCATTTCTCGAAGAAACGCTCCCAGCCGATCCGTTCGGCCCATTCACCGAGGCGTTCATATTTCTTGGCACCGGCGTTGTAAGCTTCGACGATCTTTTTGATCACATCCGTGGTCTCGGGCCAACGCGGCGCATTGTTGGGCAGGAAGGCCACGACGACCTTGGAGAACTTCGGCGCGCTGATCCGGTTGGACACCTTGCCGCCCGCCATGATGACGATGCCGTCGCCTTCTTTATCGGCCAGTGGCATGGCGGGGCACATGGTGTAGCAGTTGCCGCAGAACATGCAACGCTCGTTGTTTACGGCGACACTGTTGACTTTAGCGCCACCCACTTCTATCTTCGCCGGCTTGATGGCCGCCGTGGGGCAGGCCGCAATGGCCAACGGAATTTCACACATCTTGTCGAGATACTCGTGATCGAGCATCGGCGGCTTGCGGTGGTAGCCCAGAATCGCGATGTCCGAGCAGTGAACCGCGCCGCACATATTCAGGCAGCAGGCCAGAGAAATGCGCAGCTTGGCCGGCAGGCTGTGGCTTTTGAAATAGTCGAACATTTCGTCCATCACGGCCTTGACCGGTCCGGAAGCGTCGGTGGCCGGCGTGTGGCAGTGAACCCAGCCTTGGGTATGTACGATGTTGGTAATCGAGGTGCCGGTGCCCCCTACCGGGAACTTGTAGCTGCCGGCGCCAAACTTGCGGCTTTCCAGGTCCTTGACCAGCGGGTCGACCTTGGACTCGTCATCCACCATGAACTCGATGTTGTTTCGGGTGGTCCAGCGCACATAGCCGCCGCAGTGCTTCTCGGCAATGTCACAGATTTCGCGGATGTGGGCGGTGGTCATCAGACGGGCCCCGCCGCAACGGACGGTGAAGACCTTGTCGCCGGATTTGGCCACATGCACCAGAACGCCTGGTTTGAGCACTTCGTGATACTGCCACTGGCCCTTGTTCTTAGCGATGACCGGAGGGTAAAACTCATCGTATTTTCGCGGACCGATGTCGGTAATCCGGTCTTCCATCGGTTTTTTGGGATTGTATCCAGAAGATATAAATGCCATGGTGATTCCCCCTCCCTATCTTTTGTGGTCTTTTCTGAATTCGTTGACGTCGCGTTCCCAGCCGCCCTCGACCTCATCTTCCTTCCAGAAGATGTAGGGGTTTGAGCGCGGTTCCTTGACATGGCGCGCATCCGGCTGAATCCCGGTCGCCTCGAGCAGCTTCTGGAAGCCCTGGCGCTTCATGAGTTCGCCCAGGCGCTCGCGGTTCTTGCCTTCCTCCATCCACCAGTCCCAGATGCCCTCGATGACTTCCTTGATTTCGTCATAGGGCTCTTCCACCTTGATGAAGGGGACGAGCAGGGAGCCCATCTGGGCGCCGTCCAAAATCGGTGCCTTGGCACCGGCCAGAAGGCTGGCGCCGCGTTCGTCGCCAATGTGCAGGGCTTTCGGCATAACGTTGATGCAGTGCATGCAGCGGTTGCACTCCTTGCTGTCGATCATCAGCTTGTTGCCTTCCATCCACATGCACTCGGTGGGGCAGAGTCTGATGACTTCTTTCTGGATACTGAAAGCGCCCCAGTCGCGTCCGTTGTGGTCTCCGGCGTTGGGGGGGATTTCACCGCCGATGTAAGCCTGCACAGCTTCCTGGTCGATTTTTATGTCGTCTTTCCAGGTACCGATGAAAGACAGATCGGCCCGGGCGATGGAGGCCACGCAGCAGTTGGGGCAACCGTCGAATTTGAACTTGAACTTGTAGGGAAACGCCGGACGGTGGAGTTCGTCCTGGTATTCATTGGTCAGCGTAAAGCACAGCGCCTGGGTGTCGTAGCAGGCATACTCGCAGCGGGCCTGACCGATGCAATCTGAAGGGGTCCGCAGGTTGGAGCCGGATCCACCCAGATCCTGATTCAGATTGTGGGTCAATTCGTAAAAAACTTCTTCTAATTGGGGAGTGGTGGTCCCCAAGAAGACGATGTCCCCGGTCGAACCGTGCATGTTGGTGATCCCGCTGCCGCGTAAATCCCACAGGTCACATATTTGACGCAGATATTCGGCTGTGTAAAACTTGCCGCCTGGCTGGGAGACGCGCATGGTGTGGAAATGGGCGACCCCGGGAAACATTTCCGGTTGATCGCAGTAACGTCCGATGACACCGCCGCCGTATCCGAAAACGCCGACGATACCGCCGTGCTTCCAGTGGGTCCGGCCGTGCTTGAAGGAGAGCTCAAGAATGCCCAAAAGGTCCTCGACGACATCGACGGGAATCTGGAACTCGACGCCTTCCGCGTTCTTGGCCCGCTTTTCGGCCTGCTGCTTCAGGTCCGAAACGAAGCTCGGCCACGGCCCAGACTCTAGCTGGTCCAACATAGGGGTTACATGTTTCGCCATCTTATTACCTCCATTGTTTTTGAAAAATTAGCCTTAATGCCTCTACCGCTAAGCTATCGTGCCCGGAGGGCGTCTCAATTCACCTCCTCTCACATTCCTGTTTTATTTCCGAGGGTTCATTATCATGATTTACAAGGCGCAGATATAAAATGAATGCCTGTGCATGTCAATAAAAAAGCTCCAAATGGCGGGGTTTGTCGAGTCGTAGGATAAAAAATTCGCCGCCTGTCACTCAATTTGTGGTGTGTCTTAAATCAAACCGCATCATGTTGTGGATACGATCAACTCCTGTGGTAACCGATCGATGGCCTGTGTCATTTTCTCGCCATGGCGCTTCAGATGTTTTCTGATCAGGGCTTTTTCGGATGGGTGGCACTTCAAGCGCCCTACGATCCCTTCCAACAGCGTGTCGCGGTCGTCTGACGCCAGCGCCTTCAAATAACCCGCAAACAAATCGGGCAATTCTTTCGGAATGCGTCCGAACCGCACTTGCAGCGCCAGGCCATCGAAAAATCCGTTGAGAGCGGCCTCGACCATATCGTCACCGGCGCAGCCAAACGGTCCCACGCCGTCGAACCGATCCAGCCGGATGCGGATCGACAAGTTGAGCCAAAAAATCAGCATGGCCTGCAAGATGGTGTCGACACCCCCGGAGACATCCGCAAACAGGGGGGCGTATTTTCGGACGGTTATCAGGCGGAGATCGATCTTCCCGGCATCGGTTTTCACGATAAAATCGCCGGCCGCATTGTGCCACGAAAAAATCTGTTCGAATGTCTCCAGGTCGTAGTATGCCGTCAAAATGAGGGCGATTTGCCGGTATATATCGACCCATTGTTGTTTCGAGAGCCGGTGGGCGCCCTTAACCGGGTCCCAGACGACGAGACGGCTGTTCATTTCGGCCGGTCCGCCGGAGAGATGAAATTCGTGGTATCCCTCCAGCCATTCACCCAGGAACATCTCCAGTCGGCGGGATCGGCCCGGCAGCGTGGCCTCGCCTTTGCAGTAGACTTGCGGCAGAAAGCGGTAGGGAAAGCGATCGTTGAGCAACCGGATGTTGTCGAAATCGGCCTTGAGATAGGATCGGCCGATTTTCGTCACGGCAACGTTGACAACGAATGCCGGCCGACGGTTTGCCACAGCAACGGTAATCCGGGCCGGGTGGTAGAAGTGACCATGTTTTTCCAGGTAAATCCGAATGGGACCCAAGTCTGCAGCCGTCAATGATTGCCCCAGGCGTTCTCTGAGCGCGCCGGTCAGGGCAATGAAGCCTTCGCCTTCTAAAAAGCGGTGCACGGCCGTAAAATAATCGCCGTAGGTCACCTCTGCACCGACGGGGGGTTCACCGGATCCGGCACTGCCAGCAGGGCTAAGGGGCAGGGGCATGCGCCAGCGCGGCGAGTTCTCGGCAACCGATCTGTCGTCCGAAGCCAGAAAATAGGTGACCCTCGGGTTGCCAGAATCGCTGCGTGATGGCGGTTCCGGTTGCCTCAAGACTCCGGCTTGTGTGGGTTGCGGATTAGCGATGGTGCGCAATCTCACTGAGAATCTTCGGCGCAACCGCATACCCCAGTTCGACGGCTTTGTCGCAATGGGTCACGGCCAACGCGTATTCGCCTTTTTCGAGGTAAGCAATGGCTATATTGTTGTGTGCCGGCGCAAATTCCGGCTGCAGCTTGAGAACCTTGAGGTTGGTTTCAATGCTGTCGTCGACGCGGCCTTTCATCAAGTAGGCGTTGGCCAGCGTCGTCAGGGCCTGGACGAACCGGAAATTAAAAAAAGTTGCCTTTTCCAGTGCTGCGATGGCCTCATCGACGTTTCCTCTTTGAAGTTCAACAAACCCGATGTTTCCATGGCCTTCCGAGAAACCGGGTCGGGCCTTGGTCGCCATCCGGTTGAATTCCAAACATCCGTCCAGATCGCCGCGCTGCAGTTTAATGCCGCCGATCTGAACGTACGCCTCGGCCAGGCTGGGGCTGCAGTCTATGGCCTTTCGGAACTCTTTTTCGGCCTCGTCATATTTCTTCTGGCCTGCCAAGGCGACCCCCAGATTGTAATGCGATACGCCACAATCGGGATTCGCTGCGATCGCTGCCCGCTGTTTGGCCGTATATTCATGCACGTCATTTGCCTGTGCCATATGGTCACGATCTCCTTATTTATTTTTTGAGGCAACCCCGGGGGGTTGCCTCAAAAAATAAATTAAAATTAAGATTATAAAATGGCGCCTAATTTGAACTGCGCGGTTTAGGCAGTGGGATCCGCCGGGGTGTGGCGGTAAAAATCACCCGTCTCGATTTTTCCTAATATGCCTGCCGTTTAATGTCAAGGCAGGTTGAAACAATCGTATCGACCATCGGTGACGAAACGCCTTGAACCGTCAGATTTTTTCTTGACATCCCGGGGCCTTTTCTCTACCGTCAAAGCTTAATTGTGCGCAGCATCACCGACGGTTCGCCTGCCACACTGCACAAAAGGGGGTCGCAATGCTGGAGGGATGTTACACTGCCATTATCACGCCGTTTAAGGGCGACGGTGTCGATCACGACGGTCTCGATGCACTGGTCGCGTTTCAGATCAAAAACGGCATCAGCGGGGTTCTGGCCGCCGGAACCACCGGCGAGAGCCCGGTGCTTTCCTGGGATGAACACAACCGTGTGATCGAGGCGGTTGCAAGAAGCACCCAAGGGAGATGCCGCTGTATCGCCGGCACCGGCAGCAACAATACCCGCGAGTCACTCGCTGCAACCGAACATGCCGTCAAAGCCGGTGTCGATGCGGTTCTTTTGGTCGACCCCTATTACAACGGTCCCAGCTCGCTTGAGATTCGCCGGGAATATGTCGCACCTGTGGCAAAAGCCTTTCCAAAGGTTCAGGTCATCCCCTACGTCATTCCGGGGCGAACGGGCGCTCAGCTTTTGCCGGAAGACCTCGCCATTTTAAGCAAATCTCATCCAAATGTTCGCAGCGCCAAAGAAGCCACCGGCAACCTGGAAAATATGAAACGCACCCGGGCTTGTTGCGGTCCGGACTTCACGATTCTCTCCGGCGACGACGGCATGACCTTTGCCATGATGACGGACCCGCAAATCATGGCCGCCGGCGTGATCTCCGTAGCGTCCAACGTCGCTCCGGGCACCGTCGTCCGCATGGTCGACCTGCTGCGGGAAGGCCGGCAAGAAGAAGCGCGGCATCTGTTTACCGCCCTCGAGCCGTTGTTCGGGCTGGTGACTGTCAAAACCACGGAAAAATCGCCTTACGGCGAAGTGATCTGCCGCGCCCGCAACCCCTTGGCCGTCAAAGCCTTGATGTCCATCTTGGGAATGCCCTCCGGCGGTTGCCGTCAACCGCTGGGGAAAATGACCCGCAACGGTATCGATGTCGTCCTCAGCGCCGCCCGCACCATCCAGCGCAAGAACCCTGAGGTCTTCAAACCGGTGGAAGACTTCTTCGAGGTCAACATCTCCGAAAGGCTGGAGAATCCTTCGATTTGGGAGGATTTGTATTACAAGGAATACTGATCGGCAACGGAAGGACGCATTCCGAACGAATTCACCATCACAATGTCAGACTTGAACTGTTGCGCTAAGCGGATATCCCGGCCGTTCCTTGCGGGCGGCGACTCTTTAATTTTGATCACGTTTTTTCGTCCCGATACTTAGGGCCCCGGCAAAAAATAATTCCACCTCTTGCTTGTCTTATGGCCCGTCTACTGCGTTACATCCACCCACACGTATCCCGATATGCGCAGGTGGATGTGCCTTGTAAACAAAACATAATCCGGCGCAATCGTGTGGCATTATTTCTTACCGTGACCCTTACCGGCTCTGTCTTTTCTGCGCCGCTTCAGCGCTGAGCTTGAAAGCGCCCTCCTTGAAAAGCAGCCATTTCAACCACTTCATTCCGAATTTGAGCAAGGCGACTTCATCCTTTTGAATAGCATTCAAGGTGTCGCCGTCTACATCGTATCGGGATAAAAACGAACTTTCGAAGATAAATTTCTTAAACTCATCGATATTGTAGCTGGCCAGAAAAAACATTTTCTTGGTCTGTTCGGTCAGCTTCATATTCGGTGGAAACGAGCGCTTGCGGACCACGAGATCGGTCCATTCGGCATTGACGTCGTCACGCGTATCGACGCCTTGGTCCTCCCGCCAGTCACGAACGCTCCACACCTGATCTTCTTCGAAACCGAGGCAGTGCGGTTCGTTGACAAAAAAATAAAATCCGGATTTATCCGCACCTTCTTTGTAACTCAGTGAGGCGACGCCCAACGGATAATACCGGCACGTGGTGGGTCTGTCCTCGTATATGATACAGCCATCGTCCCTGACAAAAGGACAGGATTGCTGTTCGTCATCCAGGAGTTTGAGGGTCACCACTGGCAGATCGGTTTTCTCCAGCAGTTGAACGTCGGTGTAGAGCGCTATAAATTCCTCCGATTGCAATTGCAACCGGTTTTTGAGGCGGATGATGTCATAGGGAGTCAAGACGATGTTGATCCCTCGGCAGCATTTGGTGAAACAGTCGACGCCCTTGTGGCACCTGAATTTGAACCGGTTGTCCAAGCCGAGCTGCATCGGCTCGATGCCGGCTTTGTTTTCGCTGTCTAGCATGCCAATCCTTTCGCTGTCGGTCATATTTGTTGACGTTACTGTAATCCGGGGACACAATTTCGAACCCACCCTATCCGAGCCCCACGGGCATGTCAACCTGCAGAATCCTTGTCTATTTGGTGTTCTCCAATGAATGCGGCCGCAAATTAGGGGTTGATTTAAACTCTAAATCTACTATATCGCTTGATATAATAATTTCGGGCATTAATATTTTTACCGCCAAGGAGAAAACCATGTCGTTAACCATCAAGAAGTCCGACCAACTCAAAGCCAAACCGGACGAGCATCACCTGGGGTTTGGTTCACATTTCACGGATCACATGTTCAACATGGATTATGATCCCGACAAGGGGTGGCACAACCCACGCATCGAACCTTACGCACCGATCGTCATGGATCCGGCCACGATGGTGCTGCACTACGGACAGGGGGTCTTTGAAGGTTTGAAAGCCTACCGGACGGAGAACGGGGGTGTTCAACTGTTTCGTCCCCGCGAAAACATCAAGCGCATGAACCGGTCCGCAAGCCGCCTGTGTATTCCGGAGGTCGAGGAGGACGGTTTTCTCGAAGCCCTCAAGCAGTTGATCAGTATCGAAAAAGAATGGGTACCGCACGCGCCGGAAACATCGCTCTACATCCGGCCGACCATCATTGCCACCGATCCATTTTTAGGGGTTCGGGCATCTCATACCTATCGGCTGTTCGTGATCCTCTCGCCGGTCGGGGCGTATTACCCGGAAGGTTTCAACCCGATAAAAATATGGGTCACCCGGGAATACGTCAGGGCCGTTCGCGGCGGTGTCGGCGAGGCCAAGACACCGGGAAACTACGCCGCCAGCCTCCTGGCCGGAAACAAGGCTCATCTGGAAGGGTACACTCAGGTGTTGTGGCTGGACGGGGTGGAGCAGAAATACCTTGAAGAGGTCGGCTCCATGAATATCTTTTTTGTTATCGACAGCGAGATCGTTACCCCGATGCTCAACGGCAGTATTTTGCCCGGCGTCACCCGTGACAGCGTCATCAAGCTGGCCGATCTTTGGAATATGAAGATAACCGAGCGGTTGATCAGTATCGACGAATTGATCGAATCCCATGGCTCAGGAAAACTGACGGAAATTTTCGGCTCCGGCACTGCGGCCGTCATTTCACCGGTGGGTGAAATTAAATACGGAGACCGGGTTTACAGCGTAGGTGACGGCCGGGTCGGCCCCCTGGCTCAAAAATTCTACGCTGCGCTCACCGACCTTCAATACGGTCGGGCCGCCGACCCCATGGGCTGGATCGAACCGGTTCTGTGAACCGCTTCAGATGGCATCATGTTGCGCTACACCGGAGATAAATGAAAATGACATCTGACCAGGAGTTTGCCCATCTGCCGTCGTTTAAGGCAAAGCTGAAGAAAGAGGGGCTGCCGTCGATAGTCATCGACACCTTCAGTCATTACTACCGCAAGCTCGTCACGGGTGAAACCGGTCTGATTTACGACCGGGACATCTCGGCCGTGGCGTCGGAAGAGATCGAATCTGCCGAAAACCTGGCGCCCTACAAAGCTACAGGCGAAAAGGCGTTTAAAAAAGCCGTGCGGATTACGTTGAACGGTGGCCTTGGCACCAGCATGGGCCTGACCGGTGCCAAGAGTCTGCTTAAGGTCAAAGACGACAAGTCATTTCTCGAGATCATCGTGCAGCAGGCGCGCGGCATCGGTGTCAAGTTGGCGCTGATGAACAGCTTCAACACCCATCGCGACACCCTGGCCGCTCTTGAAAAAATAGATCCCAATCATCAGCCGCTGACGTTCCTACAGCACAAGTTTCCCAAGATTCTGAAGAATAATCTGTGTCCGGCTTCCTGGCCGAAGAATCCGGAACTCGAGTGGAATCCACCCGGACACGGAGACGTGTATACGGCGCTTTACACATCCGGAATGCTTCACCGCCTGCTCGATGAGGGAGTGGTCTACGCCTTCATTTCCAATTCCGATAACCTCGGCGCCAATATGGATGCCGCCCTGCTGGGATATTTTTCCGAAAACAGTTTCCCATTTATGATGGAAGTGGCTGAAAAAACAGTCACCGACGTCAAGGGCGGTCATCTGGCCCGGCTGGCCAATGGCCGGCTAATATTGAGGGAAATCGCCCAGTGCCCGCAAGCGGAAAGAGACGCGTGCATGGATATCGAACGCTATCGTTTCTTCAACACGAACAACATCTGGATTAATCTGAAAATTTTAGCAGAGTTGATCGAAAGAGAAAAGGCGATCTACCTGCCGATGATCCTCAACCCCAAAACTCTGGATCCGCGGGACAAAACCAGTCCGGAAGTCTTCCAGATCGAAACCGCAATGGGTGCGGCAATCTCGCTATTCGACGGCGCCGCGGCCGTCAGGGTTCCCCGCTCACGGTTTTTTCCAGTCAAAATGTGCAGTGATCTTTTGGCAGTCAGATCGGATTGCTTTGTCTTCGATTCAAATGGCAGCCTGGTGGTCAACCCCGAGCGGCAAAAAAAAGGACGCCCCAACACCCTCGCGGTCGACCTCGACCCCAAATACTACGCTAAAATTGATCTTTTCGACGCGCGCTTCAAGTCCGGCATACCATCTCTGGTCAACTGTGAGACATTGAAAATCGAGGGTGATGTGCGATTCGAGCGCGACGTCACGATCACGGGTCGAGTCCTGATCAAAAACAGCCGCGCCTCCCAAGCGGTGGTTGAAAAGGATATGGTTATCGAAAAAGACCTGTATTTTTAGCACACCTACTCCGTTTGGCCAAACTTCCTTTCCGTTAAATTTCTTATTCCAAAAAAGGAACCCGACAGGTTATGACCGTACGCGATTGGCTGCGCCAGGTACCGGCACCCGGATGCCGGATGCTGAAATATCGTGGCGATACCCTGACGTTTCACCTGACCCTGGAGCGATCGCGGCAGGGCAGTGCCTGGCTCAGGACCAACATCGGATCGGGCAAGGTGATCCGTAACGAAATCGTCCGCAATGTTCATTGGGAAGAAGTTCCCCTGGGACGAGACTGGTTCGATCGGCCCATGGTAGCCATCGATCCGCGTCACTTTCGCATCACCCTGCCCCTGTGCGAAGCCGGGCATTTCGAGGCTAAATGTTTCTTTCTCGAAGAGGGCGAGTCTCAGCCGCTGTGGCCATCCGGAGCCAACACCGCGGTCAATGTCGAACCGGCGGACACCTGTTGTGCAAATATCATCTACAATGCCTTCGTACGGCAATTCGGTTCCAATAAATCGGGAACTTTCAAGCCTCAGGTAGACCCGGCGAGCATCACCGCGCTCGACCAAACCGGGTTCGCCGTTATTCCACCCTCCGGAACCTTTCGTAACCTCATCGCAGAGCTGGATTTCATTATCGGGGATCTCGGCTGCCGAATCCTGCAGTTGCTGCCCATTCATCCGACCCCCACCACCTATGGTCGCATGGGGCGTTTCGGAAGCCCTTACGCTGCCTTGAGCTTCACCGATGTAGACCCTGCCTTGGCCGAATTCGACCCGGGGGCAACACCTCTGGAACAATTTATCGAGTTGGTGGATGCCGTTCACGCGCGCAGCGCCAAGATAATTATCGACATCGCCATCAACCATACCGGCTGGGCAGCGGGGTTGCATGAATCCCATCCCCAGTGGCTGTCGCGGGACAAGACCGGACAGATAGAGGTGCCGGGCGCCTGGGGTGTCCGGTGGGAAGATTTAACCAAACTCGACTATTCCCATCGAGACCTCTGGCAATACATGGCCGACGTCCTTTTAAAATGGTGTTGGCGTGGTGTGGACGGTTTCCGCTGTGATGCCGGGTATATGATTCCGGTTGCGGCCTGGATGTATATCATCGCGCGGGTTCGGCAGCAGTATCCCGAAACGATTTTTTTATTGGAGGGTCTGGGCGGTAAACTCTCGGTCACCCGCGACCTGCTCAACCGGGCAAATTTTAACTGGGCGTATTCCGAACTGTTCCAGAACTACGACCGTGGCCAGATCGAATACTTCCTGCCACCGGTCTTCGAGATTTCTCGTCAAGACGGGATCATGGTGCACTTTGCCGAAACCCATGACAACTTGCGCCTGGCCGCCCGTTCACCGGACTATGCGCGGATGCGCACGGCCCTATGTGCCTTGTTTTCACAGCAGGGCGGTTTCGGTTTTGCCAACGGAGTGGAATGGTTTGCAACCGACAAAATCGATGTCCACAACGCGGCTTCGCTGAATTGGGGCGCCGAGATGAATCAGGTGGACGAGATCCGGCGCCTCAATGCCCTGCTGCGCAACCATCCGGCCTTTGGTAAGGACGGTGATATCCAGTTGGTCCAGCAGGGGGAGGGCAATCAAGTGGTCCTGCTGCGCAACCATCCGCCCTCCGGAAAAAAGTTGATCGTCGCGGTCAACCTCGATGACCAGCAACCGAGGACCGCTGCCTGGAGCGGTTCGGCAACGGGCATGAGCGGGTCGCAGTTCCTCGATCTCTTAACCGGCCAACCGGTGGCGGTGGAAGCCGGCGATGATCGGATTTTTGTTCGACTGGATCCCTGCCAGGTGCTGTGTCTCTCGGCCAACGCAGACGACCTTGATCTGCCTCAAAATGCGGCCGCGGGTTTTCTGCGACCACCCGAGCAGTCCTTGCAGCAGCGATATCGTGCAAAGGCGCTCGATGTGTTCACGTTCTACAATGAAACTGGAGACATCGGCTCGTTTGATCCGACCCTGGCCGCCGGCGAGCTCCGCCGGGACCCGAAGGGCTTCTGCGCTCGCCTCAATCCAAACGGCGACGAGCCGCGAGTCGTCACCTGGCAGTGGCCTCAGGATCAGCGCCGGCAGGTCATGCTGCCGCCGGAGCACTTTTTTCTGGTTCGCGTCGATGTTCCTTTTCGAGCCTATATCACGGACAAAAGGGGCAGCCTTGGCTGTGAAGACGGACTGCCTGCAGACGACGGGTCGCATTTTGCCCTGTTTACCCCTTTACCGCCGCGCGGGAAATCCTCCTTCCTTACCCTAAAACTCAGCGTCTTCGGTGGCGAGGGCAACCGGCACATAGAAGCACCGCTTATCGGTCTGTCAAGGCCGCAGGATGTCAGAATAAAGCAACTATTCGGCCGCTCGCAGTTGCTGCACCAAAGGTATCTCTTTCTGGCGACCAACGCCCGGGGCGGCATGCTGCGGGCCGGCGTTTCCTGGGGTGAGCTCAACAGCCGCTACGATGCCCTGTTGGCAGCCAATCTGGACCCTGAGATCCCCGAAGACCGCTGCATTCTTTTTACCCGCTGCCGGGCTTGGGTGGTCTACCAGGGGTATTCGCAGGAAATTGGAAATGATTGTCTGACCGCATTTCATTACGATGGTGATCGAACGGGTAAATGGCGGTTTCAGATACCAACCGGTCAGGGAGAATCGATTGGTTTGGGCATCACCGCCGAAATGCTCCCGCTGAAAAACGCCGTTCGGCTCACTTTCTATCGCCATCCGGCCGACATGGCCCGACGTCGGTTGGACGACCGCAGTCCTGTCCAGTTGATTCTCCGGCCGGACATTGAATTCCGCAGCTTTCACGGAACCACCAAGGCCTTTCTGGGACCGGAGAATCGTTGGCCGGCCGCGATCCGTAACCTGACCGACGGATTCTTGTTCACCCCTGCGGCGGCTGTTATCCTGAAAATGACGGTCTCAAGGGGAACATTCGTTTCGGAACCCGAATGGCAGTATATGGTCCACCATCCACTGGAGGCCGAACGCGGTTTAGACCCGAATTCGGATCTGTTCAGCCCCGGTTATTTTTCTCTGATTCTCGAAGGCGACCGGACCGAAACCCTGACGGCCGGGATCGTGGAGAACGGTGACGAGCCAATAACGGTCACCGAATCCGATCGATCCCCGCAGATAACGCCATCGCCAGGCCCTGGCGCCGCAATAAAACCCATCGAGGCCCTTAAAACCGTCCTCGATCAATACGTTGTTCGGCGTGGTAACCTGAAATCCGTCATCGCAGGCTATCCCTGGTTTCTCGACTGGGGTCGGGATTCTTTGATTGTCGTTCGCGGATTGGTCGCCGCCGGTCGGTGGAAAGCGGCCCGAGCCGTGCTGAAACAGTTCGGACAGTTCGAGAAAGAGGGCACCATTCCGAACATGATCCAGGGGCAGGACGCCGGTAACCGCGATACCTCCGATGCACCCCTGTGGTTCTTTACGGCCTGCGCCGACCTTGTGGCTGCCGAAGGCAGTGAAGATTTCCTGGACAGCACCTGGGGTGACCGAAACATCCGCGCGATACTGGTTGCAATGGCAGATTCTCTGATAAACGGTACTCCCAACGGGATTCGGATGGATCCGGCTTCCGGCCTGATTTTCAGCCCGGCGCACTTCACATGGATGGACACCAATTATCCCGCCGCCACCCCCCGCGAGGGGTACCCGATCGAAATTCAGGCCTTGTGGTATCGGGCATTGGAATTTCTGACCCAAATCGATACCTCCGGCCGTAAGCGATGGCAGAAACTCATGCGGCAGGTCGCAGCGTCTCTCGTCACGCTCTATTATCACGAGGACAGGGGCTATTTCTCCGACTGTCTGCACGCAGTGACCGGCACGGCAGCGCAGTCCGCCGCACCGGACGATGCTCTCAGACCCAACCAGTTGCTGGTTTTGACGCTGGGTGCCCTAACTGACCCTACCATTGCCCGTTCGGTTCTGGCGGCCTGCGAAAGGTTGCTGGTGCCCGGGGGCATCAGGAGCCTTGCAGATAAAGAAGTCGCGTGTCCGATTGCGGTTTTTCACAACGGACAGCTCGTCAACGACCCGCATCACCCCTACCAAGGCCGGTATGTTGGTGACGAAGACAGCCAGCGCAAGCCGGCCTACCACAACGGTACGGCCTGGACCTGGCTTTTTCCCTCCTTTTGTGAAGCCTGGGCCAAGGTATATGGGAAAGATGGCTGTCAGACGGCTTTGGCCTGGCTCGGCAGCAGCACCGATTTGATCAACAAAGGATGTATCGGTCACGTGCCGGAAATTCTGGACGGCGATTTCCCGCACATACCCCGCGGTTGCGATGCTCAAGCCTGGGGAGTGAGTGAACTGCTAAGGGTCTGGTTGACGTTATCCAATTGAAACGTCCATTCCTTAAGGGGGGTGATCGCGAGAAGCGAGAAAAACGATCATCAAAATGATCCTTTACATTAAGCCATTATGATATAAACATATAAACTTTATGACTATGGACCAATGATACCGTCCATAACCCAATTAACGACGTTGAGAAAAAGGACCCGTTTTTATGAGTCATTTTGAAACATTTCAGGTGTTTCCGTATACACCAAAACCCCTGCTTTTCCTCGAGACACTCTCCCGCAATCTTTGGTGGAGTTGGAACCTCGATGCTATCGAACTCTTCCGCCGGATCGATCCGCGACTATGGGAGGAGTCCGGCCATAACCCAATTGTGTTCTCGACCATGATTCGACAAGAGCGTCTCGAGGGTCTGGCTCACGACGCCAGTTTCCTGGCACACATGGAACGGGTGAAAAGAAATTTTGAAACCCAGATTCTCAAGCCGAGCGATTTAGCAACCTCCAAATACCGTAAAGACGATATCATTGCTTATTTCTCGATGGAGTTCGGCATCCATGAAAGTCTGCCTTTTTTCGCCGGCGGCCTGGGGGTTCTCTCCGGCGACCATCTCAAAGCAGCGTCGGACCTCAATTTACCGATGGTTGCCGTTGGCTTGCTCTACCGCCGCGGCTACTTCCACCAGTTTCTCGATCCCTCAGGGTGGCAACAGGAGGAATATCCGGAATCCGATCTCTATCATTTGCCGGTGCGGCGCGCCAAAGATCCGACCGGCAAAGAATTGACGATTACCGTCCAGGGCCCCAACGGTCCGTTCAAGGCCATCGTTTGGGTGTTGATGGTCGGCAGAATTCCTTTGTATCTTCTGGACACCAACATACCGGAAAACACAGCCGAAATTCGTGAAATCACCGCCCGGCTCTACGTCGGTGATGAAAAGTTGCGCCTGGCCCAGGAAATACTGCTGGGTATCGGCGGCATGCGGACGTTGACACTGTTGGGCATCGAACCGAGCGTCTGTCACATGAATGAAGGCCACTGTGCTTTTGCAGGATTGGAACGGCTGGTGGCCGTGATGGAAAAATACACTATCGATCTAAAAACGGCCATGGAGGTTGTTCCGCGTGCTATGATCTTTACCACCCACACCCCGGTGGCAGCCGGCCACGACGAGTTTCCGATCGACAGCGTCAGACCCTATTTGACCCCCTTCGAGCAAAAACTCGGCCTCGACGTCAAGGACATTCTCGCCTTGGGTCAAATACCCGGCTCCAGCAGCGATAGCCCGCTTTCCATGTTCGTTCTGGCCATGAATCTGTCTCAGTACTGCAATGGGGTCAGTGAATTGCACGGCGCCGTCGCCCGCCGCATGTGGGCCCATGTGTGGGCCGGTCGGCCGAACGACGAGGTGCCGATCACCCACATCACCAACGGCGTCCATATCGCTTCCTGGATCTCGATCGAACTTTCATTGCTTTTCGAGCGCTACCTCGGACCGGATTGGCAACTGCATACCTGGAACACCGAAATGACCGGGCGCGTGGATGAGATATACGACGAAGAACTCTGGCGTTCGCATGAAATGACCCGCTCCCGGATGATCCGAATGTGTCGGAGCCATATGCTCAAGCAATACGGGCGGCGCAATGCACCCCGCTCGGTAATGGAAACGGCCGAATCGATTCTCGACCAGGAAGTGTTGACCATCGGTTTCGCGCGCCGCTTCGCCACTTACAAACGGGCCACCCTGTTGCTGCATGACCCGGATCGCCTGGAAGCGCTGCTCACGGATCCTTCCCGTCCTGTTCAGCTTATCCTCGCCGGCAAAGCCCACCCGAAAGACAACGAAGGCAAGGAGTTGATCAAGCGCCTGATTGACTTTGCTCGCCGCCCTGCGGTGCGCCACAGGGTGGCGTTCATTGAAGATTATGACATCAATGTCACGCGGCACCTTGTCCAGGGAGCAGATGTCTGGCTGAACACTCCCCGCCGTCCGATGGAGGCCTGTGGTACATCCGGCATGAAGGCCGCCGCCAACGGTTTGCTCAATCTCAGCATCATGGACGGTTGGTGGTGTGAAGGATACCAGGAGGATCGCGGCTGGCGAATCGGAAACGGCGAAGAATACGACGATCACGCGTATCAGGACGCCGTGGAAAGCCAGGCTCTTTACAACATTTTGGAAAATGAGGTGATCCCCTGTTTCTACGACCGTAAAAACGGCGATGCGCCGACACGCTGGATCCATATGATGAAAGAGTCGATCAAAATGGCCATGCAGGAATTCTGCGCCCAGTGCATGGTCAAGCACTATGAGGAAAAATTCTACACCAAGGCGACTAAAAATCATCACATGCTGCTGCAGAATTCGGCCGAGGCGGCCAGGGAACTCACCCGGCAGCACGAGCGCCTCGGCGACTATTGGAAGAGTATACGGGTTGAAATACCGGTAAGTGAAGCGACCGGGCCTTTTCGAGTCGGAGAAGATTTTCGGGTATCGACTGTCGTCCACCTGGGCGATCTCAAACCGGACGAAGTCGATGTCGAACTGTATTACGGCAGTATGAAAACAGTCGACACTTTGTCGGCCAGTAACAACCAACCGATGAGCGTCGAAGAGGATAGGGGCAACGGCATCTACCTTTATAGTTGCAAAATAACCTGCGACACCGCGGGACGCTTCGGATTCACTGCCCGGGTAACCCCCCGTGGAGATCAGCGGATAAAATTCAATCCGAAATTTTTGACTTGGGCCGCCTGACCTTTCGGAAAGGAACCTACGCGATGAAAAATAACATGCGTCGCAATCCACGGGTGCTCATCGTCACACCGGAAGTCACATACCTGCCCGACCGCATGGGCAGTCTATCCAACTACTTCACGGCCAAGGCCGGCGGTCTTGCGGACGTCTCGGCCGCTTTGATCACCGCCTTGCTCGATCATGGCGCGGATGTCCACGTCGCCATTCCCAACTACCGCAATATCTTCAGCGACAACGTGAGGCCTTTTTTAAAAAAAGAACTGCACCGAATCAGGCGCAAAATGCCCGATGAGCGAGTTCACCTCGCGGAAGACCGCGCTTTTTTTTATCTTAATCGCGTCTACTCATCGTACGGTGAAGAGAATTTGAAACTGGCCCTGGCGTTTCAGCGCGAGGTGATGAACACCATCGTTCCGCGTGTCGAACCGGATCTAATTCACTGCAACGACTGGATGACCGGTTTGATTCCCGCCATGGCACGGCAAATGCGGATCCCGTGCCTTTTTACGATTCACAACCTCTATACGGTCAAAGCGACTTTGGCGCAGATCGAAGACAGGGGGATCGACGGTGCCTTCTTCTGGCAGAATCTCTTTTTCGAGGTCATGGCCACCGATTACGCGACGGCGCGGCAAACCAATCCGATCGACTTTCTCACCAGCGGCGTCTTTGCATCCCATTTCATTAACACGGTGAGTCCCAATTTCCTCAAAGAGATCGTTAGCGGTCCACGTGATTACATCCAACCGCACCTGCGACATGAAATCGTCAACAAGTGGAACTCGGATTGTGCGGCCGGTATCCTGAATGCTCCGGACCCCGCTTTCGATCCAAAGACCGACAGGGACCTTAAGGTATCTTTTGGCCCCGACACCCATTTGGAAGCCAAAAAGGAAAACAAACGCTTCTTGCAACGCAATCTCGGTCTCATTCAAGACCCACTGGCCCCGCTGTTTTTCTGGCCTTCACGCCTTGATCCGGTTCAAAAGGGCTGCCAGTTGCTGGCGGAAATTTTCTATAAGGTGATTTCCGGCTACTGGAAGCAGAACCTCGAGGTGGTGTTCGTGGCCGACGGCCCGTATCAGAGTGTGTTTCAGGATATCGTCAGCCAGCACCAATTTAACAAAAGGGTGGCGATCTGTGACTTCAACGAACTGTTGGAACACCTGGCGTATGCCGCCTCCGATTTTATCCTCATGCCTTCCCTTTATGAACCCTGCGGTCTTCCCCAGATGATCGCGCCGATTTACGGTTCACTGCCGGTGGCCCACGACACAGGCGGTATTCATGATACGATTACCCATATGGACGTCGACCGCAACACCGGCAACGGTTTTCTGTTCGATGTGTTCGATGCCTCCGGATTGCTGTGGGCTATTGAGCAGGCCATGAATTTTTACAGTCTGCCTTCTGAAACCAAGGCTCGGCAGATCGCGCGCGTGATGCGGACGAGCGCCACTGAATTCACTCATGACAGGACAGCGCGCGCCTACACGGAACTGTATGAAAAAATGCTCAAACGTCCGCTGATCCCAAAATCGGATTCAGTGCCGACGGAGGTCTAAGTCGCCGACAGAGCATCTCGCTGTAAACCCAGTGTCTCGTGAAACTTCGCCGAGACCATAACCAGTCAAGGTCTGGTGCCGCCGTGAAGCCGATTGAGAAGCGCATGCGCTCACTTCTCGAGAACGATCCGTTGCTGAAATCTTACGCCGATTCGATTCAGCGCAGGTTGACACGTCTGGAAAATACGCAGAACCGCCTCACCGGCAACAAAATCAGCCTGGCCGACTTTGCAAGCGGGCACGAATTTTTTGGTCTGCACTTCCGTGATAACGTCTGGATATTTCGCGAATGGGCACCAAACGCGGAGGCCGTGTACCTGATCGGGGACATGACCGACTGGACGGAAAAGAAAGATTTTGCACTCGAAAAAACCGGCACCGACGGGGTTTGGGAGATTTGCCTGCCGTCAGAAAAACTGGAACACCGCAATCTCTACCGGCTGCGGATCCACTGGCCGGGCGGCATGGGCGACAGGATCCCGGCTTATGCCCGCAGGGTGGTTCAGGACCCGGACACCCTTATATTCAATGCCCAGGTCTGGCTTCCACCGGAACCTTATCGGTGGAAAAACAGCAACTTCCAACACACGAGCGAGCCGCCCCTGATCTACGAAGCTCACGTGGGTATCGCCCAGGATGAAGAAAAAATCGGCAGCTTTAGAGAGTTCACACTCGGCATTTTGCCGCGTATCGTGGCCGCCGGTTACAACACACTGCAGTTGATGGCCGTCATGGAGCACCCATTTTACGGCTCGTTCGGTTATCAGGTTTCGAATTTCTTTGCTCCCTCATCCCGTTTTGGAACACCGGACGACCTGAAGGCCCTGGTCGACACCGCCCACGGTTGCGGGTTAAGAGTCCTTATGGACCTGGTCCATTCGCATGCCGTATCCAACGAAGTCGAGGGTCTCAGCCGTTTCGACGGCACCCCATACCAATACTTTCACGAGGGGCCCCGCGGCCACCATGTAGCCTGGGATTCTCGACTTTTCGATTATGGAAAACACCAGGTCCTGCACTTTCTGCTCTCTAATTGCCGCTATTGGCTCGATGAATTTCAGTTCGACGGCTTCCGCTTCGACGGCATCACCAGCATGCTCTACCAGCATCATGGCCTCGGCACGGCCTTCACATCCTACCAGGATTATTTCGACGAAAACGTGGACGAAGACGCCCTGGTTTACCTGGGTTTGGCCAACCGCTTGATTCACGCGGTTCGACCAGAAGCGATCACTATCGCCGAAGACATCAGCGGCATGCCGGGTATAGCGGTTCGAGACGCCAGTGGCGGCTACGGATTTGATTATCGCTTTTCCATGGGCGTTCCGGACCTTTGGATCCGCCTGATTAAAGAAACACGGGACGAAGATTGGCCGTTGGGTCATCTCTGGTTCGAATTGAACAACCGGCGGGCCGATGAAAAAACTATCAGCTATGCCGAATCCCACGACCAGGCCCTGGTGGGAGACCAATCGCTCATTTTCAGGTTAATCGGGGCCGACATGTACGAACACATGCAGGTGACCGATGACAATTTAGGGGTTGCGCGCGGCATGGCCCTACACAAGATCATCCGGTTAATCACAATGGCCACTGCCAATGCAGGTTATCTTAATTTCATGGGCAACGAATTCGGTCACCCCGAATGGATCGATTTTCCGCGAGCGGGCAACAACTGGTCATATCATTATGCCCGCCGGCAGTGGCACCTGATGGATGACATCAATCTCAAATACCACCTGCTGGCGCGATTCGACAGGCAGATGACCGCGCTGGCCAAAACCTTCATGTTTTTGGATACACCGGGTCCCCGTATTCTTCACGAGCACTTGGAAAATAAAATCATCGCTTGCGAACGCGCAGGCCTCGTGTTTGTGTTCAACTTTCATCCCCACCGCTCCTACAGCGATTATCTGATCGTGACACCACCCGGAAAGTACCGCATGATCCTGGACAGCGATAGCGTTGAATTCGGCGGACACGGCCGTCTGACGAAGGAGCAGGAACATTTTACCACCGGCGATATCGTGCCCGGCCGACATCACCTCAGTCTCTATTTGCCCAACCGGACCGGGATTGTGCTGAGAACCATTGATTGACGTAAATTGCGAGAACACGGCGGCCGAGGAATTGGCGCCGAAGGAAAACGGTCAACAGCAGATTAGGGTCACGGTAAGAAATAATTCCGCAAGATTGCGCCGGATTTTGGCTCGTCTACAAGGCACATTCAACGGCGCATATCGAGATACGTGTCGGTGGATGTAACGCGGTAGACGGGACAAAAGGCAAGCAAGATGTGGAATTATTTTTTGCTGGGGCCCTTAGTACTGGTAGGAAGAGTAGAACTTCAAAACGCGCTCAATATAGTTTTCTGTCTCTTTGTACGGCGGAATCTGATTATTGTACCGCTCAACCGCTGTCGGGCCGGCGTTGTAGGCCGCCAGCGACAGGGACAGATGCCCTTCGAAACGGTCGAGCATTTCCCGAAAATAGCGGGCACCTCCAAGAATGTTCTCCAAGGGATCGAACGGATTGCTGATGTTCATGGCCTTGATGTTCTCGGGCATGATCTGCATAAGTCCCATGGCGCCTTTTTTTGACACCGCCCGCGGGTTGAAATCTGATTCGGCTTTTATAATGGCCTTGAGCAAGGGAAAGGCAATGCCGTAACGGTCGGATGCCTGCCGTATGTAATCTTCGAAGCTTTGGGGAGAATAGATCTGAGAGGAATAGACTTTTTTTTCTTTAACGTAGACGCGATAATCGTTTTCGGAGGCCGTCGGAGCGTTGGTGAAATGGACCACCCCATCACGGTCGACATACATGTAAACATCGGCCCGAAGGGGTGCCGATGACAATAAGACCATCACCATCGCCGCCAACAGACCTAAAAAGGGGTTAATATTCCTTAGGTAGGTGCCCGCCATCATGAGTTGTGTTTTTCCTCGCTCCGTATCCTTCCGATAAAAGCGCCCCCCGCGGGTGCGTCATGAAAAAAAACTTCTGCCCCATCGGATTGATCGATACGGCCTCAAACTCATCAAATTATAATGATACACAATTTATTGACCGGGCTCAAGTAAAATTGCGGCCACTGCAGCGGTTCCCTATATGGATGTGAAAATAGACGGTGAAATTCATCGGCATCTCTTATCAATAGACAATAATTGTCTTGTCTTCAAGTGATAAATACGCTATATATATTTGTTTTTCATTAATTAACCACAATTTGTTGGTATTACACGTCAAACTGATCCTTTTCAGGATACTGCTTTCATGGGTTTACTGTCACAGAGTGTATCGATCACGCGCTACCGCGTCCAAGGACAACTGGAAGAACCCGTCCTTGATACAATTTCCCGCGCACTTAAACGGCATGCCGTTTTGGACATTGACAACGATGCCGCTGAAAAATCTTGTGGCTGGACCTCCTTTGAAAATCCGTTTGCGCCGGAATTTGAGGGATCCAACCATCTTTTCGGTTCATACATGGTCTTTTCGCTGCGTGTCGACAAAAAAAGTATTCCAACTAAAATATTAAAAAAACATTTTTCCATCGAAGAAACAAAACGATTGGTTGCGAGCGGGCGCCAATTTTTTTCCCGAAATGAAAAAAAACTGCTCAAAGAGGAGGTTTTGCACCGCATGAGCCTGCGTATTCCGGCCACCCCCCACATTTACGATCTGATATGGAATTACGAGGGTGGAAAATTGTGGTTTTTTTCGAACCTCAAGTCCGCCAATGAGGAACTGGAAACTCTTTTTGCCGAATCATTCAAACTTTCACTCATCCGGATGTTTCCGTATACCGCCGCCGAGATGGATGCCGACCTATCCGATTCGGAACGAGACCGCCTCAATCAAATTTCACCTATTAATATGACGGGACAAACTTAAACCAAAAGTGAGCTTTTCAAATTTAAAAAGAAGGAAAAAATTATTTATTTACAAGGAATCTTATCGGTTGCGGAACGACATCTTCCTCGTATCTGCGTCAAACTCGACAATCGCTCACGTTAGGTTAGACCATGCTCGACGTCGCCATCGCATATAACCGCTACCGCTTCTTGGGAAACGAATTTTTGACCTGGCTGTGGTACACGCTGGAAAACCGTTCGTCACAACTGGTAGAAATCGATACCGATTTATCAACTCTTGAAATCGGCAACCGCATGGTGTTGGAAAATCGCCGTAGTGAAGGCCTCGAAACAATTACCATCAAGGGTGACGATGCCGGTCTCGAGGAAGGTCTCTTGGCTCTCAAAAAAGGGGCGCTGGTGACCGAAATGAACCTCATTTACCGCAGCGGCGACAATACCTGGCAGTTCAACCTTAAAGGCGAAAGCCTGAATATAAGCAGTTTCAAAACACCGGAAACAGCCGTCACTCAAACTAAGGAAGATATCGAAGGCGCGGTTCTGGAAAAGATTTTTCTCTATGAAAAGGTCATTCTTTTCATCGAAGGCGCCTTTCGTCATTTTGTGCGCCTTAGGATATCGGAAGACTGGGAAAAAAAAATGATCATTCAGATGAAACAGTGGATTAACAAGGCATCTTGAATCGGATCTATGGGCGACAAAGGCGACCGTTCACAGGGTTGCAAAGTCCGATGCGCTTCAAACCAACTGTTTGTAAGCGGTTACAGGGTGCCGCAGATTTACTGTTGTACTTCAAGTGCCCGACAACAAAGCAGATGCGGTGCCCGGTGAAAGCTTACCGACAAAGAGGTGACGCTGTCAGTAATCCTGATCATAATTCGTCAACTCTTTGTCAATAACGCGCGTCTTTATGAACATATTTTTTTAGCTTGTTCATATATCAGGAAATACAGATCGGTAACGGTGGTTGTTATCGATAACGAATTACAGTAAATTAGATATAGATTCAAAGTATTTAAAAAGTTTTTAATTTTATTGTCACCCCTTCCTTATCAACATCTTTAATTTTTAATAAAACAATATATAAGGAATGAGGTCATGAACTTTACCATAAAAAGAAACGATATTCTTAATACGTTGTCAAAGGTCCAAGGCCTGGCTGGACGGAAAACCAACCTTTCTATAACCACCAACATTCTTGTAGAAGCAATCGGATCCACTATTATCGTTCGGGCCACCGATCTTGAAACCGGATATGAGGGAACATTTCCCGCCGAGGTAAAAGCAGAGGGAACCATCGCTATCAATGCCAGAAAATTGTTTGAGATTGTCCGTGATTTTCCGAGCGAGGAAATCAATATCAACGAGATTGAAAATCATTGGATCGAAATTGGCCGACAGAATGTCGAATACCATCTGGTCGGTATGAATTATGAAGATTTTCCCCAAATTCCTCATTTTGATACGGTCGATTTTATCACCGTCGATAGCACTGCACTTGCAGCAATGATCGATAAAACCGTTTACATTGTCGGCGCTTCCGACGACAAGCGGGCCCACATAATCGGAATATACATGGAGACCCTGCAGCAGGGCAACACTAAACAAGTGAGGATGGTATCGACGGACGGCAGCCGGATGGCAAAAATCGATTGGAATTACGAGGATGAGGTCATGCTGCCTGCCGGAGAAGGTATTCTTATTCCCAAAAAAGGCCTCTACGAAGTCGCTAAGTTTCTCGACGCGGATGGCTCGGTCCGGTTTGGTATAAAAGACAACAATCTTATCATAAAGAAGAAAAATGAATTTCTCATCATTCGCCTTTTAGAAGGTGAATTTCCTGAGTATCATGATATTTTGAAAAAAAATGAGGATACCGTATCGGTTAAGTTCAACTGTCAACTTTTCCTGATGATGCTCAAAAGGATGTCGATTCTATCCACCGAAGACTATCGAAGTGTTATTTTCAAGTTCAAGGAAGACCGGTTGGTCATTACCTCCACCAATCCAGATATCGGTGAATCCAAAGAAGAAATGAAAATCGATTTTAATCACGAGCCGATCGAGGCGGCATTCAATCCGCGCTATTTCATCGAAGCTTTAAACGTTATTGAGCAGGAAAATGTGGTTTTGGATCTCGTCAATGATGAAAAACCCTGCATACTTGCAGGGGAAGACGAGCACAACTTTATAACCGTCATTATGCCGATGAGAGTATGAACAAAAAAAACGATAATTTTAATTATACAGAAGACAACATCAAGATTCTGGAAGGACTTGAAGCCGTTCGCAAGCGTCCTTCCATGTATATTGGCAATGTTGACACTGCCGGTCTTCATCATCTCGTTTACGAAGTGGTCGACAACAGCATCGATGAGGCTATGGCGGGATACTGCGACGAGATTCAAGTCATTGTCCACCATGACAACAGTGTCACTGTTGTCGACAACGGCCGTGGGATTCCGGTCGGAATTCACAAAACCGAGAAGATTCCGGCGGTCGAAGTCGTTATGACCAAATTGCATGCCGGCGGCAAGTTCGATGACCACTCCTACAAGGTATCCGGTGGATTGCACGGCGTCGGCGTATCGGTCGTCAACGCATTGTCCTCTTTTCTGGAAGTCGATATATTTTCCGGTGGGACCATATATCATCAGACTTATGAAAAAGGGATTAAGTCCAGCGATCTGAAAGTCACCGGAAAAACCCGCAAAAGGGGTACAAAAGTTCACTTCATTCCCGATGCGGAAATATTTACAACAACCGATTTTTCTTATGAAATTCTTGTTCGCCGGCTTAGGGAACTGGCCTTTCTCAACAAGGGTATCAAGATCACCATCGAGGACGAACGCGAAGAAAAAAAAGATGAATTCTATTATAAGGGCGGCATCAAGGAATTTGTCGAGTATCTAAACCGGCGACATGCCCCGCTTCACAAGCCGATAATCATTGAAGGAGAACGCAGCGACGTTCAAATAGAATCAGCTATTCAATACAACGACACTTTTAATGAGAAACTGCTCTCGTTTGCCAATAATATACATACCACCGAGGGTGGCTTTCATCTGATCGGATTCAAGGCCGCTTTGACTCGAACCATCAATCAGTATGCTTCAAACGGTAATTTACCGAAGAATCTGCAGGCTAAAATAACCGGTGATGACGTACGCGAGGGACTGACAGCCATCATCAGTATTCGGATCAAAAACCCGCAGTTCGAAGGCCAAACCAAAACCAAGCTTGGCAACAGTGAGGTAAAGGGCTTGGTCGAATCGCTGGTAAACGAAAAACTCACCACTTACTTCGAGGAAAACCCGGCCGTTGCCAAGAAAATCATCTCAAAGGGGGTCGATGCCGCCCGTGCCCGCGATGCCGCCAGACGCGCTCGTGATATCGCCAGAAGCAAGGGATCGCTCATGGATTCCACCTTGCCGGGCAAATTGGCGGAATGTCAAAGTCAGGACCCAAAGGAGAGAGAAATATTTCTGGTAGAAGGTGATTCGGCCGGTGGCAGTGCCAAACAAGGGCGTGACCGCAAGTTTCAGGCCATTTTGCCGCTGAAAGGTAAAATTTTAAACGTTGAGAAGGCCCGCTTCGACAAGATACTGCGCAGCGAAGAAATCAAAAACATCATCACTGCGCTTGGAACCGGTGTCGGTGAAGAAGAATACAACATCAACAACATCAACTACCACAAGGTCATTATCATGACCGACGCCGATGTTGATGGATCCCACATCCGCACGCTTCTGCTGACATTTTTTTATCGCCAGATGCCGGAGTTGGTGGACAATGGTTATTTGTACATTGCCCAACCACCATTGCTTAAAATAGGCAAGGGTAAAAACGAAGTCTATCTCAAAGACGAAACTGAATTTAACGACTTCATACTCAAGCGGTTCTGTGAGAACAAGGTTCTAAATACCGGATCCGGTGAAAAGGTGAGCGGTCACAAACTCTACATCCTGCTGGGTAACCTTTACGAATATTATACCATCATGGAAAAAATGGAGCGGCAGGGAATTAATCCGATTTTTGCTGAGTTTCTCATTAAGGAGGGAGTTGAAGACAAAAATTTTCTGGAAAGCAGAGATCAAATGCTTCTGTTGAGGGATCACCTGAAGAGAGAAGGGTACGACGCCGGCGAGGTGATATGGAGTGAAGAGCGCAATGCCTACAATATAGAAGTCAAACTCCCTCGAAAACTGAAGCATATAACCACAACGGTTGACGATCCGGCAAAGGATGCCAAAACGTTTCTCATAGGGCGAGGCCTTATTTATTCCAAAGCTTACCAGGACCTGACGGTGATCGGTAAAAAAATTTACAAATACGATGTGGCGCCTTTCAATATTTCGGACAAAGCAAAAGAGTCTAACACGGAAGATGTCATCATCCAGGATAAAAAACAACTTTTGACTCACGTGCTTGAAGAAAGCAAGAAAGGGCTCGCGGTGCAGCGTTACAAAGGTCTGGGTGAAATGAATCCCGATCAACTCTGGGAAACCACCATGAACCCGGCCAAACGAAACCTCCTGCAGGTCAAAGTCGAAGATGTAGTGGACACGGATGAGATTTTTACAATTTTAATGGGAGAAGAAGTCGAGCCGCGCCGGGAGTTTATCCAGACCAACGCATTGGAAGTCAGCACACTCGATATTTGATAATAAATTTCGTATGAAAAGAGGAATACCCTCCTTTTTCGATTGTCCGCTCGGACCCGACTCCCGTTGTTGGGACCGCGATCCCCGTCTTCGATGTCCGGCCCGAGCGCGGTCGGGGAGGGTCAATGGGGATATAGGCCCATTTCATAGATTTCGTATTCGGTTTCGCCGTCGAGAAACCTACCGATGTTGTCGCCCTCCATCTTTCTCAGCTCGCTGTTTTTCCAGACATTCCATTCCTTCGTCGACCGCCAATTCGACGCCACCACCACGCGGTACGGATCCTTGACATCCCACAGAGTCTCCGAGGAGATATAACCCTCCTGGTCCATGGCACCGTAGCGCAGTTTTTTGATCATTTCGTTAATCTCATTGAAATACTTTTCCTTGAAGCGACGTTTGATCAAAACCTTGACTGCCATGTCGTCCTCCTTTCACACGGGTTTGAGAGTATCCGGTCATTACAACCGGGAGAAACACATCCTCTTCCGAACCGCCCGGCGGGATTAAGAGCGGAGATGCCGGTACCGTCGGAGACAGTATAGGGATGTCTCACTCCGACAGTAGCCGGCTTCCAGGAAGCGGAAAGTGGCGTTCGGAAGCTCTGGCGCCGTTTCTGTAACGTCCAGGAACGGGGTTTCAATCGGGCGCTCACATAGAGAACAAATTCGGTGGCTGATTGCGTTTTAGTGGTTGAGGCAAGAAAGAGGAGCTTTTAGGTCGATGTGGCGCAGGCTCAACAACAGGTGCCGGATTGCAACTAACAGTTAAATATATAAACTAAACATATCACTGTCAACGGAGGAGGCTGTAGCGAAAGATTATCAGCGAGTTAGGTATGCGCCTGTTACAAGTTGTACGGCAGCTGGCTCTGTCTGTTAACGCAAGCAGTAAAAGATGAGAAGGAGCGCTATATATGCTATTATACTTTAGTCCCCTATACTTTACCGATCTAATATCTGCCTTGATCCATAGTAACGCATAAAAACATAGAATGTCTCAAGTCCCTGTGGTGCAGAGCACAATATTTTTTAAATGCGTTCCAAAGTCATCGGTTTCAGCATTGTAGGATATAAAGGAATCACCAAAATTGGGAATATTTGAAGGTTGACGTTTCTTGCGTGATTCTTGATCGTCGTAAACTCAAATATTCTAATGCTGATGTCGAACTATTTTGCCAGATTGTTTTCGAGGTCGTTAACCCGGTCATCCGCACTTATTTGGGATAAATTTGCCATGCATACAGTGTTGAGTTCCAGCGCTCTTGCGATGCTTTACGCTTCGTTATAACATCGGAATTCAGGCGCATTGCCGGATGGTCGCAGGTGGATTGTTTCTTGATTAGCAAAGGTCATACAATAGTCCAAGTTTTAGCCAGTTGTATATCTTCCTAAGGATTTCGCCTTCTATTTTATTGAATTTTATACCGTATTTTCGTCGATTTCGCTACAGGTAAAACCTTCTTGCTTACCGCCGGCGTGGAGATGCCAAGACGCCCGGCCATGGCCGTCATGCTCTCGCCCAACTCCCGCACGGCCCAATAACACAGCAGACTGCGCGCCTGAACCTGCAGTCGGAATTTGCCCGGTTGCCAGATTTGGTCGGTGTCCATTCCCAGCAACTCGGCAACACGCGCCGCCACGTTGTCCAAATCGATTCCGCTCGCTTTCAGGGCGTATTGCTGTTCGTATCGCTCCCGGCTTCTGGAAAGGATCTTTTCCACGAAGTCCCCATCGCCTAAAACGCGTTCATCGCTTTTAACGTGAAATTTCTCCTTCTTCAGTGCCTTGACAGCGGCCCATCCTCCTGCACTGCGGATCAATCCTCCGCCGGTCAGGTCCCAGCGCCGTCCCTGTCCGGTGGCTTTGGTGACAAACGCGCGGTAACTTCGCCGTGCAGGCCCAACCCGCTTGCCAAAATAAGCCAGCACCGTGTCAATCTCCTGCCAACCACGGGCATGTTTGCCCATGATCACGCCATGACCACAAAACGAGTATTTCCCCAAGGCATCTATATCCGCAACCAGTCTGGCCCTCAGCGGATTCAGATATCAAGTACCCAAGGGCGTCCTTAATACCCAGCGAATCTTTTCAATAACACCTCCTTTCTTTGAACACGGTGGACATGAATAGCGGTTGCCTTTCAATTATTAATACATATAATAATAGTAGTATAAAAGTTTTACATGGATGCAATTGTTACCTGCGACCATAAATTGGGAAATTTGCGTTACAGTTTATGTATTAATTTTTATCGAAGTCGTAACAGATCACCTGCCTGCCAACTGTAAGTGCCTGTAAATTAGCATCATCTTTGGCAGGGGGATTTATGGCATGCAGATTGCTCAATAGATTTATGAAAATAGGTCCGATTGATTCCCAACCACTACACAACCATGAAAAACTACCGTAATTTGAATTTTCGTTGACACGGCGGTTAAAATTAAACAAACAGGGTTCTCGGAATCATTCGGCAGGAGTTTCTCGAGTGTAAGTGCATCTCACAAGCAAAACTGCACAGCGGGAAACCGCCAAACGGAAAAAGGTAAGTCAGGATTCGGCTTGCCTTTTTTCTTTGTGAATAGGGTTTGTCTATTGCGGAATTTGGCGGTTAAGGAAAGGTGTGCTTAATAGCAAAAAACAAAAGTACATACATATGCATATGATTTAATTTTGATTAATGAAAATGTTCTTCGCGTGGACTTACTAATGGAGGCTTTGGCCAAAGTTTTTCAATTAAATAATTGTAATTTTTACTGTTTGAAATATATACACCTCCTCTTTTTAATCCATGACTGTATTTTATCTGTGGATTCTCTCTCAATAATGGCCTGTCTGCTATTATCGGCAAACCCGCAACGTTGGGGTTACACGAAAGCATGTATTCAAAAGCAGCGAGTACTGATTGGCTTGGCCCTCTGTGCTCTTTTAATAAAAACCCATCAAACATACATTTCACAAAAGGCCAAACTTTAGAATCCCAACTTTTTGTTTTGCGGTTACTAAAAAACGCAAATCCAACATCCTCCGTCTCGCTCACGACAACCGTTTTATCGAGCTTGGAGGCCATCTCTGTAAATTGCCCCGAATAGCATTGATTTAATATCACAACGATCTGTCCAGCCTTTATCCTTTTCAACCTATCCCGGAACTCAAGATAACTCAGCTGGCCATCGGGGAAGCTCATAACGGCAGCAGTTCCGATAATTCTTGTAATTCTGATTCTCGGAATCTCTTTATCAATTGATAATATACCGTATTTCTCATCTACCAATTCTATTGTTCCATGCCCAGAGCGGAATATTAATAAGGAATCGTTTGAATCAATTGTTTTTTCAAAATGTCTGAGTTCAGCAACAAAGTTCTTTCTTGTGGCATCGGCTACTGCTAAGGGGCGAAATTTGGAGCTACCTCCATAGAACAGAATTTTCATGTTTTCACTTTTATATTTTAATTTCTTTAATACATTGGAAACATATTCGATGTTGTTATAGAAAGATTCATTATTATCCCTCTCTGTTACACCGCCTCCAATCAACAGTGCGTATTTTTGGGGTACATCAAGGCTATTCCTTATTACAGAGATTATTAGGAAATAAAATAAAATCAGAGAAATGCATATTATCAGATCAATAATGATTTTATTTGATTTGGACTTGTTCATTTCTCCCCCACAAAAGCAGAGGCACAATTTTAAAAAACGGCTGCACTAATTATTCATTTTGAGAAATGAAAAGTTGCGAATTGGTTTATTCTTTTCAGCGTGTAAGGTTGCGAAAGGTTATTTTGATCAATACGGTATAAGCAGCGGGAATAAAGGCCAGATTGAGTATTCCGCGGAATCATGATTAAATGGAGGAGAGGACGAATATGTAATCAATCGCAACTAATCTAAATTATAGCATCAGCCATAATAATCAACCCTTAGTGGCATATTTGATATTTTGGTTCCATTAAATGGTGGAATTTAACTGAATACTAAATATCAATACATTAAAGTCTTGCCAACGCCTTCAACCAGCTGTAATTTTTAATAAATTTTGGATATCTTAACCTCGACATTTATAATGCTTGAATCAAATTGTCAATGAGCAGCCACCTGACTTCTCTGTCCACAACCCCATCTTTCTTTCCCAAACCGAAAATTCATTAAACCCGTCGTCTGAGGTCAAAATCCCAAATTCTCCATTTCGCATTTCAGTTGAAAACGGATCGTTAGAATCTGACGGTAATCCTGCACGAAGGTTTCCATTGTGCCGGTTTCTTCGAAATAAAGGTATGTCCCGTATGTTGTTCGTTGTTTGGGTGGTGGCAGTGGCATCTTTTTGATTATGTTCGCGTTGAATTTTTGGATTGCTGATGGGCTGATTAGCCATCATTTTGGTTTGACACACTTTCAGATCACTCTCGATATTAGACATACTAATGGGGTTAAAAGCCACCCGACATGTAGAAATTTTAAACCCTTAATTATCGCCAACGGATGGGATATAGTGTCGAGTAGGAAATGACCCCCTTAGTAAGTCCCATTGTCTTTACTTCACGCTGGTCATATAAATATTCCAATTGAAAAAGCGCTTTTGTACCATCAATTCCGCAGGATCTTGTTGAGTTTCATTTCATTTAGATAGAAAAAGAGGGGCTATATGTCGTGAGACTTAAAGACCTGACGATTTTCATCCTGGATGACGACGAATCCACTCTCAGGTTCATCAAACGGCTGATGAGATCAGCGGGATCCCGGAATGTCGAGACATTTGCCAATACCGAGGATTTCTTGAATGGTGAGGTCTTTAAAAAACATAGCCTTTTGATTGAAGAACTGCTGCTGCCGGGTATAAGTGTGGCCGACCTTTATCGTCGTCTCAAACCGGATAGTTGGTAATATATGACCATTGATCATATATGACCATTAGTATTGACCATTTCTATCCTAATCCCCCGCGTTTTCTCGATCATATTTCTTCATTAAATCAGCATGATGTTGATAAAAAGCTGAACCCACGAAATCCGGCATGAACTTTGAGTATAAGGATAGTGAATTGTCAACGCTGTTTAGGCTAGTTTCCGTCCACAAATGGCCCTTTTCCGCAATTTCGGCGTCAATCGGCGGAATCGCTTGTGCGGCGTACAGGAGTACGCCTCCGCGCAATTCCTTGATTTCCTTGAACTTGCAGAAAATTGCACATTTCTGGATCGGAAACTTACCAGTGCCCTTAATAAAACCGTGGATGGGCACTGGGATAGGACGAAAAAGCAGCCGATGCGCGAATTCATAGAATAAACCCGATGGCCGGTCTTACCCAGAGGTGACTGCAATGATCGTGGTCCGAATAACCCTGAATGTGCTGCCTGAAAAGCAGAAAGAGGTGGTGCAAACGCTCCTGTCGATGATGGGGCCAATGGAAAAGGAGGCGGGTTGTCTCAGCTGTTCGCTCTTATGCGATATGAGGGATAAGAACCTGCTCTGTGTGCTTGAGGAGTGGAAAAACCGCGAAAGGTTGGACCGCCATTTAAAATCCGACATGTGCGGTGTTTTACTGGGGACAAAAAGTCTTTTGTGTCAACCGCATGGTATCCGCATATACACCGTCCAGCTCGACGAAGGGGTGAACGCCGTTCACGCTGCGCGTGGCGAAAGAGTGAGCCGGCGTGTGAAAGGAGGTTGAATCGTGAACATTTTGCTTATCTACCCGAAATTCCCGGATACCTTTTGGTCCTTCACCTATGCCCTGCGATTTATAGGGAAGAAATCGGCCTATCCGCCGCTTGGCCTGCTCACCGTCGCTGCCATGCTGCCCGAAGAATGGCCCAAGCGACTGGTGGATGAGAACATAGACGAGCTTAGGGATGAAGATCTGGCCTGGGCGGACCTGGCCCTTGTCGGCGCGATGGCAGTTCAGCGCAATTCGGCTGTCAGCATCATCGACCGTTGCAAAAGCAAGGGCTTGAAAATCGTTGCCGGCGGACCGCTTTTCACAGCGGAACCGAACGCTTTTGAGCAGGTGGATCACCTGGTTTTGGACGAGGCCGAGATGACCCTGCCGGCTTTTATTACGGATCTGGAAAATGGCTGTCTGCAAAAAATTTACCGGGCCAACGGCTATCCCGATATCCACCAGACCCCCATTCCGCTATGGCACTTGATTCACATGAATCGCTATGCATCCTTGAACATCCAGTACTCTAGAGGGTGCCCGTTCGACTGCGATTTTTGCAACATCACAAGTCTTTTCGGCAGCAGGCCGCGTACGAAATCGCCGCCGCAGGTCCTTGCGGAGTTGGACGCCATTTATCAGACCGGCTGGCGCGGCAATATCTTTTTTGTGGACGACAATTTTATCGGCAATAAAGGCTTGCTTAAGAAGCAGTTGCTCCCGGTCCTGATCGAATGGCGCAAGGACAAAAAAGGATGCGTTTTCTTTACTGAATCCTCCATCAACCTGGCCGATGACCCCGAATTGATGACCCTGATGGCCAACGCCGGATTCAATTCCGTCTTTATCGGCATCGAATCACCGGATGAGAGCAGCCTCACGGAGTGCCGCAAGGTGAACAATAAAAATCGCGATATGCTGCTGGATGTAAAAAAGATACACCGCTCCGGTATGCAGGTCATGGGTGGGTTCATCGTCGGCTTCGACAGCGATACGCCCTCGATTTTTCAACGACAGATCGATTTTATCCAGCAAAGCGGCATTGTCACAGCCATGGTGGGCATGCTTCAGGCACCGCCGGGAACCCGACTCTTTGATCGCCTGGTGGGGGAACGGCGCGTATGCACCGATTTTTCCGGTGACAATGTGGACGGCCGGACCAATATCATCCCGGTCATGGGACTGGACCACCTGATCGATGGGTACCGGGCGATCATGCGGCAGATCTATTCGCCCCGCAAATACTACCAGCGGGTCAGATCCATTTTAAGGGAACTCAAAGTGCCGGCGGCTACCGTTCCCATCGATTGGCAGCGATTTCTGGCTTTTTTTCGTGCCTGCCTGCGGCTGGGCGTATTGGGCAAAGAGAGATTCCAATACTGGTATCTGTTGATCTGGACCCTGGCGCGGAGGCCCAGGTTGCTGCCGTTGGCAGTTACCCTGTCAATTTACGGCTACCATTTCCGGAGGATATGCGAGTTGCATATCCTTTGAGCAAGGGGAGCAAGAATCCATATAGTCTAAATGTTGTCCGCCCTGAACAAACAAGCATCGATGAAGCTGATCGGTTCATTAATTGGGAGGTAAGTTATGACTGAATGGAATCAACCCCCGGGGGGATCCAAACCGACGTTGGATGACGTGCTGAATAAAATTCGACAGCAGTTTAAAAGATTCAAAGGTGGTCCGGTCTTCATTCTTGTTGCCGGTGTGGTGGTGGTGGTTGTCTTATGGACGGCATGGTTCACCGTCCAACCGGAGGAAACGGGGATTGTACAGCGCTTCGGCAAGGTCATGCGCACGGCCGGTCCGGGACTGCATTTCAAATTGCCTTATGGTATCGAAAATGTCCGTCTGTTGCCCACGGCTCGCGTGCTCAAAGAGGAGTTCGGGTTTCGGACGGTCTCGGTTTCCACCGTTCCCGGTGAAAAGACCCGCTATGATACGCTCGGCACATACAAGGACGAGTCGCTGATGCTCACCGGGGATTTGAACGTCATCGATGTTCAGTGGATCGTCCAGTACCGCATCGAAGACCCGATCCGCTACCTGTTTCAGGTCCGCGACACATCGAAAACAATCCGCGACACTACCGAGGCGGTCATGCGCCGTGCGGTCGGCAACCGTCTGGGCAGCGATGTACTGACCACCGGACGGGTGGCGGTGGCCAGTGAAGCCAAAACCGAAATCCAGAAAATCCTTACAACCTATGAGTCCGGAGTGCGTCTGGTTACCGTGGAACTTCAGGATGTGACTCCGCCGGATACCGTAAAACCTGCCTTTAATGAAGTCAACGAGTCGCGTCAGGACAAAGAGCGAACGATCAATAAAGCCCAGGAACAGGCCAACCGGGAAATCCCCAAAGCTCGAGGGGTGGCTACGCAAAGCATCAGCGAGGCCGAAGGTTACGCACTGGAACGCGTAAACCGGGCCCAAGGAGAGGCCACCCGTTTTGAGGCCATTTTAGGACAGTACCAACAGGCGCCGCAGGTCACGCGCCGGCGGCTGTATCTGGAGGCCATGACCGGTTTCCTGTCAGACATGAAAGGGCTCTATATCGTGGATAAGGACCAGAAGGCCATGGTGCCCTGGCTCCCATTGGAATCCAGTGGGCAACCATCAACACAAGGGAGGCAGCCATGAAGTTTACCTTGAAAGCAGTAATCATCGCGATAGCGGTGGTGATCGTTATCGTACTCTATGGCGGTCTATATACATTGGAAGAGGGTCTGCAGGCCGTTGTCGTGCAGTTTGGCCGGCCTGTTGGGGAACCGGTAACCGAGGCGGGGCTGCACATGAAACTGCCCTTTGTGCAGGAGGTCCGGCGATTTGAAAAGCGTCTGCTGGTCTGGGACGGTGATCCGAACCAGGTTCCCACCAAGGGGCGCGAGTTCATCTGGGTGGACACCACCGCCCGATGGCGGATTGCCGACGCGAAAAAATTTCTGGAGAATGTAGCCAGCGAAGAAGGGGCCCAGTCGCGCTTGAACGATATTCTCGATTCGGTGGTGCGCGACCAGGTGTCGAGCAGTGAACTTGTGGAACTCGTGCGCAGCGCATCGTGGGAAGTGCCTGAGGGCGAGGCCCTGAAGGAGATCCCAAAGGAGCGTGAAGAGGAGCTTAAAAGGGAGATTGCCCGCGGCAGGGAGGAGATCACCCGAACGATACTGACTGAAGCACGAAAGATCATCCCGCAATACGGCATCGAACTGGTGGATGTGCGCATCAAGCGCCTGGATTACGTGGAAAGTGTCCGAGAAAAGGTCTATGAACGCATGATCTCCGAGCGCAAGCGCATTGCCGCGCAGTTTCGCTCCGAAGGCGAGGGACGCAGCGCCGAAATCCTCGGCACAATGGAAAAAGAGCTGCGCCAAATCCGCTCAACGGCCTACCGCCGGGTGCAGGAGGTCCAAGGCAAAGCCGACGCTGAAGCGACGCAAATCTACGGCCAAGCGTACAATAAAAATCCGGAATTCTATGCCTTTTTGCGCACCCTTGAAAGCTACAAGGAGAAAACGAATAAGAATTCCGTAATGATCCTCACAACGGACAGCGATTTTTATCAATACATCAAGCGGGCGAGTCCTGGAGAAGGGCGCGGCCGATGAATGCCGATCCGTTGACTTTATCCACTCCCGGAGAGACGGGATTTTACCGGGGAAAATCCAACAAATAGATACGGATTTGACGATCTGGTCGATCGTCTCAACATTCCGGGGACCAAGTTCATGCGAAAAAAAGTCCCATCGACCAGCCGCTGAACACCTTTGAAAGAATCCGATATGTCTGCGAAGAACGCGACCGCCACCAGCTCATCGGGTTGTTGCAAGCGGTGTTGGAAAAAGACGGCGAAGCAATGGTTCACACCCTTTTGCGTATCGACCGTGCCGAAGCGGCGATTGACCAAAGGAGCCTGGAGAAGGACCTGCTGGATATCCTGGACCTTCACTACGCGGTTCTCAAGACATGAAAAATCAAATTGAAACAGAGAGACCTCTTGACCATCCCGTGATCAAATCGCAAGGAGTCGGTGGAATATCGCTTGCGCTCCCGGGTGCAAAGGAGAAAGGATTCGTTTGTGGCTAAACAGGCAACCGAACTGAGGTACGCTGTCCGGTTTCGTGTGGTCTTCAAATATTTCGGTCAACTGTGCCTCGTTCTCGCCGCGCTGTCGCTGGTGCCGTTGGTGGTGTCGGTAATTTTTGGCGACACACCCATCAGCCTGCGGTATGGCATTTTGATCGGCGGGCTCGCAGCCGCTGGGTTCGGCTTGGCGCGACTGCGCGCACCTTCCAGGGTGCAGGCCAATGAAGGCATGGTGTTGGTCGCGCTGATGTATTTCTTCACTTCGCTCGTGATGTCCTACCCGATGATGGGCTCGGGGTTAGGGTTTCTGGATGCCCTCTTCGAAGCCATTTCCGGCGTGACGACTACGGGTTTGAGCACGAAGGCGACGCTCCTTGGCGCGCCGCAGACATTTCTTTTTGCCCGCGCCTGGATGCAGTGGTACGGTGGGCTGGGCGTCGTCGTACTCTCACTGGCGCTCGTCATGCAACCGGGTCCGCTGGCGAAAGGCTTGGCCATCACAGAAGCTGAAACCGACGATTTGGTTGGTGGCACGCGGGCACACGCGCAGCGAGCCCTGAAAATCTACGGCGTTTTGACCGCCCTGGGCATCATCGGTTCCTTGGCGGTGGGACTCGGGTTTTTGGACGCGGTGCTGTATACATTTGCGGCGGTCTCTACCGGAGGCTTTGCCCCGCATGACGGCAGCCTCGCGGCGTTCGGTTGGCCCGCACAGGTGTGGATTACTTTGCTCTGCCTCGCCGGTGCGATCCCGCTGGCGTTCTATTACCGAGTGTTAAAGATGAAGCGGCGCGTTGCAGTGGACTTTCTGCAACTCCGGGCCGTCATAATCGCTTCCCTGGTCGTTTCGCTGGCGGTGGGCGCCGCCATGCGATTGAGCGCCGGCATGGCTTGGCCTCAAGTACTCCACCACGCGCCCTTGCTCGCATTTTCCGCGCAGACAACCGCGGGTTTTTCCTCGATGCCGTGTGCGCAACTCGATGCGGGCTCGAAGCTGGTCCTGATCTTCTCGATGCTTGTGGGCGGGGGCGCAGGATCGACTGCAGGCGGATTCAAGCTGCTGCGGCTGTTGATCGCGGTGAGTGTGTTTCGGTTGATCCTCCTGCGGACCTGTTTGCCGAAACACGCCGTCATCGAACCCCGACTGGCAGGCCGCCGGTTGCAGGACGAAGAAATCCATGCGGCCTTACTGCTCATCGTGCTTTTCGTAACCGTCGTCGCGCTGTCCTGGCTGCCGTTTGTTGCAATGGGTTACAGCCCGCTCGACTCCTTATTTGAAGTGGCTTCGGCGATTGGAACGGCGGGGCTTTCTGTGGGGCTGACGAGTGAAACATTGCCCGCACTGCTCAAGGGGATTTTGTGCGTTGACATGCTGATGGGAAGACTTGAAATCATCGCGTGGTTTGTGATGCTGTACCCTGGGACCTGGTTTGGCAGGAGAATGGAGGGAACATGAGAACTGTGTTTATTGGAGCTGGCGAAATCAGCATTGAAACCGCTAAAGCACTCGTCAAGAAGGGATACGAAGTCATCATCATCGAGACCGACAAGGCCAAGATCGACGAATTGTCTGAAGAGATGGACTGTAGCTTCCTGCAAGGCGATGGCAGCCGGCCCGACATCCTGCGCGAGGTGAATCCCGAACAGACTGACTTCCTGTTCTGCTTGACAGATAGCGACCAAGCCAACGTCATTGCCAGCCTCGTCGGCCGCTCCCTCGGATTCAAGCGAGTCGTGACGAGCATTCTCGATGAGCAATTCGAGGTCATCTGCCATGAGTTGGGGTTGAAGGACACGATCATCCCGTCCCGCACGATCAGCCGTTTCCTGGAGGACATGGTCGGCGGCAGTAAAAACGTCGAGTTGTCCACGGTTATCAAGGACGAGGCCCGGTTTTTCACATTCACCGCCAAGGAAGAAGACGCTGTCGTCGTCAAAGAGCTAAAGCTGCCTGCGGATGCCCGCGTCGTTTGCTATTATCGGGAAGACAAGTTCGCTCATGCCGATGAGGATACCACGCTGCACGCAGGCGACGAGATCGTGATTCTGACACACAGCAAGAACTTGGACGAATTGGAAAAGCGTTGGCAGCCAAAGCAACGGGAGGAGAAGCCGTCGGATTCGGCCTTCAGCAAGAAGATCAACCAGAAGTGACCGGTCAGCATGGAAGGCGAAACCGTAGAATTTCTCATTATATTCTTTTCGCGGAAACAGAGGAGTGATCAGTGAAATCCACGTGAAAGGAAAGCAGAAGGCGACCTGATTCCCGGTAACCCATTGGCACGGTTAGCCTCGAAAAATATCCTTGTTTGGCTCGAACTTTTATTGGCAACACCGGTCGTGTTCTGGGGCGGCTGGCCATTTCTGGTGCGGGGCTGGCAGTCTGTCGTATCCTGGAATCTCAATATGTTCACCCTGATTGGACTGGGCGTGTCGGTTGCTTACATCTAAAGCCTGATCGCGGCAATCTTCCCTGACCTATTCCCGGCCTCCTTCAGGGGAAAAGAGGGCACGGTGGCGGTCTATTTTGAAGCGGTGGCAGTCATCACCACCCTGATTCTGATAGGCCAGATGCTGGAATTGAAAGCCCGCTGCCAGAACAGTTCAGCCATCAAGGCGCTGCTGGGGCTGGCTCCTAAAACCGCCCGATTTCAGGTGTTAATTGCTCCGAACAAGGGGATTTCGTAAAATTGAGTGTGAACCCTTTAAAAAGTGAGACCGTTTCAAGAGAAGAGAACCCACATTGGTGTGCCAATCGTTGTACTTCAACTTGTCCCAGAGCATCGGGGTCGCCTTGAATTTCAGTAATCGACAGCAACCCTCCCGGACGCAGGACAGGCTGAATGGCCTGCAGACAATCGCGTGGCTGGGGAACTTCCCCAAGAACAGAAAAGAAATCTTTCATTATTCCTTCATGCATCTGAGCTTAGCAAGATCCTCCGCATATCCGTAAAGGTGAAGGCCTTTGCTTTCTACTATCATTTCTCCGTCATCGACACCGACTTCCCCGGCCATGTATTCTTTGAGGAACTGTATTCCGGCAAGGTTTGCCGGCATTCCACCCCATAGGTCCCAGGAACGAAAATAAACGATAAAGTTAAGCTTTCCGTCTTGTATGCGCGTATCGATCGAACGCAGGCATGGTGGGTCCAAAAGAGTGAGATCAGAGGGATGTCCCACCTGCAGGACCATCTGGTTGTTTCGATGGCCGTAGCGTTTATAGGTGTCTATGATCCATTCAATTTGATTCAGATACAGCTGCCCGTCTTGCTCAAATATGATTTTTCCGTCAACTTCCCTTTTATCGATTATTTCCTTGTCTCCCTTGTCCCACCAGATTCTTTTATCGCCCGTAATGGGTGCTTTTGTAAGCCTCTCCCCATATGTATAGGACTCGCCCGGCTCTTTATGGCCTGTCATAATGTATTCTATATAGCTGCGTTGATAATTTTTACCCCCTATAATATACTCTTCTTCTACAGGATTCGGAATGCCGCAGGAAGCGGGAATGTCGGGCAGAAGCGGTTGTGTTCCAGGAAATTTTATATGTCCAACAAAATAGTCGTATTCGAGCCGTTCCTGACCGGCATACGATCCCCTGTCAATTTTAAATTTTCGGCCATTTTCGATTATCTGGTAAACAGCCTGGAACCACAGATCGGGCAGGTCACGGGCTTCAATAAATTGGATTTTCATAAAAAAGTCCTCTTATTAGAAATCAATATTCTTGGGTGTCCGCGGGAAGGGAATGACATCGCGGATATTGCCGATGCCGGTAACCAGCATCAGCAGTCGTTCGAAACCAAGGCCGAATCCGCTGTGTTCAACCGACCCGTAGCGACGCGAGTCGAGATACCACCAGTAGGGCTCTTGCGACATTCCCATCTCTTCCATTCGTGATTCGAGAACCGACAGGCGTTCTTCACGCTGGCTGCCGCCGATAATTTCGCCGATGCTCGGCAGCAAAACGTCCATGGCTGCGACAGTACGGTCGTCATCGTTCATGCGCATGTAAAACGGTTTGATTTCCTTCGGGTAATCATAGACGATGACCGGTTTTTTGAAATGTTCTTCGGTGAGATAACGTTCATGTTCGGATTGCAAATCTTTACCGGAGGCAACCGCGTATTCGAATTTCCGGTTCGACCGGCTCAGCAGTTCAACCGCTTCGGCGTAGGGCAACCGCACGAAATTAGAGGTCGCGATGGTATCGAGGGTTGGCAGAAGGGATTTGTCGACGAAACGGGCAAAAAGTTCCAGATCGTATCGGCACTCTTGCAGCACGAAGGTGACCAGGTATTTGACCAGCTCTTCGCCGAGGTCCATATTGCCCTTAAGATCGCAGAAGGCCATTTCCGGCTCGATCATCCAGAATTCGGCCGCATGACGACGGGTGTTCGAATTTTCGGCCCGAAAAGTTGGACCGAAGGTATAGACATCACCCAGCGCCAGTGCAAACATCTCGGCTGCCAACTGGCCGGAGACCGTCAGGTTGGCTTCTTTGCCAAAAAAATCCTGGTCGTAGTCGGTTTGGCCGTTTTTCAAGGGAACGCGATTCAGATCGAGTGACGTCACATGGAAGAGTTCACCGGCGCCTTCACAGTCCGAAGCAGTTATGACCGGTGAGTGAATGTACGTGAAACCACGATCCTTGAAAAATTTGTGAACGGCAAAAGAGAGGTCCGACCGAATCCGGAATGCAGCGCCGTACTTGTTGGTTCTCGGTCTCAGGTGCGCGATGGTCCTCAAATATTCGTCGCTATGCCGCTTTTTTTGAAGAGGATAGCTGTCGGGAGCACCGCTGATGACCTCGATCTTCTGCGCCTGTATCTCCCAACTCTGACCGCTTCCGCTGGATGCGACCAGGTTACCGATGACAGCCACTGCAGAACCGGTCAAGAGTTGTTTGATATCGGCGTAATTTTCCAGCTTTTCATCGGCGATGACCTGAACGTTGTGCAAGCATGACCCGTCATTGACTTCCAGGAAGGAAAACCCCTTGGAATCCCGCCGGGTGCGCAGCCAGCCCTTAATCAAGACACGATCGACTGATTTTTGAGAAGCCAGAAGATGGACGATTTTCGTTCGTTTCATGGAATTATATCCCGGCTGATCGTTTCGTTTGCACCGCTGAAGCTGAAGACATCTTTAACACCGCGCGATAGATAGTGCCCATCCACGATCTTTTTTAGGCACTGTTGAGTGTCCAATTCATAAATGATGATTTTTTTCGCTGGGCAAGGCCGTCCCGCCTTGCGGGATTTGCGGCGAGGCGTACTTTATGTACGCCGCAGCCGGAAACCCGCTACGACCGGCAGTCCAGCGAGAAAAAGACCATTTATGGATTGACACTAGCTATAATTCAATGGTGATGTAATATCCTTGATCTCCGCGTTGCAGCAGTATGATGATTGATTTCTTGTGACGGTACTTGACGATTGCCGCATTGAAATCTTTACTGTTTTTGATCGGCACCTCATTTATCCGCCGAATGACGTCACCGCTTCTGGCACCGATTTGCGCCAGATAGCTCTGCGGGTTGAGCTCGGAGATCAACGCGCCCGAGTCCGCAGCGACATTAAAACGAACCCGTGTGCCGGGCGTTAAGTCATCGGTTCGGATTCCCAGGAGACGGTAGCCGAGCGCAGCGGCCCTTTCCATAGGAAATTGACTGGCAAGAACAGATAGGGTAAGCGACTCAGCTCTGCGCCGGAGTTTTAGATTCAGTTTGTCTCCAATGGAATAATTCCGCATGGTGCTCTGAAAATCATCCGCAGAGACGATTTTGCGGTTATCCAGGGCCAAGAGGATATCCCCCTCACGGGCTCCGGCCTTGGCGGCCGGGCTGCCATTTTCGACCATTTTGATCAAAACGCCGGATTTGGCGGGAACGTTCAGATACCGGGACAGGCCGGCATCGATGTTCTGAACGATAATCCCGATCCATGGCTCGATGACCTCACCGTGAGCGATCAGGTCGGAAATGATTTTGCGGGTTTTGCTGATCGGAATCGCAAATCCGATTCCCTGGGCTTTGGCATAAATGGCGGTGTTGATACCGATCAGTTCACCGTTGATGTTGAGCAACGGCCCCCCGCTGTTACCGGGATTGATGGAAGCATCGATCTGAATAAATTCGTGGAACACGCGATCGTCTGTGCGAATACTCCTGTCGAGTGCGCTGATCACACCGGTGGTTACGGTGTGAGAAAATCCGAAAGGGTTACCGATGGCGATGACGGTCTCACCGATCATCAAATCGTCGCTACTGCCCATTTTGACCTCCGGCAGCACTGCTTTGGATTGGATGCGCAGGACTGCCAGGTCGAAATCAGGGTCGGCACCGACAATCTCGGCCTCGAACTCTCTTTCGTCCTGAAGTGTCACTTTGATCGTTCCGGCATTGGCGATCACATGGGCATTGGTGATGATCAGACCGCGTTTTCCGTCGAGGATGACCCCTGAGCCCAGGGTGCTTCTTTCGGGTTGACGCTCGAGATAGGGATCGAAAAAGTCCTTGAAAAAAGAGTCAAAAAACGGATTAAGACCAAAACCCGAAAAGGGTCCGGATCGCTTGCGGGCGGATATGACCGAACTTATGTTAACCACTGCCGGGCTCACGGCGCGTACGGCTTTTACGACGGGACCTTCACGATCATAAGCGACGCATGGGCCCACAGCGTAGAAACAGCCGAACCAAAATGATACGATCACTCCAAAAAGACATACGGCTATTCTCGGTTGGTTGCCTCGCATTGTCAACTCCGGCTTACGAAGGTGGTGGTTGCATCGCTGAGAGGAGAACTTATTATCATGACTGAACCATCCATTCAAGATGTCTTAGCCGGGATCGAGCAACCCAGCCGATACTTGGGGATCGAGACCAACGCCGTCCACAAAGACCACAGCCGAGTCGACCTGCACGCCGTCCTGGCTTTTCCCGATCTTTATGACATTGGTACGTCCCATTTCGGGATGCAGATACTCTACCACATTCTCAACCAGAGACCCGATACCGTTGCCGAACGGGCTTTTGCCCCTGGCGTCGACATGGAAGCTCGCCTCAGGACTTTGGGCCGTCCACTAACAAGCCTGGAGTCTGGGACACCCTTGCAGAATTTCGATATCATCGGTTTCAGTCTGCTCTATGAACTGAATTACACCAACATCCTGACGATGCTCGAATTGTCGAACATAGCGTTCTTGACCGCCCATCGACAAGAAGATGACCCCCTGGTCGTTGCCGGTGGCCCGTGTACCTGCAATCCGGAACCTGTGGCCGATTTTTTTGATGCGATGCTCGTCGGAGACGGCGAGACCGCCATTATCGCCATGGTCGAGAAATGGTTGACATGGAAAAAAGACGGTCGAAAATCCCGGCAAGCACTCTTGCGAAATTGGTCAGAAATCGAAGGAGTATATGTACCGTCATTTTTCAAGCCGATCTACGATGTGAAAGGTCTTCAGCATCTCGAGCCGACGTATTCGAATTATACGAACATTAAAAGGACTGTTGTCGCGAACCTGGATGGCGCTGCCTTTCCGAGTAAACCGGTCGTTCCCTTCGGGCGGCCGATCCATGATCGACTGCGCCTAGAAGTGGCCCGCGGGTGCACCCGCGGGTGTCGATTTTGTCAGGCCGGGATGATATACCGCCCGGTGCGGGAGCGTTCCGTGAAGACTCTTATGAATCAAACGGATCGCGCGCTTTGGCGTACAGGTTATGAAGACCTGTCGCTGCTGTCATTGAGCACCGGCGATTACAGCTGTATCGAAACACTGATGCAACTTCTGATGGACCGCTGTGCGGGTGACCACATTGCGGTCTCACTGCCGTCCCTGCGGGCCGGCACCCTGACGCCGGAATTGATGAACTTGATCAAAATGGTCCGTAAAACCGGTTTCACAATCGCGCCCGAGGCCGGCAGTCAGAGGCTGCGAAATGTGATCAACAAGAACATCAACGAAGCGGAAATCGTCGAAACGGTCGAAAACGCCTTCAGGTTGGGTTGGCAGGTCATCAAACTGTACTTCATGATCGGTCTGCCGAGTGAAACCGATGATGACCTGACGGCGATTTTCGATCTTGTCCAACGATTGAGGCAGCTCAAGCGACCAGAGCGCAGAAGGGGCCAGATCAATGTCAGCGTAGCTACTTTTATTCCCAAACCCCACACCCCTTTTCAATGGGTGGGACAAGTTCCGTTGGAGGCTGCTCATCGAAAAATAGACTGGCTCAAAGACAAATTGAAAGTCCCCGGGGTCCACTTTAAGTGGCAGCCGCCGGAAGTCAGCCGGATAGAAGGGTTGTGGGCCCGGGGCGACCGACGGCTCGGGAAATTGCTGCTCACTGCCTACCGCCTCGGATGCCGGTTGGACGGGTGGAGCGACCATTTTAAATACAACAGATGGCAAAGCGCGTGCGAGGCCGCCGGTGTGGATATCGACTTATTCACTACCCGCCAGCGGGATTTTACCGAACCGCTGCCGTGGGACCCTATCGACACCGGTGTGAGCAAAGAATTTTTATGGCAGGAGGCTCAGAAAGCGCTCACTGGAGAGTTGACCGAAGATTGCCGCGGGGGAGACTGCAACAGCTGCGGTGTTTGCGATTTCGAGAAGTTGGCACCGGTGATCAACGACCGTTGTGGGCTCGATTCATCCCGGGGCAGCATTAGGGAAAATCAACCCAAAAGGATGGACCGCCAATTCCTGATAACCTTTTCCAAGACAGGCCCCATACGGTTTCTCGGCCATCTCGAAATGGCGAACGTTTTTGCTCGCGCCTTGCGCCGAGCCGATGTCCGGTTGAAATATTCGGAAGGATTTCATCCGCAGCCCAAAATGTCTTTTCAGGATGCCCTTCCCGTCGGAATGGAGAGTCTTGAGGAATTGCTTTTAGTGACTGTAACGGGTGAAACGGCACCCAACCGGATCATCAGGAGACTCAACGCTCAATTGCCTGACGGTTTGCTGGTCACCGGTTGTCGTCCTATATCGTCTAAATTCGTCCGGCCTGAAACCGTCGTCACGACCTACCGTTTGATGCTTGGCGGAGACGTTTTTTCCGATGAAAAAATCGCTTCCTTTCTGAAAAAGTCAGAATGGATCGTTTCACGAACCAACCGCAAAGGCAAGGTCAGGCAAATCGACTTGCGCCGGTCGGTTTCGGGTATCGAGCGCATATCGTCTTCGGAATTGATTCTTAGCCTTCGGTCGTTACACGGCAGTGTGATGCGACCCGGCGACGTCGTGGAATACCTGTTTGCCGTGCCATCGGAAAAATTGAAGCATCTGCGTGTGACCAAGATTTCGTCATGCGGCGACTTTGACTCGGGGAACGAAAAGGATGTTCCTCAGGGTTCCGCTGCTTTGCAAGCGTCGGCCTACATACCCTGTCCGAGACCTGAAGGAGGAGCCGCAAAATCCGATTAGGTGCTATCCTATCCACCTATGACCGTTAGATTTTTCTTGTTTAAAACGTCAATCTGTGTCACCACAATCAGGGAAATTCAGGCAAGCAATGGGTGGTGTTCGCTATGCTTTGTCACCGGTTCGACACGGACAACCACGCCTGCAGCAGAACAAATTTAATCGATAAAAAAACGAGAGGTTATGCATCGCAAACTGGTCATCAACGAAGCCCTGCACGAAACCCGGGTTGCACTCCTGGAAGACGGCAATATCGTCGAATTATTTATCGAACGCGGTGATGAATCGGACATCGCCGGCAACATTTACAGAGGCAGGGTTCAACGGGTCCTGCCCGGTATTCAGGCGGCTTTCATCGATATCGGTTTGAATCAGGCCGCATTCATATATGTCGACGATGTTTTGGGCGAGCGATTTGAAGCGTTTGAGAAGCTTCTGGAAAATGATGAAGAACTCCCGGAAGACGCGCCGGAAGCTAAACCGGACGAGCCGCCAGATACCGAAAACCGTTACACACCTCACATCGAAGATTTGATCACTGAAGGTCAGGAAATGATGGTGCAGGTGGCCAAATCACCCATTGGTACCAAGGGTGCTCGCGTGACCTCCCACATTTCACTGCCCGGTCGGTTTCTGGTGTTAATGCCGACATCGAATCACATCGGTATTTCGCGCCGCATTGAAGATCTATCGGAAAGGAACCGGTTGAAAGACATCGTCGTAAACCTTCGTCGTGAACCTTTCGGCTACATCGTCAGGACCGCGGCAGAGAATATTTCAGACGAGAAAATGGCTTCCGAAATGACTTTTCTCAGCAACCTCTGGGCCAATATTCAAGAGAAAAACGAGAGGGCTCCTGCGCCTTCTCTGCTGCACCAGGAACTCGGTTTGAGCCTGCGGGCTGTCAGAGATCTATTGATCAACGAGGCCGAGAGCCTTGTTATCGATTCGCGCGACGGACACGGAAAGATTCTCAACTTTCTCGACACTTACATGCCAAGCTTGAAAGGAAATGTTGAGCTACACCAAAGTATCGAACCCATATTCGATGCGTATACTCTGGAAGGCGACATTTCAAGAGCCGTGAAAAAGAAGGTCTGGTTGAAATCCGGCGGGTATATTGTGATCGAACACACCGAAGCCCTTGTGGCTATCGATGTGAATACCGGCCGGTACGTGGGAAAACACAATCTCGAAGAAACGATCCTGAAGACAAACCTCGAAGCCGTCAGGGAAATAGCCTACCAGGTGCGTTTGCGGGACATCGGTGGCATCATCATCATCGATTTCATCGATATGCAGAAAAAATCAAACCAGGAAAAAGTCTTTCACGAACTCAAGGAGGCCTGCAACAAAGATCGCAGCAAGACCCATATTCTGCCCATGTCCGAGATGGGATTGATTCAGATGACCCGCAAACGGAACAAAAAGCCACTGTCCCGCATGCTCTGTGAGCCTTGTCACTACTGCGACGGTGAAGGCTACCTCATATCCAAACAGTCCATTTGCTATAACATTTATCGTGATCTTTTGCGCGAAAGCCAAGATACCGCCTGTTCTCGTTTGACCCTCAAGGTCAATCCAAAAATCGCTGAACTTTTACACGGCGAAGAGAGTCGACTGATTGTCGAGCTCGAAAAAACAATTAGAAAGCAGATTGTTATCTATCCTAATCCCAGCTACCACATAGAAGAATTTGAAATCTTCGAAAGCTTCCAGAACTGAATTTAAGTGGCCCTATTCGTAAATATGGTGGCATTCACGGACCGATGCATCCCGCCGCGCTGTGTTGCTCGGCGCTCACATACGCTTGGTATGCTTGCTTCTCGCGCCTTGCTTGGTTGGGCGCGCCTCTGTCATCTCGGTGCGTCACCTTATTTGCGAACGGGACCATTAAGTCATCACAATATCTCATAAAGCGGGGCCGTCTTCGCATGGCTCAATATTATGGGCCATTTCATATTGACATTCGCAAATGTATATGATTAATTTCAAAGGTTTTTGGTTATAATCAGCTATTGTTCTGTCGAACCGGGGAGTTGAATCTCGTAATGGTACCGGCAGGTCGTGACATTTTTTTATGAAAGAGAGCCCATAGATGAAGAGAACATTTCAACCGAGTGTCCTCAAGCGCGCCCGAAAGCACGGGTTTTTAAAGCGCATGTCTACTAAAAGCGGACGACGGATCATTAATCGAAGACGGGCGAAGGGCCGGAAGCGATTAAGTGCTTAATCGGCAGAGGCAGGTCACACGGTGCCGGCAGTTGCGCAAATCGAATTTTTGTCCGATGCGACTATCCGGCAACATGTGACGTGATATAGACTAAAATATAAAAATATCAGAGTTATACCGGATTTTGGGTGAATATTCTTTTCCGAAGGCTGCCCGAATATTAAAACGGCCGGAGTTCATTCGCCTGTCCAAGAGCGGAGCCAAAATTCAAAACAGGCATTTCATCTTTTTGTATTCCAGGTCCAGTCGGGAGCACTCGCGAATTGGTATCACGGTGAGCCGCAAAGTCGGTGACGCTGTCCTGCGCAACCGAATCAAACGCCTGGTGCGCGAACATTTCCGCCGGATTAGACCAATGATCTGCGGGGCTTGGGACGTCAACATCATTGCCAAAAAAAATGCAGCCATTCTTTCCTGTGATGAGGTGGGCTCATCTCTGGCGCAACTTTTCGAAGGTATTCACCGACATGCTGGTAAAGGGGTGTAAAATCAGTAAGTTTATCGTTCTGGCATTGATTCGGGGCTACCAGTTGGTCGTATCGCCGGTGTTGGGCCCGGCTTGTCGATTTTATCCGAGCTGTTCGCAATATGCTAGCCTGGCGATTAACCAGTACGGCGTCGTCAAGGGCTCCTACCTGGCTTTCCGGCGTCTGTTGCGATGTCATCCCTTTCATCCAGGCGGCTTCGATCCGGTACCTTAGGGCGCACTCAAAAATTTCGTCACAATTTAGACGCCGATGACTCCCGTCCGACTGCAGGTGCGAAAACTCGGAATGTACCGATAAACCTGTTTTTTCGCGCTTTGCCAGCCGGGGTCTCAACACCCGGAAGTGCGAATTTATTTTTTTTGAACCCTTAGCTCCCGGTCAGCCGCAATCCGCGGATGCCGTCGGTACAAGTCCGCAGATCTTGAAAATACCTATTCAGCCCGCAATCCCGTACTCGTCATCCGTATCCAAAAGTTATTTAATGGTGCCGACACGAAAGTGTTTTGGTCGTTCGACTTTCGGGAGACGCAGAACGAGAAACGACATCGTCATTAACCGCTTAACGGTTGTACTGAAGAAAGCTTAGGAGAATTCCATGGATCACATGCGCGTTATTTTGGCCATTGCCCTTTCCTTTCTGGTTTTTATTGTCTGGCAGTTTTTATTTGCATCCAAAGAACCAGTTCGCAGAGCAGAGCAAAGTGCGACGGCCCCCTCGACGGCAGAGGAAAAGATCGCCACAGAGAAACCCTACGCTCAAAAGCAGGAGGCGGTTAAAGGTACTGAGGTAAAGCCGTCGGTACCGGCTGTAAAAGCCGGTCGAACAATCACGGTCGATACACCACTATACCGCGTAGAGTTTTCGGAGGTTGGCGCAGCCGTTAAAAGCATCATTTTAAAAAAATACCGCGAGCATGTAAAGAAGGATTCACCGCTCAAACAACTGGTGGCGCCCGTTATCGAGAATGGGACGGATCTGGTGAGTTTCGTGCCAAGCGGCCAGACGGAATTAAATGATGCGGTCTACGCGGCCGAAACGGCTGCCCAGCGTATCGATGCCACCGATAAACCTCAGGATTTGGTCTTCACGTGGAACGCACCGGGCGGGGTTGTCGTCGAGAAGAGCTTTCGTTTTGATCCAAAAACGTATCTTATCGGGTTAACCGTCGCTATAAAAAACGGAGGGCCGCAACCGCTGACAGGTCGGTTGGCGCTTACGCTCAACAGCATCATTCCCAAGGCCAAACGGGCTTATGGGTTTGAAGGCCCGAGCGCGTATATCAACAACAAGCTGCAGCAGATCGCCATCAAGGACATCGAAGACAAGAACACCTTTGAAGGCGTTACCGATTGGATCGCCATTCAAACCCGCTATTTTATGACCAGCATAATCCCTGAATCACCGACCGAGTCCACCTTTCACCTGATTTCCAAAGAAAACAATCTTGTCGTCGCGCAATTAATCCTACCGGAAACGACGATCAACTCCGAAACCCAACAGAGTTTCAAGTTTGAGCTGTTTCAAGGCCCAAAGAGCATGAGCCTGCTCGACAGCTACGGCTACAACCTTGGCAAAGCGGTCAATTTCGGCATGTTCGATATTTTGGCCAAACCCTGCCTGTGGCTCATGAACTTTATTTATCACAACCTGATCCCCAACTATGGTGTTGCCATCATCCTTTTGACCCTTCTCACCAAAGTGCTTCTGTGGCCATTGGGCACAAAGAGCTACAAGTCGATGAGCGACATGAAAAAATTGGCACCGTTGATCAAGGAGATCAAGGAAAAATATAAGGATGACCGCAAACGCGTGAATGAAGAAACAATGGCACTCTACCGGACTTACAAGATAAATCCATTAGGCGGTTGCCTGCCCATGCTGGTTCAGATCCCGGTTTTTTTCGCGCTTTACCGAATGCTCTACGAGGCCATTGAACTTCGGCATGCCCCGTTTTTTCTGTGGATCAATGATCTGTCCGCCCCGGACAGACTTTTCCGGTTTGATTTCACCATTCCATTCATGGACCCGCCCTACGGCATACCGGTTCTAACGCTGGTCATGGGGGCCACTATGTTTTTACAACAAAAAATGTCGCCGCCGATGGGAGACGCGACCCAGGCCAAAATGATGATGCTGATGCCGGTCATTTTTACCTTTATATTTATCAATTTTTCATCCGGACTTGTTTTGTACTGGTTGGTGAATAATATTGTTTCTATATCGCAGCAATATTACATCACCAAAAAGTATGCCTAGTCACGGAGGTTTTGAATGACGCTCACGATGGATCTTGAGGCGAAGAACGTTGAGCAGGCCGTGAAACTCGCTTGCGACAAATTGGAGATTCCGCCCGAAAAACTCAAGTATGATGTTATTTCATATGGATCGACCGGTATATTCGGTTTCGTAAATACCAAAAAGGCCAAAATTAGAGTTTTGCTGACTGAAGAAAGGGCAGAAACACAAAAAAACAGTGAACCCCGAACAGGGGAAGCGGGGCAAATAAATTCAGCGGAGATAAATGAACGCGTCAAAAACGTAATTGAACAAGCGTTTAATGGAGACGATCCGGAGGCTGTGCCAGAGAACGAAAAACATATTGTTGCTGGTGAAAAAGTCCTTCAACGCATCGTTGACAACATTAGCTCGGGTGCCGTCGTCACTGTAGAGAAAAGTGCGGAGCGAGTCCTCTACAAAGTAAAGGGCGGCAATTCCGGCATTTTGATTGGAAAACACGGACAGACAATCGATGCCATGCAAGCTTTGGTCGAGAAAATCGTCAACAAAAAAAACACCGCAAGGCTTCGGGTACAGGTGGACATAGATGGCTATTTGGAGAGCCGAAAAAAAAATCTCATCCGACATGCAGAAAGTTTGGCCAACAAATGCAAACATATCCGCCGCCCGGTTACTGTCGGACGTATGAATGCATATGACCGTCGGATTGTTCATCTGGCGTTGAAAGATGACACGAGCGTCAAGACCCGCAGCATAGGGGACGGCTTTTTACGGAAGCTCGTTATATATCCCAAAAATGCTTCTACCAGAAGGCGGCCATCATAAACGTCGTTTCACCCACCAAATCATGAAAACAGCTACGATTGCTGCGGTCGCCACGCCACCCGGAATCGGAGGGGTCGGCATCATAAAAATTTCCGGTCCCGAAGCGCTAAAAATAGCCGCAACCCTATTTCGATCCCGCAAGAACGATAAAAATACCCGCAAAACCGATCGCGGCGACTTTTTGCCGACCAATTTTCAGTCCCACCGACTTTACTACGGCCATATTGTCGATCCGGAAACTGAAAACAATGCCGATGAGGTGTTGTTGGCCGTGATGCGGGCGCCACGGTCCTACACCAGGGAGGATGTGATTGAAATACAGGCCCATGGCGGTGCGGCGGCGCTGAGCGTTATCCTGGAACTGGTTTTACGTCAGGGTGCGCGGATAGCCGAGCCGGGCGAATTTACACAGCGGGCCTTCATGAACGGCAGAATTGATTTAACTCAGGCCGAAGCCGTCATCGACATTATAAACGCCAAAACCGAGACTGCACTTAAAATTGCGACAAATCAGGTCTCAGGACAATTGAAACTGGCCGTGGAAAACATTCGCAGCATTCTTTTAGACGTGCTGGTTCATATCGAAGCGGCCATCGACTTTCCCGAAGATGTTTCCGAAATACTTACTTCGAACGTCCTGGAGGCCAAACTGCAGCGAGAAGTCGCTGTGCCCATTGTTGATCTTATGCGTCGTTACAGGGAAGGCTGCATTTATCGGGACGGATTGAAACTGGCCATTGTCGGACGGCCCAATGTTGGGAAATCGAGTTTGTTGAACTGCCTGTTGAAAAGGGAGCGGGCCATTGTCAACCAACTCCCGGGTACGACACGGGATCTCATCGAGGACAGTTTCCAAGTGCAGGGTGTTCCGGTGACGATCACCGATACGGCCGGGCTGCACGAAGCCGAGGATCCGGTTGAAAAGATCGGCATCCAAAAAGCAAGAGAGTACCTTAAAACAGCCGATTTGATTCTCCAGGTGATCGATGGTTCCGAAGAAATAACGGTCGACGATCATGCAATTTTTCGATTTTGTTGCGGCAAACCCCATATTGTCGTCGTGAACAAAATCGACCTTGTTGTCGGTCGGAAAACCGTCGCACCGTTAGTGCCGGTTAATTGGGATGCGCCACTGACAGTCGAGGTTTCCGCCCTCACTGGTGACGGAATCGACGATTTAAAGGGTTGCATTGCCGATGCCGTTGCATTGAAACCGGAGGATCTCCAGCACGATACCGTCATTCCAAATCTCAGGCATAAACAGGCCCTTGAAAAGTGTCACCAAAATGTACTGAGTGCCATTAATGCGCTTGAGGAGAAAAGAACGATTGAATTGGTGGCGCTGGATATCCAAGAGGCGGTCGTCCGATTCGATGAAATTCTCGGACTCAGCGTGGACACCGACATTTTCGAACAGATTTTTAGCCGGTTCTGCATCGGCAAATAACAAATGTTTCACGTGAAACATTAAGAAATTGAGGAGCGAACAGATGGATTTTGACTTTACCCCCTACTTCAAACGCTATGAATCGCTGCTGGAATTGGCCGACCAGGTATTTCAGCGGGTTTCCAAAGAGTATCCCGAAAATGTCAAGTGCCGGAGCGGGTGCTCTGATTGCTGCCACGCACTATTTGACCTGACATTAATCGAGGCACTCTACATCAATCAAAAGTTTAACGAAAAATATCAAGGACCTGAACGAGAGGCACTGCTGGAAAAAGCCAACAAGCTCGATCGCCAGATAGCCAGGCTCAAACGCCAAGCCGGTCGTGATCTTCAAAACGGGAAATCGGAAAAAGAGATTTTGGAAGAATTGGCCAGCATGCGGGTTCCCTGTCCGCTTCTCAATGATCAAGACCTCTGCGAGCTGTATGAATTTCGTCCGATAACCTGCCGTTTTTACGGCATCCCGACAGCCATCGGTGGTGCCGGGCATACCTGTGGCCTGTCGGGTTTTGAGGCGGGTCGCTCTTATCCGACTGTCAATCTTGATAAGATTCATCAACAGTTGCAGCAGATCACCGCCGAACTCGTGCGCGATATGGGGTCCAAATTCATAAAATTGAGCGACCTGCTTCTTCCCCTATCGATGGCGTTGGTCACTCTCTTCGACGCAGAATTCCTCGGGATCGATTACAAGGTTGACGGTGATGGGGAGAGCAATGTCAAATAGTGTTCATCCAGAAACGCCATCTTGCGGCCCGAGTCGGCAGTCTCACGTCATTGCGTTACAGTCACGCCAGGGGTCACAAAATCATTGCGGTCTTGGCCGAGACCGAAATCTAAAATTTCTGAACGGCACTGAAGAGGAAATCAAAAGGAGATAACCATGTCTGAATTTTCGCCGGAAGAAGTCGAACAGCGAAAAAAAGCCGTATTCGACGCCATGTCTCCGCGGCTGCAAAAACATATCCTGAAAAAAGGCTACCAGAAATGGGATCCGTTCCAGGAGCCGAAGGACCCGATCGAGATTCGCCGTGACAAAACAAAGCGCACGACCCAGATGCTGATCCGGGATTTCCTCCAGACCCGTTCTGCCGAAAATTACAGCAACGCTTACGGAAGGGGGGTACTGGAAATCGCGATGGGAATTATCAACGAAGATGAACGGTTTATTGCGATGTATGAATTTGCGTGCTGGTACCGAGACTTATTAAAGCAGGAGGGCATAGGATAGCCCCATCAAAAAATCCTGCCAATTGAGATGCTGGCAGGATTATTTGGTTTTTTGGAAAGGTGTTCCCAGGAAATACTCTTCGTATGCAGTCGGTCCCGATTGAAAGATTTCGAGCATGGCCTCGAGTTTTTTCCGTTCTGGATTTTCCTTCCATTGCAGCCATTCTTCCATACTTTGCCAGGTGGCGATAACGCATAAATGCTGTTGATTCGCATAATTCGTGAGCGTTTCGCCGGAAATGTATCCAGGTTGTCGCATGGCCGCGGACCGCAATTTTGTCAGAAGTGCGATGACCTCTCTGGTTTTTGCCGTTATAAACTGACGTTTAATAAAAATTTTTGCCAGCATGGCACACCTCCTTATTTTGCGTCGAGACTGTGTTGTGAGCTGAAAAAAATGCGCCTATTAATTTAATCGTGCAATGGCACGTCCGAGTCAAGGGCAAAGGACGCCAAGACCAGGGAAAAGCCGCCAAAAGATCAACAAGATGCCGACGCTAACAGCCAAGTCGATCACACTGATTGACTTACAGGAAATCTGCATGCATTAATCGGTTTTGCCGCCGCACAGTACCGCTCTATTCGTTGCAAACATATAACGAGGATACAGATCAATGGGTCAAGACCACTGCAGGACCGACCACCGATCGTTTGCCGTGCTCTTGACCATCTGCTGTCTGGTCACATTCGGTTGCTATTTCGCTGTGTCCATGCGGCTGCCAGTGGTGCCCCTTTACGCAAGCGGTCTCGGCGTCAGCACATCTCTGATCGGTGTCATCAATGCCGCCTTTTATCTCATGGCCGGCCTGTTGGCGATACCCTCGGGTATGCTCTCCGATGTCTTCGGCCGGAAACGATTGGCTGTAGCAGGCGCCCTGATTCTGTTGGCCGGTATGCTGCTTCTCGTTTTCGCCCGATCTTTTTTTCATCTGGCCGTCATTTACCTGCTTCTGGGAGTCGGTATCGCGGCTTTTGGTCCCACCATGATGTCATGGGTGTCTGAGATATCACCAGCAACCCACCTCGGCCGGGCTTATGGTTGGTACACCACAGCCCTTTTTTGCGGACTGGGAATGGGGCCGGCAGCCGGCGGTGTCCTGGGGGATGCGTTCGGCCACCAAACGGTGTTTCTGGCCGGTGCCGCTCTGTCTGCCTTCAATATCTATGCTGTTCAACGGTTTTTGCCAGCTCCGGAACGAGATACCGTCACCGTAAAAACGGATGAAACGTGGCGCTCGAATGCCGCCCTTATGCTCACAAACCGACCGCTGATTGGATGTTGGCTGGTGACCTTCGGGGCAAATATCATTGGCGGCGTCTTTTTCAGCTATCTGCCGCTTCTGGCCCACGACAGAGGTCTCGACGCCGGTCAAATCGGCGTGGTCTTTCTCCTGCAATCCGTATCCAATGCCGTTTCCCGTATTCCCTTCGGTGCGCTCAGCGATCGTTTGGGACGGAGAAAGCACCAGGCCCTGGTCGGCGTTCTCCTGGCGTCCCTTTCGATTGCCGGATTCGTCTTTGCCAGGACGTTCTCCCATTTCCTACTCGCCGCAGTGTGTTTGGGTATGAGTCTGGCCATCGCATTCACCTCTATCGGTGCTCTCATCGCTGAAACCACAGAGCACCGGTTTCGGGGTTTGGCCATGGGCGGCTACAACAGCTTTATCTATTTTGGCCTGATGGCCGGTTCCATTGGATTGGGCCCCGTGATCGAGTCTGTTGGTTTTGCTTATGGGTTTATGCTGGCCGGTGCGATCAACCTTTTCTTCGTGGCCTTTTTTGTATGGAGTATGTCGGGCACCTTTCAAAATGTGCCGAGGAACTTCGATTAGGGCATTTTCGTTCCCAATAGAGGGACGCCCACTCAAGGGTTCCAGAAAAACAAGATTCCACGTAAGCGTTCTCAGGGCACCACATCTGCTTTGTTGTCGGGCACTTGAAGTGCAAAAGTACGTCTGCGTACCCGACGCCTTGCATCTGCGGCACCCTGCAAACGCTTACAATTAGATGGTTTGATGCGCATCGGACTTTGCAATCCCGTGAACGATTACCAAAAAAGAATCAAAGAATAGACACCCCGTCATGTTTCTGTCGTTACTTCTGGTTTAAATGTTTGTCAAAGCACATAACACCCTTTAAATACACTTAATTTAATCAATAGGCTCTTTCCGGCACAATCCTTGCTTGGATAAATCCCAACCAAATACTGCAGCGACCGATCAGAAAAATCGTTCCACGTGCAGCGATTCGTGGCGGAACGCTTTTTTTGATTTTTTAGTAATATTTTTAATTATTTATTATTAAGTGCGCCCGCTTTCAGGTTCGGGTCTAAACCGAGTGCCTCAAATTTAACAGATTGGCAAATGTGCAGAAAGGAGACATTTTCATGACAGATCGTAAGAACAAAGACCAGGCCAACGCTACAGCCGGCGACGCTGCAGCGGAAGACAGCAGCGGTGCAACCGCATCGAAAAAAGCCGCCGATACCGACACGAATGCGATCGGTGTTGACATCGGCACGTCAAAGATCGTGACCGCCGTTAAGAAGAATGGTCACATTGAATATGCGTCGCATCGTAATGCATTTATTTCAGTGGAGAACTCCAACTTCACCAAAAGAATACTCGACCAAAACCGAATCAAACATCACCAGATCGGCAATTCTCTTATTGTCTATGGCGACGGTGCAGAGACTTTTGCAGATATGTTGAATTCCGAAACTCGAAGACCGATGCGTAAAGGTCTGTTGAATCCGAATGAAAGCCACTCAGTGGAGATTATCAAGAAAGCTCTTGACGACCTGATCGATTCAACCGATGTGCCGACCGGTAAACTGATATTTTCGGTTCCCGACGCACCGAAAGATGCGCCGACCGATATTATTTACCATGAGTCATTGCTCAACCGCCATCTGTCGGGCAAAGGGTTTGCGACCCGCAGCATCAACGAGGGATTGGCCGTTATTTTTTCCGAACTGGAGGACGAGAATTTTACCGGGCTGGGCATTAGCGCCGGCGGCGGTATGTGCAACGTATGCCTGGCCTATCTGTCGATACCGCTGGTGACCTTCAGCATAACAAAGGGTGGCGATTATCTCGACGATGCAGTGGCGTCAGTCACCGGAATGGTGAATACCCGCGTGAGGAGTTTCAAAGAAAACGGCTTCGATCTTAAACGATCACCCAGCAGCAGTGTGGAAGACGCGCTTCAGGTTTACTACGATGACCTCATCGTCACTCTGGTTAAGGCCCTCAAACAAAGCGTTATGACGACCTCGACCACCAACAAAGTCGATCGGCCGATTCCGGTCGTATTGAGCGGCGGCACGGCTAAAGTGAGCGGGTTTAAAGATCGATTCGAGCAGGTTCTCAAAGCGGAAAATATTCCACTCGATTTCAGCAAGATTCGGGTAGCAAAAGATCCATTGACCGCCACGGCGAAAGGCGCCCTGATGGCCGCCATGCATGAAAATTGATGATGACGTTCGCCGGGATGAAAACTCTTCGAGCGGCTCCACAGCTTTTTTTGCTGGCGCACCGTGGCCGCGCTTTCCGGCCCGCTCCTCAGCACGTACACGGGAGTGGGCCGGGAACGCTGAGAGAAAGTAGATTGCCGTGATTCTGTATTGACGCATGGACTTAGCATACCCCAGAAAGCTTCCCCCGAAGAACTTTCGGCGGATCATCGAAGAGCTATCCGTCGTCATTACGGATCCGGCCATAAAGCTCAAGTTCATCGAGCACGCGATTGACGCATACGAGCATCTTCCCTTAACCTATAGACCGTATCCCCCGCTGGCGGAGATTGCTTTTCGCAAGCGCCTTCTCGACAAGGCGGAGGGAATCTGGCCCGGCAGTCAAAAAACCGCCCGTCACCTGGCCAAAATCGGCATCATCTCAACCCCACGGCCCGGCTTGTGGAGGCTATACCGACTTCGTCATGTCTTTGTCAGCGTTGTTCTCCTGGTTTTTGTTTGCGGCTTGGGCACTGCCGTGGCCTCGTTTTTTGGAACGGTCAACGTTCTTCTCAGCTTGAAAGAAACACAAACCTCGAGTTGGAAAAGAGGCGTCGTTCGTAAGCCGATCGTTTATCCGAAACCGCTTATAACGACCTTGGTGCCGCGGCGGCCGGCAACCGTCGAAGCGAAGCTGCCACTGCGCGAACCGACGCCTGTGGCCGTCGCTGAGACAAAGGTCGCCGCATATCTGACCCAGCCCATTTGGCTCGTTGAGAAGACAAGCGGTTCAGAGCTTTACAGCAATCGCCTTCAAATTTTCTCCCGGTACACGGTTGCCAACATTCCCAGGAATTACCGGCCGTTCTTCCGTCATCTCAAACGACCGCCTGAAAACGCTCTAAGTTCCGACCGGATCGCCGGAATTCTCTTCCACACGTCCGAAAGCGATCTTGTGCCCTTTAGACCCGAGATGAACATCTCGATCAAGCGAAAAAGCAAACGATTGATCAAATATCTTCAACGGCGGAAATCTTACAATTACATCATCGACAGGTTCGGTCGGGTCTACCGCCTCGTCCGGGAGGATCATGCTGCCTTTCATGCCGGGAATTCAATCTGGGCTGACGATGAGGAATTTTATCTCAATCTCAATCATGCCTTTATCGGGATTTGCTTCGAAGGTCGAGATTTCGAAGAGATCGAAAACCAGAATTATGTCGATTCCTGGAATCCACAGTCGATCGCTCCTCGGATGCGACCTACCGTAATATCATCGCTGACTGAGGCTCAGCTGCGTTCAGGGAAGGAACTGTCTGACTGGCTGCGGGTGAAGTACAAAATTTCCCAGCACAACTGCGTTCCCCATGCACTCGTCTCGGTAAACCCGGAGAAGAAACTCATCGGCTATCACCTCGATCTAAGTAAGGGATTCCCATTTGCCAAGTTTTCTTTGAGCAACAAGTACAATGAACCGCTACCGTCAATTGTCGATTTCGGCTTTTCCTACGATGAGTATTTCGAGAAGATATTCGGTGGTGAAATCTGGCCCGGAATTCGAGCCTCCGAGGAGATTTTGCAAAGACGCTGCAAACGCGCCAATATCAGCGTAAACCAATATCGGACATACCTGAACACCAAATACGACGAGTACATCGAAGAACGAACTGCCGGTAATCAAATAAAATCTTCGATCAAAACCGCCAAGAAGTAAACCCAACGCTTCATGAATTCGGTGACGATGTCATTTTGATGAAATTTTCGAACGTTTTTAGATCGTTGATGTTGAACACGGTTGCAGGATAGTCTTTGGGAAGGTTTTTGCGCAGCAGGCCGGTCAGCACCTTGCCTGGGCCGATCTCAACGAATATCTCGATTTCCTCCTCAACTAATTGCTTCATGGCGTCATGCCACTTCACCGGGCTGCAGAGCTGACGGGACATAACAGATCGAATCTCCTCCGGATCGAATTCGGTATCGGCCGTAACATTGAAAACCACGGCGGACTGAGGGGAATTAATCGCGACTGTTTGAAGAACAGCCTTGAAATCTTCTTCAGCACCGCGGATGAGTTCGCTGTGCCAGGCGCCGCTGACCTTTAGCGGAATTGCCTTGGCGCCTTTTTCAGCCGCATAAGCCGAAACGGCCGCCACTGCCGCCGGTTCTCCGGTGATGACGATCTGCTGCCCGGTGTTGTGGTTGGCGATCGATACCACGCCGCGCTCACGGCCTCTTTCGACAATCTCTTCAACAGCATCAATGGTGAGGCCGAGCAGGGCGCTCATTGCGCCCTTGTGCTTTAACGCTTCACGGTGCATCAGTTCTCCACGCCTGTGAACCAGCCGGATGGCGTCTTCGGCCGACACCACGCCGGCGGCATGCAGGGCGCTGTATTCACCAAGACTGTGTCCGGCTGAGGCCACCGGCTTGCCTTTCTCACGTTGCACGGCTGCCAGGAAAGCCAAATTCACAACTGTGACCGCCGGTTGCAAATTGACCGTGCGCGTGAGCTCCTCCATAGGACCTTTAAAACAGAGCTGTCTTAAGTTGATCCGACTGATTTCCTCCGCCATATCGAAGAGTTCCCGCACGAAATCAAACTCCTGATAAAAGTCCTGTCCCATGCCCACAACCTGGGAGCCCTGTCCCGGAAACAAAAACGCCATCTTGCTCAAATCACCATCCTCCGATAATTTTTTGTTTTACCCCGCACCAAACGAAAAAGAAGCAGCCTTTATTTTATCACGAAAATAAAATGTAATACTGAAAAAAGGTGGTCACCTCCGCCCGGATAAGCGGTTTCGAATTGCGGCTGAAACTCGCCGCCAACGGGTTCTAAGCCCGGACCCGGCCCGTCTTAAAATAAGGATGTCGGGTTTTTGTCCCCAAAGGTGTTCCTTTCATGCTGTATCGGCATAGGGTCCGCTCTAAGGGCCCGCAAGCGACTCAGACAGTCAGCCGCTGTCCTCAACCGCTCATCCGGGCTCCGGCGCATCATTTTCATGCCCCGCGGCTGCCCAAACCAGGGCATGGGTGGTTGCTCCAACAGGAGCGGCGCAGCCGCGTTTCATGAAATCGCGCAGCGATTTCATTCGTCCAATTTAAACAGCTTGCGCGTGATGTCGAGATACGCCGACCGGCCGCCCTGACAGCCGTTGCGTTTGAGCACATCGGTTGGATCGTGTAGAATTTTGTTGATCAAGGCCTGGGTCATCCTTTCGACGGCCTGGCGTCCATCATCGGACATACCGTCGGCCTGTAGGGTTTTTTTGACTTCCACCGCGGCGATGCCTTCCAGTTTTTTTCTCAATGCCTTGATAGTCGGTACGACATCCAGACTGTCGTACCACCTCCGGAAGTTTACCACAGCCTCTTCCACGATACGCTCGCCCTTGATGGCCTCGCGCTGTCGATCTTCGACGTTTTCATCGATGACCCCTTTCAGGTCGTCGATATCATAGACATATGTATTGCTCAATCGGTTAATTTGCGGGTCGATGTCGCGAGGGACGGCAATGTCGATGAAAAAAAGTGGGCGACTGCGACGTTTCCGCAGCACTGCCTTGAGTTGGTCACGCTTGACGACGAATTCCGGTGCACCGGTGGAGCTGATGACGATGTCGGCATCCGACAGGCTTGTGAGCATTTCCTCGAACTTGATCGGGCTCCCCCGGAAGCGTCGACCCAGTTCCACGGCCCGTTCAAAGGTGCGGTTGGTTACCAAAATGTCACCAACGCGGTTTCGGATTAGATGGGCAACCGCCAATTCGGCCATTTCACCGGCACCGATAAGCAGGACCTTTTTACCCTCCAGACTGCCGAAGATTTTCCGGCCCAGTTCGATTGCGGCATAGCTGATCGATACCGCGCGGCCGCCAATTCCAGTCTCCGAACGGATCCGCTTGGCCACGAAAAAGGCGCGATGGAACAGGCGATTCAAAATGACCCCAGCTGTTCTGTGCTGAGTCGCCAAACGATAGGCTTGTTTGATCTGGCCCAGGATTTGGGGTTCGCCCACGACCATCGAGTCCAGGCTGGCCGCCACCCGGAAAATATGCCGAACGGCCTGGTCACCGGTGTGGATGTAAAGGACGTTTTCGAATTCAGATAAGGCGATCTGGTTGAAACGGGCAATCAGCCGTTTGGCTATATCCACGGCTTCGGAAGTCTGCTCCGTGACCAGCAGGACCTCCACCCGGTTGCAGGTGGAGAAGAGCAATACCTCGCTGACCACAGGTTCGTTTTTCAGGTGTACCAGCGCAGCGGTTGTTTGGTCCGGCGAAAAGGCGATGCATTCCCGGAGTTCGATCGGCGCGGTTTTGTGATTTAATCCGAGCAGTACGATTTCGGACATGACTTAGTTCGAGGGCAGAGCGGTTAAGCCGCAGGCCACAATTTCATTGGGATGGTTCGATTACGGTCGGCACGACCAATTTCGCGTGCAACGAAGTTTAACCCTAATTTGGTAAAATAAGTACGAAAAAAAAATTAAAAAGTCGTAAAGGGTTTGTGGTGCCCCGTGAGCAAAAAATTGACCCCCAGGAAAGTGAACAGGAGAATGGCAAAACCGATGATCGCCATAATGGCCGCCCGGCGTCCGCGCCAGCCGACATTCAACCTGACATGGAGCAGGGCGGCGTAAAAGAGCCAGGTGATGCCTGACCAAACTTCTTTGGGATCCCAGCCCCAGAACCGACCCCAAAGCGTCTTGGCATAGATGAAACCGCTGATCAAACCGAAGGTCAGCAGAGTGAATCCGACGATAATGCACGTGTAACCGGTCCCATCGAGCATATCCAGAGACGGCAGGCGGCGGAAAAAAAATCCCGGATTTTTGGTTTTTATGGCACGTTCCTGCAACAGGTAGAGAATCCCGATGCCGCAGGCCAACGCAAAAGCCGCATTGCCGATGAAAACCGTCACCACGTGCGAGATCAACCAGAAATTTTTAAAGATACTCTGTTCTTGAGACGGTGTGTTAGGGACCTGGGCGACGGCGAACATGATCAGCGCGATCAGAGGTGCCGCGTAAATACCTAAAACTTTTAACCTGAACTTTGACTGAAAGACCAGAAAAAAACCGGCGACGGTCCAACCCGCAATGGAAAGAGTTTCGTGCAGGTTGCGCACTGGAAAGCCTCCGGATGTGATCCCGCTGTACACGATGGAAAGCGTCTGGCAGATGAATCCGGCCAGAACGAGAAGATAACCGGCGCGGTGCAGGTAGTCCTCTTGAAAAAAGAGATACGCAAAATATCCGGCGGCGCTCAACATGTAAAGCAGAATCGTGACAATAACCAGCACTTCCATGAATGCCTCATCTCATGTCGCGGTAGGGTCGCTTTCTTTTAAAAGTGTATCGTAGGTGAATCCCTGACCGAGGACCTCTTTGAGCAGACGATCGATGTCGGCCCGCTGATCTTCGCGGATCATTGCGGGCAGGTCGCTGTCCACCAACTGCTCGAAAAGCGGTTTGTGAGCTTCTGGCGCATGGGCTTCCTGTAATAGTTTGCGACGGATCGCGCCCATTAGGTGCAGCAGCAAGCTGTATTCTTCTCCATAGGTCAGCTCCAGCTCTTTTCGCAGCTTCTTTGCAAGAGCCGGGCTTCGGCCGGAAGTGGAGATGCTGATGGTCAGATCCCCGCGGCGAACGACCGACGGCAGGATAAAATTACATATTTCGGGGCGGTCGGCGATATTGCACAGGATGCCGCGCTTTTCGGCATCTCGGTGAACCCTGCGGTTCAGTTCCTCATCGTCGGTGGCGCCGATGACCAGAAACATTGTCTTCAGATCTTCTTCACGGTAGGAACGCTGGATTAGGACAAGAACGTGACTGCCGGCCAGATCCGCGAGCCTTTGGCTGACTTCGGGACTGACCACGGTTACCCGGGCGCCGCACGCCAGCAAGGCCACTGCTTTGCGTGTTCCAACCCCGCCTCCGCCGATGACCAGACAGTTGCGATTGCGTATATCGAGATTAATTGGATAATACCGCATGTTCATCCGGATTATAGCTTAAGGTTCATCAAATCCCGGGCCAACACCAGCGGACCGGAGTAGGTTTTACGGCATTCTTTGGCGACATCCGCTTGATCGCACTCAGGATAAAAATGAGTCAGCACCAGCCGACCGACATTGGCCTGGGTTGCGACCCGGCCGGCCAGGGACGGTGTCAGATGACCGTCGACCTTTAGCGCGTCCGGCAGTGAGGCTTCACAAATGAAAAGATCGGCATCCCGAGCGATGGCCACAAGGTTGTCGCAGACGTCGCTGTCACCGGTATAGACCACCGAGCGGCCGCCGACGCCGAGAATTCGGTAGGCCAGGCTTTCCGGGTTGTGGTTGACCGGCAGAGACTTGACTGTAAAATCGTCGAAACGGACGGCATCCGGTCCGCCGGTGTCCAATTCAAGGATGCTCAGCATCCCGGCCTCGGGCTCGATCCAGTGGCCGTACACTTTTTTTAACCCATTGAAAAATTTCACAAAGCCGGCGCCGGCACAAATCGTGAGAGGCGTCTGGCGGCGCCGGCTTTCCGGATACTTGGTAGCGAAAAGCAACGACACCAGTTCTCCGCTGTGATCAGGATGAAAATGGCTGTAGAAAATGTGGGACAGGTCGAAGATCGTGATACCGGATTCGAGCAGGCGCCGCATCGTTCCGGCCCCGCTGTCGATGAGCACCTTGGACCTGCCGATCTCGACCAGAACTGCGCAAGAACTGCGTTCGAGAGAAGGCACGCATGTTCCCGAGCCAAGAATGGTGACGGTCATATTGCTGGGCATGTCAGAATGCACTGTGGAAAACGCGGTTCTTATCGCCGGCTGCAGATTCGTCCAAAGATCGGCCTATTTTTTGTCGGCCCTTCGCTCGACGTGACTCATGATCCAACGCTGAATCTTTCCGTCGTTTTTGACGTCGACCCAAGGTTTTAAAGCGTCCAGCTCGATTTCGGCACGGGCCGTGCTCTTGTGCCCGCCGGCCGATCCGATCTGACCAAATCCTTTTGCGGCAACGGTTCCGGCGTTTTTTCGAATGCCGTCATTGCGAAGGATGACAATCAGCTTTTGCGCGAAGACGCCGGAAACGATGCTCCAATTTACCTCGTCGACCCGCATGAAAAAATCGGCGATCAGTACACAGACATCCGAAGCGGGGACGTTTCCGAGGTGCACAAAGACACGGCCGTTGCGCAGAATCATTTTCTGCAGTGCGATCTTATAGTATTTCAAAAAATCGAGACGAATTTCGGCTTGTTCGATTTTGCGGGCGACATAGATGTTGGCGTGCCGGAATAGAAACTGAAAAGCCCGCACGTCCTCTATCAAGGTGTGCCGTTCGAAATCACAGGTATCGGTCTTTATGGCATGAAAAAGACCGGTGGCCAATTTGACCGAAGGTTTTATTTTGGCAGCCCGCAGGTATTCGGTCATGATGCTGGCCGTGGCACCGTATTTCGGTCGGATATCGAGAAAAGACGCCTGAACCCCTGTGTCGGGGTGATGATCGATGATCACGTGAGGCGCGAAGGTTTCCATGGTCGGATGGTGCTTCGGCTGGGAGTCCACCATTACCACCCGCTGATACTGTTCACGATTGATCTGATCGATGTGCACCAATTTGATTCCCAACAACCGGATCATAGCCAGGTTGTCAGGTCGTTTGATTTCATTGACGTGTCCGATTGTGGTGCCGGTGACTTTGTGCCACAGGAGGCGGCTGACGGCCATGGCACTGGCAATGGCATCCGGATCCGCATTGATCAGAATCAAAACGGCATCATTGCTCGAAAACTGGTCGTAAAAACGCCGCAGTCTTTCGGACGCGGAAATTGGCATGGGTCATCGGTCTCCTTGGATCGTCGGCGTGCGCGCATCATACGTCGACAGTGCCTGGATTACAATAAAAATATCGTATGCGTTCACAGGTCACCGCATCTGCTTTATTGTCGGGCACTTGAAGTACAAAAGTACACCTGCGGCACCCTGTAAGCGCTTACAATGAGGTGCTTTGAAGCCCATCGGACTTTGCAGCCCTGTGAATGGTTACAAAATATCGATTTTGGCTATCGCGGTAACGATGGCGTGTAGCCACACCGGTGGCCGATGCCGGCGGTGGTTTGCGGCTTTTGACCCATGCCGGTTCAAAATCACAACGCCCGGGTCCCCTTACCCCCAGGCGTTGTGGTAGACTGCTGAGCCGTTACGCGACTTTAAAAATAATCCGGTCCCCCTTTCGCTCGGCGCTGATACGGTCTCCTTCGCGGATGGTTCCATTGAGAATCTCCAGCGACAGTTCGTTTTCGATGACCTTTTGAATGACGCGTTTCAGAGGCCGTGCGCCGTACACGGGATCGTAACCCTTTTCGGCCACGAAGGTCTTGGCACTCTGCGAGAGAACCAAGTCGATGTTCTTTTCCGCCAGTCGACGAGCCAGCCGTTCGACCTGAATATCGACGATTTTGCCCAGCTGCTCCTGACTCAGGTTGTGGAAGATGATGGTTTCGTCGATCCGGTTCAAAAATTCGGGTTTGAAGTGGCTTCGCAACGCATCCATAACCCGCTCGACCAGTTCTTCGTATCGGATGCCGCCCAACTCCTGGATATATTGGCTGCCGACATTGGAAGTCATAATAAGGATGGTGTTTTTGAAATCAACAGTCCGGCCGTGTCCGTCGGTCATTCGACCATCATCCAGAATCTGGAGCAGCACGTTGAAGACTTCCGGGTGGGCCTTTTCGATTTCGTCGAATAACACCACCGAATAGGGACGCCGCCGAACGGCCTCGGTCAGATAACCGCCTTCTTCATAGCCAACGTATCCAGGTGGCGCACCAATCAGTCGCGCGACGGCGTGCTTTTCCATATATTCCGACATGTCGATACGGACAATCGCCTGCTCGCTGTCGAAAAGAAATTCCGCCAGGGCTTTGGCCAGCTCCGTTTTGCCGACACCCGTGGGTCCCATGAAGATAAATGAACCGATCGGCCGATTGGGGTCCTGCAGACCGGCGCGTGCGCGTCGGACGGCATTGGAGACGGCTACGATGGCCTCATGCTGGCCGATGACGCGTCGGCCTAACCGTTCCTCCATGTGAATCAGTTTGTCCTTTTCACCCTCCAGCATCTTGCTGACGGGAATGCCGGTCCAGCGTGAAATGACCTCGGCAACGTCTTCGGCATCGACTTCTTCCTTGAGCATCTTGTGGGTTTCCTGCTGTTCGGCAAGCTGACGGTTGGCTTCCTCAAGGCGCCGCTGCAGATCGTTCAATCGGCCGTAGCGGATTTCGGCCACCTTGGCCAGGTCTCCCTGTCGTTCTGCCCTTTGGGCTTCTATACCGAGATGCTCCTGCTCTCCTTTGATCGCACGGATATTTTGTATCAGCTCTTTTTCGTTTAACCAATGGCCTTTCATTTCGTGCAGCTCGTCCTTCAGGTTGCCCAGTTCGCTCTCGAGTTTGACCAGGCGCTCCCGGGAGGCCGGATCGCTTTCTTTCTTCAAGGCTTCCCTCTCGATTTCGGCCTGGGTGATACGGCGCTGAATGTCGTCAATCTCGGTCGGCATGCTGTCGATTTCGATCCTCAGTTTGGATGCGCACTCATCGATAAGGTCGATCGCCTTGTCGGGCAAAAAGCGGTCGGTGATATAACGGTTGGACAGCGTGGCCGCAGCCACGATCGCCGAATCCTTGATCCGGACACCATGGTGCACTTCGTATTTTTCCTTGAGCCCCCGCAGGATGGAGATCGTATCTTCCACGGTCGGTTGCTTGACCAGTACCGGTTGGAAACGCCGTTCCAGGGCGGCGTCCTTTTCAATATACTTGCGGTATTCATTGAGGGTCGTCGCTCCTACGCAGCGCAGTGTCCCGCGGGCCAAGGCCGGTTTGAGCATATTGGAGGCGTCGACCGCACCTTCGGCCGCACCGGCACCTACCAGAGTGTGAAGTTCGTCTATAAAGAGAATGATCTCGCCTTCCGATTTTTCGACTTCCTTGATGACGGCCTTGAGTCGATCTTCGAACTCTCCCCGGTACTTGGCACCGGCGATCAGTGCGCCCATATCGAGGGCCACCAGCCGTCGGTTTTTTAGGCTCTCGGGTATATCGCCGGATATGATGCGTTGGGCCAGGCCTTCGACGATGGCGGTTTTACCCACTCCGGGTTCGCCGATGAGCACAGGGTTGTTTTTCGTCCGGCGCGAAAGCACCTGGACGATCCGGCGGATTTCCTCGTCGCGCCCGATGACCGGGTCGAGTTTGCCCAGGCGCGCCAGATCGGTCAAGTTGCGGCTGAACTTATCGAGAGCCTGATACTTTTCCTCTGGATTCGGATCGGTAATGCGTTGCGACCCGCGGATGTCGATAAGGACCTTAAGAATGGCATCGCGGTTGATGCCGTGGCGGTGCAGAATCCGGGGTGTTTCGCCATTCTTTTCATCGCACAGGGCCAGCAGAATATGTTCGATGCTGACATACTGATCTTTCATTTTGGCGGCTTCGGCAAACGCAGCGTCCAGTACCTTTTTGGTTTGCGACGAAAGATAGACTTGATCGGACTGGCTGACTTTGGGCAAGCGTTCGACGGCGCGGGTTATGTCATTTACCACCTGGCCGGGAGCGACCCCCATTTTCTGAAGGATGGCACCGGCGATTCCCTCGGTTTCCGTCAGCATGGCACTCAGCAGATGTTCAGGCTCGAGCTGAGGATTCTTCTGACGAGATGCCAGTTCCTGAGCGTTTTGAATCAATTCCTGAGATTTAATGGTAAACTTGTCATATCGCATTGGGTATCACCTTATTGGTTGATATTAATAAGCGGCCCGAAATTTGCATGATGAATATAACAACCAATATAATATTGTCAATGACAATTGATAATATATGACACAAAGTAATGAGAGGGTCAAAAAAGAATGTAACGATTTGAAATGAAACGCAAGGCGGACCCATCGCCTTCAGGTGTCCACCTCGCGTTGCGGTTTAGAGGGCTTGGCTCAGCGGAACAAAGTGGCGGCGGGGCTCGGGAAAGCTGCAAAACCGAGGCTTGATGAGGGTGCAATACAGTATCAGCTGTTTTATGCCATCGCGTTTTTCGGGAGTCAAATGGCCGAACGCCACACAGCGGCGCCGGACAGGAATCGAGCTAAAAGAAAACTCTTGGGGCAGTGCGAAGTCGGCGACAGTGCGATAGGGTATGCGGTCCAGATACAGACGGGGCGTCGACATCAGGATTGTCAGCTCATCCGAAGGGCTCTCGTCGATGGCCGAATCGATGTATTGAAAGGACAATCCGCCAAGGCCGACATCGATCATCTGCCCCAGAATTTCAGCCCGAGGCCGTACGGCTACAATGGCACCCTCGACGCCAGGATACCGTTTGTGTTTGCGTCTATCCATCTTTAGATTCAGTCTGATCATGCTTTCTGCACCTCTTGATTTTGTCATAGACCAAATAATCCGTTGTTAGGGGGTAGATATTGATATTTTTTGTCATACAATCGCTATATATTGTATACAAATCTTTCTTGTATGTCAACAATTTCGTGACACAACATGTAGTGCTTCTTAGGGGACCGATTTGGGGAAATCGGTCGTCTTTTTATTTGACTAATATGCGCAGGGATGATCTAAATAATTTCGGTCCCCAAATGGCTCTTATCCGAAAATAGAGCGATATATGAGAGGAAGATCGGTGTGATGCGCTGGAAAAATTGCCAATTGATCTCAATCCTGTTTCTGTTGCTGGCGTATCCTTTTTGGGTATCTGCCGCCAGCCAGCCGCCGCCGGAAGGTGGGGTCTTGCCGAACATCGAACTGCCGGTCCCTGAGAAACCTTATTACCGGCAGTACCTCGGCCTGGATCAAAAGTCTGTTTTCTCGATCCCGGAAATCAAAGCCGAGGTGGTCATCATCGAGATTTTCAGCATGTACTGACCGCACTGTCAGCGGGAGGCTCCCACTGTCAACAAGATGTTTCGCAAGCTGGAAGAAGATCCCAAGTTCAAAGGAAAAGTCAAGCTGATCGGCATCGGTGTCGGCAATTCGGATTTCGAGGTCGACTATTTCAGGAAAACTTACGACATCCCTTTCCCACTGTTTTCAGATGGTGATTTTGCCATCCACCAGCTTTTAGGCGAGGTCAGAACACCCTATTTTATCGGCATCCGGATCCGGCCGGACGGCACTCACCGGATATTCTACTCGAAGCTCGGCGGTCCCGCGGATGCCGGTAAGATGTTGCAAGATCTTCTTTCCCAGTCAGGGCTTTAAGGACACGGTAAAAAGAAATGGCAAAGATGCGATCTTCGATCTGCAGAAAGATGAGAGGATAATTATGAAACCTACCGGAAGAGTTGTGGCCCTCATTTTCGCCGTGCTGATCCTCATTTGCGGGCAGGCTTTCGGATTGTCGGAAGCTTTCAAGGAAAACATCTACAATCCCGGAAAGTTAAAGCCGATCGACAGCCAGCTGAAAGTCAAGGTCGGTGACCCGGCCCCGGATTTCACTCTGCCCTCGGTATCGGGAGAAATGGTCACCCTTAGCCAGTACCGGGGAAAGAGAAACGTGGTAATTTCCTTTGTCCCGGCGGCCTGGACCCCGGTCTGCTCCGACCAGTGGCCGGGCTACAACATCGTCAAAGACCTTTTCGACGAGAACGACGCCATACTGCTCGGCATCACGGTCGACAACATCCCCACCCTCTATGCCTGGACCAAACAGATGGGGGCGCCCCTCTGGTTTCCGGTGCTGTCGGATTTCTGGCCTCACGGTGCGGTGGCCGATGCTTACGGTGTTCTGCGAACGGACGGTGTATCGGAACGGGCGCTGTTCGTCATTGACAAGCAGGGGATCATCCGCTCGATCAACGTATCGGATATCAATGTCCGACCTGATCTGGCGTATTGTGCCGTTGAACTGAAAAAACTAAACCCATGATTATCCGGAAACGATCCGTTGCCGTATGGATGTGGCTGCTCCTTGTGGCGTTGCTGTTTTTACCGGGAACGGTCCATTCCGAACCGCACAACCCGGTGCAGAAACTCGACCTTGACCGGTTTAAAAAAAAGGTTGGCGGCGATGGACACTTTTTACTGGTTTTCATGGCGGCCTGGTGTGCACCCTGCATCAAAGAGCTTCCGGATTTAAACGCCCTTCACGCCAAATACCGTTCAAGCGGACTGAAAATTGTGGGGGTCAGCGTAGACTTCGATGGGCCGTCCGCCATGCAGCCGATCGTGGACCGTTTGAAGGTGGATTTTCCGATATTCTGGCTGGGAGAAGAAGCCCTCGAAGCCTACGGGATAAGCGGCATTCCGCTGCTCATATTCATCAAAAACGGTTCGGAGGTAGAGAAAGTCGTTGGTCTGCATTCAAAGACCTTTTTCGCTGACAAAATAGAGACTTTTCTGACGATGCCCTAAAATAACTTAGGATTCCCGAAAAAATAAGTTCGCAATTTAGGGCGCCGCGGCGCCGCCCTCCGCACGCGCCTTGTCGACCGCCGTAAGAATCTGGTCAACCGTGTAGAAATCGCTCCTAAAGACTTCTTTCCCCGCCGCCGAGTAAACAACCAGGAGGGGTATTGTCAGGTGGCCGATTTCCTGAAGTTTGGCCTTGCCTTGCGGATTGTTTCCCGTAATATCCACTTTGATCGGTGCGACATCCCCCCCGGTGAACTGCTCGACCACAGGTGCACTGGTCAAAACACTTTGCTCCAAAGCCTTACAATTAAGGCACCATTCGGCTGAAAAGACCATGACCACGATTTTGCGCTGATCAAGCGCTTGTTGAAAGCGTTGCGGCGTATAGTAGATCCAGTCGACCGGGCCACGATCCGTCAAGCGTATCCCGCCGTATAACGAGCCGGCGAAGAGTATCACGCCCAGCGAGACAAAAAGCAGACGCTGAAAATTTTTGGAAGCGATTCGGATCGTTCGATAAGCCAGCCACAATCCCCCTAAGGCGATAAACCCCATCACTGCCCACCAGTACCCCTTTCCGGGCGGGGAAAGGGGCGTCATCAGCAGAGCACTTACCCCGGTGCCGATGAAGTACGCGGCTGCCGCCAGCATAAACAGGCCCATTACCTGCTTGACCAGCACGCTGGCCGGGCCCGTGCGGGGCATTTTACAGACCTGTTCGGGAAAGGCCGACAGCAGCATATAGGGCAGCGCCATTCCGATGCCGATGGCGGCAAAGACGCTCAAAGTGGTGAAAGGGTGCCGGGTCGCAGCCCAGGCAGCGGCAGCCCCCATGAAGGGGGCCGTGCAGGGAGTTGAGAGAACGGCGGTCAAAATGCCGAGTCCGAAGGAGCCCCCAAGAGTTTCCTGTTTCGGATTAAACAAATAGATAAAAGAGGGCAGGCGGATGGAAAAAAGGCCGCACATGCCGATCGCCATCACGGCGATGATGAAGCCGATGACAATTGTGAACAAGGGGTATTGAAAGAGTTGACTGGTAGCGGTAAATCCGCTGACCAGGGCAATGGCCGCGCCAAGGATCAGCCAGAAGAACAGTACGCCCAAAAACATGGCGACTCCCAAGGCGAGACAGCGGGACCGATTCTGAACCGCGTTCGACAGGCTGATGATTTTAATCGGAATCAGCGGTAGCACGCAGGGTGTCAAGTTGAGCAGCATGCCGCCCAAGGCAGCGGTAAAAAGAAGCAGAAAGAACCCCTGTCCGGTGGCCGTGTTGATGGCGAAACTCCAGCCGAAAAGGGAAAAGCCGACCGAATTCCCGGCTCCGGTTGCAGCGGCCAGGCGGTAACCGACAAAAAGATCCTGGTTGACCGCTTGCGGGGCTTTACCTGAAGCGATGACCGGAAGTTCGGTCGCCATGACGACCTGGCGCGGAAAGAGGCACACCAGGTTCTCGCAGGCCTGGTAGGAAATCGTTACATTGACCTGCACCTTTTTTAAAGGGGCCTCTTTTCCGAGTGTCATCGGAACATAGACAATTGTCCGGCCGTCAAAAGCCATCAGCGGGTCACTGGTGAATTCGACCGTTACAGGGTGGGCCGGCGGGTAGAGCGGCGGGTCGATGGTGAGTCCTTCGGTGATCGCCGAGACGGTCACGCGGGTGGGATACGGTTTAAAATCAACAAGCGGCTTGATCTGGCCGCTGTCGGCATTGAGGTGATAGCCGGCTGCGATGTCGAGCACCACTGCCAAGGCCAAGCGCTCTCCCGGTCGTGCGTGATCCACCGACCAGGCGGTACGCACGGAAACGACATCCGAGGCGTCCTTTTGCGATGCAGCCGACGACAGCAGCCCGGAATCCTTTGCTACACCTTCCCGGGCCGTCAGCAGCAGCAAGCCGAACAGTATCATCCAGACGCTGAGGGTCAGCCATTTCGGTCGCATCACGGTGGTAGTGCTTTCATAAAAGCGTCTATCAGATGGATTTTATTCACTTGCGTCGGGCAACACCAGCGCAATTCCACTATCATACCCTTTTTGCCGGGCGTTGATGTCGAGGTGCAGGGAAGCGATCTGTTCCATAGGAGGGTAGATGATGCGCTCCGTTGCCCGGGTGTCCACTGCCTTGAGGTATTTTTTGCAGTCATCGCAGACGTCCACCCGCAAGTCTTTTTCATCTTCACTGTAGACGGTATGCAAGTTCTTCCCGCCGGTTTTTTCACAAAAGGGGCAAAAAATCCGTTTTGCCGGCCAGGTGCTCCAGCAAAAACTGCAATGCAACAGGCGCCGTCCGTCGTGATCAAGGACGGCCAATCCCGGAAAGTTGCCGCAAATGGGGCAATACCCCTTTTCCCAGGCGGCGAGGTCCTTCAAATAGCCCGACAACTGTTCGGCGCAGAGGGTTACCGATGGCTTGAGGCTGCTATACGCCACAAATGCCAAGGCGTTTTTATCGGTTTCGAGAGCGGCGGCCGTCTTGTCAAAGTAAGCATCGTCGCCTTTCAACAGGCTGCTGAAAAAAACGAGCGGTTCGATTTCTTGGTCCAGACCCCGAACGATGGCGCCGGCAGCGTCTGTCATTTCTCTGTTGTGGGATTGAATGATGTCGCAGATTTTTAATAGCAGATCACGTGCGCTCTGCGGGTCGAAAGAGAAATCGGAAACGTCGACCAGGGGCAATTTTTCGCGGCGCTTGATGGCGCGCAATTCCGACGACATCTGGACGGGTTCCAGGTTGATATGTGCTTTAGACACCTCTTGGGCTATAAAAATTTTTTCGTAAAACCGCAGCAGTTCCCTATATGCCGGACGCAGCTGCTGGAGGGCTTGGGCAGCCGCGTGAATCTGTTCGGGTGAAAATGCCGGGCTCGTATTCATTGGGCCTCCTTGCAGGCAACCCGCTTGGTCATCTGACGAATTCAGGGTGAAAATACCGGGCGCTTACAACCAATTCATGCACCGTGGCGGCCCAAAGGGCCATAAGCGTTTAGTCGGTAAAATCGATGAGCTCCTGAAACTGACAAAACCGACCTAACCGGCTCAACGGACACAACCGATTCAGGCACCGCGGCGGCCAGAGGGGCCATAAGCGGTTAACATAACGCTCTGGCGGGCAGTTCTACCGATGGCTTCGACCCTGAGCGGTCTCGATACCCTGATCGAACAATGCTTGTCAACCATTGCCGATTAAGATGTCAAAAAAAACAGGGGGAAGACGAGCCGTCTTCCCCCTGTCGCTGGTTTGTTGCGTGATCGCCCGACGGTCCTTACGGCGTTTGCGCTATAAGAGCCGGGAAATCAGCCCGGTGAAAGGTTTCAGCATTCTCCGCAACGCCACTTGCCGTGTCATGTCAAAGGTCCCGTTGGCGGCGACGGCAAACTTGTAATACATCTGCGGCTCGAAGGCCACCAGGAAAACGACCCGGATGTCGTCCGGATCGAGGAGAGTCGCCTTCGGGTATTTCTTCTTGACCACGGCCAGCCGGTTCTTGGCGAGCGTCATGATTTCGTCCCGGTCGCCAAAGTTCATGGCACCCGTCGGACAGGTCTTGACGCAGGCCGGCTGAAGGCCGTTTTGCACCCGATCCAGGCACATGTCGCACTTGGCCAGGGTCCCATCCGGCGCTTTGCGCGGGATATTGTAGGGACAGGACTCGATGACCTCGTCGATGTTGCCGAGTTCTTTGGTGACGGCCGTGTAGATAACCGCGCCGGTTGCCGGATCTTTGTAAATGGCGCTGGGCTCACCGGCGGTTGCCTCGCAAGGCGGCTCCAGGCAATGGCGGCACTGATCCGGGAAGTACAGCCACCGGAACCGGCCGCCGATGACCTCTTCATTCATGCGCACCAACTTGTAGGTGTCGAAGGAGAGATCTTCCGGGTTTTGGTAGCTGCCGTGATTGACGGTCTTTTCAGCGGGCAGGTCGTGCCATTGTTTGCAAGCCACCTGGCATCCACGACAGGCCGTGCACAGGGTGGTGTCAACCAAAAAAGATTTACTCATGAAGGATCACCTCCTTTCCTATATCTTGACGACATTGACCATAAAGGCTTTGGTTTCGGGGATACGCGTGTTGGGATCTCCCGTAGACGGCGTCAGTAGATTAGCGCTTTCTTCCTTGCCGCTCTTCGGAAATTCCCAGCCGAAATGCCACGGCATGCCCACCTGATGGACGACGCCCCCGCCGACCTTGAAAGGTCGGAAACGCTTGGTCACAATGGCCGTTGCCTCGACTTCGCCGCGGGGAGAGGTGACCTTAACCCGGTCACCATTCTTGATCCCTTTGAGCTGCCCCAATTCCATGCTCATTTCGACGAACATCTGGGGCTGCATTTCAAGCAGCCAGGCCTGGTGGCGGGTCATAACGCCGGTCTGCCAGTGTTCCACCACCCGGTAGGTGGTGCCGACATAGGGATAGCGCGGATCGCATGTGGCCCATTCGTCGGCTTTGCCGCCATATACGGCTGCGATGGGGTTCATCCGCTGGGCATTCATGAAGTTTTTTTCCACCGGACACTCCAGCGGTTCGTAGTGCTCCGGAAAGGGGCCGTCGCTGAGACCCGGACCGAAAATCTGGGCATATCCGTGCTTGCGCATGATGAAGGCGTACTTTGTCTTGGGATTCTTGAAGCCGTCGGCGGTTTCAAGCGGCGGCCAGCCGCCGTCGGGCACGTCCCCGATCCACTTCTCGCCGGTCCATTTGATGACCCAGCGGTCGGGATTCCACGGGTTGCCCTTGGCGTCCACCGAAGCCCGGTTGTAGATGATTCGGCGGTTCACCGGCCAGCACCAGGCAAACTCAGGATAGAGTCCGATTTTGTTGGGTGCATCTTCCTGGCTGCGGCGGGCGGCCATGTTGCCTTTTTCCGTGTAGCTGTTGCAGTAGAGCCAGTTGGCCGAAGAGGTCGAGCCGTCCGACTGCAGGAAGGCAAAACTGGGCACCAGTGTGCCTTTTGCGTAAGTTTTGCCTTTGATGGTGACGTCCTGGACAAAGTAACCATTGATCTCTCTGGCCACCTTGTGAGGATCATACACTCCGCCGGTGGCATAGTCCCATTTCAAATTAAGAATGGGGTCCGCGAAGACGCCGGCGTCCTTGGTGTAGAGCTCTTTGAGTTTTTCGCCGAGCATCAGGATGATATCGCCGTCGGGCAGGCTGTTGCCCAGTGGCTTGGGTCCCTGGTAGCGCCACTGCATCCAGCGGCCGCTATTGGTGATGCTGCCCTCTTTTTCAACCGATACGCAGGCCGGCAGAAAGAAGACCTCGGTCTTGACGGTGGCAGGATCCATGCCTGGGCCGCGCCAGAAGGAACCGGTTTCGTTTTCGAAGATGTTGGTGTTGACCATCCAGTCCAGATTCTTCATGGCATCGCGGGTCTTGTTGGCGTTGGTGCCGCTGCAGGCCGGGTTCTGGCCCCAGGCGAAAAAGCCCTTGATACTGCCGTTGTACATCTCGTCGAAAATATCGAGCCAGGAGTAGACCTTGCCGTCGTCCGCTTTCGGCATCCAGTTATAACCGAACTCGTTCCCCGGATTGGCGTTTTCGCCGAAAAAGGATTTCAAGAGGCTGACCGAATACTTGGGGTAATTCTGCCACCAGTTGGCCGATTGCGGATCATTGCTCTTGGGGGTGTATTTTTCGTTGTAAACCGCCAACGAGGTGTCCGATGCGCGCGGGGTTTTCAGGTAGCCGGGCCAGATGTGCCACAGCAGGCAGTGATCGGTGGAGCCTTGAACGTTCGACTCACCGCGCAGCGCGTTGACCCCGCCGCCGGCGACCCCCATGTTGCCCAGCAGCAGCTGGATCATGGCCATGGCACGGATGTTCTGGGTGCCGACTGTGTGCTGGGTCCACCCCATGGCGTACATGATGGTACCGGCCTTGCCGGTTTTGCCGGTGGTCGCGTAGGTTTTGTAAACCTTGAGCAGGTCTTGTTCCGATGTGCCGGTAATTTTGGAGACCAGCTCGGCGGTGTAGCGGCTGTAGTGTTTCTTGAGCAGTTGAAAAACACAGCGCGGGTCCTTCAAAGAGCGGTCCATCTTCGGGACCCCGTATTTATCGTTCTCGAAGGCCCATTTGCTCTTGTCGTAGGAATGGGTCTTGGGGTCGTATCCCGAAAACAAGCCGTCCTTGAAGCCAAAAGACTTACCGACGATGAAGGGTCCGTTGGTGTAAAGCGCAACGTAGTCCTTTTGATAGAGGTTGTTGTCGAGGATGTATTTGATCATGCCACCCAGAAAGGCGATGTCGGTACCCGAGCGAAGCGCCGTGTAAATATCCGCCTTGGAGGAGGTTCGGGTAAAACGGGGATCGACACTGATCAGGGTGCTACCGTTCTGCTGGGCTTCGGTGACGTACTTGAAGGAAATGGGGTGGTTTTCAGCGGCGTTGCTTCCCATGATCAGGATGCAGTCGCTGTTTTTGATGTCGATCCAGTGATTGGTCATGGCACCGCGTCCGAACGACTCTGCCAGAGCCGCAACAGTCGCGCTGTGTCAGATACGGGCCTGGTGTTCGAGGTACACCAGCCCCAGGGAACGCATGAGCGCCTGGTAGATCCAGCACTCCTCGTTGTCCATGGCCGCGCTGCCGACCGACGCGATCGCAGTGGTGTGATTGACCACTTGACCCTTGGCGTTGGTGCGGGTAAAGGAGGCGTCCCGGGTCGTCTTGACGCGGTTGGCGATTTCAGTCAACGCCCAGTCCCAGGAGACCGTTTTCCATTCATTGGAATAGGGGGCCCGGTACATGGGGTCGGTGACGCGGAGTTTGTTTTCGGAGAGCTGGGTCAGGGCGGCGCCCTTGGAGCACAAGGTACCCCGATTGATCACGTGGTCGGGGTCGCCTTCGATGTCGATGACGCGACCGTCACCCTTCTGGCTGGTGTAGACGATGATGCCACAGCCCACCGCACAGTAAGGACAAATAGAGGTTGTTTGCTTGGCATACTCGGTCTTGAGCATCTGGGCATGGGCTTTGATCGGCTTCAAGTCAAAACCCATGCCGCTGACGGCAAGACCGGCGGCTGTTGCCCCAGTAACCTGGATAAACTGCCTGCGGGTGAAATCCATGCCGTTTTCCTCCTTTCTTTTTATGGTTTATATCGAATAGGTGTAGATGTTGACTGGCGATTCAACGTTTCTGAATGGCCAGATGGAACCCTGACATCCATAGCTGTTTGAATAACCCGGCGGAAACCGACGCTACTCTCTTGATTCTTGACGGGAACAGGCTCGGTCTAAAGCTGTTTTTATCTGAGAGCATACACTCAAAAGAAGTCTGTTTTTGAAGTAGGTTAGGGCAGGTACATCGGTATCGAATGGGTCGACTCAGGTCATTTATCCTCACCGCTATCTTGTTAACTATAGATCCTCTGCGATGTCAAACAGAAATTATGGGTTCTTCTGGGTTGTTATTTTCAGAGTGGAGAATAACAGGGCCGGGATTCCGGTGCCGGTCAAAGGGGTGTGGTGCACGCGCGAACGCTTCACGTAAACGCCGACCCACCGTCAGACCTTGCGGTCGACCGTGACTGGATGCCAGGCATGGGTCGGTGCACCGTGACGCAGACTCTCGTACAAGGCGATTCCCACAGCCGTAGAAAGATTCAAACTGCGGATGTCGGAGCTGATCGGTATGTAGTAAGTCGACAGCCGGTAGCGGGCAATGATGTCTTGCGGCAGGCCGCGGGTCTCCGAGCCGAATACCAGAAAGAGTCTTTGAGGCTTCGGTAGCGACCAGAAATCTTTTTCACCCGATTTGGTCAGCAGCACCACTTCATCTTCCTTCGGTTTCAGATGACGTTCAAAATGTCCGTAGGACTTCCAGACCTGCAGCTTGACCTTGGGCCAGTAATCGAGGCCCGCTCGCTTTACTTCGCGACTGCTGAGAGAAAAACCAAGGGGTTCGATCAGATGAAGTTTGGCGCCGGCCGCAAGACAGGTACGCCCGATGTTGCCGGTATTCCAATGGATCTCCGGCTCAACCAGTACCACGTGACGCTCTGTTTTCATGAAGGTTTTTCGACGTTCACGTATTGTGGGTTGACTTTTAAGAGAGGAAAAACATACAAATCCGAGAAACCGCGGCATAAAGCGGCATACAAGGCCCACTCTGCTTAAATTCCGGTTGTCCGTCAACAGAAAGATCGGGCGGTTGAATGCCTGGCGATACATAAACACATTTTGAGGGTGGCGGGCGTTTTCCTGCAGTTTTGCGGCATTCGTCCCACCACCCGGAAGTGGACGCATGATCATCGATTTTCACACCCACATCTTCCCGCCCGATATTCGGGCCGACCGCCAGGTTTATTTTCCGGCGGAACCCGAATTCGGTCTCTTGTACAGTTCCCCCAAGGCCAAAATGATCGGGGCGACAGAGTTGGTTGCGGCCATGGACGACCAGGGCGTCGGCAAGGCGGTTGTTTTCGGATTCCCCTGGAAATCCGCAGAAACATTTAAACGTCACAACGATTATATCGTTGAGGCCGTCCGTCGGTTTCCGGACCGCCTGATCGGTTTCGGCTGTTTCGAACCCTGTCATCCAGAGGCGGCCATGGAAGTCCGACGCTGCATCGAAAGCGGGCTGTCCGGCATCGGTGAGCTGGCCTTTTATCAGTGCGGCATCGATGCGGCCGCTCTGGATCACCTTTCACCGGTCATGAACCTTTGCCGTGATAACAATCTGCCGGTGCTCATTCACACCAACGAACCGGTGGGGCATCACTATCCCGGGAAATCACCCAACACGCTGCTTCAGATTTACGAGTTGGTCCGACGGTTTCCTGCAAACACGATCGTTCTCGGTCACTGGGGGGGCGGTATTTTCTTTTACAGCCTTTTGAAAAAAGAGGTCGCAGAGAGTCTCAAGAATGTTTATTATGATACGGCGGCGTCGCCTTATCTTTACGACACACGGATTTACACTCTTGCCGTGCAGTTGACCGGGTCTGAGAAAATTCTGTTCGGCAGTGACTATCCGTTGCTCCCCCCGTCGCGCTATATGGATGAATTCATGCAGGCTGGATTGTCGGAAGCCGAAATCGAACAGATCTGCGGCGGCAACGCCGTTCGTTTGCTCGGACTATAGGGTTTACGACGGCTCGGTGGAGAGTTTCGCAAGGGCGCCGAGAATAGGCTGCAGGCGATTGCGATGCTCCGGCGGCACCATCAGAACCGTAAGCGGGTGGTTGCCGATCAGCCCCGTTGCGTTGCAACTCAAACGACCTTCCTCGTAGGCCTGCCGATTTTCATCGGACAGAAGGCAGAGCAGGACATCGGCCAGATTACCCGTGCAGCCGGTTGCGTCCAGGTGTTCGATCATTTGCAGAAACACGGTGTTGACCGTCAACACAAAGTCGGGCATTTCGGCGGTGCCCGACTCCCTGCAGGGGACCCGGGAAACGAGACAGCGGCAACCAAACGGGCGCAGTGAATAGACTGGGCAGGCATTCTCTTCCAACAGCGGACAAATTTCTGCCGGGTCGCCGAAGGCCTCCTCCGGAATCTCCCGCCCTTGCCGGCAGAGTTCTGCTATCCGGTTGGTGGTCAATAGCGGTCGAAAAACCCGCTCTTCGAAGGCCGGCTCAAGGCATTGTTGCAGGTGTTCGAGTTGATCCGGCTCACGGCTGTGCACCAACCGGTATCCCTCGAGGGTGGTGAGACTGACGTTGGAAGTGCAGCAATGGGCGCAGTATTTGCGGCACGCCACATCCAGACCCCTGGCGAACGCATCGTAAATGCCGTATATTCGGTTCAACAAATCGAGTTTCTGTTCGATAGTCATCGGGCACCTCACTGCAAGAGCAGTCTATCACATTACCGTTGAATCGACTCAAGAAAAAAGCGCTTGACGGGCACCGACACCCAAGGAGGCGTAGATGCGCAGCACCGTTTATTTTGCCGATCTCAGAGCGACAACAAAAGAAAGTTTCGTCGACAAGATAGGGCGCCTGGTGGACACCGCCGGCCTTTCCGACTGCCTCAAGAAGCGGGATCTGGTGGCCATCAAGCTGCACTTCGGGGAGTTGGGCAACACCGCATTCATCCGCCCGGTGTTCCTGGGCAAAATCGTCGGTCACATTCGCAGAACCGGTGCGTTGCCGTTTCTGACGGACGCCAACACCCTTTACGCCGGAACGCGCAGCAATGCCCCGGCGCATTTGGAAACGGCCATTCGCAACGGATTCGCCTATCCCGTCGTCGATGCGCCCCTTGTCATCGCCGACGGTCTGCGGGGCAAGAGCGAAACGTCGATAAAAATAGGCCAGAAGCGTTTTGACACGGTGTTCATCGGATCCGAGATCGCCGAGGCGGATGCGCTGATTTCCGTTGCCCACTTCAAGGGGCACGAACTCTCGGGATTCGGTGGAACGATCAAAAACCTCGGCATGGGTTGTGCCTCCCGCAAAGGAAAGCTCGCACAGCACTCCAGTGTTTCTCCCCAGGTAATAGAGAAGAAGTGTGTCGGTTGCGGTGATTGCGTCGCGCATTGCTCCCAGTCGGCATTGGCACTCGTGGAACGCGTCCCTGTCGCAACTACAGCCAAATCCTCCCGGACGGCCAAACGAGGTCGCAAAAGAAAAAAGGCCGTGATCGATGCCAAGAGATGCATCGGCTGCGGCGAGTGTATTTTGATCTGTCCCAACGCTGCCATCGACATCGCCTGGAATCAATCGATCCCGATCTTTCTGGAAAACATGGTTGAATACACCCTCGGTGTCTTGAAAGGCAAAGCGAATAAGGCGTTGTTTTTAAGTTTTATCACCGATGTTTCGCCAGCCTGCGACTGTTGTTCTCACAACGATGCACCGATTGTAAGAGATATCGGAGTGCTGGTATCACGGGATCCCGTGGCCATCGATCAGGCGTCGGTTGACCTGGTGAATCGGGAACCGGCTCTGGCCGACTGTTGCCTGAAGACCAACCGGGAAGCGGGCGAGGATAAATTTTCCGGGCTGTATCCCAAAGTCGATTGGAAGATCCAGTTGGAATATGCACAGCAACTGGGATTGGGCCGGCGGGACTATCGGATTAAAAAAATATGACCTGAAACTGCCAACCTTCCGGTGCCCACCGCTTGCCGAATGACCGGACGGTACCCGAGATTCGTCAATGTCGATTTGGATCGTTACCATACTGCTGATTGTCACGCTGGTTCTGTTGATTACCGAGAAGTTGCCGGTAGATCTGACGGCGATCGGTATCACGGTCGCTCTGATCCTATCCGGAATCCTGACACCGGTCGAAGCGGTCTCCGGTTTTGCCTCACCGGCCGTCATCACCGTCGCGGCCATGTTCATGGTCAGCCAGGGTATGATCAAGACAGGAGCGGTCGGTTTTATCGGACAGAAGGTGATCGCCCTGTCACGGGGCAATTCGAGATTGGCCATGCTGGTGATTATGTTGATCGTCGGCATTTCCTCGGCTTTTATCAACAACACCCCGGTGGTCGTGCTGTTCATTCCGATCGTTCTCAGCCTTAGCTGTGAGCTCAGTTTCAGTCCATCCAAGTTTCTGATTCCGGTGTCCTACGCGTCGATTTTGGCCGGGACCAGCACCCTTATCGGGACGTCCACCAACATTATCGTCAGCGATTACAGTGCCTCCCGGGGTTATGGCGCGCTCGGCATGTTCGAGCTGGCCCCGGTAGGGGTGCCGATCGCCCTTCTGGGAATCGTCTTTTTGTTGTTTGCCGCACCGCTGCTGATGCCGAGCCATCGGTCGCCGGTGTGCGAGCTGAAGGAAGGCGGCCGCCGGCGCTATCTGGCTGAATTCTCCGTACCACGCGAAAGCCTTCTGGTCGGCCAAGCCGCCGACCGGGCCTTTGCCGATCGACACCCTTCGCTGGAAGTTCTCGAACTGATTCGCTACTCACACATCTACTATCCCGACCGGGATGCGGTTGTCATTGCACCGGACGACCTGCTGCTGGTCAAAGGATCTGCCAATGAGTTGGTTGACATCCTTCATGCGGAAGGCGTCGAACTGCCACTGGCCGAGAAGGATATGGTGTTAGGATCAGGCGAAAACGCGTCGATTGTGATCGAACTCATCATCCCCCCGCAATCGACGCTGGTGGGGAGGCGGCTGGTCGAGAGCCGTCTTCAGCGCGACCCGGATGTTCACATCATTGCCATCCAGCGCAGCGGACTGCACTACACCGAAAAAAACGTCCAGGATATTCGATTGCGCAACGGCGACATCCTGCTCATCTGGTGCCCGGAAAGCAAGTTGGAAAAACTGCGGTCTGAAACCGACCTGATCATCGTTGAGGATGTGCATCACGAAATTGTCCACAAGCGCAAAGCCCGCATGGCCTTTATAATCTTCAGCGGTTTGGTGATCACCGCATCCGCAGGTTTGGCGGATATCATGGTGTGCGCCCTGGCTGCCGTATTTCTCATGATCACAACCGGCTGCCTCCAGCTGCGCGACGCTTATCGGACCCTTCAGTCAAACGTACTGCTGTTGATCGTCGGAACCATCGCACTGGGCAAGGCGATGGAGAAAACCGGAGCGTCCCAACATTATGCCGAAGTCTTTTTATCGCTTTTTACCAATTCCGACCCGGTGATGGTGCTGGCCGGTGTGATTCTGCTCACCAGCATCAGCACACAGCTGCTGAGCAACAACGCCACGGCCATTTTGATGCTGCCAATCGCGATTTCATCCGCCGAGGCGTTGGGCGTCGACCCGAAGGCATTCATCATTGGCGTCTGCTTCGGCGCCAGTGCCTGTTATGGAACACCGATCGGCTACCAGACCAATCTCCTGGTTTACAGTCCCGGAGGGTATCGTTTCAGTGACTACCTAAAACTCGGTATGCCGCTCAACCTGATCGTCTTGGTCATGGGAACGCTGTTTATTCCCTTTTTTTGGCCGTTATAGGCGCGATCTTATCTTTTCGTGAACCTTACCCAAGACGGTGGGTTGCCGTTACCGGTCCGGATAGCGTTTCAAGCCTAATATTCAGGGCGGTTCTTGGTCGGAAGATGGATGGGTTTTTCGCGAAGAGAGCACTTCTTTGATGGTCGACGGCACCGACCGACTGCGTTGGCGTGGTTTTTTCTTGCGTGACCGAAGTTTCTTCGATTCCTTGCGTTTAATCCTTATTTTTTCTTGGTAGCGGCCGACAACGAAGAATGCCAAATAGTAACCCGCAACGGCCAGCGGCAATCCCAGGATCACACCGCCAATGACCATGGCCCAGATCATTTCCGGTGTATGCAGGATCAGCCGGTATACGGCCGATAAGCTTTCGACGTCCTTCCAGCTGAAAATCTGTTTTATCCCGGCAATGCGGGCCCCGACAACGTAGGTGATACTATATATAAAAGGTGCGGTGGCGGCGTTGGTAAACCACACCGCGACAGCGGCAGAAATTTTGTTCCATTTGAGCAGCGCGGCGAGCGATATGGCCATGACCGTGTGAAGGCCAATAAAGGGTGTCATTCCCACGAAAAGACCGAGGGCAAAACCGAGCGCAATTTCTCGCGGCTGGCCCCTGATTTTCAGAAAGCGTTTATAAGTTCGAACCAGGGGTGCGAGCAGCCGGTTTTCTTTTCTTACCGTCTGAGAAGGAGTTGATTTTTTATTCATCATCGGTGTGCGACCACAAGTCCACCGGCAATCCGGCTGCAAGGAGCTGAGGCTGTCAGCCCGAATTTTGATCGGAGGAGCCATGCTCGTATAACAGAAATAAAAAAAAGAATCCACTCCATGTCAGGTGAAGACCAGGTACGTGTCGTCTTCCAGCCGGTCGACCCTGCCGATTACGGCTGCCGGAGCAACTCCCGCCTGCAAAAGGGTGGTCACGAGTTCCCAGCCTTGCTGTTCAGGCACCGCCACCATCAAACCACCGCTGGTCTGGGGGTCATAGACGATTTCCCTATGCCATGTCGGCAGCTCATCTTCGAAACGGATGTGGTTCTCGACCAAACGGCGGTTGTGCAGATTCACTCCGGTGGTCATTCCCCGTTGGTACACTTCAAGCGCCTCCCTCATGATCGGCAGCGCGTCGATTGAGAGCCTCAGTTGCACCTGCGATCCCCGGGCCATTTCGAAGGCATGACCGGAGAGGCCGTATCCGGTTATGTCCGTGGCGGCATGGATCTCGAAACCCTGCATGATTTCGGCAGCGGTTCGATTCAATTGCGTGATGACCGTCAGGCATTCCGTGAGCGCCGCAGTCGACACCCAGCCTTTCAAGTTGGCATTGAAGAGCACGCCGCTGCCGAGCGATTTGGTTAACACCACAACATCACCGGGCCGGGCTCCGGTATTGCTCCAGAATTTCAGGGGATGCACGATGCCGGTGACCGCCAAGCCGTATTTCGGTTCTTCGTCCTCGGTCGTGTGCCCACCGGCCAAGACCGCTCCGGCCTCCGTTATTTTGGATAATCCGCCGGCCACGATTCGGTTCAAGACATCCAGACCGAGCTTCTTTGACGGAAATCCGGCGAGGTTCAGGCAGGTAATCGGGCGTCCACCCATGGCATAAACGTCGCTGAGCGCATTGGCTGCTGCGATCTGACCGAAAACATAGGGATCGTTGACCGGAGGTGTGATAAAATCAGCGGTGGTGATAATCGCCATATCGTCTGTCAGACGATAGACCCCGGCGTCATCACTGGTTTCGTAACCCACCAGCAGATTGGGGTCTCGATTACCCGGCAGCTTTTTCAGCATTTCGTTTAGCCCGACCGGACTGATTTTCGCCGCTCAGCCGCAGCTCTTCGACAAACTCAGCAAGGTCGGTTTTTGGAAGCGATTGAAAATTTTCATCGGATATCCTGGTTATGTCCCCAAAACACTTGTGTCGGCAGCGCAAAGTGACGGCCGCTTTCTTCTGAATGCACGACAGTAACACCGCAAGAATATATCGATCATTTGAAATCTGTCAAACAGGTGTTACGGCACAACATCGGTCGGTGGTTGTGGGGGCGGGATGCATCGGTGTCCAAAACATGACGTTATTTCTAAGTGAGCCCTGAGGGCGGTCAGCCGGCAGTGATGCCCGATGGGCTGATTCCTTTAACATAGTAGCGGTGATCGTTTAAGAAGCTGAAAAAAATAACGATGAAGGCAATCGAGGCCTCGATCATCAGAGGCTTGTTCTGGTAAAGGCGATCGAGCTGCTGATTGCGCAGCTGGCCGGAGGAGTTGCCGAAATAAGTCGAAAAGAGGCCGTCCAGCATCCAATGGGTGTTTGGCTCTGTTACCAGGTCCGTGCGACCGTTGTAACAGTAGTCCATTGCTTCCATGAGCAAAGGCCTAAGGGTTTTCGGATCGCGATGATGGTACCCCAGAAGGTGAATCAGGGTCCGCTGAGCCTCCAATAGACTGGCATCCGCCAAGGCCTCGAAGAGGACCAGGGCCGATCGGTTGCCTTTGATATCGACCATCTGCCGGATGAGCGATAGAATGACGGCGTTTTTGAATAGCTGGTACAGACGTTTGGAACCGTTTAAAACCGCTGACGGCGGGTGGTCGGTTTTCGGTCGGTAGCCGGAATAGTTGTTGACAAAAAGGATCTGAAAAATTGTTTCGAAGAAATTGACCTCGTCGATCGGATCTTGAAGATCGATACGCATGTCCAGCGTGTTGTCGAGGCGATCGGCGAGCTTGACTTCTATGAGATCCGGCGCTTGACGCGACTCTTCGAGCAGTCGGCCGATGTAGTGGTAGTAGGTTTCGCTATCGAGACGGGTCAGGTAGCGGAGTCGCTCAACGAGGGACGTCTCATTGTCGGCATGCAATTTTTCCAGCAAGGTTGACAGTTGGACTTCCATCTCGCGCCAGCGACGTTTTTCGAATTCAAGCGGATCGACGTCCTCGAGAATATCGTGAAAAAGCGCACTCAGCAAAGAAACGATGTTGATATCCTCGCATGACCTGGCATAGAGGGCCGCGGCTCTAAGAGGGTGCAGAACCGCCATTGGACCGAGGCGTCGTCGTTTTTGGTTGTAGACGTTAAAAAGATAGCTGAGGGCCTCCATCACGATCAGCCGGTGCTCGCGATCCATCTGTTCATCGGGCACCAGTTTTTTTTCGCCGATGATGAAAAGCAGAACGTTATGGCGATTCAATGATGCAGCGCTCAAGTTGTAGTTCAAGACCGAGGAGAGCCTCAAGAATTCTTTGAAGTCGTAGAACTGCATCGGGTGCCTTTCTTTGTGGACCTCGGCAAGAGATAATATCTCAACCCCCGCGTCCCTCTGCCCGCCTGTAGCGTTAGGTGCCACCGGCATATAAACTTTTACGCGCCGCTGGCTGTGCCTTGTATGCGATCCAAAATCCGGCGCAAATGTGAACCATTTCGTCGAAGTGGTATGCGGTTCGTGGTGGTCGCGCGCCTAAAACGAGAAAGATTGAGCACGTCCTGTATCGGCCGCTCGAAGTCGAGCGCAGTCCCAGCGGACAGGAACCTTATTTTCGGTGGTGAGGCCTACTGAGACACGCCGAGTTTCGGCGGCCGGTCTGCTTGTTCCGGTGCCGGCTGCATTCCGGTCCCACCGTCTTCGTTCCGGCTTAAAACTTCTTTGGCTTTCCTTTCGGCTTCAACGGCTCTTTTTTCGGCCAAATCTGCGCTTTGAGCCGCTTTGAGCGCCTCGCTGCGAGCGGCAGAGGCTTCTGCCTCCAATCGCAAAGTGGTCCCGCGGTTGAGTTGCTGTCGCCGGATGGTATTGCCGACTTTTTTCTTGAACTCCGCGGCCCTTTTTTCAGCGGCATCGGCTGCGGTCTTGGCCTCTTCGGCTCGCTGCCGTGCCTCTTCGGCCTCGCGCCGGGCAGCGCGGGCGTTTTGCAGGATGGCTTCTTTATCATAGCGGTCCTGCAACGCCTCCCGCTCCTGCCGGATGGCGTCTATTTCAGAAGGGGTCTGCGGAGTGTATTCAATCACCTCCTGGTGACGGGCATTTGGTGGCGGGGGGGTCCGTGAGATATGCGTCACACCTTTTGAATCCGTCCAGGTATAAAGCTCTTCAGCCAGAACGGCAGCGGAGAACATAATAACGACTATCAGCAGAGTTGCATACCGCAACGATTTCATTGGACGTCCAAAACGGTGTTCGTGATTTCATTTAACGCTTATATGTAATGATAATTTATTAACTTGGCCAGCCAATGTCAAATATCCCGTTGCAATGTCAGGGTCCATAATTAGAACTGCCGACGGAGGTGGGGACGGGTTGCGGTCAATAGTGAATTTTCTGGCCAGATCTATCGTATTAATGCCTTCACCGGGGCAGATACGTCAGCATGCCGCTCAGTCGATGTCACTGGTTGAGGCCGCAATGGAAACGTTGGGGACAAAAAGGCGACGACCGCATCGGCGGTGGCTTTACCGACACTGCTCAGGCTTTTTTGCGCGGATGCATTTGGATCAGCAGAACCAGGGATTCTTCGTCCGCAGCGCGCAGGACCTTTTTGTTTATACTGATCCGATAATGGGGATCGAGGTGCCGAAAAAACGGGTCGAGAGTCCGGCGCATCTCTTCGACCAAAATGATGTGTCCTTGAGGTTTGAGACAGTTCACGAACAATGTCAGGAGTCGGTCGATATCCTGATCCTTGTAAACGACTTCGGAGCCGACGATGGTGTCGAATTCTCCCTCCGGCTGGGGGTCCTGCCAGTCGAGACGCTGGACCGTCAGCTGAGTACAGCCATTGAGGTGCGCATTGGCGCGGGCGAATTCGAGCGCGTGGGGATTGGCGTCTGTCAGGGTGACGTCGTGACCGCTGCAGGCCGCAATGATGCCGACCACCCCGAGTCCGGAACCAATTTCGAGTATCCGTTGGCCCGGCGCCACCGGTAGGCGGCTGAGGTGGCCGGCCAGCACAACGCTGGCCGGCCAGATCTTGGCCCAGAGGGGAAAGTCCTGCAAAGGGTCTTCCGGGTCGATGAATCGGTCGATCGATTTGGGGACAAAAAACCAATAGCGGTGGTTGTCGATGACGATGTCACGGCGCTCGGTTTCATACTGACGGTTGAACTGGTCGATAGAAAACATGTTTTTTTCCATCATCCGGGCTGCTGGGAAGAAAAACAATTACATCTTGCCTGATCGCATGATGGAAATAACCAGCCATATCCCCAGAACCGTTGCCATGGAGTAGCCGGTTATTCCCAGCAGTGATGTAATGGAAACGGTGTGCACGCCGAAGAAATTCAGCGTGAACTCAATCACTTTCTGCGAAGAATTCAATATCAGCGAGCCCGCGATCACCGATGCACTGACGATGATGCCGATCGTCAGACGATTGATGCCCTTTTCGATCTTGTCGTCAAGCTGTTCAAACCCGCTGTGCCATACCTCGATCCGGTTTTTGCCGCTGGCTGCCGCGCGGAGAATATCGTGCAGAAACTTCGGCAGCACCCGCAAATAACCGCTCATGCGGCGGGTTTCTTTGCCGACATTGCGCATTATTTTACGGGCCTCGTATCCACGCTGAAGCAGATTGTGCGCATAAGGCCGAGTGACCTCGAGAATGCTGGCGTCGCTGCCGAGAATTTTACCGAGGGCCTCGGTCTGGATAAAGGTTTTAAACAGCAGTAAAAGATTGCGGGGTAGGCGAAGCCGGTATTTCAACACCAGCTGCATCACCTGGTCATAAACATCTTTGACGGAAATGGTCTGCAGGGTTCGTCCGTAAAACGGCTCACTGATGTCTTTCAGGTCCGTTCGAAAGCTGCGCAGATCCAAGGCATCCGGGTTGATGAGACCGGCGTCCTCGAAGGCCTCCATGATCAGATCGTAGTCGTGCTCGGCATATCCGAGAAAAATATTGGCGATCTGAAGCATCGTTTCTTCGTCCAGATAGCCGATGATGCCGAAGTCCACCAGACTGACGCGGCCGTCGTACATCACGATCGTGTTGCCGGGATGCGGGTCGGCGTGGAAGAGGCCGAAGTCCATCAACTGGCGGGAAAAGGAACGCAGCCCGATCATGGCGATTTCCTTGGGATCGATCCCGTGGGCCTTTATCTCTTCGACCCGGTCCATTTTGATGCCGTCGATGTGTTCCATCGTCAGGACCGACCGGGAAGTATAGTCCCAGTAGACGTTCGGGATGTAGAGGTCTTCGGCGTCCTTGAAGTTGGCGGCAAAACGTTCGATACTTCCCGCTTCGGTGTACATGTCGAGTTCGCGAAATATATTTCTTTCGAATTCTTTCACCAAGTTGACGGCACCGACGGTTCGGCCGATCTCGGAGGATCGTTCGATCTTTTCGGCAAAATAGTACATCAACCCGATGTCTTCCCTGATTTTTTTGTCGATTCCGGGCCGAATGACCTTGACTGCTACCTTTTCGCCGGATTTCAAACCGGCCAAGTGGACCTGTGCCACCGATGCGGCGGCCAGCGCCACCGGTTCGAAAGTGGCAAAAATCTCCATCAACGGGCGCTTTAGTTCCGATTCGATGACGCCCTGTATTTCTTCGAAGTCGATCGGCGGGACCCGGTCCTGCAGTTTTTTCAGTTCTTCGATGTATTCCGGCGGAAAGACATCCGCGCGGGTGCTCATCAGTTGTCCCAGTTTGATGAAACTGGGTCCGAGTTCTTCGAGGACCCGGCGCAGGCGCTGCGGTGACGGGTAGACGGATTTGGCGACGGTCTTGGTCTTGGGTGCCGTGACAGTGATCTTGTTTCGAAAAACGGTACGATCCAGCAGATCGCCGAACCCGTGTTTCGCCAGAATTCTTGCGATCACAGCAAAACGCTTGATACCCTGAATACGGTGGGTGTTTCTGGAAAGGCTCATACTGACTCGGCCGTGTCCGGTTCGTCCCCGGCTGCTTTTACCCGCACCCATTTTCTGGCGATTTCACTGAGCCTGTCTGCCTCGCTGATGTAACTTTCGACGTAACCGCACCGGATGCAAACGTAGTTGTCGCGGGCGGCTACTGACGCCAGGCTAACGGGAATGGAATTGCTGGCGAAAGGGCCTTTTTTGAGCGGGATCTCGGCCCCGGAATAAACCTCGTCGGATGCGCATTTGGGACAGATGCCGGATTTCAAGATGATATCCTTTCTCATTTAGGAGTAAGGGCATGAAACGTCTGAATTGAGACTTTTTACGAGTTCATCAATCTTCAGCCGTTGACCTTCGCCGCGCTTCTTTTCGTGCTGCTGTCACGTGGGTGGAGTGACGTCCGCTTGAGCACTATGACGAAATTTTGTCGTGGTGTCAATATATCCGGTACCTTAGCAGAAATCCTCTTCACAGAGTCGCCGCCAACCGGCAACCCTGCTCTATGGCGCGCTTGGCATCCAACTCCACCGCTCTTTCGGCGCCGCCGATCAGATGAACCGGCACACCGCTGGTCTCGATTTCTCGGTAAAGCGCGTCGACAGGGACCTGCCCGGCACATATAACCACCGTATCGACCGGTAGCGTCTGCTGCTCTCCCTGACGGATGATGGTCAAACCGTGTCGATCGATTTTCTCGTAAGTCAATCCGTTGAGCATGATCACGCCGCGCTGTTTCAAGATCTTCCGATGGATCCAGCCGGTGGTTTTTCCGAGGTTCTTCCCCATTTTCGAGCCTTTGCGCTGCAGCAGATAAACCCGGCGGTTAGGGGGGCGCAATCGGGGACCCTCCGGCGACAACCCGCCGGGAACCGGGTAGTTTTTGTCGATGCCCCATTCCGATAAAAAGTCATCGCGTTCGATCGCAATCGATGGGCCGCTGTGGGTGAGGAACTCGGCAACATCGAAACCGATGCCCCCGGCACCGACGACGGCCACTCGCGCTCCCACCGGCTTTCCCTTTCCGAGCACGTCGATGTAGGTGAGCACCATGGGCTGATCGATTCCCGGAATCTCTACTTGGCGTGGTGCAACGCCTGTGGACACCACGATGTCGTCGTAACCGGTTTCCAGCAGTTCCTGCGCCGATATCGAGGTGCCAAGGCGAACCGCCACCCGGCTGAGTTCCAATTGCCGTTTGAAATACCGCAGGGTCTCATGGAATTCTTCCTTACCGGGGATGCGGACGGCCAGGTTCAATTGTCCGCCGATTTGCTCGGTCTTTTCGAAAAGGGTGACCCGGTGTCCGCGCCCGCCGGCCACGGCGGCAAACGACAAGCCGGCCGGGCCGCCGCCCACCACCGCGATACGCTTTCTGCGGTGGGCCGGCCGATAGACGATCTTGGTTTCGTGGCAGGCTCGGGGATTTACCAGACAGGAGGTCATCTTGCCAAGGAAGATATGATCCAGGCAGGCCTGATTGCAGGCGATGCAGGTATTGATTTCATCCGCTCGTCCCGCAGCGGCCTTGTTGACAAATTCGGGATCCGCCAAAAACGGCCGCGCCATGGAAACCATGTCGGCGTCGCCGCTGGCGAGCGCCGCTTCCACCAGCTCAGGCGTGTTGATCCGATTGCTGGTGATCAGAGGGACCGCAACCTCACCTTTCAACTTGGCTGTCACCCAGGTGAAGGCGGCTCTCGGCACCATGGTGGCAATGGTCGGTATGCGGGCTTCGTGCCAGCCGATACCGGTGTTGATCACGTTGGCGCCGGCGACCTCGATCGCGCGGGCCAGCGCCACTACCTCGTCCCATGAACTCCCCCCCGGCATCAGGTCCAGCATCGACAGACGGTATATGATCATAAAGTTCGATCTTACGGCGGTTCGAACTTGCCGGACGATTTCGATTGCGAAACGGATGCGGTTTTCGAAAGAGCCTCCCCATCGGTCCGTGCGCTTGTTGGTGGCCGGTGCGATGAATTGGTTGATCAGGTAACCTTCCGATCCCATGATCTCGACCCCGTCGTAGCCGGCTTTTTCAGCCAGTTCGGCGCAGGCGACGAAATCCTGGATTTGGTGTTCGACTTCGGCCTCCAAGAGGGCGTGGGGTTTGAAGAGGTTGACCGGGGCCTGGATAGCGGAAGGGGCGACCAGCTTCGGATGGAAGGCATAGCGGCCGGTGTGCAGGATCTGCATGGCTATTTTAGCGCCTGCCTCGTGAACCGCCTGGGTGACGATCCGGTGATCGTGCATCTCTTCTTCGGTGGTGAGTTTGGCGGCGTTTTGCGCTACACAACCGGCTTCATTGGGGGCGATGCCGCCGGTGACGATCAAGCCCGCCCCGCCGGACGCCCGTTCGGCATAAAACGCTGCCAGTCGCTGAAAGCCGTCGGTCGCTTCCTCGAGACCGGTGTGCATCGATCCCATGACGACCCGATTTTTAAGGGTGACAAACCCAAGGTCAAGAGGCGCCAGCATGTGAGGGTAGGGCATCGGATTCATGTGAGACGCTCCAAATGGTTTTCGCCGCGCGGCAGCTTCTGCAGCCTATCAACAATTCCAGAAGTCGGAGGGGATGTCAATCCTGCTATGACGTTTCCCAGGCCCGAATTTCGGTTGTAATATTTATTTATCCTGATATCGTAAAACCGTGTGAGATGAAAACGATAAAAAATTAGTAACCGTTCACAGGGTTGCAAAGTCCGATGCACTTCAAACAACCAAATTGTAAGCGTTTACAGGGTGCCGCAGATGCAAGGCGTCGGGTGCGTAGACGTACTTTTGTACTTCAAGTGCTCGACAACAAAGCAGATGCGGTGCCCTGTCAACGCTTACAAAATTTAAGCCGGTTTTCAAGCCGTGCCACAGTTGAAGGAGGCTGGGTATGTCAGAAGAGAACATTTATGATCTAATCATTATCGGCGGTGGGCCGGGAGGGATGTCGGCCGGAATATATGCGATGCGGGCGGCCCTGAAGACCGTCCTGATCGAAAAGGGTCTCCCGGGGGGGCAGGTGGCGATGTCGGCCGAAGTGGAGAACTATCCCAGCTACGAGAACATCGGCGGCAGCGAGCTGTCCGAAAAATTTGTCCAGCACGCCAAATCCTATGGCATGGAGATGATTACCAGTGAGGTCAAGGCCCTTTTACCGGGACTCGATTATCACCGGGTCCACCTCGACAACGGCGACGTGCTGACGACCCACGCCGTCATTCTGGCCACCGGCGGCACTCCGCGCAAACTGAATATCCCGGGCGAAGATGAGTATTACGGAAAAGGCATATCTTATTGTGCCGTGTGTGACGGCTTTTTTTTCAGAGATAAGACCGTCGCCGTCGTCGGGGGCGGTGACACCGCTGCCGAAGAAGGGCTCTATTTGGCCAAGCTGTGCCGTCAGGTCTATCTCGTACACCGACGGGATCAACTGCGGGCCGGCATGATTCTTCAACAGCGGGTCAAAGCCGAATGTAAAATGGAGGTCATCTGGAACACGGTCGCTACCGCCATCAAGGCCGATGCGGACGGGGTCACCGCCGTTGAACTGAAAGATGTCAACACCGGTCAAAAAAAGGAACTGGCAACCGACGGGGTTTTTATCTTTATCGGCTTCGATCCGAACAACCAGCTGGTGCCGGCCGGCACCAAAATGAATGCCGACGGTTATGTTGTCACCGACGACAAGTGCGAAACCAATACCCCCGGCATATACGTTATCGGGGACTTGAGAGAAAAATACGCCCGTCAGATCGTTATTGCGGCCGCAGACGGTGCCACCGCCGCCCTGGCTGCCGCTCACTACGTGGAGGCTAAAAAAGCGTCGGCGGCCGACGATACCTGCGAACTGCCGGAAGCCTTGCTTCAGGGAGCGTCCTGATGATGATGGCCCCGGCAAAAAATAATTCCACCGCTTGCTTGTCTTATGGCCCGCCTACTGCGCTGCATCCACCAACACGTATCTCGATATGCGCCGGCTAAGGGCCATCTAGACAAATCATCATCAGACGCAATCGTATGGAATTATTTTTTACTGTGATCCCAACAAAGTGACGCTTTTTATCATTAAATTTGTGCTCATGGCGGTTATGCTTGTGGGACTACCGCCGTTGGGTGTCTGGCTGGCGGGAAATCCCCTGACCGGATACTTCGAGTTTCCACCCCGCTCCCGCACTCTCGAGCATGCACCCTTTTCTTGGCCGGTTTTCAGCGCCTATGCGGTCTTTATCGCAGCAACTGTAGGACCGCTCCTGGTAAGGGCACTTCGATCCGGACGCCGCAAACCGCCCTTTGCGGCCGTAGCGTCTGTTTTTCCCTGGTGGGGTTGGGCGGGAGTGGTGGTCGGCGCGGCCATGTGGGTGCTGGCCTGGACCCGATTTGAGTGGTTTGCCAGTTGGCAACCCCACACCTTCGCCCCTCTGTGGCTGTGTTACATCCTGGTGGTCAATGCGTTGAGCTTCCGCGAAACCGGCCACTGCCTGATGACTTCTCGTCCCCTTTACTTTCTGGCACTTTTCCCTGCCAGCGCCGTGTTCTGGTGGTTTTTCGAGTATCTCAACCGATTTGTTCAGAACTGGCACTATGCGGGCTCGCGCTTCGATGCCTGGGAGTATTTCTGGTATGCCACCCTGCCTTTCGCCACTGTCCTTCCGGCCGTCCTTTCGACGAGAGAGCTGATCCGGCCACTGTCCTGGCTGCAGAACGGTTTCCGGCATTTTGTAAAACTGCGCTGTCGCCGGCCGCGCCTGCTGGCCGTCGGTATGCTGATGCTGGCCGCGGCAGGTTTGACCGGTATCGGTGTGTGGCCCGACACGTTATTCTCGCTGCTCTGGATTGCCCCTCTCTTGATTATCCTGTCGCTGCAGTCCCTGTTTCGGGCGCCGACACTTTTGTCCGAAGTGGCCGCAGGAGACTGGCGTACGGTTATTTCGAGTGCACTGGCAGCGCTTATCTGCGGCTGGTTCTGGGAAATGTGGAATGCCGGCAGCCTGGCTCATTGGACTTACAGCATACCCTATGTCCAGCGATTCATGATTTTTGAAATGCCGGTCCTGGGTTATGCTGGATACCTGACCTTCGGCCTGGAGTGTGCCGTTATCGGCGAATTAATCGACTGGTCTGGACCGGCCGGGCCGGACCGGTGACTGACGACTTGGATGGGGGCTGAATTGAAACGCGGACAATGATGCTTATCCTCAATTTGAAAAACCATGGAAACCGCTACAGTGAGGTAAGCACGTTGACGTTTATTATCATTCCAGGTGTTAAAGGAAAAGTATTTAAACCGGAGGAGCGCTTCGATTTTCCGAAAAAACACCTCTGTAAGAATTGTTATTCCTGCCAACTCTGCAGCGATGATCGCTGTACCCTTTGTCGCACGTCGCAATCCTGTGCGAAGGAGACCCGTCCGTACGGCGACACCGAAAACGGCTGACCCCACAAGCATTGACGGTCGGTTGGAAAATTTCGAACCGGGCTTTCAGCCCCCCCGGGTTTCGGTTAGAAAATAAGCGCCCATCTTGCTTTTCTTTTGCCCGGCGCGTCTCATCCACCGGCACATATCCTGGTATGCACCGACGGATGGGCCTTGAGGACGGACCAAAAGCCGGTGCTATCTCGATCAATTATTTCCTTCCGAGACGCCGAGTGGCGTTTACTTGGACAAATGATCCCAGAAAGATCGTGCTCTATCCCGTGCGGTTTCTTTTCGATGAGATGCCGCAGGCGTGCTGGCCGAGGTGCCGCGCAGACGGGCAATCCGCTCTTCAAGCGGGGGGTGGGTCGAAAAGAGGTGCATGAGGTTCCGGCCGGACAGCGGGTTGACGATCAGCATATGCGCCGTTGACGGACTCGCATTCATGGGCAAGCGCCCTGAGTAGGCGCCGAGTTTTTCCAACGCGCTGGCCAACCCTTCCGGGTTCCCGGTGATGGCGGCACCGGAAGCGTCGGCCTGGTATTCCCGTGACCGTGATATGGCCATCTGGATAATCATGGCCGCCACAGGGGCCAGAATGGACATGACGAGCAGGCCGACAATTCCCGATCCGCCGCTGTTTTCATCATTACGGCCACCACCGAAGATCATCGACCAGCGCGCCATGCTGGCCAGCAGCATGATCGCTCCGGCCAGGGTCGCTGCGATCGAACCGATCAGAATGTCGCGGTTTTTGACATGCGACAGCTCGTGGGCCAGGACGCCCATGATTTCTTGCCGGTTCATGAGCCTCAAAAGACCGTCTGTGACCGCCACGACGGCATTTTCGGGGTTGCGGCCCGTGGCAAAGGCATTGGGTGCTTCAGAGGGGATGATGAAGATTTTCGGCATCGGCAGCCCGGCGGTTTGTGTGAGTTTACCGACCATGTCAAAAATTTCAGGTGCTTGCTGCGGCGTGGCTTCCCTGGCACGGTACATCTTTAAGACCAGCTTGTCCGAGTACCAATAGCTGAAGAAATTCATTCCGGCCGCCAACACGAGTGCAATCACCATTCCTTGCCGGCCGCCCAGAAGTTGTCCGATCCAAATGATGAAAGCCGTCAGGACGGCCAGCAGCACGGTTGTCTTGATTTGGTTGTTCATGAAGATGTGCTCCTTTCACGACCTTCAAAAACGCAATTTGCCTCGGAATATATTCGAAACCTCTCTTCGTCAGCCCCAATATAAATCGGAATTGTGTTATTGCAAATTTCCGCATTGTACATCTTAATAAAATCATTACCATTTTTTAATATACTTCGTTGAATAAAGCGCTTCAATATGATAGTATTATGGGCGCTTAGGCATAGAAAGGAAGCTTCGTCTCTGACAATAAACCGGTATCAATCCATATCGATAACATACCAATTGCTCCACTCCAATCCTTGACGGCGCATGCTAAAAAGCCTTTGCGCCACAGTCGGGCGATGCTAACGGATCTCTTTGGAGATAGGGACGAAGATGGAACCTGCTCGAAAAAAAACCACGCTCATCGACTTGGCGAAGGCCAGCCCCGCCCCTCGAAACAGAACCAGCAGTCCATCCAGAAATGGGAGGGCTGATCAGAGGGAGAAAGGCCCGAGCCCCCGGGTCGTCGATACGGCGACCACAAAGACGAGTGACATAACTCAGGTCACTCTGACCAGGTCGTTTCTGGTCAACAAGCTTAATTTCATCAATTTTTCAAATCGCACCGTCCGCCTAAAATTCAAACATACCCGCTTTGACCGAACGATCACCTTGGAGCTAAAGCCTCCGCCGTGCCAAGGGGAGCGGCTCGACCTGCAGTGGTCGCAAGAAGACCGGCTCATCAGCAGGCTCCAATCTTTCGTTTTCGACTCAATCCTGATCCCCGACGGCCAAAAGCTGATTCGGGCCGAGGCGGATATCATTTCTATGAATCAAACCGGCATCAGCCTGCGCCTGCCGGAGTCCTGCCATCAAATCAGCAACCGGAGAATGCGACGGTACACCGGCCGAAACGTCGATGTGCAAATGGTTCAAAGCAGTTCGCTTTTCCGCGGCCACCTGCTCGATTTCAACGCCGTCACATTTCGGGTGGAATTGGAGGCCGGTGCTCACCAGACCTTCGAATGGATCAATCCCGAAAGCTCGGTCAGTGTCATTCTCTCCGGTGGTGCCGACACTTATTATTCGGGCGAGTGTAAAATAATTCGCCACAGCCGGTGCAACGCCAACATGCATTATGTGCTGGAGCCGATCAGCCGGGCCATCCATCGTTACAGGCATAAAGAATTTCGCAGCGAACGCCTGGAAATCAACCCGTCTCCGGATATTTACTTTACACACCCCTTGACCAAGAAACCCTTGTCACTCAAGGTCGTGGATCTGTCGGGTTCCGGTTTTTCGGTGGAAGAAGATGAATTAAACGCCCAACTCTTGGCCGGTTTGACCATCCCTGAAGTGGACGTGCGGTTCTCCAACAATGTTTCGGTCAACTGCAAGGCCCAGGTCGTCTATCGCAGAGTCTGCAACGAGGGGAAAAGGGGTGTCTGGGTCAAATGTGGGTTGGCGATTATCGACATGGACACGGAGAACAACGTCAAGCTCCTGTCACTTCTGCACCAGGCCAACAACCGCTATTCGTACATTTGCAACAAAGTCGACCTGGATGCGCTCTGGGGGTTCTTTTTCGAATCCGGGTTCATTTATCCGGATAAATACGCGTATATCGAAGCCAACAAAGATCGCATCAAGAACGTCTATGAAAAGCTCTACACCCAAAGTCCCAGCATTGCCCGGCATTTTATCTACCAGGAGAAAGGCAACATCCTCGGCCACATGGCCATGGTTCGCTTTTACGAAGATGCCTGGCTGATCCACCATCACGCCGCCAAGAAATCGGCCCTGAACAAAGCCGGTCTGATTGTTTTGAAGCAGATCGGCCACTTCATCAACGACTCCTACCGTCTCAATTCTATTCATTTAAAACATGTGATGATGTATTACCGGCCGAACAATCGATTCCCCAGTCGGGTCTTCGGCGGTGCTTGTCAGCATATCGACGACCCGAAATGTTGCTCGGTCGACGCGTTTGCGTATGTTCATCTTCCCGTGGCGCCCGGACCGGTCGCGGCGATTGCCAGTCCGTGGGAGTTGAATCCGGCGCAACCGGACGATCTTGCTGAACTTCAGGATTTTTACGAATACGACTCCGGCGGGCTCATGTTAAAAGCCCTCGGCCTGGATCCGGACCGGATCGGCCGAACGGGACTCGAAGAGGAATACCGGCGACTCGGTTTCAAAAAGGAGAAGCATCTTTTTGCGTTAAAGGCCGATGGCCTGCTCAAGGCGATCATCTTGGTCAACATTACCGATTTCGGTTTCAATCTGTCGAACCTGACCAATTGCATCAAGTTCATCGTCGTGGACCCGGAAAAATTGACCGGTGATATTTTCAAGAATGTGATCTTCAAGTTAAATGAAAAATTTCCTTTCGAGGAACTGACGGTTCTGATCAATCCGGTATCCTTTGCCGAGGCCATCCAGCTGCCCTATGAAAAAATTTACAACATGTGGATCATGAACACCCGATTTTCGGATCCCTATTTCCGTTACCTGGAGCGCCTGTTGAAGCATGTCCAATAGAATTATGCCGGACGGCGGCCCCGACAGGTAATGACCGGTGTGTAGGTGAATCGGCGTGGGGTGTTGACAAATGCCTGTTCGAATTCCGATCTGAATCCCTCGAAGCCCCTCTCGTATTCATCGAAAGGATAACCCGAGTTCCGGGCGGCGATTTCCACCTTCTTTGTCCAGTTAAAGGCATCGGCTTCTTTGAGTTCGCCGTAAATCAGGTGGTGTGGCATCATGTCGACCGCGATGTCGCGGAATCCGAGATCGTAAAGATAAGCATAGAGTTTACGTCCGACATAAGGGTCGAAACCGGCCACTTTTTCAAGGGCTTGCATGACGCCTGCCAAGGCGGTTTCGAGTCGAGGTGTCAGTCCGTAGTGGTTCAAGCAATTGTGATCGAGATCGATCAAGCAAAGAATGCCGCCGGGCTCAACAATTCGGGCGATGTTTTTCACAATTTCGAAACTCTCGGTGCGATAGTACTCTAAAACGAAGCGGATCCAGACCAGATCGAATCGACCGAGTGCTTCAAGCGGTTTCCGGATGTCCATTTGACGGAAGCTCAGGCCAGTGGCGCTGTATTTGGATTGTGCGAACCGGACGCGCTGTGGCGCGATGTCGACACCGATAGTCTCCGCACCCGGCTGGGACAGTCTGTTGAGGATAAAGGTCGTTTTACCCGATCCACAGCCCAGATCGGCAACCCGCATACCGGCGGTGATGCCGGACCAGAGAGCCTGGGTTTCGACCAAACGGGGATCGGTTTTCAGGTCCAATCGAAGGGCTTCTTCATCGCTTTCCATCAAGTAGTCTTTTCGCATCCCTTAACAGCACCTCCGTTTGGTACCCGTACCGTTTTGTTTTGATTTCCCGCGATTTACAGCACTTGCCGGTTGCCTGTCAATCGGTTATTCAGCCAATCGGCCGGTGTCAGCCGTAGAAAAGCGAATTTACTTGACCTGTGCACGGTTTATTTTTACTTGTTATATGGCGTTTTACGACTTCAGACGGTCAGGGTCATGGTAAGAAATAATTCCACAAGATGGCGCCGGATTTGGGTTCGTCTACAAGGCACATCCAGCGGCGCATATCGAGATACGTGTCGGTGGATGTAGCACAGTAGACGATCCAAAAGACCAGCAAGATGTGGAATTATTTCTTGCCGGGGCCCTAAAATGCGACCATTACGGGAGTAAACACATGAAAGATGAGAACAGTTTCGAGGATGATAACGATAAAGCAACTGACAGCGAAGACTTCGGTGCACTTCTTGAGGCCTACGGCGGGGATATCGGTGGGAGTGTTCAGGTGGGGGATAAGATCAACGGCAAGATTATCGCCTTCGGCTCGGAGACAGTCTTTGTCGACACCGGAACAAAGATCGACGGGGTTGTGGATAAAAAGGAACTGCTGGATGACGAGGGCCATCTGCCCTACGGCGTCGGAGACCGGCTCGAGCTTTTCGTCATCGCCGCTGACGAGGGCGAGATCCGGCTTTCCCGGGCACTATCGGGTATCGGCGGTTTGCAGCTGTTGACGGATGCATTTCGCAACCGGATTCCGGTCGAGGGGCGGGTGACAGAAACCTGCAAGGGCGGATTTCGCGTTGCCGTGATGCAGCGCACGGCATTTTGTCCGATCAGCCAGATGGATGTCAAATTCGTCGACACACCGGAAAACTATGTGGGGGAGACCTTGCTTTTTGTTATCACTCAGTTCGAAGACAAGGGACGCAACATCGTACTTTCCCGGCGTAAAATTCTGGAACACGAGCAGCGGAAAGCGCGGGAAGCCTTTTTTACCACGCTGACAACCGGCACCGTGCTCACCGGCACCGTCACCCGTCTTATGCCTTACGGCGCATTCGTGGAATTGATTCCAGGTTTGGAGGGCATGGTGCACATCTCGGAGCTGAGCTGGTCACGGGTCGAGAAACCTGAAGAAGCCGTAAGGCCAGGCGATCGGGTTCAGGTAAAGGTCCTCAGCATCGATGCCCGAGAGGGCAGCGCACGAGAGAAAATTTCGCTGTCCGTCAAGCAGGTGACGGGAGACCCCTGGGCAGACGTCTTCGACAGGTTTGAGCCGGGGGACATCGTCAAAGGCAAAGTCACCCGTTGTGCTCCTTTCGGGGCTTTCGTCGAGATCGCTCCGGGAATCGAGGGGCTGGTTCACATCAGTGAAATGAGTTTCGTGAAAAGGGTTCAAACGCCGTCCGATATCGTCACCCCCGGGGAGCCGGTGACCGTCATGGTCAAGACGATCGATGGCGAAAACAGAAGAGTTTCCTTGAGTATCCGCGATACTGCGGGCGATCCGTGGGCCGAGGTGCCCGAAAAGTACCCCATAGGCCGCAGCGTTACAGGTGTTGTCGAAAAGAAGGAAAAATTCGGCTATTTCATCACTCTCGAACCCGGCGTTACCGGACTCCTGCCCAAATCGAAGATAGGCCAGGCGACCGATCCAAAGGTTTACGACAACTTAAAAATCGGCAACTCCATTGCAGTCGTCATCGACTCGGTCGATCGTCAGAACCGTAAAGTGACCCTCGCACCGGGACACGGCGACGCGGTCGAGGACTGGCAGAAGTATGCCGGTGGGCCTCCGACGACCTTGAGCCCTCTTGGTGAAAAGTTGAAGGTGGCGCTGTCCGGCAAGCGGAAAAAGTGATCCGTCCCCATCCGAATTCAAATCAGTTTCCGTTCTGAGCCCCTTGTTGACCGATCTGGTCGGAATCGAAAAGATCAGCTTGATCCCTTTCGGCGACATGCTTACATTGCAACTTATTTTGCAAAGCTAACGGATAATACCATGACAAAATAGCCGGCAATAATTCGTGCAGCTGCAGGTCTAATCAGAAAGTGTCGGCGGTGGTGGGAGGAGAAGTGCCAATTGACTATCGTTGAAGCCGATAATATCAGCAAGACATATACGATCGACGACCGCAAGGTATCGGTTCTGAAGAACATATCGCTGGCGGTCACTGCCGGAGAGTTTTTGGTCGTGGAAGGACAAAGCGGCAGCGGAAAGACAACCCTTCTCAGCCTCCTGTCCGGACTGGACAAGCCGTCGGTCGGCAGAATTCTAGTCGATGGTCGAGATATCACCGATGCCACCGAAGACGAATTGGCCCCGATGCGAAACCAGTTTTTCGGGTTCGTTTTTCAAGCTTTCCACCTCGTGCCTTCGCTAACGGCTTTAGAGAATGTCATGTTTCCGGCCGAACTCAACCACGATCGCACGGCCGCCGAAAGAGCCAGGGCGCTCTTGCAGCGGGTCGGCCTGTCTCACAGGGAGACCAATTTTCCACACCAACTCTCCGGGGGTGAGATGCAGCGCGTGGCCATCTGCCGGGCGCTCATCAATCTCCCCAAGATCATATTTGCCGATGAACCGACCGGAAACCTGGATTCCAAAAACGGACGGTCCATTTTAAATCTGCTTTTGGAGTTTCACCGGGAAGAAAGGACAACGCTGATTATGGTGACGCACAATCGGGAAATTGCCGCCCTGGCTGACCGCATTATTCTGCTCGATGACGGACGCATCAACGGCGTCAAACAAGGACCTCTGAACAATGTCGAAACTGAAATTCATTCTGCGTGATGTGAACCGCACCCGCAGCCAGGCGATTGTTTTTGCACTCTGCGTGTCGATTGCCATGGTCACACTTGTGGCGGTAAATGGATTTTCCGACAGTGTCAACGCCACCCTTATGAATGATGCTCGTGAATTGAGTGCGGCCGATATCATCGTGCGGTCCCGCCAAGTGCTGTCTCCCGGATTGGTTCAAACAATTGAAGAGATGGAAAGCGCGCGGTCGATTGAAAGTGCCCGAATCTATGAGTTCTACTCCGTCGCCCGAACGGCGGCAGGCGATAGTTCGCTGCTGTCGAATATCAAGGTGGTGTCGAAAGGCTACCCGTTCTACGGCCGCTGCGAACTGACTTCCGGGCGCTCCTTAAGCGAAGTACTGCTTCCCGGCCGCATTGTCGTCGCGCCCATTTTGCTGGAGCGACTGGGACTGCGGGTAGGGGATTCACTGTCCATTGGACGGGCCACCTTGACCATTGCCGACGTCGTGCTAAAGGAACCCGATCGACCATTGAATGCGTTTGCATTCGGACCACGGATTTTTGTATCGACCGCCGACCTCGAGCGCATCGATCTCATTGGGAAAGGGAGCCGCGTCAGTTACAAGGTGTTGATAAAAGTCGCCGATGCCGGTGACCTAACCCGATTGGCCGACCTTCTCACGGCGGCTGCAGATCCGGTTCAGGAACGCGTGGATACGTATCGAACCGCACCGTCGGGAGTGAAACGCTTTTTCGACAACTTTATCTTCTTCCTTAACCTGATCGGTATCTTTACCCTGTTGTTGGCCGGTATCGGCGTTTACACGACACTGACCGCTTACCTGAAGGAAAAGGAAAAGACCATCGCCGTCATGAAAGCAGTCGGTGCTTCCAGCCGCTTCATTTTGATCCATTTCATCCTCAGCCTGCTGTTTATCAGTTTGATCGGGACAGGACTCGGTCTCGTCCTTGGATTGGTGGCCCAGAAGATGATTCCCGCGCTCATCTCCGGTCTCATCCCGCAGCAGATCGGTGTGTCCCTTTCCTGGACCGGCATATTGGAGGGGTTTTGCATGGGCATTGTCGGGGTGGCTCTCTTCGCATTTTTACCATTGTACCGCCTCAGGGACATCAAGCCGGTCGACATTTTCAGAAAAGACGACAACCAATCGCCGGGCGGTCTTCCCTATTATGTCACCATGCTGTTTATCAGCATCTTGTTTACCGGTATGGTGTTATGGCAACTGCAGGTTGTGAGCAGCGGATTGCTCTTCGTTGCCTCAACGCTCGGGTTCATCTTGATGACGGCTGTTTTTACGCATGCCATCCTGCTGATATTGCGCCGCCTGCCCGTTAAAACGCTGATCCTGCGCCAGGCATTGAAAGGCCTTTTCCGACCGCGCAATGCCACACGGCCGATCATCATCACCCTGACCGCTTCTCTGGCCGTGGTTTTCACCATTTACGGGGTAGAGACGAACCTGGACCGGGATTACGTCCAATCCTATCCGCCCGATGCACCGAACCTCTTTTTCGTGGACATTCAACCGGATCAGCAGGCGGGCTTCGACCAGGCGCTGGGGATCAATACGCGCTATTTCCCGATCATCCGTGCCAAGATTCTCTCCATCAACGGTGACAATATCGATCGTGGCAAGGAAAGGCAAAGACGCCGAGGCGACAATCTGGCCCGCACCTTCAATCTGACGTATCGCAATGATTTGCTTGACGACGAAATTATCAAAACCGGCAGCAGCCTGTTTAGATCGGACTGGAACGACGTTCAGGTATCGGTTTTGGACACGGTGGTAAAAATGCACGACTTGAAAATCGGTGACCGGATCGTCTTCCGGATCCAGGGTATTCCATTGGAGGCGAGAATTTCGAGTATAAGGACGCGGACCAAGGATTCCCTCAAACCCTTTTTCTATTTCGTGTTTCAGGAAGACACCCTGAAGGATGCACCGCAGACAATTTTCACGGCTGTACGGGTGGACAAGAGCCGGATCGCCGGCATTCAAAACGCGATCGTCGAAAAATTTCCCAACATCAGTGTGATCGACATGACGGAGACGATCACAACTTTCGCCGGGATTTCCCGTAAGCTGTCCAACACCATCCGATTTTTTACGGCCTTCGGCATTCTGGTCGGCTTGCTGATCACAGTCAGTTCGGTGCTTGCCACCCGTCTGGCCAGAACACGAGAAGCGGTTTATTATCAAGTTCTTGGCGCCAGATCGGCTTTTGTGTTCAAGGTGTTCGGACTGGAAAATTTAATCCTCGGGGGTCTCAGTGGACTTCTCGCCATGGTGATTTCCCAGGCTGCGAGCTGGATCATCATCACAAAAGTGTTTGATATTACGTTTATACCGATTACCGGAGCTGGCTTTTTGATGATCGCTATCGCGACGCTGCTGGTAACCATCAGCGGCCTGCTGCCTTCGTGGACGACGTTGCGGAAACGGCCGGTTGCATTTCTCAGGGAACAGACCAATGAATAAAGCCATCATTCAGGTGGTGATCTGCTCCTGTCTTATTCTGGCGGCGGCATGCGGGCAGGAAGAGGAAGAACCGACGAGCGCGACGCCGGAAATTCAGGCTACCGGCACCATTGTCGCCATGGGTGACAGCCTGACGGAGGGTTTGGGTGTATCGGAAGAAAACACCTATCCGGTGCTGCTGCAAAAGGCACTTCGAGACAAAGGATACGACTACCGGGTCGTCAACGCCGGCATCAGCGGGGAGACAAGCAGCGGTGCCCGCTCCAGAATGGAGTGGGTGTTGCGCTTGAAACCGGATATCATTATACTGGAGACCGGTGCGAATGACGGGCTGCGCGGTCTCGATCCCGAGTTGATCCGACGCAACATCCGGGAAATGGTCGATGCCTTTACGGCAAAGGGCATCGTCGTCGTGCTGGCAGGCATGAAAATGTTTCCCAACCTGGGCCCGGCGTACAGCAAGATGTTTGCGGATGTCTTTACTGATGTGGGTAGCGATAACGACGTTATTTTGATTCCTTTTTTTCTCGAAGGTGTTGCCGGGGTCCCCAAGATGAACCAGTCCGACGGGATTCATCCGACGGCAGACGGATATGCACGGGTGGTGGAGCACATCCTCCCCTACGTGACCGAAGCCATTGCCCGGCATCAGAAGCAGACGCGTTGACCGGATGGTTAGGCACCCTTAGCCTTGAGGCACCCATGAACAAGATAGAAATTCAAGCCGGATTACCAAAAACAGCTGGCTATCTATACGCGAAACGAACCGGGAATCAGCTTCATGTCTCTGGGCAAGTCCCCAACAACGGTTCCGGAGAAATCATCGGCTGTTCTGATCCCTATAAGCAAGCCCAGCAATGTCTTGCCAACTTAGAGTTACTTTTAAAAAGCCATAATTTCGAGAAAAACGACATTCAACATTTAACGGTTTATGTCGTCGGACAAAGAGAAAATCTAACTGATGCCTGGCGTGCGGTGCAAGGAGTGTTCCCAAATGGGGTTCCTCCAGCTACTCTCTTGGGGGTTGCGCTCCTGGGGTATGAAAATCAACTGGTCGAAATCGATGCAAAAGTCGTCAAGGATTCATAGATGTGGCACCTAACGCATGCAGCCGGACGCGGCAAAGCCGCGCCGCTGATGCGAAGCGACAGTCTGCCGGAAGCAGAATGGTGACAGCATGACGAACCAGCCGTATGCTTACGATCTGGATGAGGCGCAGATTCGCCGCGAGCGCCGCAAAGCGCGCGAAATAAAAGCAAGTCAATGGTGGAAACGGCGCCTGGCCAAGGGTATCTGTCACTATTGCAACCGTATAACACCATCCGATAGACTGACGATGGACCACATCGTCCCGATTGCGCGCGGCGGCCGCAGCACCAAAGGCAATTTGGTAGCGGCCTGCAAGTCGTGTAACAACAAGAAGAAACAGCTGCTACCGATGGAGTGGGAAGAGTACCTGGCCGAATTTAAAACGCACACGCCCTGAAGGCCTCTTAAACTATATCTACGGATAATCAATCTGTTTTTCCACTTTACAGCCTTTGAAATCCATGTTAGCTATACTTTTTTTGGCGCCACAACTTACGGGTAAGAGGCGAAAAAATGAAAAAAAAAGACGTTGAATTTTTCAAGGAACTTCTCACCAGACGACTCGATGAGTTGCTCAATCAGGCCGACAATACCGTTTCTGGAATGACGTCACCCAAAGAAAATTTCCCGGATCCCACTGACCGGGCCTCGCTCGAGGCCGATCGGAATTTCATGCTGCGCATCCGGGACCGTGAACACAAGCTCATCAAGAAAATCAAGAAAGCCTTGGATCGCATTGAAAACGGTACTTTCGGAATCTGTGAATCCTGTGGTGAGGAAATTTCGATTAAACGGTTGAAAGCCAGGCCGGTTACCTCGCAATGCATTGAATGCAAATCCAAAGAAGAGGCTTTGGAGAAAGCGCTTGGATTATAGAAACCAACGGGGAATCGATCTACACGTTCATTCCACAGCTTCAGATGGTACTCTCACGCCGGCTCAAATCCTCGAACTCGCTCAGGCACAGCACCTCGGGGCCGTTGCCATAACCGATCACGACACGATCGACGGCTCAAAAGAAGCGTTGCAGGTCGGCATTCCGTCTTCCATTCATTTTTTAACCGGGGTCGAACTCAGTGCAGCGCCCCCTCCCTTCCTTCGTCGTTCCGGAAGTTTTCACATCCTGGGGTACGGCATTCGTCTGGATGACGACGAATTGAATCAGACACTTCTGGTTTTACAAAACGCCAGGGAGAACCGAAATCCCGCTATTATCGAAAGGCTCAGCCGGCTCGGTTTTGACATGACCCTGGCCGAAGTCGTCGAGATGGTCGGTGAGAGCCAGATCGGCCGACCCCACATTGCCCGGCTCATGCTAAAAAAAGGGTATGTGCACTCTATTGACGAAGCCTTTGAGCGATATTTGGGCACCGCCAGACCGGCATACGTCGATAAATATCGAATTTCCTGCCAGCGAGCGCTCGACATCATACGCGGCGCCGGCGGTATTCCGATATTGGCCCATCCCTATCTTCTGAGCCTCAAGGAAGCCGCTGAACTGGAAAAATTAGTCGTTTCGCTGAAAAAAATTGGACTCGAGGGAATCGAGGCCTTGTATCCGGAGCATCCGCCGCAAGCGACTGCGTTTTATGAAGAACTGGCCGATCGGCATCATCTGCTCATAACCGGCGGCACTGATTTTCACGGCAGCTTGAAACCTGAAATTCAACTGGGTATCGGTACCGGCGATTTTCATGTCCCTTTCGAGCTCTATGAACGGCTTAACGACCGGCTGGCGCGACATGCCGCCCGCGCCTGAACTCGTTTCCGTCCATAAATGGCCCTTTTCCGCAATTTCGGCGTCAATTGGCGGAATCACTTGTGCGGCATACAGAAGTATGCCTCCGCGCAATACCGCCGATTTCCTTGAGCTTGCGAAAAATTGCACATAATCACTCCGGTCTTCAATTTATATGGGGGCTAAGATTCATTCATTTCTACAAAAATTAGGCTACCATTTTACCGACGAGGCGCTAATTTCAGAGGCTTTCCGCCACAGTTCCTATGTCAACGAACAGGCTGACAGCGGTTTAAGGGACAATGAACGGCTGGAATTTCTCGGAGATGCCGTTTTGAACCTGGTCGTGGGACATCTTCTAATGCAGCGCTATCCGGAAATGAAGGAGGGCGATCTCTCCAGGACAAGGGCCAACCTTGTCAATGAATCGCAGTTGGCCGAAATTGCCCGAACGATCGATCTCGGATCTCAAATCATGCTCGGCAAGGGTGAATTGCTGAGCAACGGATGCGAGAAGAATTCCATTCTGGCCGACACCTTCGAGGCCGTGGTCGCGGCCGTTTTCCTGGACGGTGGTTTCGACGCCGCAAATCGGATCATTGAAATCCACCTGGGCCCTTTGATCGAGGAAATTCACACCCTCAGCTCCAGCCAGGACTTCAAGAGCCAATTGCAGGAACTGGTTCAGGTCAATCAGCAACAGATGCCGGACTATTCAGTTATCGCTGAAAACGGCCCGGACCACGACAAGACCTTCTGTGTTCGTCTGATGGTACTGGACCTGATAACCGAAGGCCGCGGGAAGAGCAAGAAACAGGCCGAGCAGGATGCCGCCAAAAATGCATTAGACATCCTGCGCAATGGTCGGTCATAAGAAAACTCGATCCTCGGCCGGGCACTGCCGGAAATCAACCAAAATTGTCTTGAGAGCAAAAGGGGGGTTTCTAAAGCGCCCGATCGGTACAAAGCGATGCACCCGAGTCCCAAACCCCTCATCGTTCCCGTATTTCTGCCCCATGCCGGGTGCCCGCACCGCTGTATTTTCTGCAATCAAAATGCGATTACCCGCGCACCGTCCGGTCTGCCCTCAGAGTCTGAATTGGAATCTGCGATCGGCCAATTTCTAAGCTATACTTTCAAAAGGCATTCCACCATCCAAATCGCTTTTTTTGGTGGGAATTTCCTGGGACTGGACATTGCCGTCGCGGAGGCCTTTTTAAGGCTGGCGCAACGATTCGTGCAAGACGGCCGTGTCGACAGTATCCGCTTTTCGACGCGACCGGATACGATCGACCGGAAACGGTTGAATGTTCTTGCAGGCTACTCCGTCCGAACCGTCGAGCTGGGTGTCCAGTCGATGGTTGACGATGTATTGCGCCAATCACGGCGGGGACACACGGCCGCTCAAACCGTGGCGGCGGTGAAGCTGCTCAAGGCCGAGGGGTACGCGGTCGGCCTGCAGATGATGGTCGGTTTGCCCGGCGATACCGGCGACCGCGCCTTGGAAACCGCGCACCGGATGGTCGAGCTGCAACCCGATTTCGTCAGGATTTATCCGACTGTCGTATTAAAAGGAAGCCGTCTGGCCGAATGGTACCGTGCCGGTCGCTTCACGCCGTTGTCCCTCGAAAGTGCGGTCGAACTGGTGAAAGCCATATATGTTATTTTTTACCGACACGACATACCGGTGGTGCGCATGGGGCTTCAGGCGGCGGACGATATGACGGAAAAAGACGTGGTTTTGGCAGGTCCTTACCACCCGGCCTTCGGCCACCTGGTTCACGCGGCGTTGTTCCTGGAAATGGCCAGACGCCTTCTTTCTCACCGGGAGGATCGGGCGGCGACGGTCACTTTGAAGGCGCATCCGCGCAGCATCTCAAAGATGAAGGGATTGAAACTGAGCAATGTCGAGGCCTTGCGCCGACAGTTCAATCTTCGGACTCTGACAATCGAACCGGACCCGACGCTGCCCACAGATGGCTTGCGGCTCCACGACGCTCAAACGGGTGTCACCTACCGGCACATAGCGGAACGGCGACCGCTTTGACATACGGATGCACCCCGCAAGGGGTCCGAAAATACCGCATTTCATGATCCATTTTTCACGCTCGTCCGCATTTTTTTCAATCCGCGGACAGGATGCGAGATAAACATGAGCAAGGGCGACATGCGTCTGCGTCTGATTCTTTTGATCCTGTCCCTGCTGGCGGTTATATCGGCCACTGTCGGCGGATATCTCTACTACTCTGCGGTCAACACTGCCGCCTTGAAGGAAGCCGAAAGACAGGCAAGGGTGCGTCTCGAGATACTGACCAAGAGCATCTCTTCATCTCTTCTGGAAAATACGAAGGTGGTCCGGTCACTGGCGGGTATGGATGTATTCTCGGAAACCTTGTCTGATCCTGGTAAAGCGCATATCGAAAGAGCCAATTCAACTCTGGATCATTTCAAAAAAACACTCGAAGTGGATGTGTGCTACTTAATGGATGCAAAAGGGACCGCGATCGCTTCGAGCAACCGCCATGATGCGGACAGCTTCGTGGGTAAAAATTTTTCCTTCCGACCCTATTTCAAGAAAGCCATCCACGGTTGGCCGACCGCCTACCTGGCCCTGGGCATCACTTCCGGAAAGCGCGGGGTTTACAACAGCCATCCGGTTTATGATCACCGGAGCACAGATCCGGTCGGGATTCTGGTTATCAAGTCATCGGTCGATGTCATCGAAAACCGGTTGGGCCTGACCAGCGAGGACATCGTGCTGGTGACCGATCCCCGGGGGGTGATCTTCATTTCGAATCGTGGCGAATGGCTCTTTCAACTCGCGTGGAAAGTGCCCCAGAACGAGATAAAAAAAATTGCCGCGGACCGGCAGTTCGGCACCGGCCCCTGGAAATGGATCGGACTCGAATTGAACAGGAAAAACCGGGATGTGATGCTGGCCGGCGAGCGGTATCTGATCAATCAGGTCGAATTCGACGAATTCCCGGGCTGGAAAGTGGTTTTGCTGCGCAGCTACAGGGCCATATCCAAGTCGGTATCCGCACCACTAATCCGCATTACTGGCCCGGTTGTTCTCTCGCTCTGTCTTTTGATCGGCGGGTCGGTTTTTGTCCTGTATCGCAAGGCCAGCCAGGAGATATCCCATCGACGCGTTGTGGAAAAAGCACTCCGCGCGAGCGAGGAAAGATACCGTGCCCTCTACAATCGCACCCCCGCCATGCTGCACTCCATCGACACCGACGGTCGTCTGATCAGCGTTAGTGACTACTGGGCCGAAGTGTTGGGTTACGACAGGGCGGAGGTTACCGGCAAGAAGTTGACCGACTTCATGACCGGAGATTCCCGGCGATATGCCGAGGAGATGGTCTTCCCTGAATTTTTCAGGACCGGCAACTGCAAGGAAGTCCCCTACCGGTTTGTCAAGAAAAACGGCCAGGAGATCGACATTCTGCTTTCGGCCATTGCCGATATGAACGCGGAAGGGAAAATGACGCGGACGCTGGCCGTGTCGATCGATGTCACCGAGCGCAAGAAGGCTGAGGAAGCTCTGGAGAAGGCCAAGGAGGAATTGAGCCGCTACTCCAAGGATCTCGAGCGTCAGGTGCAACTCAGGACCAAGGAAATCAGCGGCATCCTCAAATACACACCGGCGGTCGTATACTTCAAGGACAGCAAAGGGTGCTATCTTCTCGTCAACTTCCGCTTCGAGGAGCTCTTCGATGTTAAGAACGAGGATGTTCGCGGACGCACGGACGAAGAGGTATTGCCAGCCAAGGTGGCCGCCCAGTTTCGTCAACATGATTTCGACGTGCTGACGGAAAGACGCTCACAACAGGTCGAAGAGCGGATTCCTCACGCAGATGGCATTCACACGTATCTGTCGGTCAAGTTTGCGGTGTATGACGAGTCGGGCCACCCCCGCGGCATGTGCAGCATTGCCACCGATATAACTGTGGCCAAAAAAGCCCAAGACCAACTCCGCCGTCTTTCGGGAAGCATTATGGCCAATCAGGAAAAAGAGCGCGGGGCCATTGCCAGGGAGCTTCACGATGAACTCGGCCAGGTGTTGACCGCCCTGCGCATGGATGCCGTCTGGATCCAGGAACACCTGAAAGGCCGTGATGGCAGGGCTGCCGAGCGGGCATTGACAATGCGCTGCTTGATCGATAAAACCATAGCAGAGGTGCGCAGTCTGGCCTTCCGGCTGCGGCCCGGCATTTTGGACGACCTGGGTCTGGTGGATGCACTGGAACTGTTTACCACCGATTTCGAAAAGCGTACCGATATCACCTGCGCATTTGAGCACGGCAGCATCCCAGTCACCAGCGAAACCGTGTCGACCGCCGCTTACCGGATTGCACAGGAAGCCTTGACCAACGTGGCCCGTCATGCCGCAGCCGGCCATGTCGACGTACGACTTGGCCTGAATGACGGATTTTTGACCCTGGCGGTAAAGGATGACGGCCGAGGGTTCAATACGGACGCTCTGGGGGAGAACGAGGGGCTGGGCCTGGCCGGCATGCACGAAAGGGCCAATCTGGCTGGAGGACATTTAGAAATCGTATCCGCACCGGGCAAAGGCACGCGGGTCTCTTTCGAGGTGCCACAGGCCGGCACCAAAATCATCTGATGGCTGCCATTGCATGATAAAAGTCCTTTTAGCAGATGATCACAGCATCGTTCGCGCCGGCCTGCGCCGGTTGATCGAAGAGAGCGGCGACATGGAGGTGATTGCCGAGGCGGCGGACGGACGTGAAGCCCTGCGGTCGGTGGAGACAGAAATGCCCGATGTGGCGGTGGTGGATATTTCCATGCCCGGCCTGGACGGTCTCGAAGTCATCAGCCGGCTCAATGCGCTGCATCCAATGCTGCCGGTCCTGGTGTTGACCATGCATGAGGAAGGGCAGTACGTGGTGCGGGCGATCGAGGCCGGGGCAATGGGATACATCACCAAGCAATCCGCCCCCGAACAACTGGTCAACGCCATCCGCAAGGTTCTCGGCGGCAGCCGCTATCTCACCGACGAGGCGGCCGAAGCCCTCGCCCTCAGAATCGCCAGGGGCAAGCAGGGGCAGACCGCCCTGGATGCCCTCTCCATGCGCGAACTGCAGGTGCTGCGACGCCTGGCCATGGGGAATACCAACCGGGAGATTGCCTCGATGTACGGGATCAGCATCAAAACCGTCGACACCTACCGCTCGCGACTGTTGAAGAAACTCGATTTGCGCAACAATGCCGAACTGTCGCGGTTTGCCATTCAGAACCGTCTGATCGATTTATAGGCATTAAGATATAAGATAAAGGTTTTGGACTGTGTTATCGGTCGTCGGCGTATTATAATACAGCCTTCTCCCTCTGGCCTTGCCCAAAACTTTATCTTAAAGCCTCTACAACCCGGCAACCTCAGCGCCCTCAATTTTGTCAGAAATTTTTTGACACTAAAATCATCGATTTTCCGACAAACAAATCAGAAGATCAGGAATTGACATCCTCCGTTACAGCGGGTAGACAATTGGATGGTGTCAGAAATTCAACGGATCTAAAACCCAAAAAGGAGAACAACGAATGAAGAAACATTTCATTATCGGACTGCTGGCTGTTGCACTCATTGCCCTCGGTATGACTCCGGCTCTGGCCGCCGACTACAGCATCAAGATCGGCGGCGGCCCCACGGGCGGTACCTTCAACACCTTCACCAACGCCATGGCGGTTTACGTACCCAAAGTGAACCCCAACATCCAGGCCTCCTCCGTTGGTTCCGGCGGATCGGTGGAGAATCTCAAGCGCATTCACAACGGCGAGTCCGATTTCGGGCTTTGCTATGCCGTGGACAGCTCCCTGGGATATATAGGCAAGCTGCCGCAAGATCCCGCCAAGTATGACAATATCCGTTCCATGGGGTATCTCTACGGCGCTCCGGCCCAGCTGGTCGTGCGGGCCGACAGCGGTATCAAGAGCGCCATGGACCTCAAGGGCAAACGCGTGGCCCTCGGCAATGCCGGTTCCGGCGCCGCTGCCAGCGCGGAGCGTTTCTTCCGTCACATCGGCCTCTGGGACAACTTCAATCCCGACTTCCTGGGATACAGCCAGGCGGCCAGTGCCTTCCAGGACGGCAAGATCGATGCCTTCTGGGTCCTGGTGGGCTACCCCAACCGCTCCATCATCGAAGCCGCTGTACAGGTGAAGATCGCCCTGGTGGACGTGGGGGTCGATGCCGAGAAGACCGGCTTCTACAAAGAGTATGCCTACTCGCCGATGACCATTCCGGCGGGCACTTACGGTAAAGGCATGCCGGCGACCAAGAGCTTTCAGGATTCCTGCATATTGACCACCAGCAAGGACCAGCCCGAGGAACTGGTCTACACGATCATGAAGACCCTGTGGTCCCCAAAAGGCATGGAGGCCATGGTAATGGCCAAGAAATCGTTCAAAGAAATGACCCTGGAAAACGGCTTTACCGGCGCCTCGGTGCCCCTGCACCCGGGAGCGGTGAAGTTCTGGAAAGAGCAGGGCAAGGAAATTCCGGCCAACTTGATGCCTTAGGGATACGCATCTAAAGCCAACCGGGTGAAAGGGGAAACGCCTTTCGTACGCTTCTCCTTTTACCCTTGGAACAGAGATGTCAGCGGTGCGAGCCGGCTGCACGAGGAAAACGACATGACAGAGCCAGAAATTCCCACTACGGCTGCCGACCAGGAAAAGCTGAAGGAGATCATTGACAAGGATGCCAAGGCCGGTCGATCCCTGATTGGCTTTTGGTACTGGCTTTCCTCCTGCCTGGCCGTCGGTATGGTGCTTTTTTATATTTACTGCGCCGCCACTCCGGTGGACACCCAGTATTTCCTCGGCCTATATGTGATGCTCACCTACGTGCTGATTTTCCTCAACTACCCTTTCACATCCAACACGCCGAAAAAGCTATGGTATTACATCGACAGCGCCATCCCCTTCCTGACGCTTTTTCTGACGTTCTACTTCGCGCTCCATTTCCTACTGGGCACTCAGGGCGCTCGGGAGCCTTTTACCGGCGTGAACTGGTTTTACGCCGTCGTCAGCGTGGCGGCGGCCGGCGTCTTTTTCGCCCCGATCCGCCACTGGGGCAAAAGCCAGGGCAATGCCCCCATTGGCATGGACCTCTTTCTGGCCCTGGCCGCCATCTTTGCGGTCGGATACTACATCGTCGAGTACGCCGCCATCAACTATCGCATGGGCTCCGAGACCTCCCTGGACACGGCCGTGAGCTTCCTGGGCATCCTGATATCCATAGATGTGGCGCGCCGGGTGCTGGGGTGGTCCATGACTCTGGTGGGCGTTGCTTTCCTGCTGTACGCTTTCTACGGCGACCTGCTCCACAGCGTGCCGGTGATCGATGCCTTTGCCCACGACGGCTTTAAAATCGACCGCGCCCTGAACCACATCTACTTCAAGCAGGAGGGCGTCTTCGGCATCATGGCCAGCGTGCTGGTGACCTACGTGATCCTGTTCATCTTCTTCGGTTCCTTCCTGAAATTCTCCGGCGCCAGCCGCTTCTTCCTGGATCTGCCCATGGCGCTGGCCGGAAAGGCGGTGGGTGGACCGGCCAAGGTGGCGGTGCTGGCCTCCGGGTTCTTCGGCTCGGTGTCGGGGTCGGCCATCGCCAATACGGTTTCCACCGGCGCCTTTACCATACCCTTGATGAAGAAGGCCGGTTTTCGGCCCCACGTGGCCGGCGCCATCGAGCCGTCCGCCTCGATCGGTGGCATGTTCATGCCGCCCATCATGGGGGCCGGCGGGTTCATCATGGCCGAAATGACCGAGATCCCCTACGTGAAGATCATGCTCATGGCCATTTTTCCGGCCGCGATCTACTTCCTGTCGGTGTTCGTGATGGTCCACTACGAGGCCAAGCGCTACGGCCTGGTGGGCATTCGGGAAGAAAACGCACCCACCGCCTGGATGATCCTCAAGCAGCAGTGGTTCATGTCCTTGCCCCTGGTCATCATCGTGGTCATGATGCTTATCGGCTATTCGCCGGGGTATGCGGCCTTCTGGTCGATCCTCTCGTGTGTCGGCGTGAGCTGGCTGACCAAGGACAGCCGTATGGGGCCGAAGGAAATCTTCGCGGCGATGAACGAGGGCGCCCGCTCCACGTTGATCATCGGTGCCACGGTCGGGGTGATCGGCATCATCGTCGGCACGATTCAGCTCACCGGCATCGGCCTGAGATTTTCCCAGATCATCATCGAGCTGTCGGCCGGCAACCTGATCATCGCCCTCCTGTTGGTCGGACTGGCCTCCCTGGTGCTCGGCATGGGCGTGCCGGTCACGGCGGCCTACCTCATTACCGCAGTTCTGGCCGTCGGCGCCATTGCCGACATGATCACCCGCAGCCAGTGGGGCGTCGGCTTCATGGAGCTGCAGCTGCCCTTGGGCGAGCTCTTGCCCGGTGATCCCAAGCGTGAGTTGATCATGGGCCAGGTGGCCTGGGCACTGATCGCCTCGCACATGATCGTCTACTGGTTCAGCCAGGATTCGAACATCACGCCGCCGGTGTGCGTAGCGGCCTATGCCGGGGCGGCCATTGCCGGCTCGGATCCCTGGAAGACGGGCTGGACGGCATTCAAGTTTGCCAAGATGCTCTATATCGGGCCGCTGCTGTTCGCCTTTTCCCCGGGATTTTTGCTGGGCGGACCCGGCTTAATCATGCCCTGGTATCAGGTCATCTCCACCATGATTACCATCATCCTGGGAACCATTGCTTTCGGCAGCCTGACCATGGGGTACTTCCTCTGCCCCACGAATATCGTAGAGTGGGTCATCTGTGCCGCGGCGACACTGATTCTGTTTTTCCCGCACATGATCTTGGGTATAACCGGAATCGACGTGCCGACCTTCCTCGTGGACGCCTCCGGCATCGGGCTGTGGGTGCTGGTCTATTTCATGCAGAAAATCCGTATCCGCCGGGATCCCACTCTGATCCTGCCGATTGAAGAGCGGCAGAAACTCAAAAAGGAAAAGTCAACGGCAGCGAAGGCAAATGCCCGTTAAAAAAAGCAAATAATCTTTGAGGTACCAACAAGAAGGGGCGAAATGAACAAGATCTTTTTCTGTTCATTTCGCCCCTTCTTGTTGATCACAAATTGCGCCGGCAATTTGTCTACATATCCATTTTAAAGAATTGTTCCGGTTCGGTCGCCACTCCAGGTCGGGGTGCGTATTTTGTGGGTACCGTCCCCTCCTTGAAACATTCAAAAATTGTATTGGGGGACTCGGCGACCGGCAGCAAGCCGGTCTTGGCATCGATCTGGGTGAACACTACTCCCTCGGGCACTTGAAAAATCTGCGCCGGCTTGTCGGCCAAAACCTGCTCCATGAAACCGACCCATATCGGGCTGGCCGCCTTGGAACCGGTCTCATACTGCCCGAGGGAAGCCTCTTCGTCAAAACCGACCCACACACCGGCCGTGTACTCCGGTGTAAACCCCATGAACCAGGCGTCGTAGAGGTCGTTGGTGGTTCCGGTTTTACCGGCCACCGGGCGGTTGAGCGCTTTGGCGCGCCAGCCGGTGCCGTCCTGGACCACACCTTCGAGCAGGCTGGTCATAATGAAGGCCGTGCTGGGATCGATAACCAATTCTTTGGCAGGGGTGAACTTTTCGAGTTCATTGCCGTTGCGATCGAGTACGCGGGTCACGAAGCAGGGGGTTATCCGAAAACCGTGGTTGGTGAAAACGGAGTAGGCGCTGACCAGCTCGAAGAGAGACACACCGGATGACCCCAGAGCCAACGACAAATCCCGGTTCAAAGTTGAGGTGATGCCCAGTTTATGAGCATAATCCATGACATAGTCGATGCCGATATCCTGTAGTATTTTGATCGTAATGACGTTTCTGGATTTTGCCAGCGCCTGTCTCAGCAGGGTGGGTCCGTAGAATTTTTTACCGTAATTCCTCGGTTTCCATTTAAAGTCCTGCTCCCTGTCCCTGAATACGATCGGCGAATCGATGACGACCGTTGCCGGCGTGTATCCTTTGTCGATTGCAGCGGCATAAATGATCGGCTTGAAGGCCGAACCGGGTTGGCGTCGGGATTGCAGGGCCCGGTTGAACTGCGTTTCCCGGAAGTCGCGTCCGCCGATCATGCTCTTGACGTTGCCGGTTTCGGCTTCGATGCACAAGAGCGCCCCCTGAGCTTTGGGGACCTGCTCCAACGCCAGGTTCCATAGATCGGAATCGTCACGCCTTTCTTTCAACCGCACCAGAACCACGTCACCGCTTTGCAAGGCCTCGCCGGGCCGTTTAATCATCTTGGCGTGATAAGCGACTTCAGGGTTGGGCTTTCGGGCCCAGTCCATGTCTGCGATGTCGATAATTCCCTGTCCACCCCCCATGCGAACGGCAACGGTTTTCTCGCCATCGCTCACCTGAACGACGACTCCTTTAACCGTCTGCCCTGCTGCTTCCGGAACGGTTTCGGCCCATTGTTTCTGGAGATCCTGCACGTAGGCTTCAATGGCTTCAGGCGCGAGATGTTGAAGCGGTCCGCGGTACCCCTGACGTTTGTCCAGGGCCAGCAACCCATTTTCGACCTCTTTCCGCGCGATCCTCTGCATGTCGATATCGACGGCGGTGTAAATTTGCAAGCCCTCGTTATAGAGCGCCTCGGTACCGTACTTATTTTCGATATACTGGCGCACGTATTCCGTATAATAGGGCACCTCCTCAATATACAAGTTACGCCGCGGCCTGATGTCCAGCTTGGTGTTGATGGCCTCCGTGGCCTCGATGTTGGTGATGTAGCCCTCTTCGACCATTCGGTTGAGGACATAGATTTGACGTTGCTTGGCCCGATCCGGATACTTGAAGGGGGAATACCGGCTGGGTGCCTGAGGCAGACCGGCCAGCATGGCACACTCGGCAAGGTTCATGTCGCGCGCGGTTTTACCGAAGTAGTTTTCGGCTGCCGCTTCCACGCCGTAAGCACCGTGACCCAAATAGATCTGGTTGAGATATAGGTAAAGAATGTCTCCTTTATTCAAGGCCTTTTCAATTCTGTAAGCCAGTATGGCCTCTTTCATCTTGCGGGTGTAACTTTTTTCCGGTGTCAGCAAAAAGGATTTTGTCACCTGCTGGGTGATGGTGCTGCCGCCCTGTACAATGCTGCCGGCCTCGATATTTTTAATAAAGGCCCGCGTGATGCTCAGAAGATCGATCCCCTGGTGCGTGTAAAAGCGGGAGTCTTCGGCGGCAACAAAAGCCTTGATCAGCATATCGGGGATATCGGTCAACGGCACGACAATTCGCCTCTCATTGAAAAACTCTCCGATCTTGCGGCCGTCGTCTGCATAGACAGTCGAGATGATGGGCGGATGATAATCTTTGAGGGATGAAATCTTCGGCAAATCACGGCTGATATAATAGTAGAGACCCACGGCAGCTAAGCCGCCCATCACTGTGCAAATCAGCACGAAAAGCAGGAAGATGCGAAAAATGATGCGCCCGACCCGATGCTTTTTTCTCTTTTTCAAAATATCGTTGGTTCGTTTTGGTTTTGCCATATGGACTCTTAAATATTCAATACGCTGCGGCGCGTTTTATATAAACGAGAACGCCGACCGTGACCTTGGAGGGGTTCGACCTAAAAGCGCCGTTTCGGTTCCGGCATTATCCTGTGCTTCGACTATCAGATTTTCGCGGATGAAGCAAGCCAGCGCTTTTCGGAAAAGGAAAAATAAATTGACTTTCATATCCATTGTCGCTACTTGAATTAGTTTATCAAAAAAACGCGGCAGGGCAAAGTGCTAAAGGCTCTAAGATGACGTTTTTGGCAATGTCGGAAGGTGAAGGCCGTATTGTAACACGCCGCCGCCTGATAATGCAGTCCAAAACCTTTATCTTAAAGCCTTTAACCGGCGTGACGGCTTGCCGTCGCAAGGACAGGTCATACCAATGAACGAACCGACGGTGACACTCGATTTTGACAAATCAGAAGGCCTGATACCGGCCATTGCCCAGGATGAAAGCACCGGTGAGGTGCTCATGCTGGCTTACATGAACCGCGAGGCTTGGGAATTGACCCTGAAGACCGGCAAGGCGACCTATTACAGTCGCAGCCGTCGCAAACTGTGGGTCAAAGGGGGGACATCCGGTCATCTGCAACTGGTGAAGGAGATTCGCATCGATTGTGATGCCGACACGGTTTTGCTTAAAGTGGAACAGGTCGGTGAGGCCGCCTGCCACACCGGCTACAGGAGCTGCTTTCACCTAAAAGTCGTCGACAACAGGGGAGCGACCGAGATTGTCGGCACACCTGTTTTTGATCCCGAGGAGGTCTACAAAAAATGAAGAAGCCGTTGAAACTGGGGATTCCCAAAGGGAGTCTCCAGAATGCGACGATAGCGCTCTTTAAAAGATCGGGCTGGAAAATAAATGTAAACGGACGAAGCTACTTTCCCGAGATTAACGACGATTCGATCGAATGCGCCATCTGTCGGGCCCAGGAAATGTCGCGCTACGTGGAAAAAGGCACACTCGATGCCGGCCTGACAGGCAAAGACTGGATCGCGGAGAACGGCTCCGATGTTCTGGTGGTGGAGGACCTGGTCTATTCGAAAGTCAGTGCCCGGCCGGCCCGCTGGGTGCTGGCGGTGCCTTATGACTCGGGGATCGAAAAAATCGAGGAACTGGAGGGGTGCAAGATCGCTACCGAATTGCTCAAGTACACCGAGCGCTTCTTTGCCGAGCGCAACATCAACGTGACGGTCGAGTTCTCCTGGGGGGCCACCGAAGCCAAGGTCGTTTCCGGGCTGGCCGATGCGATTGTCGAAGTGACCGAAACCGGCAGTACCATCAAGGCCCACGGGCTTCGCATTATCCACGAGCTCATGCAGACCAATACCCAGTTGATCGTCAATCACCAAGCTTGGAAGGATACCGAAAAGCGAACCAAGGTCGAACAGATCGCTCTTCTGTTGAAAGGTGCCCTGCTCGGGGAAAAACTGGTGGGCCTTAAAATGAACGTACCCGAGAAGCAGATCGAAGCGGTGGTGGCGCTACTGCCGAGCCTGAACGCCCCCACGGTGGCGCACCTGTACAATTCGAACTGGTTTTCGGTCGAAATCGTCGTCGATTCCGGCGTGGTGAGGGACCTCATCCCACAACTCCTGAAAGCCGGCGCCGAAGGCATCATAGAGTATCCGCTTAACAAGGTCGTCTAAATTGTCGGATCGCCCCCCGATCGGGATGCATTTCGGCGGGTTGATCTATCAGTGTTTAGTACAAAAATACGAATTTTGGATTTGGTTGTTCCCTCAAGGAGGGTGTTGTGGTTGCCAAACGTACCGAAAACATTACCTCTTTTATCGTCATGGATGTTCTCGAAAAGGCGCATGAACTGGAGTGCGAAGGCGTCAATGTCGTCCACCTGGAAGTGGGCGAACCGGATTTCGACACGCCGCCGTGTGTCAAGGCCGCCGCCTGCAAAGCGCTCGATGACGGTCACACGCATTACACACACAGCCTCGGCCTGCTCGAACTCAGGGAAACCATTTGCCACTATTATCGTGAGCACTACGGCGTGGCGATCAGTGCCGATCAAATCATTGTGACATCCGGCACTTCACCGGCCATGCTGCTTCTCTTCGCTGCCCTGCTCGACCCGGGCGACCAGGTGATTATCTCCGATCCACACTACGCCTGCTATCCCAATTTCATCCGTTTTGTGGAGGGGGAACCGGTCTGCGTCCCCGTTTTCGAGGAAGATGGATTTCAATTCCGACCCGATGCTATCTGCAAGAAAATAACGGCCCGCACGCAGGCCATTTTCATCAACTCCCCATCCAATCCTACCGGCAACCTCCTGTCGGCCGAACGCATGCAGGAAATCGCCGCGATGCGGCCATGGATCGTATCGGATGAAATCTACCATGGCCTGGTCTATGAGGGTCAAGAGCATTCGATCCTGGAGTACACCGACAAGGCTTTCGTTCTGAACGGTTTTTCAAAACTCTATGCCATGACCGGTCTCAGGCTCGGCTATCTGATTGCCCCCAAGTCATTTGTCCGACCGATGCAGAAGCTCCATCAAAATTTTTTCATATCCGCCAATTCAATGATTCAATGGGCGGGTATTGCTGCTTTGACGCTGGCCGGCGCCGACGTGGCGCGGATGAAAGCCGTTTACAACGATCGCCGCAAGTTCATGCTTGCGCGTCTGAAAGCGATGGGCTTCGGCATCACGGTTGAGCCGACCGGGGCTTTTTACGTTTTCGCCAATGCCAGGCACCTGTCGAACAACTCCTATGAACTGGCCTTCGACATCCTGGCCAAGGCCCACGTCGGCGTGACACCCGGCATCGATTTCGGCCGGAACGGAGAAGGGTACCTGCGGTTCTCCTACGCGAATTCCATGGAGAATATCGCCGAAGGGATGGATCGGTTGGAGGCGTACTTGAAACGGAAACAGTAATGATCATCAAATCCGCCGAATTTATAAAAAGTGCCGTTAAATCCTCTCACTATCCACCGGCCCGGCTGCCGGAAATTGTCTTTGCCGGACGCTCCAACGTCGGTAAATCCTCTCTGATCAACATCCTGGTGAATCGCAAGCGGTTGGCCAAAACCAGTTCGACCCCGGGGCGCACTCAATTGATCAACTTCTTCGAGATCAACGCAGAGCTTGTTTTTGTCGACATTCCCGGATTCGGCTATGCCAAGGTGCCCGAAGCTGTTCGAAGGAGTTGGGCTCCGATGATCGAAACGTATCTTGCCACGCGCCGGACCCTGAAAGGGCTGGTTCTGATCATGGACAGTCGCCGAACGCCGGGTCCGGAAGAATCGGCCCTTGTCGACTGGCTCAACCGGCACCAAATTGCCACCGTGTTGGCGTTGACGAAGATCGACAAACTGTCGCGGTCGCGGCAGCTGGTTTGCGCACGCAGCGCCGCGGGGGCCTTACAGGTGCCGCAGGGGGATTTCATTTTGTTTTCGGCCAAAACCCGGCAGGGCCGCGAAGAATTGTGGCACCGGATAGAAAGGTTGATTGCGCCGGTTCACAGTAATTTCAGCGACGTTTAGAAATTCAGTCACATTTTGTTCTGTTTAACTGAAAAACTGTCCTAACCGACTCAACTGACACAACTGTTTTCACAAATGACAGATCACTCTTCCGACTCAACGCCATCCCGCTTCAAGTCCGGCTTTGTGGTCATCCTCGGTGCGCCCAACGCCGGCAAATCGACCTTGTTGAACCGGATTCTCGGGCAGAAAATTTCGATTACCTCTAAAAAACCGCAGACCACCCGGAACCGCATTCTGGGCATTCTGAATCGGCCGTCGGCCCAGCTCGTTTTTATCGATACGCCGGGTGTGCACAAGGCCACCGACCCTTTTAACATCCGCATTGTCGAAACGGCCTTGTCGAGTGTGGGCGACGTAGATGTCATTTTGGTCATCATCGATGTGGCCCGGTCGGATCCCGTGTCCGAAGGGCTGATGGTTAAACAGATCAAAACCGGCAAGAAGCCGGTTGTTCTGGCATTGAACAAGATCGATCTGGTCCCGAAGGCCGAACTGCTGCCGATCATCGAGCGCTGGTCAATGGTGGCCTCCTTTGACGACATCGTTCCGATCTCCGCCGAAATGGGCACTCAGGTGGACCGGCTGCTCACATCTCTGGAGAGCCTTCTGCACTTCGGACCGCCGTTTTTTCCAGACGATATCGTGACCGATCTTCCGGAACGCTTCATCGCCGCCGAGATGATCCGTGAAAAGGTGTTTCGTCTCACCGGGGAAGAGATTCCATATGCCACGGCGGTAACCGTCGAGGCCTTCAAAGAGGAAAAAAAAGGGAGCCTCGTGCAGATTCACGCCACCATTCACGTGGAGCGCGATTCGCAGAAAGGCATTATCATCGGGAAAGGCGGCCGCATGCTGAAGTCGATCGGTGAAACATCACGTCGGGAGATCGAGCGGCTCGTCGGCGTAAAGGTTTTTCTGAAACTCTTTGTCAGGGTACAGAAAAATTGGAGCAAGGACACGCGGGCCCTCAGAAAGTTCGGGTATTGACGGCCAATGATATTATCGTTTCATCCTCTTTTTTCGGCGGATCGTCAGATTATCTGCGCCGGGCGTGCGCCGGGTCCGGATGAACGGCAGGCGATTTCGGCGGCCACGGCGGTCATTCTGCCCCAGGCGTGTCGGCAGGATCTCTATGAAATGGTGCGCGAGAATTGTGCCTTGTATTTCCCCAACTATGATGCCCGCTTTGCCTATCCCGGGAAAACCGGGCAGCATCTGCTCTTCAAAAGAGCCGGTGTGCCGCACCCCAGGACCATCTCTTTCAACGATATGCGGGCCTTTCAGCGGCAATGCCGGCGGTTACCGGATGATCTTCCGTTCGGATTTCCCTGCGTGTTTAAATTCGACTGGGGCGGTGAGGGCGAAACCGTGCATCCGGTGGACTCCGAGCCGCGTCTGAAAGAGTGTTTGTGCATGGCGTCGGCTTTCGAGCGGACGGGTCAGGGCGGCTTTCTGCTTCAGGAAATGATTCCCGCGGGCAACCGCAGCCTTCGCGTGGCGGTTATCGGTCGGCGATGTGTCGCATATTGGCGGGTGCAACCGGACCGGCAGGTCTGGTGCGCCAACCTGGCACACGGTGGACAAATCGATTTCATGACCGATCCCGAGCTTCGGGCATCGGCTGTTTCTGCCGTCCGGAATTTTTGCCGATCAACCCGTATCGATCTGGCGGGTTTCGACTTGCTCTTTTCTGAAGGGACCGCATCGGCAACGCCCTTTTTTCTGGAGATCAATTATTTTTTCGGTCGGAAGGGCCTCGGAGGTTCGCAAGCCTATTACCGCATCTTGGTTCAGGAGATGAACAGCTGGCTGCGCCGAAACGGGTTGGAGGCAATACAGACCGACTGCTGATGACCATCAATTGCACAGGCAGCCGACCGGGAGCGATGATACAGAAACGAGACACAATGACAGAGTTGCTTAAACGGGTTCAGGTCAATGTTCCCTTCACCATGCTGTGGGATCGATACGCGGAAAATTTTTTATCCCGCGGCCTGAATCCTGAAATCGGCATCGATGCCGCTGCACTGGACCGTTTCTCTGCGGCCGAATTCGGCGAGATGGCCGCACGCATCAAAGACCGTGGATTGACGATCACGCTGCACGGCCCGTTCAGCGACATGTCGGCCGGTTCCATCGACCCGCAGATTCGTGCTGTAACGCGCCACCGCTTCGAGCAGCTGCTCGAAGCGGCGAGGCTGTTCAGCCCCAAAACCGTGGTCTGTCATGCCGGTTATGATTGGAAGCGCTATGCCTACCTGCTCGAAGAGTGGCTGCAGAACAGCCTCGAGATGTGGCGCTGGCTGGCGCAGCGCCTGAATTTGCTCGGATGCCGCCTGATGCTTGAAAACGTCTACGAAAGCGACCCCAAAGAACTCCTGCCCCTTTTCGAAAACCTGAAGTCCCACGGCGTGGGCTTCTGCCTGGACACCGGACACCAGGCGGCATTCGGACAGGCCCCGCTGTCAGAGTGGCTCGACATCCTGGGCCGGCATCTGGGCCAGGTGCATTTGCATGACAATCACGGGCTGCGGGACGAGCACCTCGCCTTGGGGCAAGGGACGATCGACTTCCAATACCTTTTCACACGCTTGAAAGATCTCAGCGACACCCCTCCGGTCCTTACTCTCGAACCGCATGCCGAAGAGGCCCTCGACCCGAGCTTGGCGCATCTGACGGCGATCTGGCCATGGTAGAACAGACACTTCTAATAGAATTAAAGCCGTGAATAAGGTGGCGCTCGCACTTTGAGAAACCGGAACCCGCAAGTAGAAACTCGAAGCTCATTCACATTTTTGCCTCGGATACTTTCGGCAGAACGCATCGAAGTCGTCTGCAGTGAAGATTTCGGCAAAGCGGCGACCATCGATGCTCCGTTTTTTATAAAAGCTCAGGCAGTCTGTGACGATCTGCAGCACCTCATCTTCGGTGTATATCCCCGGCAGTTCTCTGGCCAGGCGGGGATGGCGACCGAGTTTTCCACCCAGCTGGACCCGGAAGCCGCGACAGGTACTCTGAAGCGCGCCGGACGGGCACACGACGACACAGCGTCCGCAGTTCAGGCACCGCCGGGAATCAATCGAGGGGAACTTTTCCTCTTCCTTCAGAACGACAGCCTCTTCGCTGCAGGCCTCGACACAGGCCGCGCAATTTGTGCAGTCCGCATCACCGGATTCGGGGACCGCGGATCCGATGATGCCGATGTCTTTGATCTGGGGCTGTGAGCAGGCATTCGGACAATCCGCCAGGCTGACCCTGAATTCATGGTGATATTTGAGATCACCCTTCACCGATTGCTTCAAAAAACCGAGAAGATCCGCTTCCTGCAAGCGCATTTCGATACTGGCCATCAGCTGATCCCCTGAAGCTGCGCGGTTCGGACAGCCGCTGGGGCCAAAGCAGGTCTCGATCCGGTAGCCCTGGATGTCCGCTTGGTGCCCGGCCAAAAAGCGTTTCTGGGTGGCCTTGACCTCAGCCGGAGAGACCACCGGTTTTCCAGCCTCACGGGCTTCCTTTTCAACCCGCGCGCTCACTTTTTTGCGGACGAAAAAAGGTACTTTTTTCAATAGATCTTCTGCTTCTGCGGTCCACTTCATGATGAAATCCGTTTCGAATCGATTCCGGGGGGATGCCACGATTTTTTCTTAATAATAATAAGCTTTTGATGGTAGTGATCAGGTGAGAGACTGTCAACCTTTTGAATACCTTGAAGACGGAAGAAAACAACAAATGTTCCCCTATCGGCACAGTTCAATCCAAGTTTGCCTAACCCTCAACGCGAAGGAACTCGCTCAAGCGACCCTTTCACCTGTGTAGGAGAAAATCGGGCCGACACCTACGGTCCTTTC